>NZ_CP139420.1:2730000-4154274 GCF_034119845.1 Flavobacterium sp. NG2 | reverse complement strand
AAATTCTATAATAAATTATTTTAATTTTGTATTAATTGCTCCGTGGAAAAGCAACCTATTTTTGTCTTTCTTTTGGGTTAACAAATATGTGAACAAATTTCTGTAAAAAAAAATATTTGGGGGTTGAATTTGTAGAAAAATTGTTGTAAGCGCTTGTTGAAACTTCAAAAAAATAGGGTTAATTTTTTAAAAAATAAATATGAAAGAATTCGAGTTTAAAGTCCGAGTGAGATATTCAGAAACAGATCAGATGGGGGTTGTTTACCATGGTAATTATGCACAGTATTTTGAAATGGGAAGAGTGGAATGGCTAAGGAATATGGGGGTTTCGTACAAGTGGATGGAAGAAAATGGGGTGATGTTGCCTGTTGTTTCGCTAAATATAAATTATAAAAAACCAGCGCGCTATGATGATTTAATTACTGTTAAAACACTATTTAAAGCGCAGACTTCTGTTAAGATTGAATTTGATTATGAGATCTATAATGAGAAAATGGAGTTGTTAACAATTGCGAATTCAATTTTGGTGTTTGTGAACATGAAAACAGGTCGTCCAATGGCTCCTCCAGACTATGTAAAAGAGCGTCTGTTGTTGATTTAAAAATGAGTTAAGGGAGAAGTTGTTTATTCCGTAATTTTAATGTGAATTTCATACATAGAATTGAAAATGTCGAATATTTTTTCGGCATTTTTTTTTCGTGTTTTGAGCTCTATTTTTCCAATGGGTAGTCCCGATTCAGGATTAAGTTCCATTTCTTGATTCACGATTTCGAGTTTTTGTTCTTTGATAACTCGCATCGCTTTATTCATATTTTGGTAGTCAAATGAAATGGAATAATAAACATCAATAGTTTTTTCGATTATTTGACAACTGTCTAGAGTAATTTGAGCCGAATTTTTGTAAGCAGAAATGAGACCGCCAACACCAAGTTTGGTGCCTCCGAAAAATCGTACCACGGCAACTAAAACATTGGTAAGTCCAAAAGACTGTATTTGTCCGTATATCGGGATGCCAGCGGTGTTATTGGGTTCACCATCGTCATTAGCGCGATAGCTAATTTTTTCATGCCCAATTTGATAGGCATAACAAATGTGTCTTGCGTTTGGATGGATTTTTCGAAGGTCTTCAAGAATAGGCTTGACCTCTTCTTCGGACGCAATAGGGTATGCATATCCGAAGAATTTACTGTTTTTTTCTTTGAATAAGGTTTCTTCGCTAGGGAAAGCGATCGTTTTATAAGTATCTGTAGAGTTCAAAAATCTATTTAATAATCATCTTTTCGAATAATTCTACTACATCTTCTTCTCCTACTTGAAGATTCCAAACGTTTAATCCAATGGTTTTAGCGGCATCAGTGTTTTCTTGTTTGTCATCAACAAATAAGGTTTTTTCAGCTACAAGACTATGGTTGTTTAGAACATATTCGTATATGTCAACATTGGGTTTGCGCATTCCTATTTCGTATGAAAAATAAACATGTTCAAAACAACGGTAAAAATCAGTGTAAAAAGTCTCGCCTGTTTTTTTTTGGAATTTTTCAATATGGATTGCATCAGTATTACTTAGAAGGAACAAACGATACTTTTGCGTAAGCATTTGTAAAAATTCTAAACGATAAAGAGGGAAGTCTAACAAAATTGCATTCCAAGTTTTAAGAATTTCTTCTGTAGTTGCATTGGGGCAATGTTTTTGAATGCCTGATAAAAAATCATCTTTTGAGATTTTTCCCATTTCAAATTGATGATTTAAATAATCTAAATCGTCATTCCATTCTGAAAGACCTAATTTTTTTAATCCTTCAAAAGTTGCGGGTTTGTCTAGGTTGATGAATATATCACCAAAATCAAATATGATGGCTTCAATCATGGTTTTTATAAATTTTAAGTTCGTCTTGACCGATTTGTTGTTTGTCGAAACAAGAATGGTTGATTATAGGGGCTTGGATTCCTTGTTTGAAAAAAGGTTTTCCTATGAAAATTAATGCTTCGTCCCAAAGGTTGTTGTCTATGAAAGTTTGTAAAGTTTGTCTACCTCCTTCAATGATAACTGATTGAATTTCATACTTGTATAATAGCTCAATAATTTGGGTCGAAATTTCTTTTTCAAAATCGATACTCTCAAATATACAATTTTCTGAGCTTTTTTCGTTAATCGATTCGCAAATTATTATAGTTTTAACTTGGTTGTCAAAAATAGTACTGTTTTTTGGGATGCGATTTTTTCTGTCTAGAACAATTCTAACAGGATTGTTACCGGTCCAATCTCTAACATCTAGTTTTGGGTTGTCATCAATGACGGTTTGCGTTCCTACTAAAATCGCTTGTTCTTCACTCCTCCATTTATGAACCAATTGCCTAGAATATTTTGATGTAATCCAAACGGGTTTCTTTTCTTTTATGTCATCCTGAGCTTGTCGAAGGATCGGTGCAATAAAACCATCTTGGCTTTCCGCCCACTTTAATATAATATAAGGTCGCTTCTTTTGATGAAATGTAAAAAAGCGCTTGTTGAGTTCATTGCATTCGGCTTCAAGGAAACCTACTTTGACATTAATTCCAGCATCAATTAATCGTTGAATGCCTCTTCCTGCCACTTTGTTATTAGGGTCTACAGTGCCTATAACAACATTGGGGATTTTGTTTTGAATGATTAAATCGCAACAAGGAGGTGTTTTTCCAAAATGGCTACAAGGTTCTAAACTAACATAAATGGTTGCTTTAGAAAGTAGTGATTTGTCTTTTACTGAATTAACAGCGTTGACTTCGGCATGACCTTCTCCTGCTTTCTTATGCCAACTTTCGCCAATGATTTTTCCGTCATATACAATCACGCTTCCTACCATCGGGTTGGGGTAAGTCGTGCCTAAGCCGTTTTTGGCTAGGTCAATACAGCGCTGGATGTATTTTTCATTGGAGTTCACTTCGCAAAAGTAATACTTTAGGACTTGGATTTAAAAATAAAAATGTAAAAATAGGGTAGGTGGAATTAATCTTGTCTAGCCTTTTTTAAACACATAGAAACATAGTTTTTTGTTGTATTAAAAAGGCGCTTTACTTTGCATAGCCAATCATAGTAAATATTCTGTTTTACAGTGATATATTTAATTACTTTCCACTCCTAATTAGATAATTCTTTGTAGTGGATGTATTGTTTTAGCAGGTTAAGCTATGATTTTCTATGTAAAGCAAAGCGACTTATGCACAAAGAAGATCCTATGTTTCTATGTGTTTTAAAAACTTATCAAGCTTGTTAGTCTAAGTTTCTTCAAAACAATCCTTACTTTTGCAATTCAATTTCAAGGGTTCTTGAGTTTACCATTTTCAAATGAATAGCAGGCAATACCGTACTTTTTTTGTTCAAGAACTAACAGCTCTTTATGGAGTTGATGAAGCTGAGAGTTTTTTCTATTTGATATTAGAAAATAAACATCACTTACGAGCTATCGATTTAGCATTGAATCCGAATTTGGAGTTTTTGGAAGAAGAATTAAAAGTTTGGAATGATTTGTTGGCACAATTAAAAAAGGAAATTCCTGTTCAATACCTTTTAGGCTCAACAAGTTTTTATGGTTTAGAATTTGAAGTTAATGAAAATGTGTTAATTCCACGTTCCGAAACCGAGGAGTTAGTAGATTGGATCATTCAAGAAAATGCAAAAGCTGAGAAGTCGTTGAAAATTCTTGATATTGGTACAGGTTCGGGTTGTATTGCTATTGCATTAGCTAAAAACCTTCCTAATGCTCAAGTTTCTGCTATTGATGTTTCGAAAGGAGCTTTGGCTACAGCCCAAAAAAATGCACTAGCAAACGACGTAAAGGTTCAGTTTATTGAGCAAAGTATTCTTGAAACCGAAGATTTGTTTCAACAATTTGATATTATAGTTTCAAATCCGCCATATGTACGTGATTTGGAAAAACAAGAAATAAAGAACAATGTCTTGGAGTACGAACCACATTTAGCGCTTTTTGTCGCTGATGATAATGCTTTGGTTTTTTATAGAAAAATTGCCGAATTAGCTCAGCAACACTTGACGCCAAATGGGCAATTGTATTTTGAAATTAATCAGTATCTTGGGAAAGAAATGGTAGGTTTGTTGGAAGAATTAGGTTATATAAACATCGAGCTGCGAAAAGATATTTACGGAAACGATAGAATGATTTTTGGAGAAAAGTAACTAAGCTTCAGAGATACTAAGTCTCAAAGGTTCTAAGAATAAATAGGCACATTCAGAAGTAATCCTATTTTTTCCAAGAAATAAAAAAAATGACCAAATTTCAGTTTAGACTGCACCCAAAAGTTTAGACAAATTTATATTTAATTTTGATAATAATGAGTTCGATATTTTATCGGACTCATTTTGTTTAAATTTGATTTAATTCTCTCGTTGTTGTAATAGATTATATATTTATCGATTTCCTTTTTTAATTGTTCTATTGATTTGAATTTTTGCGTATAAAACATTTCAGACTTTAGTGTTCCAAAGAAATTTTCAATAATAGCATTATCTAAACAATTTCCTTTTCGTGACATACTTTGCACAATACCTTTTTTCTTTAATAAATATTGATACTGCCTCATTTGATATTGCCAACCTTGGTCAGAATGGAGTAGTAAATTTGTATTATTTGGTATTTTCTTAAATGCTTTTTTTAGCATCATAACTACTTGGTTAAAAACTGGTCGTTCAGTAAGTTCATAGCTGATTATTTCTTGGTTAAACAAGTCAATTATAGGTGATAAATACAACTTATTTCCAGAGACATTAAATTCTGTTATATCGGTTGCCCACTTTTGATTTGGAGCTTCTGATTTAAAATTTCTTTGCAATAAGTTTGGAGCTATTTTACCATTTTCCCCTTTATAAGATTTGTATTTTTTTACTCTAACAATACTCTTTAGTCCTAATAGTTTCATCAATTTTAAAACGGTTTTATGATTGATAACGACTCCTTTACTTTGAAGTTCATCAGTTATTCGTCTGTAGCCATAACGCCCTTTATGTCGTTTATAAATGACTTTAATTAACTCTTTAGTTTCTTTATATTTATCAGGTAATCTGCTCTGTTTTTGATGATAATAAAAACTACTGCGCGCCATATTTGTTAGATCTAGAAGTAACTCTAAATCAAATTTATGCCTTAAATCTACTATGGCTTGGAATTTTTCCTGGCTTGAATTAAGGCTTGTAACTTTTTTAGCAATTCATTCTCACAACGAAGTCTTTCGTTTTCTTTTAATAGTTCTTCTTCCCTTGTTAAGGGTTTGTTTGATTTGCTTTTTTTACGATTATTGCTCATAGAAATTGGTCTGCCTCTTTGTTTTGTCTCTAATCCTTTAAGGCCAAAGTTAGCATAATCTTTTTTCCATTTTAAAATTATGGCAATATCTGGGATATTAAATCTTATACCAGTTGCCATCAATGAAAGAGAGTCTTTTTCTATGGTTTTGAGTACTTTTAACTTAAATTCAGCGGAATAACTTTGATTTATTCGCGGTAATAAACCAATTTCACCATAAGCCTTATAAAAACTGACCCACTTACGAATATTGGATCTGTTAATACCTTTTAATCTTGAAACATGATACATTGAGTAATGTTTCTTTAAAACTAATTCTACACATTCTAATTTAAATGCATAATCATATTTAACTTTTCTTTCCATAAAAAATGCCCCAAATAGTGTCTAACTTTTTGGGGCATGTTCAGTTTCAAAATTGGTCATTTTTATTTTTCACGGACTCTGATGTGTCAAAAAAGTCTTTTTTAGGTATTGACTAGATGCACGTTCTCCACGGAGGTGTTTTTTGTTTTTTTAGGCTGCTAAAATTTGTTGCTGCTTGAGAATTCTTCTTCCTATTTCCAGGGCATTTCCTGTATGTATTCCGAAGAAGATCCAAAGCATTTCACTTTTTTGGGTTTTGGCTTTTATCTTTTTTAGATTGTAATGTTCTTTCTCTTTTCCAAAACTTCCTTCTAATCGAGTGGAGCGTTCTTTTTTGATTTCTTTAGCTAAGATTTTACGCTGTTCTTCATTTTTGCCAGCTTTTCCTTTTCGCACAAAATCGGTTTGGATGTTGTTTGAAGTGGTGAATGTTCGATTTTTATTGGTGGCATAAATTGCATCAGCACCAAGCATTTTTACTTTAGTTTTGGTTAAGTTTTGAGCGCAAAAAACCGTGCTTTGAAGACGTGTACCTTCATTGAAAGCTCTGTACTGAATATGTTCTATAAAATTAATTCCATCAATTTGGATTTTGTTGACTTTGGCTCCAAATTCAACTTGTTTTACTTCCTTACCTCTTACAATAGGTCTAATATAGCTTTTACTAATACTTATTATTCTATCTGGAACACTTTTGCCTGTTTTAAAAATTTGAGACTGTTGTTGATACACCTTAGCGATTAGAGAACGTTGGTTTTTGTATTTTTTAGTAGCTTCAAAAGAATTTTGATTCTCAATTTTATTGAGTTCAGCGTTAAGTTTGTACAATAATTTCAACAGTCCTCTGGTTACTTTTGTACGGTGTTTTGATTGCTTTTTTCTTTTTTTAGAATATTCATTATAGCGTCTACACCAATCCAAATACTTGGTTCTTGGTAACTTGATTTTTAACATGCCGCATAAGGCTTCCATTTGTTTGTAATTCCATTGTACGCATTCCCATAGTAGTTTTTGATTAGTAGGAAAACGTACTTCACTTTCGTAACAAGTAGCATCTGTAAAAATTTTATCCAAATCACTCATATATGGAATCCAGTTTTTAGCTAATATTTCTTGACTCTTTCGAATATTTAAGCCTTTGGAGAGTTCCATTCTGATTTGGCTCACGATTTTAAAATTAGTCAGGGGTTTGTCTATAGGGATTAAAATGTCGCAAAAAAACTGCATAAAAATATTACCGTTCAAAAGTTCGATAAGTTTTTTATCTGAGCAACCGTAGTAATTTTTTAACATCATCAGGGCAATCTTACCCTTGGGACTAAAATAACAATGAGTCCCTTTGTTAGAATCTTTCAATTTGAAGGCTTGACTAAGCTCAGAAAAAGGCATTGAAAGGTATATTTTACCCAAATCCGTTTTTAAAAATTGGGCGTAAAAACTATCAAAATTTTCATTGATAGTAAAAATTGAAAATTTGTATTGAAATTCGCTTAAACGTACTATTTTTGCCATCACACTTTAAAAGAAAACCCCGTTTTTGACTCGTTTTGAGCAATTTCGGGGTTTGTTTCTTCTAAAATAACATCTATTTTACTGAAAAACAACTTTTTGTGTTATTATGAATGTGCCTAAATAATCTTAGTGCGCTTAGTGCTTCCTTGGTGTTCTTTGTGTTTAAGCTATTCATAACGCAATGCCTCAATCGGGTCAAGTGTTGCAGCCTTAATTGCAGGATACAATCCAGAAATAATTGCTACAATAAAACTTGTCATAAAAGCGGCAAAAATGGCTAGCCACGGAATTACAAATTCAAATTTCATTGCCGAAGCAATTCCATAACCAATTGCAATTCCTAGAATAATCCCAATTAGTCCGCCAATTTGTCCTATTAATATCGTTTCAATAAAAAACTGAGTGGCAACGGTTGTTTTTTTTGCGCCTAACGCTTTTCGGACACCAATTTCTCGTGTGCGTTCGGTAACCGAAACAATCATAATATTCATTAAGGCTATAGACGAACCTAGAATGGTAATCACACCTATTAACCAAGAAGCTAATCCTAGATACTTTGTAATTCCTAGAATTTTATTTATTAAATCGTCAGAACGAACGATTCCAAAATTATTTTCCTTCATGGGGCTTAATTTTCGAATGCTACGCATACTGCTAATGGCGTGGTCAATCGCTTCGTTGAGCATTTCGTTTTTTTGAGTTAAAATGCTAATGGTGTAATTGATATTAGGAGCGGTAAATAAGGAACGCGCTAATTGAATCGGAATCAAAACACGTAAATCTTGATTGTTGCCAAAGGTGGCTCCTTTTTCTTTTAAAACACCGATTACTTTAAATCGTGCACCTCGAATCGAAATGGTTTTGCCAATCGGATTTACATCTTTTAGTAGTCCTTTTTCAAAATCAGAACCTACTATACAAGAATAGGTGTTGTTCTTGATGTCAAAATTGCTAAAATTCCGCCCTGAACTCGTTTCTAAACCCGAATTGACTAAGAAATAATCATCAACACCTAGTATTGAAATCTCAGGGTCTGTTTTTTTTGTTTCAAATTTTACTTCTGCTGTAGAAGTTGCCTTAAAAGAAAGTGAGGTTTCGGTTAGTGGAAAATGATATTTATTTTTAAAAGCCAAGGCTTCAGGGTATGAAATTGTGGGGTTGATGATTTTTCTAGGTTCGCCCTGACGCCTTCTAAGGTCATTTTCGTATTGCTTAATCGAAAATGTATTGGCTCCCATCGATGAAAAATCACTCGAAATAGTATTTTCCAAAGCCGAAACCACCGTTAAAATCCCTACCAAAGCCGTGATTCCAATAGCGATAATAATCACCGTCAAAATCGTACGCAACAGCTGCGTTCGAATAGAGCCTATAGCAATTCGGATATTTTCTTTAAATAACTGAAGCATCATTTTAATTTGTCACTAATGTACATTTTTTGGAGCAATTCCTGCTAAATACACAAGAGCTTTTTTTTTTTAACCATATAAGTCATATAAGTCATATAAGTTTTTTACGTTTGATACGTTTGATACGTTTGATACGTTTGATACGTTTGATACGTTTGATACGTTTGATACGTTTGATACGTTTTTCAAACCATATAAGAAAAATAAGAACATTTAAGTAGGGACTCATCCCTTTCAGCGAATCTTAAAGCCTGAGACTTTAAATTTCTTTAATTTCTAAAATCTGTGTTCCAAAATAACTAAACATACAAGTTGTCTTAGGCACATCCTTTCAAAAAATCTTTAAAAACTTATATGACTTATATTTTTTAATATTTTTACTGCAATGCTTAAATGTTCTTAAATCTCTTATATGGTTTAAAGCCACACACGCATAGTAAAAAAACTTATCTGTTTAAAATTTTAAAATAGTAAACAGTTTTATTTTAAAAATAAGATATTTGCAAAGATTTTGATTTACATCCAAAATCTCAAAATATTTAAACAATTACAATGGCATCAAAACCCAGTATTCCTAAAGGGACAAGAGATTTCTCACCAGCAGAGGTGGCAAAAAGACAATACATTATCCAAACCATAAAAAATAATTTCGAGAAATTTGGTTTCGCACCAATCGAGACCCCTTCTTTTGAAAACTCTGATACCCTAATGGGGAAATATGGAGAAGAAGGAGATCGCTTGATTTTTAAAATACTAAACTCAGGTGATTTTTTAAAAGATGTGGAAATTAATACAAAATATCAAAAAGAGATTTTAAAAAAATGTTTGGAGCATTCTTTCTTAGTATTGTTTGAAAAAAAGTTCAAAAACATAACATCATTTACAGAAGAGAATTTTGATATAGAATCAAGAAAAATTTTTAGGGATGCTTTTTTTTTAAACGAGTTATTCGATAATTCGTTTTCGGATGTAATTTCTAAAAAAATCGGGGTAGAGTATGCGCGAATGTCTGCATATCTAGATTATGGAATTTTTAAATATATTCAAAAATGTGTTGAAAATGATGAAAAATTGTTTTATTATTCATTGATTTTTTCAAAAGCTATTGAACGAACAGTTTTTAAAGATGTTTTTGAGGGAGATAGCATTAAGCAGATTGCTGGAAAAATCTCAGAGAAAGCCTTGCGTTATGACTTAACTGTTCCGTTTGCACGATACGTAGTACAACATCAAAACGAAATCGAATTTCCTTTCAAGAGATACCAAATCCAACCCGTTTGGCGTGCGGATCGTCCACAAAAAGGGCGTTTCAGAGAGTTTTTTCAATGTGATGCTGATGTGGTAGGTTCTAAATCCTTATGGCAAGAGGTGGAATTGGTGCAATTATACGATGCTGTTTTTACTGATTTAGGATTAGCGGGAGCAACTGTAAAAATCAACAACCGTAAAATTTTATCAGGTATCGCTGAGGTAATTGGAGCTTCGGATAAATTGATAGATTTTACTGTGGCTTTGGATAAACTCGATAAAATAGGAGAGGACGGAGTTAAGAAAGAAATGATAGAAAAGGGAATTTCTGAGGAAGCGATTACAAAGGTGCAACCCTTGTTTAACTTCACAGGAACAATTTCTGAAAAAATAGAAAAATTATCCCAATTGTTGGCTGAGTCGGAAGAAGGATTAAAAGGAGTAGCTGAATTGCGTTTTATCTGTGATAATGTTTCGCAATTAGGATTGTCAACGGCAATCTTGGATTTGGATGTGACTTTGGCTCGTGGACTGAATTATTATACAGGCGCTATTTTTGAAGTAGCCGCACCAAAAGGTGTTGCTATGGGATCTATAGGTGGCGGTGGTCGTTATGACGATTTGACTGGTATCTTCGGGTTGAAAAACATGAGTGGAGTAGGGATTTCTTTTGGACTAGACCGTATTTATTTGGTCGTTGAAGAGTTGGGCTTATTTCCACAAGCGGTAACGGTGTCTACTAAAGCTTTGTTTATTAATTATGGTGAGAAAGAAGCTTTTTATGCGATGAATGCCATCAAGCAATTACGAGCTTATGGAATAAAAGTAGAATTGTATCCTGATAATGTAAAAGTAGGGAAGCAATTTCAACACGCTGACAAACGAAATATTCCTTATGCAGTTATTGTAGGTGAGGAGGAAATGAAAGCAGGTCAGTTTGCACTTAAAAATCTAACAACTGGAGAGCAAGTTTTAGTTGATTTAGATGGTTTGAAGAAAAGTTTGTTGGAAGAGTAAGGAGTTAGAAGGAGGAAGTCATGGGTTTTGGAATTTCTTTCGTGATTTCTAGCCCTGATAGCAGCGGTATCATCTTGTATTGCGAAAGCGAATACAAGATATTTAGCGGATAGCAGGAGCAATGTTCCTTTAATGCACTAAACGTACTGCTCCTTAAATATAGATAGATTTATAAGTTCCTAGATTTGGAATTTCCCTTAATTTTTGGTCATAAAAAAAGCTTTGTTTATATAAACAAAGCTTTTTTTTGATATAAGGTATGGTGAATTAATAATATGTGAATTAACCTTAAATTCTTTTTTAAAAAGAATAGATAACAAACATAGATAAAACAATTGATATAATTCACAAAAAAGTATTAAAATTTAAATTAATAATGAAAAAATAACAGTGAATTTGTTGTTTATCAAAAAACGAAGTGACAATTTGACATTTAGACAGTTTTGGCAGTACTTTTGCTCTCCAAAGGAAAGTGTAAAATATGTTTAAAAATATTTTTAAAAATAAAGGTAATATGACTACTGAAAATACAGAAATCGATCAGAAAATTGATGATGCGACATTGGAAAACAATGCAAATGATGTTCAAGCTCCTGCAGAAGAGTTAAGTGTTGAAGAGCAATTAACGCAAGACTTGGCAAATGAAAAAGATAAATTTTTGAGATTATTTGCTGAATTTGAAAATTACAAAAGAAGAACTACTAAAGAGCGTATTGAATTGTTTAAAACAGCAAATCAAGATGTCTTAATGTCATTGTTGCCTGTTTTGGATGATTTTGATAGAGCGATTATCGAAATTGCTAAATCTGAGGATGAAGCAGTAACTAAAGGGGTAGAGCTTATTCATGAAAAACTGAAAAATACATTAAACTCAAAAGGTTTAGAAGTGGTTGAGGTAAAAGCAGGTGATGCATTTAATGCTGATTTTGCTGAAGCAATTACACAAATACCAGCACCGTCTGATGACTTGAAAGGTAAAATTGTGGATGTTCTTGAAAAAGGATACAAATTGGGAGATAAGATTATTCGTTTCCCTAAGGTTGTTATTGGGCAATAATTTAGCGTTTTTACGCACTGCTGACATTTTCAACAAAATAAAATACAATGAAAAAAGATTTTTACGAAATATTAGGTGTTTCTAAAGGTGCAGATGCTGCAGCGATTAAGAAAGCCTACAGAAAAAAAGCCATTGAGTTTCATCCTGACAAGAATCCTGGAGACAAAACGGCAGAAGAAAAGTTTAAGGAAGCAGCGGAAGCCTATGAAATCTTAGGAGATCCTGCCAAAAGACAAAAATACGATCAATATGGACACCAAGCCTTTGATGGTTCAGGTGGTTTTGGCGGTGGTCATGGCGGAATGAACATGGACGATATCTTCAGTCAGTTTGGAGATATCTTCGGTGGTGGTTTCGGCGGATTTGGTGGCGGAGGCGGAGGTCCTCGCAGAGCCAAAGGAAGTAATCTTCGTATCAAAGTAAAACTGACATTAGAAGAAATTGCTAATGGAGTAGAGAAAAAAGTAAAAGTAAAACGTAAGGTTCAAGCGCCAGGAGTAAGTTATAAAACTTGTTCTACTTGTAATGGTCAAGGACAGGTAATGCGTGTAACTAATACGATTTTGGGCCGTATGCAATCGGCGACAACTTGTCCTGCTTGTGGTGGTTCTGGTCAAATTCTAGATAGAAAGCCTTCTGAAGCTGATGCTCAAGGAATGATTCTAGAGGATGAGACCGTTTCAATCAAAATCCCAGCTGGAGTTGTTGACGGAATGCAGTTGAAAGTTTCTGGAAAAGGAAATGATGCGCCAGGAAACAGCGTGCCAGGTGATTTGATTGTAGCTATCGAAGAATTAGAGCACGAATATTTAAAACGTGAAGGTGAAAATTTACACTATGATTTATATGTGAGTTTTCCAGAAGCTATCTTAGGAGTTTCTAAAGATATCGAAGCCGTAAACGGTAAAGTGAGAATCAAACTTGAAGAAGGAATCCAGTCAGGGAAAATTCTTCGTTTGAAAGGAAAAGGAATTCCAAGTATCAACGGATATGGTAACGGAGATTTACTAGTTCATGTAAATGTTTGGACACCAAAAACCCTGAACAAAGAGCAAAAACAATTTTTCGAAAAAAACTTAACGGATGATAATTTTATCCCAAGTCCTGAGAAATCAGATAAATCATTTTTTGAAAAAGTAAAAGATATGTTTTCTTAAGTGATTAAAACAATCATTTAAAATTACAATTCATATGAACCCATTCTTGTTAAAATAGGAATGGGTTTTTTTATGCTTAGTTGCAAATGGTTTTTTATCGGAGATTGTTTTATCTGTTCGCTATCGTTAAGGTCGTAATTTCATTAACAATTTTGATTGTAGATAAACCGCTTTAAGAGGAATTAGGGCAAATTATTTAGCTCAAAAAGATAAAATATATATTTAAAAAAAAATAATTTGCGAATCTGCGGTTATTTCTTCGTTCTGTTTTTTTATAAACAAATCAAAGGATTTCCACCCGAATTATTTACTTTTACATAAATTCAAAATACAGAATGAGTTATTTACTTGAAGTCAATAATGTCGTAAAGCAATACGGTGATTATGTAGCACTTAACGAAGTTTCATTATCAGTTCCTAAGGGGAGTATTTACGGTCTTTTAGGTCCTAATGGAGCAGGGAAAACATCCTTAATTCGAATCATCAACCAAATCACATTACCAGATAGCGGTCAAATTATCCTAGACGGCGAAAAATTACAACCCAAACACGTACAACATATTGGTTATTTACCCGAAGAGCGAGGTTTGTACCAAAGCATGAAAGTGGGGGAGCAATGCTTATATTTGGCACAAATGAAAGGGTTGACAAAAGCAGAAGCCAAAAAACAACTAGATTATTGGTTTGATCGTTTGGGAATTCAGGGATGGTGGAACAAGAAAATTCAAGAATTATCCAAAGGAATGGCGCAAAAAATCCAGTTTGTGGTTTGTGTGCTACATCAACCTAAGTTGCTGATTTTTGACGAACCTTTTTCTGGTTTTGACCCTGTAAATGCAAATGTCATCAAGGACGAAATATTAGCGCTCAAAGAACAAGGCGCAACGATTATTTTCTCTACGCACCGTATGGAAAGCGTGGAGGAATTATGTGATGATATCGCTTTGATTCATAAATCGAATAAATTGATTGAAGGTAAATTGATTGACGTCAAACGCCAATTCAAAACTAATAGTTACGAAGTTGGAATTTTATCCGATGATGTCGAAGGATTGATGTATGCGATTACCCAAAAGTTTACTGTAGGTCCAGCTAACTTTAAATCATTAGGAAACGAATTGAAATTAGAGATTCATATTGGCAATGCTACACCTAACGAACTTTTGAATGTTTTGGTTCAAAAAGGACAAGTGATGCACTTTGTAGAGAAAATCCCGTCAGTGAATGATATTTTTATCCAAACTGTAACTAAAAAATAAAAACAATAAAGAAATCCCAAATTCCAATGTATTGGGGTTTTGGGATTTTAAATTTTGAAATTTGCGAAGCATGAGTATTATATCATTAATCATAAAAAGAGAATTTATAGCTAAGGTGCGCAATAAGTCCTTCATTGTGATGACTTTTTTGAGTCCGTTGTTGTTTGTTGCCATCACGATATTGATTAGTTATTTGAGTTCGATGAAGTCTGATACCAAGCGTGTGGCTATTCATGATGCTTCAGGTTTGTTTGTCAATGAATTTGTGGCACAAAACAATCCTGAAAACGAATTCAAATACATCGATTTATCTCCTATAGAAATTCAGTTTCTTAAAGATAGCATTACGAATCAGCAATACGAAGGTGTATTGATTATCCCAAATACACAGAATGTTTCCGAATTAGAATCGAAAATTGAATACATATCTAATGGTAGTCCTAGTATTTCGTTTATCGAAAATGTACAAGCTGTTATTGATGCTAAAATCACCAAAATCAATCTTGAAAACGCCCATTTAGATACGCTTGCGATTCAAAAAGCACAATCGCACATCAATCTAAACTTAGTTAAAACTTCAGGTGAAGAAACCCTGAAAGGACTAAACGAAATTAAGATTTTCATTGGAGGTGCTTTTGGTTATCTCGTGATGATGTTCATTATCATTTACGGAAATATGGTTATGCGTTCCGTTATCGAAGAGAAAACAAACCGTATCATTGAAATCATTATTTCCTCTGTCAAGCCTTTTCAATTGATGATTGGGAAAATCATTGGAACCTCATTGGCAGGGATTTTACAATTTACCATTTGGGCGATAATCGGTTTGTTGTTAATGACAACCGCATCGATGGTTTTTGGTGTTTCAACAGGATCGGTTTCTGGCTTGCCCGTATCTCAAATTCCGCCCAATATTGCACAAACAGCCCAATTATACATCAAGGAATTGTGGAACCTTCCTATAGCTTCAATCCTCTTAGGGTTTGTTGTGTATTTTATTGGAGGTTATTTTTTGTATAGTTCATTTTATGCCGCCATTGGAGCCGCAGTCGACAATCAAACCGACTCACAACAATTCCTTTTGCCTATCATCATGCCGTTGGTACTGAGTGTTTACATTGGTTTTTTTAGCGTTATGAACGACCCGCATGGTACCATTGCTGTTGTTTGCTCGATGATTCCACTCACATCGCCTATCGTAATGCTCATGCGAATTCCTTTTGGCGTACCTTTGTGGCAAATCGCGATTTCGGTAACCTTGCTTTTCGGAACCTTTTTTGGAGTCGTTTGGTTTGCTGCCAAAATATATAGAGTAGGAATCCTAATGTACGGCAAAAAACCAAGTTGGAAAGAATTGTACCGATGGTTGAAATATTAATGATTAAGCGTTTAATTGTTTAATCGCTTAATCGAATAAACAGTTAACCAATTAATCAAGAAGAAGGAGCGAATGGCTTGGTTTTTGTCAGTTAACATTGTTCCTGCTTTCGCCTTTCTCTTTCCGCTATCGCTGCGAGGATACCGGCTTAAACGAAGTTCACTGAACACCAGAGAAATAAAAGAATAGTGAAGTAATCAGGGCTAAAAAGTAAGGACTAGGTTATTCAGTAAGTTGAGATAACAATTAACCAATTAAGCGAATCACCAGTTAAACCATTAAACAGATTAAACAAAAAAGCATGCCTAAAATACTAATAATAGAAGACGAAGCCGCCATCCGAAGAGTACTATCCAAAATACTTTGCGAGGAAAACAATACCTATGAAGTAGAAGAAGCTGAAGATGGAACTGTTGGTTTAGAAAAAATAAAAAACAACGATTACGACCTAGTGCTCTGCGACATCAAAATGCCGAAAATGGACGGTGTCGAAGTCCTAGAAGAAGTGAAAAAAATAAAACCCGAAATTCCAATGGTCATGATTTCTGGTCATGGCGATATGGAAACGGCTATAAATACCATGCGTTTAGGTGCTTTTGATTATATCTCAAAACCACCAGATTTAAACCGTTTGTTAAATACTGTTCGCAACGCTTTAGACCGTAAACAATTGGTAGTTGAGAATAAAATTTTAAAGAAAAAAGTTTCCAAAAACTACCAAATAATAGGTGAAAGTGAAGCTATTGATCACATCAAATTGATGATTGATAAAGTTGCGCCTACAGAAGCTCGTGTACTTATCACAGGTGCTAACGGAACAGGAAAAGAACTCGTAGCACATCAATTACACGAGAAAAGCGAGCGTGCTGCTTTTCCTTTAATTGAAGTGAATTGTGCTGCTATTCCATCAGAGTTGATTGAAAGTGAGTTGTTTGGTCACGTTAAAGGAGCTTTTACCTCGGCTGTTAAAGACCGTGCAGGGAAGTTTGAAGCAGCTGATAAGGGAACGATATTCTTGGATGAAATTGGCGACATGAGTCTTTCGGCTCAAGCCAAAGTATTGCGAGCATTACAAGAAAATATTATCACAAGAGTAGGTGCGGACAAAGATATCAAAGTTGATGTGCGTGTGGTAGCAGCTACCAATAAAGATTTGAAAACTGAAATTGCCGAAGGGCGTTTTCGTGAGGATTTGTACCATCGTCTAGCGGTGATTTTAATCAAAGTGCCTTCGTTGAATGAACGTCGTGATGATATTCCGCTTTTGGTGACTCATTTTGCCAATAAAATTGCATCAGAACAAGGGACGGCTGTGAAGAAATTTTCAGACAAAGCTATCAAATTATTGCAAGAATACGATTGGACAGGAAACATACGAGAATTACGAAACGTAGTCGAACGTTTGATTATCCTTGGCGGAAGCGAAATTTCCGAAACGGATGTGAAGCTGTTTGCTAGTAAATAAATATTTTGGACAAAAGATTCAAAATAGAACAAAGTTAATTCAAACGAAAAAAGGATAAACACAAATTACACAGATTAGCACAAATTGTAAATGTTTAAAAAATTAATTTCACTAAATATATTTGCCTAAGGCAAATTCGTGGAATTTAATAGTTTTGATGTTCGTGTAAATTCGTGGAATTCGTGTTAAAAAGGGCTAAGTAATTCTTTGTGAATCTTAGTATAAAAACAATAGAAATGAAATTAAAAAAAATAAACGAAGGTCTTAAAGAGTCTTTAATCGAAAATGGTTTAGTAGAAGCCAATGAATTGCAAAAAGAAACTTTTTCGACCATCAAAAGTGGTGCTGATTGTTTAATCCTTGCTCCAGCAGGAAGCGGAAAAACAACAACTATTGTTATCAATGTGATTCAGCAATTAGTCAAAGAAGGAGAGCAATCGCCACGTGCACTGATTGTCGTTCAGGACAAAGATAAGGTTCTTGAAATGTTAGAAATGTTTGAAAAATATGGAAGACATACGGATTTGACTGTTTTTGGCGTTCACGACAAAGGCGATATGGATTATGATAAAAACTATATTTCGGGAGGAATTGATGTGCTTGTTGGGACACCCAATAAGTTAAGCAATATGTTGTCAACAGCAGGGTACAATGTCAATCGCTTAAAAATGTTTATCGTTGATGATGCCGACCCAATGTTGCGTTTGCGTCACGAAACAAAAATTATGCGTATCTCGAATAGTATCGTTAAAACACAACGTATCATTTTTGCATCTGAAATGACTGAACGTATCGAATCTTTGGCCGATAAAATGCTAATCGAACCTTTTGAATTTGATTTTGAAGAATATGAAGATGAGGACGAGGAAGAAGAGGGTGAAGATGAAAATGTTTAATCAATAGTACTTTAAATGTTGTTGAAGTCTGTTGATTGAAAACTTTAAACGTTAAACAAAAAAAACAAAATATAATGGGATTAATGAAAGTGTTTTCTGGGAGTGAAGTTTTAGCTCTTGCTTTAAAAGAGAAAATTGAAGCTGCAGGAGTTGATGTGGTGATGAAAGTTAATATCCAATCAGCACGTCTGGCAGGTTTTGGTAGTTATGGTCAAGCAGTCGAATTGTTTGTTCAAGAAACCTTATACGGAAAAATTTATCCGATTATTGAGGAATTCAAAATGAATTTGTAGAATTTGATAAATAAAAACACAGATTTCACAGATTGGCACAGATATTTTTGAACTGTATTTCTCTGTGTAAATCGGAGAAATCTGTGTTAATAAAATATCTTTATATGAAATACAAAATGCTGGTCTTAGACATGGATGACACCTTGTTGATGGATGACCATACAATTTCGGAAGAAAATAAAAATATGTTGGCTTTGGCCAAAGAGGCAGGTGTTCAGATTGTTTTAGCTTCTGGACGTCCTACGCCTGCAATGGTTGAATATGCAAAAGAATTGAATCTTGAAGATTCTTATATTATTTCGTATAACGGTGCAGTCATCACTGATTTGAAAAACAATGAAGTGATTTTTGAACAAACATTAACGCAAGAGCAAATTCACGAGTTGTACGATTATAGTTTGGAAAATAAAACACATATTATCACCTATCTTGATGGATCTTTAGTAAGTGAAACACATTCTGAGTATATTGATGTGGAATTAAATATTACAGGAATGCATCACAATGTTGTCCCTAATTTTAAAGAAGCAATTTACAAGCCAGCAATAAAATGTATTTTACTAGAAGAACCAACCTATTTAAAAACAGTTGAAGGAAAGTTGAAAGCGGCCATGCCTCATTTGAGTGTATGTATGTCAAAACCTTTTTTCCTTGAAGTGGCCCAAAACGGAATAGATAAAGCGGCCAGCGTTCATTTCTTAGCCGAAAAACTAAACATCAAACAAGCCGAAGTGATTGCAGTGGGGAATGCTGGAAACGATTTAACGATGGTGGAATATGCAGGACTTGGTGTATGGGTGGATAACGTAGATCCTGATTTGCGTGACCGTGCCAATGTGATTGTGGCTTCAAACAACGATCATGGTGTCGCTGAGGTGGTACGTCGTTTTATATTGAATTAGATTTAAATGTATATTGCGTTGTAGGGACAGCTTGCGAGCTGTCCCTACAGTAGTATTCTCATGCCCAAATTTTGATTTTAATAAAATTCAGTTTCATTTCCATGCTATTGTATTTGTTTGTAAATTTGCGCACTTCATTTTTTTGACAACGATTTCATTAAATGGAGACTACTTATGGAGAAAAGAAAAAAAGTGGCCTTTTATACTTTGGGCTGTAAACTAAATTTTTCGGAGACATCGACTATTGCTCGTAATTTACAAGACGAAGGTTTTGACCGCGTTGATTTTGAGGAAGTCGCCGATATGTACGTAATCAATACCTGTTCCGTTACTGAAAATGCCGACAAGCAGTTCAAACAAGTGGTACGTAAGGCCATGAAGTTGAACAACAAAGCTTTTGTGGCTGCTGTGGGCTGTTATGCACAATTGAAACCTGAAGAATTGGCAAATGTCGATGGGGTGGATTTGGTGCTAGGTGCGACGGAGAAATTCAAACTAGCTGATTATATCAATGACTTGTCCAAAAATGACATGGGCGAGGTGCATTCTTGTGAAATTGCTGAAGCCGATTTCTATGTGGGCAGTTATTCCATAGGTGACCGTACCCGTGCGTTCCTAAAGGTGCAAGATGGTTGTGATTATAAATGTACCTATTGTACGATACCGTTAGCGAGAGGGATTTCGCGTAGTGATGCACTTGAAAATGTATTGCAAAACGCTTATGAAATTTCGAAACAGGGCATCAAGGAAATTGTGCTAACAGGAGTGAATATTGGGGATTACGGTAAAGGGGAATTTGGAAACAAAAAACACGAACATACCTTCTTGGATTTAGTACAAGCCTTGGATGAGGTAGAAGGAATTGAGCGTTTGCGAATTTCGTCCATTGAACCGAATTTATTGAAAAACGAAACGATTGAATTTGTTTCGAAGAGCAGAACTTTTGTACCGCATTTTCATGTGCCGTTGCAGTCAGGAAGCAATGCTATTTTGAAATTAATGAAACGTCGTTATCAGCGTGAAGTCTATACGGAACGTGTAAACAAAATACGTGAAGTGATGCCGCATGCTTGTATTGGTGTGGATGTAATCGTAGGTTTTCCTGGTGAGACCGATGAGCATTTCTTAGAAACCTATCATTTCTTGAATGAAATGGATATTTCGTATTTACACGTATTTACCTATTCAGAAAGAGATAACACGGAAGCCGCGGAAATGGAAGGCGTGGTTCCTGCTAATGTACGCGCGAAACGCAGTAAAATGCTTCGTGGACTATCGGTTAAAAAACGTCGTGCTTTTTATGAAAGTCAGATTGGAACAAATAGAACAGTCTTGTTTGAATCTGAAAATAAAGAAGGGTACATTCACGGATTTACGGAGAATTATGTAAAAGTAAAAACACCTTGGAATCCAGAGTTAGCGAACACGCTACAGGAAGTAAACCTAACGCATATTGATGAAGATGGTTCAGTACGAATGGATTTTGTATCGGCTTTGGTATAAAATAGTGTTCGTTCTAAAAAAAAGACACGAATTACACCAATTTACACGAAAATAATTCTATTTAAATTTCACTAACCTTCTTTAGGAAGATGTAATTAGTGTAATTCTTTTAAGTTTTTTAATTTGTGGTAATTAGTGATATTCGTGTCTAACTTTTTATGTGCTAACTATTTTCTGTCTTGTTTGTCTTTGTATTGTTGCAGTAGTTTTCTGTTGAAATCTTCTTCTGCCTTTTTGAGTTTAATGATTTTTACTTTTGGTAGAATGCTTTTTAAATCTATAATTAAACTTTTTTTGAGTTGGTAAAGTTCTTCGTCAGTACTTTCTATTTGTGATAGTAATGCACTAGCTTCTCTTTCGCTCATTTTGCTTAAAATGTTATCACGCATTTGGTATCTGTAAGTCTTCACTTTTTGATGTCTTATTTCGAATTGTTTGTCGTCATAAGCATTGTAGATAGGCCAAAATTTTTCTGATTCAGATGCTGATAATTCAAGTTCTGAAGTAAAGAATTTCACCTTTAAGGCTTTGATTTGGTCTTTTTTTTCTTTTAAACCATCCTGTGCATAAGAACAAAATGAAATTGTTAAAAAGAGTAGGAATATTTTTTTTAAAATCATTTTTCTGTTTTTAATTTTCGTCTAATATTAAATCCATTTCCATTTCATTCAAATCAACATTCACTGTTGATTTTAGATGATCAATATCCTCAGTGTCTAAAAGATTGATAATGTCGTATTGAGTCACATTTGACTGATAGCTTAAGTAATTTTCTATAGTACTATCATCTAGTTCATTTGACTTTGTTAGATTTGAAAAAAGCACAGGGACAAGTAGTGCCAATACGAATATAGCGGCAACCATTAAGATAATGTGCTTTTTATTTCGGAAAATAGAGATTACTTTGGACTCCTTTTCAGGTAATTGTACTATCACTTTTTCGGATAAGGTATCAAAATAGTGCTCCGGAGTTTTAAATCCAGTACTTATTTTAGGGGCTGTATCTAATTTAAATTCTTTCATGGTATAGATTAGACTAGATTAGTAGCTAAAGGTTTAATTATTGGTAATGAATGCTTCTATTTTTTTTACGGCATGATGGTAAGATGCTTTTAATGCACCTACCGATGTTCCTAGTATTTCGGATATATCTTCGTATTTTAACTCTTCGAAATATTTCATTTTGAAAACCAATTGTTGTTTCTCAGGAAGAGTGGTTATTGCTTTTTGTAATTTAATTTGAAGCTCATCCCCGTCAAAATAACTATCGGATTTAAGATTGTCAATGGTTTTGTTTTGTAAAGCTTCAGAAGAAATACCGCTTTTTTTTGCTTTTTGATTCAAAAAAGTAAGCGCTTCATTGGTAGCAATTCGATACATCCATGAAAATAGTTTGCTTTCGCCTTTAAAGTTTTTTAAGTGTTGAAAAACCTTAATAAATGTGTTTTGTAAAACATCATCAGCATCATCGTGGTTTAATACAATATTGCGTATGTGATTGTACAAAGGTTTTTGATAATCTAACAAGAGTTTTTGAAACGATTCATTTTGCGTTTTAGGGTTCAATAATCGTTCTATAAATTCTTTTTCTTCGAGCAAAATAGGAATAGATTCTGGTGTGATTAAAAATTAAATAGTTTAGTTTTTCTTCGGGTTGTTAATTAAAATTCTGAATGCTCTTCTTTTTTCTCAACTCCCTGAATCTTCTTAGGCTCTATTTTTTTAATGATAGGTTTTGTTATTTTTAAAGGTTGAGATGTAACTGGAGTTAATGGTTCTACTGTAGACTCTTCTTCTCTTTCTTCGTAAGTTTCAGTTGGAGGAATTACTATTTTTGGAGCAGGTGCTATTTTTGGTGCTAAAGGAATGAAAATTTGAGTTTCCCATTTGGAAGCGTTTTTAATTTCATTTCTGCCAATAACAAAGCTTTCAATATGTGAGATAGCTGGATCTGTTTTATGTTGGTTTTTATTCAAATAAGCAAAACCTTTATCTAATGCTTTTTGAATATGGGAATAATCACCATACAAAGTAGTTTTTACAGCTTCAGTTGTTTCAAGTTTCCCGGAGTTAATGTCACTTCCTGGACTAATGAAAATTTCTGATTTTATAGGAAGACAAATCGATACCTTGGTGATTTTTTTATCCAAATCATAGGAATGATAAATTACAAAAGGTTTTCCGTTGATGCTAATGTTGTTTTCTTGGCAAAAGTTGGTGATTTTTGGTATTACAATTTTAGTGTTTTTGATGACTTTGTCAATTTCACAAGTAAATGTTTGTGCTAAATAAAATATGTTAGGTCTTTTTACTAAACCATTTTCTTTTATACTATAGGTATTGATTTCGTGATCAAGTGCTTTGTCTAGATTGTCAAGACTTTTTTCGTACATCTGTCCTATTATCTTGTCAGGTCCTCCTTTTAAAGCGGCGTATATTTTAAAGAAGAAACTCATTTTTCCTTTGGTTCTCCAAGTTACTTTTGTTCCTCCAATAGTATCTTTGAAACTCCAATTAACAGTGGAAGGGCTATCGTTGAATGTCATTTTTTGAGAAATACTATCATTTTCTTTTACAAAAAGAGTTTTCATTTCTCCATTTCCATCCTTGCCTTCCCAACTATAAGAGGCACCAGGGCCAATAGTTTTCTCGGCATATATTAACTTCATTTCAGGGTCATCTGTCATCCATGAGCCAAAATCTTCCCAGTTTTTATAATCATTGATATAGTTGTAAACAGATGATTTTGAGCTATTAATGATTTTGCTTCTTTCAATGTTAAATTCTCCTTTTTGAGTAGCGATAAAAATAGATAAAGCTACAAGGCTGAGTAGGAATAAAAGAAATAGATATTTTATAATTCTCATAAGATTCGGTTTGTTTACTGTTGTAAAGTTATATATTTTTTAGGTACAATACGAAAAATATAGAAGTATTTAGGTTGTTGGTGTTCTAATTTGTTAGCTGTAAAATAGGCTGTCATATAGCGTTGTAGTAACGCTTTTTATCAAAACAAATTGCTTTGTAACGGAATCTTTGTAAATATAAATACAAAGGAGTAGTTTTTAAACGCGACCTCTACTTAGTTTTTATAATCTCTTGTAATGATTATATTTGTTAGCTATTGATGATGTAATTTAATAAAAGACAATAATGAAATTAAAATATAGTGTTGGGCTGTTCTTAATGATGCTTTTTTCGGTAGTTTGTCATGCACAAAATCCAAAGGATGTTGATTCATTCGATTACCAAGTAGAGCAGTTTTCAGATATTAAAGTATTGCGTTATCAAATCCCTGGATGGGATAAACTAACATTGAAAGAGCAGAAATTAGTCTATTATCTTTGTCAGGCAGGAACTTCGGGTAGAGATATTATCTGGGACCAAAACTACAAATACAATTTAAAAATTAGGAAAGCCTTAGAGAATGTTTATTTGAATTATAAAGGAGATAAAACGTCTCCTGATTGGGCAAGCTTTGAGGTCTACTTAAAACGCGTTTGGTTTTCAAATGGAATTCACCACCATTATTCTAAAGATAAAATCAAGCCAGAGTTTTCACAACAATATTTTAATGCTTTATTACAATCAACAAAAACTGTTCTTGAGCCTTATATTGTTGCCATTCTTTTTAATGATAAGGATGGAAAAAAAGTAAATTTAGATGAGTCCAAAGGTTTGGTTGAAGGTTCTGCCGTTAATTTTTACGAAAAAGGAATTTCGCATAAAGAAGTTGAAGCTTTTTATGCTAAAAAAGTAAGTCCAGAACCGGAAAAACCGTATTCTTTTGGTTTGAATTCAAAATTAATTCGAAATAAAAAAGGGCAATTAGAAGAGAAAGTTTGGAAAAGTGGTGGTATGTATGGAGCAGCGATTGATCAAATTATATATTGGTTAGAAAAAGCAAAAACGGTAGCCGAAAATAAACCACAGGCAGATGCTCTAGGGTTGTTAATTGAATATTACAAAACAGGAAGTTTAAAGACTTGGGATGATTATAATATTGCATGGCTTCAAGCGACCGAAGGGAATATTGATTATATCAATGGTTTTGTCGAGGTTTATAATGATCCGCTTGGATATCGAGGTTCTTATGAGTGTATTGTTCAAATTAAGGATTTTGATATGTCTAAGAAAATGGAATTGGTTTCGAATAATGCACAATGGTTTGAAGATAACTCACCTTTGATGATCGCGCATAAAAAGAAAAATGTTGTTGGGGTTTCTTATAAAACGATTATTGTGGCTGGTGAAGCTGGAGATGCTTCACCGAGTACGCCCATTGGTGTTAACCTTCCTAATGCCGATTGGATTAGAGCAGCTCATGGTTCTAAGTCGGTTTCGTTAGGGAATATTGTAGAGTCTTATTCAAAATCGGCGGGTAAAGGACGATTAGAGGAATTTGCAAATGATGTAGAAGAGGTGGAATTAGCAAAAAAGTATGGAGAAATAGGGGATAAGTTGCATACAGCCTTGCATGAAGTGGTAGGCCATGCTTCAGGACAAATTAATCCAGGTGTAGGTACGCCAAAAGAAACCTTAAAGAGTTATGCTTCCACTTTGGAGGAAGGAAGAGCTGATTTAGTAGCCTTGTATTATTTATATGATTCTAAAATTCAAGAATTAGGTTTGGTTGATGATTGGAAGAAAGTGGGGATGGAATCTTATGATAGTTACATTCGGAATGGTTTGATGACGCAACTAATTCGAATTCAATTAGGTGCTGATATTGAAGAAGCTCACATGAGAAATCGTCAATGGGTTAGTGCTTGGGTATATGAAAAAGGCGTGAAAGACAATGTAATATCTAAATTGAATCGCGATGGGAAAACCTATATCAATATCAATGATTATGATAAACTACACGATTTGTTTGGTCAATTATTAAGAGAAGTACAACGCATAAAATCTGAAGGAGATTATGAAGCAGGAAAGTTGTTAGTTGAAAAATACGGAGTAAAAGTCGACCAGAAATTGCATGCCGAGGTGTTAGAGCGGAACAAACAATTTACTTCGGCTCCATATAGTGGTTTTGTGAATCCTGTTTTGGTACCAAAAGTAAACGCCAAGGGTGAAATTATAGGTATTGAAGTAAAACAGCCTAAAACCTTTGCAGAACAGATGTTGTTTTATTCTAAAAAATTCAGCTTTTTGCCTTTAGAGAATTAAAGTGATAGTAAGATTTACGCAATAAAGTATTCCATTTTAATTCCGAAAAGCTATCTGTCTTTTGTAGAAAGAATTGGTGTGATTTATTTCGAATTCAATAATTTGTGGTGATTAAAGGAATTCGTGTCCAATTAATTTAAGTTGATTATCTTTTGAAAAATATTTTGATCACAAATAATAATCCTATAAACAGTAGAAAGCCTACAAGTATTTTGTAATTTCCTTTATAATGTATTTTATGTAAAGCCAAATCTTTTCGATACGAATAGATAGCAGCGATTACAAAGGCAATAAAAAAACAAATTGCAAATTTCAATTGTCCAGAACTAAACATAGTTATATTTTTTTTGCAAAAATACACAATTGTATATGAATAGTTGCTAATTTGCCTTTTCAATTAGATAAATAAATAATGATATGCGTAAACAAATAGACTCTGTTAAAGAATTTCATACGGCCTTTAGAATAGGACATAGTGAAACCCCAATTGCGAACTTAGAAGAAGAGAAAAAAATCCTCCGTTATAACTTAATGAAGGAAGAAAATGAAGAATATCTAGAGGCGGTCAAGAACAATGATTTAGTTGAAATTGCCGATGCTTTGGGGGATATGATGTATATTCTTTGTGGAACAATAATTGAACACGGTTTGCAAGATAAGATTGAAGCTGTTTTTGATGAAATTCAACGTTCTAATATGAGTAAACTCGGAGAAGATGGAAATCCTATTTATAGAGAAGACGGAAAAGTGATGAAGGGGCCAAACTATTTTAAACCCGATTTTTCGAAGATTTTTAGCGAAAAGTAAAGATTTTAAGGTGCAATAAAAAGGCTAGAGTAAATAACTTTAGCCTTTTTTTATAGGTAATTCCTTGTCAATCAAAGTTTTTTTTAAAGAATTAGTCAACTTTCTCTGTTTGCCTAGTGCTTTTTTTATGTAAGCCTTTGTGTTTTGCTAAAGCCATTAATAACGGTGGTTATAGAAATATAGGTCTAGTTCTTATCTAGTTTTATAGTGAATTATTTACATTTTCAGATAAATTGTTTTGAGAATGGATTGTTAGGTTTAGTTTTTGTCTAGTGATGTAATAAATATTTAAGAGTTGTTTGGTTTAAGTTTGTTTGAAGCATAATTAGAGATTCAATGCTCTTTAGTATTGTGACTCTTTTTAAAGCAGATAACCAAATATTAACTAAATCTATTTATTATGAAAAAATTTACTTTATTTTTCGCGATGTTCTTTTTTGTGATTGGATCGACTAATGCACAGGTGCTGAGTCAAGTGTATAATACCTCTACCTATGCGGCTAGTACTGCGAATGGTAAAACGGCGTGGAGTGGTAATATTGTTTTATTGCAAAATAATCTGGAATCTAGTTATGGTTTTTATAATCCTGGTTTTGTTGCGGCTACACCTTTGTCTTATGCTCAATCAGGTTATAGACTAATTTTAGGCTCTCCCAATAATGAAAATGCTCCTACAGATACGGCTATGTGGTTTACCTATACCGCAACAGGATTGGAAGTGGGGAAAGCGTATGATATTTCAGCTGTAATTGAGTGTATTCAAACAAATACATTTGGTGAGTATGCGGCAGCAATATGGGAGGGTACTAGTGGTGACATACCAGCTGCGTATAAAACGAGAGCCTATGTGAATACAAATAAGAAATTATCAAGTTCAAGTGCTGCATTGGGAGGTGAACAAACATTAAGTGGAACATATACTGCTACTGCTGCAACGATGACTTTTGGAATAGGTGCAGCTAAAAGTACTACGGGTACTTTTTTTAATAAATTACAAATTAAAAGCTGGAGTATCATTAAGAACACAACCTTAGGAATAAATGAAAATGAATTATTAGAAAATGCTATTATAGTATCAAAATCTGGAGTTACTCTAAATGGTGTTGATGGGAATGTTCAAGTCTTAGATATACAAGGTAAAATTCTAGCTTCAGGGTTAGTTAAAGCTGATGGAACATTAAATTATAACTTTTCAGATAATAGTATATATATTATTAAAGCAGGAGATGTAACTAAAAAAGTTATGTTTAATTAATGATAATGTTTTAATTATTAATTGATAATTAAATGTTGTGAGTCTCTCCTTTGGAGAGGAGTTAGTTTGTTTGAAAATAGACCGTCTGAATTTATTTAGACGGTTTATTAATTGTAAAAAAAAAAGAGCGATTTCAATTAATTTGAGAATCGCTCTTTTTTGTGTTTGTATTTGTTAAGATACTTTAACGGTCCAGCCAAAAGGATCTTCTGTCAATTTATGTTGAAGATTTGTTAATTTATCTTTCAATTGAGAAGCAATTGAATTTTCAATTTTTGGTAATTCAAAATATTCGTTTCTGTATGAAAACCCAGAGATAGGACTTACTACTGCAGCCGTTCCTGCTCCAAATATTTCTTTCAAAGTTCCGTTTTTAACAGCTTCGATGATTTCTGAAACAAGGACTGGTCGAACTTCTACATTAATTCCTTCTTTCTTAGCCATGTCGATAAGGCTTTTTCGAGTCACACCGTCTAGAATTCTCTCGCTTACAGGAGCAGTGAATAAAGTATCGTTGATTCTAAAAAATACATTCATCGTACCTGCTTCTTCTAGTTTTGTATGCGTAGCATCGTCAGTCCAGATGATTTGTTGGAATCCTTCTTTGTTGGCTAAATTAGTTGGGTAAAATTGACCTGCATAATTTCCAGCAGTTTTTGCTGCTCCAATACCACCATTAGCCGCTCTACTATAGTGCTCTGCAATCAGTACTTTTACTTCTCCAGAATAATATGCTTTAGCAGGTGATAATATGATCATGAATTTATAATCATCAGATGGATTAGCTACAACACCTTGTCCCGTAGCAATTAAGAACGGTCTAATATAAAGGGTGTTTCCTAATCCTTTTTTGATCCATTCGTGATCTAACTTTAGTAAATGGTTCAATCCTTCCATGAATACTTCTTCGGGAACTTCTGGCATAGCCATTCTAACAGCTGAAGAGTTAAAACGACGGAAGTTTTCATCTGGTCTAAAAAGCCAAATAGAATCGTCCTCATCTTTGTAGGCTTTCATTCCTTCAAAGATAGCTTGACCATAATGAAATACACGAGCTGAAGGGTCTAACAAAAAGGGAGCGTATGGTTTAATGACGGGTTTTTGCCACTCACCATTTTTAAAATCACACTCTAATAAATGATCTGTAAAAACAGAACCAAAGCTTAAATTTTCAAAATCTACTTCGTTTATTTTTGAAGTAGCTACTTTGTTTATTTCAATTTTGTCAGTTTGAGTTGTACTCATAGTTGGGTAATATTTTGTTTTATTTTTTTAAAAGTGAATCACTTACAAATCATAATCAATAGAATAATTATAAGTGAACTTTAATAGTTAGCAAAATTAAATAAAAAAGACTAAAAAGGGTGTCATTCTACTATTAAATATGGTAATAAATTGTTAATTGTTTATATTTTAAAAAAAATAATGATTCGGTGATTATTTATGTAGAATAGCTAATATAAATAGTTTTTTTTCAATTATATGTTTTTGTTTTGGTTATTTTTGGACTGTTTTCTCATAGTGAGAATCTTATAATAGATTAATTTAAAATTTTGGAGAGAGAAATTATACAAACCCTTGATGGGTCAACCACCATTCATATTAAAGATTGGAATGAAAGTTATCATTCAAAACACGGTGCTATCCAAGAAGCACAACATGTGTTTATAAAAAATGGTTTGTCTTTATTCGAAAATAAAAATATTGCTATCCTAGAAATCGGATTTGGTACTGGTTTAAATGCTTTTGTTACCTACATAGAGAGTAAACGATTGAAACAAAAAATTGATTATACTGGAGTTGAGGCATATCCTATTAGTTCCCAAGAATTGGAAGCTATGAACTATATAGATGAATTAAAAGTCAATCATTTTTCGGGAATTTTTAACAAAATGCATGTTTCGGATTGGGAATCTACATCGGAAATGGATGTTGATTTTGTTTTGACAAAGAGAAAACAATTGTTTCAAGAGATTAATGATAGAGGGAAATATGATTTAATTTATTTTGATGCTTTCGGTTATCGAGTACAACCTGAATTATGGAGTACTGAGATTTTTCAGAAAATGTTTGCAGCCCTAAAAGATAATGGTGTTTTGGTGACTTATGCTGCAAGAGGAGTAGTGAAAAGAAGTATGATTGAAGTTGGTTTTTCTGTAGAAAAATTAGCTGGTCCTCCAGGTAAGCGGGAGATGTTAAGGGCAACAAAAGGTTTCGTTTGATAGTTTTGGATTTTTGTTATTAACACAATATTTTAATAAAATTACGTTGTTATGCTTAGGAGTTATTTATAAAAAATGTATTTTTACGAAGTAATAAATAAATTTTAAACCTCAAATCCTTAGTTATGTCTAAAGTTATGTTTGATTATACCAAATCAATATTAGAAAGAGTAAGCTTTGATCTGTTATTATTTAGAAAAGAATTGGAAAAAGCAGTTAAAACACTTTTACCTTTCGAATTAGAGAAATTAAAAGAATGGCTTTTTGAGTATGTGGTCGAAAAACCTGAATTGAAAGAATGTTTGTTATTAGTTGAAAACATATAAAAAAGGAACCTATAGGTTCCTTTTTTTGTGTCTTACATTTAAAACAGATGTAATTTTATATTCGTACTCTAAAACTTACTTTAAAACTATTTTAGTGTATTTTATCGATGAAAAACGCATTTAATCTTTATTTTGCTGTTTTTCTATTCGTTTTTTTTATACATTTAGCAGTATTAAAATAGTAACTTTTAAATCTACCTGCTATGTCTAGAATGATTTATGATTATACGAAAGAGGTGCTCGAAAGAGTAAGTTTTAACCCTGAGCTGTTTTTGAAAGAACTTAAAAAGGCAATAAGGAATTTATTGCCTCATGAAATGGAGCATTTAAGGAACTGGCTTTTTTATTTTACAAATGAGAAACCAGATTTGAAAGAGTTAATTTATGTAGTAGTAAAAAAATAGTTTGCCCTATTTGCCCCAAAGAAAGAAATCTTATCCTCTAAGGTTTCTTTCTTTATTTTGTAAAGGACTTATTATTTCAACGTTTTGAAATATGATAGCTCCTTTTATTATTCCTGAAATTGTGCTTCTCAGTGCGTCGATAATTTGAATTTTCAATTCACTTTTTGGATAAATCAAGCTGATTTCTCTCGCTGGTTTCGGTTCGACAAAATGACGTAGTTTTACTTTGTCCGATTCTTTTAAATCTAAGGTATGTAAAAATGGTAATAAGGTGGTTCCTAGACCTTCGTTTGCTAATTTTATTAAGGTCTCAAAACTTCCGCTTTCAATTTGAAAACGATTTGTTCCGTTTTGAGTGTTGTTTTTACACAAGTTTAAAATTCCATCTCTAAAACAGTGTCCGTCTTGTAATAGTAAAATTTCATCGAGATTAAGGTCGTCTACTTCGATTTCTTGCTTTTGAAAGTGTTGATGGTTCTCAGGGATGTAAGCCACAAAAGGCTCGTAGTAAAGAACAATTTCTTTGATTTTTTCTTCCATCAAAGGGGTGGCTGCAATGGCGGCATCAAGATGACCATTGTTTAGTTTTGTAATTATCTCATCGGTGTTTAGTTCTTCAATAATAAGTTTAACCTTCGGGTGTTTTTTAATGAAATTATTTAAAAACATAGGAAGTAAAGTAGGCATAATGGTAGGGATGATGCCTAATCTGAATTCGCCTCCTATAAACCCTTTTTGTTGTTCGACAATGTCTTGAATACGGTCGGCTTCAATAACAATGTTTTTAGCTTGTGAAACTATTTTTTGTCCTATATCTGTAAGCTGAATAGGCTTTTTGGTTCTATCAAATATAGTGATACTTAATTCTTCTTCTATTTTTTGAATTTGCATACTCAAAGTAGGTTGAGTAACGAAGCATTTTTCGGCTGCTAGTGTGAAGTTTTTGTGTTCGGCTACGGCCAAAACATATTTTAATTGTGTGATTGTCATCGATAGTATTTTATGATGTAAATATAAAAACTATAAATTAAATTTATTCTTATTTTTTGGATTTATTGGCTGTCATTTTTTACAACTTTAAAGTTCAGATTTGCAATGAAATAATACTTTTTTGTTAAAAATGATGTTAATATTTTTTTAATTTTATGTATTTTAGCTTGTATTTTTTATAATAAACATATTTTTGTAGTTATGAGACTAATCGCAAAACTATTTCTTTTTTTGTTTATTGCTTTTTTATTGACTCCTACTGTAGTGACGTTGATAGAAAAGAAATGTGATGTTTCTATGTTTTATAAATTTTCAGAAGAAGAGCATTCTCATAGTAAAGAGGTTAAGGTATACGCTTGTAATCAGCTGTTGAATTCTGATTTTCTTGTGATAAAAATTGAAAAATCTAACTTGATTCAGTCTGAAAATTTATCAAAACACGATAATGTTTCATCTAAGATATTTTCCCCTCCTCCTGATATTGCATAATGTTTTTGTTTTTACATATTGAAAATTCTGTTTCATTTTTGAATAGCAGTCTTTTTTAAGTCTAATTATTTTACAAAATATTATGTCGAAAAAAATTAATCTTTTTGCTAACCTTAAGTCTGATTTTGCTTCTGGTTTAGTAGTTTTCTTGGTGGCTTTGCCACTGTGTTTGGGTATTGCAATGGCTTCGGGAGCTCCTTTATTTTCAGGTATTATTTCGGGAGTCATAGGTGGATTAGTAGTTGGATATCTAAGTCAATCACATATTAGTGTTTCGGGGCCAGCTGCGGGGTTAACCGCTATTGTGTTAACCGCTATTACAGATTTTGGAGCTTTTGACGTCTTTTTAATGTCGGTTTTTATTGCTGGTTTGCTCCAGTTAGGACTAGGCTTTTTGAAAGCGGGAAGTATTTCCAATTATTTCCCGACAAATGTAATTGAGGGGATGTTAGCGGGTATTGGTGTAATTATCATTTTAAAGCAGATACCACATGCATTTGGTTATGATGCTGATTATGAAGGGGATCAGTCTTTTGTGCAAAGTAATGGTGATAATTCTTTTTCATCTTTATTTGAAATTTTTAATCATATACAAATAGGGGCAGTATTGGTTACTATAACTTCGTTAATTATTCTTATTTCTTGGGATAAAGTTTCATTTCTTAAAAAAATAAAATTAGTCCCTGGTGCATTGGTAGCTGTTATCTCTGGAATTGTTTTAAATGAAATTTTTATACAATCGGGTAGTGAATTTGCAATTTCCAAAAGTCATTTAGTTTCTTTACCAGTTCCAACTTCAATAGAAGAATTTAAAGGCATTATTACAACGCCTAATTTTTCGGCATTTCTAAATCCAAAAGTTTGGGTTACAGGGATGACCATAGCAATAGTCGCCTCAATTGAAACCTTATTATGTATAGAAGCTGCTGATAGGATGGATCCTCAAAAAAGATATACCAATACAAATGTGGAGTTAAAAGCGCAAGGTGTAGGGAATATTGTAAGCTCATTATTGGGAGGTTTACCAATGACTTCAGTAGTAGTTCGTTCTTCGGCCAACTGTAATGCTGGAGCTAAATCAAAGATGTCAACTATTATTCATGGAAGTTTACTGTTGTTGAGTGTTTTGTCTATTCCCGTTCTTTTGAATAAGATACCTTTGGCTACTCTTGCTACGATTTTAATTTTAATTGGATACAAATTGGCTAAGCCAGCTACTTTTCTTCATTTTTGGGAAAAAGGTAAGTATCAGTTTGTACCTTTTATAGCTACTTTGGTTGCTGTTGTGGCTACGGATTTATTAAAAGGAGTAATGCTAGGGATGATTATTAGTATCATTTTTATTTTGAGAGGGAATTTAAAGAGAGCTTACAGTTTTAAGAAAGAAGAATATGTTGATGGAGATGTAATTCACATTGATTTAGCACAAGAAGTATCATTCTTAAATAAGGCTGCTATTAAACTAACGTTGAATTCTATACCTGAAAACTCTAGTGTAATTATCAATGCTCATGATACAGTATATATAGCTCATGATATTTTGGACTTAATTAGTGAATTTAAGGAAAATAGAGCTAAAGAAGAGAATATTAAAGTAAAACTAAAAGGCTTTAAAAAGGCTTATGATTTAGAAAATTCTCCTGATTCTGCTAATCATGTTACGTTGGAGCATTATTACGATGTTGCAAAACGTAAAATGATAAAGAAAGAAACAATTGTAAATGAAATCAAAGAATAAATAAGTTTTCTTTTTTTAGTTGAAAAAAATAAAAAAGATACTATATTAGTTCTTAATTTGATTAAGTATAATAGTAAAAATAAAACAGTAAAAAATGGATGATTTTTATAAAAAAATAATTGATAATAACAAAGAATGGGTTGAATCAAAATTGGCTCTTGACGCTAATTTTTTTGCAGACTTAGCCAAAGGACAAACACCGCCATTGTTGTGGATTGGATGTTCTGATAGTAGAGTACCGGCAAATGAAATCATCGGGGCTAAGCCTGGTGAGGTTTTTGTGCATCGTAATATTGCCAATATGGTGGTTCACTCTGATATGAATATGTTAAGTGTTTTGGATTATGCAGTCAATGTATTAAAAGTGAAACATGTTATTGTTTGTGGTCACTATGGTTGTGGGGGTATCAAAGCTGCAATGGGGAATCAATCTATAGGAATTATTGATAACTGGATTAGACATATTAAAGATGTTTATCGTTTACATAATGAATATTTAGATTCTATTCCAGATGAAAATGACCGTTTTAATGCCTTTGTGGAGATTAATGTAAAAGAGCAAGTATTTGATTTGTGCAAAACATCAATCGTTCAAGGTGCATGGAAAAACAAGCAAGATTTGACTATTCACGGTTGGGTTTATGGATTGAATTCAGGTTATGTAACTGATTTAGATGTTAATTTTAGTTCTAATCAAGGACTGGAAGAAGTGTATCAATTAAAATTATAAGCTTGATTGCTTCAATGAATAAAAAAAATATCGCTATTAAAGCGATATTTTTTTTATTCATTATCTAGATTTTCATTAAATGCAGAAGGCAGCATTTTGGGAATAAACTTAATAAGGATTGGTAAGAGTAAACTTCCTCCAGGCAGTAAGAAAATAGTAAGCGATGGAATCGTTTTACAGATGTCTAAAAGGTGTTTTTTAACCTTTTTCTTTTCTTTTTCGTCCAAATCTCTTCTTGTTGAATTAGCTAGTAGAATCATTAATTCTTTACTCTGAGTGATTTCCTTGAAGAGTCGATTTTTATTTCTAGTAATTAAAGTTTCAACATTTTGTGTGGTTTGGTCGTAAAAATGTTTAACAGGATTTGAATAATTAAAATAAGGAATCTCTTTTTTGTAGCTTGAGATAAAATGGTCAGTTTCAGCAATGCTGGTAGCTACAAATTCATCTGGAATAGAAATGTTTTCAGCTAGTTTATATAGAAAATAAGCCTCTTCGTTTTCAATTTTTCCATCACTCCAGAGTGACATTCCTGCCATATCAAGGATGTAGTATTTTTCTAAATTGGACTTGAAATAAGTAAGCTTTAATTCCTCAATATTTTGAATATTGACATTTGAGAATTTGCTGTAACGAACAGAAGCTTCAAAGAGTTTGATTAATAAATCATCATATTTTGATTTATTAGTTTTTGTTTTTAAGGATAATGAGACCACTCCAATGATGGCTTCTTCAATTCGCTTTAAATATTTATCAGGCAATTCACTATGTGTTAAGTATTGGTGAAAAGCCAATACATCAACAAAGAGCAAAGCATTGGTGACAATGTGTGAAAAATTTTTACTCACAATGTCAATATTGGTTTGAACCCGACTATCAATGATTTTTTCTAAATTGAAGGAAGCGGAACCATTCGGGAGTACTTTTTTAAACAAACTAAAGCTTTGTGGGCTCATCGCATTGTAAAAATCAAGTGCCTTGGTCAAAAACTGTTCAGATGTTTTGTCTTGATAGTGCAATTTATATGTGGCGTGTAGAATGTTTAGTAACGCTACTTTTGGTATCTCGTTCTGAACCCAGCCTTTAGTGTCGATTGGCGTATCTGTTTCAAATGAAACAATATGACCATAAATAAAACCGGTCTTTCTAATTTTATGGTAAAACGAATCCAAATCATTAGTCAAAATAGATTTTGACGGTGATTGTTTTGAGAAATATTTATCTATCCAACCAGGAGCCGAAGGGTTAATCATGTCATTGTTTTGAAATTACAAAGCTAATTCATTTTAAGCTTTTATTGAAAAGTTTAAATTAAATTTTGGTTATCAAGGCGTTTAATAAAATTGGTTTAGTTGAAGATTTGAAATATCAAGTATATTTGTAGTTGAATAGAGCAAAAAAGTAAAGTGATTGTTTTTTGTTTTAATTATTTCCATAATAAAAATAGGGAATTTACAGCCTTATTTGTTTTTTAAAGAATTGTATGAAAATCAATAAAATTTTTTGTTAAAATTATTATAGATTAATGAAAGCATTGGTATTTTTGCTATCTCACTAATTTTATATATTAGCATTTCAATTTAAAATAGTCCTCAAGATAAGCTTTGCTATAAGTGAAGATAAAATATAATGGGCATTGTCCCAATAGTAATTAATTAAATGAAAGTAGCATTACTTGTTTCAACCTATAATTGGCCAGAGTCCCTAGAGTTAGTTTTAAAAAGTATTTTGGCGCAAACTGTTTTGCCCGACGAAATTCTTATCGCTGATGATGGTTCAAATGAAAAAACTAAACTGTTAATTGAAGAATTTGTAAAATATAGTTTGATTCCAATAAAGCATATTTGGCAAAAAGATAAAGGATTTAGGAAGGCTAAAATTTTAAATAAGGCAATTGCTGCTACATTGGTTGATTATATAATTCAAATAGATGGTGATTGTATTATTCATTCTGAATTTGTTGCTGATCACATTCGTTTTTCTGAAAAAGGTGTTTATCTCTATGGTTCAAGAGTAAATATACTTCCTCAATTTGTAGCCACTGTTATTGCGAGTAAAAAAATATCCTTCAATTTTTTCTCAAAAGAAATCAAAAATAAAACAAGAAGTCTGTATATCCCTTCGTTGTCACGACTTTATAAATCTTATTTTGGTATTTCTGAAAAATTCAGAGGTTGTAATGTTTCTTTTTGGAGGGATGATTTGATTGCTGTCAACGGGTATAATGAGGATTTTGAAGGTTGGGGAAGGGAAGATTCTGATTTAGCTATTCGCTTAGGAAACAATCGTGTAAAAGCTAAAAGGATACGTTATGCTGGGATTATTTATCACATTTACCATAAAGTCAATTTAAATGAAAATTTAGAATTGAATGAAAGAATGGAAAAAGAGACTGTTTTAAATAAAACGATTAGAGTAGTCAACGGAATAGATAAATATATAAAGTAATGTGATTAAAGGATATATCATTTTAATCACATTACTTTTTTTGGGTGTTGATTTTATAGTTTGAAACCGTATGCCAATCTCAAGGCAACTTGGTTAGTGTCATATTCTGTATAACCTTCATAACGTACGCTTACATCAATATATTTTGTCGCATATCCTATTCCGGGAGCGTAAAGGTAGGTATGTTGGTTTGCTCCATTGGTAACAGCAAAAGCACCACCTACTTCACCTAAAACATAAAACTGGTCTTCCCATACAAAGGCTTTAAAACCAGCTTTTACAGGGACAATTCCTAGATCTTTTCGGTCGTTACTAATAAATAAATTGGTGAATCCTGTTGTTAAAATTAAAGATGTCTTCTTGGATAAATCGTATTGTAGTCTAGCATCTGCGCCTAGGGCATAGTTGTAAACGTCTTCGTCGGTAGGAACTCCCGCATTAAGTCCGAATCCTAAACGGAATCCTTGATCGTATTTCGCTGCTTCTGTTTTTTGTGCATTTATAGCATAAGTAAATAGTAAACTAATGGCTAAGGTGAATGTGATTCTGATGTTGTTCTTGCTTTTCATGATTAAGGTATTTTAATTTATATTACTTTTTTATGCTTAAAGTAGCATTAAGACAAATGTATTGCCTTCGATGACGCTTGTTGTTATAGAATTTTTGGGTTTTGTTATAGAATTTTTAGATTGCCAAAGTAGTTGGGGTAATTGAGTGTTTAATATGATTGACAATTGAGATGAATATCAATCCATCTGCTTACCTTTGCTCGCTCAAAAAAAATATTTTTAAATTGAATTTTCAGACGTACACTAAAGAATTCTCGTATAATTTTAAATTAGCCTATCCCATCATTTTAGGAATGCTAGGACATACTATAGTGGGGATTATTGATAATATTATGGTGGGGCGCATTGGTCCAACCGAATTAGCCGCTGCTTCTTTGGCAAATAGCTTTGTTTTTATAGCGATGTCATTGGGAATTGGTTTTTCGACAGCAATTACACCTATGGCAGCTGCAGCCGATGGTAAAAAAGATATAGCTGAAGGAAGGACTGTCTTTCATCATGGACTCTATTTATGTAGTATTTTGGGATTTGTACTTTTTGGTGTAATTCTGCTATTTAAACCAGTAGTTGAATTAATGGGGCAGCCTGAAAACGTCGTTAGTTTAGCAAAACCTTTTCTGGATGTTATTGCTTTTTCGTTAGTTCCTTTGATTGTTTTTCAGGGGTATAAGCAATTTGCAGATGGAATGAGTGAAACTAAGTACTCCATGTGGGCGACTATTTTTGGGAATCTAATTAATGTATTTTTGAATTATGTTCTAATCTACGGTGCTTTAGGTTTTCCAAAATTAGGATTTATGGGGGCTGCTATCGGGACGCTGGTTTCGCGTTTTGCAATGTTGTGGTATTTGCATTATAAGATGAGTCGTAATGCCAAGTTTCATCCTTTTTTTGAAGGATTTGCTATCCGCAAAATGCAGAAAACAGTTAATATTGCTATTATAAAATTAGGGGCGCCATCGGCCATGCAAATGTTTTTTGAAGTGGCTTTGTTTACTGGCGCAGTTTGGCTATCAGGCTGTATAGGAGTTGCAAATCAGGCGGCAAACCAAATTGCGTTGAGTTTAGCTTCATTTACATTTATGTTTGCTATGGGACTAAGTGTGGCGGCCACTATTAGAGTAGGTAACCAAAAAGGATTGAAGGATTATAAGAAGTTGCGAATGGTGGCCTTGTCGATTTTTTTATTAGCAATTTTACTAGAGATGGGTTTTGCAATATTCTTTGTTTTGATGCATACCGTTTTACCAACATGGTTTATTGATACTTCAAATGTTACTGATGTGATTCAAAATCAAGAGGTGGTAAGAGTAGCTTCTCATCTGTTATTAGTAGCTGCCGTTTTTCAAATATCTGATGGAATTCAAGTAGTGATGTTAGGAGCTTTGAGAGGGTTGCAAGATGTGAAAATCCCTATGTATATTACTTTTGTGGCCTATTGGGTTGTTGGATTTCCTATTTGTATTTGGTTAGGACTTTATACTTCTTTAAAAGCAATTGGAATATGGATCGGACTTTTGGCAGGATTGTCTACAGCGGCTTTATTTTTGTATCTTCGCTTTAACCATTTGACTAAACAATTGATTAGTAGGTGTGGTTAGTTCCATTTATTAATGATTTAAAAGACTAAAGATGATTGTATTTATTTTTCTAGGAATAGTGTTATTGGTGATTAGTTTTACCTCAAAAAATAATTATGGTCCTCTTACTAAATACGCTACAGTATTTAGAATAATCGGTTTGTTTTTGCTGTGTATTGGTGTTTTTTCAACCGCATTCAAGCAAGTAGATGCTGGAAAAGTTGGAGTGAAATCGCTATTCGGTAATGTGCAGTCGGGAACACTTGAAAGCGGATTACATATTATTAATCCGTTACTAGATGTGACGATATTTGATATTCAAACACAAAATTATACCATGTCTGCAGAACATGGAGAAGGAGCGCAACAAGGTGATGATGCCATTCGTGTTTTGTCCAATGATGGATTAGAGGTTGTTATTGATTTGACGGTCTTATACCGTGTGTTATCAACTGAATCGCCAAGGATTTTTAAAGAAATTGGGGTTAATTATACAGATAAAATTGTGCGTCCTGTAACAAGAACTCGTATTCGTGACAATGCTGTTTATTATGATGCAGTTGCCTTATATTCTACTAAAAGAAATGAATTTCAAACACGCATATTTAAGAACATTGAATCTGATTTCAAAAAGAGAGGATTGATTTTAGAGCAGTTACTTATTCGAAATATCAATTTGCCTGCTTCGGTGAAAAGGACAATCGAAAGTAAGATTAATGCAGAACAAGACGCTCAAAAAATGCAGTTTGTATTGCAGAAAGAAAAACAAGAAGCAGAGCGTAAAAGGGTAGAAGCACAGGGTATTGCTGATTACCAACGTATTATTTCTCTGGGTTTAACAGATAAACAATTACAATACGAATTTATAAAAGCACAAAAAGAATTGGCGGCATCACCAAATACCAAAATAATTTTTATGGGAAAAGGGAATAGTGCTCCAATTATTCTTTCGGATAAATAATTAATTAATTCTGTAGATTTTGCAAATAACTTTGCGAACTTTGCGGGTAAACAAACAAAAATGGAATTACCAAAATTTTTACTGGGTGACAATACCGATTGTCCAGACGATATTTTTATCATTCACTTAGATTATCCTAGATTTATCATCAACCTAAAAGATGATGAAGTAGAGTTTATGGAGGAAGCCGAAGATCTAGATGAAGCCGAATTAAATGCAGAAATGGAAGGCTTAATTGAAGCGGCTAATTCATTTTATGATCGCGAAATGGAGCGCTATGAGAATGATTAAACTAAAATGCGCATTAGGATTTTATTGGTTTTTTTCACGCAGATTAGGCATGTTTCCGGAGGTTTTAGGTTATAAAACTATTAAAATCTGTGCTGTCCATGTTCCAATACGTAATTTAGGTTAAATAAGATATTCTGAAAAGTAAAAAAGCACAAGACTCATTATTATGAGCTTGTGCTTTTTTTATGTGTTATTTTGAGAAGGAGCTTATTTTAAAAGCTCAGTGATTTTTGCTCTTAGAGCGTCTCCTCTTAAGTCTTTTGCAACTATTTTTCCTGAAGCATCAAGTATAAAAGTTGCAGGAATAGCTTCTACACCGTATTGTTTTGCTATCGGTTCGTCCCAAAATTTCAAATTAGAAACATGAGTCCAACTCAATTTATCCTTTGCAATGGCTTCTTTCCATTTGGCTTTGTCTTTGTCTAAAGACACACCAATAATGTTTAATCCTTTAGCGTGGAATTCATTGTAAAGAGCAACTACATTAGGGTTTTCTTGACGGCATGGTGCGCACCAAGAAGCCCAAAAGTCAACGATGGTCACTTTTCCTAAACTTTCTTTAAGGGAAATTACTTTTCCATCAGGGTTAGGAGCAGAGAAATCTGATCTTCAGTTGCTTGCTCCTGGAGCTGGAGGAGTTGTAGCGCCTACAGCTGGATTTTTGATTTCACCAAGTTTAGTTTTAATCGCTTTTCCTGGTTTTGTGTTTTTCAATGATTCTTCAAATCCATTGTAGATTGATTCTGCTTTTTTAACATCAGCAGTTGGATCATTCAACATTCCTTGGATGATTAAAGCACTGATTAAAGCTTTAGGATGCGTTTCAGCGTATCCAATATATTTTGCTTTTGAAGCGTTTCCAACTTCTTCTTGAATTTTAGAAAATTCTTGCATCAAACCATTGATTACAGCAGTATCTTTAGTTTGTTGAGCAAGATTCATTTTTTCAGTATTTTGAGTTTGGAAATCCATTAATTTCTTTTGGATTACTTTAATTTCCTCGTTAAATTTCACATACTCATCATTGTTGTATGTTCCTGAAACTTTAGATTTTTGAATACTGTCTTTATCAACAGTAATTGTTATATCACCATTTTCTAAGATGAATGGCACTTTTCCTTGTACTCCTTCGATTTGTAAAGTATGGAAAGATGGCTCTAATGCTTTTCCTTCAAAAACGAATTTCCCATTTTCAACTTTTACAGTATCAATTGATTTTAATCCCATTCCACTTTCATCTTGTGTCTCAAGGATAATTGTTTTTCCGTCTTCAAGACCTTTAATAGTTCCTGAAATTGTATACTTGTCTTTGCTACATGACATTAATAAAAGAGAAGCAGAAAGTAAAAAAAATAATTTTTTCATTACAGTTAAATTAGTTATTACGTTAAGCGAACAAAAGTATTATAAAAATATCTAAGTAGATTCATTTTACTACCTAAAATTTTGTTATAATTCGATTTTTTTATTTTGTGTTATTTGTAAGTAGTTGAGCTGTTTATCTATTGTTTATTGTCAAACTAAAAAAGAAAGGGCTTAGCTTAGCTGGAACTATCTTCAATTTTAAGCCTAGAATTATGGTAAATTTTAGATTCTAATTTGGCTTTCTTCCTTTAAGATTTCCTTGACAGCTTGTTCGTAGTTCTTGATACTTTTTGCTTTTTTTATTTTTTTATGCACTTTGTGTGGATTCGCAAAAAGAACTGAAAAATATTCCCATAAATGGTGCATCTTTAATAAAATATGAGTAGCTCCTGATAAGGATTGGCTATAGCCTTCATACAAAGTGTCATGAAAAGTGCTAAACAATTCTATTTTATTATCAGGATAAAGAGTAGTATCATTTTTAATCATAGTTGGTAAAAAAGGATCTGCAATTAATCCTCTCCCTATCATCCAGTGATCAATGCTGGGGAAACGTTCTTGCATAGCTTTAAAACTTGCTACAGAGGTAATATCGCCGTTATAGTACAATTTCAATTTTGTTGAATTGATGCATTCTTGAAAAGCATCTAGGTGAACACCACCTTTATACAGTTGTTTTCCAATACGGGCATGAATAGCTACATTTTTAATAGGGTATCGTTCTAAGATAGGAAAAACATCTAGGATTTCTTCGGTAGTGTCATAGCCCAATCGCATTTTCATCGAAACAATAATATCTGTTTCTGAGTGAACTTTATCAAGGACAGCATTAATTCGTTCCGTATTACTGATGAGTCCTGAACCCATTCCGCACTTGGTCACCATCGGGTAAGGGCAGCCTAAATTCCAATTCAGTTCCTTGTAACCTAATTCCTGAACATATTTGGCCACAAATAAAAATTCCTCGGCATCATTAGTAATCACTTGCGGAATCACTTCTAAGGTATTGTTATTCTCTAATGCTAAATCCCTTTGGTATGAAGATTTAATATCTAGTTTTCCGTTCAGGCGAATGTAAGGAGCATAAAAAGTATCAATGCCACCAAAGATTTTATTTTGGGCATTTCTAAAGCGGTAATCTGTAAAACCTTGTAAAGGTGAAGAAAGTAGGGTATAGCTCATTTTTGTATTAAAATGCAAAGATAGGCTAGTTTGTATTAATATTGTCTATTTGAGGAAAGCGAAACATTTTAATAATTAATGAGGTTTATTTCCTTTATGTAAAATATTATAAACAATAAAAAGGATAGACACGAATTGCACTAATTAGCACAAATTATAAGAGTTATAAAATTACACTAATTTTTATCTGCCTAAGGCAGATTCATGAAATTATTAAATCAGTAAGTTTTCGTGTAAATTAGTGTAATTTGTGTCTAATTTCTAATCACAAATTTCTATCAATATTTACTCTTTATTGAAAACAAAAAGCAGACTCTCCTTCGAAAGACTGCTTTTTAAAATAGCTTTATAATTTAAAATTATACTTTTCCTAAAGTATACAATTGTTCCATAGTAGGTGTTAAACTTCCTCCCGCTGGTTCCAATGTGATACCGAAAGCTTCTGCATCGATAATCGCATTTATAGGGAATAATCGTTTATCATTATCATTAAAATTATCCAATAGTCCAATGCTCGTAGGTGTAAGTGGATTCAATTTTAGTGACCATACTTGGTACACCATTCCTTTTGGTGGTTCAGGTAAACCCGAAGCATCAATATATACTTTTTGAGCTTCTTTATTCCAGTACACTTTAGCGTAGGACTCTGGAGCAACAGCCTGTCCACCTAGGGCAACGACTGTTGTATTTGTGTCTCTTATAATAGCTAAGCTTGATTCAATAGCTTTGTTTTCGAGGGTTAAGGTATTTAATTCCTTTTCAATTTTAGATTTTTCTGTTTCAGCATTCACCACTTGGTTTGTTGTAACAGTCAGTTGGTTATACATAAAACCAATTCCCATTAGCAAAATAACGGCAGCAGCCCAACCTAAATAGTGTGAAATGTTTCTTTTAGGTTCTAGTTCTATTACTTTTGGACTTGGGTTTAAGTCTAGTTTTTCTTTGATTCGCTCATAATTACCCACTGAATTAAAAGGGGAAAAACTCGATGATAAAGCAATGATTGATTTCTCTATCGAAACGATTTCAGCTTGTATTTCGGGGTCATTTTTGGCGCGCATGGCAATCTCTTCGTTTTCGGCCTCACTGAGTAAGCCGTAAACGTAAAGTTCTAAGATTCCTGATGCTATATATTCTTTATTTTCCATTATACTTTCAAGTAGGTTCTTAAATCATTTATACAATTCCTATTGTGTGTTTTTACTGTTCCTAGCGGAATTTCCAACTCTTCTGCAGCTTCTTGTTGGGTATACCCTTTAAAGAACAATAAATCGATGATTTGAATACACTTTGGCTTTAGCCTCTTGACAAATTCATGAATACCTATAGTGTCTACCTTGTTTGTCAGTTTGTTACTGTCATCTAATAGATTTACGAAATTATCAGAGGAAAGGTTTTTTTGACTGTTGTTAAAGTTTTTAGAACGTAACTTATCTATGGAGGAATTTCGAGCTATATTGAGAATCCAAGTATAAAAACGGCCTTTACTCTCATTATAGGAATCAATGTTTTTCCAAATCTTAACAAATACCTCTTGGAGCACATCCTCGGCTTCTTCGGTATTTTTGACAAGGACATTAATTACAGCAAACAAGCTTTTCGAGTACATATCATATAGATGTGTGAACGCTTTTGCATCTTTTTTATAAATCAAAACTAATAACTCTTCTTGGGTCATAATAAGGTCTATTTATCTATTACAAACTTATATAAACTAATTTACAATTGGCTTTATTTAACATATAAATACTACGTTGTAAAAATAATTTTGGTTTTAGAAATATTTTAGGCGTGCCACCAGCAAGACATAAGGGCTCATATCTTTGTTATAGTTACAAAATGATAAAATACGTATCTTTAAAATAGTAATAAAATAAATATATTTTAATCAACTGTTAATCAGTGGATTGAAAATTAATTTCACTTTTTTTTACTTTTTTTAAAACCATAAACCATCCGTTCCCGTAAATCCTATTATAACCTTTTAAATAATCACAAAATGAAAAAGACAAAAATTATTTTAGGCCTATCGCTTTTAGCGATTACGGGTTTAACATTAGTAGCAGCGGATCATATCGATGCGCCATCAGTAACAGGAAATGCATCTGATATCACTGATTTCTATGCTTTCCAAGGACAAGATACTAACAATTTAGTATTCGCAGTAAACACACAAGGATTGTTAAGTCCGGGCGCAACAGCTGCAGCAAGTTTTAATGAGAATGTAATGATCGAAGTAAACATCGACAATACAGGAGACAATGTTGAGGATTTAGTAATTCAAGCTATTCGCAAAGGAAATAAAATGTATTTCTTCGGACCATATGCTCCATCTGTAAAAGGAAAAACAAGCACTATTGATTTCAGCAAAGCTTCGGGTAGTGTTCAAATTTCTAAATACGGTCAAACACCAAATATTTCAAATGAAAACGGAATGAAATTTTTTGCAGGACCTAGAGATGATCCTTTCTTTTTTGACTTAGGACAATACCAAGCAGTAATCGGAGGGACAGCTTCAGCTTTTAAAACTACAGGAACAGATACTTTCGCAGGTACCAATGTTTTATCTGTTGTAATCGAAGTGCCAAAATCTAAATTAGGTACAGCTGCCTCATTGAACACCTGGGTAGAAACTAAGAAAAAACAATAACTAAGCGATTTTAAATTCAAAAAAACAAGAAATTATGAAGACAAATAAATTCACAATAATAACATTAGCACTAATATGTGCTTTGGGAACGGTAAGTTGTAATAATGATGATAATGATAACGCCCCTTCGGCAGTTGATTTTTCAGGAACTTATGTACAACAAGACCAAATGGGTAGACCAGCTATTAATACGGTTTTTGTAGCATCAGGACAACCTAAAGACGATTTCAATAATACCACTCCTTCGGCTATGGGAGCCATTTATACACCTGTTATCAAAGCTAAATTACAGGCATTCGGTTATACTAGTAATGCATTAGGACATAGTATAGATACTTTTGCGAGTGTATTAGCAACTGATGTGTTGAATGTTTCAACTTCTGCTAAAACAACTTTCTTTGATGGAACAAATGTTTTAACAGGTAGAGCCTTGGCTGATGACGTAATTGATGTAGAGCTTTTATTAATCTTTGGAGGACCAACTGGTGGATCAAATCCAGGTTTGACAAAAGATAATGTAAATAAAAATGATAAAGACTTTTTAACGTCATTTCCATATTTAGCAGCTGCTTGGTAAAATAAAATTTTATCAAATAATTTTAAAAAAAACAGGGTGCTAGTAATTATTTAAAGTACTCTGTTTTTTTATACCAAACAAACAACAAAAGCAATACACATTGCATACAACAAAACAAACATTATGAAAACATATAACAAATTACTGCTACTATTCTTTGGTATGTTGGTTATTGTTTCATGCACAAACAGCAACAAACAAATAACAAACTCAAAAGATTATGATGAATACCTTAGTATTCGAGGAAATGAATCGGTCGCTTTTGCGAATGATGAAATTAAATTTTGGGAAAATAAATATGCTAATGATACGGTTCAAAATTCTTATTTAGGTATTATTGCCTCTAAATATGCCACACTGTTTCAGTATACTGGCGATATCAAAGATTTGTATAAAGCCGAAGAATTATTAGTAAAATCGAATAAGGCATCAGGTTATAGTAAAGTAGGAACCTTACGTGCCTTGGCCCGAAATTATATAGCACAACATCGTTTTAAAGAAGCCTTGGTTTTGGCCAACAAAGCTTTTGCCATTGGCGAAGGCCGAAAAGAGTCTCAAAAACTGCTTTTTGATGTCCAAATGGAACTAGGGAATTATGCGGAAGCCTCCAAAAATTTGGAAGCTATCAAAAACATGAAAGATTATGATTATCTCATTCGATTGGCGAAATGGAATGACCATGTTGGTGATTTAGATACTGCCATTACTTTTATGGAAAAAGCGAGAACTATAGCTGAAAATGAAGATAACAAAATCCTCAAAATTTGGTCTTATTCTAACCTAGGGGATTATTATGGACATGCAGGACGCATTCAGGATTCCTATGATAGTTATTTAAAAACGTTGGCATTAGATACTAATTATTCTTATGCACTTAAAGGAATTGCTTGGATTGTTTTTTCGCATGAAAGAAATACTATTGAAGCCAAAAGAATCATCGAAACACTTGAAAAAACACACCATACACCTGATTTTTTATTATTAAAATCAAAAATAGCTAGTTTTGTAGGGGAGACCGAAGAAGCAGAAGATAATAAGGCAGCCTATTTCGACATGTTAACCAAAAATAATTATGGTGCTATGTATAATAAATACAATGTACTGGTTTATGCAGATGATAAAACTACCGCTGCTAAAGCATTAGAAATCGCCAATATTGAAGTCAATCATAGACCTACTCCTGATTCGTATAATTTATTAGCTTGGTCTTATTTGAATATGGGCAATGCTCAAAAAGCATTGAAAATTGCAGAAAAATATGTTGTGGGTAAAACACACGAACCTCAAGTGCAATACCATTTGGCGATGATTTATAAAGCCAATAATCATTTGGATAAAATTGGTGCTATAAAAAAAGAGTTACAAGGGAGTATCTATGAATTAGGTCCTGATTTTGAAGCGAAAATTAATAAACTATAACCCTATGAAACTTATTTATATCATCCTATTATCCTTTTTTAGTTTGACTTTCTACGGACAAACTCAAAACGGAAGCGTCGTAGATGTGTTTGGGAATGCCATTGAAAATGCATATTTAATAAATATTGCCACCAATAGCCATGCCCATACGAACCCATTGGGGAATTTTAGCTTGGATAAAACGGAGGTAGGAAACACAGTAGAAGTTACTGCTTTAGGGTATAAAAAAGTAGATTATACTTTTGGTTCAAATGAAAATAGGATTATTCTTGAAGAGGCTGTTTTCAAATTAGATGAGGTTATTATCCAGCAGAAATTATCGGCGATGAATGTGATTTCCAAAATCGATTTGCAAACCAATCCAGTAAATTCCTCTCAGGAAATATTACGTAAAGTGCCAGGGTTGTTTATTGGGCAACATGCAGGCGGAGGAAAGGCAGAGCAAATTTTCTTGAGAGGTTTTGATATTGATCATGGTACTGATATAGCTATTTCGGTTGATGGAATGCCAGTGAATATGGTTTCCCATGCTCATGGTCAAGGTTATGCCGATTTGCATTTTGTAATTCCAGAAACGGTTGAGAAAATAGATTTCGGAAAAGGAAGTTACTATGCGGATAAAGGCGATTTTGCTACGGCAGGTTATGTCGCTTTTCAAACCAAAGAAAAATTAGATAAAAGTTTAATCAGTCTGGAAGTGGGGCAATTTAACACCCAAAGGATGGTGGGTTTATTTAATCTTTTGGGAAACCAAAAAACACAATCTGCATATATCGCAACGGAATATATTTTGACAGATGGCCCTTTTGATAGTCCGCAAAATTTTAATAGAGTCAACGTATTAGGAAAGTATACAATTAGATTGGATGACAATAGTAAATTCACCCTTACTGCTTCTCGTTTTTCCAGCAGTTGGGATGCTTCTGGACAAATACCGCAACGTTTGGTAGATAGGGGTGTGATTTCAAGATTTGGTGCTGTTGATAATACCGAAGGTGGAAGTACTTCAAGAACGAATGTCAATGCTACAATCTTAAAGTCAATTGATGAAAATACCTTTGTCAAAGCCAATGTTTTTTATTCGAAATACGACTTTGAACTGTTTTCCAACTTTACTTTTTTCTTGGATGACCCTATTAATGGTGACCAAATCAAGCAAAAGGAAAACCGTTCGATTTATGGACTGAATTCGGAGTTGAATAAAAAAATGAAATACAACGATTGGGATATTCTTCTACAACTAGGTTTAGGGTTTAGAGCCGATGCTACGAAGGACACGGAACTTTCGCATACATTAAATAGAACGACAGTTTTGAACCCCATTAAACTAGGTGATATTGATGAAGTAAACGGTTTTAATTATTGGAATGCCGAATTTAAGTTGGGGAAATTCATGATTAATCCAGCCGTTCGCTTTGATTATTTCAAATTCAATTACCAAGATAAATTGGCAACGACCTATAAAACACAATCTGAAACGGAAGTGAAAGTCTCACCAAAATTAAATTTTATCTATTCGCATAATAATGATTTACAGTTCTTTTTGAAAACAGGAATGGGATTTCATTCGAATGATACACGAGTTGTGGTGGAGAATAACGGAAACGAAATTTTACCAACATCCATCGGTGCAGATTTTGGAACGATATGGAAACCAGTTCCTAAAGTAATTGTCAACGCAGCGCTGTGGAATTTATACCTACAGCAAGAATTTGTTTATGTGGGCGATGCTGGTGTCATAGAACCAAGCGGAAAAACAAAACGAATGGGAGTCGATTTGGGGCTACGTTATCAACTGAATGATTATTTGTTTATGGATTCGGATATGACCTATACCTATGCTCGCAGTATTGACGAACCAAGCGGACAAGATTATATTCCACTAGCACCCGATTTTACCGCTACTGGAGGTCTGAGTTTTCAAAAATGGAATGGGTTTTCAGGAGGTGTGCATTACAGACACCTAAAAACGCGTCCTGCCAATGAGGATAACTCGATTGTAGCCAAAGGATATGGAATCGTAGATTGCAATATTAACTACGAGTTTAAAAAACTGACCTTTGGAATTTCAATAGAAAATCTATTCAATACAGCATGGAATGAAACCCAATTTGCCACCGAAACCCGTTTGCAAAACGAACCCAATAGTGTGGAGGAAATCCATTTTACACCCGGAACTCCTTTTTATATGAAAGGAAAGATTAGTTATAGATTTTAAGATTTGTTTTTGTTTGTTTTGTAAGGAGCCTAGCGTTAATTGTTTGTCGCTAGGCTTTTTTATTTAGAAATTTCAGTACAAATTATCTAATTTCTTAGAGTTATCAAGTCAAAGTTGCGAACAGAATATATTGTAGTCCAATCTGAGTTTGAACTTGTCAAGATTCGTTTCAAAATCAATTCGACAAGCTCAATGTGACAACTGCTATAGCTTATGATATATAAAGCTTAGATGCTCTTATATTTCTTAAATGTTTTAAACTTTTTAGCATCTAAATAAAAAAAAACTTAAATGACTTATATGTTTAAAAGAAATATAGCCAACGCTTATCTGTTCTTAAATATCTTAAATGTTTTAAACTTTTCAGTTTCTAATTAAAAAACTTATATGTTTAAAAAACCTTTCCAACTTTGTATATTTGTTTCACTCAAACAGCAACAATGATTTACCCCAAAATACCTTTAGCGCAAAGCATCATCGAACTGTGTTTAGCCAAAGGAGTTACACAAATAATTATTTCCCCAGGTTCAAGAAATGCACCACTAACAGTAGGTTTTGCAAGCAATCCTGATTTTCAATGTTATAGTATTGCCGACGAGCGTTGCGCCGCCTTTTTTGCATTGGGAATCGCACAACAAACCGCTAAGCCAGTGGCGCTAGTTTGTACTTCGGGTTCAGCTTTATTGAATTATTATCCAGCTATTGCCGAGGCTTTTTATAGCCAAATCCCATTGATCGTTATCGCAGCGGATAGACCCCAAAGCAAGATTGACATTGGCGACGGCCAAACTATTCGTCAAGAAAATGTGTTTGCTAATCATTCGTTATACAATGCTAATCTGACAGAAGAGAATTTCGAGCAAAATAATTTCGAAATCAACGAAGCTATAAATACAGCGATAGCTCAAAAAGGACCCGTGCATATCAATGCTCCTTTTGAAGAGCCTTTATATGAAACTACAACCGAGCTTTCCGTTACAGTTTCCGCTTTCGCAAAAGACCCAATAGTAGTTGCTGTATCGGACATAGAAGACTGTGCTTTACATTGGAACAAAGCCAAAAAGAAACTGATTTTAATAGGGGTAAATGCCCCCAATTCAATTGACGAAGCGATTATTGAAACTTGGGCAGAAGACCCTTCAGTCATTGTAATGACAGAGACGACTTCAAATGTGCATCATCCAAGTTTTATCCATAATATAGATACGATTATAACCCCTTTTAAAAGTGTTGACTTCGAAAGTTTTCAGCCTGATATTCTTATCACTTTTGGAGGAATGATTGTTTCCAAAAGAATCAAAGCGTTTTTACGTACCTATGCACCTCAACAGCATTGGCACGTTGATAGTTTACGTGCGTATGATACTTTTGGGGCGTTGACCAAACACATTCAAACCAGTCCAAAGCTGTTTTTTAATTCTTTTATTCCGCTTACGCAAAAAACAGAAAGTGACTATTTCCAAATGATGGACACTTTGGCTATTTTGAGAAAACAAAAAACTGCGGACTATCTGGCTAAAATTTCTTTTTCAGATTTTAAAGTTTTTGACCAAGTGATTTCGGCTTTGCCTAGCAATAGTCAATTGCAAATCAGTAATAGTTCGGCTATTAGATATGCACAATTAATAAAAATACATCCGTCTATTGAGGTTTTTTGCAATCGAGGAACCAGTGGAATTGATGGGAGTACTTCAACGGCAATTGGTGCGGCTGTCGCCAATACGAAGCAGACGACTTTGATTACTGGAGATATCAGTTTTTTATACGATAGCAATGGGTTGTGGAATAATTACATTCCAAAAAACTTCAAAATTATTTTGATTAATAATGGAGGAGGTGGAATTTTTAGAATATTACCAGGACATCAGGAGACAGAGCTATTCAATACCTTTTTTGAAACTTCGCACCAATATACAGCTGAACATTTGGCAAAGATGTTTGGTTTTGATTATCAACTAGCCGATTCGGAGGAAAGATTGGAAGGTGGTTTGAAAGCCTTATTCGCTAAAAATGAAAAGCCAAGCATTTTAGAGATTATTACGCCAACGGTAGATAACGATAAGATTTTGTTGCAGTTCTTTAAAGATTTAGAGTGATTGCATTAATTTTTAAAGAGTCAATAATTGCTAGTGTTTTTATAAGTAAATAGTTGCTTTTTTGTAATCAATTGGTTATATTTGAGGATATTAACTTAAATACGGATTTTTTATGAGTGCAAGAGATGAATTAATTGTAAAATACGCAGCTGATTTAAAAGAAAAATGTGGAGTTTCTCCTAACATGGATTTACTAACGAAAGTGACTATTGGTTGCGGTCCTTCAATCTATAATAAAGATTCTTCTACTGTTGCTGGAAGTCAGCAATCAGAATTAGATACGGTTAAAAATAATTTTTTAATCAAAAAACTAGGACTCAAAGACGGTCCAGAATTAGATGCTGGAATCGACGCTGTAATTGAAAAATACGGTCGTTCAAATGCAAATAAGTATAGAGCAGTCGTCTATTATTTATTAGCAGTGCATTTCAAAAAAGAAAGTGTTTACAATTAGTTCAAGATTGTCTATATAGTAAAAGCGCCTTTTGGGCGCTTTTTTTATGAAAATATTTTTGACTCAAAATTTGTCTTAGGATTTATTGATTTTTTTTACACAGACAGGACTGAGTTCTCATATCTAATCTAGGTTTAAACCATATCAATTCTATTTGAGATTGTGTTTAAAAAAAGTGATGGTACGTTGCCATGATAATGTTGCGGCAGCTTCGTCATATCTTGGGGTTGTATTGTTATGAAAACCATGATTGACATCAGGATAAGTAAACATTTCGTATTTCTTATGATATTCTTTTAAAGCTTCTTCAAAAGCGGGCCAGCCATCTAGAATCCTTTTGTCAAGACTAGCGTTGTGCATCATTAATGGTGCTTTTATAAGGGCAGTTTCATCTTTGCTAGGTTGTGAGCCATAGTAAGCCACTGCCGCTGATAAGGATGGGACTTTTACAGCCATCATGTTAGCAATCCATCCTCCAAAGCAAAAACCAACAACGCCTATTTGGCCAGTGCAATCTTTATGCGATTTAAGGTAATGATAGGCAGCAATAAAATCTTCTAACATTTCATTTTTGTCTCGTTTGCTTTGTAGTGCTCTTCCATCATCGTCATTGCCAGGATAACCACCAAGTGGTGTTAAAGCATCGGGTGCTAAGGTAATGAAACCTTCTAGTGCTGCTCTTCTGCCTACATCTTCAATATAAGGATTGAGTCCTCGGTTTTCATGAACCACTATAATTCCGGGCAGCTTTTTTTTAGTGTTCATAGGTTTTGAAAGTTGGCCTCGAATTTGACCGCCTCCTTTTGGTGAGTCATATGTGATATACTTTGTATCGATTCGTGGGTCGTCAGAATTGATGAGAATGGAATCGATATAATTTGGCATAATGAAACTCAGTAATGAAGGGATTGTAATACCTCCAACCGCGTACAGTGATAATTTTTTAAGAAACTGGCGTCTTTCTAGGCGATTATGAGCATAATCATCGTATAAATCAAAAACTTCTTGTTGGATGTCTTCTTTTTTTAACTTTTTCATCTGCTGTTACTTTAAATAGGGTTGGTGTTTTATGGCTCTCTCAAATATACAAAACTATTGTTTTGCTTTCTAGACAGCTTATTTATCGTCTTTCGTATTATGCGTTTTCAACCATTCCTCTCCTTTTTTATCCAAAAAGAAGTCCATCCATACATAATATAATACCTCATCCTTTTCTACCGTTACAGAGTGGCTAGAGCCTAAAGGAATATGAAGAATTGAATATTCTGGGAAAGCCACTTTGGCCGCATCAGCATAAACGACAGCATTGTTTTTTGAAAGTCCCAAGAATAATTGTTCCAACATAGGATGTTCATGGGCATCTACTTTATCAGGGCCTTTGGTTTGAACTGTTCCCATAGCAATTCGGGGGATGTATTTGTTTGGCAATATGGTGCGGCTTATTGTATTAGGACTTTTGATAGGTTCAGTATACGGTTTGCAGTCGGTGAATTTTGCATAATACACATTTTGGGTGTTTGTAGCAGGAAATTCTTTTAAATCTAAAAGATCTTGAGCGGTTAGTTTACTAGATATTTTGATGTAATGTAAACTATCGTTTTTAGCGGCTTTAATGCTAATACTTTTAGCAATATTGGGCAATAAAATGGTTTCAGGAACGATTTCATAAACTTTGTTTAAAGCAGTTAGATTTCCGTTTCCTTTTACAAACATATAAATTGTTTTGTACCCTTTTTTGGCGTAATCCAATACCGCTTTTTCACCTGTAATCGCAATATGTTCGACAACTATTCCTTTAATTTCATTTTCTAGAATTGATTTGGAATACTGCTGTGTATTAGGGGGAAGTTTAGTGGTTAGATTTTCAATTGGAATTTCTTGACAATACAATTGTATCATCATTGATGCCAGCAAAAGGATGCTTGTGGATAATTTTTTCATTCTAGTAATTTGTTAGTTAGTGGTTTAGTAAGGCTAAATATAAAACTTATTTTGCTAGAATGAGAGCGTATTTTTCAAATAGAATTTCCTTAGGTCTTAGTCTATTGTAAAAAAGGTCACTATTATATCCTCTAGGAAGGTATTCCTTTTCGGTATAAGCTTGTTTTGTAGGTAATTGTTGGCGGTTGTTGATTTATAGTTCTCCATTATGAATGGTAAACCGACACTGTTAAGCGGGGAATTTTGTAATGTCCATATAGAAAACTTCCCAAGTATGGCCGTCAAAATCTTCAATGGTGCGCTGTTGCATGAATCCATAATCCCTCATTTCGTTTGGTTCAAGACCACCTGCCTTTAAGCCATTTGCTATAATACTATTTACTTCGTCGACACTGTCAACGGATAACGAAAAAATCCCAGCCACTTTTGATTTAGTATCGGCAATAGGTTTGGTGATGAAACCGCTGAACTTTTCGTGTGTCAATAGCATCACAAAAATATTTTCACTCCACACCATACATTTTCCGCTGTCGTCAGAAAATTGTGGATTGTTTGTAAATCCTAATGCCACATAAAATGCCATCGATTTTTGAAGATCTTTTACCGCTAAATTGATAAAAATTTGTTTTGCCATATTTAAAAAGTTTAATGAACTAAAATACGAATTATTTTCAAATTTTAACAGGGGTTTTATACAGTCCTGTTAGGGATATTTTGGCAAACTTTATCGACAAACTATTATCGATATGCTAAGTCCGAGACATTTGCACAACACTTGAAATGAAGTGTATCGAGAACCGTTTTTAATGATGTTTTTCTTGTTCTCGATACAAATTTTCTGAAAAAGCTATTCGCATTTTCTGAAAATTTACTCGAACTGACGAAGAAACATCTTCAAAAACTAATTACACCCAACGGGTTAAATTTTATAATCTAATACCAAATCCTATTGCTCCATCAATGGTGTGAAATTTACTTTTTTCGTTAGTATAACTGTTTGATGTATAGTTTCCATCCCAATCATATCCTATTCCTAAATCTAAGAAATATTTATTTGAATTTCCAAAATTAATCATTGCTCCTGTGGTTAACATTTTGCCTTTTATTAATTCAGTACGATTATTGGTTAATTGATTCTCAGAAACACCAATAATTCCATAACCTAAATTTACATACAGCCATTTGTAACTTATTTGTCCGCCAACTTCATATCCTAGACCTCCACTAAACGTCCCTAATCCTACTAACAGACCAGAATTTTTGTATCCAATAATAGTTTTGGTTCCAAGACCGCCATAGTTTCCTCCTAAACCTATACCAAAATTAAAATAATTATTAATGTCGTTATTTTGGCAATAACCATTACCTATAAATACAGCAGTAAATAATAGGCTTACAATCAACTTTTTCATAATCAATAGGTTAAAATTAGTGAACTGATTTGATGTTATCCTATTCAGTAATAGGTTTGTGTTTTATAAAACTATTTAAGAATAAAATAGGATTACAAATTGATTGAACTCCATTTAATAATTAAATTCATTTTCCTTTAGCTTACTGGCTTGGCAAAGTAATTAACTTTAGAGCAGTCCTTAGAACAAAGGTGAGCAAACGTCAAAGAGCGGGTACAGTGCTTTTACAACTGACTTCGTTATTACGAAATCAATTTTAATATCTCTCTTTCGGAATGGCTTACGCAAGCTTTGAATTGTTCGTACCACTGCTTCCAATCTGTGGTTCCCATTTCTTTTGTCAAATCTTTCTCAAAATCAGAAAGTGTGGCATATGAAGATTCTAAAATTAGTCGGTAACTTTTTCCTGTAAAATCAGTTAAGACACGAGTACCATCAGTTTGGGGCATTAAACCGTTTTTTTCGGCTTGGTCTATCAATACTTTGGCGTCTTTAAAACGGCCAAATTGCAAATGAAAAATTTCACGAACGATATACATGATTACAAAATTTAGGAATTAAACAAAATAATTTCAGTAGTATAAAGTTAAGAAATAATAGTATTGAAACTGTTTTTAAGGAGCTGAATTTCAGTTTGTTGGGTATGCTTCAGGGAATGGTTTAAAATACACTTAAATCAATGATATTGCTTGGTTTGTTGCGAAATGGAACACAGATAACACAGATAATCACAGATTTTTAAAGTCTCAGTAACCCCAAACTTGTCTTCCCGACGATAGGAGGACTCGAGCGATAGCGAACAGGCGAAGCAATCACAGGAGTTGCTCACGTTATGTGATTTCTCCTTCGTCGAAATGACACAATAAACGCTTAACTTAATAACATTGCGCTCGCGCTAGCTAGGTTTTTTTCTATTTGTGAACTTTTAAAAACTCCATTTTGAATAAAAGTCAAGAGACTTTTAGAATGATTTCGTTTATAACAGCCTATTAAAATTGCGCAAAGTCAAAGACATTTGCGCAGCACTTGCAACGACGTTTAGCACTCTTCGCAGAGCAGGGCGTGGCGGATCTTTATGCTTTATCAATCAAATGTTTTTGAGACAGCCTTGTCAATATTTCCGTAAAACCAAATCCCATTGTTCCATGAATTGCCCTAACCCAACCACTAACAAAAATATCTTCTATTCCATCATCATTGAAATCTGCACGAAACTGTTCTAATAATGAAGTTTCAAAACCTTCGAATTCTAAACTAAATTCGAAAATACCAGGAGAAATATCAAATTTCACAATTCCGCTTCTAACTAAGTCTCCAATTGATTTGCCTTCTACAATATATTTCTTTAATCTACCTTCAACATCAAAAAGAATGTTGGGTGATAAATAATCCAGCATATTTATTTTTATCCAAGGATCATTAATAAAGGAAACTTTAGGCATTTTTGCTTTTTCTAATACTTCGATAAACTCCTCAAAAAAGGTAAAAGTATTAGACATTTTAATTGCATATGTAGTCAGTGGATAAAATCCTTTTACGCGTGCATCTTTCCATTCATTTAATGTTGAAACATTAATTTTTTTATCATTGTCATTAACTAATTCTAAATATTTAACATCATTATAAATCATTAATTTTTTATCTAAAAAGCTTGAAAAATCAGTATTTAGATAGAAAACATCATAAATTTCATCAATAAATTCAATGCCAATAGGTAATTTAATTTCTTTAATTTTCCAATTTTTCTTCTCGGCATCTTTTAAAATATTTTTTAATTCTTCAGCATTAATTAAATTTGCTGAAAGCGCAGATTGAAGTTTAGAGATAATTAATCCTTTATTTTTTTTTCTTTTTAATTTTTCAATTTCAATATTGACTTTTGCTTCTTTTTTTAAAGCAATTGAAAGATAAAAGAGTGTTGCATTTTTATCAAACAGACCATCGCTTTTTCTTAAGTTGCATTTACTATGGGCAGGAACTAAATTATAAATTGCATTGAGGTTGAAATTTTTATCTAACCCTAAATCAGTTTTAATCTGTTCAAATTTATCAGGATTCTTTTCAAGTGATTCAGGAATTATATGATCTATCTGTAAATCTCCCCAATCTAACGTTTGGCTACAATAGAAGCATGAATTTTTGTGAGCACTCCAAATACTACTTCTCGTTAGATTATCAAATGTTGTTTTACTCATATTTTTTTGTTGATGGAGCGCATTACGTTTTGCCGCTTGGCGAGGTTGCGAACTTCGCAACCTTATATTTTCCGTTAAAGATAAAAATTCTTGCGAAACGTAAACATGAACCTACCACAAAAACTCGCAATTGCGAGAAACGGCTGTGTGTGCAGTTTATAGTTCCAATAGTAATTCTGGAATGCTTGGAAGTCCAACCCAACCAGATACTTTGTTATATTTCTTCCCAAGGTCTTGTAATTTTTCTTTCAATTCTTTGGACTTTTCAACAGCCTTACTTAAATTAGATTCTTTGTCGGTTAATTGATCGAAAATTCTTTTGAGCCTATTGAAAGGTTTTTTTGTAGATACTTTTTCATCTACAATTTCTACTTCTAAAAGTTCATCATCGAGTTGTTGTAGTTCTTTAGAAATTGATGTAGGTAAAATAGATTCATAATCATTTTTAAGTTTTAAAACTTCATTTTGGAGTTCAGTTACTTCTTGGCTTAAGTTAAAGGTGACATTTGTTGAAATTTGTGAATCAATTTTGGAGTTAGAATTTGATATATTTTGAACTAAAACAGGAACTGGATTTGAACTTTTTAAAAGAAGTAAATTATGAAACTCGCCAACTTTTTGTTCCAAGAATTTCACTTGGAAATTTTTAAACTCTATTTGTTGTTTTAGGTGATTTATTTGTTGCTTTAATTCCAAAACGAATAACTCTTTTTTCGTTTCAGGTAGTGAAACTTCAATATCAGGATTCAAATCGTCGATATTGCTTTTTACAAATCCTAAATATTCATTGAAATATTCATTCACCTCTTGAATGTTGTCAGATTCGGAAGTTTGGATGTATAATCCGTCGTCACTTGTTGTCACTTCAAAAGTAATTTTCTTGCCTTTTGAGACCTCTACGTATTCTTGAAAATAAACTAGGTATTGCTTAACAGCAGTTCTCATTTCCTTTGGAATGTTGAAAAAAAATCCTTTTGAGCCTTTTTCAGCGTTATTGACAATCAGAAAAATCATGATTCTCATTAGTCCTTGCTTAACAATGGATGGCTCAGGATAAATCATTTTTTCACTATCAATACTGAACGTTCGTAAGTTTTCAAGTTTAGAAAACTCGAAAGGGATGGTTGTTACAAGATTTTTTTTCAAAGACAGCGCAGCCAACATCTTGACTTTGCCAATTTCGGAAGGAATCTTTTTAATTTTATTTTCTGCTAAATTTAAGGTTCTTAAACTTGATGACAGCCTTACGGACTTTGGAATTTCTGTTAAATTGTTTTTACGCCCTAAGATTATTTGCAAATTTGGTAATCTAAACAAAGCACTAGGGAGAGTAGCTATTTGATTGTCTATTATGTTAAGCTCCTTTAGATTTATTAGCTGTTCAATCTCATTTGGAATTATTTTTATTCTATTTCCTCTCAATCGTAAAGTAACGAGACTTTCAATTTCAAAAATTTCCGGCGGTATACTTTCCAATCCAACGCCGATTAAGTCTAGAGTTTTCTTGTTTTCCTTTTTTGCAATCGCAATTAATTCTTGAATATTATCCATAGGGTAGATTTTAAATTGCACACAACTTGTATATAGGCCTGACAAAATCAGAATTTATTTTTTCATCCAAATATATTCATTTTTTCTTACAAATCATCACATTCTAAAAACCACCACTCACAAAATATAAAACAGTCGTAATTATACCCCAAATCCCCGCGTGAGGGATCGAAATAAGCTACCGAAGTAGCATGTAGAGCACGACAGCGCTGAGCGAAGGGGCTTAATGAGTGCATGCTGAAGTAAGCCCCTTTGCTCAGGGGTGGCACGCCCAAACTATTTAAATACCGATTATACTCTCTTTAAACGAATGTCGATTTCGCGGTCTACGTATTTCCATTCTTCGGAATTGCGGAGGTGTTTTAGGAGTTCGTTGAAGGCGGGTTCGTCTTCGGGGGCAAATTCAAACCAGGTTAGGAAATCAAAGGGTTCGTTGATGTCTCGGGAGTGAAATAATTTTCGGGCTATGGCGGGTAGGTATTGCATGCCTACATGGGTGTGCTGAGACTGGTTTTCCATTATTTTACGGCGTTCGTCTTGGGCTAGGTTCCACCAAGCGTCGTTTTTGCGAATGGGGATTAAGGCGGCATAAGTGGCTTTTTCTCGGCCTAAATCTTCTTGGATGGCGAGGAGTTTTTCTTTTTCGGATTTTTCAGTATAACGCAGATTGCTGATTACTCCTTTTAAGGACCAAGTCCCTTGAAAAGTTTGTAGTAGGGAACTGGCTAGTTTGTCAATATGGGTCACTTTTTTTAAAGAGTCGCCCTTTAAGGTGGTCATCTTAATTACTTTCCAATCACCTGTTGTTCCTCCTACGAAGTCAAAAATTGTGTTGTCCATGATTAAATAATTAGGGAGTTAATTAGTTAATCAGCTAGAAAATAGTGGTTAACCGTAAATATAAATAAAAAATCCCTATCGTACTACTCAATAGGGATTTAGAAACAAACAAAAACAAATTAAACTAATTTTTATAGGTCATTCCCATATCTTCGATAGAGAAATGATCGGTTAATAAATGCAACAATTTATCTCTTAACTGGATGTATTCTGGCATTTTTACGATTTCGATTTTGTTACGGGGTCTTGGCAAATGTACCTCTACGATTTCTTTGATGGTGGATGCAGGACCGTTATTCAACACGATGATTCGGTCTGACAAAAACAAGGCTTCCTCGATGTCGTGGGTAATCATGATGATGGTTTTTTCACGGTTGTCGAGGTTCCATAATTTTAGGACTTCGAGTTGCATGGTTCCTTTGGTTAAGGCATCTAAGGCTCCAAAAGGTTCGTCCATAAGCAAGACCCCTGGGTTGATGGCAAAGGCACGGGCAATGGCAACACGTTGTTTCATTCCGCCTGAAAGTTGGCCTGGTAATTTGTCTTTGTGTTCGAACAAGTTCACCATTTTAAGGTTTTTTTCTACTAGAGCATGTTTCTCAGCAGTAGTGGTTTTCATAACCGAATCGACTACTTGAAAGATGTTTTGGTAAACGGTTAACCAAGGCAAAAGTGAATAGTTTTGAAAAACGATGCCTCTGTCTGGTCCTGGACCTTGAATGCTTTTGCTATCAAGAACAACCGAACCTTCACTTGGCGTTAGCATGCCTGCAATGGCATTTAAAATAGTTGATTTTCCGCAGCCTGAATGGCCAATGATGGATATGATTTCGCCTTTGTTGATAGATAAATTAATATCTCTTACGGCTGTGTATTTTCCTTTTGGTGTTGGAAATGAAATTTCCAAATCTTTTATTTCTAAGTAACTCATGATGTTTGATTTTAGTTTGTTTATTGTAAAAATACTTGGTTTGGAATCAGCCACGGATTCACGTTTTTTTTTAAGCCACTGATTAAAAGGATTAAAAGATTTTTTTTCGAATAAATCAATTGTGTTTTTAATCTGTGTAATCTGTCGAAAAAAACTTAGAAGCTTAGTGCCTTAGCATCTCAGATTCTCAGAATCTTTTTACCCTTTATAAGCCACTTTGTTTTCGATATAAGTAAATAATTTATCAAAAAGCAATCCGACTACACCAATGATAATGATGGCTGATATTACCTTTTCAAGACTTAATGCATTCCAGCTGTCCCAAACAAAGAAACCAATTCCAGCTCCTCCTGATAACATTTCGCCCGCTACGATAACCAACCAAGCCACACTGATACTCAATCGTAAACCTGTGATGATGTGGGGTAAACTATATGGGATTAAGATTTTAGTCAAATACCTCTTGGTCGAAAAACCAAATGCTTTGGATACATTTTTATGGTCTTGCGGTAAGGAAGCAACTCCAAAGGAAGTATTGATTAAAGTAGACCATAACGAAGTGATGAATACAATGAAAATGGTCGCTAATCCAGTATCTTTAAAAACAACTAATCCAATAGGGAACCACGCTAAAGGTGATACAGGTTTCAATAATTGTACAATAGGGTAAAAGAGTTGTTTGCAAATAGTACTCGCCCCCATTAAAATTCCAATAGGAATAGCGATTAAGGAGCCTAAAAAGAATCCCAATAATACCGTTTTAATCGAATTGAACAATTGCAAGCCTATTCCTTTGTCATTAGGTCCGTAATCATAAAATGGGTCACTAATCATTTCGTACAAGACTGTTAGAGTAGGTATAGGTCCTGGTAAAGCGTCTTTAGTAATTAAAGTTAGTAATTCCCAAAATCCTCCAAAAACAATCAATCCTAGTGTAGCAAAAAAGATTGATTTTGATTTATCGACTACTGTGTCGCTGTTTAATTGGAGTTTAAATTTTTTCTTTTTTGGAGTGGTAAGCGATGTTGTCGCTGCTCCCTCCATGTTTTCTAGTGTTAATGTGTTTCTGTCTGACATGATTCCTTCTGTTTTAGTTTAATACTTGTAGTGTTTTTGTTTTATGCTTTAATATTTTTTAAACACATAGGAACATAGTTTTTTGTGTCATTTAAAAGCGCTCTGCTTATCATAGTAACACAAAGCTTAATGTGCTTAAAGATTCACTATAGAACATTTTGTTCGAACAACTATGCTTTTTCTATCCTAAGCAAAGCGACTTAATCACAAAGAGTGGCCTATGTTTCTATATGTTTTATGCTTTATTTTTTAAACACATAGGAACATAGTTTTTTGTGTCATTTAAAAGCGCTCTGCTTATCATAGTAACACTTAATCTGTTTTAATTAAGATGTTATGCTTATGGAACTATGCTTTTTCTATCCTAAGCAAAGCGACTTAATCACAAAGAGTAGCCTATGTTTCTATGTGTTTTAAAAAAATGTGTTTTGGTTTATCTTTTTACCACTTTCAAATAAGCAGCTGGATTTGCAGGGTCAAAAACCGTTTTGTCCATTGTTAATGAAAAAGGTTTCATATCGTCAGCAGGTACTTTTACCTTCATGCTTGCTGCTACTTCTTTGTATAAATCTTGTAGAATTAATTTATCGGCAATGGCTTTGTAATTTGGTTCTTCTTTCAAGTATCCAAATCTAACAAACTGTGCCATAGCCCAAATTCCGTAAGATTTGCGAGGGAAATTGATCATTCCTCCCTTGTGGAAAACCATTTGGTCACCTTTGTATATTTTTTGACCTAGTTTACAACCTAAATTATATTCTCCATTCAAACGGTCTTCAATAACATCGTTGTTAGCATTTACATAAGGCGCTTTACCAATAATATCAGATGTTTTTTTACGGTTGGCCGGAACGTCTAACCAGATACAAGCTTCCATGATGGCTTTCATGACTTTCTTAAGGTCTTCTTTGCGTTTGGCACTAAAATCTTTATTGACAACCAACGCTTTTTCAGGATGGTCTTTCCAGATATCTTGTGTTGCAATTTGTGTGAATCCTATTCCTTGCATAGCGGCAACACCTCCCCAAGGTTCTCCTACGCAAAATCCGTCCATATTTCCAACTTTCATATTCGCTACCATTTGTGGCGGTGGAATAGTGATGATTTTAGATGTTTTTTGGTTTACACCTGCAATGGCTAACCAGTTACGCAACCATAAATCGTGTGTTCCGCCAGGAAAAGTCATTGCAAAGGTTACTTCTTTTTCGGCTTTCAATTTAGCTGCTACTACGGGAGCTACTTTAGCCATATCTTTGAAACCAACTTTGCCACAAAAATCATTTGATAAGGTAATCGCTTGTCCGTTTGAGTTCAACATCATCGCGATTTTCATTTCTGATCCCGCTTTTCCTCCTACACCTGTGTAAACTGAAAAAGGCATTGAGAATAAGCAATGTGCTCCGTCTAATTCTCCTGTTAAGATTTTGTCACGGACATTGGCCCAAGAGGATTCTTTAGTGACGATAACCTCAACACCATACTTTTTAAACAAGCCCAATTCTTTTGCCATTACAATAGGGGAACAATCTGTCAATGGAATAAAACCTAATTTTATAGGATCATTTTGAGCCTGAGCGCTGAATGCAAAAAGTGTTACTACTGCAGTAAAGGCAACTTTAGAAATTTGTTTTGTCGCTTTTGAAAAAAGATCTTTTCTCACTACTTGAGAGAAAATTGATTTTGTTTTAATGAATTCCATAATGATTGTATTAGTATTTGTATGAAGCAAATCTACATAAGTATTTATACGTATGTACTAACTAAAAAACATCTAGAAATCCCTTTTTAATACTTTGATAAAACATTAAAAAGATGACAAAAAAGATGACAAAACGCAGGTATTATAAATAAAGCCCCGTAAATACGAGGCTTTTGAAATTAAATAAGCTTTAGTGTGAACTATGGAAGTGTATGAAGAGTTGAGTGTTTATGGGAGTGAATCAAAGAAAAAACTACGTATTTTGTTTTTATTAAAAGTAATTGTGTTCTTTGATTTCGGCTTTTAATTTTTCGACAGCTGTTAAGCCAATGCGCTTTCCTACAGTATGGATTAAATCTTCCTTTTTAAGATTCGAAAGTACTCGAATTACCTGTTCCTCAGTAGTTCCTGCAAAATCAGCGATTTCTTTTCGAGATAAATCAATAGCTATTACGGTATTGTTTTGACCAAACTTTCGATGAATATAGAGTAAGGTATCAATCACTCTTTCTCTAACGTTCATCTGTGCTAGTTTGCGGATGTTGTTCTCACTTTTATGGAGTTCCTCAGCATAAAAGAGCATCATGTCAAATGTTAGTTCTGGCACTTCTCGAAGAATCTGTAACATATCGTCATTGCTGAAATTGCATAAAATGGTGTCTTCTATGGCATAAGCACCAATGAAATAGCGCTTACTTGTTCCAAATCCTCTGAAACCAATTGTGTCACCATTGGTAGTAAAACGAACGATTTGTTCTTTCCCATTAATTCCAGTTTTAACCGTTTTTACTTTACCTTTGTAAATAAAATATAATCCCTGAATTGGCGCACCTTCCATGATGAATTGTTGGGATTTTTTACAAAGAAAACTTTGCTTTTTTTCGACAAATTTTTTCATTTGTTCTAAATGAATGTGTTTCTTGATGAAACAATTTTCATTAATACAGCTACCGCAAATTGCAAATTCTTCTTTCATAGCATAAATTATTAAACAATAGTTATAATATAGGGTGCTAAAATCTATTTTCCCCAAAAGTATCAAAAAAAAGAATCTAAAATACGTATTTATACGTAAAAATACTTATTTTTACACTTTCAAAATAGAGACACTAAGCTTTCATTATTAATAAAGTATTTCAATAATGCAAAATTCAGAAATAAAAACGACTTGTTCCTATTGTGGTGTAGGGTGCGGAATAATTGTAACCAATGATTCTAAAAATGGAGTAAGCGTAAAAGGAGATAAAGACCACCCTGTAAATAGAGGAATGCTTTGTTCTAAAGGAATGAATCTGCACTATGTTGTTAACGATACTTCGGACCGAATTTTATATCCCGAAATGAGATGGAGTAAATCCCATCCTAAAGAGCGAGTAAGTTGGGATGATGCCTTGGATCGTGCTGCAGCTGTCTTTTCTTCAATCATCAAAAAACATGGGCCTGATAGTGTTGGTTTTTACATCTCAGGACAATGTTTGACGGAAGAGTACTATTTAGCAAACAAACTCGTTAAAGGTTTTTTAAAAACCAATAATATAGATACCAACTCGAGACTTTGTATGAGTTCAGCAGTAGTTGGTTACAAGAAAACATTTGGTGAAGACTCAGTGCCTATCGCCTATGAAGATATCGAATTAGCTGATACTTTCTTGATTACGGGGGCCAATCCAGCTTGGTGCCATCCCATTCTTTTTAGAAGAATCGAACAGCACAAAGAGAAAAATCCTAAAACTAAAATAATTGTTGTTGACCCAAGAAAAACAGATTCGGCATTAGCAGCCGATATGCATTTGCAAATTCTTCCTGGTTCTGATATCTACTTATATCACGCAATCGCTAAATGCTTGATTGATAAAGGATATGTTGATAACGATTTTATTCGAAATCATACCGAAAATTACCAAGCCTATAAAGAATTAGTAGTCGCAACTTCGTTAGAAAAAGCTTCTCAATTATGTGGAGTTTCTATTAGCGAAATAAAACAAGCAGCCGAAATTATTGCCAAAGCTAAAGGGTTCTTGTCATTATGGGCAATGGGGTTAAATCAAAGTGTGATAGGTGTAGATAAAAACACCGCCTTATTAAACCTTTCTTTATTAACAGGTCACGTAGGGAAACCGGGTTCAGGACCTTTCTCATTGACAGGTCAGCCTAACGCAATGGGTGGACGTGAAGTAGGGGGAATGGCTAACTTATTAGCAGTTCATAAAGAATTGGCTAATCCTGTTCATCGTCAAGAAGTAGCTGATTTTTGGGGTGTGGATGAAATTTCAGAAAAACCAGGATTGACAGCTACTGAAATGTTTGATGCTTTAGAATCGGGTAAGATGAAAGCGGTTTGGATTATTTGTACCAATCCTCTTGTAAGTTTGCCAGATGTACGCCGCGTAGAAAAAGCACTTGAAAATGCTAAATTCGTAGTGGTTCAAGATATTTCACATAAATCAGACACTACAAAGTATGCTGATTTATTGTTGCCTGCAGCAGGTTGGTTAGAAAAAGAAGGAACGATGACCAACTCAGAAAGACGTATTTCTTATTTACCAAAAGGAATAGAGGCTCCAGGTGAAGCTTTATCGGATGTTGAAATCCTTACTCGTTTTGCTCAAAAAATGAATTTTTCAGGTTTTAATTTCAATTCAACTGAAGAAATATATAAAGAATACTGCGCCTTAACGAAGAATACCAAAATTGATATTTCGTTTTTAAATTACAATCGTTTAAAAAATGAAGGTACTTTTCAATGGCCTGTACCAGATTATGGACATCCAGGAACACCTCGTTTGTTTACGGATAAAAAGTTTTATACGCCTTCGCAAAAGGCAATATTCAATTTGCCCGTTTCTATTGATAATAACTCTGAAGCGCCTTCGGATAAATATCCATTAATTTTAACAACGGGACGTATTAGAGACCAATGGCATACGATGACTAAGACTGGAAAAGTAGCTCGATTGATGTCTCATATTCCTAGTCCGATGTTGGAAATCAATGCAATCGATGCTTTTAAAGCGGGAATTGAAGATGGAGATGTGGTTGAGGTTCATAGTAAAAGTGGTGACGTTCGTGTTAAAGCAAAAATAACCGACACCATTAAAGAAGGAGTGGTTTTCTTGCCAATGCATTGGGGAAAACAATTAAATAAGGATTTGAATAGAACGAACAACTTGACAAATACCCTTATAGACCCTATCTCAAAAGAACCTGATTTTAAATTTACAACGGTTTCAGTAAACAAATACGAAAAATCATTTGAGAAAATTGCAGTAGTAGGAGCAGGAGCAGCAGCTTTTAGATTTATTCAGAATTATAGAGAAATCAATAAAGAGGACGAAATTATCGTTTTCTCTAATGAAGAAAATCCTTTTTATAACCGCGTATTATTACCAGAGTATGTAACCAATGAACTTTCATGGGAAAGTTTACAAAAGATAAAAGCCGACGCATTAAAGAAGCTGAATATCACTTTGAAATCGAATGTGTCTATTGACAATCTTGACATCAAAGGAAATACGATTACGGATAGCAAAGGCGAAACGCATACTTTTGACTCATTGATTATGGCAACAGGAAGTCGTCCTTTTGTTCCAGAAAATGCTCAATTGCATTTACCAGGTCGTTTTACGATGCGTAAAAAAGAAGATGCTGACCGTTTGAAAAACTATCTTGACAACACCAATCTCCCTGCCGAAGAACAGCATGTGGTTATTGTAGGTGGTGGTTTGTTAGGACTTGAATTAGCAGCAGCTTTAAAACATAAAAAAGTAAAAATCACTATTGTTCAACGTGCCTCTCGATTGATGGAACGTCAATTAGACCGTATTTCTTGTAAGTTATTGGCCGAAGAAGTGCAGTTAAGAGATATTCAAATTTATTTTGATAATGAGGTGAGCACCGTTTTTGAAACTGATAATCCAAACGAGATTGAAATTGGTTTGAAAAGTGGACGAATCCTTACGGCAAATGCAATCGTATATGCTATTGGAACTATCCCAAATATCGAAATCGCCAAAGAAGCAGGACTTGCCTGTGGTCGTGGCGTAAAAGTAAATCAGTATTTACAAACCTCTCAATCGAATATTTTTGCTATTGGTGAGATTGCAGAATACAACAACCAATTGTTCGGAATTACCTCAGCAGCTGAAGAACAGGCTGATATTTTGGCTAACTTTATTGCAGGAGATATTAGTAGTTATTACAGTGGTTCGGTTTTAATGAATATCTTAAAACTTGAGGATATTAACCTTTGTAGTATTGGACAAATTGAAATCCCTGAAAACGATGATTCTTATGAAGAAATTGTCTTCTCTGATTTGAAAAAGAGATACTATAAAAAATGTGTAGTCAAAGACGATTTATTAGTTGGAGCTATATTAATGGGGGACAAAAATGAGTTTGCCGAATTCAAAACCATGATTGAAAGCAAAATTGAGTTGTCTGATAAGCGTAATTTACTTCTTAGAGGAAGTGGTTCGCAAGCCAAACCAGTAATCGGAAAACTAGTTTGTTCTTGTAGTCAAGTAGGAAGTGGAAACATCGAAGAAGCCATCAAAGGAGGAACTACTAATTTTACCGAATTATGTAAATCAACAGGAGCAGGTCTCGGTTGTGGTAGTTGTAAAACGGAGGTTAAAGAATTATTAGCGAAATGCGGTTAAGTTTGTAGGTTGCTACTATGTAACTACAAACCACAAATTATAAATTATAAAACTATGGAATTAACACGATTGATAGTAAAAGGAGGCGTTTTATCTCCAGGAGAATTAAGAGATATTGTGAATATGGCAATGGATCAAGGATTGGATACTATTTCTTTTGGTTCCCGTCAAGATATTATTTTTCCAAAGGGATTGAAAAATATTGAGAAAGAGAAAACGGGGAAACATCATTTTGTTTTTCCAAATGAGAGTAGTGGTAACAATATTGTTTCTTCCTATGTTTCAACAGATGTTTTTAGAAATACTCCTTGGCTTACAGGAAATAAATTTTTGTATGTATTAGAACAATTTAAAGAACAGCCTGAGCTTAAAGTCAATATCACCGACCCAAAACAACAATTGGTTCCATTATTTACGGGACATATCAATTTTATTGCTTCTGAGCATGAAGATTATTGGTATCTGTATATTCGTTTACCAAAATGGGAACGCATGGAAGTGTATCCGGTTTTGATTTATAGTTGGGATATTGCAACGATTTATTATGAAATAGAGAAAGTCGTGCGTCAGGAATCTTGCGGTATTGATATGATATTCAGTTTGGTAAGCGAGGCATTGGATACTAATAATAGAACAATAGATAAACCTTTGCATATTCCGTTTTATCCTTTCCCATATTATGAAGGAATGAACCGTTTGGGGATAGACCAATATTGGTTAGGATTGTATTGGAGAAACAACCTTTACGATTTGAAATTCTTGAAAGAGATGTGTGATCTTTGTTTTGATTGTAAAATAGGGAAGATATGTATCACTTCTTGGAAGTCGTTTATTGTCAAAGGGATTCCTAAAGACCGAAAATTAGATTGGGAGAAATTTTTAGGAAAAAATGGTATCAATGTTCGTCATTCATTATTAGAATTGAATTGGCATTTACCTGTAGCTACAGAATGGGCATTGAATCTTAAAACATTCTTAGTTCGTACTTTGGATCAATTTGATATTAGTACTTATGGTTTGACTTTTGGAATTTCAGATTACAACCGCGAAGGGCATTATTTTACGTCGATTGTCGTTGAAAAAAATGAATTGCCTAAAGACTTAGAATCGATTAAAATCAGGGATACGTTTAATGTATTGCATGCAAAGAATTTTGACCCTAACAGTCGTGAATATATTGTTCATGCACAAGATGTAGATAAATTAGAATTACCTAATATTTTAATTGAACTGAGTCGTAAATATTTCAGTCAATTAGGAGAGGTAGTGGCAGAAAATAATACAACTTCGACGGTAGTTAAAAAAGAAAACAAAGTTCAGGATGTTTATCAATGTCAAGAATGTTTGACAGTGTATAATTCAGAATATGGGGATATGGTTCAAGGAATAGAAAAAGGAACTTTATTCAAAGACTTGCCAGAAGATTATTGTTGTTCGCTTTGCGAAGCACCAAAAAATAATTTCTTAGCTTTGACCGGAGAAACGCAAACAATTCAATAACTACTAAGTACAATTACATGGATAATACTTTTAAAACGGTAAGCTCATCACATATTACAATATCTGAATTGATGCTTCCTTCTCATACAAACTTTAGTGGAAAAATTCACGGAGGCTACATCTTATCTTTGATGGACCAGATTGCATTTGCTTGTGCTTCAAAGTTCTCAGGAAATTATTGCGTTACGGCTTCTGTTGATACGGTCAATTTTTTGAAACCTATAGAGGTGGGTGAATTAGTAACCATGAAAGCCAGTGTCAATTATGTGGGGAAAAGCTCGATGATTGTTGGGATTCGAGTAGAAGCTGAAAACATTCAAACAGGTGTTATAAAGCATTGTAATTCTTCTTATTTTACGATGGTTTCCAAAGATAAAGTAGGTAATAATTCGCCTGTTCCAGGATTAATTTTAACCACTTTAAAAGAAGTAAGTCGTTTTCAAAACTGCCTGCGTCAAATTGAAATGAAACGCCTTAGAGAAGAGCAAAAAAGCATCGCTACTTTTGGCTCTATTGATACTATTTTGAATTCAAAAAAATACAATATCAAGGTAGAGCTACAATAAAAAAATATCATTATAATTAAAGCTAAACACAGAAAAAGCCAACTCAAATTTTAATATTGAGTTGGCTTTTTTTTAGATATTAGAAAAAATATGAGTACTGATTTTGTTTAGGTAAAAGGTCTTTATGGTTTAAAAAGGGAGTCTATATCCAACAGCAAATTGAATAGTATCCGTTAAATTAATAAAGGTTAAGTCAGAGAATAAACGTCCTTTTAAAAAGGTCAAGTTTGTTCCAAGACTAATATTATAGGTTGCTTTTAGGTTGCTGTCCAAACTAGAAAATCCTGCTCCAGCTCCCGCATATGGGGTCATTTTTTTAGAAAATTTTAAGGCATTAAAAGTGTAAACCAAATTGCCTGATGCTCCCCAACTAGATGAATTAGCAAAGCTATAATGGGCTATAGGGATGAATTCCAAATTTGTTTTATTGATTCCAAAATAAGCTCTAGCACCAACAGTACCCAAAGTTTCATCACCAAAACTTACTCCTGTAAATAAACTAGAACCTTTATAGGCAAGACTTCTAATACTGGAGTACTTTTCTTGTTTAATAAAACGCCCCGACTGGATTTCAATTACCTCATTAATAGTATCTTGAGTTGCTGACTCCATCTTGTTATTTAATTTAAAATCAGTTTTTTCAGCATCTTTACTCTCAATGATTTTTGTTTCTTTTGCTAATGTTTTTGGAGTGTTTTTATTTGTATCCTCAATTTTTTCTGTTTTTACTGCTGATTTTTCGTTTATTATGTCGGTTTCAATCGCTAAATTCTTGTTTTCGGGTGATTCAGAACTTACTTCAGTTTTTTTTTCATCTGTAGTTTTGGTGTCTGATTTCAAAATTAATCTTTCAAGAAAATCGATTCTTTGATTTAATCGTTGCATCTCATTGGATTCATTTCTGTTGTTTTCAAACCTTCTAAAAGGTTGAGGTTGTGTTTTGTCTAGAATCTTTTCAATCAATAATTCTAATTCTTGAGGTGTCATTTTGATTAGTTCTTTAGGTTGGATTGCTGCTTTGATGGTAGTAGGAGCAACTTCTTCCGCTGTTTTTGGAGTCGTAGTTTCAGTATGACTTTTATTCAAGTTGCTTACCGCTTCTACTTCATCCAATGCTTTTTGAACTTTGTTTTTTTGTTCTAAAATAAGGACAGCTTGGTTAGTGTCTTTCGCATTAGTAGCGTCGTTCAAAGCAATTTGTAGAGAATCTATTTGTTGGGTATATTGTTCTTTTAAGAGGTCTAATTTAGCTTGGTTATGTTCGTTTTGTAATTTCAATTTTTCGTCATATTCAGCGCTTACAATTTTGTTTTGTTTTGTAAGTGCATTGTCTAATTGCGATTGATACACTTTGTTTGGATTCGTTGATTTTGCTCCAAAAGTTAGTTTTAAACCCGCATTATACATCATATGTGATTGCAATTCGTCTGGGTTTCCTAAATTTTGAACCTCTTGACCAGAGGTGATTATTCCTCTAGCACCACCTGTTATTAAAAGGTTTTTACCTAATGGAATGTTCATTCCTAAACCAGCTGAAGCAAATTCTTGTCCTTCTGTTTCGCCATTATTAACACCAACATAATTCGACGAAGGGTTCAAATAACCTCCTCCTAAAATTAAATAGGGGGTTACTCCATTCCCATCATTCAATCTGGCTCTAAATTCAGCACCGTACATGGCTAGTTTATCAAAACGAGTCGTGATTTGTTCGTTTTGATTAGCTTGAAAATAGAAAACTCGAACACCAGTAAACTGATTAAAATCTAGTCCAAAATAACCTCCTAATAAGTAGGTGTCTTTAAAATTTGATTTTTCATTAAAATTGATGTAATTTATACTAGGTTCGAAAACCCAACGTAATCCTTTAAATCCTCCTCTAAATTTTGTTAAATAGGCTTTGTCTAATTCGGATAAGGTTCCAGGTCTTCTTCCGCCTAAATAGATTTGTAAAGCAGCTTGAGCAGACCAGTTGTATAATAGGTTACTTGAAAAATCGGCATCAGTAACCCCTAAATTTACTTTGTCTTGGGCGGTTAATAGATTTTTTCCCGAGTTGAAATTAAATAAGGTGTTTTTTCCTTCGACTGTAAATATTAAACGGTCTGATAGTTTTGTTTTAATACCTAAACCTAAAGCTGTATAAATTTGTTCAAACTTTTGTGGATTATTATCCAATTCCATTTTTTGTACTCCAGTACCCAAATTTATATAAGGATTAAATTTTCCTCTGCCAATATTTGCTTTAAATTCTCCTCCCCAACGCGTTAATTTTACTGATTGCGGGTTGAAATTAGCAGTATTATATCCAGAAATTCCATAATTATCAAAATTAGTTTTCAAATCATTCGATTGTGCATAGATTGCTCTAAGCTCGATATATTCGCCAAAACCAAAACCTAATTTTCCTCCAAAAAGAAAGGCATCCTCTAATCCAGATTGATTGTCCCACCAGTTATATTCTGCAAAAGGGGACAACGTAAAACTAATATCCTTGACTTGGGCAAAATTAAAATGACAGTGGATTAATAAAACGGTAGTTATAATTATTTTTTTCATAGCGTAAGTATTTGTCGCAATTATTAGTAGAAATAATACTTTGATTTATCAAACTATAAGGTCGATACACGTAAAGATAGTTACAAATTTGCATTATCTTCAGTTGATTGGTTGTTTTTTTTAGATATTATGAGTTGTTTGGTGTTTTTGCGGATAATTATTTAGTTGTTGGACTGTTTTTTTTACAGTATCTTTAAGAGGTATAAAATCAGTTACAATGAGAAATTTTAAAACAGGTTTTTTTATAGCCATTTGTTTTGTTCAGGTAAATTATGCCCAGATAAATCAAAAGAGCGAAATAATTATTTCTGAAGACAATTTGATTTCATTAATAAATACAATTAAGCAAAAAAGAGATTCTTTATTCTTGATTCGTCAATCAAGGAGCCAAGTTGTGTATAACCATAGAATAAATGATAATACGGGCAATGAAACGATAGGCGTGTCTGACAAAGAGAACTTTAAAGATTTAGAAGCTCGAATGAAGTTATTGGACAGTAAATTAGATTTTATCAGTTCGCTACTGCAAAAGCAAAATTTGGAACAAGCTACAATTATTCAAAAAAATACAGCTGTTGACCCCGTTGAAAATAAAACGATAAAAAGTTCGGGTAAAAATACGGATGATGCTTATCTGAGGGAAAAAATAGCTTCTTTAGAACAAGAAATATTTCAATTAAGAAAAGCCCATTTAAATGAGAAAAAATCAGTACCTATCACCAATAAAACCACTGAGAAGATTATAGTTCAGAAAGAAACAGTTACACCTAAACTTAATCCTGTAGTCCCAACTGCAATTACCAATAATTACTATACGCAACCAAAAGAGGAAGCTGTACAAAAAAGTATTCGTGATACATTAGTAATCGAAAAAAGAGAAATATCAGACTATGATGAATTGGTAAAAAAGTACAGCGAAAGCAGTCAAAATATTTTGTTTGACAATAATTCGGCGCTAGTTAAAGAAACTTATTTTGATTCATTAGATCAATTAGTTGCATTGTGTCATGACAATACTAAAATTGATTTGTTTTTAAAAGGCTTCGCTAGTCAAAAGGGAAATGTTTTATACAATCAAAAGTTGTCTATGCTACGAACAGAGAGTGTAAAAAAATATTTAATTGAAAAAGGTGTACACCCTTCTAGAATTCTTTCGCAATACCACGGCGTTGATTATGCCAGTACAAGCGAAGAGAACGCTAGAAGAGTTACAATTACTTATATTATAAGAAGGTAATTTTAACTTTCTTTAAAAGAGAAACCTTAGAATATTACATTCTCTCTGGAACATTAATTCCTAATAAACTAAAAGCGTTAGCGATGGTGTCGGCCACTCTTTTAGAAAGTTGCACTCTGAATATTTTTTTGTTTGATTCGGCTTCACCAAGGATAGGTACTGCTTGATAAAACGAGTTGTACTCACGTACCAAATCATAAGTATAATTCGCAATCAAAGCAGGACTGTGATTCTGAGCTGCGTTTTGAATCACTTCTGGAAACAATTCTAGTTGTTTGATTAATTCTTTTTCTTTTTCGTGTAACTCAACTATTAGAGCGTCTTTAGTATAGTCAAAATCAGCTTTACGAATGATAGACTGAATACGAGCGTAAGTATATTGAATAAAAGGCCCTGTATTTCCAGCAAAATCTACCGATTCTTCTGGGTTAAACAGAATACGTTTTTTAGGATCTACTTTTAAGATATAATATTTCAAAGCCCCTAAACCGATAGTATTGTACAATTTGGCTTTTTCCTCAGCTGAATAACCGTCAAGTTTTCCTAAATCTTCGGAAATTTTTTGAGCTGTATCGGTCATTTCTTGCATCAAATCATCGGCATCCACTACAGTTCCTTCACGAGATTTCATTTTACCTGATGGCAAATCTACCATACCGTATGAAAGGTGGAATAAGTTAGCCGCCCAATCAAATCCTAGTTTTTTCAAAATCAAAAACAATACTTTGAAATGGTAATCTTGCTCATTCCCCACTGTATAAACGATTCCACCAACATCCGGCATGTCCTTCACACGTTGAATCGCAGTCCCAATGTCCTGTGTCATATAAACCGCTGTTCCGTCAGAACGCAACACGATTTTACGGTCCAGTCCTTCGGCAGTTAAATCAATCCAAACCGAACCATCAGGATCTTTTTCGAAAATACCTTTTTCCAGTCCCATTTGGACAACATCTTTCCCTAACAGATAAGTATTGCTTTCGTAGTAATAACTGTCAAAATCAACACCCATAGCTGTATAAGTAGCCGCAAAACCATCGTACACCCATTGGTTCATTTTTTTCCAAAGTGCAATCACTTCTTCATCACCAGCTTCCCATTTTAAAAGCATTTCTTGAGCTTCCAGAATAATTGGCGCTTGTTTTTTAGCTTCTTCTTCGGTTTTACCTTCCGCCATTAATTGATTGATTTGCTCTTTGTAAGCTTTATCAAAAGCCACATAAAAGTTACCAACTAATTTATCTCCTTTTAAACCCGAAGTTTCTGGGGTTTGGCCTTCGCCAAATTTTTGCCAAGCCAACATCGACTTACAGATGTGAATTCCTCTGTCGTTGATGATTTGGGTTTTATATACTTTTTTACCCGAAGCTTTGATAATCTCCGCTACTGAGTATCCTAATAAGTTGTTACGAACGTGTCCTAAATGCAAAGGTTTATTGGTATTAGGCGACGAATATTCGACCATTACTGCTTTGTCATCTGGACTTGGGGTTACAAAACCATAATTTTCTACTGCTTTGATTTCGTTGAAGAAATTCAAATAATACGCATCCGAAATCACGATATTCAAGAACCCTGAAACCACATTAAATTTGGCTACCTCCGTCACATTTTCGACTAAGTAGTTCCCAATTTTATTTCCTAATTCTACAGGGTTGCTTTTTACCAATTTCAATAACGGAAAAATCACCATCGTAATATCGCCTTCAAACTCTTTACGAGTGGCTTGAAACTCCACTTTTTCAATAGTAACCTCAAATAAATCTTGAACCGCTTTCTGGATAGAAGGCGTTAGAATTTCGGATAATGTCATTTTGTTGCTTTTTTAATGGCTGCAAATATAGGTATAATGGAGCAAATGGGAAAAGAGTGCCGCGTTATTTGTTCAGGGTTGTAAAGGAGGGAAAATTAAGTAAAACTGACCTAGCCGAACTGCCATTTCAAACGCTTTAATTCTTTTTCTTGGAGCAGAGCGATTCGTGTAGCTTAGTTGCGATTGTTCCTGCTCTCCGCTCTATCTCTTGTGCCTGCTATCGCTGCACAAGAGGATGCCGCTTCGATCAGGGCTACAAATGGCGTTATTATTTTCATATTAGCTTAAATGCATTTGTAAGAAAAAATGAATATATTAGCCGTAAAAATAAAATGCAACTTGAGTTGAGCTTGTCTAAGTAAAATTAGTTCTATAGGCATAACTAAAAGAATGAAAACTGAGGATATAAATAAGTTCGCACTAATTTAATAACAGATGTTTGGAATAAAAAGTAAAATAAATGATGGAATGCTATATTTCTTAAATGATATGGTCGAAAATCAAGTTGCTAATGCAAAAAAAGAATTGTCTGAACTTCCAGAAAAAAATACCGAAAGACGAGAATTTTTAACTGCTCAAATCGCTACATATGAAACACAACTTAAAAATTTCAAAGAAGATATAGAGAAGCAACTCTCTGAAAGATTTCAGTTTTCTGTAGAAGAGCTATATGCAATGTATGGACAATATGAACGCAAGTACATATCAATAGAGTTTCATAAATTTTCAGAATCAGCTGGAAAATTTGGGAGAAATATTGGTGGAGTTCTAACATTTTATAAGAAAGAACGAGAGGCGTTAGAAAATGCAATTTCCCAAGAAAATGCACCAAGAACAAATGGATTAGTAAAAATTGACTGTTCAAAACACGAGACACTTTCTGACGAACAAAAGAAAGAACTAATCGAAAACGGGTTTGTTTCAGGGGATATTTATGAAGTTTTAGCTTCAGACTTTCCAGTTGTAAAATCTTACAATCAGACTGGAATAAAAGATATTCCTAACACGATTACAGTAAATGTCGACCAAAATGACTTTGATCCCAATAGAGCATATTTATGGTTATATAGTCGGAGAATTAAAAATGGAGACATTCTAATCGAGGAAGAAATTGCTAAATTCTGTGGGCTTTCGATGTATCTAAAACCTGGTTCTGAAAGCTATGATTTTATAAAAGAAAATGGTTTTGACGAAAATGGTCAAAAGTTGGCAAAAGTTAGGTTTTTTGAACTTGAGGCTAAACTTTACGCCAAAGATATAAGTAAAGTAGAACTTTTAGAATTTAACGAATTTCTACAAGCTCGCAAAGTAGAGAGAATTGAAGCAATCAAAAAAGAAATTAAGAGGTCAACTAATAAAAATTTTGAACAATTTGAAGAAGAATATCCTGATATTTATGCTGAACTTCAAAATTCAAGAGTTCAATTTGAAACCGAAAGCCTTGATTATCACGAAATGGTTACGCCAATTTATTGGGATTACGAAGGATTCCTTCATATATTTTTAAGACATTGTGATGAACTCGCTATTGAAGGTCATTTTGAGAATAAAACAAAATTTCAATACACTCAAAAAGATATTAAGCGAATTTTAAAAATTGCTATAGAAGATTTAAAACCAAAGATAAACGAGAAATTAAAAGAAGGAAATGATTTTAGAATTTATGGCGATAGGTCATTATATTTTAATGGGAATCACTATTCCCTACATATTTTGGCTGATGGTCGAGTAGCGGCATTTCATCCAATGGAAAATCCAACAGAATAAAACTACTGGCAACATTGGCTATAAGTAATTGCTTGTTCACGCTTACTTTGGAAATTCCTCACGGATTTTCAGTGTGGTGTGTACTTGTAAAGTTAAGTGCTAACCCACGGAACTAGTCATAGCCGAGACCGTTAACTGAAATGCTTGAAAAAACCGCAAAACATTGAATATGAAAGCAAAACAAGTTTATAATCCCGAATTCGATTACATATGTGGATACATTGGAGGCTTTGATGATATTCCAACCAAACAAGATAAATTTAAACCAATTGTCCCTAAAACTATAACTTACATTGACGAAAATGGTGAAGAACAAAAGCTTGAAGGTGAATTCTACGCTTCAAATAACAAAGCGAAAGACAATTTAAAAAAGTTTGAAGCAAGATTTACAGATTGTATTAATGAAATGCTAAATGAAAACCATCCATACAAAAATCCTATTCAGCTTGAAGTTATCATGAATGTAAAAATGTCGGAAAAGCGCTTAAAAAACGTGGACGCTGACAATATTGCTAAATGTGTGTTGGATATAATGAATGGTAAAGTTTTCGAAGACGATTCACAAGTAAGAAGTTTGTATGTATATAAACACGTAATTCAAGATGAACTTGTTCCACAACTATCAGGAATTATTGTTGGTGTTAGAATAATCGACAACAAACCAAGTTTGTTAAGTGAGATAAAATTTTACGATTTTATCGAAATCAGTGATCAAGAATACGAAGAAGCAATGTCAAAAAAGAAGTAGTACTTCAGCTAATCCTCGCAAACGTTAGATGTAATTCGCCTGCAAAATATAAAATTTAACACGATTATTAATCAATAATAAAAAATGAATAAACAAGAATTTATCGAATTGCAAAAGAAATTTGGTCAAGATACTAGAAAAAGAAAATATTTGAGAATCTTCAATTTTTTTACAACTCTAATTTCAGTTTTGGGAATTGCAGTTATTTCATACTATTTTATCTCAACTATATTTACTAATAATGATTCTCAAAAAATCGAAATCGAAAAGCAAAATGTTGAGCTTAAAAAACGAATAAATGAATTAGAAAATAGGTTACGAATTAAAGATACTGCAATAACAGTTTCATCTCCGAATGAATTGCGAATTAAAGAATTAGAAAATAAAATTCAAACATTAAGCGATATCATAATTGAAAACCCCGAAAAATCTTTAACAATACCACTTATAAATAAAGATATTGAAAATATAAAAAAAGAAAATACTTTACAAATTGAAATGATAAAAGATAAAGTTGAAACTGTTATTGATTTAAATAAATGGATATTAGGTTTGATTTTTTCTCTACTTATAACAATTGTAATTTCAAACTTGTCAAAAAGTAAACAAAAAAACAACGTTGAAGAATAGAACTACCACCAACACACGTAACCGTTGCACAACACCCACAAAAATTTAGCATTTAAAAATCAAACCTAAAAACAAGCTCGTTTAAGCTCCCAAAACTTCTAAAGAAAACACCATTTGATTACGAGGAATTTCACTGATATACTACATATTTAAACACACAACTTTTCTTGCTAACGATAAAAGTATTTACTTATATTAGATTGAAATAAATGCCAGTTTTTTCACAGGCTGACATAAGCAGTAATTATTCGGCTTATATGAAATTTAGAAAATATTTTTGTTTAAATTAGCTTTATGAGAATTATTGATAAAAATATAGATAGCTTAAAAAAACTTTGTTTAATACACAACGTGGAAAAACTATATCTTTTTGGTTCTTCTTTAAATTCAAGTTTTAACGAAAAAAGCGATGTAGATTTATTAGTTAAGTTTAAGCAAATTGAACTTTCAAAATATTTTGATAATTACATAGATTTCAAAGAAAAACTAGAGTCTTTATTTGGTCGTGAAGTTGACCTACTCGAAGAACAGACTTTAAAAAATCCAATCTTAATTAAATCAATCGACAAATCAAAAGAATTAATTTATGGATGAAAGGATTCTTAAATGGTTATTTGATGTAAAAATGTCCATCGATGAAATTAACGAATTCTTCCCTAATGAAGAAAGTGATTTTTTCAAATACAGAAACAACTTAATGCTAAAAAGAGCTGTCGAAAGAAATCTTTAAATTATTGGTGAAGCAATTAACCGAATAATTACTCGAGACGTTTCTTATATTGAGAAAATATCAAATGCAAAAGCAATTATAGGACTCCGAAATCATGTAATTCATGCTTATGACAATATTTCTGACGAAAACATTTGGTCAGTCTTAATAAACCATTTGCCGAATTTGAAAATCGAGATTGATAATTTAATCCCAAAGGAAGAAAAATAACTGCTACCTGTCAAGTAGTCGGCTCTGCTAGAAACTAATAGACTACACCTCTTACACCACTCCCGAAATAAATTCGGGATAAACTTCAAATAATGGATTCAATTCGATATAAACATCAGTTAAAGACTGATAGACTTTCTGCCTTAGACTTTACAAAGTAATGGTTGAACCTAAAATAGGAGTTTTTGCAATTGCTCAACCGCCTTTTCGAGTGCAACTAAAAGGTAGTATGGATTAGAAATCCTTACACTCAATAAAATAAATTCACCCAGAGCAGCAACATCCGAATTAAAGATAACCTATATAGAATCTCATCACTAATAAAAAATCTAAAACATGAAAAACAAAATTCTATTTTATATCCTTTTCTTAACCTCTATGTTTTGTTTTGGACAAACACAAACTGAAATGAACAGTAATGAATACCAAAAATATTTAAAAGCCGACAAAGAGCTTAACCAAGTCTATAGTGCGATTTTAAAAGATTACAAAGAGAATCCTGTTTTTATATCAAAATTAAAGATAGCTCAAAATCTATGGATTAAATTTCGTGATGCAGAAATGAATGCTTTATTTCCTGAAATTGATAAACAATTGAATTATGGATCTGTTTTTCCCATGTGCTGGAATAGCCATTTAACAAGACTTACTGAAGAAAGAATAAAAACTTTGAAAATTTGGCTGACAGGTATTGAAGAGGGAGAAGTTTGTTTAGGTTCCGTTAGAATGAAAGAATAAAAAAACAAAAACGTCCGTTTACCTTTTAAACCCTTAAACAATTAAACCTTTAAACAATTAATCCCTCAAAACCTACCACTTAATAATCGCACTCGCCCAAGTAAATCCACTACCAAAAGCGGCTAAAACAACAGTGTCGCCTTTTTTGATTTTTCCTAGTTCCCAAGCTTCAGTCAAAGCAATAGGCACAGAGGCCGCAGTTGTATTTCCGTATTTTTGAACGTTGTTGTGTACTTGGTCGTCGGATAAACCAAATTTCTTTCGGATGTATTGCGAGATTCTCAAGTTCGCTTGGTGCGGAATCAACATATCAATATCCGAAACAGTCAAATTGTTCGCTTTTAATCCTTCATTGATTACTTCACTAAAGCGCACAACAGCATTTTTAAAGACAAATTGACCATTCATATAAGGGTAATAACTTTCGTCATCAGGGTTGTTTTCTTCAAGGATATCAGTAACCCAGCGGCCACCCATACCGGGAGCTTTTAGAATCAATTCTTCTGCATGAACACCTTCAGAGTGTAAGTGGGTCGAAAGGATACCTTTGGTTAAATCTTCTTCTCTACTCAAAACAGCAGCTCCGGCACCATCGCCAAAAATCACCGAAACACCACGTCCTCTTGTGGTCATATCCAAACCAGTAGAATGCACTTCCGAACCAATCACCAAGATGTTTTTATACATCCCTGATTTGATGTATTGATCAGCAACGGACAATGCATAAATAAATCCAGAGCATTGATTGCGAACATCCAAAGCGCCCACGGTTCGCAATCCTAAATCGCGTTGCACCAAAACACCAGGTCCTGGAAAATAGTAATCCGGGCTTAAAGTTGCAAAAACCACAAAATCAATATCTTCATTCCTAATTCCAGCGCGTTCAATAGCGATTTTCGCTGCTTTTACTCCCATTGAAGTGGTTGTGTCTTCGCCTTTGATAATATGACGGCGTTCTTGAATCCCGGTACGTTCCTGAATCCATTCGTCATTTGTATCTATAATTTTTGATAAATCATCATTAGTCACCACATTAGAAGGAACATAAAAACCTAAACCTGATATTTTCGAATGGAACATAGTTTTAAGAATAAAGTTAGTAACTCCCAAATTACTACTTTTTATGCAATATTTTAATTAAAGTTTTGGGTTTTTCTTAAATGCTGGTTTTTTTAATATAATTATGTATTGATAAAGGAACACAGATTGAAAAAATTAAAGAAATTAAAAATGGTGTGCTTCGTGCTTCCATTGTGCTCTTAGTGTTTAAAAACTTAGCGTCTTTGCGGTAAAAAAAAGGAACACAGATTAGAGAAATTAAAGAAATCAAGAAAAATCTTCGTGCATCCTTTGTGCTCATAGTGTTTAAAAACTTAGCGTCTTTGCGGTAAAAAAAGGAACACAGATTAGAGAAATTAAAGAAATCAAGAAAAATCTTCGTGAGCTTCGTGCTTCCTTTGTGCTCTTAGTGTTTAAATACCTTGCGTCTTTGCGGTAAAAAAAGGAACACAGATTACATAAATTAAAGAAATTCCAAAAATCTTCGTGTACTTCGTGCTTCCTTTGCGCCCTTAGTGTTTAAACACTTAGCGTCTTTGCGGTAAAAAAGGAATACAGATTAGAGAAATTAAAGAAATCAAGAAAAATCTTCGTGAGCTTCGTGCTTCCATTGTGCTCTTAGTGTTTAATTACCTTTGCAGTTAAAAAAAAACTAAGCAATCATCAGTCGTACCTCTTCATTTACAGGCAAGGCGGTTTCATGCTCAAAAAAGATAACTCGTCTGTTGAATACCGCTTTTATTAAATAATAACTTCCTTTGAAATAGGATTGTTTAACAACCACTTGCATCAAGCCATTTTCAACAAGTTTAAGCTGATGTGGATACAATAAAACTTGTTCGTCAATACCATCAACCACCACAATATCCGATAATTGTAATTCGTTGACTTCGCCAAAAAGGGAGGCGACATATTTATTAATAGGATTCTCGTATAAACTTTGAGAATCGGCCATATCTATGATTTCGCCTTTACGTAAAACGATGGTTTCGTCAGCAAATGAAAGAGCATCAGTGCTGTCATGAGTGGCAACAATGCAAGTCACTCCTTTGGCTTTTAAATACGCAAATAAATTACGACGTAGCGCATTTTTTCTGAAGTTATCGATATGGCTAAAAGGTTCGTCAAGCAATAATATTTCGGGTTCTAAGGCCAATGCACGTGCCAAAGCAACACGTTGTTGCTGACCGCCACTTAAATATTTTGCCTTCACATTTGCATATTCTGTCATTTCGACTATTTCTAATAACTCTTGTATCCGGTCATTTTTTTTGTCAAGGTGAATATTAGAAAGGTATTTCCCAACGTTTTCTGCTACAGTGACATAGGGCATCAAGTCAAAATCTTGAGACAAGTATTTGATAAATGGCATTCCGGGTACCAAGTGAAATTTTGGGCCCAATATTTCATTTTTATTCCAAAAAATACTACCTTCATCTAAATCAAACAATCCATATATTGCTTTTAGTAAAGTGCTTTTACCACACCCACTTTCTCCAATAACGGCAATGTTTTGACCTTTTTGAATGGAAAAATGAATATTTTTTAGAACAGGTTGGTCAGAATAAGCGAATGAAATATTTTTAACTTGAAGCATTTTGAAAAGAATCTTTTTTGAGACTGCAAAGATAGATTAGTTTCATTAATAAAAAGAACTAGGATTCGCTTAACTAACATAAAAAAATTACTTTAGCGCACAAATACCATAACAAAAAATAAAGACAGATGAAATTCAAACCTTTTAATTGTTCATTTACACTACTACTGCTACTGATTCTGGGTTTTTCTCAATTGAGTTATTCTCAGTTTTTTGTAGAAACAAAAGCAGGACTTAATGCATCAATATCTCCTAAAATCTACAATTTTTCACATATAGGTTTTGGAGTAGGGTATATGCATAATAGTTTAGTCGGGGTAAAAATAGATTATGCTAAGGATGACTTTAGTAATGCTAATGGGTTTTCTAATTCCAAAAGAGCAGATGTGCAACTAATGGCGAATCTCTCAAATTTAATTTTTGACAAAAGCTATTATGATAGTTTTTTTGTTTTGGCTCATGCTGGAATGGGAATGTCTTCACTACAACCTTCTTCGGCAAATGTGTCAGATACGAATATCAATTTTATGATGGGGATTACGCCCAAATATAAAATCATAGATGGACTTGATCTAATTGTGGATGCTTCTTTAGTAATGAATACCAATCAAAACTATAATTTTGATGGGAGTCCTACCTACCAAGACTTAGCGGTTCCTCAAGTAGGATATCTTTTTAATTTGAGTGTTGGATTGATGTATCGTTTTATAGAATACTAAAGTTCTTAAATCAAAAAAAAAAAGGGTTTTCAGCATAACTGAAAACCCTTTTTCTATTTATTAAGAACGATGTTTTATTTTCCTTCCTCTTTTTGTGCGTCTTGTATCATTTTTTCATTTGCAGTAATAGCAAACTCAACACGACGGTTTTTACTTCTACCTTCTACAGTTTCATTTGAAGCAATAGGATCAGCAATTCCTAAACCAGTTACTTTAAATCTTGAAGAAGACAATCCTTTAGCTACTAAATAGCTTTTTACAGAAGACGCTCTTTCACCAGAAAGTTTCAAGTTATAATCAGCAGAACCTGTACTGTCAGTGTAACCAAAAATAGTGATATTAGTATCAGCGTACTCTTGGAAAACTGGGATTAATTTATCTAAGTTTGCTTTAGCAGCAGCTGTCAAAGTCGATTTATTAGTGTCAAAACGCACTGCGTTTTCGTTTAATACTAATTTAATTCCTTCACCAACTCTTTCTACTTCAGCACCTGGTAAAGCTTGGTCAATTTGTCTGGCTTGTTTATCCATTTTATTACCAATAACTCCACCTACAACTCCACCTACAGCACCACCAAGAACAGCACCTACAGCAGTATTTCCTCCTTTACCTAAGTTGTTTCCCAAAACTCCTCCAATAACCGCACCTGCAACAGCACCTATACCAGCACCTCTTTGTGTATTATTAGTATTTTTAAGAGATTCACAACTTGTAAAAAACGTTCCAATTGACATTACTAGTGCCAAAGCAATTACAGAAATCTTTTTCATATCTATGTTTTTTATTTAATTAGTTAGTTTTTTGAAATTGATACACCACATCTGTTAGTTTTCCTCCAACATTGATTTTGTCAATTAACTGGAACGAAGATTCTGTTTGATTAGCTACTTTTAAGATATAACCATTTCTCACTTTTTTAGCTTTCTCACCAGCATTTAAAACTTTCAAAACAAATTGTCCTTCTTTGTTAACAAACCAAGTAATTGGAGAACTAAAAGCAGCACAATTAGCATTTGTTAAGTCCATTGTTCCTTTATTGTTATTAGAAACAAATTTCCAAGCACTTCCTTCAAAACACTTTGAATCCGCGATTTCAAAAGAGTTTACTTTGATGTATTCAGAACCAGGATAGCTTACGGAGCTGATTACCCAGTTCCCTTTCATTGCAACTTCTGATTTTCTGTCCAATTGTGTATTGGTAACTGAACTTGTCTTGCAAGCAAACATCATTAAAGACATTGCACCTATTAAAATAATTTTTTTCATCTAGTTATCGTTTTATAGTTAAACTCAGACAAAGATACAATCCTAAGGACAATATAAGTTTCATATTTAAATTTTTTTATTTCAAAATTTTCACTACCGCCAATTTGTCACCTAGTATAGAATTGGTATTTTATTTGAAAGAATTTGAGCGATTGTAAAACCCAATTAAAATTTTTAACATATGACAACAGGAAAAATTAATGTTTCGGTAGAAAACATCTTCCCTCTTATCAAAAAGTTCCTATACAGTGATCACGAGATTTTTTTACGTGAATTAATTTCAAATGGGACAGATGCAACCTCAAAATTAAAACACCTTATCAGTATTGGCGAAGCCAGCGTAGAATATGGCAACCCAATTATTGAAGTTAAAATCGATAAAGAAGGAAAGAAACTCCACATCATTGACCAAGGGATTGGTATGACTGCTGATGAAGTGGAGAAATACATCAACCAATTGGCTTTTTCTGGAGCTGAAGAGTTCTTAGAGAAATACAAAGACTCAGCAAAAGATTCTGGAATCATTGGTCATTTTGGTCTTGGTTTTTATTCGGCTTTTATGGTGGCTTCAAAAGTAGAAATCATCACTAAATCCTATAAAGACGAACCAGCAGCACATTGGACTTGCGATGGTAGCCCAGAATTTTCATTAGAACCAGCAGACAAAACGTCACGTGGTACTGAAATCATCTTACATATTGCTGAAGATTCATTAGAATTTTTGGAAGAATTTAGAATTCGTGAACTTTTGAACAAATACAACAAGTTCATGCCTATTCCTATTAAATTTGGAACTAAAACAGAAACCTTACCTAAACCAGAAGACGCTCCAGAAGATTATGTAGCCGAAACTATCGAGGTAGATAATATCATCAACAATCCTAATCCAGCTTGGACCAAAGCGCCAGCAGAATTAACCGATGAAGATTACAAAGGTTTTTACCGCGAAATGTACCCAATGCAGTTCGAAGACCCATTATTCAACATTCACTTGAATGTAGATTATCCATTTAACTTAACGGGTATCTTGTATTTCCCTCGTTTGGGTTCCGATATGCAAATTCAAAAAGACAAAATTCAATTGTACCAAAACCAAGTATACGTTACAGATAACGTAGAAGGTATTGTGCCTGAATTCTTGACGATGTTAAAAGGAGTTATTGACTCTCCAGATATTCCATTGAACGTTTCGCGTTCTAGCTTACAAGCGGATGGTGCAGTGAAGAAAATTTCAAACTACATCACGCGTAAAGTAGCCGATAAATTGAAATCGTTGTTCAATGAAAACCGTTCCGATTTTGAGAAAAAATGGAATGATATCAAAATCGTTTTGGAATACGGAATGCTTTCTGAGGATAAGTTCTACGAAAAAGCAGGTTCATTCGTATTGTACCCAACGGTTAATGATAAATTCTATACTCTTGAAGAATTAAAAGAAGCTATCAAGGAAAAACAAACCGACAAAGACGGAAAAACGGTTGTGCTTTATGCAGGAAACAAAGAAGCACAACACTCGTATATCGAAATCGCTCAAGAAAAAGGTTACGAAGTTTTATTACTAGACTCTCCAATTATCTCGCACTTGATTCAAAAAATCGAGGGTGATAACCAAGGATTGACTTTTGTTCGTGTAGATTCTGACCATATTGATAACTTAATCAAGAAAGAAGAAAATGCAATTTCGAAGTTGTCAGAAGAAGAGCAAAACAATCTAAAATCAGTTGTTGAAACTATTGTTCCAAAACAAAAATATACCGTACAATTGCAAGCGTTAGACAGTCAATCAGCACCATTCATCATCACGCAACCAGAATTCATGCGCCGTATGAAAGAAATGAGTCAATCCGGTGGTGGCGGAATGTTCGGAATGGGTAATATGCCAGAGATGTACAATTTAGTGGTAAACACCAACTCTGAATTGGCAACCAACATCCTGAACAATACGGATAAAGCAGCTCAAGAAAGTTTGGTAAAACAAGCCCTAGACTTGGCTAAATTATCACAAAACTTATTAAAAGGAGAAGATCTAACTGCCTTTGTAAAACGTAGTTTCGAAATGATTAAATAAGTATCCAATAAACAGAATTAAGTATGAAGACCTGCTAGTGCAAACTGGCAGGTTTTTTTTATTTAGGAGCAGAACGATTTGGTTTCTATTGACTAATCCTCCCGCTATTCGTTACAATCTCTTGCATTGGCTATCGCCATACAAGAGGATTTTCACTGCTATCGGGGCTAAACTGGAACGTTTTTGTTTTCATAAGAGCTATTTGTATTTTGTAAGAATATTTTAATATATTTGAGAATTAATAATGCGTTATAAAGTAGCGAGTATAAAACGTTGTGCGTAATATTAAAAAAAGCCCTTTGGAATAAACCAAAGAGCTTAAATAAATCTTTCACTTAATTACGTTTTCTTTATTAGAAAAGAGGCTTGATTAAGCATTACGTTACAAATATAAACACTTATATTTATAAAATCAACCTTTTTAAGAAAAAATTAATGGAATATAATAAGCTTGAATACTACCTTTCTCAACCTAGATTGAACAGATTCCTACTAGCTACTGCTAATTCAAAAGTAAAGGCTCAAAAATTGTACCGTGCTAATCTAAGAGTTTCTCAATCTTTTTATCCAATATTAAATCTCTTTGAGATATTCTTAAGGAATATTTTTAATTATCAGGTATCTGCACATTTTGCAAATCCAAATTGGATAATTACAGAAAAAAATGGTTTTATGAATGACCATTCATTAACTGGATCAAGATTTTTTCTTAAAAATTCAATTCTAAGTGCTGAAAGAACCATAAGACGAAAAGGGGGATTAGTAACAGCTGGAAAAGTTGTTGCTGAACAATCTTTGGGTTTTTGGACAAGTCTATTTGATACTCATCATTATCGATTAATTGGCGGAATCGTTATACACTCATTTAGAAATAAGCCAGCAGGAGTTAATAGAAGTGCAATAAACCAAAAACTCAACAGGATAAGAGAATTCAGAAATAGAGTTTATCATAATGAACCAATTTGCTTTAATGGAAACACCATAGATTTCACATATGCGGAAAACATCAAAAATGAAATTTACGAAATATTGAATTGGATTGACGCAGATTTGACAGACTATGTTGAATATTTTGACGCAATCGACAATAAAATAAATCTTGCAAAAAACCTATTTAAATACTAGACCCTGCTCTTCGAACCGTACCTATACATTATTATAAGTGCTGCGCAAATGTCTCTGACTTTGCGCAATTTTAAAATTTTGTTATAAACGAAATCGTTAAAAAAAGTCTCCTGACTTTTACACAAAATGCTATTTTTAAGAGGTTACAAATCGATAAAGCTACAACCCAGAATCATTCACAAAATACAATCAACAAGAGTAGTCAAAAGTCAGGAGATTTTGCGAACCGATGAAAGCAACAATGGGTAACTTTTCCGTTTGCTTTATAAAAAATAAATCGCCATAAGTTTGATTCTTTAGTCGGAATTTGTATTTTCGAAACCTTAGGTGATTTAAATAATTGTTTATTGCTCAGGCAGCGAAACAATTTTGCCGTTTTCTCGATTGTTTTTTCGATAGAAATCACTTCTAAAAAAGCTGTTAAGTTTCACCAACTAGCATTAAATAAAAAGAATGAAAGAGAACATCATATATACGATTTTGAATATTCTTGCCGTATTCAATATTGTGGTGTTGTGTACTTTTCTTTTAATTAGGAAAAATAACAGCTATCCCAATTACCTTTTAGCTGTAATATTTGCGATTCCGGGCTTATACTTTTTTGATAATATTTTGATTAATACAGGACTGATTCATTCGGCACCTTATTTTTTCTTTTTTGTCCAAATGATAGCCAATTTATTTCCAATTACGGTATATAAATACCTGCACATTTTAATTGGAAATACTAAAAAGATTAAGACCTATCTAGTTATTGCTTCTGCTGTTACAATTTTGTTTAGTATAGTACTGCTACTAGACTTCTGTTTGCTTAGCTCAACGGAGCAAACAAACTACATCAATCACTTGAGCACAGATGAGTATCCAAAAATCATGGATATGTACAATGTTGTGTTTTACATCTGCCAGATGATTTATCTGGTAGAATTATTTATCGATATTAAAAAATATCGAATTGCGGTTAAAAATAATTTATCCGCAACCGAATCAGTAAAGTTGTTGTTTGCCCGACAATTTATTTTGCTCATGGCAATACTTAACTTCTTGTTGGTAGTATTCTATATTTTGTTACCCGCTAATATTGTTGATTATGGTATTTTACCTGTAGTAATGACAGTGATATATTTGTTTGTCATTACTTTCTCTATCAAAAACAACGCTATTTTTAGCCATGAATCCTTTAATGCTCTGGTCGCTGAGAACAAAAGAATTACAGAATATACCAGTTGTAAATCGACCAATTGGATACAAGATGGCCGATGGGACAGTACCATTACTGTCTTGGAAGAATTGATAAAAACCGACAAAGTGTTCAAAGACAACAAACTTAATTTGACGGCACTTTCAGACATGGTGGAAGAACAACCATATATAGTTTCTCAAATTTTGAATCAACATTTTAAAAAATCTTTTTTTGATTTTATAAATGAAGCACGCGTCGATGAAGCCATCATCATGTTGAAAACCTTCGATTCAAAAGTGGACACAATCGAGAATATTGCCTCCGAAGTTGGGTTCAATAGTAGAGCCTCTTTTTATAGGTCTTTTAAAAAAGTAACAGGAAAAAATCCAACCGACTTTGTCTTACTATCTTAATTGATTGATGCACAGTGTTATAATTTTGCCTCATGTTCTAAGATGAGACAAGTTTTCTAGAAAATGCTAACACATATCCTATAATTTTGTAAAAAGTAGATGATTAAAAAATCAATCTATTTTTTATGATACTAGATTATAGTATGTATTTAAGTTACATTTTTTGAAAACAAACCACTATGAAACAACTTTTACTATTAGGAAGTATTTTACTGATTGCTCTAACTGGGAAAGCGCAAATTATAAATCATCCCGAATCATTTGATGGGTATGGATGGGGCAAAAAAAGCAATAGTTCTATTGTTTTGTCTGCTGGAAAATATTCAGAATCCTATATCATCAATTATGATTTAAGCAATGGTAGTTTGACCTATCTAAACGATAGCAATAATCAGCGATTAAACAACTTTGTTATGATTGGTGATACAGGCTTTGCAACTACTGGTACAGGAAGTTATCAGTACACTACCAATAATTGGCAAAGTTTTACCCAAAGTGCCATTCCGTTTGATAAAATTATAACGACTAATTCTGGTTTTTTTGCAAGAAAAAAAATATCAACATCGACAGGCGAATACTATCATTCTCCAGATGGTAATACTTGGTCATTGGTTAAAACCACAATTTATGGCCCTATCAGTTATAAAGATGGAAAAACGTGGATTGTAGCCAAACCTAGTGATTTTGATGTTAGTACAGACGGCGGACTCACTTTTACCAATAAAAAACCTGTTGGAGCTTCTTCATCAAATTTAAGTGAGTTTGTTCCTTTAGATGGGTTAACTGGGATAGGGATAGTGTCTGCAAGTAGTTGGTTTTATACCACTAACGGAGGAGATAGTTGGACTGCCTTTAGCAGTTTTCCTACCAATGCTACTTTTGTGTATGCCCCAAATATAAATACCATTTATGCGAACTTTACAACTACAGGTTTGAAGGTTAGTGTAGATAAAGGACTTACATGGCAAGCCTCAACGATTCCGATGCCAAAAAACACTCCCGCAAGACTACATGAAGTTGGGAATTACTTAGTAAGCCAAATTAGCTGGAACGGTCAATTTGCAACCTATTTCTCAGAAGGCATAGGCTTGCCTTGGACCCAATTGCAACAACGTGTTACCAGGACGAGTTATAATGATGTTTCCTTTTATAATAACAAAGGGATAATTGTTGGGAATAGTGGTAATTATAGCTACACACATGACAGAGGCAAAACCTACACCCCATCTACAACTGCTCTGGGAACCCAAGATTTAAAAGCCTGTGAAGTTTTTAATGAAACATTAATGGTAGTAGGAGACAGGCAAAGCAATATATACGTTTCGAATGATGCAGGATTAACTTGGAATAAAAGGTATTCAAATGGGGTAAACTGGATATCAAGAAAATTTAGAGCATCTGCGGATTTATCAACGATAGTACTGTTTCGAAATGGACAAAATCTAATTTCAAAAGATCAAGGTGTAAGCTGGAACATACTAGGAAGTCTAGGAGGTTCATTTGATGGTACGGTGACAGCTTCTGGAAAATTGTTAATTGTTTCTGGAGCCAATATATTGGAAATGAATAAAACAAATGGAAGTACAACTACCGTTCAAACAATTACAGAGCCCAATATACAAGGGGTTATTTTAGAAATGGTTGATGATAATACTGGATACATAATTGCTACGAATTCCACTGATTCCACAACTTTAATTTTTAAAACGACTGATGGCTGGTCAACCTATGCTAAGGTTGGAACGATAAACTCTTTAATAACTGTCGCGCCCAACCCTAATGTACCAAGTTTTACGGTTGCACTGAATTTGTCTTTACATCTTGCAGGACCAAACAATCTATACATCAACCGTTATAACACTTCTGATGTATCTGTAAGCAACAATACGATTTACAAAAGTAGTGATGGCGGTGCTTCTTGGACAACAGAATTAATAGTGCCCTATAAACAAGGAGGGTCTACAGATAAAATGCAAGGCATGCACTATTTTTCAGCAGATACATTTGTGTCAGTATGGGAAGACGGAAGAATAGTTCAAAATACGCTTGATAACACTCCTCTAAGTGTGGCTGAGAAGAATTTTGTCAATCAGTCTGTTTTAGTATTTCCAAATCCAGCTACAACTGTAATTACTATTCAGTCAAGTGAAAACATGGAGGAAGTTCAATTAGTTGATATGAATGGAAAATTGATGCGTACACAAGATGTAAAAAGTCAGCAACATCAATTGAATATAGCGGATTTACCTTCTGGAATGTACTTTTTAAAAATAAAAACAGAACATAGAACTGAAATTAAAAAGATCCTCAAACAGGATTAGCATTGATTCAGAATTACATTAAAATCAAATTTGATAGACTTGTTAATAGTATCAAAACCACATAATTGAATTGTAACCAACGAATTAAACAACACAAAATTAAGACGAACTATGAGAAATTTAAACAAAAGTATTTTACTGTTAGTCGGGATGCTAATGGTAAATCTAACAACAGCACAAAAAGCAGAAACCCCTCAACAGACCTATGATTTAGGTGCTAAAATTAACGAAATGACACTAACTGTTGGAGGAATTTTAATTGCAGCAACCAATGATGGATTAGTGGGTATCGACCCAAAGAAAAGCACGCCTATATTTACATTCAACGACTTTGGTAAACTAAGTCCAGAAGAAACTGATTTTATACCTGCTTCCCCGTATATCGTAGTTTCACAAGGTGCGAATTCTAAATTTGCGGGAATTGCCAAAACTAAAAGGGCAGTTATAAATTATATCACAGGAAAAGTCATTTTTAATTCGGAGACTGAAAATTGGAATCAAATTTACACTTGCAATGTGGTCTTGCCACAAAATAAACTAATCATTAGCGGAATACAAAAAGAAGGTGATAAAGCTGAAAAAATGACGGCTAGAGTAGCGGTTTATGATTTAGGCGCTCAAAAATTAGATTATAAATTCTTCTTGGATAAGCCCGGAAGAGTGGGTATCGCAAAAGATTTTAGTGTCACGGGGACTCCTTTACTATTGAAAAGCATGTTGATTATACCAACGGCTCAAGGATTAATTGCTAAATCCCATAAAGGAGATGATTTATGGGAATGTAAAATTAAAGGTGTAAACTGGATGGTGGCTGATGAAACCGAAAAAGAAATCTACGGCTTTGAAACAACTTCTAACGGAAAAAATACCCGCATTCATAAAATAGGAAGTAACGGTGCCGAACTGTGGAAAGATGATAGGAAAGTTCAAGGAAATGTATCTAATTTCCAAATTTTGCCTCAAGGGATAGCAGTCGTAAGCGATAAAAGTTCAGGAGGAAGCACTAGTGTATTTGCAACAAAAGATGAATCTGAAATCGCTTTTTTAAGTGCATCATCGGGAGAAGATTTATGGGATAAAGCGCCAAAAACAAAAGGCTATGTACAACATTTTTATGTACAAGAGGATGGGATATTATTTGGGATACAACAAGGGGGAATCAACAAAATATCATTTGACGGAAAAACATTGTTTAAAAAGCCTTTAAAAACAGGGGAGAACATAATGGTTATGGCCGAATCACCTCAAGGTTTAATTTATATCACTAGTGAAGATGCTAATATTGTAAACTTAAAAACAGGTGATCAGGTATGGAAAAAACCATTAAAATATAAAAATTCAGCTGCAGTAGCCTCTACGTTTGACAGTGCAAAAAACAGATATCTGATTGCAGCCGATGGAGAAGTTTTTGCTATTGATGCTAAATCTGGGGACGTAAGTGATTTTGCAAAAGTAAAATTTGATGAAAAAGAAGTAGCCAATAGTATGGAAATCCGAAATGGTAATATATTTTTAAGTTCTTCTCAAAATGTGGCTATGTTAGATGCACAAGGAAAAGATAAGTTTCATGAGTATTATAAATCGCCAGGACAAAGTGGTTTTATAAAAGTGCTTTCGGGAATAGCTGCTGTAGCTGCAACTGGATTGGCAGCGGCTCATGCAGCCAAAGCTGGGGCGAATAGAACAAGCTCATACGGTAGTGCTAATGACTTAAGCAATTATAACGACTATGGTAAAGAAAACAAACGGGCTGCCGATATGTTTGCTTCTATAGGAAGTACTGCTTTTGAGGTAATGTCAAAACGTTTTAAAGCCACAGCAGCCACAGAAAATGCCCAGTTTATATTAACAAAATTGGATAGCGGTGTGGGCTTAGTGAAAGTGAATAAAGATACTGGTAAAGCTGATAAAGAAATACTTCTTAAAGACAAAAAGCCAGAGTATCAGGTAGATGAAATTGCGGGTGTTTTATATTATAAAGCAAACGACAAAACGATTTACGCTTATAACTTATAAAATTTAATCTCGTTGTTTAAATTTGTGTGGTGAGAGGCTGTCGAAAAGAAATTTTCGTCAGTCTCTTTTTTTATGCTATTTTCTTAGAATAAATCTTTTTGCACTTCGAATTGAAGCTAACATGATTATGTGTGCTACGTAAATGTTACTTATTTTGGGAAGCGGGGAATAGTAAGAAACCACACAAAAGAATTGACTTCGTCGAATTGCATTTCGTGCGGTAGGGGCTGCGTTTAAACAGTATTGTGTTTTTGATATATTGTTATATACCGTTTTCTTTTTTCCAATCGGTTTTCAAATATTTCAAAGCATCTTCCAGAGCTTTTCTTGAAGGTTTAGGGTTAAAATCTAATTCTTTTTTTGATTTGCTAATATCATAATCTTGTTTTAAACCATAAAACATATCTAAGTAGTGTCTTTGTAATAAAGGTTCTTTACCAGTAAGTTTACTGCTAAACTCCATTAAACCAGCTACTGAGTACAATAACCATTTTGGTGCTTTTTTAGGTGTTTTTATTTTTAGTTCAGGATATAATTCAGATGCTATTTTTACTGTTTCTTGTAACGTAGTGTGTTGCTCGTTTGATAAAATATAACGTTCTCCATTTCTACCTTTTCGCATAGCATTATACATACCAGAAGCTACATCTTTGACATCAATCCAATTTAAAGTGACGTTAGTATCTACTGGTATTTCACCATTTAAAACTTGTAATACAAGGTTGTTAGTATAACTTAATTTATAGGCTTTAGAGCCAATCATAGCAGAAGGTAAAACAAGAATAGTTCTGATTCCATACTTTTTTCCCAATTCTAATGCTAGTTTATCAGAATCATTTTTAGAGTTGTAATACCAATTTTTTCGGTCTCTGTTATATCCATTGTCCACATTAGCGGGTAATTTTGTAAAATCCAAACTAGCAACTGAACTTACATAAACGATATTTTTGATGCCACATTCTTTAGCAATGTCAAAAACATTTTGAGTTCCTTGCATATTATTATCATAAATTTCAGTTTTAGGATTTTTAGCCCACATACTAAAATTTGCAGCTACAGCATATAAGTTTGTAACTCCTTGAAATGCTTTTTTAAGAGATTCTCTGTCGGTAATATCAGCTTGAACAATTTCACAGTCTAATGCTTTAAAAGGTTCAGTGTTATTAATGTCTCTTACAGTTGTTCTTACTTTTTGGTTATTGGAAAGTAAAAGTCTAATTAGGTTGTTCCCTAAATGTCCATTTCCGCCAGTCACTAATGAAATTTCGTTGCTCATAATTTTAAATTTTATTTGAGCAAATTTCGATAGCTTTTAAGAGCTTAGAAATAACATTTGTTAGAAAGCGATTTGTTTTCTGATACGACTTAAAGATTGGGGTTCCATTCCTAAAAAAGAAGCGATATTGTCAATAGATACATTCAAAGCTAATTTTGGATACTGATTTACAAATTTTAGATAACGTTCTTTTGCAGTTAATATTTGAAAATCTTTAACACGTTCTAATTTGCAACTTAAATGTTCGTTGGTTACTTCTTTGACAAATATTGCCCAAAACTTTGTTTCTTTTTGTAAAATATCAAAATCAGGTTTTGATATTTTTAGAACTCTCGACTCTGTGATAGTTTCATAATAATCTAATGATGGTGTTTCTGTCATAAAACTATCTAGAGATGTGAAAAAATCTTGTTCTGATACAAGATGTTGTACGACAATCTTTCCGTCAATATTTTGATATCCTTTTACAATTCCTGTATCTAAGAAATAAATATATCGTTCCACTTTTCCTGCTTCTAAAAGATTAGTTTGAGCTGGAACTTCTTCTGAAACGAAATGATTTTTGATCAAATCAATATCGTTTTGAGTTAAAGCAATTTTTGATTGGATGTAATTAATTAGATTTTTCATTGTTGTGTGTTAATGCTATATAACGTCAGTCTGTGAAAAAACTAACATTTATTTCAATCAAATATAAGTAAATAATTTTATTGTTGGCAAGAAAAGGTGTATGTTTAATATACAGCATATTTCTGGAGTTCCTCGCAATTAGATGGTGTTTTTTTTCAAATTTTTGGGGTTAGAAGATACTATTTTGCGTTGCTTTGCAAAATCTCCTGACTTTGCGAAATTTTAAAAATCGTCTGCACTAGTTGCAAATGGTATGTGATTTCTCCTTCGTCGAAATGACATAAAATGCGTTTAACTTTATGATATTTTTCGTTTGCTAGCGTTGGAAACACCAAGTTTCAAGCCTTGTATCCCCAATTTTGTCTTCCCGACGATAGGAGGGAACTCCGTAAGTAACTCTACAAAGGTTGTCTATGATTTGTTCCTTTTTATGGGTTTTGAAAATATTTTTTGCAAAAGTCAGGAGACTTTTTGAACGTTTTCGTTTATAACAACTTATTAAAATTGCGCAAAGTCAAAGACATTTGCGCAGCAGTTAGAACAAAGTTTTGTACTCTTCGTAGAGCGGAATCATGCTCTTATAGTTGTCGGTAATAATGAATTACTGCACCAGAGGCGAATATTTTGATGTTTAACAATTTAAAAACCGTTCTTTCTTTTATTTTGTCAAAAAGTGGTAACCCGTTACCAATGACAACTGGATGAATACACAATTGGTATTCGTCAATCAAATTAAGATTTGTCAACTGCAAAATCAAACTTCGGCTACCAATTAAAATAGGGCCTCCAGACTGTTGCTTTAATTCTGAAATCACTTGTTCAATAGTTTGGTTGGCTAAGCTTGCGCTTTCCCAATCTACATTTTTCATGGTGGTTGAAAATACAATTTTGTGAATATTATCAATAGCTTGCGCAAATTCAACCATAGCTTTTTCTCCCGAAGGCTTTTCGATATAGGCCTGCCAAAATTTCATTAGTTCAAATGTAGTTCTTCCGTATAAAATTACATCGGCTTGATTTAACAAATCAGTGTAATGCTGGTGCATTTCGGCATCTGGTATGCCAGCAGTATGGTCGCAAAAGCCGTCAATAGTGAGGTTTAGTGCTGCTATAATTTTTCTCATACTTTTTACTTTTTAAGGCTTTACGAACTAACAGAAGACTAGAATGTTTCCATTGAAAAACACGAAAATTTAAGAATATCTTAAAAAACTGCGCAACATTTTAGAAATTTTCAAAGTGGCTATATTAAGATTAGGTATACTTCGGGGAGTGGTAAACACATCAAGTTTAAGCCTCTTAATCTTATCTTCCCTATAAAGTTATTTGTTTCACTAAGATACATTAAGAAAAAACACAAAGATTCACCAAGTTTCAAGCCTTGTAACCCCAATTTTGTCTTCGTTGTAAATTTATTTGTTTCACAAAGATACACTAAGAAAAAACACAAAGATTCACCAAATTTCAAGTCTCGTAACCCCAATTTTGTCTTCCCGACGATAGGAGGGAACTCCGTAAGTAACTCTACAAAGGTTGTCTATGATTTGTTCCTTTTTATGGATTTTGAAAATATTTTTTGCAAAAGTCAGGAGACTTTGGGGCGATTTCGTTTTTTATAAACAAAAAAAATTGCGCAAAGTCAGAGACATTTGCGCAGCAGTTAGAATAATGTTTTGTACTCTTCGGAGACCGGGGAGCAGGGGAGCGCGGGTAGTACTAATATAGTTCTGGTTCTTTCCATTTTATTTTCTTCTGTATTTCTTCAAAACTAAAGTTTCCAATTTGCAAAATCTCTCCATTCTGGTTTATAAAACCGTGTTTTTTACATTCAATAGAATAATGGTGGCAATCTTCTTCTTTTGCGTGTTCTTCCCAAGGAATTTTATCACAGTTTTCTCCAATAATAGCCTTTCCTTTATGAAAAGTAGTTGCAATTTCAAATTGAGGTTTTATTATAATTTTTCCGTTATTGTCAGCAAAGCCAATTTTATCATTTTCATCAACAATTCGTATTTTATTTTCAATCAAATTATCTGGATTAATTTCATCACCTTGATTGTAAACTTTAAATAAAATCTCTTCGTTTATATCAATTGCTGACCAGCCACTTTTACCTTTTATGCCGAAAATAGCAAAACTTTGGTAGCCATTTCCATTGAATGACATATAATATTTAGCACTATCAAGTTTTTTTATAGCCTCTCCTTTTTCATCAACTATGTAATAAATCGATTTCCAATTGTCAGTATCTTCAACTTTTATTCTAAATTTCTTTTGTCCAATAGCATTTGAAAAGAATGTTAGAAGTATTAATAAAAAGGTGTATTTCATTTTATTTATTTTTTGAATTTCCGATTTTTTTTGTCGTATTATTACCAACTAGTATATAGCTTTGACGAGTCAGACTTTATTTAAACTCAAATATATTCTTTTTTTCTTACAACGGAGTAAAAGAAAATAGTATTTGTAAGATATTTTGCTAAATGATATTATGAAAACAAAACGTGATTTTTAGCCCTGATGGAGCCGGTATCCTTTTTATTTTGTTTTTAGAACTCGGGTTAACTCAGCATGATTTTGCTGTTTGAAAAAGGCTTCGACAGGCTCAGCTTGACAAAATAAAAAGATAAAGGCGAGAGCAGGAGAAGAGCTTGTTTTGGAAACCAGACATTCTGCTCAAAAAAAAATCGAACGAGCGTAGGTAGCTGTTCGATTTTGGAATGAATAGATTTGAGGCAAAATATTAATGTTCAAGGAAGTTGATGAGGTGTTCCCTGTTGGCGTAATAGGTTTCGTGCTCTAAGATGGCTTTACGGTTGCGGGGGCGATCGTAGGTGATATCGAGGATGTCGCCTATTTGAGCTCTTGGACCTGAGGTCATCATGATGACTCTGTCGGCAAGGAAAATCGATTCATCGACATCGTGGGTAATCATGATTCCTGTTGTTTTTTCTTTGTCTAAAACTTCTAGTAATACGTCTTGCAATTCGCCACGGGTTAGGGAATCCAACATTCCGAAAGGTTCGTCCAAAAGTAATACCTGGGGTTTCAAGGCCAAGGCTCTGGCGATTCCTACACGTTGTTTCATTCCTTGGGAAAGGTCTTTGGCTTTTTTGTCAAAAGCACCGTCGAGACCTACTTTACTCAAGTAATATTTGCAAATGTCTTCGCGTTGTTTTTTGGTAGCAAAAGCAAAAACTTTGTCTACTCCCAATTGTACGTTTTCGAGTGCACTCATCCAAGGCAATAGGCTTGGGGACTGAAAGATAACGCCACGGTCTGGTCCTGGTCCTGAAATAGGGGTTCCGTCCAAGATGATTTCACCGCTTGTAATTGGATTGAGTCCTGCAATCATCGATAGCAACGTTGTTTTTCCACAACCGGAATGCCCGATGATGGAAACAAATTCGCCTTCTTTGATTTTGAGGTTCAAATTTTCGAGTACTACAAAGTCGCCATTTGGGGTAGGATAGACTTTGGTAAGATTCGATAATTCGAGCATGTATTTTTCGAAACCGAGTGCGTCTCTTGCTATATCTTGTGTGTGTAGTTGTGTGTCTGTCATGTTTTCTGTTTTTTATTTTTTTGAAACACTTAGAATCCTAGATTTCTTAGTTTGTATTTTAGTTGTTTAACACACATAGGACTGATAGTGCTATGTGTATTCAACTTGTTGAACTAAGGATTCTTTTTTTTGGAACACAGATTTGAGAAATTTAAATAATTTTCACTGATAGAAATTGAAGTTAATTAAAATTAATCCGTTGCTTAAATCAAGTCAAGTCTATGATAGCTATTTCAGTGAAACGCTTTTTTAAGTTCAAAAAAAATCTATGAATCTATGTGTTTCAATTTTTTTAACTACAAAGGATAATCTCTGTCATTCTGTGAAATCTGTGTTCCAAAAAAATCAATCAAATTTCATAGGAACTAAATCCGGTAATTCGTATTCTGGGACTTCTAATCCTGCGGTTCTTTCTTGTCCTATTTCCATTAAATACTCAATGATTTTGTTTCGTAATTTCTTGAAATTATCATCGTGGTTCATGGCAACTTTGTCACGGGGACGTTCGATGTTGATGTCGAATTGTGGTCCTAAAGTCGCTTTGGGTCCTGGTCGCAATGGAATCACTCTATCGGCCATGAAAACACCTTCGTCCACATCATTAGTAATCAATAAAGCGGTGCGTTTGTCTTCGCTCCAAATCGATAAAATTTCTTCTTGCAGATTCCCTCTGGTCAAAGCATCAAGTGCTCCTAGCGGTTCGTCCATCAAAATCAATTCGGGTTTCATGGCTAAAGCTCTCGCTACTGCCACACGCTGACGCATCCCGCCTGAAAGTTCTCTTGGTTTTTTATGAATCGCATGCGAAAGGTTTACTTTTTCGATATAACTTTTCACTTGATCGTCTATTTCCTTAGCGCTCCAATTGGGGAAAACAGCTCTCACAGCCATCGCAATGTTGTCATAAACCGTTAGCCAAGGCAATAAAGAGTAGTTTTGGAAAATAATACCACGTTCGTGGCTGGTTCCTGAAATGGGTTGCCCTTTGAAAAGAATTTCTCCCGAATCGGGTTCGATTAATCCGGCTATTAAGTTGACCAAAGTAGTTTTTCCGCTTCCAGTAAAACCTACGATGGCTACAAATTCGCCTTCTTCTATTTTTAAGTTGATGTTTGATAATACCTCGGTTTTGTTTTTACCTTCACCATAGGATTTATAAACATTTTTGAGTTCTAGATAAGCCATGATTTTTCTTTTTTAGGTTCTGAGGTTCTGAGTTGCTCAGGCACTGAGGTTCTTAGTCTCTTAGTGCCTTAGCCTCTAAGTCTCTTCAAATAAATTAATCAGTAAACGTTAGTAATTTTTGGAAAATCATCATGATTCTGTCCAACATAAATCCGATGATACCAATGATGAACATGGCAACAATGATTTTAGAGTTGGAATCGCTAGAACCGTTTTGGAATTCTTCCCATACAAACGAACCTAAACCAGGGCTTTGTGCTAATAATTCAATCGCAATCAATACCATCCAAGCTACAGAAAGCGTGATACGTAATCCTGTAAAAATCATTGGGAATGATGATGGAAGTATGATTTTGAATATTTTTTTGAAAGTGCCTAATTGTAATACTTTGGCAACATTCATAAAGTCTTTATCTACAGAAGATACTCCTACGCTGGTGTTTACTAAAGTAGCCCACATAGAACATAACCCCACACTGATGAACGAAATCACAAATGATTTTTCGACATCTACATTGGTCAAAATGGTCTTTACAATCATCGAAACCAATAACAACCAAACAACTGGTGAAACGGGTTTAAAAATTTGTACAATCCAGTTGAATGACGTACGCAACGTATTACTCAATCCTAATACAATTCCGAAAGGAACAGCAATAACGATAGATAATAAAAATCCAGCAAATACGGTTTTTAAACTCGTTATGATTTGGTCCACAAAAGAAGGACGACCCGTATAAACGATTTCGGTTTCTCCTTTAGCGACTCTTTCTGCATTTAGCGATTCGTATTGCGCAATAAAATCGGCTTTTTTAGCGGCCATGATTAAGTGATCATCCCATAATTTTCCTAGTGCATCATACACCATTATAGGTGAAGGTAAGGAGTTTGGTCTGCAACTAATATCACCTGAGGCAATACAATCTTCTAATCGCTTAGCGGCTTCAGGACCTTGGTCTTTCAGTGCTTTTTCAATTTTGATTTGGGATTCAACATTTCCTAAATAGTTCGAAAATGATTGCCATAAAAGAAGAAAAAGTACCACTGAGAATAAGGGTAATAGAATTCTTTTTCCTGTTTCTATTGCATTTTTTTTAACTTCTTCACCTGTGGTCAATCGGATGAGTGGTTCTAAATAACCCAAACCCATAAATTTGACCGTTTTTATTGTTAATGCTTTCATTGCTTTGTATTTTGTTTGTTGGTAATGGTTTTGTAAAAGGTTTTAATTAGTAAAAAGAGTAGTAGCGATTTACTAAAGTTTTTTTAACACAGTTCGTCTTTGCTCAGTGCAGAATCTGGAAATAGTTTCTGTAACTAGTAAAAAACGTTTCAATTGTTGTAGTGATACATAGCCTATGCTTACTATGAAGTTTTATAATAGTGAGGATGCTGGAGTAGCATCCTCAACTATAGTAATTATTTAATTTTTGTTACCAATTTTCATGCTTTTGATGTATTCTAATGGTTTTTTACCATCATAACTCAATCCGTCGATGAATTCGGTTGTAGCTGGTTTGTAACCATCGGTAGTAGGAATATCTGCTTGATCTAAGTTTCCTTCTTTAACTAACAATTCAGCTGCTTTAGTCCAAATTTCAGGTTTGTAAACTTCTTTGATTTTTGATGCATACCATTCTGCTGGTTGTGCTTCAGTAATTTGTCCCCAACGTCTCATTTGAGTCATGTACCAGATTCCGTCAGAGTAGAAAGGGTAAGTAGCGTTGTTGTTAAAGAACACATTAAAGTTTGGTTCGTCACGCTTGTCTCCTTTTTCATATTCGAAAGTACCTGTCATTGAGTTTCCTAAAACTACTTCATCAGCACCAACATAAGCTGGACTAGATAAGATTTTTACAGCTTCAGCTCTGTTTTTTGGATCATCTAACCATTTACCTGCTCTAATTAAAGCTTTAGTAATCGCAATTGCAGTATTTGGATTTTTCTCCACAAAAGCTTTCGTCATTACGAATACTTTTTCAGGGTGGTTTTTCCAAATGTCATTTGACGTAATTACTGGAACTCCAATACCTTTAGCAACCGCTTGTTGGTTCCAAGGTTCTCCTACACAGTATCCGTTGATGGTTCCTGCTTCAAGAGTCGCTGGCATTTGTGGTGGAGGTGTTACAGAAAGTAATGCCTCTGCATTGATCATCCCTTGTACGTTGTCTTTCGTGTACATTCCAGGGTTAATTCCTCCAGCAGCTAACCAATATCTTAATTGGTAGTTGTGTGTTGATACTGGGAATACCATACCCATTTTGAAGGGCTTGTTGGCATTTTTGTATTCTTTGATTACAGGAAGTAAGGCACTAGCACTAATAGGGTGCACTGGTTTTCCGTCTTTCAATGGTAATGAAGGTTTCATTTTTGACCAAACATCGTTAGAAACTGTAATGGCATTTCCGTTTAAGTCCATTGAGAAAGTAGTTACTAATTTGGCCTGTCTTCCAAAACCAACAGCTGCTGCTATCGGTTGACCTGCTAGCATGTGCGAACCATCAATTTGTTCGTCAATCACACGGTCCAAAACGTTTTTCCAGTTGGATTGCGCCTCAAGTGTTACAAATAAACCTTCGTCTTCAAAGAATCCTTTTTCTTTGGCTATGGCCAATGGTGCCATATCGGTCAATTTGATAAATCCTAAAGTTACCTGTGGTTTCTCTAAGGCTAATTTTTCGGTTTTTGAAGCCGTAGTAGTATCGGCTTCAGTGCTACCTTCTTTTTTTGCGTCTTTTTTACAGCTCATAACACTAACAGCGGTTATGGCAAGTAAGGATATTTTAAAAATTAGTTTTTTCATATTGTTTTTGTTTTATTGTTTCCTAATTATTTTTTGCTTGAAAAGATTTGTGGGTTGATGTTTACCATCACATACGCCCAGTTGTTTGTAGTATCGTTCAGACCTGTACCGCCTTTAAGAGCAACCATTGAATCTGAAGCAAACATTTGAGAGTATCCAGCCACTAGAGTGATGTCTTTGTACACTTTGTAAACAGCTGTGATGTCTAGTTCTGTTCCTAAGTATTTATCATCCGTTGCAGCCAATTCGTTTGCAGCGTAAAATAAATGAGGAGCAACAGATAAGTTTACTTTTTTGATAGGGAAATCTAGTTTCAGTGTAAGGTCTTGTAATCCTACTGATCCACCGTGGTTTCCTACGTAGAAGTAATCCATAAAACCATTGAAAGCGTGGTTGGTACCAAATATAGGGTTGAATGATTTCACCACTGTTGAAGTTGATGTTTGATCTTTACCAGATAAGAATTCATATCCTAAAGTAGCTTTGAATTTTGGTGTAAAAGCATAGCCTAAATTAGCTGCTGTTTCCCATGCTGAAACTTCATTTTTACCAATTTTACCTGTTTGTCCGTATAAACTAAAGTCAAAAGTTACTTTTTTACCAGCATAATTAGCATAAGAACCTAATGTTTGAGAGTAATTAGTCTCTATTTCAGAAGGTGTTTTTAAATACTCTCTTCCTAAGTTTAAGGCTAGGAAACTAACTCCTAATTTTTTGATGTTGGTGTGGTACCAAGCATATTGCATGTCTTTGAAATCGGTTGCAAAAGGCGTTGCTGGGGCAACTTTTGCTTCTGAATCAGCATTTAAAGCAAATCCTAAATCTAATTGACTTTTTGCTCCTTTGAATTTTATTAAAGCGGCATCAAAACTACGTCCTTGATTTGCCCAATCTAAACCTCCAAGGATTCTTTGATTATCGTATGATAATGGTTGACGTCCTACTTTGGTACTCCATTTGTCTGAAAAACTATATTGTGCCCATCCTTCAAATAACACAAAACTATTCGTTGCATTTGAAATACCTCCTGTAAGGTTGTTTACTGCTCCCCATGTGCGTACGTTTTGCAACGCTACTTTCATTTTTAATTTGGCGTCTCCATAATTGAAGTTTACTCTTGTACGGTTTCCTATAAATGAAGTATGTTCAGTGGTAGGAGTTAGTAAAGTACCAAAACCGTTAGTATATTCGTAACGAGGTCTAATTTGAATGTCAGAGCTAAACTCTTGTGCATACGTACTAGCGGTAATTAAACCTAATAAGCTAAAAGAAATTGTTTTAAGTAACTTCATAATGATTGATTTTAATATTTGTTTTTTTCTAATGATCTACAGGACAAATGTACGTACGTATATTTACTTAAGCCTACTGTAATTAGCATCAAAAAAAAGGTTTTTAACCCTTGTTTAAAACAGACTTAAGGTGTTTTAAAACATGTGTTTTCGCATAAAATGCTTGTAAACTGTTGTTTTTAGGGGTTTTGTAAATACGTATTACGTACTAAGAGAGAAAAGAGAGGGTTTGTTTTTACTTACGTAAAAGGGAGGTTTTTGAGAAATGGGACACTGATGACACAGATTAAACAGAATATTTTTACCGCCAAGGCGCTAAGCCGCTAAGAGTAAATAGAATTATTTTGTCGAAAAGACGCCAAGGAACTAAAGAATAGAATAATTGTATTTACGTTATCGCTAGGGGACGAATAAAATCCGTGTAAATCGGTGTTTTTTAAGAAAATCAAAACACAAAGAGAGTATTTTGATCCGCGTCATCCGCGTTCCTTTTTATCATTTAATGTTCCACGTAAAGACACTAAGAATAAATGTATTGATTTCATCGCTAGAGCGCGAATAAAATCTGTGAAAATCTGTGTTTTAAAGACAATCAAAACATAAAGAAGGAAATTATATCCGTGCCATCCGTGTATCCTTTTACCGTATGGATACTAAAACTGACGGTGTTCCGCGATTTCAGCTTGTAGTTTAGGGATTTCTAACAGACTGATTTTTTTACCTACAATATTGATCAATCCTTCTTTTTTAAGGCTTGAAAAAATTCTAGTTACTTGTTCGTCTGTAGTTCCAGCGAAGTCGGCGATTTCTTTTCGGCTAAGATTAACGTTGATGAGGTGGTTGGTTTGTCCGAATTTTTTAAACAAATGCAATAAGGTATCGATAACGCGTTCTCGAACATTCATTTGGGCAATTTTTTTAACTCTGTTCTCACTTTTATTAAGCTCTTGTGCATAAAAAAGCATCATGTCATAGGTGAATTCTGGTATGGTTTTTAGAATTTCCTGCATGATTTCGTTACTAAAATTACACAGTACGGTATCTTCAAGGGCGGAAGCTCCAATTAAGTAGCGGTTGCTTGTCCCGAAACCTCTAAATCCAATGGTGTCTCCTTCTTGTGCTAAACGTACAATTTGTTCACGACCGTAAATTCCTGTTTTTAAGATTTTTACTTTTCCTTTTTGAAGAAAATATAATCCTTGTGTTGGTGCTCCTTCAATCATGAATTGCTGTCCTTTTTTACATGGAAAAGTATTTTTTTGCAAAATAAAATCTTGCATCTTTTCTAGGTGTAAATGTTTTTTGATGAAACAACTTGTATTGATACAGCTTGTACAGTCGGTATGGATGCGATTCATGATATATCTGATTTAGATTATACAATAACAAAATTAGCTAAAATTACGTACATATACTTAGTTTTATCACTAAAGAATACCAATCTTGAGTCGAATTAAGGATTTGGTAATAAGAGGATTGGTTTCTAATTATTAGATAAATTTTTTAGGAAATTTATATGGGATTTTTAATATGAGGTTTGTGATGTTGTTATGAATTAAAAACTTCTGGTTTAGCCTTGATTGTAGTAGCATTCTCTTGTGTGGTGTAGTGTTTTCTTGTGTGGTGATAACATATGCATGAAATTTACCTGTATGCCTGGAAGTGCTTCGGACAGCCGAAGTGAGTAATTTTGATAAGTAGCATGTTCAGTTCCTTATAAAAAGAAAAAAGCTGCCCGAAACGAATTTCAAGACAGCAAAAAAAAAAGTTTTTGTTCTAATTCTGGATGGAATTAGCGTCGTATTGTGTTATTTTTTTTCAATTTCTTTAGCCATTGCTGGTTGTTTTTCATTCATCATATTGGTGATGGTAATATGCATCCAGATTAAACAAATGGCAGAGAATAATAATACAAATATCCATGAACTTGACCATATTCCTGTTGTGGTTAGTAGGTAACTAAAGATGATTGGACCAAAAAATCCTCCTAGACCACCTAGTAATCCAACCATACCACCTACAACTCCTATCTCAGTAGGGAAATATTCAGGGATGTGCTTATAAACAGCTGCTTTTCCGATTCCCCATGATATACCAATTAAGATAACTAAAACTAGATATACCCACATGTTAGCGTCAAAATTGATTCTGGTAATACCTTTGGCAAGTAATTCTTTTTTGTTCACTTCTTGATTTTGAGTGACAATCACTTTTTGCCAAGAGGATTTAGTTGGGAAAATATTGCCTTCGGATATTGCTTCAGGTTTAGCATCAATAGGAAAGTCTTTATCGTCTACTCTAACATTAGTTGGGGATACTGCTGTTACGATTCCTTTTTTACCAGACATTACTCCAGGTCCAGCAGTTTTAATTTCCATTTTTGGGATCATCAATAAAAAGCTTAATACTACTGAGGAACTTAGTACCCAATACATTACAGTTCGAGCACCAAATTTATCTGATAAATAACCACCAAAAGCACGAATCACACCAGATGGCAAACTGAACATAGTAGCAAACATTCCACCCATTACAAGACTAGTGCTGTATACGTTCATGAAGTTAGGTAGTAGCCATTGTGAGTAAGCTACAAAACAACCGAATACTAAGAAATAGTAGGCTCCAAAACGCCAAACACGTGGACTTTTTAGAGTCGTTAACATTTGAGGTATGGTACGGTTTGATTTTTCTAATTTTTTATTTTCAGCAAATAAGATGAATAATATTCCTATTACTAATAAGGTTACTCCATAGGCGATAGGTAGTAGTTTCCAGCCGTTTTGAGGATCTTCAATAGAGAAATGGTTAAGTAATGAGGGAGCCAAAAAGGTTGTTATTGCTGCTCCTGCATTTCCCATTCCAAAAATCCCCAATGCTCTACCTTGCCATTCTTTTGGATAAAAAATTGAAGTGTATCCAATACCAACAGCAAAACTGGTTCCGACCATTCCAAATAAAAAGCTTAAGATAGCAAACATGAAAAAGCTATCGGCTAATGGTAAAAGGAAAAGTGGAATAGAGCAAAGGAGAAGTAAGGTGGCGAAAACATATTTTCCGCCGTATTTATCTGTTAAAATACCAATAGGTAAACGCATGATGGAACCTGTTAAAATTGGAATTCCAAGTAGCCATCCAACTTGAACAACGCTCCAGTTGAAAATTCCTTTGTCTACTAAGTAAGTAACTAGTACACCATTTAGCGTCCAACATGCAAAGCATACTGTGAAAGCCAAGGTGTTAAGAAATAACATTCTATGTGATTTTGATAATGAACTAGTATTTTCCATATATACTTGATTTATTTTTTTACAAATATAAGTATAGTTACGTATTAATACGTATTTTAATTTAGGTAATTTAGTTGATATACGTAATTTTTGAATATTCTTTGATTTAAGTAATGCTTTTTATGAAAAGCATAAAATCTAGCGATATTTTTGATTAAAAGGAATAGTTTTCTGTTTTTGGTAGGCTTTTGGGTTAGCCTAAAGTCTTGCTTTTAGTAATTGTATAGTGAGTAGTTGAGATACACTCTAGATTTTGTTTGTAATTTTAATTGGGATTTTCAATTAGCTCTATTTGATAAAGTATAGCTCTTTATATATTGTTTTTTGGGGATAAGTAATTCTGACTTGTACTGAGACTAAGTCTACGTAGTGAAAGCTTGATTGTAGGTTGTGATCTAAGTATAAAAAAAACGCTAATTTATCAATTAGCGGTTTTTAAGAATGATGTTTTTTTATATTAATGAATATTCTGTAGCTTTATTTGAGAGCTCCATTAGGTTTTTGACTTTTAGTTTTTTCATCAGATTAAAGCGGTGTACTTCGGCTGTACGTTTACTGATGTCTAAGGTTTCGGCAATTTCTTTGTTTCCTTTGCCTGAGAGTAAAAGCTTTAAAATTTCTTTTTCTCTTTTGGTTATCGTTAATTCTTCTGCCATCGTACTTTTTGCTTCAACCGCAGATGGATTAGATAATTGATTGATTAAGATAGATGAAATGTCTCCTGTGAAATACTTACCTCCATTAGTAACAGTATGTAGTGCTTTTAAGAATTCTTCTTTACTAGATCCTTTTAGTAAGTATCCGTCAGCACCTGCATTAATTGATTTAAGCACGTATTCTTCGGAATCATGCATCGATAAAACAATTGTTTTGACAAAATTGTTTGCTTTACGTAGCTTGTCCACCACCTCGATTCCTGTAAGATGAGGCATTCTAATATCGATGATTAATAAATCTGGTTTGTGCTCTTCTACCACTGTTAAAGCTTCTTGACCGTCAGTAGCTTCTCCAACAACGACGATATTTTCTTCCGATTCTAACAAGGATTTTACTCCGTCTCTTACGAATACATGGTCGTCTGCTAGAACTACTCGAATGATATTGCTCATAATTTACTTAAGATTAATTAAGGATGTGTTACGTATTAAACACTAAAATAATGTGCAATATACGTAATTATTTGAATATTTTTTCACGTACTATACGAAACGGAAATAATCAGCTGAGATTTGTGGAATTTAATTTTGAAGCACCTATGATTTGTGGTAATTCGTGTAATTTGTGTCAGTTTTTTTTACACTGAATATTCTAAATAGGAATATTAAAGGTAATTCGTGTTCCTTCTCCTGGAATAGAATTAAAAAAGATACGACCGTTAATGTATTGAATTCGTTCTTTCATAAATAGCAATCCCATTCCTGATTCGCTCGTTTTGTTTTTCTCAGCTTTGGAAACGTCAAATCCTTTTCCATTATCGTCTATTGTAACACTTAGTAAGGTTGGGCTATGTGTAAGTTGTACAATGATATGCGTAGATTCGGCATATTTTATAGCATTGTTGATGGCTTCTTGAGTCAAACGGTAAAGGTTGATTTCGATTAAAGAATCTAATCTTTGGTCAAAGTCACTTTTGTTGTAAAAAAGAATGTTTTTCCCAGTAAGTTTGGATAGTTCTAGTGTCAATTTCCCTAATGAGGAAACGATACCATGATCGCTTAATTCGGGTGGCATCAAATTGAAAGTAGCGGTACGTACACCTTTGATGATGTCGAGTGACAGTTTCTTTAGGTATTCAATTTTTTGAGCAGACTTTTCTTTGTCGTCTAAGTTGATGCTTTCAAGGCTAAATTTCAAGCCTGTTAACATTTGTCCAATTCCGTCATGAATTTCTCTAGCAATTCTGTTTTGTTCGTTTTCTTGGTTTTCTACAATTTTGCTAGAGATAATTTTTTGTTGGTTTATTTTTTCAGCTATATTTTCAGCATTTAGTCTTTCGACTTCTTGTTCGGCTGTTTTACGGATGGTAATATCAAAACAAATGATTAGTAATTCCGATTCTTCCTTTCGAATAGTAACGGGTATCATAGAGAGGTCAAGCCAAAGTGGTTCGTTGTTTGGATTAGTGATTTTAAGTTCGCCTTGCCATCCACTTTTTTGTTTCTCTTTTATAATACGGTCTATAAAGAGTTGTTCTTTTTCAATAGAAGTAAGTGCTTCGGAGAATTTCTTGTCGGCATGAAAACTACTATAATTGATGAGTTTTGCAAATTTATCTCCTATATGGATAATGCTTCCGTCATTCGAAATTCGGCAATACAATAATGTATTTTCCATAGCATAATTCAAAGATTTGAGCTCTTTAACGGAGTTCTCTTTTTGTTCGCTAATAATTTCGGTGTCGTATGCTAATTTGAGTGCTTTTTTTTCTGAAACTAAAAGTTTAGAGATAAGCTGTTCTATTTTTTTATTAGTAGGCTTAAAAATGAACTGTAGTTCGAGTAGTAAAACGAGTAGGGTGAAAAATAAAATACCATATTCAGTATTGCGCTGAAGGGTTACTTTGTAAAACGCTTCTTTTTCATATTGCCCTACAATTTGGTTCATTTTTTTTAGAAAAATGACTTGGTTGTCTAATACTGTTTGAATTAGTTGCGGTTTACGTATAGGGCTTCCGCTTAGTTTGTGCTGGTTTAAAATTTCGTTTGTAGTTGAAACTATGGTGTCGAAATTTGGGCTAATATTGATGTATAGTTGTTTGAGTTCTTTGGTTTGCTCTTTTGGGAATTGAAGATTATCATCTCCGTTTTGCAAAGCTATTTGTGTGGATTGCCAAATAGATAGAGTTTCTTTTATGTTGAAAATTTGTTGCTTTGTTTTGGGAGCATCAGAAACAGCATTCAGTATCAAAATCTCTTTGACTAATTTTTGGCTTAACATTCTTTGTTTTCCAGAGATGTTTATTAACCGAGAGTCATTAAGCTGGGTGTTAATGTTGTATTGGATTAACATTTGGCTTAAAATTACTGTAATAGCAATAGTGACTAAGGCAAAAATATAGCGCTGTTTTAGCTTTTTGAAGTTGAGGCTATTCGCTGTTTCTGAGGTGTCTTTTTTCATATTTTTACAATCCGAGAGCTTCTTTTATCAAGTCTAAATTTGCTGGGCTATAATTGATTTTTAAAGCCGCTTGGTGTCCTTTTTCAGACATTTTATTCCAAGTTTTTAGGATGATATTTTTTAATTTCTCTTTGTCGTGTTTTTCAACAAATGGCTCTAGGTAATATTCTAAGAATACTAAGCAAATGACGTCTTCTAGTAATTGTGTTTCGGCGTCTTTTTTGAGTAGTTTTTTTTCAATCAGAAAACAAACTCTGTCGATAAAACTTTGGTCGTATCCTGCTTTTTCTAGAATTTCAGCAGTTAGTTTTGCGTGAAATTTTTTCAATTCTTCTCTCCATCTTAAATAACCAACGCGATCCATAGGGTAGGATTCTCGTGCGATTTTCCAACGGCAAATATGTTGGGCTTTGGCTGCAATTTGGACTTCTTCTGAGGCAGAAGGACAAAAATCCATAAGTCTATCAAACATTCTATTAGAGTATAATAGTTCTTTTGGATGACTTATGGATTCGTGAATTTCTATATTAGGGTCTTGAGCGTTTTCGGCATCAATCCATTGGCTGGCTTTTTGAAAAGGTGTTGTAGTCATTTGGAGTATTTTTAGGATACTTCAAAGATACATATTTATTCAATAAACCCAATCAATACTTCACCTTCAACGATTTTTACTGGATAAGTAGCGATTTTTAAATCGTCACCACTTAAATTGCTTCCGTCTTTTAATGAAAAAGTTTTTTTATGGATAGGACAAGCAATTTTAGGTGTGTCTTCTGCAGAACCAATCATTCCTCTTGATAGTACCATTTCCATTTTATGAGGACATACATTTTGACAAGCATACCATTCATTTCTTCTTTCGAAATTGATTACGGCGATTTGTTTGTTTTTGTATTTAACACATCCGCCACCATCAGCTGGGAAATCTGAAGTTTTTCCTGCTTTGAACCATACTTTAACATCGTTTAGAGCAACTGATTGGTATTGAGTTAGTACGTTTTCCATGTTTACTATTTTTGATTTCCTCTACTCAACTCCTTTTGTCAGGAGTTGAGATTGGAAAGGTTGTGTTTACTATTTTTGAATTCTTTTGTTTGTTGGGATTACCAAGCTTTAGGCATTTTTTGGTCTCTAAGTGGGATGTATTCGATATTGTCATCACGGTCGTCAGAGTTGGTAAAATGACTAAAACGTTTCATCATTTCAGGGTCTTCAATTGCTTGTTTCCATTCGCATTCGAAAGTGTCCACTAATTGTTGCATCTCAGCTTCAAGAGTTTCATTGATTCCTAAACTGTCATTGATAACCACATCTTTTAAATAATCAATACCACCTTCTAGTTTTTCTAACCAAGTAGAAGTTCTAACTAATGGTCCTGCCGTACGGATGTAGTACATTAGGAAACGATCCATGTATTTGAACACAGTTTCTTTGTCGATTGTTTCAGCTAAAAGAACTGCATGTTTTGGATTCGCTCCACCGTTTCCACAGATGTATAAGTTCCAACCACCTTCAACAGCAATCACTCCAAAGTCTTTTCCTCTTGCCTCGGCGCATTCACGAATACAAGCAGAAACTCCTCCTTTTAATTTGTGTGGAGAACGGATTCCTCTGTAACGGTTTTCTAATTCGATAGCTAATGTTGTACTGTCGTCCATTCCGTAACGACACCAAGCATTACCTACACAACTTTTTACAGCTCTTAATGATTTTCCGTAAGCGTGTCCACTTTCAAAACCATTATCGATTAATTTTTTCCAAATTGCAGGTAAATCATTTAGTTCGGCACCAAATAAATCCACACGTTGTGCACCTGTAATTTTAGTGTATAAACCGTATTCTTTGGCAACTTCACCAATAGCGATTAATTTTTCGGCAGTTACTTCACCACCAGCCATTCTTGGAACAACTGAGTAGGTTCCGTTACGTTGAATATTAGCTAAGAATCTATCATTTGAATCTTGTGAAGTAACGTGTTTGTTGGCTGTGTCGTTATAGATACTAGAGAAGATAGAAGATAATACAGGGCGACAAACTTCGCAACCATCTCCTTTTCCAACAGTTCCTAGAACTTCATTGTGATTGGTGAATTTGTTGATTTTTACAATATCGTATAATTCTTGACGAGTGTAAGCAAAGTGTTCACAAACGGTATCTTTTACTTCTTTACCTAATGATTTTTGTGCTGCTTTTACTAAGTCAACTACCATTGGTTTACAACCTCCACAACCTGAAGTGGCTTTGGTTAATTTGGCAACATCACCAAAAGTTTCGCAAGTACCGTCAGTGATAGAACAACAGATAGCTCCTTTTGTAACATTTTCACAAGAACAAATTACAGCAGTATCCGGTAAATCCATTGCACTTCCTATAGCAGATGCTTCGCCACCTCTTGCTCCTAAAATTAAATCTTCAGGGTTTTTAGGGATAGCCATTCCGTTGCTATAAATTTGGAATAGGGTATTGTAATCGCTAGAATCTCCTACTAAGATACCTCCAAGAAGTTTGGTTCCGTCTTTTGAGATATTGATTCTTTTGTAGATTCCGCTTACTTTGTTTTCATATATAATAGGTGTTCCGTCTTGGTGCTCGATAAATGGGTCTCCAAAACTAGCTACTTCCACACCGATTAACTTCAATTGAGTAGACATATCAATTGTCTCTCTCATTGTTTTGTCTCCTTCTAGAATTTGTTCAGCAGCTACATCGGCCATTTCGTAACCTGGAGCTACTAAACCATAAATCATGTGATTGTAAAGAGCTACTTCTCCAATGGCAAAAATCGAAGGATCTGAGGTTTGCATTTTGTTGTTAACCACGATACCGCCTCTTACGCCAACTTCTAGACCGCAAGCTTTTCCTAGTTCATCACGAGGTTTAATACCTGCAGAAATTACTAACATGTCTACTTTTAGCAATTCTTCTTCTTCAAACATCATTCCTGTAATCTCCTCTTCACCATCGATGAATTGAGTAGATTTACTTAGGTGGATTTTAATGTTTAATTCTTCGATTTTTGAACGAAGCATATTACTAGCACCTTTGTCTAATTGTCTTGGCATTAATCGAGGAGCAAATTCTACTACATGTGGATTTAATCCTAGGTCACGTACCGCTTTAGCTGCTTCAAGACCTAATAAACCTCCACCTAGTACAGCTGCTTCTGTTGCGCCGTTTTGTTTTATTTTTTTGGCATATGCCATAATAGCGTCAAGATCTTCGATGGTTCTGTAAACAAAAACACCTTCTTTTTCTACTCCATCAATAGGAGGTACAAAAGCAGCTGAACCAGTTGCTAGAACTAAGTAGTCGTAAGTATGAGTTTTTTCAAGATGAGTCGTTATAGTCTTAGTTTCTTTATGAATATCGGTAACTAACTCAGAAGTATTTAAAATGATATTATTCTCTTCGTACCAGTTGGCAGTCGACATTGATAAATCGTCAGCTGTTTTTCCTGTAAAGTATTCACTTAGGTGAACACGATCATAAGCGCGTCTTGGTTCTTCACCAAATACGGTAATTTGATATTTTTCCTGTCCAGATTTTGATATAAATTTTTCGCAAAATTTGTATCCCACCATGCCGTTTCCGACTACTATTATTTTAATCATAATATCATTATTAAGTATTACGTAGCAAATATACGTAGTTATACTTAATTAAGTTGATTCTTTGACAACTTTTTGATATTTATTGTGGATTAATGAAAAACGAGGGGATAAAATGTATTTTGTTTATTTTTTTAATCAAAATATAATCAATTTAGAGTTTTATTTTTGTAATTATTTTGTTTTTTGGTGGGGGGTTGCTGTTTTTTAGCATATTTTTTCCTGCGATTTATACGTAAAAAAACACCTAGAAGTTACTTTAGGTGTTTTTTGTATACTTAGTTTTTTTTGTTTTTACTTAGGTTTTTTGGTTGCTGTAGTACTTTTTTTGGAACCAAAAGGCTAAGTTTACCAATGCTATTAGTGCAGGAACCTCGACTAAAGGACCTATTACGCCTGCAAATGCTTGTCCGCTATTGATGCCAAAAACACCAATGGAAACTGCAATGGCTAATTCGAAATTATTACCAGTGGCTGTAAAAGCTATGGCGGTTGCTTTTGAGTAATCAGCACCAAAATACTTTCCAGTAAAAAAACTGATGACGAACATAATGCTGAAGTAAATTATCAGTGGAATAGCAATTCGGATAACGTCCATTGGGATTTCAACTATTAATTCACCTTTCAAGCTAAACATCAAAATAATAGTGAAAAGTAAAGCAATTAGCGTAATGGGTGAGATAAATGGAACAAATTTGTTTTGAAACCAATCTTCTCCTTTGGTAGCAATTAGAGTGTATCGGCTAATGATGCCTAATGTAAAAGGAATTCCTAAATAAATCCCAACACTTTCTGCTATTTGACCAATACTAATATTTACTTCAAAGCCATTATATCCAAAATAGGGAGGGAGTATCGTAATGAAAAGGTAGGCATATATGCTGTATAATAGTACTTGAAAAATACTATTTAGAGCAATAAGTCCTGCTGCATATTCTCGGTTTCCTTTGGCTAAATCATTCCAAACAACAACCATGGCGATACAACGCGCTAGTCCTATTAAGATAACGCCAATCATGTATTCAGGATAGCCATTGAGTAGTAGTAGAGCTAATGCAAACATTAATATAGGGCCAATAATCCAATTGAGTAATAAGGAAGCGCCAAGAATTTTTGTGTTTTTAAACACTTCGCCCATTTGTTCGTATTTCACTTTTGCCAAAGGTGGGTACATCATTAATATTAATCCAATAGCCAAAGGAATGTTTGTTGTTCCCGATGAAAATGAATTTATGAAATTGCTGCTTGAAGGGATTAAATAGCCAATCGAAACACCAATGAACATGGCGATGAAAATCCAAAGTGTTAAGTAGTTGTCTAGAAATCCAAGTTTTTTTCGGTTCAGTGTAGGTGTACAATTGTTAGCGGACATATTTTATTATTTAACGTATAAGTCATTTAAGTTTGAAAAAGAATTTTAAACTTATATGACTTAAATGGTTATTGTTAGAAATCTTGATGAAGCTTAATTTCTTAATGTTTTAAAAACTCAAATATTCTTATTTTTTTACTTTTATAAAGCATTTCAATAAATCTTATATGACTTATATGTTTAAAAATTTTAGAGTGTTATTTTAGAAAAAACATAAAACATTTCAGTGGCGATTTGCAAGCTTCTTTCTTCATATTTTTCAGCTTGTTGCGGGGTGTTGTCGAATGCTTTTGGATCTTCAAAAGTAATTGGTATTCTCTTTTCGGCACCAGCGATAAACGGACAACCAACATCGGCATTCGAACAGGTCATAATAGCTGCGAATTCTGCTTGTGGGTTAAAACTATCGTCAAATGTTTTTGAAAAACAAATGATAGGATGTTCGTTCTCTGAGTATTTTACACTGTAAATTGGGTTGGAAGCTTCTGAAAGTGCTTTGATTTGGAATCCTTGATTGGTTAGTGTTTTGGCAACCATCGGAAACATTGCTGTGGCTTCAGTTCCTCCTGAGTAACAGAATACATTTTTAATATTGAAATGATGAGCGGCCGTTTGTGCCCAGATTTGAGATAAGTGACTTCTTCTAGAATTGTGGGTACATATCAAGTTGAGTCTTATTTCTTGCTGATTGTTAACTTTGGTTTGGATGTAATCCACAAGAGGTTGAAGTGTTATTTTGCGTTCTTCAGTAATGCTATCAACATTCAAACTGTTTATTAGTTTGTCAATAGCTGTAAATAATGTAGGCTTAGTTGTGATCATATTTTTTAGTTTTATTATAGAATTAATTAGCAACAGTTACCTCCAGGGGCGCAACAGCTGGTTTGAGTATCGGGATTTGTTTCTTTTTTTTCTTTAGGAAGTCCACATTGGTCTTCGGCTAGGCAGGCTGTTTGTTTATTGCGTAGTAAAAAGTTTTTACCATCAAAATCTAGGTCATACTTGCCAATGGTTTCAGTTTGGTACTCAACTTCAATCTCGTGATCTTCGATGCCTAAAGCTGTTTCAGAAAGTTTGATGATATTTAACAGTCTTTGTGGTTTTAATCTGTGTTCAGTGTCATTAGCATTCCAAAGTTGGAAATTCACAACTGTTTCTTTTCTAATTGTTCCTCCACAATCGATGAAATTTTTGGTGATTAATCCAATTTCTGTTACGTGAAAGTGTTCAGGAACAGTATCACCATTTGGTAAAATAAAGGTTACCGTTTCGGTTGATACTAGCTTTTGTTTGATTTCAGATAGTTTCATGATTTTTTTTTTTTTTTTTTTAAGTGATGAGATTATTGGAATTTGGAATTTTTTTATTTGGAATTTATTTTTAACAACATTGATTTTTCTTGTTTTCTAAATATTGGTTTACGATTTGGAAAAAACCTTTTATTTTAGAAAACCCTTCTTCGTCAAGACAGTAGCACATGGTATTTCCGTCTAAACTCCCCTTGATTAACCCAGCATTTTTTAATTCTTTTAAGTGCTGGGAAACAGTAGGTTGTGATAGGGGTAGTTCGTTAACTATGTCGCCACAGATGCAACTGTTTACTTTTATGAGGTGTTGGATAATAGCTATTCTGGCTGGATGACCAATGGCCTTGGTTAAAGTAGCTAGTTCGTTTTGTTGGTCTGTAAAGTGTTCTGTCTTAGTAGTTCCCATTGCGATATATTTATATTGCAATATTACGATATAAAAAGTTAGAATAAAAAATATTTAACTATTTATTTTAATTTAAGGGGTTGATATAGTTGTAATTCTTTTGTTTTTTTAGTCTAAAGATAGATGGGTGTTTGTAATTAGATATCCAAATTTTCTTTAGGAATAGCGTGAAATCCCGCAGATTTTACTTTGGTTTCAACCTCACGAATATCGATGATTTTAGTAGAGTAAACGGTGAACTCCCTTGGAAAAATATTTTTATTAATTGCGACCTCTTTTATTCCGTCTATTTCCAATAGTTTGGTTTCAATTGTTTCAAGGTCTACATCTTCTTTTGCATTTGTCCCGAAAACCCGCCCGTGATTGCCTGGGATGATGTTGTTTGTTATAATGCTCATGATGTTATTTTTTTTGGTTTTTGAATGTTTTTATGGCATAGTGTGTTTAGTTCTTTAAATTTAATCATTTTATCTGTTAAATGATTATAATTGGGTTTGTTTTTTATGATTGCAAAATAAAGGCAATAAAAAAACCTGTTCGGGAATTCCGAACAGGTTTTCTATAATGTAATATGAATATCGACTAGTTGTCGTTCATTCTATAGTCAGGGTAAGCGCTCATTCCGTGTTCGTGCTCATCTAAACCTTCGATTTCCTCTTCTTTAGTTACTCTAAGTCCAATTGTTTTCTTGATAACAATTAATATGATAAAAGAAGTGATTACGCAGAAAGCTCCAATGGCAGCTACACCAGTTAATTGAATTAAAAATTGATCAACACTTGCCATTGCTCCAAAGATACCTACAGCAAGAGTTCCCCAGATACCGCATACTAAGTGTACTGCAACTGCTCCAACAGGGTCGTCAAGTCTTAATTTGTCTACTAAAGCTACTGCTAAAACAACTAATATACCAGCGATAATTCCAATAAGGATTGAGTCTGTTGGTCCCATTTGGTCAGCACCCGCTGTGATACCAACTAATCCTGCAAGAACACCGTTAAGGAACATGGTTAGATCAAGATTTTTGTATAAAAATTGAGAGAACATGAAAGCGGCAACTCCACCTGCTGCTGCAGCTAAACAAGTTGTAACTAATGTTAGTGAAGTTAAAGCTGGGTCAGCTGAAAGTACAGAACCTCCATTAAAACCAAACCATCCTAACCATAAAACCAATACACCACCTGTAGCCAAAGGCATGTTGTGACCAGGAATAACTTTTGGTTTTCCGTTTTCGTCAAATTTACCAATACGTGAGCCTAATAACCAAATAGCTATAAGAGCAGCCCATCCACCTACTGAGTGAACTAAAGTAGATCCTGCGAAGTCATAAAATCCCATTTCGTCTAGGAATCCACCACCCCATTTCCATGAACCTGCGATTGGGTATACTAATCCTACGTAGATGATAGCAAAAATCATGAATGAGTTAATTTTGATTCTTTCAGCAACAGCTCCAGAAACGATTGTAGCAGCTGTCGCAGCAAACATTCCTTGGAACAAGAAGTCTGTCCAATAAGTATAGCCTTCGTTGTATGCTAAATCCAAGGCGCCATCTTTAAGAGGTGCGTCTAAGCCAAAACCTGCAAATCCTAAGAAGCCGTTAAAGTCTCCAGGGTACATAAGATTGAATCCTACTAAGCAGTATAATAGTAATCCAATACAAATAATAAATAAGTTTTTAAATAAGATGTTAATTGTATTTTTTTGTCTCGTTAAACCGATTTCTAAAAATGAAAATCCTAAGTGCATGAAAAATACTAATGCTGTACATAGCATCATCCATACGTTGTTTGTTGTTAATAATCCTGTATCCATAGTTGTATTATTTGTGTTTTATTAATTTAATGTATCTCCGCCTTTTTCACCTGTACGGATTCTGTAAGCTTCAGTAACTTCTGAAACGAATATTTTTCCGTCTCCTACATGTCCTGTAGAACCTGCTTCTAAAATTGCTTTTATTGTTGCTTGTTCAAAATCATCGTTTACAACTATAGATAGATGTCTCCTTTGGATATCGCTCGTGCTATACGATACACCACGGTATACATGGCCTTGTTTTTCGTTTCCTAATCCAGTTACATCCCAATAAGTGAAGAAATTTACTCCTACCGCATGTAATGCTTTTTTTACATCAGAAAATTTAGATTTTCTAATTGTTGCTTCAATTTTTTTCATGTTTGATTTGTTTTTGAAATTAAGGGTTACTATTTCTTTTTTTGGTAATAAAGCGTTGTGTCAGTTATTGCTTTATTGTTAATTTTTCAATTATTTTTAGCGAATTTATTAACTTTTTTCAAAGTGAAATAGGAAATGATGGACTATTTGTTAAATTTTGAGCCGAATTATTAATATTTGAAAATTGGCAAAAAATAATATGTAATTATTAGTTTTATTTGATAAAAATTATCATTTCAATAATGAGGTATTTTTTATTTACCCCTATTTATTTATGCGTCTTGTCTTTTGTAATTGATAATAAATCTAGTTTTATTTGATTTTTTTGATTCATTTTTGATTTTTGGTTGTTTTTTAAGGGGGTGTTGTGGTTTGCGTTGTGAAATTGAAGTTTTATTTAAGGAGAGAGTATTGTTAGGGTTTTTAATCCTATAAAAAACTTTAGAAGTAAGAATCTATCTTACAATAGTTGTATTGTAGATTATATTTTTATTTTTTTATTGAATTATATCAATACTTGCAATACATTTGCTTAAGTTTCAATATAAAAGGGAGGGAGGTGTTGTATTCTTTTAAAAAATCATAATATAATGATGATTTTAATTTTGAATATAAAACCAAGTGCATATAATTAGATAATAAATTTGAATAGATGATCTGATTTATGTTAGTAATCAGAGGGTTATTTTTTTTAATTCAGGACTATCTTGGATTTTAATTTATGTAGTAGCTATAAGTTTTTATTTCTAAAGCACATAAAACCTTCTCTTTTAGATTCGTTTTTAAATGTAATAAGATGTATAGCTTTTGCTTTCTAGCGATTTTCACAGGGCTGTTTGCCTATTGTATATTTATTGGGAGTGTAACTATTTCTTTTCGCAGTGCTTTTACTATCGCTGTTTTGTCTTATTCATTAGGGAAATGTTGTAAGACTGTTTATTTTGATACTCTTTTTTCTAGAGCATTTACATTATTAGATATTATTAGGAAGATGATAATTTTAAACTTTTCAAAAGATACCATTGGAAATGAAATGTATAATGGTTCTAAAACAATAGACTTATGTTGTTTAGATAGTTTTGAAAAAAGATGTTTAAATACGATTCACGTATTTGATGTTTCCAATACGCTATTGACATGAAGCATCGACTATCTTATTTTACAGTATGGACAGTACTATTAAGTTGTTTCACATTCAATAAACCAAGCATCAAAAAAATCATGAATTCCAATGCTAAGGTCAATCTTTTAGCTGTTTTTTTATGGATTTTGTTTGGTTTGTTTACCCAAAATGGTTGGTCACAAAATCTTACTACTGCCACGGCAAATGCAGGTCCTATTAGTACGACATCCAGCTCATTTGTTGATGTTACTGGAGCTTCAGTAAGTATTTCAGCCACTGCCGGAACTAAGGTTATGGTTACTGCTTCATTTTCGGGAAAAACACTTTCAGGAAGTGCTATTGCTACGTATAGGTTGGTAGACGACCAATCTCATGTGAGTGGTGAATTACAACGTACACAATCCGGAACTTATGGTATAGGTTCGGTAGTTTATATTTTTGATGTGACTAGTACTGGAACTAGGACGTATAAATTTCAGCACAAAACCACTGCGCAAACCCTAGAAACTAATGTAGCGATTACCGCTGTTGCTTTATATGATGGCTCAAATACTTTAAAAAGCAATGTAAAAACCCTGAGTACTCCAGTCGAAATGGCTTCGGATACTTTTGATTCGGCAATTGATAGTGACCTAATTACTACAACCGCTACTGGTGGTTTTTTTGTGTCTGCTTCGGTACAAACCGCAAATACTACAGGTACGGGCACGACAGTTGGAGAATGGGTTTTACAGTACAAATTGGGTAGTAGTGGTACATGGACTACTTTTAATTATCCAGTGAGTCGCTCCTCTTCAAATACAGGAATCGGAATTGTTAATATGGTAGGGGCCTTACCTAATAATTTATCTGCGGGGGATTATTATTTTAGAGTGGCTCACAGAAAAGTATCTGGAACGGACAGTTATGAAACACAGGCGGGTAATTTAGTTGTGGTAGGTTTGGGAACTAATAGCGGTTATTTTCCTGTTATGAGTACTACAAAATCAACTGCTACAAATGCAACAGCATCATTTGTAGATGTTTTCAACAACAAAATTACGCCTTTATCTGCTACCTCTTTATTCTTGCAAGCCCAATACAATTTGAGTGCATCAGCCGCAATAGATGCAAAATTTGATTTGTTTGCAAAACAAGGAGTTACCACAGTTTTGGATGGGTTAGACCATACACGTAATTTGAGTTCTTCTACTGAAATGGCTAGTGGAACGAGTATTGGATTAGTTTCATCAATGACAGCGGGTCTTCCTTACGATATAGCCTTGAGGCATGCATCTGTAGGATCTACTTCATTAACAACTACTAATGCCTATTTGGTGGGGTTTGGAACCAATCGAAGTTCGTTGCCATTTACCTCAGCCGTTCATGTCTATGCCACAGCAGGAATACCTTATTCCTCATTCAATACACTTAAAGAAGCCTTTGATGCTATAAATGGTGGAGCTTTCAATGGAACGGTTACAATACAACTTAATTCGAGTACAACAGAAACTGCGACGGCTGAACTATTGGGTAGTGGTACTGGAAGTGCAAATTATAATGCTGTTTCAATTTATCCTACCACTACTGGGATTTCAATCACAGGGAATCTAGCAACTCCATTAATCAATCTCAATGGAGCTAATAATGTTATTATCGATGGTAGAGTAAATCAAACAGGGGCTACAAAAAACTTGAATTTCATTAATACAAATACAGCTGGATCAGTAGTACAGTTTATAAATGATGCATCCAACAATACAATTAAGTATTGTACCATTCAGGGAGTCACTACCTCTATAACCAGTGGATTAATTGTTTTTAGTACTGGTACTTCTGCTGGTAATGACAATAACACAATTGAATACTGTGATATTAAAGATGGTGCTACTACTCCTGCTAATGCAATATATTCAAACGGGACATCAGTTGTTGCGGATAATAGCAGAATAACGATATCCAATAATAATATTTACAATTACTTTAGTGCAACTACTGCTTCCAATGGTGTTTTAGTTGCTGCCAATAGTTCTGCTTGGACCATTTCTGGAAATAGATTTTATCAAACTGCAACCCGAATTACCACAACTACTGCTACCACGCATAGGGCTATTAATATTATTTCGGCATCAGGAGTAGGTTTTGATATCAATTCGAATATCATTGGTTTTGCCAATGAATCGGAAACTGGTTTTACTACTTATGATTCGAATTCGTCTGTGGATTGCCGTTTTTTAGGGATTGAAATGAATGTAGGTGTTGTAGCTGCTTCAAATGTTCAAGGGAATATTATTTCGAATATTAATCTCACTAACAAAGTAACGGCAGCAGCCATAACGGCTGCTCCAGGTATTTTTAGTGGTATTTCTATACTTGGTGGAAATGTTAATGTAGGTACCATAACAGGCAACACTATTGGTACCACAACGGGAACAACTGCCATTAATATTACATCATCGGTAACACTACATTATATTGCAGGAATTTATGCTACATCGGTTGCCAATGTAACTATTGAAAACAATAAAGTTGGTGCTTTCAGTATGGGAGGAACAGCAACGATTGGTTTTACTTTTCATGGTATCAATACCACTGGAACAGGAGGAAACTTTTCGATTGCAGGCAATACCATTGGAAGTACTACTACCTCAAATGCAATTGCAGTTGGGATAAACGGAATTACTACAACTTTAAGTAATTTTAATGGTATAAGTAATGCGGCTACAGGAATCGTTTCTATAACCAACAATACTATTCAAAACACCTCTGTCTATGGAACTGGTGCCTCAGTATATAATGGGATTGTCAATTCGGGAGGAACATCAACAGTAGCAATTTCTGGAAATAGTATTATTGGAGGTACTAATACGGGTACTGGAGCTTTTATTGGAATTTCTAATACTGCAGTTGCCGCAACTTTAAGTATTAATACGAATAGTATTAGAGGACATAACAAGACAGCTGCAACAGGGACATTTACTGCAATATCAAATGCAGCGGCCGTTATTACATCAATAAATATCAATAACAATCAGCTGGGTAATGCTGATGGAGGGTTGATAACTTACACAGCAGCTAACTCAGCTGCATTAGCCGGTATCAGTAATACAGGAGGAGCAGCAAGTTGTGATCTTTCCATTCAAAATAATAATTTTCAAGGTATAGTCCATTCGGTGACAGGTTCTAGTGCACATACCTATATTTCAAATTCTGCAGCAACGCTAACTCAAAATATCAGTGGTAATACCTTCACGAATTTGACAGTAAATACTACTGGGAATGTTACTTTTATGGCTAATAGCAATAGTTTGTTTGCTAACGGAGTTCAAACAGTAAATAGCAATAGTATTGTCGGGACCTTTACTAAATCGGGTGCAGGAGGTACGGTTATTTTTTGTAATACAACTGGTGCATCATCTCAACCGGGATCATCAATAGTACAAAGTTTTAATAATTTTTCTAATGTTAGTGTATCTGGTGTAACAATCATTTCAGGTTGGATAAACAGTAACTCAAGTTTAGATAAAACGATTAGTAACAACACTTTTAGCAACTGGACCGGAGGATCGGCTGCTTTAACAGTTATGACAATCACAGGAGGTTCAAGTATTATTTCTGATAATACAATTAGTAATATGACTACTGGAACAGCAGCAGCTGCATCAATTATTGCTATAAGTTCAGGGGCTTCCGATACTATTTCCATAACCAATAATACTATATCAAATCTAGTTTCAGGAACAGCTGCATTTACAAATTCTTTTACGGGTATTACAAACAATGCGGGTACCGATGTAACTATTTCAGGAAATACCATTACCGGCTGTAGAGCAGGTGGTACTGGAGCATCTGTATTTACAGGAATTACAACCGTCACAGCTGGAAGTGGGACGCTTACAAATACAGGGAATAGTATTATTTCAGGAACCAATTCGGGTACAGGAGCATTTAACACAATTTTGAATTCCGTAGCATTTACTACAGCAAATATTAGCAATAATATTATCAGAAACAATACTGTGGCAACGGGTACATTTACTGCCATTTCTAATACGGGAGCAGTAACAAATACTATTACTATTAATAACAATCAACTGGGTAATGCTACAGGAGGTTTAGTTAACTATTCGGTAGCATCTTCAGCTACTTTATTGGGTGTAAATAATTCAGGAGGTACTATAAATAGTGATCTTTCGATTCAAAATAATGATATCAGAGGTATTACTTATTCAGTGGCTGGGACTAATGCCAATACCTACATCATTAACTCAGCTACTACATCATCACAAACAATAACTAATAATACTTTTACTAATTTAAGTGTAAATACGACTGGAGCCATTATATTTATTTCAAACAATATTGTAATGCCTTCGGATGGTGTTCAGAACATTAATTACAATAGTATTTCAGGAACGTTTACACGTGTTGCTTCTAGTGGTGCTTTAACTTTATTTACTACCACAGCCGCTAATAGTAACAACAATTTGACGGTAAATAACATAGGGAATAATTTTTCTAATATTACAATTAATGGAACAGCTACTATAGCAGGATGGATTAATACCGATGCAGGGGATGGTTTAGTTACTAAAAATATAGAAGGGAATATCTTCAACAATTGGAATGCGGGAACAGGTACTATAACCGCTTTAACGGTAAATATTAATAGTACTGATAATAGTGTAAAAAACAACATTATAAGCAATATCACAAGCGCTGGGACAATTACTGGTATTACAACAGCTGCGGGTAATGATACTATATTTTCGAATAGCATATTTAATTTGATTTCAAGTGGAACTTTGACTACAACTGTTACAGGAATAAATGTAACAGCAGGTACTACTAAAAATATTTACAGTAATACTATTTACGGAATCACGGGAAACACTTTGACTACTGGTTCTGTTAGAGGTATTTATATTTCGGGTGGAACTACGGTAAATGCCTATCAGAATACTATTTATGGAATTTCTGGAAATGCCATTTCAACGGGAACAGTTAGTGGAATTTGGGTTGTCTCTACAGGAACAGCAATTAATATCTATAGAAATAAAGTCTATGATATTTCGTCTACAAGCACAGCAATGACAGTTTCTGTTCAAGGAATTCAAGTTTCAGGAGCGACTGCTTATCAAACAGTATCGATACGAAATAATTTAATTAGTGACATACGTACACCAGCGATGAGTTTAGCGAATGCGGTGAGGGGTATCAGTGTTATTTCAACAGGAGCATTTTCAAATATTAATGTTTATTATAATACAATATACTTAAATGCGACTTCCACAGGAACTAACTTTGGTTCTTCTGGAATTTATCACACTTCAAATACAACAGCAACAACAGCTGCCTTAGATTTAAGAAATAATATCATTGTTAATATTTCTACAGCTAATGGTACGGGACAAACAGTTGCTTTTTTTAGAAGTAGTGGAACTTCAGGAATGTTGGCTAATTATGCATCTACGTCTAATAATAACCTTTTTTATGCAGGTACACCAGGCGCTAAAAATTTGATTTATGCAGATGGAACCAGTACAGCTCAAACTATAGCTGCTTACAAAACAGGGGTATTCACAGCAGGAACCATAGCTCCACGAGATCAAGCTTCAGTTTCAGAGAACCCAACATTTATTAGTACGGTTGGAACCAATGTCGATTTTATGCGAATCAATGCTACTGTTCCTACTCAAATAGAAAGTGGTGCTGTAACTATTGATGGTGTCACTTTAGACTATGCCGGACAAATTCGTCAAGGAAATCCAGGTTATGTACCAGGAAGTACTACTGCTCCAGACTTAGGTGCGCATGAAGGTAATTATACTCGTTTTGATTCATCAGCTCCTTCTATAACCTATACTTTGTTGACCAATACATCCTGTACTAGCACACAGACTATTTCGGCCACCATTACGGATGCAACAGGGGTAAATACCACTGCAGGGACTAGACCCCGTATTTATTATAAAAAATCAACCAATAGCAATATTTTTGCATTGACTAATACCAGCATCACTGATGGATGGAAATATGTTGAAGCCAGCAACACAGTAAGTCCATTTATATTTAATATCGATTATTCATTGGTTAATGGTGGTGTAACAACAGGAAGTGTAATTCAATATTTTGTTGTTGCCCAAGATATCGTAACTCCATCTCCGTACGTTGGAATAAACAACGGTACATTTACTTTAGCACCTGCAAGTGTAAACCTTTCAGTTACAGCTTTCCCTATTGGAGGAACCATAAATAGTTTCACCATATTAGCAGGATTAAGTAACACAAAAACAGTTTGTACTTCAGGTTGTGATTATACTAGCCTTACAGGAGCTGGAGGTTTATTTAGTGATATTAATGCGAAGGGACTTTCAAGTAATTTAGTTGTACTTGTAAAAAGTAATACAACGGAGACTGGGGCAAATACATTAAATCAAATATTGTATGGATGTTCTAGTAATTATACATTGACTATAAAGCCAGATGCTGGAGTGGCAGCAGTCCTTGCAGGTAACGTGAATGTCCCATTGATAAATTTAACGGGTGCAGATAATGTTATATTTGATGGATTAAACACAGGTGGTAGTTCATTAACAATTAGAAATACAAATACCGGAACAAGTGCTACAGCAATAAGTCTTACAAATGATGCGATAAACAATACTTTTACCAATTGTATTATTGAAGGATCCAGTACAAGTGCTACCTCAGGAGTGGTTGTTTTGGGTTCAGGTACTTCTACAGGAAATGATGGGAATATATTTTCTAATAACACGATAGGTGCTGCAGGAACCAACTTACCAACAAATGCTATTTACTCCGCAGGAAGTTCTACTTTGATTGATAATAGTGAAATAACAATATCGGGTAACCAAATTTCCGATTATTTTAGTGCAACTCTAGCTTCTAATGGTATTTTTGTTGCCTCAAATAGTTCTGCATGGACTATAAGTGGTAATAATTTTTTCCAGACTGCAACACGAACAGCAACAGTCGCAGTTGTACAACGGGCCATCCAAATTCTAACAGCATCTGGTTCGAATTATTTAATAAGTAACAATATAATAGGTTACGCAAATACATCTTCAACTGGTACTACAGTGTATACTGGTGCTGTAGCCAATACATTTCGAGGCATTGAAGTAACTGTAAGTAATGCAACTGCTTCAACTATACAAGGAAATACGATAGCTGGAATTTCCTACACAACTTCAAGTGCTTCTGCATTGCCTGGTATTTTTTCTGGAATTTCTGTATTGTCAGGAATGGTAAATGTTAGCGCCAATACTATTGGAGCGACTTCAGGTTCGGATTCCATCGCTGTTACATCAACAACGACTGCAGGAGTAATAACAGGTATTTATGCCAAGTCAACATCGAGTGTTACCATTCAAAATAACAACATCGGGAACATTAGTACTCCAGGAACTGAAGCTGCGATTGGTTATACTTTTCATGGTATTTATACCCTTGGTGGAGGTCAATTTACAATAGCCGCCAATTTAATTGGAAGTGAAACAATCCCTAACTCAATTACTATCGGAACAGAAGGGTTGACCACTTCAGTATGTACCCTAAATGGAATTGTCAATGCATCCACAGGAATTACCTCCATAAACAATAATACAGTCCAAAATGTTTCGGTATTTGGTACAAGCACTTCTTCATTTAATGGTATACTAAATACTGGGATTACCGATGTTATTACCATTAGTGGAAATAAAATTATTGGTATTAATAATACTGGAATAACGACAGGTACAACAACAAAAACAGGTTGGATTAAGGGGATTTCAAATACAGCTGCCGCAAATAATTTAAATATTACATCAAATATAATTCGAAATTTAATCAAAACGGTTGCTGGTGGTGAGGTATTTGGAATTGCCAACTCAGGTGGTGTATTAACTGCTATTAATATTAATAACAATCAACTTGGGAATTCAGATGGCGGGTTTATTAGCTATAGTAACCTTGCAAATTCTGCAATCTTATATGGTATAAGTAATACGGCAGGAGCAGTTAGTTGTGCCCTCTCTATACAAAATAATAATATACAAGGGATTAATTATGTGGTTGCAGGTACAAATGTGAACTCTTATATTGTTAATTCAGCCGCTACCTTATCGCAGAATATCAGCGGTAATACCTTTACAAATTTGAATGTGAATACAACAGGGAGTGTGACCTTTATAACCAATAGTAGCGGTTTGTTTGCTAACGGAGTGCAAACAGTGAATAATAATGCTATCGTAACGGCCTTTAATAAAGGTGGAGCTGGTGGTACTGTTACTTTTTGTAATACGACGGGAACGTCACAACCTGGATCAGTAATTACGCAAAATTCTAATAATTTTTCCAATGTTACCGTGACTGGTACAACAATTATTTCTGGTTGGATTAATTCTAACACCAGTCTAAATAAAACGATTAGCTCAAATACTTTTAGCAATTGGACTGGCGGTTCAGCAGCGCTCACCGTTATGACTATTACTACTGGTTCTAGTACTATATCGGATAATAGTATTAGTAATATGACTACTGGAACAGCAGCAGCAGCACCTATTGTAGCTATTAGTTCTGGTGCTACCGCTACAATGACGATAACTAATAACACTATTTCAGGTTTAGTTACCGGAACAGCTGCTTTTGTAAATTCATTTACAGGGATAACAAACAATGCGGGAACAGATGTAACCATTACAGGAAATACTATTACTGGATGTACTGCCGGAGGTACAGGGGCTTCGATATTTACAGGAATCACGACTATCACTGCGGGAAGTGGTACACTAACAAACGTCTCCAATAGTGTCATCTCAGGAACTAATAATGGAACAGGAGCGTTTAATGCCATTGTGAATGCTGTGGCATTTGCAACAGCCAATATAAACAACAATATTATTAGGAATAATACTGTAAGAACGGGAACGTTTACAGGGGTAACCAATTCAGGTACTATTACAAGTGCAATCAACATCAATAACAACCAACTCGGAAATGCGGATGGTGGTTTAGTTACCTACTCAGTTGCCTCAGCAGCTACACTTTTAGGTATTAGTAATACTAATGGTACTGCTAATACCGACCTTAGTATACAAAATAATAATATTCAAGGTATTACCTATGCTGTTGCAGGAACGAATGCTCATACTTATATCAATAATACTGCTACTACTTTATCACAAAATATAAGTAATAATACGTTTACTAATTTAAGCGTGAATACTACTGGGGCAATCAATTTTATAACAAATAATGTTATCATGCAAGCCAATGGTATTCAGAATATAAATAACAATAGTATTGTAACAGCATTTACAAGAACAGCTTCCAGTGGGGCAATTACTTTGTTTAGTAGCACAACTTCAACTAATAATAGTAATGTTATTGTAAACAACAACAACAACAATTTCTCTAATATTACTATTAATGGTTCTGCCACAATTGCTGGATGGATTAATACAGATGCTGGAATAGGTAATCCTACTAAAACTATTGAAGGGAATACTTTTAACAATTGGACAGCAGGAACAGGTACTATAACAGTATTGACTGTTAATATTTCTAGTGCTAACAATGCAACAAAAAATAATACGATTAGCAATATTTCGTCTGCTGGCCCAATTTCAGGTATAACTACAGGGGCGGGAAGTGATAGTATTTTCTCAAACACTATTCATTCGCTTATTTCTACAGGTACTCTTTCAACCACTGTAAAAGGGATTGCAATTACTACAGGAGGAACTGTAAAAAACATCTACCAAAACACAATATATAATATACAAGCCAATGGTATTTCGACAGGAAGTGTGAGTGGAATAGAGATAGCAGGTGGCGCAATTAATAATTTGTACAACAACAAAATACATACTATTTCATCTAGTAGTGCTAGTTTAGTATCAGGAGCAGTACATGGGATTCTGGTAACAGGAGCTGTAGATGATCAAATTACAACCCTATACAATAATAAAATTGGTAACATAGTTGCTACGGCTGCCAATACCACTGATGCTGTAAGAGGTATAAGTATTGCCAATACTGGATTGCGATCCCAATCCAATATTTACTTCAATACTGTTTTTCTAAATGCTACCTCAAGTGGAACCAATTTTGGATCAACAGGAATTTATCATACTGCCAATACAACAAGTACTACAGGAGCATTATACTTGAGAAACAATATTATTGTGAATCAATCTACTGCTAATGGTACAGGTTATACAGTAGCATTTCTTCGAAGCTCAGGAAGTAGTGATGCTTTAAAAAATTATTCGAACTTGTCTAATAACAATTTATTTTATGCTGGGGTTCCTAGCGCGAGTAATCTTATCTATTCTGATGGAACGAGTGCAGCGCAGACATTTGGAAGTTATACTGAAGGGATTTATACAGCAGGTACTATTGCACCACGTGATCAGGTCTCTGTATCAGAAGCGCCTAATTTTCTGAGTACCGATGGAACCCAAAATACCTTTTTGAAAATTAATTCGAACACTATTTCATTTATAGAAAGTGGAGGAGTAGCTATTGCGGGTATAACAACAGATTTTGATGGTGATATTAGGGCAGGTAATCCTGGGTTTCCAACACAAACGAATGGTTCAGGTACAGCCCCTGATATTGGAGCGGATGAGTTTGATGGAAAAGCTCCCAATGTCGTTATTGCAAATGCTCATAATAGTACCAATGGAGTTTATATCAATTTAGCTTCGGCCTTTACAGCTATTAATTCCTATGATCAGTCTGCCAAAAATATTACTATTTCATTTGTAGGTAGTTTTACCGAAAGCACACCAGCGGTTTTAAATGCGGGTTTATGGACTACTTTAAAAATGTTTCCTGCCAAAACTGGAATTACAATTACTGGTTCCCTTGACAATGCCCCGCTAATTGATTTGAATGGAGCCGATAATGTGACTATTGATGGAAGGGTAAACCAATCGGGGTCGATCAAAAATCTTTCGATTAGTAATACGAGTACAGCTGCTGCATCAACAGCTACTATCCGTTGGATTAATTCTGCCGAAAACAACACTATAAAGTACTGTAATATTTATGGTTCTTCAACCAGTACAACTTCAGGTGTTTTGTCTATTGGGACTTCAATATCTGGAAATGGAAACGATAATAATAGTATAGAATTTTGTAACATTAGTAATGCTTCTGGGAATAGGTCTGTAAACGCACTGTACTCAGCTGGTTCGAGTGGAAGTGAAAATAATGCTATTACGATAAGAAATAATAATTTTTATGATTTTCTGAATAGAAGTATAGCTTCGAATGCGATACATCTTAATTCATTTACGTCTGATTGTACGGTAACCAATAATAGTTTTTATGAAACCACTTCTTTTGTCCCAACGGGGAGTAACATTGGGTACACAGCAATCCGAATCGATAATACAGCAGGAAATAATTTTACAATAACCAATAATTTTATTGGAGGAACAGCAGCTTCTAGTGGGGGAACAGCATGGACGGTCAATGCACTTACTACCCATTCTTTTGCAGGGATGTATTTGAATGTTGGGTCAAGTACTGCCAGTTCAATTCAAAACAATGTGATCAAAAACTGGAATTATACTACTGCTTCGGCTACTCCTTGGCGAGGAATAGAAGTCAATAATGGAGCGGTAAATATTGGAACTGTTACTGCAAATACAATTGGTGCAACCACAGGTACAGGTTCGATAGTCGTAACCTCTTCTGTCAACGCGAAATCGTATGCCATTTATATTGGAAGTGTTGCTACAAATACGATATCCAAAAACAACATTGGTTCTATCAACTTATTAGGCTCTAGTAGTGCTTCGCATAGTTTTGCAGCTATTTATAAAGCCCCAGTTGCAGGATTAACTACTATTACTTCTAATTTAATAGGAAGTAATACAACTCCAAACAGTATTTATTGTGGTACCGCAGCAAGTTCAGCGACTGAGGGACAAGATTTGATTGGGATTTATGTAGAATCTTCGGGTACTACAACTTTGACCTCTAATTTAGTTTATAATTTAAAAAACGAATATTCTGGTAGCCAAATTTCTAGAACTCGAGGGGTTTACGGTACAGGAGGGACAATTACTTTAACTAAAAACAATATTTATAATTTATCAAGTGCCTCAATTGAAACGACAGTTGGTTCAGTTATTGGAGTCGAAATGAACGGAACTACCGGTAATGCAACAGTAACAGAAAGTAATATTTATAACCTCTCTAATACTAATTCGGCTTTTTCGGGTTATGTAACCGGAATTCGTATTAATGGATTAGGAGGTACAAACTTGGTGAACAGGAATTTTATTCATGACCTAGCTGTACATAATTCAACTATTGATGCTAGTATTTATGGGATACGAATCATTAACGGCGCTACTACTTTTGCGAATAATATCATAACCTTGGATTCAAATACCCAGACCACTATTTATGGAATTTATAGTCCAGGAACTAGCGGAAGTGATTCGAATGTCTATTTCAACACGGTTTATATAGGAGGTAGTTTAGGTGTTGGAGCTACTAATAAATCCTATGCGTTTTATGAGAATAACAAACAAAATACGCGAGACCTTAGAAATAATATATTTACGAATTTCCGTTCTACCGTTGGGGGTTCTAGTTTGCATTATGGTATTTATCTCAACTACAATGGCGGAAATAATTTAACAATAGATTATAACAATTATTATGCACCTGGGGTTGGGGGAGTTCCGGGGTATTACAATGGTTCGGATAAACTCTCTACACCTGTTGTCAATTCAAAAGATAGTAATAGTACCATTGTAGACCCGCAATTTATACTAGCTGGTGGTAATGCAGCAGTTGATTACAAACTTAGAGCTTCAATGGATGGAGTATATGGTACAGGAATAATTCTGGATTATAGCCAGACGGCCAGAGGAAATCCTCCTAATATAGGTTCTTGGGAATTTAATGCCAACCGTTGGTTAGGAACCATAAGTAATGATTTTGGTACGGCTGCCAACTGGTCTGCAGGGTCTGTGCCATTAGAAGAAGCCTCTGTAGTTTTTGCACTTGCACCTTTGAATCATTGTGTTTTAGATATGAATAGGACAGTAGGAAGTATTGTCAATAATCAAAGTACCTATAATTTTATTACTAATGGTCATGAGTTGACCCTAGTAGGTGGCTTGTACTTGACCGATGGAGCCAAAATTGATGCTTCAAGTTCAGGAACGAAACTTATTTTTCAAGCTGATGAATCGCAATCTATTCCAGATGGAGCATTTGTTGGTGATGCAGTGCCTTATATTACTATTGATAATCTTAATGGAGTTACAACGGAAGGAAGTTTTACAATTACAGAAACTTTAAATTTAAGCAGTGTCAATCCTTCCAGCACGCAAGGAAGTTTAGATACAGGAGCTAATACAATTACCTTAGGAGCTAATGCTATTGTAATAGGAGATGGTGATGTAACGGGAATTGTCAAAAGGACTAGTATGACTTACAATCAATATTATGCTTTTAATAATAAAAACGCAACCTTGTATTTTGAAAATAATGGAAACCCATTACCAACATCTATAAGTGTTAAAATGAGTATTGGAACGGCTTCTAGTTGGAGGCCTAATAGTATTAAACGTATTTATGAATTTATTCAAACTGGGGCCAATCAATTATTGCCAACAGCTGCTACTATTTCAGCAGCCTATCTAGATACCGAATTAAATGGAAATAATGAAAATTCATTATTGTTCCAGTCTTATCGTACCCCATCGGGTACCTTTTTTGAACATGGTCGTTCTGATAATAATTCTGATGAAAACTGGGTTAATTTGACCAATATCGACGTTTCTTTTTTCCCTGCTACATTTGGAACATTACAACTTTCATTAGGACTTACAGAGTTAGAGACCCTTACTTGGAACGGTTCAGTGAGTACGTCTTGGACAACACCTACTAACTGGACACCAAATGGAGGGCCATCTGATTTTACAAACATCATAATTCCTAATGCTTATTCGACGCTCAATAGTCCGAAAATTTCAACTATTACTAAAATTAAAACCTTGAATATGAAGAGCGGAGCTATTGTCAATTCCGCAGCCAATGCGACAGTTACCGTTGTGGGGGGAGATGGAGCTTGGGCAGATGAAGGAGGAACATTTAATTCAGGAACTAGTACTGTCATTTTTAAAAATGAAGCTGCTAAATTTTCAGGTTCAACAAGTTTTAATAATATCACTATTGACAACGATGCTTATTTATATATGACTGATGGTAGTTATATGAAAATACAAGGGGTGATGAATAATAATGGCTTATGGTCAACGGCATCTGGAGTTTCAACAACTGTGGAATATAATGGAGGAAACCAAGTAGTCGTAATTCCTAATCCAGCGACCAATAGATATTCTAGTTTAATATTAAGTGGTACAGGTGTGAAAACGATGCCAGTATCTGTTTTAACAGTTTTAAGAAATTTACAAATATCAGGTACTGCTTCTGTGACTGCTAATAACAATATAATAATTGGTGGTAATCTTACAGTCGGTGCTGGCTCCACCTTCAATTGTGGTTCAAATGAACATAACATTGGAGGAAATATTATTAAAAATGGGACATTTACAACTACAGGTAGTACAATAACGTTGGATGGATTTACTGCTCAGGCAATTTCAGGTTCAACACCAATTACATTTGAAAACCTAGTGGTCAATAATGTTGCTCATGTAAATTTAGCTACGGATACAAGTGTAAATGGCTCTCTAACTTTAACAGAAGGACAAATTATTATTAATACCAATACCTTGGGTATCGGTGGGAGTTTAATTGCTACTAACGGAAAATTAAATGCAACTTCCCTTTCATCTTTAAATGTATTTGGAACAGGCAATATAAATTTTTCGACCAATTTGTTTACCTCTAATCCATCAATCCAAAATTTAACGTTAAATCGCAATGGGATTCTAAGTCTTTCCAATCAGAATTTATCGGTAAACAATGCTTTAAGCTTAACTTTAGGAAATCTGAAATTGAATAATACCACCTTTACAATGGCTGGAAACAGTTTTACTAAAGTAAGTGGAAGTATCGATGCCAGTGAAGCAGGTGATACGTTAGTATTTCATAATTCAAGCCCAATTAGCTTGCCTAGTGGTACTTTTAGTAGTGGTATTACTAATCTTACGATTAGTGGCTCTGGAGGACTTACTTCAGAAGGTGATATAACTGTAAACAAGATTCTAAATTTACAAGCAGCTAATCCTTCTGCAACCAAAGGTATTTTGGATTTATACGATGGAGCAAATTTAAAAAATTTAACCATGGGGATTTTAGGAACAACCCTGGGAGTTGGTGATGTAACTGGTATCGTTCGACGTACAAGTTTTAATGCCAATGTTAATTATACTTTTGGTAATCAATATACTTATGTTTCTTTCGAGAATGGGGGGACTTATCCAACAGAATTAAAAGTGAAAATCCAAATTGGAACCGCTCCAACTTGGCAAACTTTGACAACTCCAATCAAGCGTATTTACGATTTTGTGCAAACAGGTGGGGTGGATTGTATCGCCTCAGTAACTACTCATTATCTCGATAGTGAGTTGAACGGAAATACAAAAAATAACTTGGTGCATTGGACTTTTGGTGCCAACGGACAATTACCAGATGGAGCGCATGAGTGGGGTAGTTCGGAAAGTAATTCGACGAACAATTGGGTAACAATAAATAATATCTTCATTTCTAGCTTTCCAACTACATTTGGAAACTTGGAAAATACGTTAGCTTCAAGTACGATATTTGATTTAATTTGGAATGGTTCCATCAGTACGGTATGGGGGAATTTAAATAATTGGACTCCAAAGACGATTCCAAGTGCTAATTCTATAGTAGTGATTCCTGATGCAGCTTCGGTACCCAATAATCCTACTTTAGCCTCTAATGTCACCATTCTAAAAATGACATTGCAAAATGGAGCTATTTTGAATGCACCTGCCAATGCATCATTGACCATAGTGGGTGCGGATGGTTCTTGGAAAAACCTTGGAGGTGTATTTAATTCAAATTCTAGTACTGTTACTTTTACTAATGCCAATGCAGATATCGAAGGAACAACTAATTTTTATAATGTGGTGATTCCAACGGGTAATGCTTTGAATATGCTTCCTTCTGCCTATGTGGGTATTGCTGGGACATTAACAAATAATGGTACTATAAACAGTTTGCCATTAAATGGATCTACCCTAGATTATAACGGAGGAGACCAAACAGTGGCACAGCCAAATCCAACAAATACTCATTATTATAATTTAAATTTGAGTGGAACAGGCATTAAAACATTGCCAAACGGTGCAATGGAAATTCAAGGTAATTTAGGCATGTCTGGTACTGTGTCCACGACTGTGAATAATCCAATTCAGATCAATGGAAATCTTAATCTTTCAGGCAATGCGACAAACATTTTAAATGCAAATAGCGTTGTATTAGGAGGAATGACTGTAATGAATGCCTCTAGTATAACAGTAAATGCGAGTAAAACACTATCTATTGACGGTACTATTTCTAATACAGTAGGCACAAATGGAATAGTTTTAAAATCGAATGCTAGTGGTACCGCTTCATTACTACACCATACAAACAATGTTTCTGCCACAGTGGAGCGATACATAAGTGGGAATGCCGAAGATTGGCATTTTCTATCATCACCAGTTTCAAATCAAAGTATTTCAGGAAATTGGACCCCGTCTGGGACTTATGGAAACGGAACAGGTTATGATGCCTATTTATGGAATGAACCTACTTTCTGCTGGAAATACAAACTTGAAACAACTTCAGTAGGGAATTGGAATTCTGTACATCCATCGCCTTATTTTACTGTTGGACGGGGTTATTTGTATTCATTTCAAGCTTTAAATCCAACAAAGGAATTTAATGGAACTTTAAATAACGGTTCTTTGGCCTACCCAATTACCAAGACAACAACTGTTGATAGTGCGCTTGTTGATTTAGAAGGTTTCAATTTAGTTGGGAATCCTTATCCGTCCTCAGTTGACTGGCAGCATCCATCAGGTTGGAGTCGAACAGATTTAGTCCCGAGCGGAAGCGGATATGATATGTGGGTGTGGAATCCAGCTGTAAATAATTATGGAGTTTGTAATTCGGCTACAGGTATTGGTACCAATTCAATTACAAGATACATCGCTCCAATGCAAGGTTTTTTTGTTAAGACAGCTACTAACGGAAGTTTAGGTTTTAATAATTCCGTAAGAGTACATACAGGCGCGTCAAATTGGAAAAAAAATGTATTAACATCAGATAATTTATTTCGTGTAACGGTTCAATCAGAAGCAAATTCTAGTGCTGATGAGGTGTTGATGCAATTTGGAAATAATACTAACGAAATGGGGGCTTCAAAATTATTTAGCCCTGTTGCTTCGGCTCCAAGTTTGTATTTAAATAGCGGTAAAGAGATACTTTCAGTTAAGTATTTTACGAATTACATAGATAATAGTTCGATACCATTAGCATTTAAAGCAGGAATCGATGGATTTTATAAATTAAACTACACTTATAATCCAAAAGAATTTAGTGAAGTTTATTTAGAAGACAAATTATTAAAGAAAGTTGTACCCGTTTCTAGTTCAGATTTTTACCGATTTAAATCGACTCAAACGGATAATGAGAATCGTTTTGTATTGCATTTTAAACCAATAGATAGTGCTTTAGGAAGTCAATTGACCCCTTATGTTTATTCAGTAGAGAATGATTTAATTGTGGATTTAAAGCATGTAAATGTACCGACAGAATTAGTTATTTATGATGTTACAGGGAAATTATTGCTTAAAAAAGGACTTGAATCTTCTGTTGTTAATATATTAAATCTGAATTTACCTACAGGTTTGATTTTGGTTAAATTACAAAATGAGTGGTTCAGTACAAATTATAAAGTTCTTTTTAATGCTGTAAAATAGAACAAACATGCGGTTTGTCGATGTATTTTGCATTTAATCCTTTATTTAGATTAATTGCAAATAACGGATAAACTGCAAATTTTACAAATAACAATTTGATTATTAAATGATTTATTACTTAATATTGCACTGTCTTTAAGGCTTACCACTGATTTTGTCAGGAATAAGTTTTACAAACAAATAAACAAATCAAAAAAATAATATTAAACCCCAAATTTAAAAACCTAAAAAATGAAAACAAACAGATTATTACTTGTAGTAGTATTTTTAATTTCTGGATTAATGACTAAAGTAGAAGCTCAGACTTCGGCGACAGTTACAGGAACAACTGCAGGAGCAAAATTGATTATACCAATGTCATTGACACAAACTTCGGCTTTGCATTTTGGTACAATAAACCTTTTATCAGGAGCTTCAGGAACTGTAGTTTTACCATCAAATAATACGACACGTAGTTTTACTGGAGGAGTTTCTGCCTCTGCTGTTGCACCTTTGGCAACTAATGCGGCTTATAATGTAACTGGAACAAAGAATGTAACTTATGCTTTAACGTTGCCTTCAACAATAACAGTAACTGAAACTATTGACGGAACGGCTACGATGACTATCAGTGATTTGAAAGCAAGATTTAATGGAGCTAGTGATGATGCGGTAACAAGCACACTAAGCCCTACAGGAACTGATAGCTTTAAATTAGGAGGAACTTTGACTGTTGCAAATTCGCAAGCGGGAGGAATCTATGCTGGTACATTTAATGTAAGTGTTGATTACAACTAAAAACTAAATCAATTACAAGATAGGGGAAAGGCAATAAATATGTTTTTCCCCTTTTTTAAATTCTGGATTTTAAATTTGTTCATAGATAAAGACTGTATGAAAAGAATATTGTTTGGATTGTTTTTTTTAGGTTTGATTGTGCAAGTAAAAGCACAAGGGGATTTATTAGTTACCCCTACTCGCGTAATATTTGAAGGAAATAAACAAAGACAAGAGTTAAGTGTTGTCAATACAGGAACTGAACCTGCAACCTATTCTATTTCATTTGTAAATAAAAACATGAAAGAAGATGGGAGTTTTGTTGATTTAAAAGACCCAGTTCAGGGTCAAAAAATTGCCGAACCTTATCTTCGAATCTTTCCAAGACAAGTTACGCTCGGACCGCAAGAATCTCAAGTAATTAGTTTACAATTCAGACGTAAAGCAGATATGGAAGAAGGAGAATATCGTTCACACCTGTATTTTAGATCTGAAAAAGATTATACTGCTCGTGGACAATCTAAAACCGAAAGAGATTCTACTTTGTTAAGAGTACAATTAATTCCAATTTTCGGGATGAGTATTCCAGTAATTATTCGAACGGGAGAGGTTACTACTCAAGCGCATTTTAGTGATTTAAAAATAGTGACTGATGAAGATAAGAATCAAATATTGAAATTGGTTTTAAATCGTTCGGGCAACTATTCCGTTTATGGTGATATTAAAGTTGAATTTGTTCCTGAAAGAGGAAAAGCTTTTGAGATTGGTGCTGTAAATGGTGTTGGTGTGTATACCAATATCAATAAAAGATATATTACAATTAAACTTGATAAATTGAATAGCAAAACTTTACCTAAAGGAAAAATAATTGCTAGATATTTGAGCAATAAAGAATCTAAACCAGAACTATATACAGAGGCCGAAATTATTCTTAATTAAGCCAATTCTTTTATATGATTCAAAAACAATTTAATTTCAATGGTACTCATATTGCTTTAAAAGGAGCGATTGTTTTGTTATTGTTATTAAATAACCTTTTTGTGTTTTCACAACCGGCTTTGCCACAACGTTCAATTACGGTGGCAGCTACTCAGGCTTTACATTTTGGAACCTTTGCTCTTACAGGTGCAGCTGGAGGAACAGTTACTGTAGGCTGGAACGGAAGTAGAACAGCGACAGGAGCTATAGGTTTGTTAAATTCGTCACCGACTGCACAACCTGCTATTTTTGAAATTAAATTATGCCAAGGTCGTAATGTTACCATTACTTTAGACCCAACGGTGACCCTTTCGGGTAGCGAAGGAGGAAGTCTAATTCTAAATTTAGGACCTACTGAAAAAGGCTCTAGTGGTGCTGTTTTCGCGACAGATGGTAATTGTAATTTTGTTAGCCTTTTACGCGTAGGCGGAACCTTAAATGTTCCTGGTGCAGCAATTCCTGGAGTCTATACAGGAACCTTTTTTATTACCTTTAATCAAGAGTAGGTAATGAATACAAGTACTTTTAGTAAGCTAAATGAATTTTATTTTCGTTGGTTAAAAAACGTTTTGTTTACTCTCCTATTTTTCGGTTATACTTTTTCTGTACATTCTGCTGAGGTTTTAAAAAAATCCAATGACCCCATCGACCCCAATCCTACCGTTTATGAACAGTTATTGGTCAACGTAGTTATTGAAGGTTTGGGTAATTTTGATTTGGATGCAGTCTATTCAGATAAAAATAATTTGTATATCAATGTTGTAGACTTATTTTCGACCCTTAAAATTCCCTGTAAGGAGGGTGAAAAAGGAATCAGTCTAGTGGGGGTGATAGGAAACATGCAACAGCCATACACAATAGATTTTGCAAGGGGAACTATTAGAATTGGAGACAAAACTTTCAAAACAAATAATAAAATCATTAAAGAATCGGGTAACATCTATATAGATGCAACGGTTTTTTCAGATGTTTTTCGGATAAAATTGGATTTTAATTTCAGAACCCTAACAATAAAATTATCGGCTGATTTTGAGTTGCCTATTATCAAGCAGATGAGACAGGAAAAAATCAGAAAAAATATTTCCAAAATTAAAAATGAAATCTTATTTGATACGCTTGTCAAGAGAAATTACCATACTTTTAAATTAGGGACTTTTGATTGGTCTATGGCTTCGTTTACCAATTTGAATGAACCCGCTACTAATTTACTTGGTTTGGGATTTGGAGCCGAACTCTTAAAAGGGGAAGCCAATGTTTCCTTAAACTATAATAGTCAATATACTTTTGATAATAGGCAATTAAACTACCGTTGGAGTTGGGTTGATAATGACAAAAAAATCATCAAACAAGCACAAATAGGTAAAATAGGTGTGCCTATGATTGCTTTTATTAATGCCCCAATGGTAGGCGCTGTTATTCGTAATACACCAACGACAGTTCGTAAAGCTAAAGGTGTTTATACCATTAATGAAACTACAGACCCCAACTGGACAGTTGAGCTTTATATCAATAAAATTTTGGTTGATTTTACCACTGCAGATGCATCTGGAGCGTTTTCATTTAAAGTACCAATAGTTTACGGCTACAGTATCTTAACATTAAAATATTATGGTCCAGCTGGTGAAGAACGTGTTGAGGAACGCGAGATGAATGTTCCCTATACGATTATGCCTAAAAATGAATTTGAATACGGTTTATCTGCGGGAATTGTACAGGACGGCAAAGGAACTCAATTTAGTAAAGGGGAGTTTTTTTATGGCTTGACCCGAACCTTTACGCTTGGGGGAGGAATAGAATATGTTTCGACTATTTCTAATAGTATGATTCCTTTTCTTAAAGCAACTTTTCAGCCTTTTAGCAAATTATTATTTAATGGGGAATACGCACATGGAGTAAGAAGTAGAGGTTTGTTGAATTATTATATTACTAAAGATATTTTGTTTGAGTTTGATTATGCTAAATATGTTGAGGGGCAAACGGCTACTTTTTTTAATGCTTCAAGAGAATTAAAAACTAAATTATCAATTCCTATTAAATTTAGTAAAGTAAACGGCTCTGTTAGATTGGATTATTCTCAATTGGACTATAAGACCTTTCAATATAATTTTGCCAATTTGATGCTATCTGCAAATTACAAGAAAATAGGGGTAAGTTCTGAGTCACAACTCAATTGGGTGGATGCTCAATCTCCTTTTATGACTACTGATTTGTTTTTTTCGTATCGACTAAAAGATAATCTTCAACTAAGACCTTCTGTTCGTTACAATATAAGTGATAATACTTTGATGTCTTATAAAGCAGAGATTGAAAAAAGGATGTTAAGAGGTGTTTTTTCGGCTTATTATGAACGAAATGCATTGTATAATTTAGATTTTGTGAATCTTAATTATAAGTACGATTTGTCTTTTGCTCGAACTGCCTTTTCGGCTTCAAGAAGTAAAGACAATACAATAATTTCAGCTAGTGCACAGGGGAGTTTAGCTTTTGGAGCTAAAAACAATTATATTCACAAAGGACCTAATTCGGCTTTAGGAAAAGGAGGAGTTGTAATCTATCCTTTCCTGGATTTAAATCAAAATGGAATTTTTGATAAAGACGAACGCTTAGTAAAAATTAAGGATGTTAAAATTAATGGTGCTACCCCTATTTTTAACGACAACGATTTGTTAGTTCGTATTCCAGATTTAAATGGATTTACAGCTTATACAATTAGCTTTAATGATAATGATTTGGAAAATATATCATGGAGATTCAAACATCGCTTGTATCAAGTTATTATTGACCCAAACCAATTCAAACGTATTAATGTACCTATTGTCCCTATGGGTGAAGTGAGCGGTACCGTTTATAAAGAAAATGAAAATGAAGTCAGAGGGTTTTCTCGAATAATAGTTAAGGTTTATAAAAAAGATTCAAAAGAATTGGTCGTTCAAACCCTTTCTGAATCGGATGGGTATATATATCATTTAGGACTTAAACCAGGTGATTATATGGCATGTATCGACCCAGAACAGTTAAAGAGTCTAAATATGACGGCAAGTCCTCCTTGTCGTTATTTCAGCATAAAAAAATCTGAAGACGGTGATATTGTTGATGGTTTAGATTTTGTTTTAAAAGAAAATGAATAGTAAGCCTCTGTGGTTAACTTTTAAATCATACGTTAGTACTGTTCTGTACTGAAATTTTTTATTTTATATTGTCAGGAATACTATAGGCTATCGTCTATATTTTCGTTTAGGTTTCTCCCATCCGTCTATATTTAAAAAATAGAATGGTAAAACCAAAAATAAAAGTTAAACCTAAGTCTTTTTGTATTCTAGATTGTATTTTTGATAGGATATAAACAGACAACTCAATAAGACACTATAAAATGGACAAAACCTATTACGACCCAGCCGACCTGAAAAAATTTGGTAAAATCTCCGATTGGAACGAAGAACTAGGGGACAAGTTTTTTGATTACTACGGAAAAGTATTTGAAGAAGGCAGTTTATCTGCTCGCGAAAAATCATTGATAGCCTTGGCAGTTTCACATACCGTACAATGTCCGTATTGTATTGATGCTTATACTGGTGATGGACTTAAACGAGGGATTACCAAAGAAGAAATGATGGAAGCGGTTCATGTAGCGGCGGCTATTCGTGGCGGTGCTACCTTAGTACATAGTGTGCAAATGATGAATAAATACGATAAACTCTCGATGTAGTTTTTTTGAGGGGCTAAGATTCTAAGTTTCTAAGGGACTAAGTCCTTTGTATTTGAACCTATAAAACCTTAGAACCTTAGCTTCTCAGAACCCTAAATACTTAAAAAAAATGCTCAAATCTTTACATGCAAAACATAGCGAACTCTCTAAAACCGAAAAACAACTCGAGATTCTTTCGACAGGCATGTTTCAAGATGGAAGTTTGCCCACTTTTGCTGATAAAATAAAAAAAGCAGGAACGTTTCCACTGCAACCTCGAAAGTTGGAAATTCTCCAAATCAATGTAGGCTATATGTGCAACCAAGTCTGTGCGCATTGCCATGTGGATGCTGGGCCTGACCGAAAAGAAATCATGACGGTCGAGACCATGCAACAGATTTTGGAGGTACTCAAAACGACTGAGGTCAACACCTTAGATTTAACGGGTGGAGCGCCAGAGATGAATCCTAATTTCCGTTGGTTTGTCGAAGAAGCTTCTAAACTAGGAGTAAAGGATTTTATAGTTCGCTCCAATCTGACCATTATTTTGGCCAATAAAAAATACCACGACTTACCCGAGTTTTTTGCCAAACACAACATTCATGTGATCTCGTCTTTGCCTTTTTACAAAAGAGAAAAAACGGATAAGCAACGAGGCGATGGAGTTTTTGACAAATCGATTCAAGCTTTGCAAATGCTGAATAAAGTTGGTTATGGCAAAGAAGGTACTGGTTTGAAATTGGATTTAGTGTACAATCCATCGGGTGCTTTTTTACCCACTGAGCAGAAGGCTTTAGAACACGATTTCAAAAAAGCCTTAAAAGAAGATTTTGACATCGATTTTAATTCGCTTTTTGCGATTACCAATCTGCCTATTTCTCGTTTTCTGGACTATTTAATCGCTTCAGATAATTACGAAGATTATATGTATGCCTTGGTCGAAGCCTTTAATCCTGTGGCTGTTGCCAATGTGATGTGTACCAATACGATTTCGGTGAGTTGGGACGGCTGGTTGTACGACTGCGATTTCAACCAAATGTTAGAACTGAAGGTCGCTTCAAAGGTCAAACACATATCCGATTTCAATCAAGAAGTTTTACAAGATAGAAACATTGTGATTTCACAACACTGCTACGGTTGTACCGCTGGAGCGGGGAGTAGTTGTCAGGGAACAGTGGTCTAGTTTAACCACAAAGGGCACAAAGATAAACACAGAAAAAGTTAAACACAAAGGCCACAAAGGAGTCACAAAGACTCACTAAGATTATTTAATAGAGCCCAAGTGAAATTAGTTTTAAACACAGATTTGTCAGATAATAATTGTGATAATTAGTGTAATTTGTGGTAAATAAAAAAAAGAAAAAATGAAAAACAACATACAAGAATCCCTAGCCTTTTTACAATCCAAAGGCTTTACTCAACCCGAATTTGGAATTGTACTTGGAACAGGACTGGGCCAACTAGTGCAACACATCCAAATAGAAAAAGAGGTCAATTATAGTGACATTCCACATTTTCCTGTTTCTACTGTCGAATCCCATTCGGGCAAACTGATTTTAGGAACTCTTGAAGGCAAGAAAGTAGTCGTAATGCAAGGCCGTTTTCATTTGTACGAAGGCTATTCGATACAAGAAATTACCTTTCCTATCCGAATTTTAAAAGCCTTAGGAATCCAAAAGTTATTGATTTCAAACGCTGCTGGAGCCATCAATCTTGATTACAAAAAAGGTGATATGATGTTGATTGACGACCATATCAACTTACAAGGAGGTTCCCCATTGGCATTCAAAACTGTATCTGATTTTGGAGACCGTTTTGTAGATATGAGTGCGCCTTATGATGCCGAAATGAATAAAAAAGCAATCGCAGTCGCTAAGGAAAACGGAATCAAATTACACAAAGGAGTCTATGTAGGAGTCGTAGGACCACAGCTAGAAACCCGTGCCGAATACCGTTATTTACGCAACATAGGTGCCGATGCCGTAGGGATGAGTACCGTTCCAGAGGTCATTGTGGCCAATCATCTGCGTTTGCCAGTTATTGCCGTTTCGGTATTGACAGACGAGTGCGACCCTGACAACCTAAAACCCGTAGATATTGCCGAAATCATCGCCATCGCCGGACAAGCAGAGCCAAAAATGGTGACGCTTTTCAAAGGTTTGGTTAGAAATTAAAAATTAGTTTCAAGTTTCAGGTTCCAAGTTCTCGCAACGAACCTGAAACCTGTAACCTGAAACCTGAAACCTGAAACCTGAAACCTGAAACAAAAATTCATGAGCTACCTAAACGCCACCAACGACCTATACAAACAAGCAGCCTTAACACCTGATGTGGGGCTTTGCTGTACCACAACACCTATTTGGAAATTCCCAGGATTGGAGATTCCGATGATTATGCAAGAGATGAATTACGGATGCGGAAGCACCATCTCGGCACAAGATTTAATCAATAATCCCAAAGTGCTATACGTGGGAGTGGGCGGCGGCATGGAATTACTGCAATTCTCCTATTTCTCCCGTCAAAAAGGCGGTGTAGTGGGAGTGGATGTGGTCGATGAAATGCTAGAAGCTTCCCGCAAAAACTTCCTCGAAGCCGAAAAACAAAACGATTGGTTTCAAAGCGATTTTATCGAACTCAAAAAAGGCGATGCTTTAAACCTTCCTATCGAGGACGAAAGCATTGATGTAGCGGCCCAAAACTGCTTGTTCAACATCTTCAAAGCCGAAGATTTAAAGAAAGCTCTGCAAGAAATGTACCGTGTATTGAAGCCTCACGGACGCTTGGTGATGAGTGACCCCACCTGCGAGCAACCCATGAACGAAGCCTTGCGTAATGACGACCACCTCCGTGCCTTGTGCTTGAGCGGAAGCATTCCCATTGCCGATTACATCAAAGCCTTGACCGATGTGGGTTTTGGAACCATCGAAATCCGTGGTCGCCGTCCGTACCGAATCCTAGACCCTGAAAATTATCCAACCGATGAATTGATTTTTATCGAAAGCATCGAAGTCTGCGCCATCAAAGACCCTATGCCAGCCGATGGCCCTTGCGTGTTCACTGGTAAAGCCGCCATCTATTACGGTAAAGAAGCCTATTTCGACGATACAAAAGGCCATACTTTACTCAAAAACCAACCCCTAGCCGTATGCGACAAAACCGCCGCCGCCCTAGCCAGTTTGGGACGCAATGACATTTATATTTCAGAGAGTACGTTTCACTATAATGGAGGTGGTTGTTGTTAATTTTTGAGAGGCTGAGTTGCTAAGGTTCTAAGAGGCTAAGGTTAGGAGGGTTTTAGTTTTTTTGATTATTAGGACCAGAATATTTAGTGTTTTTTTAGGAAGATCGCTCCCGCTTTCGGCTTTATCTCTTCGCTCCGCTACGAGGATACCGCCTCAATCGGGGGTAGAAAGGGGGATTTGTGCTTTTAAGATATTTTCAAAGAAAAGATATCTAAAACGAAACAATTTATAGAAAAAAGGTATTTATATTTGGTGTTATATACTAGATAGCATTCATGTTAATGGAAATTCATAAAGTCATATATCAACATTTAGTTGAACAAGAAAACAGAAGATTAATTCACTATAACAATTGTGAAGATAGTGAAATTGAAGATGCAAATCTTGACAGCGCAATTTTAGATACAAAAAATAGGTTGTCGGTTAGATTAATAGAAGGAAAGTGTAGTCGGCTTTTATTGGAACAAATTGCAAGACATAGATTGAATATTGGCGAAAAATTTAATGAGAGAATTGAATTTTATAATGCGTCTGAGATAATAGATATTCTTGATTTGCTTGAAAACGACAAAGTAAATTATACTGATTTTACAGGAGAAGTATTAATTGGATTTTCAAAAACACACCACGGGACATATTCGGGAAATGGCTATTCTATTGTTAGAAATATAAAGGAATATTGGTTTAAAAAAGGAAATATTAGACGTGAACTTCAAAACGAATTTCAACAAATTAGTAATGATTATGGACACCAAGGAATTTCTGTAATTTTAAATGTGATGCATTCAAGTGCTATGAGTAAAAAGGAGTTAAGAGGTGAATGGATTGTTTTTAAAAAACATAAAGGTAAAAAATACTATTTATGCTTAGCGAGTCATTATGAAGATGATAAAAAAATATTTGAAGAGAAATTAATGAAATGTTTAACTGAATTTCCTGAATTAAATAGTTAATAATACCCCGCTCCGCAAAGTCTTCACACTTTGAGGCAATTTTAAAAATCGTTAATAAGAACGATACTCGTCCCAAAGTCTCCTGACTTTTGTACCCTTATTTTATAAAATTTATTTTCCCTTGCGTCTTCGCGCCTTTGCGGTAAAAAAAACAGTTTCACAAACTCCGCTGACTTTCGTACCCTTCTTTTTATAAAATTGTTTCCCCTTGCGCCTTAGCGTCTTAGCGGTTAAAAAAAATCCAGTTTCACAAACTCTACTAACTTTAGTACACCCTCACTTTAGTTGCTTCCTAAAAGATTATATAAACAGCACTTGGGTTATAGGTGGATACTCTTCCTAATTCATAGATGATCTCTTTTTGGGCGGGTTTTATGTAAGTATCTGTTTATTAAAGGTGTATATTTAAAAATTGTAGTTAAAATTTTTATAATAGAAGTAAAAACACTAAATTTATGAGAAGTGGTTTTTGTTGATATTTAGAGTGTTTTTTATAATACTAACATGAAAAATACTTTGGTTTATTGTGGTCTGTAGGAATGAAGAAGTGGTGATTATTAACTATAAATTATAAAACGATGAAAAAAGTAGGTATTTGGATTGATAAAAAAAATGCAAAAATTGTTTCTATCGGGTCTGGAAGTGAAAGTTTCGAAACGATTGAATCTCAGGTTGAAGATTTTCATATAGGAGGCGGTAGTGGTACAAAATTCAAAGGAGGACCACAAGATGTTGTTCAGGACAGTAAATATTTAGAAAGGGAAAAGCATCAATTAGCAGATTACTTTAAGGATGTGATGAAAAATATTGCCGATGCGGAAGCAATAGTTGTTTTTGGTCCTGCTCAAACAGGTGAAAAACTGTACAAAGAGTTATTGGATAAGCACTCCCAGTTTCAACATAAAAAAATAGCGGTTGAAAAAGCAGATAGTATGACTGACAACCAAGTTAAGGCATGGGTTAGAAATTATTACACCTCTGATAAATAATATAAACAGAAATAAGAGAACAGGTTTCGGCATCAACATACCGAAACCTGTATTAATTCCACTACTCAAAGTCTCTTGACTTTTGGCTCCTTCCTTTTTATCAAATACAAAGCTAAGTAAATGCTTTGCGTGATCACAACAGTAGGTAAACCACAATTGATAAGGCATTACGAAGCCGAAGGATTCAAATGTTTATAAAAGTTGTTAAGGATTCTGGATATGATTCCTTCGGAGTCGAATACTACGATTGTCTATTTTTATAAACATTTAACTCCTTCGGAATTTACAGTATTTGTGACTTAAAAGCAGTTGAAGTTTATGAAAAATTCGCTTTTAATTTTCTAATCATAAAATTTTCGTTTACCCTTTGGTCATTTCAATCATGTGATTGATTACGTGGGAGTGTTCGTGTTGCGGACTGAACATAATAATTTCAGCATCGGCATTGACTTTTACATTGTGACCTGCGGGCCAGAAAAACAAATCTTTTGCATCAACCGTTTCTTGGATGCCTTTAGCGTCAGTAGTCGTAATTTGGCCACTCAATACATATCCCCAATGTGGTGATTGACATAAATTGCCTTCAAGTCCTATAAACAAAGGGGTGGTGTCTACTCCTGCAGAGAGGCTAAAATACTCTCCACTAATTTTACCTAATCCTGTAGCGTCACCAAAATCAGTATGTTGGCGAATTATAGCTCCTGGGATTTGCATTTTGATTTCAATGTCTTCTTTTGCAATTTTCATAATTGTTCCTTTAAGTTGTATTTGATAGCATTATCCAAGTAGGTACTTTTATGCTGTCGTTTAGGGAATTCAGGAATAAATCACTGAAGTAACAACTAAAGTTCAATTTCATCTCTAAGGTAGGGAATAAAATTGGAACTGATTGGGGAATTGAAGATTAAATAAGTAAAAGGTGTTGATAGAGAGTGAGAAGATGGGTTTTGTTAACTGTTGGTTCTTAGTGAGTCACCTAGTTTTTGGAGTTTGGATAAGTAATTTTTATTAATGGATTAGGGTTCTAAATCTTCTTCTATATTGTCCATTAAAAATTCGACTTCGCTTTCGACCCATTTTATCATCCAGTCTTTTTTGAACGCAAACCAATCTTCTCGAAATCGGGAGTTTTCAACTAATTCATTAAAATTTCGAAAAGGTTTTGGGCGTTCTAAAGCTTTTGTGAGTTCTTTTTTTAAAGCAGCAGTAGGGATGCCACTTTCAATAAAACTTTCCATCATCTGGAACGAGTCCCGACTAGTTGGTTTTTCGATTTCGATAAAATCATCCCCTTCATTTTCTAATTGGTTGATTTCGTTTTCCCAAAATTCCATTTCAATAAAACTATTGTTTTCGTCTGGAATAAATAATAAGGCATTTGTTTTAGAGTTCCAATAGCATTTTAATCCACATTCTAATTGGTCTACAATTTCTTGAATAGTTGTTTTATCAAATGGTTTCATAATCGGAGCTTTATTATTATCTCAAAAATATAAAAAAAAGAAATTGATAGTATCATAATTTAAAACATTACAACTAGTAATGAGTTTTCTTTATGGATTAGTATTTCTTAGTAGTAGAAAATAAGTAAGGAATATCAATTTTTGTCGTCTATCTAAACGGATGGAATTCCAAAACGCTTAACAAAAGTTTAGCAGCCGTTTACAATCCGAAATAAAGATTCTCCCGTATATTAGTATAAAACCTAGAAATGATGAAAGTATTCACTTATTTTGCCCTCTTATTTTTTATAGTAAGTTGTCAATCACAAACCAAAGAATTACCACTTAAAGCCAAGTCAGGCAAAGCCGTTGCAGTTTTTGCCTCAGGTTGTTTCTGGTGTACCGAACATGTTTTTGAAGCCATTTATGGCGTTGATGAAGCCATTTCTGGCTATACAGGTGGCACGACCAAAAATCCAACTTATCACCAAGTTGGAACCAATCAAACAGGTCATGCCGAGGCCGTTGCGGTTTTTTATGATCCTAAAAAAGTATCTTTTGCTCAATTAGTAGATGCTTTTTTTGCCTCTCAAGACCCAACGACGCCCAACCAACAAGGACCAGACGTGGGGTCATCTTATCGCTCGATTGCATTTTATGGAAATCTAAGCGAGAAGAAAATTATCGAAGATAAAATCAAAGCGCTAACTCTGGCAAAAGTGTTTAATAACCCTATTGTGACAGAAGTTAAACCCATTTCGGCCTTTTATGAAGCGGAAGGCTACCACCAAGATTATGTAAAAAACAACCCCAATCAAGGCTATGTAAAAGGGGTTTCAATACCGAGGTTTAATAAGTTTGTTAAGACTTATAAAGGAAAGTTGAAGTAAGGGTTAAAAGCTTAAACACAGAGGTCACAAAGGAAGCACGAAGAGCACTAAGTTTTTATTTCTTTAATCTGTGTTTCTTGTTTAAACACAAAGGTCACAAAGGAATCACGAAGAGCACAAAGATTTTGGATATCTTACAAATATGTTCCTTATTTAAACACAAAGGTCACAAAGGAAGCACAAAGGTCACTGCGTTTGAACTAAAACACAATGTTTTTATTTTTTAAAATCTGTGCTAATCTGTTTAGTTTATCTAATCTGTGTTCCTTTTTTAAGTGCAATCAACACTAAATTAATAGTCCAATAAATTCATTAATTCAAAATTTAAAATCATGAAACGTTACATACAAATCATCAGTTTACCACTTATACTCCTTGTTTTTATGGCATGTATGCAGGCCAATAAAAAAGAAGGAATCGCACTAGCTGAAACGGCTAATCCGCAGCAAGAGAAATTATCGCTCAATGATACTTCTTTGAAAAAAGTGGTTAAGACGGATGCGGACTGGAAAAAAGAATTGACCGCTACTCAATACCATATTCTACGAGAAAAAGGAACGGAATACCCGTTTAGAAATCCGTATTTTGACAACCATAAAAAAGGGTATTATTTCTGTGCAGGGTGTAAACTACCTTTGTTTTCTTCGGAAACTAAGTTTGAATCGGGGACTGGATGGCCTAGTTTTTATGATGTTTTAGATAAAAAAAGAGTCAAAGAAGTAGTTGATAAAAGCCTTGGAATGGTGCGTGGCGAAATTGTTTGTGCGCGTTGTGAAGGGCATTTAGGGCATTTGTTTGATGATGGACCTCAACCTACAGGTTTGCGTTATTGTATGAACTCTGGTGCTATGTTATTTCAGGAGAAGTAAAAATTTATAAACATATAAGTCATATAAGTTTTTTGAAAAGCAAGAAGAGGTTTAAACCATTTAAGAAATTAAAGAGCATTTAAGTAACGGGAAGCAGATAATTTTTGAACATATAAGTCATATAAGTTTTTTGAAAAGCAAGAAGAAGATTAAACCATTTAAGAAATTAAAGAGCATTTAAGTAACGGGAAGCAGATAATTTTTGAACATATAAGTCATATAAGTTTTTTGAAAAGCAAGAAGAAGATTAAACCATTTAAGAAATTAAAGAGCATTTAAGTAACGGGAAGCAGATAATTTTTGAACATATAAGTCATTTAAGTTTTTTGAAAAGCAAGAAGAAGATTAAACCATTTAAGAAATTAAAGAGCATTTAAGTAACGGGAAGCAGATAATTTTTGAACATTTAAGTCATATAAGTTTTTTGAAAAGCTAGAAGAGGTTTAACCATTTAAGAAATTTAAGAGCAATTAAGTAACGGGAAGCAGATAATTTTTGAACATATAAGTCGTATAAGTTTTTCTAAAAAAAAGTTTAAACTATTTAATAAATTTAAGAGCATTTAAGTTATTTTGACTTTTATTGAAACTGTACCAAAAACTATGTAAGTATGAAAAAAACTTATGTGACTTATATGTTAAATTAAGATTCAAATATTTATTAGACGCAAGCTGCTTTAATGTTCTTATATTTCTTAAATGTTTTAAAAAAATAAATGTTTAAAAAAAAAACTATTGGTAGCTTTTTTTAATAACCTCTAAGGCAGGTTTTTCTTGTGGTGTATAATCGATAGCTCTTTTTTTATGATAATCATCAGCATACCATTTCCAAGCAAAACCTCCTGCATACCATTTTTGATTTTTGAAGGTATTAAATAAAGCTTCATATCCGTTTGCCTGTGCGGTATTGTTGAGGTCTGAGTTGTTTTCTTTCCAAGGCTCATGAGCGGCATAATTGGAATTGCGATAGCCAAACTCTGTAAACAAAATCTTTTTCTTTTCTTTCTTTTGAAGGGCTTGCATTTTTGGGAGGTGCTTTTGCCATCCTTTTTCAAAGTCGCTAATCGATGGGTTTTCTTTGTCGGATAGGGGGAAATAGGCATCTACTCCAATATAGTCGAGTTGGTTCCAAAAAGGGACTTTGTCATATTCGTCCCAATTAGCTGCATAGGTCAGTTTTCCAGTATATATTTTCTTGATTTTTCTAATTAATTGCATCCAGAATTGGGGTCTTTTGGCTATTGGATTTTGCAATTCGGTTCCAAAACAGAAAAGATCTACTTTTTCATCTTGAGCAATTTGGGCGTATTGTAGAATGTATTTTTCATAATCAGTTTCCCAATTTTCCCATTCTTGAACAGTAGCAAAATCAAGATTTCCCGTAAAGAATTGGTGATTGACCCAAAGGTGTGGTTTCAGCATGATTTTCATTTGATGGCGATGCGCAAGCTTAATGCATTCGATGATTCCTGCGGTACTTTCTCCCCACCATTGTTTTTTATGATTGTAGATGACAGCAGCCTTATCCATGTCTACGAAGGCATAGGGAATAAGTGAAATAGAATTTATATGATGCTCTGCTAGTTCTTGAAAGGTTATTTTATCGATGGCCGATCTGGGTGCGACTAAATTCATGCCTTTGTATTCCGGATTGTATTTAGCAACACATATTATGGTTTTTGCAGTGCTGTAAAGTGCAAAGCCACTTAGCAAAACCGTAATAAGTAAAAGAAGAATGATTGCCGACTTTTTCATACTTGTAAATTTAGTCAAAAAGGAGGATTAGTACGTTTTTTTGGCTATAATTAACTCTTTGGCATTGTATTAGGAAAACTACAATTCAAAACAAAATATTCCTATGCAAACGAATTTGCACAAGGGATAGCAGTGGAAATTCTTTTTATTATGTAGCGATAGCGGAATAATAAAAAGATTGTAACGAATAGCCCGACCGCACTGAAACGGAGTGGAAGTGGGGTTGTGCCCTAATTGTTTTAATCTTCTTGCTCTTGTTCTTGTTTTTTTTCCTCTTTTTGAGGGATATGACAAAAACTATCAGGTTGGCGGGATTTAGCATATTCATAACCGTCATTCCACCATTTTGTCATTTCGGCGGGGTCGAAAATCAAGGGGTTGTCTGTGAGTTGTTCAGGAGTGAAGTAAAAATTGATTTTGATATTTTGGTTTAAACCAATGAGTTTTCCAATGATGATGTCCTTAGAGTTGTTAGTGTTTTTCATGAACTGAAAAGTTCTAAACAGAAGCGAGAAAGCATTTTTTATTATAGGTAAATGCAAATTTTGGACTTCATTTTCGAGAATGATGACGTCAATTTCGGTAGCTCCATTTTCGATAGCACAGGAAATAGGAACGAAATTCCCAAAACCGCCATCGGCATATTGGTACCCATCTTTGCTAAACAAACTCATGAAAGGAGTGTAATTAGACGAGGCCCAAGCCCAATCGCAAAACTCTTCATGGGTACATTCCTTTGAATTAAAATATTCGATTTGGTTCAAGGTTAGGTTGGAAACCGTTACGATGACTTTTTTATTTTCTTCTTGTAGTCGATTATACTCCTCGGCAGTAATGCTCTTTTTAATAAGACGTCTCAGGTTGTGGCTTTCGCCAAAGGTAGGACAGCCCTTGATAAAGGATAATACAGAATTAAAGTGATTAATTTTAGTATCGTAGCCGTCTTTGGTTTTTTTGATGATAAAAGGAGAAATACTGAAAATATCTTCTTGAGAAACAGAAGTATATATTTTTTTAATTTTTTCAATTTCGCCCAAAGCTAAATGAGGCAATAATAAGCAGCCCGTCGAGCAACCTACATACAATTCGTATTGGTTGCAACAATCATTGATTAAATATTCGGCTATTCCACCTGCAAAAGCGCCTTTGCTGCCTCCGCCTGAAATGATTAATGCTCTCATTAATGCCTTTTTTTTGGGGTTATACTTTTTTGATTTGGTCTATAATTGCGTTCTTTTTTTCGGGACTTAATTTTTCTGTTTTATTTGTCTCACTAAATCTAAACCATCGGTTGATTAAACTATCAATGATTTTAGATTGTTTTTCATAGGCATTACAAGTCTTACACATCGCTTTATGTGTTTGTAATTGGAGCTTTTCCTTTACAGATAGTGGTGTTAATTGTTGTTTGTCAATTAGCTCCGTAGTTATTTTACAAGATTTTACTAGCATTTGCATTAATTTGTTCATTATGTGTCTCTCTAGTTAGTCCCATTTTGATTCTAGACATTGTTTCAAGAGCAATTTGGCTCGGTGAATAATTTGCCAATAGTTTGACGCTTTGATATCCAGTTCCTTACAGATAAGCTCTGCTTTGTTATTGGATAAATATTTAGCCGTAACGGCTAGTTTCCATTTTTGAGGTAGCTCTTCCATACAATATTGCATGACAAGGTTAAAATCTGGATTGTCTAATAGTTCCTCGTCTTGTTCCCAAACTGGATTTATGTTTTTGTCAATCCAATTTTCGGTTGAATTGAATAAGCCATCAGAAAGTTCAAAACCGCTATCTTCTGTAAGATGAAAGTTGTTTTTGGTTGTTCGAGCTGACTGACGATAATAATCTATTACTTTATTGTTTAAAATAGCAAACAACCAAGTTTTAGGTTGGCTTTTACCTTGAAAACTATCTATTTTATTGAAGGCAGCTAGAAAGGTTTCTTGAACCAAATCCTCGGCTGTTTCTTTGGAAGAGGTCTTGTAAAATGCCCAAGAATAGAGTTCGTCACCAAATTGATGAACCCAGCTTTCTACAGCTGATTTTGTGTTTTCTATAGCGATACTCATTGTATATTGACTTTCTAATGATGTTTAGTCCAAATATACTGATTTTTTAAAGGGAAATTTATCACGAAATTCAAAAATTAGGAATAAAATAACGATACTATATTCTACAGCTATCAATATGAAATTCTCTTTGGAAGTGGCATTAGCGTAAGCACTATAACTTAAAATTACGGTTAAACTCCAAATAATGGGATAGTTGAAACGAGTGAAAACAGCAATTAAAACCAAATTAATGATGTACCAAGGATGCACTGTAGTGGAACTTAAAAAATAAACAGTAAGCACTATCAGAAAACTTTGTAGCAATTGAGTTGTGGTTTTGTTTTTTCCGATTAGCGCTTGGTACACGATAAAAAGCACCATGATTATAGGGATAATTTTTCCCGTGGTATGAATGATATTATAGCCTTTGACCCAAAATCCTATTTCTCGAATGATATAATAGAGACTCGCATTGAATTCAAAATTTGTAAACCAAAGTCCGATAGTTTCGCTGTAATTATGAATCAATTCAGCCGAAAGAAACGGGAGAAAAAATACGATGTTGAGTCCGATGATGATACTGTAGAAATAGATGATTTTTTTCCAACCAATTTTTTGTAAAAACAATGGTAATAAAAGTAAAGGCAATAGCTTAGTCGAAATGGATAAAGCTAGAATTACGGCTGCCCATTTCCATTTGTTTTGGTGTAACAAATAAAGGCTCCAAGTTAAAAAGAACAACATCACTCCTTCAAAATGAAGATTGGCAGTCAATTCGATAATGACTAAAGGATTGAGAATGTACCAAAAGATACGGTGTTTCTCGAAGCCGAGTTGTTGCAATAATTTGGTTCCAAAATAAAGCGTCCCAATATCAGCCAAAATAATAATGACACGCATTCCGATGACCGCACCAAGAATCGTATTGTTGCTAAAAAAAGCAGCAATAGCAAAGAATAATTGATTAACAGGAGGATAATTGGAGAAATGACTGGCACTCAAACTGCCCATGCCTTGGTGTAATTCGGCTGTATTTGCAATAGTAAAGTTGGGTTGTAAAATTAGATTGTCGGGTAAATACAGATACGGATTGATTCCTTCCAATATCAAACGACCATCCCAAATAAAACGGAAATAATCCTGCGATAAATTGGGGACAACCAAAAGTAAAAGCAACCGAATAGCAATGGCTGTTGTTATTAAAAAGGAGGTATTATTTTTTTGTAATTGAATGATTTGATAAGCACAAAAGAACAGCAATACAAATCCAACAACCAAAAGCGCAAATTCCTTTCGTTCCAAAAAATATCCCAAATAGCCATACAAAAACAGACTCAGGCTGAGGAATAGGTATGATTTAGTATTATTTGAAACCATCGAACTCATTTGGGAACAGCAATAGATTGAACAAAAACATAACCATAACCAATACTAAGCATAATGTGTAAAAAAGACAAACTATAATCCCCAAGATAAAAGGCGCTGTATATTCCAAAGGAAAAATAGAGCATCAATAAACCTTCAAAAAAGACATTTTTGGATAGCTTTTTGGGTAAATAACTGTTTTGTTTCCATTTGTCTTTAAGACCTTCGATATTCAATTTTGGTGTGCGTACAAATTCACTTTTCTTGCCCCATAATCCTTCTAAAACCGCTACCGTATTGTGAAATGAAAATCCCATGGCTATGGTGTAAAAGGTAAAAAACAAACCAATGTACTGGATGAAATTTTTGAAACCACCGCCATGAATACTCTTGTAAGTAAACCAATAGCTGATAAAAAACAAGATTGAGGTAATAATGAAAAAGAATAAAAAATGAAACAGGTATTCAAATTGGGGATAACGCTGTTTGATAAAAAGCACGGGAATACTCAATATAGCCATGATAAATAGTGCCAAAAACATCGAGCTGTTTAATAAATGCAAAATTCCGTGTGCTTTGGTTTTAAACGAAATAGTATCTGAGTTTAAAACACGTTTGGCATTTTTGGAGAAATTTTCGGCGCCACCTTTGTTCCAACGAAATTGCTGTGAACGAGCCGCACTGATGATGGCAGGCAATTCAGCGGGAGTTGCAATGTTTTCGAGGTATTTGAATTTCCAATTTTTAAGTTGGGCACGGTAACTTAGATCTAAATCTTCGGTTAGGGTATCGCTCTGCCAATTTCCGGCATCCAGAATACAATCCTTTCTCCAAACGCCAGCCGTTCCATTAAAATTAATAAAATGGGATTGCGAATTGCGACCTACTTGTTCCAATGTAAAGTGCGCATCCAAGGCAAAAGCTTGAATCTTAGTTAGTATCGAATAATTGCGGTTCAAATGTCCCCAACGGGTTTGCACTACCCCAATTTTAGCATCTTTAAAATAGGGAATGGTCAGTAACAACCAATTTTTTTGAGGGACAAAGTCGGCATCAAAAATAGCGATGAATTCGCCTTTGGCAACTTCGAGGCCTTCTTTGAGCGCACCAGCTTTGAAACCAGTTCTGTTCGTTCTCTTTATATGAACAATATCCAAACCAGTTTGCGTTAATTCTTCAATTAATTCTTGGGTTTGGATGACACTTTCATCAGTACTATCATCAAGTACTTGGATTTCAAGTTTGGATTTCGGGTATTCTAATTGGGATATGGTGCGCAACAAACGTTCGGTTACATATTTTTCGTTATAAAGCGGTAATTGTACAGTAACAAAAGGGTAGGCGTCTCCTTTTTCAAAATCATATTGTGGAGCGTTCTCGCTTTGTTTTTTACTTTTCAAATAATTGAGTAGCAGGTTGAATTGTGCCAGTCCATAAAAGAAAATCAATACAATCGAAATAACGTAAAGGATTAAAATAATATATGATAGTATTAACATAGTTTATTTGAAGGTGTATTTAAAAATCCAACCGATGATTTTGATTCCAGCCATAATAGTTCCCTTGACCGTACCAGAAACTTTGGAAACTCCAATTCGATTTTTGTAGCGCACAGGAATTTCGATATAAGTCATTTTTTGTTGGAGGACTTTCAGTTGCATTTCGACAGTCCAGCCATAGGTTTTGTCCTCCATTTTCAAAGCTAACAATTTTTGGTACTTAATGGCTCGAAACGGACCTAAATCGGTGTATTTAGCTTTGAAAAACAGTTCCATTAAAAAAGTAGCCAACCAGTTCCCGAAAATTTGTTGGGGGGTCATCGCGTGTTTTTCGCGTAAAGCGGATACTCTAGCACCAATGACAAAATCGATATTTTCGTTTATAATTGGATTAGTAAGTTTTACTAATTCTTCAGGATAGTCAGAATAATCGCCATCTAAGAATACCACAATATAGGGCTTGTTTTCTTTTTGGGCGAGGTATTCCAAGCCTTTTAAACAGGCATAACCATAACCTTTTTTATTTTCGGATAAAACCGTAGCACCCGCTTTTTGCGCAACTGCCATCGTGTTGTCAGTAGAATTGTTGCTCACTACAATAATTTCGTTTACAAAATCTGGAATTTCGCTGATAACATGACCAATGGCTTTTTCCTCATTGTAAGCGGGTATAATTACGACAATTGAATTCATTTAGTGTTGTCTTTTTGGTAGGCCGAAAGGCTGTTCCATTCGTTTGTTTTACTGCCCATTTTATATTTTTCGGCCTTGACTATTTTTCCGTCTTTGTAGAGGAGGTTTAGTCCGTGTGGTTTGTCGTTTTGATATTCGGTTTTTCGTATAAGGGTTTCATTCGAATCATAAAACAGCCACCATTTTTGTTTTTTGTTGGCAAGATAGTGTCCTTCTTCTTTTTTATTGCCATTTTCATAATAGAAAAACCAATAATCGACCTTTTGGTTTTGGCTTAACCAACCTTCACATTGCATTTTTCCATTTGGATAATAATTTTTCGAATACTGCTTTTGTTCGGAAGTTCCGAAAACAGTCATCATTAAAAGCAGAAAAAGTCCTTTTGTCATTTTATTATGCTCAAATTAATTTTTTTAGCCACAGATTAAAAGGATTAATGTGTGCTTATCCTTTTAATTTTCTGTAATCCTTTTTTATAAATCTGCCTCATCTGCAAAAATCTGCGTGAAAAAATTTGCACGCAGATTTGGCAGATTTACGCGGATAATAATTTAGATTTTATATAAATGAAAGTCCAAATCTACTTTCTTGTAATTTAACTGTACTTATTTTTGATTCACTAAATCCATTAAATCCACATCATTTCCTAATAAGATTTCGTTTGCATTGATACGACCTGAAGGCGTATCATTTTCTAATTTCAATACGCCACGAGGACAAACTGCCGCACAAATTCCACAACCTACGCAGGATGAACGTACAATATTTTCTCCTTTTTGAGCATAGCTACGCACATCGATTCCCATTTCGCAATAGGTTGAGCAGTTACCACAAGAGATGCATTGACCGCCGTTAGTCGTGATTCTAAATCTTGAAAACAAACGTTGTTGCAATCCTAAAACCGCTGCCATAGGACAACCAAAACGACACCAAACTCGATTTCCCATAATGGGATAAAACCCAACGCCAACCACACCACTAAAAGCTGCTCCAATAGCAAAACCGTACCATTCTCTTAATTTATAACTATCGATAAAAAAGATGTTTTGGTTGCCCGAAAAATAATTCATTATGATAGCAAGCACCATAATGACTACTAAAGTTAGCATGGTGTAAACTGCATCCGTATCCAGGTCTTTTCTTTTGAAAGCATATAAAAGCGAAGTGAAGATTCCTAAGAAAATAACGATTCCCCATACAAATTGGTCTCTGGTAATAAAGCTCATTTCAGGATTGTTAGAAAGAAATGTAAATATCACCGCAATGGTACTCACAAAGGCAAATACTAAAACCGAATGAATCATCCAGCGTTCAATTTTCCAAGCTTTAACCGAGTTGTCACTCAAATGTCGGAAACTATCTCCAGCAGTTTCGGCTAGTCCTCCACAGCCACAAACCCAAGAGCAATACCAACGTTTACCATAAAAATAAGTAAGGATAGGGGAGATGATAAAAATCAACGCCACTCCAAAAATCAACATAAAAGCGCCTAAATCGCCACCATTGATAAGGTTTTTTAAATGCCATTCGTCAAAAAAGTAATAGTTCAACGGCCACATATTTTTTAAATCTTTGGCAAAATAAGCTTTCTCAGGATTTAGCTTTTCGAGAATTTCAGGAATTAAAAAAGCAAACCCCAACTGGAAAAACATAACCGAAAGCGTACGAACCAACTGGTATTTGTTATGACGGTATTTTAAAATGAATTTGTAACCCAATCCTAAAATAGCAACCGTATAAAGTGTTCCATATACAAACCATTGACTGGCTGGTTTTCCGTTTAACATCAAACTCAACGGGTCGAAAAAACCAACAATTCCGGTATTTGTTCCGCCTTCTGAATTCAGTCCGAGATAGCTAGGGAACCAATATAACACTACATAAAAGGTTGTCAAAATAATTCCTATCATCCAAGCGACTGTTCCTTTGTTTGTTAGTCCGGATGTCCACACATGGTTATTTTGGATTCCTTCGGGTTTGTTCAGGTAGGTTCTGTTCGAATAAACAAGTATTCCTGTAAAAATAGCGATTATAGATGCTGTCAGCCAAATTTCTTTATTGGGAAAATTAAAATTGAATAGCGCCAACGCCATGATAAACAAACCGATTAAACCAACAGCAATTCCTGATTTTTGGATGCTGTCAAGACCGTTGTTCTCGTGTGAGGCAATCGATATGTTTTTAATTGATTTACTCATGTTATGCAGTTTTAATTTCAACACCTTGGTTAATGAATTGTGATTGAATTTCTTTAGTATGACTTTTGTATAGTTCAGGGTCAAAATTGGCTTGATTCAAATGTTGAATGACATAATCAATTGTTTTGTTTTCAGTGAGAACTTTATCAAAAAAGGCATGACGCATGCGGATGCCGAAGGTGTTTATGCCTAGGAATACTCCTGTTTCTTTGTGATACGAAATTCGGATGGCTTTTTTGCCTGTCTTGTCTTCCCAATACAATTGGGCTTCGTATTCCTTTGGCTGAGCCCAAACCCAACCGTAAGTTTGGTATTCGATATCGAAAAATTTAGCCGAGTTGAACCAATGTCCCGGTTTGTATTCAGTGCGTTTTCCTGTGAGGGTTTGTGCCAAAGCTTCGCCCATCATTCTACCCGTGTACCAAACGGCTTCAATAGGTCGTCGTAAATCAATGCCTTCATGTTGCTCGGCACAATCGCCAATGGCATAAATATCCTTGCAATTGGTCTCTAAAAACCGATTCACTTTGACACCTCGCCCTAATTCAATTCCCGAATCTTTCAAGAAGTCCACATTGGGAGAAACGCCCGCGGTCAATCCTACGATTTGGCATTCGATGGTTTCGCCTTTGTCAGTGATAATGGCTTTGGCATGACCATTTTCGTCTGAAATGATTTCCTTCAAACTGCTGTCTAATCGCAAATCAATATGATGTTCTAGAATATGACGATTAATCATTTGGCTTTCGGCAAAAGGCAAAACACCATCCCAAAAACTCTTTTCACGGACCAAGAACGTCACGGGGATTTTACGCGAATGCAGCATTTCAGCCAGTTCGATTCCGATTAAGCCACCACCCACAATCACGGCTCTTTTAGTAGTAGAAGCCCATTGTTCTAAGTTTTCCAAATCTTGTTTGTGGTATAAGCCTGTAACCCCTTTTAAATCTTGTCCTGGCCAGCCAAATTTATTTGACTTAGAACCCGTAGCAATGACTAATTTATCAAAAGTAAAAACTGTATTTCCGTCTAAAATGATAGATTTCTCTTTTGGAAAAACTTGGGTCACTTTTTTATGGAGTAGGTCAATCTTGTTTTTTTTCCAAAAATCATTTTCATACGGTTGTGTGTGCTCAAACTTCATATGTCCCATAAAAACATACATCAAAGCCGTACGCGAAAAGAAAAATTCTGTTTCCGATGAAATGATGGTGATTTTAGAATCCGATTGTTTCCGAATGTGTCTGGCGAGTGTAACTCCCGAAATTCCGTTACCAATGATGACAATATGTTCCATAAATAGGTGGTATTATGTGAATAGCTTTTTGAAATCGATTTTAGATAGTTTTAAAATCGGCAGCAGGGGTAAAAGTATTGGCATCTACTTTTATGAATTTGATGTTGGATAGCGTTGCATTTCCAATTTCTTCGGTCAAACCTTTATCAGCTGCCCATTCCCAAAAACTCCATTTTGTTGCCACAGGAATGCCGTCAATAGTTGTGTAATCTGTATATTTTATAGCATGCGGATTTTTCTCGGCTTCTTCTTTGTTTTTATTAGCAGTGACAATATAAGCCGCTTTTTCAATTAAATTGGTTTCTTTATTGGAATAAACCACATACCAATCATCAGGAGCGTCGCCCGTTCCTGCTTCAAATGTTAGGCGTTGGCTGTCAAATTTTTCGTGATCAGATTCTTTGTTTTCATAGTTTTCCCATTTAGTACCGCCATCGCTCATTTTATATGGGAATAAAAAGAAATACGACCAAGTATAAGCGTCAAATCGAACCGATTTTTCAGAAGGAACATCAGAGGAGTAAAATACTTTGTCATGGTCTGTAATAATTTTGGAACCATTTTTAAATTCAATTAATCCTTTGCTGGAATTGGTTAAAAGTGTTACAGTAGCGTTCAAACGTTCTTGGCCACCAAATAATAATTGGATGTCAAATTGTATCGCTTCTTTTGCGCTAAAAGCTTCTTTTTGGTGTGCTTTTTCGGTTTTTTGAACGAAAGTTTCTTCTTCTTTGTTTTTTTCTTCTTCTTTAGATGATTTACAACTTGCTAATGAAAGTGTTGCTAGAAAAAGTACTACGGCCGTTTTTGTAAATGGATTCATTTTTATTATTTTTTTAAGTTTAATTCTTTGAAAATGAGTTGTGTTTTTGTGTTAAAGGTTTCAATAAAGGAAGAGAAATCTTTGGCAAAGAAATGTTAACGTTCATTTATATAAAGACATTTTTAAATTAATATCTGCATAAATCTGTCAAATCTGCATGCTGATTTTTTTAGCAGATTTGGCAGATTTTGTTACAATTAAAATGAAATATTTCAAATCTTTAAATTTAGATAATTCAGTAAAACTAAATGATACTTAATTTCTTAATGGTTTTATTGTTTTAGATAATGTTTCTATTATAATATTCTTGTAAGCTATTTATCGAATGTCCCATCCTTTTTTTGAGATGAATCACTCCAAAATGGTATTGTAATTTCCAAACCCCGTTTTGTTTGTGTTTTCGTGCCGATGTAATCAGGTAGTGCGGTATCACAACAAATTGTTTTTTGGCGTAAAGCCGTTCTATAATTTCGTTGTCTTCATAAATAATGCAATTTTCGTCAAAGCCAATGATGCTGTCAAACAGTTTTTTGCATACAAATAATGACTGGTCACCACCACGACAACTCTTGTGATTAAACCGGGTGAACCACTGGCAGATGGATAAAAGCGGGTGTTTCAGGTCAAATTTCATTCGGAAACAACCCGCTTGATTCCCTTTATTAATTTCCTTTTCAATCAATAAATCGAAATCTTGGGGCGGGAAACTATCACAATGCAAAAAATACAAAATTGTTCCAGTTGCCCGTTTAGCGCCCGCATTCATTTGTTTGGCTCTCCCTTTTTCTGATGTTATGCATTGTATTTTGTCTGAAATATTGATTTGTTCCAAGGAACCATCGGTACTTCCGCCATCAACTACAATTACTTCATAAGGGATTTTTTTCGAAATCACATTCTCAAGATACAACAAAACAGACCGAATGGTTTCAGCCTCGTTGTATATCGGGATGATTATCGAAATCTTATTCATTCAAACTCCAGTTATAATCTTTGTAACTTGTTTTTGCTTTAGCATCAATTTTTACGGAGCTGTATTGATTTAAAAAATCAATCAACGAACCTTTGGTTTTAAAATCGCCAGCAAACCAATTGAAAATTTCAGAAACTTCAATTTTAGATTTTGTAATGGTATTTTTAGTTTTATCATTAATGAAACTTTTGGCAACTTGTGCTAGTTGTTTACTTAAATTGGCTTCTGTATAGGCCTCGTTTAACAAATTCGGACAAGAAAATGAAGCACAGTTAATAGCAAAATGGATGCGTGGTTCGCCCATTTTACGTAGAATTTCATGCTCTACTTGTTCTAAACTATATTTTTGACCGCCTAAGGCGAAAAACTTTTTACCCCAAGGATTACTGATTTCTTTGATGCTTTTGACAGGGTAATTATCAATAATTAATTTAACTGTAAAGGCATTGTAAACATTAATCCAATACGCTAAAGTAGCATTTCGGCTCCATGATTTTGAAGGTACATTCGCTTCTAAAACATCTAAATAGGCTTCTAAAGCTGTCTTGTCTTTTAGAAACCCTTTGTAGTTTACATTTCCATTAGCTGAAACATGTTTTTTTAATAAGGCGTCCCATTTAGAGTGATCCACATTTTTAATGGTTTCTGAAGCAATTATCTGAATTGAATTTGGATTAGCGGATGTTTTTTTTTGAATACATCCCATAACCAATAAGGGTATAAATAGGAGGGATAAAAGTATTTTTTTCATCTGTTTATTTTTTAATTATTTAATAGGATAGTCGGGAAGCTTTGTTTTTCCTGACAAAAAATATTATTTTTTTAAGGGATATAATTCTTGTTCGATAAAATCTTCTGGAAATTCGTTGTCATTTTCAAAACCCAGTTCGATATTTTTTCCATCCGATGGAATATAATTGGTTTTAAAAAGATAGTCCCAAAGACTTAAGGAAATCCCAAAATTGATGCCGTATTTGTTGGGGATTTTTTTGCTGTGATGCCAAATATGCATTTTAGGATTATTGATGATGTATTTGAAGATACCATAATCCCAACCAATGTTGGCGTGATTCAAATGACCAATGGCAATGCTGATAAAATGAACGATAAATACATCTTGTAAATTTACGCCACCTATTATAATGATTGGAATATATAATATGGATTTATAGACAATGGGTTCCATCCAATTGTATCGAAAGTGCGCTGCAAACCCCATTTCCTTAACACTATGATGGGTTTGATGGATTTTCCATAAAAACGGAATGGTATGTAGCAATCGGTGAACGTTCCACTGAATAAAATCGCTGATGAGGAAGAATATTAATAACGACCAAACTCGAGGCAATTCTGAAATCGAAAATAACTGAATAGAGCTCAATTCGAGACCAAACAATCCTAGAAAATCATTGATGAGTTGCTCCGAAACATTAGACAACGCAATTAATAGAATAAGATTGAGCAAGAAAAAATTAAAGAATAAATAGAATAAATCCAGCCAGAAATCTTTTCGTAAGACCTTTTGATTTTTTCGCCAAGGAAAAAGCAATTCTAAAATCCAAACACCTAATGAAATAGCGATTAATCCATAGAAATAGTTGTCCCAATTTGGGAAAAGGATTTCGTTTTTTAAATAATTAAAATAGCCTTGGTAGGAATTGATTATGGTGTCAATGTATTTTTCCATTACTTCAAAATGTAATTGCTTTTTTCTAAATCGTCGATGGTATCGATATCATTCAAAGTTTCTAATAAATGTACTTGATTTTTTTCTAAGTCTTTCAAAGTAGATTCCAAAACAGAAGAAGTGCCCCAATCTTTATTTTGAAAAATAAGTTTGTTGTTCTTTTTTAAACCTAATAAATAATAACCACCATCTTCGGCTGGGCCTATGACGGTTTCTATTTTATCTAAATCTTCAAACGCTTGACGGATAATAGCAGTTTTCAGGTCGAATAAATCACTGCCTATGATAATACACTTTTGGTAACCTAAATCAAAAAGCAATTCAAAGGCTGCGTGCATTTTGGTTCCTAGATCGCCTGAAACTTGTACTTTTTTGTGATAATCATTGGGGTTCCAAATGTCATTTTCGATAACAATGGTGTCGTAAAAAACATATTTATCACAATCCAAATTTTGGGTTTGTTCCATGGTATGTTGCAATAAATCTTTGTACACTTGTAAGGCTTTTTCATCGCCGATGGTTTTTGCCAATCGGGTTTTTACTTTTCCTAATTCGGGATTACGGGTAAAAATAATGAGTGCCTTAGTCTTCATATACTTTGATTCCTTTTTTTAAGTAAACACTCCATTGCTTGTTAAAAGCATGAACGCTATCTGTTTCTATGTTATTTGAGTTGACGACTTTACCTCCTTTGTTTTTATACTCAAAAATCCCGCCATATAAGTTGTAAACATTAGTATAACCAGCTTTTTTAAGTTTTTCTCCTATTTGTTCGCTGCGCACACCTATTGAGCAATAGACGATAATAGGTGTTTTTTTGTCTTTGATTTTAGTAGCAAGGTTTTTTAAGTTAAACTGGTTATACCCCACAGCAATCGCTTTAGGGATGTGGCTTATTTTGTATTCTTTAGGTTCACGTGTATCAAGTAAAAGACAATTCGTGCTCTTCAATTCACCAACATTGATGTAGGGAACCGTTTTTTTATTGTATTTTTCGAGTACTTCAGGAATTGAGTTTTGCGATTTAACCACAAAACCCAATAACAATAATAAGGATATAATTAAATAGCGCATTCTAGTTTTTTGATAAAGGTATTTAATTTGGTAGACGTTCAAAAGAAAAATCCTGACAGGAATTCAATAAGCTCTTACTGCTTAGGGGCTAAATTGACTTTGAGATACAAATTTTATATAGAGAGATACAGTCTCAGCTGCTATAATGATTTTATTTGCTTAACTATTAACACGATTAATTATTATTCCTTGGGATAAAATCAAATAAATGATATATGATGAATAAAATAATTTATTTAACCATTGCCCTAATGGGGTTTGCTTTTTTGAATGCACAAACTCAAAAACCAAATATTGTTTTTATTATGGTAGATGATTTGGGGTATGGTGATGTGGGATTTAATGGTTCTACTTTTTATGAAACGCCTTATTTAGATCAATTGGCTAAAGAGAGTTTGGTGTTTGATAATTCGTATGCATATCCTACCTGTTCGCCATCTCGAACAGCAATCTTTACAGGAAAGCAATCATTTAGAACAGGGGTTTATACGGTACCTGTTTTGGAAAAAGGTGATGATAAAGAGAATATATTTTCCCGATGGACAGTTGGAAGAGAACATCCTATTTATTCAGAAGATTTAGCAAAAGCAGGTTATAAATCCATTCATATTGGGAAATGGCATATTGTGGGGCCTAATCCGCTGGTTGAGTTAAAAATGAAATACCCGCTAAAAGAAAAACTAGGACAGCCTAATCCGGGAGAGTACGATTGGGTTGCTCTACATAAGTCCAAAGCAGTTCAGCAATATTATCCAGAAGGACGTGGCTTTATCAAAAATATAGGAGGAACTTTTAGAGGAGATCCTGCTTTTGAATTGGGAGGATATAAAAGTGAAACCAAAGGATATTTGGCACCTTTTAGTAATCCGTTTATCGAACCTAAACAAGGTGACGAATGGTTGACTGATCGATTAACCGATGAAGCAATTGGGTTTATAGCTGAAAATAAAAGGGAACCTTTTTTAATTAATTTGAATTTTTACGCAGTCCATAATCCTATTTTGCCCCGAAGTAAAGCTGCATTGGAGAAATACATGAATAAAGCGGGAGATTCGATTACGGGTCAAGGACTTGGAAAAAGACGTCAAACGATGGTGGAGTATGCTACTATGGTTGAGTCAGTGGATCAAAATATTAAGCGAATCGTGGATTATTTAGACCAAAATAATTTACGTGAAAATACGATGATTATCATTACTTCTGATAATGGTCATAACGAAGGCCCAAGTACTAATAATAGACTTCGAAATGCTAAAGGTTATATTTATGAAGGAGGTATCAAAGTGCCTACGATGATTAACTGGCCAGGAAAAATAACGGCTAGAAGGAGTGAAGCATTGATTTCAGTTTTAGATTTTTACCCTACTTTTATGGAAGTAGCAGGAATCAAAAATCACAAAGGGGTCTTAGATGGGAATTCTTTAGTAGGACAATTTAAAAGTGATAGTGAGTTTTTTAATAATCGCTCTTTATTTTGGCAATTATCTAGTCAATACAAGCATGGAACTTGTACTGCTGTTCGAAAAAATCAATACAAGCTTATTCAATTTTTAGCTGATGGAAAGTTAGAATTGTATGATTTAAGTAAAGACCCCTTGGAAGCTCACAATTTAGCTGATGTTAATAAAGAGGTTATGCATTCTCTTTTAAATGAAATGGTTCATTGGCGTCAAAAAAACAACGTGCCTTTGCCTCCTAATGCAGTGGTGAAATAAATACTATAGTTTTGATACTATTAGAAAGAGCAGTCGAAAGTTTGCTCTTTTTTCTTTCTATTAATCTTGGTTTTTTGTTTAGATGAAATAATCTTTAAAAGCAGGTTGGTCTCTTGTTTAATACTTTATACGGCTGTTTTAAATATTTTTTTTAACACAAATTAATAAAATTATTTCAGGGTTATGTGTTTTGGTTAGTTATCTTGTTATGAATAGGTTATGTTCTTGTTTCGCCTTTTATTTACTCATAAAGACATCTTATTTACCAGTAGAAACAAACATTGTTAAGTTTTTTTTAACCTTTACAATCTGGAATTTTATGCGAAAACAATAAAAATACTTATGTTTTTTTATGGACTATAAAAAAGTTGTCTAAAAATATCCGTGTTTTCGTAAAGAAGAACAATTGATAGATTTAAAGGAACCTAAAAATAATTTTTGAACTAAAACAAACTAAATGATGAAAACTAAAAAACAAAAAAAGGAATTTACGAATTCAGGTTAAAATTGATTATCAGATTGAGTGTCTAAAAAAAAAATAGATTCTCTAATAATTATTAAACATTAAAATTTAATACCGCTTTATTTTCTAATTTAAGGAATACGACTGTTTTATTAGAACAAAAAAAAATAAAGTAAGGATTGAAATTACTTAAAAATTAATCAAATGAAAATTAAAAAAACAATGAAGTCTAGTAGAAAAGTATCTCATTTTTTGAAAATGATGATGATAGTGCTTTTCTGTAATTTCACTGCTCAAGCTCAAGAAATAGTAGTTCAGGGAACTGTAAAAAGTGTAGATGATGGATTTCCTATTCCTGGGGCTACGGTTTTAGTAAAAGGAACAAAAGCGAGTACAGTAACTAATTTTGACGGAGAATATTCTATAAAAGCTAAAATGGGTGATTTGCTCGTGTTTAGTTATATCGGAATGATGACTAAGAATGTTCCTGTAAACGGTAAGTTTATTAATGTTACAATGAAGTCTAGAGCTCAAGAACTTGATGATGTTGTCGTTATTGGGTATGGTACTGTTAAGAAGAAAGAATTAACGGGAGCGGTATCACAATTAAAATCGGATGATATCGAAAGATTTATTACGCCTGATTTAGGTTCTGCAATGCAGGGACAAATTGCTGGTGTGAATATTACAGCTAATTCTGGTGAGCCAGGAGAGCAATCTAGTATCCAAATTAGAGGTATTACCTCGCTTTCGGGTTCAAATACACCTTTATTCGTAGTGGACGGAATTCCGCAAGAAGGAGATCCACGATTGAGTAGTAATGAGATTGAAACCATTGATGTCTTGAAAGATGCCGCTTCGGCTGCTGTTTATGGAACAAGAGGAGCTGCTGGGGTAGTTTTAATTACTACTAAAAGAGGAAAAGATGGTGCAATGAAAGTTGATTTTAATACCACTTATGGTGTACAACGTCTTGGACCAGGTACACCTTTGATGGATGCATCTCAGCAACTTTACTTTGAGGTACAGCAGAAGAACAACTATCCAAGTGCATTTGATCCAGGGCCAACCCGACCAGAATGGTTAACGAATGATAATGATTTAAGAGATATTGTATTGGTTAATGATGCAGAAAGCAAAACCTATAATTTAAATATCTCAGGAGGAAATAAAAATATTACTTATAATGTGGCAGGTGGTTACTTTAATGCTGATGGGGTATTGATAGGCTCTAATTTCAAACGATACAACGGTAGAGCTTCGACAACCTATAAATCAGAACACTGGAAGATTGATACTAGTATTGGATTTATAATTGAGGACAGAGATAGAGCTACGAATGGTTTAATTACAAATGCGATTCGTTACAAGCCTTATTTTCCTATTGTAGATAATACTTCAGATACTTTTTATACGGAGTCAGGTCAAGGAGGAGTAGAAACACCTCTAAATCAATTAGCACAAGATCTTAGACGTAAAGATAATCAAAGAAATGACAAGATAAACCTTAGCTTAAGTGTAACTAGAGACATAACCAAAGATTTAAAATTTACAACAAGGTTAGGTACAAATGTTGATAATTCTATTCGAAATATTTTTAGACCAAGATATGAGTTAGTTGATTTAACGACTGGTTCTGTTGAAGTAGATCCGTTAAAAAGTGGTGTTGCAGCATTTGCTTCACGATTGAATGTTTTTAGCTGGGATGGTATTTTGAATTATAAAAAAACATTTGGGAAGCATAACTTAGATTTAGTTGCTACTGCTTCTTTGGATGAGCGTACTTTTCAAGAATTTAATGCTGCTAGGAATGGAGTGATTTCCAATGAAGTAGAAGTTATTAATAACGCTGGTCAAGATCCTTCTGCTTATTCTGGGATAAATTATGTGCGAAAAAATGAAGGATTTATGGGGAGAATTCAATACAATTACGCTGGTAAATATTTGTTATCAATAGTAGGTCGTAGAGATGGTTCAAGTAAATTCGGTTCTGATAAACGCTGGGGGACATTCCCATCTGTTTCGGCAGCATGGAACGTATCCGATGAGAAATTTTGGGAGCCTTTGAATGGTACGGTTAATAATTTTAAAATTAGACTAAGCCGTGGTACCGTAGGTAATGATAACTTCGATGATTATCAATTTGCTTCTGTTATCTCAGGAAGAAGAAATTATATTTTTGATGTCAATGACACAAATCTAACTTTAGGTTCAGCAGTTGTTTCTTATGCTAATCCAGAGGTAAAATGGGAAACTTCTATCTCGAATAACCTTGGTGTTGATTTGGCTTTCTTTAAAAATAAATTCACGCTTACAGCTGATTATTATGTTACTAAGAAAAAAGACATGTTGTTTCCTGTACGTTTACCAGGATCAACAGGGGTTGTACAAGGTCAAGAACAGGATGTAATTCTAAACATTGGAAATATGACTAATAAAGGTTTAGAAATTGGAGCTAATTATCGTGAAAAAATTGGTAAAAGTTCTTTGAATCTAGGGGTTACATTTACTAGGAATAGAAATGAGATAACGAAGATTGTTGATGGGGTTGATATTATTTATAATCCAAATTCTCAAGTATTGGGTAGTGCAGCAACAGTATTTAAAGTTGGGCATGAAGCGGCTTCTTTTTGGTTGTATCAAACCGCTGGAACTTTAAAAACAGATGCTGAGGTTGCTGCTTATAATAATTTTAGTGGTGGTATCGCTACCAAAGGAGATTTAAGATATGTAGATCAATTAACTGAAGATACCAATAATGATGGAATTCCTGATGCAGGAGATGGGGTGTTAAACGATAAAGATAGAGTGTATTCAGGAAGTGGATTGCCAGATTTCGAAATGGGCTTTAATTTGAATTGGACTTACAAAAATTTTGATTTAGCTATGAACTGGTATGCGACAGTAGGCGCGGAAATCATTAATGGTACTAAGGCAGATGCTTATGCAAGATTCCGTCATGCCGACTTAGTAAATATGTGGACTCTCGACAACCCAACATCAAATATTCCATTAGTAAAGGATAGAGATCATCCTAATGCTAGAGGAATTACAGACCAATTTGTAGAAAATGGGGATTATCTGAGATTAAAATTAGTGACTTTAGGATATACTTTTTCAAAACAACTGTCTAATAAGATGGGTATTAATAAACTAAGACTTTATTTATCAGCTCAAAACCCATTAACAATCACTGGTTATGATGGCTATGATCCTGAAATTGGTGGAAATAATATAGCTCAAAGAGGGTTAGATTTATCAAGATATCCATTAACATCATTGTACTCTTTTGGTGTAAATGTTAGTTTTTAATAAATAATAAATAGAACATATGAAAAAGATAGTTATAATTATGGTCATTGTATTGATAGGCTCAATGCAATCCTGCTCCGAATATTTAGAAGAAACCAATCCAAACTTCCTTTCTACAGATACCTATTGGAGAACTTTAGATGAGTCTGAATCTAATCTTACATCCGTTTATGGAGCAATGGTAGATCATTATATTTTAGATTTAGAAAGAGAATTGTATCGAACAGATTTGGCTTTTCCAGGACAAAGAACTAACCCTACTACAAATTGGTTGCCATGGTATCAACACCGTATCAATTTTGATGATAGCGACCTACAAAGACGTTGGGAATCAAAATACCGTGTGATTTGGCGCGCTAATCAAGTAATTGAAGGACTAAACGGAATGTCTGATGATCTTAAAGCACAAGCACGTTGGAAAATACAAATGGGACAGGCTCGTTTTTTTAGAGGATTAATGCATTTTTATTTGCATTCTGAATTCAATCAAGGAAAAATCGTTATTCGTGATGCTGTGCCTAAAAGTGCTAAGGATTACGCTAAGTCACTATCGACTTCTGATGAAGTAAAAACTTTTTTCAGAGCCGATTTAGAGTATGCCTACGCTAATTTACCAGCTAAAATGGAACCAAAATCAAGAGTTGATGGCGGAGCTGCAGCTACTATTTTAGGGACCAGTTATTTGTACGAAGGGAATTATGATAAAGCCAAAGAATATTTTAATGATATCATTAATAATGTAAAAGGAGATTACGGCTATGCCTTAGTGCAAGATGTAAGTAAAATGTTTACAGGAGCTAATGATTTTAGTTCAGAATCTATTTTTGAAATCAATTATGCCGAAAACTTACAACCAGAAGATGCAATTTTTGATGAAGAATCCTTTTTTAATAGACTGGCGAGATGGACAGCTCCTCCAGCTAGAAATTTAGTTACAAATGATAACTTTGGAGGTCAAGGTCAATTATTACCTTCCGCTTGGTTAACCTATGAGTACTCAAAAGAGCCAATGGATACAAAGGATGTTCGTAATCATACCAATGGATTATTGACTGGGCCAATGCGTACCATTCCATTAAGAGCTTCTCAAAGTATAGCAGTTGTAAATGACGAAATATCTCCTTATTATGGTAACAAAGCTCCTCAAGTTTTCTCTTTTGGAAATACTAGGTTTTCGTTGTTTAAGAAGTATACTAATCATGCTGCACCTGGAATAACTAATGAATTTCAAACGGCGACATCACCTTGGAAATCGGGTAGAAATATCGTTATAAACAGATTGGCTGGGGTGTATTTAATGCAAGCAGAATGTTTAATTCAAGGTAGTGCTCCTAATGTTCAAGGTGCAATTGATTTAATCAATACTGTTAGAAAGAGATGGGGATTACGATTATTAGGTACAGGAAACACAACCTTAAATGATTATGATGGAGTCGCTTACACTACAACTACCTTAATGAATCATTTGATGTATAAAGAGTACCCATTAGAGTTATCGTTTGAAGGGTTTAATACACGTTTTAATGATATGCGTCGTTGGGGGATTACAGCGCAACGTTTTAATTCTCTAAGTAATGAAATATATAGTGTTGCTAATTATACATATACGAAATTACCATCAGGAACAGCAACAAGAAATAATAGTTTATTGGTAAAAGGACCTGGGAACCTTCAGTTTACTGAGTACAATGAGGCCGCTCAAGTATGGGCCGCTAAAGATTTGGGGTATTTTCCAATTCCTCAAAATGAGACGCTTAATAATAACAGTATTAAATAATTAAAATAATAACGAAATGAAAAAATATATAATTATTAGCGCTTTGTTATTTACGGCTTATGCAGTACAAAGTTGCTCTGACAATGGATATGATTTACCTTATGATGATTATGCTAGTTTTACCTGGTGGTCGTCTCCTAAGACAACCTATAATACTACTACAAAAACGGCTAAACTCAATAAGTTTATGGCTTTTCAAGATGTGTCCAAAGGAGATCTTTCACATGAGTGGATTATTTCACAAGGGACTGCTTTTATGAAGCCTGGATTTTCTGAAAATGATTCACTTAATTATGCCAAATTTATTATACCTGATGCAGGTTTAGTAACCAATGAAAAATTGGCTTATGTTCTGTTTCAAGAAGCAGGTGTAAAAACTATTAAAATTAAAAACACCTATAAGGATTCCATTCGTGGAACTAAAAAAGTAGATGGAGTTTGGACAGCGGAACAAACTATTACAGTAACGGTTTCGACTCCTGTGATTCCTTAAATTTACTAATGTTTAAATAGAAAGTCTATGGTATTCTGGTTTTTTAGGATTAGATATCATAGACTTTTTTTTATTTTTTTAAATCAATTTATATGAGTTTTAGAACTATACTTTTATATATCCCAACAGTATTATTTTTTGGAGCAATAACCAATGCTCAATCGAATCCCAATCTACTACAAGATAAGTATTACGGCTTTGAAGAAGCTGGGACGGGTTGGACTACAAATAAACCCGAAAATTGGTCTTTTGATAATACCAAAGCCGCCAGTGGAACCTATAGTTTGAAATTTAAAACTATCGAAAAGTCTTTAGACAGTAAAGATGTCAATTACACCATATCGAAAATTAGAACCGCTATAAAAGACAACAAGTCCTATATCGTTGCTTCTAGTTACGAAGGGACTGTTTTAGGATTACGATATGATGGTAAAAAAATCTGGGAAAACAAATTATCAGGTTTTATGAATCATGACCTTTGGTGCGAAGACATTACAGGTGATGGTATCGATGAGATTTTTGCAGCAAATGCCAATGGTATCTTATATTGTTTGAATTATGATGGTACATTAAAATGGCAATTTAAACCCAATGATGCGCCCATGTATGCGGTCTGTGTGGTTCAAAAAGATGGGATTCCTTATGTAGTTTGCGGCGGTTATGACAAAAACATCTACTATTTGAATGCCAATGGAACAATCAAACAAACCTTAGCTTCTTCGACCTATTCAGATAATAGAGTTTTTGGAGGAGCAACAGCGCCTACCAAAGTACATATTGCCAATTTTATTCGAAAAGTGAAAAAAGCAGATGGAACGGATATGGTAGCAATTGTAGGCGCTAATAACAGCATGCAATCTACAGGAAATATGTATTTGTTTGATGTGTTAGGTACAAGCCTTCTTACCCCAACAGTAAAAATTAACTCCTCAAAACCAGTGGGTGAAATGAGAGTTAGTTCTGTAAATGGTATTACCAAAATTTTAATGGGAAATAGTACTCATAAAAATGACGCTACAGCAGTTGAATTTGATCCCTTAAATCCAAGTGCTGCTCAGGAAGTAATGGATATTTCGAGCATTATAAGTAAATTTAAAAATACAACTTATGTCGTGGCACAAGTTGAAATTATCCCTAATGGAACTTCGTATCAATATTTTATTTTATATGGAAATTACATTGTGCTGTTGCCACCAAATCGCAATTTTACAACTGCCGAAGTGTTAGAATGTCCCTATGCCTTCAATGATATGTGGAAAGATACTGTAACCGGGAAAATTATTTTGGCTAGTAATCAAAATGGAGGTAGCGACATCCATGTTATAGATCCTTCTAGTACGGATTGGAAAACAAAATATATAAATATCAGTTCGCCAGGGAAAACCCAACAGGTTTTGACTAATACAACTTCTTTGGAAACGCAATTAAATGGATTTGTAAAACCAAGTTGGGAACGCAATCCTTTCGAAATTAATTTGATGTACACCAATACTTCTGGAATTAATACCTCTTTATATAATGCGCCTATTTTTATTGACCAATTTTTTACTTCTCATGCTCAGGATGGTGCCACTTGGGATAGACAAAATTTAGCTAACCTAAAATATAGAGATGTCCGTGATAGCAGGCGAACCTATGACTGGACCGAGGCTCAAGCCTTGAGTTTTATTTTTCCAAAAATAGGGGCTAACGGAATCGCCTATTGGGGCGGACATGGAAATGACCCTTATATGTTTAGTAAAGAAACCACTAAAAAAGTAATTGATGAGGTCAATACGGTTTCAGGAAGAAAAACGGTTTTAATTTATCCAGAGTTACAGGATGATAGCGCTGATTTTGAGTTTGTTTTGAATGATTTGTTTTATCCGTTAGCGACTTACGGACAAGACAAAAACCTAAAATTGTTTATTCGTTCTAAGAATATTTTTTGGCAAGGGAGTACTTATTTACCTATGTGGTCTCGATTGCTTTCAGGTGAATTCAAGAATGTTTTTGTTCCTGCGATGGAAGAGACGACTGATAAAACAATGGAGTTGAGTTTGGCTTCTCGAATGGGAATTTGGGCAAGTGGCGCTGTGGATAGTTGGGGAGCCAGAGCGGTTCCAGATAATGCCAGTTACGATCGTATGAGGCAGTTTTCAAGTCAGACCTTAGACAATCATTTTTTACGCCAATTGGTTTATGCTGCTGCCAGTGGCGCACAGTATTTTGATAATTTTACTAAGCCAGAATTGTTTGCAAAATTGTTAGCCAAAGGCGCTTTGTTTGTCCCTAAACGTTCGGAAATTGTGAGTTTGTCTCCAGTGCATTTAAGTATGCTTGCACCAGATGCTCATTATCTTGAAGAAGGTTCAGAATCAAAATGGCTCACCAACTTTGATCAAGCTTTTGAAGATGCCAATCCTTTTGTTTTTAGTCGAATGAATGGGAGTTGGCCAGGAGCGCCTTTGGCCGATTGGGATTTTTCAAAATATGCTGCCGGAATGAAAGAACGCCGTTTGAACTTCCTGCCCAATTATCCTAATGGGATGGTCATGATTACACCCCCGCAAGCAGGAGCCAAAGCTGATTTGACCGCCCCTAGAGGGTTGATGAAAGACAAATTACATTCTTTATATCAAAATATATTAAAAGAGTATTATACGGATGGGCGTTATTATTACGCCGCTGATGGGGTGACTAAATACAATGCCAATACCTACTACCAAACTATTAAATCTGAAATTGAAGCGGGAGCAACCAAAATTCCGATTACCGTTACTGGTGATGTGGCTTGGGTAGTTGCGCAAACTTCTCCAACCCATTTAAGGTTGACTTTAATTGATAACGGCTATATTAATCCTACTGCCAAAAACGCAGTCGTTAAGTTTAACACCGTTACTCCTGTAAAGATTGTCGATTTAATGGATGGAAAACAATTTTTTGTAACCAATCAAACGACTACTGTAGACATTCCTATTGGCTTGTTTCGCTTTATTGATGTCGAATTAAATTCCCCTTTATAAAATGAAAAATTTTAAAAAATACAGCAAATACTTCTTATTCTTCGTTTTACAATGGGGAACAACAGTAATATTTGCTCAGGAAAATACAGCTGTTCCTTATACAATTCGTTGCGGAGAAACCGTCAATGATGCCAAAATTTCCCTATCTTCAGGGAACTACAAAATGTATCTAAAAGTTTGGGTCGCGAATGGTACCGACATCAAGGGAATTAAAACGAGCCTGAATCCAGTTGCTAAGGAATTAAGTTGGGATTTTAAAAATCTGGTCCAAGGACAGTGGGTCACTTTAAGTCAAGAATTTTCGATTGAAGAATCGATAACAGATCAGATTTTTGAAGTGGAAATACTCGAGGACGATTATTCAGGAGTGGGTGCTGGAAATTTTTATTTAGATGCTTTTTATATAGAGTTTGTCTCTAGTTTAGGGACGGAAGATTTTGAGAATAGTACCGTAACTATTTTTCCTAATCCTGTTACGGACTTGCTTAATATTAACTGTCCAATAGGGAGTTCCGTTATGCTTTACAATAATAGTGGAATGCTAGTCAAAAAAATCAATACTCATGAGGAACTAAGTCAGTTTCCTATATCCAATTTGGCTTCTGGAGTTTATGTATTGAAGATAACTAATGCTGAAAAAATATTTTCAAGAAAAATAATTATACGTTAAACTCCTAGTAAAATCAAGGGTTTGTTGACTTATTTATTGAGAGATACATTTTATTTACGCTCACAAACACTAGTTTTTTAGGTTAAAGATACTTTTGAAGTATTAATAATTTAAATAAAAAATATTATGAAAAAATTCTACCTTTCAATTTTATTTGCTATTGCTTTTATGGCAATAACAAATGCGCAAACTTTTAATTTTACTAATTCTAATGACAATTTTACACCAACGGGAAGTTCCGCGGTAACTTTGAATCCCACTACAATTACCTATACAATTACTGGTGGTAGGACTAATTTCTATATTGATCAAGCTACTGTAGCTAACGGGGGCTGGGCTTTAAACTCCGCAAACTACAATTACGTAAAAGTGGTCATGAAAAACAATTCTAACCTAGGTTTTTTAACCATTAGAAATGGTGGTACTAACCTAGGAAACACAGCAGTAACTTTAAGCAAGAATGACACGGAGTTTAAAACCTATTATTATCAACTTAATGCAGCAGCTTACACAGGAACTATAGATGGATTTAGAGTGTTTTTTGGAACTGGAACTACGGCATCTACTGACAATATTGAGATTGATAAAGTTGAATTCATTAATTTCATAGCTACACCAACAAGCAATGGCTTCGTTAAGAACCCAGGTTTTGAAGATCAGTTAGGTAATAGCACACCATGGAAAACGAGCAGTAATGCTTATGTAAAAACGTTACTTGATTATGCTAACGGAAGAACTGGACAAGCAAGTATGAAATTTGAATACTTAAGTAATGACACGCCTGCAAACATGTTTATCTTTAGTGACGACACAATAGGTGTTGAGCCAGGTGCCCCGGGAGCAACATATGGGGTAGGATCTGTAATAGAAGTAAAGTGTTGGATAAAAACTACTGTAGGAACTCCTGCCTTTAATATGTTGATGAGATTCCCTTTAAGAGATGGAGTTAGTACAACACCTCTAAAAAATGTAGATGGAATAGGAGCTGTACCTGCAGGAGATGGTAACTGGCATCAAATAACGTTTAGTTACACGACTACGGCTTCTGATCCAGACTTTAAGACAATAGGAATTTGGCCTGGTATATTATCATCTGAGGGATTAGGTGGCTTAAATACTACACATGCTGTTTGGTTAGATGATTTTACCTCTACCTTTACAGGTATTACTTTAGGAACTAAAAAGAATACTCTTGAAGGAGTTTCAATTTATCCTAATCCAACTACTGATGTATTAAATGTAAACGCTCCAGAAGGAAGTTCAATTGAAATTTTTAATACTTTAGGAGCAGTTGTAAAAACAGCTAAAGGAACAACTTCAGTTTCAGTTTCAGATTTAGCATCAGGTTTATACTTAGTAAAAGTATCTAAAGACGGTAAAACCTACCAAGATAAGATAGTTAAAAAATAACTATAAAACATTTTTTCTAAACCGCCCACAAATTTGTGGGCGGTTTTTTAATTAATAATTTAACCAATAAAACCATAAAAAAAATGAAAATTAAATTAGTATTCGCTTTTGTGTTATTAACTACTAGTGTTTTTAAAATGTCGGCTCAAGAAATAAGCTTTGATTTTGAAGATGGTAATAAAAGAATTTGGACTAAAGCCAAAGAAGTATTTATGGTTACTAATGAAAAAGCAGTTTCAGGAAAATCAAGCTTAAAGTATAATGTCACCGAATTGCCAGCTAATGAGAAAGAAAATTTTCAACTTTTTCTAGGTGGAAATGAAAATGTAAAATGGAGTTCTGGAACCTATATTATTTCTTTGAAATTTATGGCCGATGAAAACTTAAAAGCAACAGGTTTTAATATCAACGTTATGAAACCTTTTGCGGCAGCTAATTTTAAAATTAATAAAGTTGAAAAAGGAAAATGGATAGACCTTTCACAAGAATTGGTAATTGCTGAAGATAGTGAACGATTGAGTCTTTCTGTTTCTGGAAATCCTAAATGGGGTGGAACAGGAACTTTTTATGTTGATGATATAAAAATTGTTAAAAAGTAATCGCAACTAAACAATAGTTTATTTGAACAAAAAACGATATTTATTTTATATGACTATCCGTTATGTGTACCAAAAAAATATAATCTTTTTTACACCATTAAGAAATTAAGAAAATTAAGTTTTTAAGCTTAACTAACCTTAATTTCTTAATGGTTTGTAATAAAAACAACTTTATTTTTATTGTAAGGTTACAAAATTTTTAATTGGTATTAGAAACGGATAGTCATATAATTTTATAAGTATCGTTTTTTGTTCGATTAAAGAAATTTACCAGTTACATTATTTTATCTAAACTTATATTTAAAAATGAGAAATAGGAAGAAATTAAATACATCATTTACACTTTTAAGAGTGCTGTTCTGCAATCTTATATTTATTGCGGTAGCCACAGCACAAACTACAGAAAATGATGTTCAGCAAAAAATAAATCAGCTGAAAACCACTATCAAAAAAGCACAAAACAAAAATATAAGCACGCTAAAGGAAGAGACAGCAATCCGTACAGCCGAAATCTTTTTGGAATATGCACATTGGGATGAACAAAACATTGCTAAAAATACCAAACATTTTAGTTTAGTTACGAAATACAAAGACGAAGCGGAGAAGTATGCTAAAATGTTGCCTGAATTTGAGCGAAAAGAAATGGCAATCATGCTCGATGATGCACGTACAGAATTGGAAAATGTGCTAAACGGAAAAATAAAACGCTTGCCTACTTCAAATGTAGATTGGACACAAACCAAAATTGAAAAAGATCAGATTTCGTACAAAGGCAATCCCGTTTTCCTTGCTGATTGGACTTGGAAACCTGATAGTAAAAAATATACAGACTATCATGGTAATCAAGATGGGTTTTTTCTGTCGCCTACCTATGTAGTCGATAATAAAGGAAAGGTTAATCCTCAAAAGATAAAGGAACTTACTACTAAGCCCGAGGGTTCTATGGGGTTTGTTTTTTTTAATCATAGTGCGATTCCTACTTGGGCTAAAAATGAATATCCCGAAATAGCCGATGGACCAGGGCTAAAATATACCGCTTATGATATCAATCACCCAGTAAGTCGTAAAATACAATCGGATTTGATTGCTGCTACTGTCCCTTTGATGGCGGGTAAACAATATACCAAATTAGGATATATGTTGTGTAATGAACCCCATTGGAACACTATCAAAAAAACTTGGACTTCAAGTCCGATTTCTGATTTGGCAGCCAAAGATTTTAAAAAATGGTTGGAAAAAAAACATGGTACTATTGCGGTTTTGAATAAAATATGGAAAACTAATTTCAGTAGTTTTGATACAATTGTAGTGCCAAGAGAGTTAGAAACTTCACAGCAAGGTACGCCACAATGGTTTGATTTTGCCAGCTATAATATGGATCGTGTTACTGATTGGTTTTTGTTTCTGAGAGATGAAGTCAAAAAATACGATCCAGCGGCTAAAACCCACATAAAAGTGATGCCTAATTTATGGACGGATAACAAGCGTGACCACGGAATTGATATGGAAGCTTTGACTCGTAATAGCGAGATAATCGGGAATGATGCCAGTACATGTGGACCTTGGATGTGGGGAAAACCAAAGGAATGGGAAAAGCATTATAACTTTGACTGGGTAGAAATGTGCATGTCTTATGATTTTTATAAATCAATAAGTCCAGAGAAAATTATGTACAATACCGAAGGACATTTTCTTTCCACAGGTAAATACCGTGATTTGTATCAAACCAAAGACTATGTGCGTTGTAATTATTGGCAAGCCTATGTTCATGGTTTAACGGCTATCCAAACATGGTATTGGGCACGTTTAGAAGATGGTTCAAGTCGAGAACATTTTGATTCAAACGGCTATGCAGCTTCAAATAACCACCAGCCAAGAGTAGTAAATGAAGTGCATGCCACAGTAGCCGATTTGAATTCGGTTTCAGATATTATTATGGGCTTACAGCGTCAGGAAAAGCCAATTCGTATTTTTTATACCAAAGCTTCTTCTATAAACAAGGAGCATCATATGGAAGATGTTTTTAAAGTATACGAAAAAATGTTTTTTGAAGGTACGCCTGTTGGTTTTGCAACCCAAGGTATTATTGAAAATAACGACAATAAAACATGGGAAACCATTTTGATTTCGGATACACCAATTGCGACTGAATCAGATATGAGCGCCTTGCAAAAATACCTTAACAACGGGGGAGTGGTTATCATGGATGAGAATAGTTTGAAAACGAATGAATATGGTATGCCATTGACAAAATCCTTAGTCGCTAACAAAGGAAAAATCATTTTGGTAAAATCATTAGATGAAATGAAAACCAAAGCATTTGATCTTTTGAAAATGAAGAATAAATTACCGCTACTAAAAGTAGATGAAACAAATGGTTTGGATCAAAAAGCTTGTGATTGGAGAGTGTTTGCGGGTAAAAATGGTGCGCAATTTTTAAACATTGCCAACTATGGTAAAAATACCGCAAGTCTATCTTTAACCTTGGCGAACGGGAAAACACCAACTTCGGTAACAAATTATCTAACTGGAGAAAAAATGTCGTCAAATTTTAAAATGGCGCCTAATGTTGTTTATTTATTGGAGGTAAAATAATCGAATATTAATTCATTTTTACTTTGTAAAGAGAAGTTATCCTTAAATTAATAAAGAATGCCCGAGAATGAACATGCCCCAAAAAGTTAGACACTATTTCGGGCATTTTTTTATGGGTTAAACTGCATTTCACCTTAGCTTCTAAAAATATTTTGCCACATATTTCCGTAAAAGAATTGGTGCTAATTCTTGAAATGTAGAGTTAGGAAAATGCTAAATAGTTATTGGAGAATCGATGCCTATCCGTTAAATTTCTAAATTATGTGTTCCAATGTGTTTTTAGATTTAAAAATCCGTTTGAATTATCAACAGATACAAAACATTAACGCAAGAAGACAGCTTGATTGTAACCTTTGGGTAACTTTGAAGTGTTAATTATGAAAAAAAGACTTTTTAAAAAACTATAAATGAAGACTAAAACCCTATTCTTATCAATGCTCTTTTTGAGTGTTTTTGTTGTTTCGAATGTTCAAGCTAATTCAAAAGAGAATCCCCCATCCAAAGGTGTTTTCAGTATCGAAACGGGTTATACCATTACCAAGGTGCGTACCGCACTGGATAAAAAGCAATCCTACGTTGTGGCGAGTAGCTACGAAGGAATGCTTTTAGGAATTTCGTATGAAGGTAAAATTCTTTGGAAAAATGTCTTGTCAGGATTTATGAATCAGGACATTTGGTGTCAAGATATTTCAGGTGATGGTAAAGACGAAATTCTAGCGGCAAATGCTGATGGAACTTTGTACTGCTTAAATTCGGATGGGAAGTTGTTGTGGCAATTCAAAAAAGACGATACGCCTATGTACGCCGTTTGTGTAGTCAAAAAAGATAAAGTCCCTTATGTCGTTTGCGGAGGATTTGATAAGAGTATTTACTACCTCAATGCCCAAGGAAAAGAGATAAAACAATTGAAATCCAAATCGTATTCAGTGGAGAAAAATTTTGGAGAAATGGAATCTAAAGTTCCAGAAAACAATACACATACCCCCAATTTTATTCGTCCAATTCCGCAAGCTGATGGGACTGAAGTATTGGCTATTTTAGGAAGTAATAATCATATGAGTTCGTCAGGGACAATTTACTTGTTTAAACCGCTGGAAGACCAACCTTTTCGTAAAGATAAAGTAGCTGTTCCTAGAACAATGGGAGAGTTTAAAGTGATGGATGTTAATGAGGATAATCAGATGGAAATATTCTTAGGAAATTCTGCCAACACTAAAGATTCTAGTTTCGGAATTTATAACCCAATGACAGGTAAAACCAAAACGGTACATCTGAAAATTAAAGACTTAAATACAGGGTATTTGGTTGTACAAGGAGAAAAAATTGGAATGGGTAAAAGTAGCCAATTGTTATCTCTAGTTGGAGACCGCATCTTGCTTTTTGATCAAAATATGGATTTGAAGAAGTCGGAGAGTTTAGTGTCTAAGCATTCTTTTAATGATATTTGGAAAGACGCTACGACAGGCAAAATCATTTTGGCAAGTGACCAGAGTGGCGGAAGTTGTATTCATATTATCAATACTGAAGATTCTAATTGGAAAAAGGAATATATTAATCTGAACCCTCCAGGGAAAATCCAAACCATTCTAAAAAATACCGATGCTGTTAGAGAAAGCATCAAAAAGTTTAAACCATTGGCATGGGAACGTAAGCCATTGCCAGTGTATTTCATGTCCGAAAGTTTCAAAACGCCTTTGGCAATCTCGGTTTCTGATAATATTAAAAAGTATTACAACAGTCCGATTTTTTTGAATAGTAAGCACATGACGCAAGTGCAATCACCAGAGAGTTGGAATAGAGCAGCAATGCCAAATGAAAAGTACCGCAATAAACGTGATAAACGAAAAAAATACGATTTAACGCAGCAACAAGTACTGGATATTTTAGGGAAAGAATACATTAATAGTCCAGGTTTAGCCACTTGGGGAGGTCATGGGAACGACCCTTATTTTTATAGTATCGAAACCACTAAAAAGTTAATTGATATCGCTGGGGGCAAAAAAACAGTGCTTATTTATCCTGAATTGCAAGATCATACAGATGCTTTTGAATTTGTATTGAATGATTTGATCTATCCATTGGCTAAATATTCGCAAGGAAAGAATACCAATTTGTTTTTGAGAACCAAAAATATTTTTTGGTTAGGAGCCATTTACCAGCCGGAATGGAGTGGCTTTATGTCAGGTAAATATGCTGATGTTTTTGTTCCTTCAATGGAAGAGACGACTGATAAAACCATGGAGTTAAGTTTGTCAGGTCGTTTAGGAATCTGGACTAGTGGAACTACAAATAGTTGGGGTTCACGTGCAGTGAGAGACAATACGAGTTTTGACCGTCAACGCCAGCATTCGTACCAAACTATTCCCAACCATTATTTGCGAATGTTAGTGTATCATATTTCGTATGGAGCGACTTATTTGGACAATTTTCCAATAGATCAAGATTATATGAGTGTGCTTTGGGACTTGATTGCTAAAGGAGCTTTGTATGTTCCAAAAAGTGAAGAAATATTGAGTTTTTCTCCAGTTCATTTGGGGATGACTGAACCTGATGCTAATTACATCCAAGAGGGGGGAAGTGTAAAATTCACTACTTTTTTCGACAAAAAGTTTGAAGAGGAAAATCCAGCCGTTTTCAGTAGAATGAACGGAAGCTGGCCAGGGGCACAAGTTACGCCTTGGGATTTTTCGAGATATGCAGCTGGAGTTACAGACAGAAGATTGAACTTTTTAGCGCCTTATAAAAATGGAATGGTGTTAGTGGTGCCTCCGCAACAAGGTGCCTTAGCTAAAACCAATGAACCTCGAGGAAAACTAACGGATCATTTGCATCCTTTCTATAAAAATATCACCAAAGAGTACATCACAGATGGAAAAGATTATTTATCAGCAGATGGCAAAGAACGTTTTCCTGCAAATACCTATTACAAAGGAGTAGAAAAAGACATTCAAGACAGTGCAAAGTTGTTGCCTATCACCGTTTCAGGTGAGGTGGCTTGGGTGGTAGCTCAAACAGCGCCAACACATTTGCGTTTAACTATCATTGATAGTGGATACATCAATCCAGCCGAACGCTTGGCCAATATTAGTTTCAACGGAATTAAACCTGTAAAAATCACGGATATTTTGACAGGTGAAAAATGGGAGGCTAAAAATGCAACTGCATCCATTCCTGTACCCTTAGGTTCTTTCCGTTTTATAGATGTAGAATTAGAAAAGGCTTTTTAAATTAAATAGATGATTACCTGCAAGGTCTTTTTTGACCTTGTGGGTTTATTTGTGATTAAGGTTTGGTTAATTGGAATTATTTTAAATAAGACTAAATTAAAATAATCAATTAAACCTTATTTTAAGCTAAAGGTCTAAATAAGCATAACGAACTAAAAAAATAACTAAAATGAAATTAACCACTTCCATTGTACTTTTTGTACTTCTGCTTTCAACAGCAACAACTTTTGCTCAAGAGCGATTAACGGCTAATGAAGACCGATTTTATACCAATAGAATTCCCAATAAAGAATTCGAAATAAAATTAACCGGTAAAAAAGACAAAACCGACAGTGAATTGCTTAATGATAAGATAAGTTCCGTATCTAAATCAGGTGGTGGAATTATCCGAATTAAAAAAGGGAATTACACGTTTAGCGATATCAAACTAAAATCTAATATTCATATCAAAATTGATGCTGATGTAACCATTGAGCCCAATTTAAGTGGGGATACTAAAAAGAAGAGCAGTGTGATTTTTGATGTAGGAAATGAATTTTTAGTCGAAAATGTAGCCATCACTAATGCAGATGAAAATAACGAAGATAAAAAAACTTGGTATCAGGTAAATTTCCCAAAAGGCGAGTATCGAATGAAATTGATTGAAGGTAGTAACGTGCGAAACTTCAAGTTTTCAGGTGCTCAAATCATGGATTCGTACACGCCATTTTCGGTTATTGTTTTGAATTTAGCGGATAGTGGGGATCGTAATGAAATTCCGTTTAAAGGGATTGTCAAAAATATTTTGTTAACCAATGCACATGTGGGCTATGGTGTCATCCAAATTCAGGCGGGTAAATCTATTTTATGTAAAAACCTCGAAGGAATTGGCGGTGTAACAATGCGCGTAGAAACGGGTAGTGGTGAAACAGGAAAGTTAAACGAGATGACTGTTGATGATATTGTGGGAAGAAATATCCGTGTACAATACGGTGATGCGGCTTTCAATTGTTCACCTCATAGAGTCGATCAAGGACGATTTGATGTAGAAGGTGTAGTGGCTGTTAATTCGACTTTTGCGGTGCAAATAGCGGCTGGTTTTTTGGATAAAAAAGAAGGAGGAGTGGACAATATCGGAATTTTTGATTCTCGTTCTTATGTAGGAGATATTACAGTTACTGGTGGAAAAGGAGCGCAAATCAAGAGCAAAGACTTTATCTATTTTGATTGTGCCGAAAGAAAAGAATTAGAACTAAAATGTCAAAACGATGATTTTGAAAGTACATCTTGGCGTTCTATTGGAGTTATTCGTACCAATGCAACCCTAGCAAGTGGTTGTAAAAATGGTAGTGATGGTGGTTGTTACGAAGTAAATGTTGGAAAAATAACCAAAACTAATGCTGATTTTGTAAGTGCTGGAAACTATACGTATAGAAGTATGGCAATTAATGGTTGTGAAAAAACGAAAAAGCCTGAGAATAGTGATTGTTTAGAACACAAAAAAGATAAAAATAAAGGCGTACATAAACAAAGTAAAGAAGTTAATGAGCCGTTGAAAAAGAAGAAAAAACAAATCTAATGAAATGAAAAATAAATCATTTTTAGGATTACTACTGCTTGTTGCTTTAGTATCTAGTTTTACTTTACAAGCTCAAAAAAATCAGAAAACCAATTTAATTTGGATAATCACTGATGAACATAATTTCAGAACCATTGGTGCTTATAGAGACCAATTAACTCCAGAGCAAGGCTTGTTGTGGGGGGCAAAAGCCTTCCCTGAAACCCCAAATTTAGATGCTTTGGCCAAGAACGGAACTATTTTTAACCGCATGTATTGCAGCGCACCTGTTTGTTCGGCTTCGCGTAGTTCCATGTTTACAGGGATGTATCCCGTGACCTTAGGGATTCCAAATAATTCGAATAAAAATGGAGATGGAAAATATTTAAAACCAGAGGTTACCACCATTGCCGATGTATTGTCAAAAGCGGGTTATATGACAGGTTATGCTGGAAAATGGCATTTGGCAGAAAGCAGAGATGCTTCTGGAGATAAAGACCATGACGAGTGGTGGTCGCCTTATCCTGTAGGCACACCAGAAGACACCTATGGTTTTCAGGACAAACGATTCATGTTCAATGGTGGACATGATAAGTACAAAGGGATTGATGCGAATGGGAATCCATACGCCGCAAGTAAAAATGTAAAACTCATTGGAAAAGACAAATATGGCCAACCTTTATTTGAGGATGCCAAGTCTAAAAATGTAAAACATACCACGGACTTTTTGACGGATAGAGCTTTGGATTTTATTGATGCGAATAAAAACAAACCGTTTTATCTGGTAGTAAGTATTCCTGATCCTCATACACCTGATGTAGTACGTGCTCCATATGATACGATGTATAAAGGAACGGTAACGCAATTGCCAGGAACATATACAACAGCTTATGAAAACAAAACAGATCCAGACCTCCCTTCTTGGCAAAAACCAGACGCTAAGACAAAAAATGAGGCCAAATTAAAAAACGAAATTGAGCAGTATTTTGGAATGGTCAAATTGATTGATGACAATATTGGTCGTTTGGTTCAAAAACTAAAAGACGATGGGGTGTATGAAAATACAATTATCGTTTTTTCATCCGATCATGGAGATTTGCTAGGAGAGCACGGTCGTGTAAACAAAGGAACCATTCACGAGGCATCTTCTAAAATTCCTTTTATTGTTTCGCAAGGAGCAACGGGAAAATCACCTCTAATTCCGAGAGGAAAAGTAATCAATGAAGCCGCAAATACAACCGACTGGATGCCAACATTCCTAAAAGTTTTAGGTGTAGATTGCCCAAAGGTCGCTGGACGTGATTTATCACCTTTGTTGAATAAAAAACCAGCGAATTGGAAAGATGTGACTTTTGTAAGGCTGGGGTTTTATGCCGCAGTTACGGATCAATATAAATTAGTTTTAGCTCAAAAAGACGAGCCTTGGTTGCTAGATATTAAAGCTGATGCTACCGAAAGAATCAATTTTATCAAAGATCCAAAATATACTGCTGTGATTAAAAAATTAGCTACTGAATTGAAAGGCTATATGAAAAACAATAAAGATAAAAACGAAAAAGTGGCTGCTACATTAGACGAACTTATTTCTAAATAAAATAACGAATAAAATGAAAAAATTAGTACAAATAATTTTGCTGTCTATCTGCTTTGTTGAAGCAGGGCAAGCACAAGTTTTACAAGAAGCTAAGGACTTAAAATCTTCAGTAAATCAGCCGTATGTTGATGTTTCGGATATGGATTTATTTCCTCCAATATTCGATTCGAATGATGCAGGATCTACAGCAGAAAATACTCCTGGACCTATAAAAAACTTTAGCCATAGTAATGGGAAAGATGATAGCAGTCGTTTGAATGAGCTTATAGCTGAATTGACGAAAGGCGGAACAATCAATATCGCTACTGGTAATTATGTTTTTGGTAGTGTACATTTAAAATCGAATATTCGCATCAATTTTGCACCTGGTGTTGTTGTCAAAATTCCAGAAGGGAAAGATGGATTTTATATTGGTTATGAGCCCAATAAACCTAGGGTCGAGAATGTTAAATTCATCGGTTTAGGAAGTATTTCTAGCCGACCTAAATTCATATTAGAAAGAAATGGAAAAAAAATAACCAGACTGATGCAAATAGGGTATGCGTATAATGTCTTAATCCAAAATTTGACTATTGAAGACCATCAAACCAAAGGAGCTGCTATTGCCTTCAACCCTGTTAAAATAGGAAAAACGACTACGGCTAATAGACCCGAAAAAGTGACGGTTACGAATGTGGGATTAACAGGTGGGTCAGTAGGTTACGGATTGGCACAATTAAATGTGGGTCAAAACATAACCCTGAGAAATTTAAGTTGTGAAGGTGGCGTAACCTGCAGAATTGAATCACATAATGGCCGAAAATACGACCTTGGAACAGCCGACTTACGAATGTTTAACGTTACTAATAAAAATGGTTTTGCTACGGTATTATTGCAACCCCATTCGGTTGAAAATGGAACAGTAACAGTGGATGGCGCCGCTTCCTATGGTAGTGCTTTTACCGCATTTATTGTAGAAGGTTTCGTAGCCAAAGAATCTAAGCGAAAGCAAGTAGGAACTTTTGCGGCTAATTCGTCATTTAAAAATATAAGTATGGTGGCTACAGATGATACCGCTACGCTTCCTTTTAAAAACTTGAAATACTTAAATCCCGAATTGAATGCTTTATACAGTCAACCTAATTTTAAGATTGACAATATGGATGTCAATGTAGAATTTGATGCTCAAGGTTTACCTACGAGTAATGCGCCTCTGTTAGGACCTTCGGTAGCTGCTATATATACAAGTGCTGTAAGCTATCAACCGCTATTCCCAGCTTTGAAAGAAATTAGTTTAGAAGGAAAAATAATGCATAGAGAGAAAATTTTACGCAAACCAAAAGCGAAATAATTTTATCTCAGAGTCACATTAGGATGTTGTAATTTTTTGTAAGAAGCCATCAACTTTATATTGAAAGACAGGTTAAGAAGATTTTTTTAGATTTCATGGTTTTAATACAATTTAAAAAATCCGTGTGAGTCCATTTCTGCTGAGTAACTTGGAATCCAAAGTCTAATCCAGATTTAAATTTAACGGCCTATTTGATAGTATAGAGCAAATTCATCAGTTTTTTAACTGAAGCATTTGCTCTTTTTTTATGAATGTTTTTCTTTTTTTCAAATATCGAGATAGTCCTTAATCATTGAGACGTTATCCTTTAACTAGCTTAAAACAAAGTGAAAACAAGACAAATGTTTGTTGTATTTCAAGATAAAAACTGTCAAAGACACATTAATAACGGACAGCTACAAAGAATTTCTAGTATTTGTTGAATTTAGTACTCAGTTTAAAATAGTGAGTTATAACCACTATTTTTTGCCTAACACCAAGTTAAACAATGAAACAGAAAATTAGATTATTTAGCATAATTCTTTTTGCACTGCTGTGTAGCGGAATGGATGCTATTGCACAATTTTCACCTCAGTTTGATGGTGTCGTGGGGAACTATGAAAGAACATTAGTCGTAAATAATTTTAATGATGGTACAGCTGCCTTGCAAGCTTTAATTGATGATGTTAGTTCACAACCAACAGGTGGAACCATAAAACTTTCTGGAAATATCAAGTTGTCCAATGTTTATTTGAAATCCAATGTTCATATTGATATCGCCAAGGGTTCCATTATCAAAGGGGATGTTGCATTGACTAAAGTGGCCATATTTGAGATAGGAAATTCTGCGACTGCAATACAAAATGTAAAAATTTTTTGTAGCCAAAGTGATCGTACCAAACCGAATGAAGATATAGCTGAAAAATTTGTATTTGACTTAACCGAATTTGGAATGAACGGTAAAGTTAGAGCTATCTTTTTGTCAAATGTGACTAATTTTTGGCTTTCAGATATCTATATTAAAGATGCGCTTACGCAATTCAATGGTATTACCATGAATCCTTATATTCTGCAAACGAGTACGGATAATTCGATTCATCCAGGCTTAAGAGATTATCAAGTAGTAGGCTCTCCTTCAAAAGGTGACGTTCATAATATTTATGGGAAAGACCAGCACTATGGTTATGGGTTGATTCAAATTCAAAGCGCTAGAGACGTAAATTTTGTAAAACTTTCAGGAAATGGTGGTGTGATTCTACGTTTGGAATCAGGTTCTAATATCCAATATGTAGGTACAGATAATGAACAAGAATTCGGAGTTATCAAAGGAATAAAAGCAAGCGATATTAGTCAAACAAATGGTTTTGCTGCGGTAATGTTATCGCCACACGGACGTGTAAACGGTGATGTGTATATGGAAAATATTAAATCGACTTCTTCTGCTTTTGCGGTGGTGATGGCTGCAGGTTTTTTTGATGCCGAATTAAAAGATACTAATGGGAATTTAGTGGATCCTGTAAAATTTAAAAAAGGTAGGTTCTCAGGTCCAGTAGTGATTAAAAACGTTCATGCAATATTTGGTTTAAATGCATATGGGCGATTAGTACAAGAATATAATTACGTTGAAAAATCGGTTCAAGCTCAATATCCGTGGGCAACGCTAACGGTTTCAGCTGAAACTGATAAAGCACGAATCATTCCATCGGCAGCGGCTATTGGACATTTGTCTCTTCCTTCAAAAACGGCAATTCCTGACATCGTTGAAGGTGAATATGTTGCTCAAATTGATGGACCTATTACTAGTAGTGGTTTTCAGCCTTGTCTTACTTCTTATTATAATAATACGGTTTATGAAAATGACAGTAAAAATGTAGATTGTTCCATTCTGTCCGTTCAGAAAAATGAAGTGGAAGAAGTTGAATTGGCCGTGTTTCCTAATCCAGCCAAAGACTTTGTAGCAATTAATTCGAAATATAGAATCAACCATTTAGAGTTGTACAATGTTACAGGGGTTTTAGTCAAATCTTATTCGGAATTTGATAATGAAACCTCAATTCGATTGAATCTAAGTGGGTTGACCAAAGGAGTTTATTTCTTCAAAATATGGACTAATGGAGAGGTTGTTAAAAAGAAATTAATAGTTAATTAAAGTTTATATAAGGGTAAAATAGAAGAGTGGTAGGTTCGATTTTAAGCTTAAATAGAACGCTACTTTTTAAAGAATAAAAAAGAAATATAAAATGAAGTACTACGTAAAAATATCTTGTTTAATCGTATTGTTAATGGTTGTTTTTTTATTGCTAATTACAGGATGTAAAACCAATAAAGAGGCAAATGAGAAGGGTAAATCAAAACCTAATATCATCCTTTTTGTGGCTGATGATCACGGTATGGATGCTTTAGGTTGTTACGGAAACCCCGTGATTCAAACCCCTAATTTAGATAAATTAGCAGCCGAAGGAACTCGATTTACCAATGCGTATTGCACTAGTGCTAGTTGTGCTGCCAGTAGGTCGGTGATTTTATCAGGGAAATATGGTCACGCTACAGGTTCTTATGGTCATGTACACGATTACCATCATTTTAGTACCTATGATGATGTGAAGTCATTGCCTGTTTTATTAGAGGAAAACGGATATTTAACGGCTAGAATTGGTAAGTACCATGTAGCTCCTGAAAAAGTATATCATTTTCAAGAAGAATTAAAGGCTAATCCAAGAAACACCTATGAAATGGCTGAGAAATGTGCTGATGTGTTAAAATCAGACAAACCATTCTTTTTGTATTTCTGTACAGATGATCCACATCGTGAAAAATCAACTGATCCTAGCAGATGGGATGCTCCCAATAGTTTTGGAAACAAACCAGAAGGATTTCCTGGGGTGACCACCAGAGTGTATAACCCTAAAGATGTTTTAGTGCCATCCTTTTTGCCCGATACCCAACAATCTAGAGAAGAAATTGCGCAATATTACCAAAGTATTTCTCGTATTGACCAAGGTTTTGGAAAGTTAATGGATATGTTGAAAGCAACAGGAAAAGATAAAAACACTATTGTATTTTATATTTCGGATAACGGAATGGCTTTTCCAGGCGCAAAAACAACGGTTTATGAACCCGGAATTAAACTACCTTGCATCATCAAAGATCCTTTTAAATCGAAAAAAGGAAATGTAAACAACGCCATGATTTCGTGGGTGGATTTAACACCAACTATTCTTGATATGGCTGGAGTTAACGCCAGAGAAACCAAATTTCATGGTCGTTCTTTCAACGCTATTATTGACCAGCAAAATCCTAAAGGCTGGGATGAGATCAATGCCTCACATACTTTTCACGAAATTACCATGTATTACCCAATGCGCGTAGTGCGCAAAGGAGATTACAAATTGATTTGGAATATCGCTTACCCATTAGAATATCCTTTTGCATCTGATTTATGGGCTTCGTCGACTTGGCAACAAGTGTACAGAGATAAAGTAGATCATTATGGTAAACGTAAAGTTCAGGATTATTTACACCATCCAGAATTTGAATTATTTGATTTGAAAAACGATCCTGATGAGGTAAACAACTTGGCTACCAATAAAAAATATGCTTCTACATTAGAAGCAATGAAAACAAGTTTAAAGGAATTTCAAAAAAATACGAGAGACCCTTGGATTATTATGTGGGATCACGATAGTAGTTTTCAAGGAACAGGTGTGAATTTATAATATTGACTATATATAATTAAGAAGAATGAATCATTTATTTTTAAAATTAATGGCTGTTGGATTGTTGTTTGTATCCGTACAATCATCAGCTAAGGCGGTAATCGAAATCAAACATCAAGCAGGCGATATGACAACTATTGTCAGAAACGCTATTGAGAAGAATACAGATAAGGACCTTAAAATTGTATTCGAAAAAGGAAAATACCTTTTTCTACCTGACTATGCTCAAAACAAATACAGTTACATTACCAATCACGGAAACGGACTTAAGAAAATCATTTTTCTTTTAGAAAATTATGATTCAGTAGAAATTGAAGGCAATGGTGCTGAACTTATTTTTCACGGTCAAGTGGCGCCTTTTCAAATTAAAAATTGCAAAAAAGTAACAGCCAAAAATTTGACTATAGATTGGGATATTCCTTTTTTGTTTCAAGGAGAAGTAACTGCTGTAAACAAAGCCGAGGATTGGATCGAAATAAAACCATTTACAAAGGGGTTTTCGTGGAAATTAGATGGCGAACAAATTTCATTTCCAGATATTGATGGGTTTTCTTTTTTTGAAATGGGCAGTACTTTAGCCTTTGATCCAAAATTAAAACGCGTGGCTCATGGTGCATTTGACCTTAGAAGTCGGCCGCGTAGAGTAGAAAAAAGACCGAATGGAATTTTAAGAATTTATGAAAAATTAAAAAGATACACACCAGAGGTGGGTAATGTTTTAAATTCAAAAGGAGAAAGTGAGCAAAACCGTTACGCTCCTGCTTTTCAAACTATGAATTCGCAAAATATCCTTTTTGAAGGAATTACTATTCATCATGCACTTGGTATGGGTTTTTTGTTTGAAAGATCTGAAGATATTGTCATCTCTAAATGCGGTGTATTTGTTCGTCCCGGTTCTGACAGAGTGGTTTCTACTATTGCCGATGCTACTCATTTTTGCAATTGTAAAGGAGATATTTTGATCGAAAATTGCAAATTCCAACACATGTTGGATGATGGTACCAATGTACACGGAACTTATGTAGAAATCAATAAAATTATAGATACTAAAACAGTTGTTGTTGAGCTAAAACATTTTGAACAATTAGGATTTGAATTTGCAGGAAAAGGAGATGAAATGTGGTTTATCCAACAACCAAGTCCTGATAGAGCATCAGTAAATACAGTAAGTTCAGTAAACACCATCAACGACCGATTTATTCAAATCGCTTTCGAAAATAATTTGCCAACCAACCTTAAAATTGGCGATAATCTTGAAAATAAAACCTGGAATCCCGTTTTTACCATGCGTGATTGTACCATAAACGACCATCGTGCTAGAAATGTGATCATCAAAACGCCATTGAAAATTGTGATTGAAAACAATGATTTTTCTTCTATGATGTCTGCCATTCAGTTGCGTGGGGATAATTATTTTTGGTTCGAATCGGGTGCTGTCAATGATGTAACCATTCGCAACAACCGTTTTGTGCATTGTGCTTATGGTGGTGGTGAAGCTGCTATTTTGTATGTAACCCCACGATTAGGGAAAATTTTTGACGATACGGCCTTATTTGATCGCAACATTCGTTTTGAAAACAACACCATTGAAACTTTTGGAAACCGCATCATTTGGGCAGATAGAGTAGATGGACTGACTATTACAGGAAATAAAATCACAAAAACAAAGGAGGCAAAGGAGCTTTATCCTGAAGCACCACTATTTGATTTAATTAATTGTAACAATGTAGAAATCTCTAAAAACACTTATACTGGGGATGCAAAGAAAACCGTTGTCGCCGATGAAAAATCAAAAAAGAACTTAAAAGTAAAAGGGAATAAAGGGTTTTAAAAACTATTTACTAATGATTTCATCAAGTAATAGACTTATAAATTATTTAATAATACACTATGGAACGTAGAAAGTTTTTTAAAACAGGGGTTAAAGGTGCGATAGCAGCTGGTTTTTTACCTTTGTTCGGAGATATAAATGCCCATCCTATTGAAGAAGGCGAAATCCAATTATTTGATTTAGAAGAATCAGATAAAAAAATTCAAACCCCTACTAAAAGAAAAAAAACGGCTAAGTATGAAGTAGTAGTGGTTGGGGCTGGTATGGCAGGAATTTCGGCCGCTGTTGCTGCCGCCAGAACTGGTGCCAAAACAGTTTTGATACAAGATAGACCAGTGTTGGGTGGGAATGCATCGAGCGAAGTTCGTGTGACTGTTAATGGTGTACAAGGATTACACAACAAGCATAAGGTTGAAAGAGAAACGGGGATTATCGAGGAGATAATGATCGAAAATTTACATTATAATGCGCAAGAATCCTATCATGTTTGGGATCATGTGTTGTATGACTATGTAGTGCGTCAGCCTAATTTGACCTTGATGTTAAGCACACAAGCGACAGATGTGGTGATGGGTGGAGATAAAATTAAAAAAGTAATTTGCTGGCAAATAACCAGCGAAACCGAATATACTATTGAAGGACAGCAATTTATAGATTGTTCGGGAGATGGATTAATGGCTTATATGGCAGGTGCCGAATTCCGTACGGGACGTGAAGGAAAAGCGGAGTTTGGAGAATCATTTGCTCCCGATAAACCTGATAATTGGGTAATGGGGGATTGTATTATGATGAGTACTAAGGACATGGGAAGACCAGTGCCTTTTTATCCACCATCGTATATGTTGCCTTTTGATGCTAAAAAAGCTTTTAAAGACAAGCATCGAAAAATCAATCAATTAAAAGAAGGCTATTGGTGGATTGAAGTAGGTACTGATATTGATATCATTGATTTGCGCGAAGAAAATCGTCATAAATTGATGGGGTATTTTTATGGGGTTTGGAATCATATCAAAAATTCAGGAGATTTTCCAGAAGCAGCCAATATTGCTTTGGATTGGGTTGGCTCTTTGCCAGGTCGCAGAGAATCCCGTCGTTTTATGGGGGATTATATTTTGAACCAAGTCGATTTAGAATCGTATAAACATTTTCCAGATGCTGTAGCTTTTGGAGGTTGGTCTTTGGATGAACATTGTCCTGGTGGAATCGAGAATTTAGATGAACCTGCTAGTTTTTTTCACTCCAATTTTAAACAAATCTATGAAGTTCCTTTTAGGAGTTTGTATTCAAAAAATATTTCAAATTTATTATTTGCAGGGCGAAATGTCAGTGTGACTCATATGGCATTATCATCTACTAGAATCATCAGTACCTGTGCGATGATGGGACAAGCGGTGGGAACAGCAGCGACTATGTGTATCCAAAAAGGGATTAGTCCTCGAAAATTAGGATCAGAATATATTAGTGATTTGCAAGAACAATTATTAAGAGATGATTCGTATTTTCCTAACCATCCAGCCAAAGACGAAAAAGATTGGGCTCGAAAAGCAAGTTTAATCTTTGCTTCTTCAACTAGTTCAGGCGATGCTAAGTTGTTGATTGATGGCGTTGGTAGAGATGAGATCGATAAAATACACCATTGGCAATCCGATGGTTTGAATGCCGAATTACAATTAGAATGGGATAAACCGATTAATATATCAAAGGTAGAAATGAAGTTTGATACTAATTTGCAACGTAAAATCATGATGCATAAAAATCCTGATAAAGCAGCTCAATTAGGTCAAGTGCCAGGGATTCCGCCTGAATTAATCAAAAACTTTAGTGTGGAAGCACGTGTCAAAGGACAATGGATTGAAGTGGCAAAAGTGAACGACAATAAAACGCGTTTAGTAAAAACGCAATTCCCTTCGGTTTCAGCAACGGCTGTTCGTTTGAAATTAAAAGAAACCCATGGGGCCAAAAATGTAAAAATGTTCGAAATTCGCTGTTATTCCTGATAAAAAAAAAATCAACATTTTATGGATAATTACCTACGGAAATCTGCAAAATCAGTGTGCTAAAATTTTTACGCAGATTTTGCAGATTTTTTTTTGATAAAGAAGTTAAGTTGGATAATTCATATCCTAACAGTTTAATTCGTGAATTCGTGGCTTTCATTTTATAATCAAGTTTTATTAGTGATATATAAATGAAAACAGACATCTTTTTTACTATTACATACAACAGTTGCATCTGTTTAAACGTGTTTTGTATCTCTTGACAACGAATAATTCATTAATTCATTTTCAAGAGATCATTAACTAACAACCATTTTAAAATGATAAAAAATATAAGTCTTGCTTTTGTATTAGCAACGAGTTTTATAGCAACTGCTCAAAACTTCGTGACCGAAGGAAATAGCATTCGTGAAATTAAAACCGCCAAGGTTAAAGGGAATAATGTCCTTTATATTTCTGAATTGGACGGTGCCGTATCTTGCTATACTGTCGATGGAAAAAAATTGTGGCGAAATCCAACCCAATCACCAGCAGTGTTATTCGAAATTATTGCTGCAGATATAAATGCTGATGGAAATGAGGATCTTTTGGCCGCTAGTGCTGACGGTCATATTTATGGTTGGGATAGTAACGGAAAACTACTTTGGAAATTCAATCCTAGTCATAAAGTGCGTTTTTCTGAAGTGGCTGTGGTCAAAAATAATGCTAAAATCCAAATATTTGCCGGCGGTAATGATGGTAAATTATACGAACTAAGCAGTACTGGGAAATTAGTTTCTGAAACTCCTATCAAAGGAGTTTTTCGTAAAATTGAGTCGGGAAAATTTATAGATGCAACTAAGGAATCCTTGTTTGTGATGACTTATAGTCATGATAAATTTCGTTGGGAGTTAATGGGATTTATGGATGCTGAAACGAAGAAAGTAATAAAAAACGTTACCATTGATGACAAAAGAATGAAAGAATTAAAAAATGTGATGGTTACGGATATTGCCATTGCCGACATCAATAACGATAAAAAAGACGATGTTTTATTCTTTGCTGATTTGTCTTTCACGCCCTTTATGACTGCATTGGATGCTAATTTTGATGTGTTGATGAAATTTAAAGCAACCAAAAATGAGTCACAAAGATATGCCCATTCTCAAGGGACATTCTTACCAACCAGAAACGAAATTATGTTTCAGCATGGCGGTATTATGTTTGTTTTGGATACCAAAGGGAAATTAATAGACAGTTCAGGTAGTCGTTATGGTGAAATGGTTTATTCGGATTTTGTTTTTGAACCCCAATCCAATCAGTTAATTGCTGCAGGTGAAGTAGACGGAGGAAACGCTGTTTATTTTTACAATACTGCCAAAGACAATTGGTGGAAAACAACACATAAAAAACAAGGTCGAATGCTCGAAGTAGAGCAGAATTTAAACAGTCTTTATGAGCAAATTTTGAAGTTTACCCCTCCAAGCTATCAAAAAAAATCAGACAAAGATTGGGTCATGATTACTTCTAAAGAAATGGATGCTAAAGTTGCGAAGTTGAAAGGACAAGACATTCAATTTGCTATTCAAAAAACACCCAAAGAAGGAACTGATCGTACTCCTATGGTAAAAATTATTGGTGAATCAGCCTTGAAAAAAGATGGTCGTGGGGATTATAAAGACACTAGAGAAGCAATTATTGAAATGGCTCGGAAATATGAAGCCCAAGGACAAGCTTTTACATTTTGGGCAGGACACGGGAATGATCCTTTTTATATTCAAATTGAAACCTTGGAAAAAATATTAGAAGTAGCACCCAAAACCTGTTACGGCTTTGTTTATGCCGAAATGGATAATGTAGATGATCCAAGAGTACAATATTTTGTCAAAGAATATGTGCCTCGATTGGCAACAGCTATTCGTAAAAATAATAGAGCCAAATTGTATTTCAGGTATAAAAATATGTTTTGGGCTGCAACTTCGCATTTGCCATTATGGAAAGACATGTTTTTCTCAGGGAAATACAGTGATATTTTAGTCCCAGCGTCTGAGGATACCAGTAATAGAATCCAAGACCTTAATTTAGCAGGGAGAGTAGGGATGTTTGCAGGGGGTTATGTCAATGACTTTGCGATGCGCTTAATAGATGATAATCCTACTAGTTGGAGACCCTTATCGCCAGGAGGTCAAAACTCAATTTCGCCCTATTTAAGACAAGGAGTCATGATGGCGGCTTATGGAGCGCGTTATGGGGTAGTGGCTGATAATAGTTTTGCAAAAGGGCATGGATTAAACGTTTTGTTTGGCTTGATGAAATCGGGTGTTTTGCCTATTGTAGATAAAGAGAATATTCTATCTATAGGTTCTTGGCACTTGATAAAGGAAGTGGATGAAAAATTGGTCGAATCAGTAGATAATCACCACTCTTTAAAACAGTTTAACAGTGAGGATGAAAATGCTGTTTTTTCAGTAGGGCAGATGCATTGGGCAGGAACGACTGTGCCAGAGTACGATTTTTCAAATGCGGCCTTGGGCGTAAAATACCGTTGGTTGAATTATATGCCTGAAATGCCACACGGGATGGTAGCTGTTGCTCCAATTGAATCTGAAGAATGGGTCAAAAAACAACAAAAACCGTTTTTTGTATCGAATGCTAAAATGGGAATTGTAGGCGATAAAAAAGTGCCAGCAAATTTATTTGGTGAAACCATTAAAACAACGGTTGCAAAAGGAGAAGAAAATTTACCGATAGTGGTCAAAGGAGCTTCTTGGAGTGCTATAAAACTAGATGACAAGCATACCCGTTTGATTGTAGTTGATCCTGGTTATATATCCCCTCAAGAGCGTGAAGCAACGATTATTTTTCAAGGAAAAACACCTATTGAAGTTATTGATATTTTGAGTAAAGAAAAGTTAAAAACAAACGAAAAATCTGTAAGTTTAAAAGTTCCTGCTGGTTCAATGCGTTTTATTGATATTAGTTATTAAAAATTAGTCATGACAAATAAATTTAAAAATTCTCTCGTTTTGTTTTTTTTAGTAGCCATGGCAACTTCTATAAATGCTCAAAAAAAGTCGCCTAATATTGTAGTGATTATGGCAGATGATATTGGTTTGGGTGACATTGGGTATAACCATAAACAACGCACCGGAAAAGATGCGGTAGCACCTACCCCAAATATTGATGCTTTGTTCAAGCAAGGAATGCGTTTTTCTGACGCACATTCACCTGCATCTTTGTGTGCCCCAACACGTTTTTCGATGTTAACTTGAAATTGATTATCAAAGGAAACCCATCGGCCGATATGAGTAAAAACAAAGCGATTGCACTGTATGATTTGAATGATAATCTAAACGAAATTGAATCTAAGAACTTGGTTTCTAATGTAAAGTATTCGGATAAAGTAAAAGAGATGTTGGCGACTTATGAAGGTTTACGTACTACAGGAGCTGCAACAGTGAAAACGACTAATTAAGCACAAGGAATAACTTAGTTAAGAATATTTATTCCTAATAGAATTTGGGAATTTCTTTAAATATTAATATGGAAACACTTGAAAATTTATTTTTTTAAGTGTTTTTTTTTGAATATAACAGAGGTAGGGTAAAAAACAGCATATTAAGGGTAAAATTGAATAAGGTTTGTTGTTGATGTTTGATGTACTTTGTATTTAACATTTTTTTGTGAATATATTTTTATTTGTGTGCACTTTAAATGGGAACGCAAAGAGTGTTGTATTTAGATAATCTTCATAATTAGCATCTTGAATTCAGTAACAGGAAATAGCCTATCTCTTAAAGAGTATAAAGTATTGTTTGATACTTATTATACCTCTTTATGCTTATTTGCAAATAAGTATTTAGGGGATTTGGATTTGTCTAAAGATGTAGTACAGGAAGTTTTTGTAAAGTTATGGCATCATCAAATAGTCCTTGAAAATGAAAATGCCATCAAATCCTATCTTTATACCTGTGTTAAAAATAAAAGTCTTGATTATTTAAAAAGCAAATCCTTTAATTCCTGTCAACAACTAACAGATAAGGAACTACAGTTGTGTGAGTCAGAGCAATTTTTTGAAAAAGAACTGTTATTAGAGGAGGTAGAACGCATGGTAGATATTGCCGTTAATACGCTTCCTTTTAAATGCAAAGAAATTATTCGATTGAGTTTAAAAGGTTTTAAAAACAATCAAATTTCTGAAGAATTATCTATTTCTATCAATACAGTAAAAACACAAAAAAAGATTGCGTATCAAAAATTAAGACCAGTCCTGAAAGTCATGTTTGGCTTTTTGATGGTATTCTTCCTTTGCAAATAGTCTACTAAGGACCATTATTTCTTTTTATTAAAAATATTTTAATTTTTTTTCACCCTATTTCTTTTCTACATCGTCTTAGGTATAAATGATGGTATAACTCCATTGTAATATTTTGGATAACGAATGAAAGTAGTAGATAAAATAGTGTTGTTAGCTCAAAGAATTACCGTTTCAATTTTGAAAGGGGATTCTATTGATAAATCGGATATCAAAAAGTTCTTTGATGAAAAAGATTCGGAGAATATTATAGAGCAACTCACCAATAGAAAAACTAGAAAAAAAAGAAATGAACTTTACAAGCTTGTCGATCAATCCAAAAAAGAAAACTGGCAAGCTTTAAAAGAAATAATAGAACCTGATTCGGAACCAATTGATTTTAGATTTTGGTCACTGATAGCTGCTGGGATTGTTTTGTTCTTAGGGATTTCCTTTGTTTATACCAAGGCAGACAAGTTTGTGGTTAAAAACAATAGTGAATTAGTTAGTAATAATGAGATTATTCTAAAATCATCCGATGGAACGCTAAATGTGATAAAGCTGGGGAAGACCCAAAGCATTGTGGACACTAATGGCAAGCTGATTGCCAACCAGAATGGGATGGAACTCAATTTCAGTATGCCCAATTCGATAAGAAGTAAAACAACTGCTGTTTCTTATACCGAATTGACTATTCCATACGGTAAAAAAATGAAGCTCATACTTTCAGAAGGTACGGTAGTGCATTTGAATTCGGGCTCAACAATAAAATTCCCAATACATTTTGCAGCGAATGGAAACCGAAAAGTATTCTTAATAGGAGAGGCTTTTTTTGATGTAACCAAAGATAAAAAACACCCTTTTATTGTTAATGCGTCCAATTTAGACATTAGAGTTTTAGGAACTAAGTTTAATGTTTCTGCCTACTCAGAGGATAAGGCTATTAATACCGTATTAGTAGAAGGGGCCGTTAATTTATATGATTCTAAAAAGAAATATGATAGTAAAACCGCTGTCCTATTGACTCCAGGTAATAAAGCTTGTTGGGATAAATCACAAAAAAGTAGTGTAATCGAACAAGTGGATACTGCATTATACGCTTCATGGATTGAAGGTAAGATGGTTTTTGAACATATGCCTTTTAAAAATATTATAAAAAAACTAGAGCGCCATTACAATGTTACTATAGTAAATAATAATCAAAGATTAGCTGAGGAGACTTTTACGGCTAGTTTTGATATTGAAACCATTGAACAAGTGCTTAATACATTTAATAAAAGTTATCCAATAAAATATACGACTACTAAAGATAAAATTATTATAAACTAAATACTAACTATTAAAATTAACCAACTAAAATGAATTAAAACCAAACTCCCTCCGTACAAACACTTTTAAATTAAAAATCGGAAAATGCTGGAACATTTCCCGATTGGGTTTAAAACAGTGATTAAATTATTATTAACCACCAAATTCAAAAACAAAAGTATGAAAAATCAAAACCATATGACAGGTCATGCCTATCATTTATTTAAGATTGATTTAAAAATGAAACTAGCATTTATATTATTCGTAATTTCTTTTTTTCAGATTCAAGCCAATACCTATTCTCAAAATACTAAAATATCCATGCATTTGGAGAATGTAAGTATTAAGAAGGTGTTGAGGACCATTGAGTCAAAAACCGAATTTAAAATTTTCTATAATGATAACGAAGTCGATTATAATAGACTAATATCAGTGGACTTTGAAAAAGAAAAAGTGTCAGTGATTTTAGATAAATTATTTAAAGACACTGCTGTTTCTTATGAAGTATTAGACAAACAAATTGTTTTGGTTCGCAATACCAATAAAAACTCTAATGTCATAGAGAAGAGTACAAATGTCCTAGACAAAAAAATCACAGGAAAAGTTACTGATGGTCAAGGTCCCTTACCAGGTGTAAATGTGATGGTTAAAGGAACGACAATAGGTACTACCACAGATTTTGATGGAAAATTTAGCATTAATGTAAAAGATAATAATGCTATTTTAGTCTTTACTTATCTTGGTTTTGCAACCAAAGAAGTAGCAGTCAAAAATCAAACCTCATTGGCTGTTGTATTACAGGAAGATGCAGCTAAATTAGATGAAATTGTGGTGGTAGGATATACCTCTAAAAAGAAGGGGGAAGTAACAGGATCTGTGAGTACTTTAAGTTCTAAAGAGCTTCAAAATACCAGTAATAATGATGTAGCCAAGTCATTAGCTGGAAAAACACCTGGATTAATCGTTGTTGATAGAGGAGGTTATCCAGGGCAAACAGGAAATACAACTTTATTAATTAGGGGTAAAGCTACTTTAGGAAATAACTCTCCATTAATTATTATTGATGGTATCTATTCTACTGATTTTTCTTATTTGGCTCCTCAAGATATTGAGTCTATGTCAATCTTAAAAGATGGGGCGGCAGCGATTTACGGAGCAAGAGCAGCCAATGGTGTTATCTTAATCACGACCAAAAGAGGTAAGTCAGGAAAAACGAAAATTAATTTCTCATCAATTTATAGTTTATCGTCATTTTCGGTTAAAAATAGATTCATGTCTTCAGAGCAGTATGCTATTTATAATAATGAGATTGCGCAAAGAAAAGGAACAGCGCTTCCATATACTCAAGATGCTATTGATAAGTATGCGGCTGGAAATGATCCAATAAATTATCCTAATACCAACTGGGCTGATTTAACATTTGCTGATAATTCACCAATGCTTAGATCTTCATTAAGCTTTTCAGGAGGAACAGACAAGATTACTTATTTTGTAAGTGTGGATAATATAGAACAAAAAGGGATGTTCAAATCAGGTGATTTGAATTTTAGTCAAAATCAAATACGTTCCAATTTAGATATTAAAATTAGTGATGATTTTAAATTAGGTATTGATTTAAACGGAAGATTTGGTGTTAATAATCAACCTGGTGTTGATTTAGGGTATATATACAAACATATTTATACCAATGAACCAACTCAAGTAGGTATTTATCCTAATGGATTGATAGGCTGGGGTGGTGAAAATGGATCAAATCCAGCTATCATGTCCACTTCTGCCTCTGGTTTCGTAAAACGAAATGATACTAATTTAAGAGGTAGATTCACTTATGATTGGGATTTACACAAACTAACCAAAGGTTTATCGGTTAAAGGATTTATGGGTATTCGTAAAATGAGCTATGACATTAAAAATTGGTACACTCCTTGGACCGTTTATCAATATGTTGCTTCGAGTGATGAATATGTTCCTTCAACAGGATATTCTCAACAAGGAAGTGAAAGAATTTTGCGTGAAACATTTTGGAAAAATGATCAATTAATGCTCAATTCTACGTTGCATTACAATACAAAAATTGGCGATAATCATTATATTACCGCATTTATTGGTGCTGAGCAAACTACAGAAGAGCAAAGAACATTTTGGGCACAAAGAACAGGTTTCCCAAGTAAAGACCACGCTGAATTATTTGCAGGAAGTGATAATGGTCAAATCTCAAGTGGTTCTTCAAACGAATGGGGAAGAGTTAATTATTTTGGTTCTCTTTCTTATGATTATGCTAAGAAATACTATGTTGATTTTACGTTACGTCGTGATGGTTCAAGTAATTTTGGACCAGGAAAACAATTTGGTACCTTCCCAGGTGTAGCTTTGTCATGGGCAATAAACAAAGAATCGTTTATGCAAAATGTAAGTTGGGTAAACTCACTTCGTTTAAGAGCTTCTTCAGCTGTTATGGGGAATGATCAAATAGAAGGATTTCAATTTCAAACAAGTTATAATTACGGAGGAAACACAAATGTGCCTCGTCCTAATTATTACATTTTTGGTACAACAGGAACTAGAAATAACGGTTACGTAAGTTCAAATGTACCTAATCCAGATATTACATGGGAGACCGCTTATATTAAGAATTTAGGGATTAATTTCTCGTTGTTTAATAATAGGTTAACAGGTGATGCTAATTATTTCTATCAAAATAGAACAGATATTCTAATTACTAAAGCAGCAGCCATTCCTGATGCTATCGGTCTAAATTTACCACAACAAAATCTTGGAAAAGTAGATAATTACGGTTGGGAATTCCAATTAGGTTGGAATGATAAAATAGGTGAATTAGGTTATAATATTGGAGGTAATTTTACAAATACCAAGAATAAAGTAGTTTATATGGCCGAAGCTGCAACAGTTCCTGATGCTTTAAAAAGAGAAGGACGTCCATTAGATTCTTATATAGTGTATCCAACCAATGGATTGTTTAAAAATCAATCTGAAGTAGATAATGCTCCTGCTAAGATGGCTGGTACTGTTCCAGGGGAACCTTATTATATAGATACTGATGGTAATGGCAAGATAGATGCCAATGACAGAGTTCGTTTATACGCTTCAAACGTTCCTCAAATTCAATTTGGTTTAAGTGGAGGAATTGATTACAAAGGCTTTGATTTCAACTTCTTATTTCAAGGACAAGCTAAGGCTAAAACATTGGTTTTCTTTGATCAATCAGGAGCAAAACCTGAATTTGTTTATACTGATAGATGGACACCAGATAACCCAAATGCAAGCTACCCTAGAGCTTTTGCGCAGGGGGATAAATACAGTGGACAACAAGGACCGTTTACAAATACGCTAAACGCAGGTTTTGAAGGTGCTGATTTGTACTATAGAGATGCTTCTTTTGTGAGATTAAAAGAGGTTCAGTTGGGATATACTTTTGATAGAGATAAAATTAAATTTTGTGATTTAAAGTTGTTTGTTAGAGGATTTAACTTGCTAACAATGTTTTCAGATATTTATAAGTTAGGATTAGATCCAGAAGCTGCAGGATATAACAATTTTAGAGAAAGTACTTATCCTTCGTTAAAATCTTTTTCAATGGGGGTTAATGTAAGTTTCTAATTTCTAGATGAATAAATGAAACTTTAGGGTTTAAATTAACTAATAAATTAAAAATTTATAAAAATGAAAAAAGTAAAATTAATATATATATATGCTATACTGACTCTATTTACTACTATGGGATGTAGTGATGTATTAGATACTGAAGCATCAAACGCATTTGGTGAAGACCTTATTTATTCGGACCCAGCTCAAGTAGAAAGGTTAGTATTTAATGTTTATAATAGTACCGAAAGTTGGTCTGTTAATAGAAATGAATGGTGGGGCTTACGATTCAATATTGAAAATGCTTCTTTTGAGTCTAAGTTTAATTTTCAAAACCTAGATTTGTTTAAAGACCAAGCGGGCTGGACTTCAAGTGATGTAGGTATGCTCGGGAATAAATGGACAAACTATTTTTATTACATCCGTTTGTCGAATGAGTTTTTAGACCGAATTGATAAAAGCAAAGCGATGCAAGTCAATCCTGCCAAAGTAAATGTTCTAAAAGCAGAGATGCGTTTTTTAAGAGCTAATTTGTATAGTAAATTAATTAAGTTTTTTGGAGGTGTGCCTATTATGGAACATGCTCTCGGCTTGAATGATGATTTTAATATAAAAAGAAATAGCTATGAAGAATGTGTGAATTTTATAGTAAAAGAATTAGATGAAGTAGCTACAGTCTTGCCTCCTACACGTCCTGATTCTGAATTTGGTAGAGCTACTAAATTAGCGGCTTTAGCAGTAAAATCTCGTACTTTATTATATGCCGCTAGTAAATTACACGACCCAGCCTTCGCACCAAAAAATGATCCTTTATATGTATACACCAAAGCGACCAAATGGCAAGATGCTGCAGATGCTGCTAAGGCAGTAGTAGATTTAGTTGGAGCACGTAATTTAATCGCTACGGCAAATGCGACAGAGTATCAAAAATTGTTTTTGGCACCCAATGCCGATATCATATTTGCAAGACCTTATGGTTCACAGTACTATGAGTACGGAACGGATGCTAATTCATTACCTGATTTAACGCAATCCCCAAATGGTTATGGGGGATGGGCTTTATCATCACCAACACATAATTTTAGTTTAGAGTTTAATATGAATGATGGTAGCACAACAGCAGGTGCTTCGTTTAATCCCGCTGCTCCTAATGCCAATAGAGAAATGCGCTATTATGCAAATTTATTGTTTAACGGAGCGCAGTTTAGAGGCAGAGAAGTGCAATACTTTTTGTCTGAAGAGGTAAATGGTGTCCCTGTATTTCCACATGGTTTAGATTCTCCAAAGGGATTAGGAAACGTACAGCACTCTTCTAAAACAGGGTATAATATTCGAAAATTTCAAGACGAAACTGTTGCTGTAGCCGGAGGAATTTCTCCTAAGAGACCTTATGTATTGTACCGTTTGGCCGAAATTTATTTGAATTATGCCGAAGCGCTATATCATTTAAATGATGAAACTACAGCGCGTACCTTCTTAAATAAAGTTGCGTCTAGAGCTTTACAGCCTACAATTACAGCAACTGGTCCGGCGTTATTAGAAGCGATTAAAAGAGAAAGAAGGGTAGAACTTTGTTTTGAAGGACATAGCTTTTTTGATGAGAGAAGATGGATGAACGAAGCTCATTTAGGTTTTCCAATTAAAGGTTTAACTTGGAAAAAGTCTGCCGCAGGAATAGTATCGAATACAGAATATACTGTGATAACGAGACCTTGGGATGTAAAACAATATTACTTACCAATTCCTAGAACCGAAAGAGAAAAAGCACCTGCTTTAGCTCAAAATTTTGGTTATTAAATACGGAATAAAAATAAAAATTAAAAAGTTGGTTTTTTTAGTTGAAATGCCAAGAGGATTCGTTCTCTTGGTATTTTTTTTACCCCAACAGACACAAATTAAATTCTGAACGACAGTTCTCAGTTTAGATTTTTCTTTTTTTGAAAATGAAATTTTATTCACCAAAAAAAGACCATTTTGAAAAAACTATCGATTAGCATCATTCTATTGAGTATTATTTGTTTCAATACAATAACTGCACAAAAAAACCAAAAACCTAATATTATAATCCTATTAGCTGATGACTTGGGTTATGGTGAATTAGGCGCTTACGGGCAAAAAGAAATTAAAACTCCTTTCCTTGATTACCTAGTGTCACAAGGAATGAGCTTTACTGATTTTTATACAGGAACCTCAGTTTGTTCGCCTTCAAGAGCAAGTTTGATGACAGGAATTCACACAGGTCATTTAAGTATACGAGGAAACAAAGGAAAATATCCTGATAAATGGGATCGCGTACCTTTAAAAAAATCAGAGTTAACCATAGCCGAAGTACTTAAATCAGGAGGTTATCAATCAGCAATGATTGGAAAATGGCATTTAGGTATTTCCGAAGACATGTCAACTTGGGCAAAAGGTCGTGGTTTTGATTATGCTGTTCAAGAACAATGGGGAAAATCAAGTAAAGGAAACGAAATTGACGAAAGAATTCATTGGGTTAATAACGACCAAGACTCCATACTATATGATTTTACCAAATACTCTTGCTTGGATGAATTTAGAACCAACTTCGCATTGGATTATTTGAAGAATAAAAAAGAAAAAAACAAGCCTTTCTTTTTATATATGTCTTATAGAACACCCCATGCTCATGAATATCTTGTAAAGCATAATGAAATGTATGCTGATAAAGGTTGGCCTGAAATCGAACGCACTCATGCTGCACGTATCACCATGCTCGATGCACAAATCAAAAGATTATTTGATTTATTAAAAGAAAGAGGAGAACTTGAAAATACCGTTATCCTTTTCACCAGTGATAATGGACCACAAAGCGAGAACGGACATGATAACAACTTCTTTGATAGTGCCGCGGGCTTAAAAGGACATAAACGTGATTTGCACGAAGGAGGAATCCGTGTTCCAGCGATTGTATATTGGAAAGGAAAAATAAAAGCAGGAGCCAAAACCAATCAGCCCGCTGCCTTTTATGATATCATGCCTACGGTGGCTGAAATTGCGGGGGTGAAAACACCAAAACAATCGGATGGGATTTCGTTTTTGCCTACTTTATTAGGGAAGCAACAACCACAACACGACCATTTTTATTGGGAAATTCAAGAAGGTGCATCAGCCAAAGGTTTCAAGCAGGCTGCAAGAATGGGTAATTGGAAAGCCGTACGCGTAGCTGATTCTTATAGAACGGAATTGTATGATTTGTCTAAGGATGTTTTTGAAATCAATGATGTAGCAGCAAAACATCCAGATATTGTGGCAAAGATGAATGCCATTTTGAAGAAAGAGAGCGTGCCTATAGTACATTATCCATTTTCAGGAGGGATTTTTAAATAACAGATTTACTACCAAAGACATTTTATATATACATAGAGACATCTTTTGAGTACAGCAATCTTAATTTTGGTAGATTGAAATGGTTTGATGAGTTTGTGAAAGCGACTTTGGAAATCTTTTTAACGATACTATAAAAACTACCAAACCAACCAAAATGGATTTTATTCAGCAAAATTACCAACTTAGAATAAAACAATACAAGCAGCATTATACGATGAAAATAGCTTGTGTGTTTTTTGTTCTTATCTCAGGATTTGAAGTCCAAGCACAACTAGAACAAACCGCTTTGACTAAAATTAGCGAGTTGCAAACGTTGATGACTCAGGCCGAAGATAAGGGAATTGATGTAACGAAGGAAAAAATGACCATTCGTACTGCTCAGGTATTTTTGAAATATGCCAATTGGGATCAGGCCAACGTTGCTATAAATACGGATCATTTTGCCTTAGTAGCGGCTTATAAAAGTAATGCGGCCCAGATGGCTCAAGATTTACCTGATTTTGAAAGAAATGATATTGTTAAAATGCTTGATGATGCGAAGGCAAATTTAAACAGATTAATAGCCGGAGAAATTAAAAGAAAACCAACTCCCAATATTGATTGGGCTGCAGTGAATCTTGATGGGAATAAAGTAGTTCATCAAACCAAACCTGTTTTTTTGTCTGATTTCACTTGGAAACCAGAGATAGCCGAATTAACAGATTATTTTGGTAATCAGGATGGGTATTATCTGAGTCCTGTTCATGTTATTAATAATACAGGGACAGTGAAAGCGTCCGTTTTAAATGAATTACAAGCCAAACCCTCAGGACGTTTTGGAAGTATTTTTATAAACCATAAAAATGTACCTGATTGGGCAGAAACAAAGTACGGGCCTGGTTTTAAAATGCGTGAAGATACTTTTACGGCATATGATATTGATAATCCTGGCGCTAGAGAAATGCAAGCTTTTTTATTAGGGGCAACCGTTCCTAAAATGGCAGGTAAAAAATATACAGAGCTTGGGTACTTGTTGTGTAATGAGCCTCATTTTTTTACAACTGAAGGCGTTTGGGCTACGGGGCCAGTTTCTAATTATACTATCGAGAAATTCAAGATTTGGTTGCAAGAAAAACATACTGACATAGCTAATTTAAATGCAGTCTGGGGAACTAGTTTTGCCTCTTTTGATGCTGTAACGATTACTGTTCCTATTGCGGCAAGTTTATTAGGCACACCTAAATGGTATGATTGGGTGTCTTTTAATGCTGATCGTGTGACCGATTGGTATCGTTTTTTGAAATCAGAAATTAGAAAATACGATTCAAATGCAAGGGTACATCTTAAGATTATGCCGAATCTATGGACGGAGAATAACCGAAACCATGGTATCGACTTAGAAAAGTTGACGAATCTAAGCGAAATCATTGGCAATGATGCCAAGGCAATAGATTCTCATATGTGGGGACCTAAAGAGGAATGGGAAGACCATTTTGGGTTTGAATGGAGGGAATTATGCATGAGTCATGATTTTATGACTTCTGTTAGTCCAGATAAAATTATTTACAATTCAGAAACTCATTTTTTATCAACTGGCCCATTTAGAGATTTATATCTCAAACCTGCCTATGCACGTGCTGTGTATTGGTTAGGGTTTTTACATGGTATGAATGTGAGTCAAACCTGGTATTGGTCACGAAGAGAAGACGGTTCGATACGGAATCTGGGAGATAAAGGATATGCAGGTTCTAACAATCAACAACCTCGAATTGTAAATGAAGTGACAGCTACGGTGATGGATTTGAATAGTTTTTCGGAAGAAATTGATGCTTTGCAACATTTAAAAAAGCCTATTAGAATTTTCTATTCAGAAACATCTGCAACCAATAAAAGTACCCATATGGATGATGTTTTTCATTTGTATCAATCCTTATATTTTAATGGAATGCCTATTGGGTTTGCGTCTGAAACTATTTTGAATACTCAAAATAAATCCAATTGGGATGTTGTTTTGGTGTACAAAACACCTTTTGTGACTGATAAAGAGTTTACTGCCTTACAAGCTTACTTGAATGCGGGAGGAACCGTAATCGTAGATACTGAAAGTTTGAAGAAAAATGAGTACAATCAACAGCGTACTGTAAGTTTAGTTGCGGGAACGGGTACTTTGATTAGTCTTTCAACGATAAATACAATAGCATCTAAAGCTTTTGAAATCGTAACCAATAAAGGTCATGTTTCAAAATTTAATTTAGTAGAAACTAATGTATTAAATGTAAAAGGATGTATGTGGAGAGCCACCACTTTAGCCGATGGCAGGAATGTTATTTCGATTGTCAATATGGGAAAAGGAACGGCTAACCTAACCCTTTCATTGGATGGTAAAACCACGATTCCATATAGAAATTTATTGACTGGGGAGTCGGTTCCGGCTACCTTTACAATGGATTCCGAGACCGTTTTATTGTTGGAGGCAGGAGCCGATTTAAGTGTTCGTGATTTTAATCAAAAGGAAGAGACTTTGAAAGCTTACCCTAATCCTACTAATGGTAAATTCACTATTGATTTGGAAACTAATATTGATCAAATAGATGTGAAATTCTATAATCTAATGTCTCAATTAGTAATGTCAAAAACAGTTGTCGTTCAAAATAACCAAATCCAATTGGATCTTGACAACCTACCTACTGGGGTTTATATTGCCAAGCTGGCTTTAGAAAAAAAATATTCGGTTAAAATCATTAAAAAATAGTTTTGAATTTGAAATAACTGGTATGGAAATCTTAGATTGAGTTCAATATAGCGCTAGCTTTGTTTAGCAAGTATAAAATAAACAACTCTATATTGACTATTATCCAAAAAAATAAAATTATAATAATTTAAATATGTGTATAAAATTCTCTAGTATGAAGTACTCTTTAATTTTTCTCCTATCATTATCAATGTTAGGATGTAATGGAAACAAGAAAAAGCATGATGGTCATGCTGAAAATGAAGCAAAAACGAAACCTAATATCATTATTATCTATGCTGATGATTTGGGATATGGAGATTTAGGTGCTTATGGGGGAACAGGAATAAAAACACCAAACATTGACAAACTAATTAATGGCGGAATGATGTTTACCAGCGGTTATGCAACTTCGGCAACTTGTACACCTAGTAGATATGGACTGTTGACAGGAACCTATCCTTGGAGAAATTCGGATGCAAAAATCCTTCCTGGTACAGCACCATTATTAATTGATGTGAACCAAATGACCATTCCTAAAATGTTAAAAGCGGAAGGCTATAATACTGGAATTGTAGGGAAATGGCATTTAGGATTAGGAAACGGTTATGTAGATTGGAACAAGCACATTAGTCCAAGTCCAAATGAAGTAGGATTTGACTATAGTTTTATCATGGCTGCAACTCAAGATAGAGTTCCTACGGTATATATCAAAAACGGTGATGTAGTAGGATTAGATCCTAAAGATCCTATTATGGTTGATTATAAAAAGAATTTCGACGGAGAACCTACAGCAATTAGCAATCCTGAAATGTTGAAAATGAAATGGCATCATGGTCATAACAATAGTATTGTCAATGGTATTCCAAGAATTGGTTTTATGAAAGGTGGTCAAGCGGCAAAATGGAATGATGAAGAGATGGCGGATACTTTTTTAGCGGAAGCTAAAAATTATATTGGCAACCATACTAAAAGTCCATTTTTCTTGTACTATGCTTTGCAACAACCTCACGTACCTCGTACACCAAGTCCACGTTTTGTAGGAGCTTCTGGTTTAGGACCAAGAGGAGATGTAATCGTTGAAGCAGATTGGTGTGTAGGAGAGTTGATGAAAAAATTAGAGAGCGAAGGATTGTTAGAAAATACCTTGATTATATTTTCTAGTGACAATGGCCCTGTATTGAATGATGGTTATTATGATGATGCTGTTGAAAAATTAGGTAACCACAAACCTAATGGAGCATTGCGAGGGGGGAAATACAGTTTATTTGATGGTGGTACAAGAGTTCCGTTTTTTACTTACTGGAAAGGACATATCAAGCCTGGAAAATCAGATGCTGTTGTATGTCAAATGGATTTATTAGCTTCTTTGGCCTCTTTAGTAGGAAGTAAAGAAACAAAACTTAGCGATAGCCAAAATTTATTGAATGACTTTTTAGGGAAAACTCAAAAAGGAAGAGAAGCATTAGTTTTAGAAGCCAATTCAAAAACACTAGTGAGAAAAGGAGATTGGATTATGATTCCACCGTACAAAGGTTCACCAAAAATGAATACTGAGGTAAATATAGAGATGGGACCATCTGATGATTATCAGTTGTACAACACTAAGAACGATATTGGACAAAAGAATAATCTTGCCAAAGCAAATCCTGAAAAGCTAAAAGAAATGATAGTTACTTTCGAAAAACTGAGAGGGGCTAACTATAAAACTACTTCGGAACTAAAATTACAGTAACTAATTCAATAGGTTTTAAAAAAGCAATTCTCAAAGAGTATTTCACTTGGAGAGAATTGTTTTTTTTATGTTCAAATGTTAGGTTTTCTGTCTTTCGTTTGATTCTATAATCATCTAATAACACAAAATCTTTTTAGCTATATTTACAGTTGTTTATTGTTTCTGTTTAAGTAGAATTTGTCTTTATCTAAAAAATAAAATGAATTCATTTAGAATCTAAATCCTTGCTATCAAAATATGTTCAATAAAATTATAAAGTTTGTTTTCCTGTTTCTTTTTGTAATCCAATTGACCGCCCAAACGGAAAAGTTAGAATATTCTAAAAATATTTCTATTTCCAATGGTTTAGCACATAATGGTGTAACCACTATTTTGGAGGATTCTAAAGGCTATATTTGGATTGGTACATATGATGGTTTAAATCGTTATGACGGCTATGGTTTTTCGGTTTTTAAAAATTCAGTTGATAATGATATTTTAGTTAATAACCGAATTCGAACCCTAGCAGAAGATAAAAAAGGGAATTTATGGATAGGAACCGATGAGGGAATTTCGATTTATACTTACACAAAAGAAAAGTTCACAACATTATTTTCCAATGATTTAGTCAAGCGAGGTACAACGGGTCCCATTGTTCGTAAAATTCTTTTTAATACTTCAAAGAAAGTGGTCCTTTGTGCAACTGAACGCAAAGGGATACTAATTTTTAACGAAGATTATACCTTCAATCATCAATATGTGCCTGTTCTCAAAGGATTTTCGCAAAGTATTTCTTTTTTTGACGGAATAGCAATTGATGATGATAACTATTTGTTCTCCACCTCGATTGGATTAATATCATTTAACCTTAGCTCTAAAAAATATAAAAGAGAGTTAAGTCATGTTATTAATTTTAGTAAATCACTTGTCAAAATATCCAAGACACAAATAATAGTAACAATTGATAAAGGGATAGCCGTTGTCAATTTAAAAAGAAGTCAAAAAAATATTCAATATCAATTAAGTCATACTGATTTAAAACAATATGATTTTGTTACCGTAGCTATTGATAATCATGATAATTTGTGGCTAGGAACAAATAAAGATGGTTTTATTCGTGTCGAAAGTGCTTCTCAATGCTCAAGTAAAAGAAAATATTCTATTAAGGAATACAATATAGCACCTAGCTTGTTAAGGGTGAGTTGTTTTGCTCCTTTAAAGAATAGTTGTTGGGTAGGGAGTTTTAATAAAGGACTTTTTAAATTTGATTTAAATGAGAATCCATTTAAGCATTATAATAAAAACAAAAAATTAGCGTATGGTCTAACTACCAATGAGGTTTTGAGTGTCGTTCCAATGGACGATAGTAGAGTTTATCTTTCAACGATTCAAGGAGGTTTAAGTTTGTATAATACTAAGACAAATACTTTTGAACCCATTCCTTTTTCAATTTCTCAAGAAACGATACAAAGAGTAGGAGCTGTTTTTGTTGATAGGCATAAAAATATTTGGTTCAAAGTGGCCGATAAAGGCCTTTTTAGAGTTCGGAAAAATGGGCAACAGCCTGAGTTTGTATCTACTATTGGCATAGATAAAAAAGGTAATGATGCGGTGAAGTTTATTACTGATGATGCTTCAGGAAATATATTAATTGGAGGATCGGATGATTTATTTAAACTTGTATTAGATGCTAATCACGATCTTGTTCGTACAGAAAAACTTAATGATAATTCCTTTTTTAGGGATACCAAAATTTCATTAATACGTTATATTTATCCAGATCCACTGTTTAAAAATTTTTTATGGGTAGGCACCAATGCTGATGGTTTATTTCGAATCGATTTGGCCAACAACAAAACATTAGAACAGGCTAAAGTAGAGCGATTTACCAATGATAAAAGAAACAAAAAATCGATTTCTAGTAGTTTTGTAACTTCCATCATCCGTTTACCTAATAAAGATTTATGGATAGGAACAGAAAGAGGTGGGATTTGTAAAGTATTGAACAGTGATAAAGAACCTGAATTTATTTCTTTTTCAGAAAAGCAAGGTTTATCTAATAATGTTGTAAAAAGTGTTATCTATGATGGTAATAAATCATTATGGGTTACTACGAATATAGGATTAAATAAATTCAATATTGAGGATTATAGGTTTCAAAAATTTACCAAAACTGATGGTTTGCCGTTTGAAGATTTTAACTATGGTTATGCAGTATTAAATAATGGTTATATAGTATTGGCAGGTTTTGATGGGTTCTGTTATTTTAATCCCAAAAACTTGCCTAAAAACGAAAAATTACCACGATTAGAACTAGGCGACCTTAATGTATTTAATGAAAATATTAAGGCGGGTGATACTCTTAATAATAGGGTGTTAATGGATAAGCGCTTGAGTGATTTGGATAAACTTTCGTTGAAATATAATGAGAATGTTTTTTCAATAGGGGTTACCTCACTTCATTTTTCGACTCAAAGTAATCATTTTATTAAATACCAACTTTTACCAATCAATAAAGAGTGGATAGAAATACCTTCGGACCAGCGTAATATTTATTTCAATGGTTTACCTCCTGGAGATTACGTATTGAATGTGAAGGCTTCGAATGCAATGAATAGCTGGACCAAAACCAAGGAGCTAGAAATAACGATTAAACCTCCCTTTTGGAGGTCAGCCGTTGCTTATATTTTATATTATTTAATTGTCATTTTTGGCGGGTATTATGTTGTTTATTTTATTCTAAGATTACAAAGTTTAAAACACAACATCGAAATTGAGCAGTTAGAAAAGGACAATGTTAAGGAAATTAATGCCGCTAAACTTCGATTTTTTAGTAATATTTCACATGAGATAAAAACACCTTTGACCTTAATTTCAGGTCCTGTGGAGTCACTTTTTGAACGTTTTAGAAACGACGAAGAGGTACTTGGAACATTGAAAATTGTTCAAAAACAATCACAGAAAATATCTAAATTAATAGATCAAGTACATGATTTTCAAAAAGCAGATGCGAATCAGTTGAAAATGAATTTCACCTATTTTAATTTTGATGCTTTTATAGATGAACTTATTTCAGAGTATGAGTTTCTAGCTTCAATGGAGGGCAAAACAATAAAGGCCAATAAAGCAAATGAGTCTGTTTATGTGTATGCAGATAAAGATAAAATTGAAAAGATTTTGAATAATTTGATTACTAACGCCTTCAAATACACTAAGGAAAAGGATACGATAACTATCGAGTATGAAGTTGAAAATAACGATTTGTTAATTGCAGTAAAAGATGAGGGAAGAGGGATAGATAGTGAGGATTTACCGCATGTATTTGAGCGTTTTTATCAATCTAAGAAAAAAGAATATATCTATTATGGCGGTTCAGGTATTGGTTTGGCTTTTTCAAAACAATTAGTAGAAATGCATTATGGTTTTATTAGTGCTGAGAGTACATTAGGAGAAGGAACAACTATACATATTCGTTTACCAATTATTCATGACGAGTATACAGAAGATCAAGAATTAATTGAAAGTGAAGTTTTGTCAGCTGAAAAATTAGTAAAAAGTAGTTTTTCATTGGAGAACATTGATTATACCAATTTGCATTTTGACAGTAGTTTTTCTGATTGTAAAATATTTATTGCCGAGGACAATCCTGATTTAAGAAATTATATTTCAACCACGCTTTCTCAATTTGTAAATGTGGAAGTTTTTGTTAACGGTCAAGAATGTTTGAACGCACTTGAAAACGATTGGCCTGATTTGGTTCTAAGTGATGTTTTGATGCCTGAGCTTAATGGTTTTGATTTGTGTAAAAAAATAAAGTCAGACATTAAAACCAGTCATATTCCGGTTATTTTATTAACGGCTTGTACGACGATTGATGACCAAGTAAAAGGTTTGATTGATGGTGCCGATGCTTACATTCAAAAGCCTTTTAATATGCAGCATTTGATTTCGTCTATCGAATCGATTTTGCGTAACCGTAAACAATTAAGAGAGCGTTTTCAAATAGAATTACCATTGACATTAACAACTAAGGACAATAGTAATGATAATGCTTTCTTAGAAAAATTATATAGTTTGATGGCCGAAAACTTGGACAACCAAGACTTGGATTTGGATCATTTTGCCAAAGATTTGTATCTAAATAGAACCCATTTTTATCAAAAAGTAAAAACCTTAACCAATTTTACGCCTTTTGAACTTTTGAAAGTCTATCGATTGAAAAAAGCAGCCGAATTTTTGGCCGAGGGTAAATTGTCAGTAAATGAGGTCTATATGATGACTGGCTTTAAGAGTCGCACCCATTTCAGTAAATTATTTAAGGAGAAGTACGAAGTGACACCTGGGAAATATGCTGCTGAGATGGTGAACAAATATTCTGGTAAGTCTGAATCTTGATGATTTAATTCGTAATCGAAAATGAATGTTAATTTTATAAATAAAGGAATATACTCCTTTGAAAAGCTTGATTAGTTATGAGAAAAAATAGTTTTTGTACCTTATTGTTTATAATTGTTTGTTATACAATGACAGCACAAACAAAGTTAGCTTCGATTTTTAATAATCATATGGTGTTGCAAAGAGAAACTGAGGTTGCCATTTGGGGAAATGATAAACCAAATACCGTAATCACCATTGAAGGAAGTTGGGGGCATAAAGCAAAAACAGTAACTGACAACAAAGGAAATTGGCAAACAAAAATAAAAACGACTTCGGCAGGAGGACCTTATTCCTTAAAAGTTGTGGGTTCACAAAAAGTAGTTTTAGAAGATATACTTTTAGGAGAGGTTTGGTTGTGCTCAGGGCAATCTAACATGGAAATGCCTCTAAAAGGTTTTATAGGACAGCCTATCAATAAGAGTAATGAATCTATAATGAAAAGTGAAAATGCTCAATTGCGTTTTTTTAAGGTAAAAAGACAAACAGCGCTTAGTCCACAAGAAAATTTAGCAGCTGGGAATTGGGAGATTTCTTCTCGAACAACTGCAGCTGATTGTAGTGCTGTGGCTTATTTTTATGGAAAAATGCTTCAAGAAACACTTAAGATTCCAGTAGGGTTGATTACAAGTAGTTGGGGAGGAACAGTAGCTCAAGCATGGATGTCACCTCCAAGCTTACGAAAAGACTTTCCAGAGTTTGATTTGGGTGCCCTCACTCAAGAAAAATTAAATCAAAATAGTCCTTCAGCTTTGTATAATGGGATGATTCATCCGCTAGTTCCTTTTGGGATTAAAGGAGTGATTTGGTATCAGGGAGAAAGCAATAAAAGTAACCCTGAGCAATATGCTAAATTATTTCCAGCTTTAATTGCTAATTGGCGTGAAGATTTTAAACAAGGTGATTTTCCTTTTTATTTTGTTCAAATAGCTCCTTTTGTATATTCTAAAAAAGAAAATGCAGCTTTTTTAAGAGAGGCTCAACTAAAGACGATGCAGACCACCAAGAATACCGGTATGGCCGTAACATTAGATATTGGAGAAGAATTTTCAATCCATCCAGCTGAAAAAGAAAAAGTAGGAGAGCGATTAGCCTATTGGGCTTTAGCCAAAACCTATGGCATGTCTGGTATTGAATTTAGTGGTCCTGTTTATAAAAGTATGGAAGTGAATGGTAATAAAGCGACATTGAGTTTTGATTATACACCATTAGGTGTTTTTAGTAAAAATCCTCAAGATTTTGAAATAGCAGCTGAAGACAAAATCTTTTATCCTGCAACGGTGAAAATCACCAAGGGAAAGTTAGAAGTATGGAATGATACAGTAGCAAAACCAGTTGCAGTGCGTTACGCTTGGAAGAATTTTGTAGAAGGAAGTTTGTTTAATACTGCTGGTTTTCCAGCCTCTTCTTTTAGAACTGATAATTGGGAGAAATAAAATAGGTTAGATTATGAAAAGAGTAATTTATTTGACTTTAGTATTGCTTACTTTATGTGCAAATGCACAAGACAAAGTGATTAAGTTGTATAAAGGGAAAGTTCCAAATAGTAAGATTGCTCTAGATTATAAAGAAACTGGAGATATTGCCAAAGACAATAATTTACGAATCAGCAAAATAACCGATCCTGAATTGTTAGTTTTTTATCCCCAAAAGAATAAAAGTAATGGAACAGCAGTTCTTATTTGTCCTGGGGGAGGTTATGGTATTGTATCAATGACTAATGAAGGTTATACTGTTGCTCAAAAACTAATAGAAAATGGGATTACCGCTTTTATTTTGAAATACCGGTTACCATCGGATGAAATTATGGTCGATAAAACGATTGGTCCGTTACAAGATGCGCAACAAGCTCTAAAGTTAATTAGAGAAAATGCTACCGAGCATCATATAGATGGTACTAAATTAGGAATAATGGGATTTTCAGCAGGAGGTCATCTTGCCTCAACAGCGGGAACACATTTTAATCATGTAGTAATTGATAATCCAAAGAATACCAATCTTAGACCTGATTTTATGGTCTTAGTCTATCCTGTAATTTCATTTGGTGAATTTCAGCATAAAGGGACTCGAACACGATTGATAGGTGAGAAACCGTCAGAGGAACTGATTCATTTATATTCAAATGAATTGCAGGTAACCAAGGAAACGCCTTTGACTTTTTTAGTTCATGCTGCTGATGATAAAGCAGTACCATTTCAAAACAGTGTGAATTTCTTCCTGAAATTAAAACAAGAAGGTGTTAAAAGTGAAATACATATTTACCAAGAAGGCGGTCACGGTTTTGGCTTAAATAATAAGACTACTAAAGAATCGTGGTTTGACTCGATGTTAAATTGGCTAGTCTTGAATAAGCTCATTCTATAACAACACTTTCATTGAACAACAAAAGTCCAGTTTCAATTGGATTTTTTAATCATAACAGTATAAATTTAGTTTACTATCATTTTGTCGGTTTGACCACCGATGAGCTTGTATATGCTTTGAATTTACGCCTAAATCGGCCTATTTTCATAGATATTTACTCAGAGATACTTTTCAAATACGGGAACAGACAACCCTATTGGTTAAAATTCTAAAATTTGTACAACTAAACTATTAACTATAGCATTTAATAATGAAAAAAGTATTTTTAATTGCCCTTGGCTCATTCATGGGGTTGTGCCAACTAACAACAGCACAAGAAAAAGTTGCCAAAAAACCAAATATATTATTTGCCATCGCAGATGATGCGGGTTGGAAGCACTTTGGAGCCTATGGATGCAAATGGGTAAAAACTCCTGCTTTTGATAAAGTAGCAAAAAACGGAATTTTATTCAATAACGCCTATACACCTAATGGGAAATGTGCTCCCTCTCGTGCTTGTATTATTACAGGGCGCAACAGTTGGCAACTAGAAGAAGCAGCCAATCATTCACCTGATTTTCCAGCAAAATTCAAAACTTATGCCGAGGCTTTAATAGACAATGGCTTTTTTGTTGGCTATACAGGCAAAGGATGGAGTCCTGGAAATCCTGGTACGGTAAATGGAAAAGAAAGGGAATTGACAGGACTGGCATTTGATGAATTCAAAACACCCCCACCGACCAAGCAAATTTCTAATAACGATTATACTAAGAATTTTGAAGCATTCTTAAAAGCAAGACCTAAAAATCAGCCTTTCTGTTTTTGGTATGGAAGCAAAGAACCACACCGCGCTTATGAATTTATGTCGGGAGCAAAGGTTGGCGGAATGGATATCAATTCGATTGATGAGGTGCCTAGTTTTTGGCCTGATAATGAAGTGGTTCGTAACGATATGCTGGATTATGCTTTCGAAATCGAATATTTTGACAAGCATTTGCAAGGAATTCTAAAATTATTAGAAGAAAGTGGCGAATTAGAAAATACAATTGTGATTGTCACTTCGGATAACGGAATGCCTTTTCCACGTGTTAAAGGACAGGTTTACGAATATTCCAATCACTCGCCTTTAGCCATTATGTGGCCAAACGGAATCAAAAATCCAGGAAGAGTAGTAGAGGATATGGTGAGTTTTATTGATTTTGTTCCTACTTATTTAGAAGTAGCGGGTATTTCAGAAAAACAATCGGGAATGGAAAAATTAACGGGAAAGAGTTTGACAGATATTTTTTATTCTGAAAAATCAGGAATAGTCAATAAAAAGCGCAACTTTCAAATGGTGGGCAAAGAGCGTCATGATGTAGGTCGTCCTAATGATGAAGGTTATCCGGTGAGAGGAATCATCCAAGACGGTTTTCTATACCTGCATAATTTTAAGCCAGACCGTTGGCCAGTAGGTAATCCAGAATTAGGATACTTAAACTGCGATTCTAGCCCAACAAAAACTGAGGTGTTGAACTCTCGAAGAAAAGAAGGCATCATGAAATATTGGGAGTTGAATTTTGGAAAAAGAGGAGATTACGAATTGTACGATATTAAGAAAGATCCTTTTTGTGTCAACAATTTAGCATCTGATGAAAAGTATTCAAAATTAATGGCAAGCATGAATAAAGCGATGACCAAACAGTTAATCAAAGAAAAGGATCCAAGGATTTTAGGAAATGGAGATATTTTTGATAAGTACTTATATTCCGGAGATGGAGTCCAAAATCTATACAACAATTATATTAATGGTAAACCCTATAAAAAAGGAAGAATTAATAAAGAAGATATTGATTTAGATGTAATGGATAAAAAAGAGCCAGTTAATGATGTAAATCTTAAACAAAAAATGAAGCAATGAAAATAGTATTTTTCACATTCTTTTGTTTGTTGGGTTTTGGAACGGTCAGTGCTCAAATCAATAAAGATAAAGCGGTAGAAGTAATTCTTTTAGCAGGACAATCCAATATGGCTGGAGCGGGGAATTACACAGCACTTGATTCATTAGTGAAAGAAAGAGTAATCAAAGTTGCTAATCGAGTGATGATAAGTAATTCTGGAAATCCACTAAAACCTTTATCGTTTTATTTATCGAAAGGGCATAAAGAGAAATATGGTTTTGAAGAAGCTTTTGGTCCTGAGTTGATGATTGGTGTAACATTGGCAGAAAAAAATCCGAATACTCTTTATTTATGCATTAAAAGAGCTCAAGGAGGAACGGCATTATATGGTGCTTGGAATCCAGAATGGACAGCGGAAAAAGCCATTGAAGTAGAAGCGGAAGGTTTTAAAAGAGAATTGAAATTGTATTCCAATTTTATTAATGACATTAAAGTGAATTTAAAAAGGCTAGATGATAAAGGAATAAAATATAAGATTATTGGAATGGTATGGGAACAAGGTGAGAATGACGCAGCCAAAGAAGTTTCGACTTTGAGTTATGAAGCTAATTTAGCGAAATTGATAAACGGTATTCGAACCGAATTTCATGTGAACGATATGCCTTTTGTACTAGGGCAAATAAATTCACACTACGGAAATTTTCCAGCTGGACCTGAAACGGTTCGTACTGCTCAGGAACATATTACCCAAGTATTGAAAAATGTAGCCGTTATAAAAACTACTGCTAACGAGCCTTATGACGATTTCCCTAAACATTCGGATAAGGTGCATTATAACGAAATTGGGCAATACCGTTTAGGAGTCGCTTTTGCAGAAGCATTGTTACAAATGAAAAATCAGAAATAATTATAGTTTGTTTTTAATAGATAAAAAAATGAAAAAATCAGTTGTTGCTTTGGTGTTTTTGATGGCACTACAACTAAGTTTTGCACAAAAGAAACCCAATGTTATTCTATTCTTTGTAGATGATTTAGGATGGGCAGATGTGGGCTATAGAAATCCAAAATTCCATACACCTAATATCGATAAACTGCGTCAGGACGGAATGGATTTTAGCCGTGCTTATGTAGCTACACCTACTTGTAGCCCAAGTCGTGCTTCGATTTTAACTGGTAGAGAACCTGTTCGTTTTCAAATGGTGCGTCATGTAGATGATGGTAATAAAGCTGATTTTGATGACAAAGGAAACTCCATCAACGATTTTAGTTTATGGCCTACTGATCCCGTGCAAATGCCTTCGATTAATATGTTGCCATTGAAAGAGGTAACTTATGCGGAACGTTTGAAAGAATTAGGATATTATAACTTTTTCTTAGGGAAATGGCATTTGGGAGATGCTCGATATTATCCAACAAAACAAGGATTTGATGAAGAGTACGGCGTATGTAATTATGGACATCCAAAGAATTACTACCCTCCATTTTTCAAAGATGTAAACCCTTTGGCTAGTTTTGATAACACAGATGTATATTTAGAAACCGTTTTGGCTGATAAAGCGTTAGATTTTATTTCAAATTATAAAAACGATAAACCATTTATGCTTTCTTATTTTCATTATGATGTACATGGTCCACAAATAGGTAGAAAAGACTGGGTAGAGCAATATAAAAAAGAAGGATTAAAAGGTAAGGATGCAGAATATGCTGCGATGATTTCGGCTGTGGACGAATCTGTGGGTCGCGTTAGAAAAGCATTAATCGAAAAAGGAATTGCTGATAATACGGTAATTATATTTACTTCTGACCAAGGAGGATATTTCAGTAACGCCCCTTTGAGTGGAGGAAAAACAGGAGGAAATACCTTAGGTGAAGGAGGAGCGAGAGTACCGTTTTTATTATATTATCCTGGGGTGACCAAAGCGAATACGGTTTCGGATATTCCAATTCAAACTACAGATGTTTTTCCAACATTAATCGATATTGCCTCAGGAAAAGAATGTGCAGACAAACAAGTAAACGGAAAAAGTTTGATGCCTATTGTAAATGGTAAAAAGTTTAAAGACAGAAGTTTGTATTTCTTCCGTAGTTACGAAGATCAATATGCTGCCGTGATTGCGGGTGATTGGAAATTGATTAAGTACCACAGTGGAAAATTCCAATTGTTTAATATCAAAAATGACATTTCAGAGCAAAAAGATTTGATTAATACGGAATTGAAAATGGCTGCAAAATTGAAAAAAGATTTGGCTAAATGGGAGAAAGAAGCGGTTCCAAATTATAAAAAAGCGTAATTATAGAGATATGATGATTTTAAAAAAAATACTACCACTGGCATTTGCTTCACTTTTGAGCTTTTCAGCCATTGGGCAGAGTGAACTCAAAAGACCCAATATCATTTGGCTCATGGCCGAAGATATGAGTTTGGACTTAGAGTGCTACGGAATGGAAGCTGTAAAGACACCAAATCTTAATAAAATGGCTGCCGAAGGGGTTCGTTATGATAATTGTTTTGTAACCAACTCAATATGTTCGCCTAGTCGCTCAGCGATGATGGTAGGAACACACCAACTCAAAATCAATGCACATAACCACCGTTCTAATCGTGATGTACCGTTGGATTCTCGTTTCAAACCTTTCACGGCTTTACTAAGAGATGCGGGATATACAACGGTTCTAGGAAATCATGCCGTAATGGGATTAGGTCGTAAAACAGATATGAACTTTAAGTCTGAAAACATAGGTCCTTGGGATGGCAAAACGCAATTTGGATTGTTTGATAAATACGATCATTTTGAAAATGACAGAAAGCCATTTTTTGCTCAAATTCAGTTGCTAGCCAGCCATCGTGGCGATTGGTGGGATGAGGTAAGAAGCAAATCAAAGCACCCCGTTGACCCTAATAAAGTGAAATTACCATCATATTTGGCTGATGATCCTGTTATCCGTTTGGACTGGGCGAAATATTTAGACCAAATCGAATTTTTGGATAATGAGGTGGGAATGATTTTCAAAGAATTGGAAGAAAAAGGATTGGCTGATAATACTATCGTGATTTTTATAGGCGATAACGGAAGATGTAACATAAGAGGAAAAGGTTATCTCGCTGATTCAGGTTTGCGAATTCCTTTAATTGTTCATTATCCTCAAAAGTATAATGGTCCTCATGTGAGTAAAGAAATCGTTTCTGCGGTAGATATTACAGCAACTATTTTGGATTGGGCAGGCGTAAAAGTACCTTCTTATATGACAGGCAAATCGATTTTAGATAAAAAGTATAAAAACGATTATGTCTATGCAACACGCGATTTGTGGGATGAGATTGAGGAAAAATCAAGAGCAGTAACCTCTGATAAATGGAAATACATTCGTAATGATAAACCTGAAATGCCTTATGATGCACACCAAGCTTATCTAGAGTTTTACCGTCCTGCAGTGCATATCATGCGCAAATTGAATGAAGAAGGAAAGCTGAATGAAGCTCAAAAGCCTTTCTTTGCTAAAACCAAACCTGTAGAAGAGTTGTATGATTTAGAAAAAGATCCAGAGGAATTACACAACCTCGCTTTCGATAAAAAATATGCAAAAGTTTTAAAGGAATTGCGTAAAAAGACGCTTTGGTATGACAAAAAAATGAAACCAGTGAGTGATGTGTATCATCCAGAGGAAGCCGATGCTGTAGCAATATTGGCTTGGGTTAAAAAAGAAAGACCAGAGTTGTACCAACAAATGCTTGCAGGTGTTGAAATTGGATTCAAAAAAATGGGAAATCAATACAAAGCAGCCAATAAAAAATCTACTAATACAAAACAAAATAAAAAGAACGATGAATAATTCCTTTTTGAAGAAAGCCCAGAGGCATATTTTATGGAGTTTTATAGCAATTTCTTCGGTTGTAACGGCTCAAGAAACGAGTGTAAAACTTGATTTTAATAAAGATTGGAAATTTACAAAAGTGAACGCTAAGACGCTTTCAGATAGCGATTTGATACAATCAAACTATAATGATGCGAATTGGGAAAAAGTAAGTTTACCGCATACAGCGAATATCGAACCATTGATTGTTAACAACCAATGGCAGGGCATTTGTTGGTATCGTAAAGCATTCAAGGTCGACGCTTCCGCAAAAGACAAAAAAGTCTTTTTAGAGTTTGAAGGCGCTATGAATATAGCTAAAGTTTGGATTAATGGAGTAGAAGTAGCCAACCAACAAGGAGGTTATTTACCTATTTTAATTGATGCTTCAAAGTTTGTGAAATTTGGAGAAACCAATACCATTGCCGTAAAATTAGACAATACAGACAATCCTGTAACAGGTCCAAAACCACTTAAGATATTAGATTTTAATATGTATGGTGGTTTGTATCGTAATGCTTGGATGACATACAAAGAGAAAGTATATATTTCACACCCTTTGTTGGCTAATAAAATTGCAGGAGGTGGCATTTTTGTGAGTTTTCCAAAGGTGACAAAAGAATCTTCGGATGTGGCCATTAAAACACATTTGCTTAACGAAACAAATGAAAATCAAAAAGTAGATTTGGTTCAAACGGTATTTTTCAAAGGAAAGAAAATTGAAGAAATTACTTCTCAAAGGAGTATTCCTTCCAAGGGAGAGGTGGAATTGAAAGCTACTGTAACAGTTCGAAATCCAAATTTATGGTCACCTGAAAGTCCTAATTTATACCAGTTAGAGACTAAAGTTTTGGTAAATGGTCAATTAAAAGATAAAGAGACTACCACTTTCGGAATTCGTTCGCTAGAATTTAGAGGAACCGATTTGTATGTGAACGGTGTAAAAACCTTTTTACGTGGTGTCAATCGCCATCAAGAATATCCGTTTATTGGTTATGCCCTTTCAGACAATGCGCAATATCGTGATGCAAAAAAGATAAAAGACGCTGGATTCAATTGCATCCGTTTGTCACATTATCCGCAATCGCCAGCATTCTTAAAGGCTTGTGACGAATTAGGATTATTTGTGGTAGATGCAATTTTAGGTTGGCAATATTATGCTGAAAATGAAGCTTTCAAGAATTTTTGCTATGAGTCGGCTACGAACTTAATTCGTCGTGACCGTAACCATCCGTCTGTAGTTTGTTGGGAAGTTTCACTGAATGAAACCAAGATGCCGATTCCTTTTATGGAAGAATTGAACCGAAGAGTACATGAGGAATATCCAGGAAGTCAGGCTTTTTCTTGCGGATGGATGCCTGAGGTATATGATATTTTCTTTCAAGCCAGACAACACCGAATCCTTCATCCAAATGAAAACAAGGGAATCAAACCTTATTTCGTTTCTGAATATGGAGATTGGGAATATTATTCAAGCAATGCAGGTTTGAACCAAGACAAAATGCCAAAAGGCATGCGACTAGAAAAAAGTAGCCGTCATTATAGAAAAGAAGGTGAAGCGGCTTTATTGCAACAAGCCTATAATTTACAGGAATCTCATAATGATAATTTAAATACGACTGCCTTTGGTGATGGGTATTGGGTAATGTATGATTACAACCGTGGTTATCATGATGATATTGAAACATCAGGGATTATGGATATTTTCCGTTTGCCAAAATTTGGTTTTAATTTTTATGAAAGTCAAAAAAGTCCATCTGAAGCAGTAGTTCTTAAAATCGCAAGTTATTGGAATGCTACCTCTGATTTGAATGTAAAAGTATTCAGCAATTGTGATGAGGTTGAATTATTTGTAAACGGAAAAAGTATTGGCAAACAAAAACCAGATAATGATAAAAACACAACAAATCTATCCCATCCGCCTTTTACATTTAAGGTGAATCAATTTGAAGCTGGTGAATTAAAAGCAGTTGGGTTCATTAATGGTAAACAAGTTGAAACCACAACGGTAAAAACTCCAGAAGCTGCTGCAAAATTCAAAATTTGGATTGATGAAAGTGGTAAAAAAGCGCAAGCAGGAGTCAATGATGTTGTTTTTGTGTATATCGCAGCAGTGGATAAAAATGGTACCATAGTCCCAGATTTTAATGAAAAAATAGACTTTTCAATCCAAGGAGATGCCAAACTGATGAATCTAGGTGGTGTAAATGCCGAAGCAGGAATTGCAACAGCAGTAGTGCAAATAGGAGATAAAAATAGTAAAATTTCATTCTCGGCAACTTCAAAAGATTTAAAGGGGAAATTGAGGTTCAAACCTCAAAAATAAAATCATAAAATAGCTGTTTTCTTCATGGTATTGAAGGAAATTTTTGAAGACAGTAGTAAACTTAGTTTACTACTGTTTTTTTTTGTTACCGTGCTTATTAAGAATATAAACTCATAAAAGCAATAAAACGCTTATTATTATCTAGTTTAAACTAGGTAATCTAGAATAATGGGGTAAAAAAGTGTTATAAAATGGTAATTTTTACCATTAAAATAGTTGATAAAGTTTGGTAATTTGTAGGTCTAACTAAAAAACAAAATAGAATGTTTAACTATTTAACGAAACTAAAAATTATGAAAAATAATGATCCTTTCAAGATGCGAAAGACGAGTCTTAATGTGTTACAATCACTAAGTATTATGTTGAGTTTGTTCTTTCTTTCTAGTTTTTCATCAAAAGAAAATCAATCCCATAAAAGTAGCAATTCAGAGATCGTTATTGAAAATCCAGCTATCAAAGTTAGCGTTGATAAAACCACGGGTTCTTTTGCAGTATTGGAGAAAAAGTCAGGTCAATTATGGCAATCTGATCCTTGGGAAAATGCGGCCGGTATCTTAGAATTGAGCGGAAATGACGGAAAGAAACAAAGCGTCAATATTTCTAAAAGTAAAACGATTACGGTTACTAAAAAAAGTAATTTAGTAATTACGATTGACTTTAAGAATCCAGTACTGGAGAAGGATGTGGTAGCCGAAGAAGTAAGTATTCAAACTGAATTACGATTAGATACCAAAGAAGGAAAATTAGATGTCGAAATCGTTTCTTTTAAAGGTGGAAAATTCAAATTATTAGAATTAAAATATCCTACAAGAGCTTTTAGTTTAGAAACAGATGTTGATAAAGGGGCAGTTGTTATTCCTCAAAAGCAAGGTGTTATAAGTCCGTCTTATATTTTTCCTATGAATGGTGGTGCTTTTTGCCGATGGGATGATGCTACTTATTTGGCAAAATCAACTGGAACCTTGGATTTATTTAATGCTTCAGGTTTGTCGATGCCATGGTGGGGAACTTACAATGAAAAATCAGCCGTTATTGGTATAGTTGATGAAGCCTCAAGACCCAAAATGTTTTATAACATTAACAATAACGGGCAATATTTATACAATCCAGAAGGGAAAATGTCACCTAATAAGCGAATTGCATTTTTAGACCCTGTTTGGAATTTGAAGAAGGCAAATGAAAAGAAAATAATTAGCTATCAGTTTATTTCAAAAGGAAATTATGTTGATATGGCTAAGGTATATAGAAAAGAAGCCATCAAAAGAGGGTATTTTGTATCGCTAGAGGACAAAGCTAAAAGAGATCCAGATGTTAAAAAATTAGCAGGAGCTGTTTATATGGGCGTTTACGGTGGTTACCCTCATTATGTGAATATGCCAGGTATGGCATTTACATTTGAGCAACTGCAAAATATGATAAAAACTACGCATGATGAGTTAAAGGTAGATAATGCTTTCTTTCATGCTTGGGGAACGTTTTCAAATTTTGTTCCTAATTGTTGGCCTATTAGTGAAGCTTTAGGAGGTGTTTCTAAATTAAAAGAAGCGGTTGATTTGACTAAGAAATATGGTTATTTGTATTCATCGTATCATGCTTATTCGGCAACTTTAGAGAATGATCCAAAGTTTGATACAGGTTTGTTTGCAAAAGATGCTAATGGTAAATTAAAAAATACGGGAAGCCGTTGGGCTAATATTGATCAAAACAAGCAGTTAAGTTTGGCTCAAAAGAATCTAGAAAAAGAAATTGAAGCCTTAGGTCTTGAAGCAGATATCACAGATATTTCTTTTTCTTATTTTGCAGATGAAGATAATACAGGTTGTTTTAATCTAGCTAAATACCTTGATTCTAAAAACTTGGTAAACGGAACGGAGCACGGTCAGCAACAATATATTCCTTATTTTGATATGTTTGAAGGGATGACCTATTTGAATTCTAATTTATCTGAGATTTCACATAGAGCACCTTTGTTTAATTTGGTGTATCATGATGCAATAGCTGTTTTTGGAAAAATTCAAGATCCTGATAATCAAATTTCTGAAAATGGAGATTTTAGAGTGAAGTCATTACGAAATATGTTATTTGGAGTTGGTTCTACAATTTTCTTCTCGCCTTATGAATTTGATGGTATGAAAGATATGATTAAGATGGCGAATCAATTAGTGTGCCCAGTAAATCGCGAAACATTCTTTTCAGAATTAAAATCTCATGAGTACTTAAGCCCTGATTTTAATTTACAAAAATCAAAATTTACTTCAGGTACAGAAGTGATTGTGAATTTAGGTCCAGTGAAGCAAAAAACAAAAGAAGGATTGGAGATTCCTGCTTTTGGATACCAAGTCACCTTTAAAGATGGTAAGGTTAAGAAAGGAAGTTTTCAGTTGAGTGTTAATTAATTTTCGACTAGTATATTTTTTAGGTATTACACTTATTTACTGGTCCCCAAAATAGTTAAAACTATTCACTTTAGTGCATTTCGCTTTAGCTTCTAAAATTTTTTGCCACAGATTATAAAGATTCAAAGGATTAATCTGTGCTAATCTTTTTAATCTGTGGCTAATTATAGCGTTTTCAAATGCAGACTTTTAGTCTAACAACCAAATCTATGGGCTTTCAGTCCATAGTGGTTTATTTGTAGAAAAAGCAGCTTGTTTTCAAGCTGCTTTTTTTGTTTGTATTAATGTGATTATACCTTTTGAATGCTAAAATAGGGGGTGTTTTTGAAAATGAAAGGTAAAAAAGTGTTAGTAAAGGGTAATTTTAGTAGAAAAAAACTTGAGTTTGTTTCTTTACTTTGTGTATTGAATATTTTTATTTTTTATAAACATCATAAAAATAAGTTATTTTTTTTATGATAATAGTAAAAAAAAGCATAAAAATAGTAGCGCGAGATACATTGCTAAGGCTTGTTTATATATGCAAATTAGCTTTCAATTGTGTTCAAGGTTAAAAAAGTTAACGCTAGGGTGTGGCTTTTTGATTTTAGGGTGTGATGGCGTGTAAGTGTCAAATTTATTTTTAAACTAAACTAAACCAATATATGAAAGCAAAGTTTTTAAGAGAATTAATAGATTATGGTTAATCTGTTGATGGGTAATATACCTAATGTTTTAAGTTATGAGGAAGAAATTATCTGGTGATTGTTTCTTTAAATTTTAAGATTGGTTTTGATAATAGATTAAATCAGAATTGTTTTAAAATTAATAGTAGTAAAAAATAATAAACTAAAATCAACAAAATGAAAATGAAAAAAAATGATAAACAAAAAAGTGTACTAGGACGTTTTTTGTTTCTTACTCTACTAACGTTGTTTTTTAACGTTGCCGCTCAAGCTCAAGTAGGAGTGGTTCAAGGAACCGTTATAGGGGAAGAAGACGGTATGCCTATTCCAGGTGTAACTGTAATTGTGAAAGGCGCAACTAAAGGTACAGCTACTGATTTTGATGGGAAATATGTTATTAAAGCAAATGAAGGAGATTTACTCGTTTTTAGTTATATCGGAATGACGACTAAAAACGTAAAAGTAACTGGAAAAACTTTAAATGTAAAACTGAAATCAGCTACTCAAGATTTGAATGAAGTTGTGGTAATTGGTTATGGTACTGTAAAGAAAAAAGAGTTAACTGGAGCTGTAGCGAGTGTTAAGTCGGAGGACATAGTAAATCAAGTTACTTCAGATTTAGGGAATGCTTTACAGGGACAAATATCTGGTGTGAATGTCGTGAGTTCAGGTGAGCCAGGGACTAGTTCAGAGATTTTGATTAGAGGTATTACTTCGATTTCGGGTTCCAATACTCCTTTATACGTAATTGATGGTATTGCTCAAGAAGGGGATCCAGGAATTAGTCCAAACGAAATTGAATCTATCGATGTACTGAAAGATGCTTCTTCGGCAGCAATTTATGGTACTCGTGGAGCTGCTGGGGTAATTTTGATTACAACTAAAAAAGGAAAAGCAGGTGCATTAAGTGTTAAGCTTGATGCAAGTAAGGGATTTGAAACTTTGGGAGAAGGTCATAAGTTACTGAATGCTGTTGATCAAACCTATGTGGATATGCTTTTAGCTAGAAATGTGGCGGGAACGGCTGATAGTGCTATCAATTTAGCTCCATTGACTAATGCTGCTGATAGGTTTCAATATGATAATGATATCTCAAGAATGCTATTTGTAGATAATGCAGGAACTCAAAACTACAGTATCAATGTAAGTGGTGGAAGTAATGATTTAAAATATTCTTTTATTGGAGGTTTCTTTGATAAAAAAGGGGTTATTTCAAGATCAAGCTTTCAGAGATTTAATTCAAGATCTAATGTAACTTACAAAAAAGGTAAATTTTCAGCCAATATTGGAATAGGAATGACAAAAGAGTTTACGGATAGAGGGGCTTCTAATACGATTAGTCAGTTGATCCGTTATCAGCCAACTCAGCCAATATTATCTCTTGAGGCAGATGCTTTGGATTTGTTTGGAGGTAATGATTTTAATACCAATGTTTCGTTGTTGACCAGTCTTAATTCATTAGATGAGGCTAAATCAACAAGAGCGTATACTAATATTGAATTAGGGTATGATATTATTAAAGGTTTAAATATTAGTACTCGTTTTGGAGTGAATGATTTGAATTTTGAACGTATGAGATTTAGACCTAGTCAATCTACTTTTGATGTGCAAAGAAACTTAGAGGTACTTCAGCCAAGTTCAATTTCTGAAAACGTTCAAAGACGTTATGCAGTGACTTGGGATGCGACTTTAAATTATCAAACTACTTTTGCGAAAGATCATAAATTGACTTTAACAGGTGCTTTGTCATCAGAAAGATTTGACTATGAGGAGATAACGGTTTCAAAAGCTGATATTTCAGATAATAATATTACTGTATTGAATAGCGCAACAGGCGTAGCATCAGCTATTTCAGGTCCTGATTATACAAACAGACTGTCAGGTATGATAGGAAGGATGCAATATGATTATAAAGGGAAATATTTGTTAAGTTCAAGTATACGTAGAGATGGTTCTTCTCGTTTTGCAGAACAAAACCGTTGGGGATTGTTTCCATCTGTATCTGCGGCTTGGAATATCTCTGATGAGAATTTTTTCAAACCACTTAGTAGTGTAGTGAATAATTTTAAACTACGTTTAAGTAGTGGTACAGTAGGAAATCAAAGTTTTCAAGATTATTCGTTTAGTACAGCTATTTATAGAGATTTGGCTTATGCCTTTGGTGATGGTGCTGTTGCTACTTCAGCAATTCAAACAACAATTGGAAATCCTGATGTGAAATGGGAAACTTCTATTCAAAAGAATATCGGTATTGATTTAGGTTTTTTCAAAAATAAACTGACAGTTACTGCGGAGTATTATCAAACTGATAAGAAGGATATGTTGTTTAGCTTAACAGTTCCGCCTAGTGTAGGTTTAGATGATTCATCCAATGGTGGAGGAGCTCCTAATTCAATCAGAAGCTTAAGTAATAATAATCAAGTGGTATTAAATATTGGTAATATGACTAATTCTGGTTATGAGTTAGCTGTAGGTTATCGTGATAGAATTGGTAAATTAAAATATAGAATGAACGGTACTTTTAGTACAAACGAAAATAAGGTTACAAAAATAACTGATGGATTTAATGGTCCAATTTTGACTAGCGATAACGGAATTGTACCTGGAGGAAATGCTACAACAAGTCAAATTACTGCACTTGCAGCAGGATATGAAGCTGGAGCTTATTTTGTGTTTGCGACTGATGGAATTGCAAATACACCAGAAAAATTAGCTCAAGCGAATACTTATTTTACAAATCGCCAATTCAAAATGGGAGATTTAATTTATAAAGATGTTGATGGTGATGGTATATTTCAGTCTGTAGGAGATAGAGTTTATGCAGGTAGTGGATTGCCTAAATATGAAATAGGATACAATTTAAGTTTAGAGTATAATAATTTTGATTTTTATCTAAATATGTATTCTGCTTTAGGTCATGAGATTGTAAATGGGGCTAGAGCTACCGCTATAGGATATGGTAGAAGTCAAGAAATTTTGAATTCTTATTCTGATGTGAATCCAAATGGGACACTTCCAGCTTACAGAGGGATTTTCTCAGCACATCCAAATTACCAACCTAATACAGAATTATTTATTGAAGATGGTTCTTATTTAAGAATTAGAAATATAACCTTTGGATATAATTTATCTAAGAAAACGACTTCAGCTTTAGGAATCAGTAAATTTAGAATTTTCTTAACAGGGCAAAATTTATTCACTTTTACTAAATATACGGGGTATAACCCAGAGGTAGGAGGGAATGTTAACTCGAGAGGATTGGATAAAGGGAATTACCCTTTAACAAAAATGTATTCAGTTGGTTTGAATTTTAATTTTTAATTTTTTAATGATGAAAAGATATATATATAAATGTGCTTCTGTGTTTTTGATTCTTGGACTGTTGAGTTCTTGTAATCCAGATTTGACAGAAACAAATCCAAATTTCACAGACTCAAGTAGTTTTTGGAAAAATTTAAATGATACTAACAGTGGTTTAACTGCTGCTTATGCGACTTTATTGTCTCAGTATGTATTTAATTTACGAGAAGAAATGGTACGTTCGGATATGGGATATTTTTCAAATGTAAGACCTGATCCATTTTTAACTGGTGACCTTGCGTATACGTTTTGGTTTCAGAACTATAGTAATAATAACTTCTTTATAGACCGTCATTGGGCGGCTTGCTATAGAGGGATTTTTAGAGCCAATCAAGTTATTGAAGCTTTAGAAAGGATAAAACCTACTACTACAGATACTCAAAAGTGGATCTATCAAATGGCTCAAGCTCGTTTTTTAAGAGGTTTGTTTCATTTTTACTTACACACTTCATTTAACAAAGGGAAAATTGTTATTGAAGACCATACACCTGTGACATCTGATGATTTTTTCAAATCAGTTTCTTCGTCAGAAGATGTATTAAAGTTTTTTAGAGCAGATTTACAATATGCCTTCGATAATTTACCAGCTACTAGACCAGCGGAAAAAGGGCGTGCTACGAGAGCTGCTGCTGCAACAGTTTTAGGTACTAGTTATTTATATCAAGGGGAGTATTTATTAGCTGAAGGTTATTTTAATGATGTAATTGGTAATACTAATTACAGTTTGTATGGAACTACAGCTTCGGGTAAGGATCCTATTGCTATGTTCTATACTGTAAACGAGTTTAATAGTGAGTCTATTTTTGAAGTTAACTTTGATGGCGCTTTTAGACCAGAATTAGGGAATTTTGATGAAGAGAGTACTACTAATAGATTGGCTTTTTTAAGTTTCTCTCAAAATTTATGTTTTACAGCTCCTGCTTGGGTGGCTTATGCTTATAAAGCAGAGCCGATGGATCCTTTGGACGCAAGAAATCATATTGGGGGTGTTATCACGAATCCGCTTAGGGGAGTGCCATTAAGAGCCTCGGCTATGGTTACTTTGCCGGAAGATCTTCAAACACCTACTTACGGAGTGCCTGCAGTTATTGATGCTTCGGCAGGTCTAACTCTTTTTGCAGCAAATGCTACCGCACAGCCAAGAGTTTTTGCATATTATAAAAAATATTTAAATGTGGATATTTTTACAGCTGAAACAGCAAATACATTAGGTGCACAGAAATCATCTAAAAATTATATTGTACATAGATTGTCTGAAGTGTATTTAATGCAAGCGGAGTGCTTGATAAAAAGAGGTGCTATTAATGAAGCTTTGGCACTTATTAATAAAGTTCGTGCTCGTTGGGGATTAAAGTTATATGGTATTACAGGTGAATTTGCAGGGACACGTACTTATGATGGTGTTGTTTATACTGCAACTACATTGATGGATAAATTAATGTTTGTTGATAAACCTTTAGAAACTTCAGCAGAAGGTCACGCAACTCGTTTTACAGATTTGAGAAGATGGGGAATATTAAAATCTAATTTTAGCAACTTGGCTTCAAAAACCTATTATACAAATGATTTTAAGTATGCAAAAACTGTTAATCCAAATATAGGAACTCAAGTAACTAGATTTAAAGCTTCAGTTGTTGATGAAGCAAATAAAGTAAGTACAAGTTTGCCTATTCCTAATGAGTTTGCAATTCCAGCTCAAAACTTCGTTGAAGGAACTAGTGAATATTTACCATTACCAAGTAATGAGGTGGGTAGAAATCCTAATTTATCTAAATAATTAAAAAGAAGAAAATGAAAAATATAGTAATAATAGCAATGTTTTTAGGATTGTTTTTTACAAGTTGTGAAAAAGAATCGCTAACACCCGATCCTGAATTTTCTGATGTAACCTGGTATTCAAGTACTCCGTTAAGTGTTACTGCTCCAATTACAATTCCAGCTGGTAAAGCTTTGTCAATTTTTGATTTATCACAGGGAACTTTATCGCATGAGTGGAAAATTAAGGAAGGATCTCATTTTTTGAAATCAGGTTTCAAAAATGTAAATACAGTACCTTATCCAGATTTAACTCCTTATATCGATGCAACAAAAGGGTTGGTAACAACTGATGCAACAGTTTTTATTTATTTCCCAACTGCCGGTGATTATACTGTGACTTTAAGAAATACTTATAAAGATAAAGTTACATACAAAGGGACTACGCCAGTAGATGCTGTATTAGTTGATGGTGTGTGGGTTTTTGAACAGGTTTTTCAAGTTAAAGTATTAGCCACGATTGTTCCATAATTTTGAGTAAAGTTTTTTGTAGTTAGTTTTTTAGAGGCTATCACACTTTCTAAGTGGAGTAGCCTCTTGTTTTTAGTAAGGCTGATTTTGGCTGTTTGTTTTGGGAGAATCCTTACTTCTTTGTGATTAAAATTGTGATATCTTCAATTTAACTGGTTTTTAATATGAATATGCATTCAATTCTGTGTTTTTTTATAGTATATACTTAATAAAGTCTTTATCTTTGAGACTATGAAAGAAGTAGCATGCCTTATGAAGGCATGTTTTAGTAATTTTATTCTGTTTTTGGAATAATTTTTGCTAATCATAAATAGAGTTAAATGTTATACTAACAAGATAGTACCCGTGTTTTATGAAATTAGTTTTAAAAAATCCCGATAGTTTTGTCAACGCTCGATTGAATATTCGAGCGGCATTAGTGCCTTGTAAGGATTCTTTTTGGCATTATCATTCGCAGTATGAATTGTTATATATCTCTGAAAGCAGTGGGGTACGTTTTGTAGGTGATAATGTTTCTCATTTTTTACCTGGGGACTTGGTTTTGGTTGGGCCATTCTTGCCTCATTTATGGCGTAATGATCCTTCTTATTATGATGAAGATGAAGATGCTCACGTAAAAACGATTATATTAAAATTCACCAAAAATTTTTTAGGAGAAGGTACTTTTAGTAATCCCGAATTTTCAGCTATTAACCATATGTTGGAACAATCTAAATTTGGTGTTTCATTTGGGAAAAATGTAAGCGATGAACTGCATGATGATTTGATAGAAATTGTCGATTTATCTCCAGCAGAACAATCGATTAAACTATTAAGTTTGTTACATCGATTGTCGTTGTCTGAAACCAAGGAAGTGTTGTCATCTTCTGATATGAGTCAATTAGCAACTGACGATTCGGGTCGATTGGATACGGTAATTAAATATATATCAGATAATTATGCTAATTATATTAGTTTGAGTCAGGTTTCTGATATTGCTTGTATGACAACTAATTCATTTTGTCGTTTTTTCAAGAAAATGACCAACAAATCTTTCACAGAGTTTTTGAATGAAGTTCGCATTCGTAATGCTTCGCGTTTATTGGTACAAGAAGATTTACCGATTTCTGAAGTAAGTCATATGGTAGGATATAAATCAATAACCAACTTTAATAAACAGTTTAAACACATCATGGGAAGCACACCAAAGAGTTATAAGTATACTATGTAAAAGTCTGATGGTGTAGTTTTTTAAATTAAGTAAAGATCTAGAGATAGTTGTTAATTATACCAGTTGTTGCAATCTTTTTTGTTGTTAATAGGGATTTAAAATTGAGTTGATTTTTGTCAGTTTTAAAAAGGGTATAGTTTTTAATAAGGGTAATTTTTATTTTGTTTAGGATAAAATAGGCCTTATTGTGCTGTCGTTTTGTTTGTAAATTTATTAATTATTAAACCGATTAATTTTTAAATTATGAAACGAATTATTTTAGTTTTTATATTACTAATGACAGCTACCGCAACATTTGCTCAAGACAAATGGCAACAAAAACAAATCGATTATTTTGTTGATTCGGCAGTTAAAGAATTTGGACTAACCGAAAATCAGAAAAAAGATCTGATGACACTGCGTACTACAGTAGTGATGGCTTACGTAAATTCAGCAGGAAAATTAAAAAATGGAGAAATTACTGCTGATGAGAAAAAAGAAATAGGTCAGCAAGCTTCAAGAGACTTTAATAGTGCTATGTCTAAAATGACTGGTAAGTCGTATGCTGAATTACAACCGTTTTTTCAGAAAATGCAAGAAGAAATGAAGAATGTTAAGTAAATAAGCTTTTTACTTTATAAGCAAAATATTTTTAAATCATCAGGTGTAGACTACACTCAAAATCTCAAATAAATCTATATTTAATTTTGAAAATGAAGAGCTCGATATTGTGTCGGGCTCATTCCTTATAACTTTCATTTATCAGGATTTTTGTTTGTGAACTTAATTATAGCAGAATCCATTTGTATGATAAGATTGGGAATATAGTGCAAATACTAACTTTAGTCGTATGTTGAGTGATAAGTAATTTAGTATCCATTGAATTAACTGAATATTTCCTGTGTAAAGGAGGATTTTGTATTTCCCAGAAACAAGTTTTGGATGAAAAGGAAACCTTTCAGCTCGTTGAAATTAATGACTTAGAATCCAAAATCGACAAACGACCTTGGTTTGTATATTGAGGTTAAGAATCAAAAATAATAAGACAGATTGTTATATACAAACTAAATGTCATGAAAAAAAGCACAACCATAATACTCTTTTTATTTTTAATAAACTTAGGTTTTTCACAAGTAGGTTCTCCCTTACCCGAGTTTAGAAATGAAGCAGATTTTTTTACTGATAGTTCCGGAAAGTATCCTGCAGCACCCTCTTCACAAAGAATAACTTTGGTTTATAATCCTGCAACAGGAGATGATTCTCCGGCTCTGCAAACGGCTATTAATACCCTGACTAACCTGACGGTGATGGTAAATGGTGAAAACCTTAAAGGTGGAGTTATTACCATTCCTGCTGGAACATGGGAATTCAACGAAATTCAACTCAAATCAGATGTTCATTTGGTATTCGATCCTTTGGCGATTGTAAAACCTTATGATGCTGTCTCTCCTACCAATCCTCAAATTCCTAATATGTCTATTTTTCGTATTGGCTATACAGGAGTATTGTCAGAGAATGTGAGTATCAGGGCTTCAAGCGGACAATTTAAAGTTGATTTAACTCATTTAGATAAAGAAACCAGAATTACACCATTTAATGTTAAAGAAGCAAAGAATTTTATGGTAGCTGATTGTTTTGTAGATGATAATGGTACTATACATGCAGCGCTGAATTGTTCAGCAAGTAAGAGAAACAATATTTGGGCAGGTCCCGTTAAAGGTTTGGTTAAAAATCTAACCATTATAAATGGACATGGCGGTTATGGCGTTGTGCAAGTAAGAACTGGTGAGAAGTTGCTTTTTAAGAATTTAACTTCTTTAAGAGGTGGTGTTACTCTTAGGCTTGAAAGTGACGATGTAAGTGCTTCAGGAGGTGTGATTCCTCAGGAAGTGGCTAAGATGTCTGAAATATTTGGATATAATATAAAATGTACTGATGGGAATGCTGCTGTTATGTTGCAACCTTGGAGTGCTGTAAATGGATGGATTGATATACAAAAAATAGAAGCCACTGGATGTATGGCAGCCGTGCGTATTGACAAAGCGTTCGACAAAGTGTCTCCTTTTGTAGGAGTTGGTTTTTTTGATTCATCTTCGAGAATAACTGATATTACCTCCGCTTATGGAATCAATGCCCATGTCAAACAAGGTATATTTCCATGGGTGCCTTGTAAGTTAAGAACCAATCCGGAAATATTAAGACCAAATCCGATTCCTAATATGGAAACATTTTATCTTGGGCCATCGGTAGCTCCATTGCTTTATCGAGCAAGTACCACCGGTGGGGCAGTGGGTGACGGATATTACAGTATAAATGTTCCAACCGAAAATGAACTTAAGACTAATGCTTCAGGTTTTGATTGGTCAATTTCTTTGGTAATTTCAAGAGATGATAATCAGGTAAATACCAGCAACTGTCCTCCGGCATTGGCGGTAAATACTTTCGAAATTGATAATAATTTAAAAATGTATCCAAATCCTTTTAAAAGTGATGATGAATTTTTGGCTATTGATTTGGCGGGTATTTCAGATGTTGCAATAGCGATTTATGATATGTCAGGTAAAATGGTTTATGCGAATGATTTTAAAGGAAAGTCAAGGGTCGAAATCAATCTTCCACAATTAAATTTAGCCAAAGGAACTTATTTGGTAAATGCAAAAAGTGGAACTACTAAGGTGAGTAAAAAAATAGTGATTTTATAAGTCTTCTTCTTGGAAGTAAGTATTTGAATCCCGTGAAAATTAAAATTTGTTTTGGTTTTTTACGGGATTTTTTTTGGCGTAGCTAAAAAGGTAAAATAGAACTAGATAAGGGTAAAATGATAAGATTTATTTGTTCGTTGTTTTCTTTTATTTGTTAGCTATGTTTTTAGTTGTCAGTGTGTTAGTTGTTTTTTTTAAATGAATATAGAAGTAATGGATAGAGATTTGAATAAAAGAGGTGTTTTTTTTAAAGTTGTTTTTGGAATTGTTATGCTAACATTAGTGAATTGTAGCAAGTCCAAAGAAGATGCTCAGGTAATTGACGTTATTAAGGATCCGGTAGTTGTTGATCCTGTACCAAATCCTAATGCACCATTATCGGATCAAAAAAACACAGGAGAATGGGTTTTGAATGAAGAAATGAGTGATGAATTTGATGGTGCAGTTTTGGATGAAACCAAATGGCATATTCAAGGGAAAGGAGGCGTTTATCAGTCTAATTTTATTGGAAGAGCGCCTTCACAGTTTTCAACAAACAATGTTCGAGTTGAAAAGGGAATGTTGAAATTAGAAACTCGTTGGGAGCCTACTTTTAATTTTTCGACCAAATTAGATAATGGTGTGAAATATGAAAACATTACCACTGCTGCTATCATTTCTAAAAAGGAATTTACTTATGGTTATTTGGAAGTAAAGTCAAAAGCGGCAGATTGTGAGATAACAAGTTCTTTTTGGGCAACTGGTTCCAATGTAGAGTTTGATTTTTTTGAAATGTTTGGCGACCACAAACAGCCTAGTAAGGAAGCAGCTGGTAAAGAACGTGAACTTTGGTGGTCCATCCACGATTGGACTAGTGCAGGTGCTGGTAGAACAACCTATACAGAGTCTCACGACTTAGGGTTTAGAGTAGCAGCAGCCTTTCATGTTTATGGATTTGAGTGGAGTGCTGATGGGGTTAAAATCTATATTGATGGGAAATTATTTAGAGATGTGTCTAGAGCAACAATTAATGCTTATGATGATGTTGCAAAGCAAAATGGAGGTAATGGAGCCAATGAAAATTTTGTAATCACTAAGCCATTGAAAATTTGGTTTGACCAAGAAACCTTTCCTTGGCATGGAGTTCCTGATTCCAAAGAAGAGGTCGGAGGAAACGGTACTATCGATTTTGAAATCGAGTATTTGAGAATTTGGCAAAAAAAGAAGTAAATACTATCGGGGTAATATAGTACTGAAACCTGATAAAATACATTGTTTTTTATTAGAAATATTGTGTTTAGTTTGTATTACTGCTAGTTTTTTACCGTAAAAGGTGAAGATTAGATCTTGTTTTTTAGACAACTATGTATCAAATATGCAGAATAAAAATAATTATTGACCTATTATAGATAAAATGAAAAGACTATTAAACCAAACCAAGTTGGCTTTTATGAGCCTGTTTTTAATATCAACGATGCCGATAGTGGCACAAGCAACAAAACCAAATATCTTGGTTGTCCTTTGTGATGATTTAGGGTATGCCGATGTAGGATTTAATGGTTCTAAAGATATTATCACTCCAGAATTAGATAAACTAGCAAAGAGCGGAACTATTTTTTCGTCAGCTTATGTGGCGCATCCTTTTTGTGGGCCAAGTAGAGCGGCTTTGATGACAGGACGTTATCCACATGAATTTGGAGCTCCTTACAACCTTCCTGATGTGGGTATGAATTTAAAAGATGGTATTCCTGTTCAAGAAACATATATTAGTGATGTCATGCAAAAAGCAGGATATTATACCAGTGCAATAGGAAAATGGCATTTAGGTTATGGAGTGCCTTTTCATCCAAATAGCAGAGGTTTTGATGATTTTTATGGTTTCCTTGGAGGTGGTCATAAATATTTCCCAGCAGATTATAAAGCGCAGTATGATGCACAGGTGAAAAATGGGAATAAAAACATTCATGCTTATTTAACGCCTTTATTGCATAACAATACCGTTGTTGAAGAAACAGAATACATGACGGATGCTCTTTCGAGAGAAGCGGTTCGTGTGGTTAAAGAAGCTAAAGAAAAGAAGAAGCCGTTCTTTATGTATTTAGCGTACAATGCGCCTCATGTTCCATTAGAAGCTAAGGCAGAAGATTTGAAAGTTTTTGAAAACATCAAAGACAACGACCGTAGAACGTATGCTGCCATGGTTTATGCCGTAGATAGAGGTGTAGGGGAAATTGTAAAAACACTGAAGGAAACAAAGCAATATGAGAATACTTTAATCATTTTCTTAAGTGATAATGGTGGAAATATCGAACATGGAGCAAATAACTATCCGTTAAGAGGAACAAAAGGAGATACTTATGAAGGTGGGTATCGTGTACCAATGTTCTTCCATTGGCCAAATAAAGTACCAGCTGGTAAACGTATTGATTATGCTGTTTCGGCAATTGATTTTTATCCAACTTTTGCAAAATTAGCTGGGGCAACGATTCCTGCCGGAAAAAAAATAGATGGTAAGGATATTTGGTCTAACCTATTAGCTGGAAAAAATACACATAAGGATGATATGATTTATGCGGTTCGCTACCGTGCAGGTTTCTCAGATGTTGGAGCAAGGAAAGATGATTTTAAAATTGTAAAAGCGGGTGGTCCAAATAGCAAATGGAGATTATTTGATGTAAAAAACGACCCAAATGAATCTAAAGATTTGAGTGCTAAGTATCCTGAACTAATGAAAAAAATGGTAGAAGAAACTCAGAAATGGAGTGAAACGCATATAACACCGCTTTGGTTTGATAATAAAAAAGGAGAAGAAATGTGGTTTAGTACTAATATGCCAAATTACGATAAGGCTTTTAAGCTTGATTAATATTGTATTTTAAAACAAATAGAACTAAGAATTGAATTAATATTTTTTTGATTATTAATTAATAAATAATAGTCCCATGGTTAGATGCTGGAAGAAGCATTCTTATCATGGGATTTTTTTTGTCTTTGTTTTGCGCTAGGGGTAAAATAGGCTAAGTAGTGGGTAAGTTTTATTAATCATCTATATGGATATTTTACTTTCTTTGTTTTAAGGATTTGTTGTTAAAATACTGATTGTGTTATTGATAGTAGATTTAATGTTGGATAAAAATATTGATAATTAAAAAATGAGCTAAAATGTTGGTTTATTATGTAGTGTCAGTTTTTGCATTTTAAAAAGTTGTTTTGTTTATAATTAAGAAGGTTAGACGTAAAAAAAGAAAAATTTGATTTTAGTTTCAGAAAATATTAAAAAGAATCTTAAAGTTTCAATTACAGTTTTGTTTTTGTTATTACAGGTTTCTTTTTTTGCACAGTCTGCTAAAAAAGTTTCTGTAATTGGGAATTATAAAAATTGGAAATGGGACAGTGTTTTTGTTGCTAAAAATAAATATATAAGTTTGGCGGTTGTGCCTAAGGCAGGAGGAAGGATTCTTGAATATAATTTAGGAGAAATAGCTTCACTTTGGGTAAATCCAGAAATGCTGGGTAAATCCTTTATGTCATCCGATGAAGTTAAAAAAGAAGAATGGCGCAATTTTGGCGGATATAGAATAGTACCGATTCCGATTTCTAATTGTGCAGTTGGTGTTGGTGGAGAAAAAATAAAACGTTGGCCTCCTCCGGCTATTTTAGGAGATAGTCCGTATTCTGCGAAAATAAGTAATGAAAATGGGGAGGATTTTATAGAAGTGGCATCTGGGATTCAAAAACTACCTGTTCCTTCTTTTGACTTTAAATCACAATCATTTGTTTATCCTGAAAAGATTGATGAAGAGTTGCAGTATAAGCGGAGGCTGAGAATAGAAGAGAATAGTAGTTTGGTTTATATTGAGCATATGATTTTTAACAGAGGTAATGAAGCTGTAAAACGTGGTATAATGTCCTCAAGTCAGCATATTTCAAGAAGCAATCCAGAACTAACAGATGGAAAGAATTTTTGTGTTTATATTCCATTTGATAAAAAGTATAGGTTACCAAATGGGGACCAATATGAAATAACAGGTACTGCAGAGACAAGATGGCAATTTGTAAACAGAAACCGAAAGTCTTTGGATAAAAACAATCCTGAACATGTTAAATTGTATTATAATAATGGAACGAATTGGACTGGAGAAGTGGCTCCTGGTGTTTTTGAAATCCATTATGATTATGATTTGATGAGTGGTTTTCATATGATTTCATCTGATTCTTGGGTGAGTTATGTCAATAAATTAAATAATACCGCTTTTGTAAAAATATTGGAGCCTTATAATAGTAAATTAGAGTATGAAGATGGCACGAATCTTTCAATTTACAACAGTGCACTGTCAAGCGGATATTTAGAGACCGAAGTTCGAACTCCAATTTATTCTATTAATCCAGGGGCATATGCTTCATATACAGAGATTCATGCAGCAGCAAAGATTGCTTCTGTACCTGTTTTATCGGTAAATAGGTCTGGTATTATTACGCGAAAAATGAATTTCAACGGAGCAACTAAAAGATTAAGCGGTCAGTTTGGTGTGTTTTTTGAAGGAGTTGCGGTGTTGCAACTATTAGATGGTTCAGAAAAAAAAGTAAAAGAAATTGTCTTGGAAGATGTAAATCCTTTGAAAGCTTTCTTGTTCGATATAAAGTTGAATAATAGTTCTGAAGTCGCAAATGTTTTACTTCAGATTAAAGATAGAAATAATAATTATCATCTATTGGATAGCGCAGTTGTTGTAAATAAATAAAGTAGTTAAAAATAAATTCAAATAAATAAATAAGATGAAATATCCATTTAGTCATATTGGAATTCCTACTAAGGAGGAGAAAAATTGGGATGGTTTTTATGAGCCAGGAAAAATACATTTTACTGATTTTTCAAAAGATGAGTATGGTGTTGAATGGGTAAAGTTTGACGCTGATAGCCCAATGCCTGAGATGATGCGTACCATTCCACATGTAGCTTATTTGGTTGATAATATGGAAGAAGCATTAGAAGGGAAAGAAATTTTAGTACCTACTTTTTCTCCAGCAGAAGGAGTTCGTGTGGCATTCATTGTTCATAATGGTTCGCCTGTTGAATTTTTGGAGGTTAAAGAATAATTAGAGAAATGAAAAAAGGATTTTTTATTATTTGTGCACTTTTGCCATTACTTCAGTTACAAGCGCAAAAAGCTAAAACTGTATTGCCGCTTTCAGACCCAAACAATACGGGGAAATGGATACTGAATACAGAAGTGAGTGATGAGTTTGATGGGCCAACGTTAAATGAAGATAGATGGTATGTAGTTGGGAAGTTTGAAAATGGAAAGCCAGTTTATAAACATCCTGATTTTCCAAATAAAAATGTTTGGATAGGACGTGCTCCTTCTCAGTTTTCGGGAAGAAATTATAGACTTGAAAATGGGAAATTAATTCTTGAAACACGTTGGGAGCCTGATTTTCCGTTTAGCGATAAATTAGACAAGCCATGGGGGAAAGACAATACAAGAAGTAAATTCGAAAATTTGACAACAGCTTGTTTGATAGGGAGAAAATTTTTCCAATACGGTTATATGGAAATTAAAAGTAAAGCTGCCGATGCTGAAATCACCAGTGCTTTTTGGGCGATGGGACAAGGGTTGGAATTGGATATTTTTGAGCACTTTGGAGATCATAGACAACCTAATAAATTAAAGCTTGATAAAGAATTGTGGTGGTCTATTCACGATTGGACAGTAAAAGGTAATAATAGCGTTTATACCGAACATCACATTTTAGATTTTAGAGTAGCCGATGGTTTTCATACTTACGGTTTAGAATGGGATGAAAATGGAATTAAATATTTTATAGATGGAAAACTTTTTACAGAAGCGTCTAAAGAAAAGATTGATGAATGGGCAAAAGCTAAAGGTTTTGAAAAAGGATATGTAGTTACTAAGCCAATTTCAATTTGGTTGGATCAAGAAACATTCCCTTGGCATGGCGTTCCTGATAGTAAAGAAGATTTAGAATTGAATAGCCCAGAAGGAAAAAAGGACGATGGCGTAGTTGATTTCGAAATTGAATATGTACGTGTTTGGCAAAAAAAGAACAAATAATTAAACAACAAATAAAACAATTAACACTAAAAAATTTAGATTATGAAAAAAATTATTGTAGCATTTTTAATGATGGTTTCTGTGGGAGCTTTTGCTCAAAACAAAACTCAAGAAAAGAAGATTAAGTATTTTGTTGAAGCGGCGACTAAAGAATTTAATTTAGATGCAAAGCAGTCAAATGAATTATTGGACGCTCGTAACAATTACATCACAGGATATATGGATGTGATGGCGCAAGTGAAAAGCGGTGAAGTATCTCAAGAGGATAAGCAAAATAAATTAAATGAAGTGAATAAAAAATTTAATGATGTTTTTAGTAAAATTACAGGAAAACCATTAAGTGAACTTCAGCCATTTTTTAGTAGAATGCGTGAAGAATTACAAAATATCTAGTATTTTTTATTTTTTGAACTAAAGACAAAAAAGCAAAATCCATTGGTTATTTACTTTTGTTAGTTTTAATCGATGGATTTTATTGCTTTTTAGGAGTTTGTCTAGTTTTTTGTCATTTTGTTTTCTCGGTATTTAGTTGTTTATTTTATAGTATTGCTTTTTAATAGTTATTTAAGTCTGTTGATATGAAAAGAATCTTTCTTTTTTTAAGTTTTATGATGTTGGTTTCCAATGTTGTTTTTTCTCAAAACGATTGGGAAAATGAAATAGTGTTTGAAAAAAACAAGATGCAAGCCAGAGTACCTTCTTATTCCTTTAAAAACGAAAAGGATGCCTTAGAAGGAAATAGAGATAGATCCCGTATAAAGTCATTAAACGGAATTTGGAAATTCAATTTTGTAGATAAATCTGAAGATCGTCCTACCGATTTTATGACGGCTTCTTTTAGTGGAAATAAAAATTGGAATGATATTGAAGTGCCTTCTAACTGGGAAATGAAAGGCTACGGACAGCCTATTTATACGAATATAGTATATCCTTTTACTCCCAATATTTTGGATGCAACTTTAAAATATGATTGGAGAGGGCCACAACCTCCATTACCTCCAAAAATTTATAGAGATAATCCTGTAGGAAGTTATTATAGAGATTTTGAAGTGCCAGCTGATTGGAATAATCAATCTGTAATTTTGCATTTTGGTGGTGTTACATCAGCCTTTTATCTTTGGGTAAATGGCAAAGAAGTAGGGTATAGTCAAGGAAGTTGTTTGGCTGCCGAATTTGATATTACAAAATATTTAAAGCCAGGTAAAAATAGAGTGGCTTTACAAGTCTTTCGTTATAGTGACGGAAGTTACTTAGAGGATCAAGATATGTGGCGATTGAGCGGTATTCACCGTGAAGTGTATTTGATGGCACAACCTAAAATAGCATTAAATGATTTCTTTGTGCGAACAAAATTCGATAACAATTATCAAGATGCTAAACTAGAAATTCGTCCTTTGCTATGGGTTCAAGAAGACGAAGCCAAACTTAAAGGGTATACGATTACGGCTCAATTGTATGATGCTGCTAATAATAAAGTTTTGGCTAAGCCTCTATCTGTAGAGGTGGAAAAAGTGTATAAAGAAAGATGGCCAGCTAGAGATATTACCAAGTTTGCTTTCATGGAAGCGATGATTCGCAGTCCACGCAAATGGTCTGCTGAAGATCCTTATTTGTATAAATTAGTATTTAATGTTGTGGATGCTAATGGTCAAGTAGTAGAATCTAGAAGTAAAAAAATAGGTTTCAGAAAAATTGAATTCAGTAAAAAGAATGAATTATTGGTAAATGGGAAAGTGGTTAAAATTATGGGGGTAAACCGCCATGATCACCATCCTACTCGCGGAAAAGCCTTAACTCACGATGATTTAAGAGAAGATATTGAGACCTTGAAGAAATTCAATTTTAATGCAGTTCGAACTTCGCATTATCCAAACGACCCTTATTTTTATGAGTTATGCAATGAATATGGTCTGTATGTAATGGATGAGGCTAATATTGAAGCACATCATTTAGGAAGTTATATTCCGCAACAGCCTACTTGGGCAGCACCAATTTTGACTAGAATTATCCGAATGGTCGAAAGAGACAAGAACGAACCTTGTGTTATTTCATGGTCATTGGGTAACGAAAGTGGAACAGGACCAGCTTTTGCAGCTGCGGCAGGATGGGTAAAAGATTTTGATCCGTCAAGATTTATTCATTATGAAGGAGCACAAGGAGATCCTGAAGATCCACATTATGTGGAAGGTGTGGCTAATGAAATCAATAAATGGCCTACTTATGCTAATCCTGATGATAAAAATTATGTGGATGTATTGAGTAGAATGTATCCTGACTTATCGCAATTAGTGAGTATGTCTGATAATGCGCATATTACGCGACCAATTATTATGTGTGAATACATGCATGCTATGGGGAATTCTATTGGTGGATTAGTGGATATTTGGGACGAAATACGAGCAAGACCTAACTTAATAGGAGGTTTTATTTGGGATATGAAAGACCAAGGATTAGTTAAAAAAGATGCTAATGGTAAAGATTTTTATGCTTATGGTGGTGACTTTGGAGATATTCCTAATGATGGTAACTTTTGTATCAACGGTGTTTTTGCACCTGATTTAAGTCCAAATCCTCATGCTTGGGAATGTAAATTTATGTTTCAACCAGTAGTTTTTGAAGGGGCTGATGTTAAGAATTCAGTAGTTAGAATCTCAAACCGTTTTTCTTTTTCAAACTTAAAGGAATATGAAATTCGTTGGGAAGTTGCTGAAAATGGCAAAACAATACAATCGGGTGTTTTGCCTCAAATAGAATTAGAAGCTGGAGCGTCAAGAACGGTTAAATTGCCAATAAAAGGAATTCGTTTCAATGATAGTTCAGAGTATTTTATTCGTATGTCATTGCATGAAAAAACAGATCGTTTGTGGTGCAAAAAAGGATTTGAAGTGGCTAAAAATCAATTCGTTCTTCAGTCTAAAATAACAACTCCCGTTTTAGTTTCAAATGTAAAAGATAAAGTAATTTCTAGTGAGACAGCTAATGAAGTGGTGGTAAATGGAAAGTCATTCTCAGTGGTGATTTCTAAATTGAATGGAGAGTTGACTTCATATAAAGTAAAAGGCGAAGAGCAAGTATTTGCTCCTTTAAAATTGAATATGACTCGTCCTACCGTTGATAATGATATAAGAGGAGCTAATAGTAGAAGTTTTTCTAAATCACGAGAGTTTTGGGCAGATCTTCCAAGTCGTCTTAAAACTTCTGATGTAGTAGTGAATAATGAAGGGAATTCTGTAAAAATTTTGGTGAAACAAAACCTAGAAGCTAAAGTGAAGTTGGATAAAATTTATACGATTTCAAATGATGGAACGATTAATTTCAAACTTGAAATGGATGCTGATAAAAACTTACCAGATTTAATTCGTTTTGGAGTGACAATGGGGGTTTCTGATTCCTATAAAAACACGACTTATTACGGAAATGGACCGTGGGAAAACTATAGTGACCGTAAGGCTAGTGCCGAAGTAGGAGAATATAGTTTAAAAACGGATGCTGTATTTTATAATTATATATTCCCTCAAGAAAACGGAAACCATACGGATACCAGATGGTTGAAATTGAGTGCTAGTACTAAATCTGGATTGCAAGTTACAGGAAGTCCGTTGTTTGGATTTTCTATCTGGCCTTATGCTGCGGAGAATATCAACAAAGCTAGGCATCCTTATGATTTAAATCCACAAGGGTTTTATACGCTAAATCTTGATTTGGTTCAGTTGTCTTTAGGGGGAACTTTGTCAAATCGATTGCCACAGTATTTATTAAAATCGGGTAAGTATAGTTTTGAATTCAATTTATCCGCATTGAAACAGTAATATTCATTTGTTATTTGGTTTTTTTAAATTGTCCGAAATCCGTTCGTTTATGCGAACGGATTTTTTTATTCCTATATGTTTTACCTCTGTTTGAGTATGAATTGATTCATTTAAGGGTAAATATGGATTAGTACTAGGTAATTTTTGAATAGAAATAAAGATGCTCTAGAGGTAACTTTGTAAGAATCAATAATCGGATTTTTTTAATTATGAGTACTAAAAGCTTTATTAGTGTTGATTGGGGAACTTCAAATTTGCGTTTGAGATTAGTGTCAGTTCCTTCTTTGACAATAGTTGAAGAAGTTGTTTCTCCAAGGGGAATCAAAACCGTTTACAACGAATGGTTGGCTTCTGGAGAAGAAAAGGAGTTATATTTTTTAAACTTTTTAAAAGTTCAAATCGATAACTTCAAGACTACTATACCTTCTGATTTACAAGTTGTTATTTCTGGAATGGCATCATCGAGTATTGGTTTAAGAGAATTACCTTATTCAAACTTGCCTTTTAAAACAAATGGTAAATCATTACATATTGAAACCATTGAATCTCCTGATTTTCCGTACACCATTAAATTGATTTCAGGTGTAAAGTCGGATTCTGATGTTATTCGAGGAGAAGAAGTAGAAATCATTGGTTTGGTGACTGAGAAGGATAAAAAGAAAACAGTGGTTTTTATCACGCCAGGAACACATAGTAAACATGTCGTTTGTGATAAAGGAGTTGTTACTGATTTTTATACCTACATGACTGGTGAAGTTTTTAGTGTGATTTCTGAGCATACTATTTTAAAAGCTTCCATTGAAAAATCAGATTTTGATGCTTCCGTTTTAGCTTCTTTTGAAGAAGGGGTTTTGAAGTCGATGGAAGGAAAATCACTATTAAATACCTTTTTTAAGGTACGTACAAATACCCTTTTTAAAGAGAAGAACAATCTTGAGAATTACTATTATTTGAGTGGTTTGTTGATAGGTAGTGAGTTGAAAACCTTAGAGGAAATCGACTGTGATTATATCAAATTATGTGCAGGAGGAAAATTATTCGAGCTGTATCATAGAGCCATTTCGATTTTAGGTTTGGTTTCAAAAACCAAAGTAATACAAGCCGATGTAGTAGATACTTCCGTAGTGAAAGGACAATGGAATATTATTAAAAACCAATTATAGAAAAATAAGATGGGAACAAATTATAAAGAAGAGTTGTTTGATAAAATGCCTATTGTAGGGATTCTGAGAAATGTTTCTTTGGAAGTAATCGAGGAAATTTTGCCCTATTATAAAAAAGCAGGATTGACGACTCTTGAAATCACCATGAATTCGGCTAATGCATGTGATATCATCAAATCGATTGCAGAAAATCATTCTGATATTAATGTGGGAGCAGGTACTGTTTGTACGATGGCCGACTTAATGAAGGCTTTGGATGCAGGGGCAACTTTCATTGTAACGCCTATTATGGATGTCGATGTGATGCATTATTGCAAAAGTCATAATGTGCCTATTTTTCCAGGTGCTTTCACACCTTTGGAAATATACAATGCTAATAAACTAGGTGCAACAGCAGTTAAAATATTTCCAGCTACACAATTAGGAGCAGGTTATGTTAAGGATGTTTTGGCGCCTTTAAATACGATAAAATTGTTACCTACTGGAGGTGTAGCCTTAGATAATATTCAGTCTTTTTTCCAAGCTGGAGCAATTGGAGTAGGAATGGGAGGTTCGTTGTTTGATAAGAAAATGATGGATGCCAAAGACTATGATGCACTATACAATCATTTTAAAAGCATTTGTGATAAGGTTGTGGAAATTAGGTAAATAAGGTTTGTTTGTGGGTAAAATTTAACCATGAATAATGGCTTAAAGTAATAATTTTACTAAAGAGTGATTTTGTAAATAAATAGAAATAGTGAAAGAGGTTTTATCACTTCTTTTTGATTTAAATAGAAATATAATGGTAATTGAAAAAATTGAAACGTTTGTATTGAGAGATGTACTTTCTCAAAGCTTTTTCTTTTCACAATGGGAGTATTCTGAAAGATGTATTTGTGTTGTAAAAGTAACTTGTTCAGATGGAACTTATGGCTGGGGAGAAGGATATGGTCCTGCGGCAATCTTAGAATCTGGAATTAAATTTTTAGAGCCTATGGTTGTTGGTCAAAATCCTTTAGAAAATGAGGTGATTTGGAACCGTATGTACCGTAGAACATTGGATTATGCTCGAAGAGGAATTTTAGTAGCTTCGATGAGTGCTATCGATATTGCCATCTGGGATTTAAAAGGGAAAATTTTAGGACAATCTGTTTCTACTCTATTAGGTGGTGTACATAGAACTAAAATCCAACCTTATGCAACAGGTTTGTATTTTACCTGTCATGATAATCCATCCAAAGACTTTGAAGCAGAAGCAAGATTATACGTTTCTCAAGGATTCAAAGCGATGAAAATGAAAGTTGGTTTAGGTATCAAAGCTGACGTTGAAAACGTACGTAAAATGAGAGAAATCATTGGTGACGATGTTCAACTGATGGTCGATTCTAATCATGCTTATACTTTGAGAGAAGCAATTGAGTTGTGTAGAAAGATTGAAAAGTACGATATTAGCTGGTTTGAAGAACCTATATCTCCTGAGTTTTACGAACAATATCATGAATTGAGACAAAAAACTTCTATTCCGATTTCAGGTGGAGAATGTGAATATTTGCGTTTTGGTTTCCAACAATTAATTCAAAATAAATCGGTAGATATTTTACAACCAGATATTTGCTCTAGTGGAGGTCTTACTGAAGCAAAACGTATTTCAGCTTTGGCCACAGCCAATGGTTTAGATATTATTCCTCATACTTGGGGAACAGCTATCGGAATTCATGTTGCTTTGCATTTTATTGCTAATTTAGAGCAGATTCCAGGAAGAATGTACAAACCTAATTTCTTGATGGAATACGATCAAACAGAAAACGGACTTCGTGAAAAATTAACCTTCCCTTCGATTGTAATGAAGGACGGTTTTATTGATGTTCCTACTCGTCCAGGTTTAGGTATTGATGTGAATGAAGATGTCTTAATGGAGTATTGTATCTCTAAAAATTTAAAAAAAGTAACACACTAAGAAATTGTAAGATAATGAAAACACAAAATTTTGGTTATAAAAAATTATACATCAACGGTGAGTTAGTTGATGCTGTAAGCGGTGAAAAAGCTGATGTTATTTGTCCTGCAACTGGTGAATCAATCGCTCAGGTTGCTCTTGCAGGTAAGGCTGATGCTGAAAAAGCATTAGCGGCAGCTCAAAAAGGATTTAAATTTTGGTCTAAATTATCATTAGCTGAAAGAACAGCTTGGATGACCAAATTGAGAACCGCTATTATTGCAAAAGAAGCCGATTTACGTTCGGCTATGGTACACGAAATGGGGAAAACCTATGCGGGTTCTGCCGAAGATATCGAAGCAATTACTAATGCTTTGGAATGGTATCCTGCTGCAATGAAAAATCGTAGAGAAGAGCAAATTCCAGATTATGAAAATACCCATACACATAAAATTGTGGAGCAACCAGCGGGAGTTGCTGTGGCTTATCTAGCTTGGAATTTCCCTTTGTTGAATGTTGGTTTTAAGATTGGACCAGCATTAGCAGCAGGATGTTCTTTGATTATCAAACCGTCTGAAATGTCACCTTTGTCATCGTATATGATTGGTGAAATTTTACACGAAATTAATTTCCCAGCGGGTGTTGTTAATATTTTAGCGGGGCCTTCTGCCGAAGTTGCGACTACAATGACAACGAGTACCATTCCTGCCGTTTTGACTATGATTGGTTCTACCGCTACAGGTAAAAGAATCATTGCTGATAGTACGACTTCTATTAAGAAATTAGGAATGGAGTTAGGTGGAAATGCGCCTTTTATCGTTTTTGAAGATGCTGATTTTGATACAGCACTTAATTTAGCTATTGGATTGAAATTTGGAAATAGCGGTCAAATTTGTGTGGCTGCCAATAGAATTTTTGTTCACAAAAACATCTACGATAAATTCCTAGCGGCATATATTGATAGAGCCTCTAAATTGAAATTAGGTTTCAGTACAGATGCAAATGAAGCTGTAGATATGGGGCCTGTAGTGACTCGTAAGGATAGAGATAGAATGTTTGATTTGGTTCAAGATGCTGTAAGCAAAGGAGCTAAATTAGAATACGGTGGTAAAATTCCAGCAGGTTTCCCTGAAAATGGAAACTGGATTGAGCCAACAGTAGTTTCAGGAATCACAACTGATTCTCGTTTGTTTAGAGATGAAACTTTTGGACCTGTTGCAGGGATTATGAGTTTTGAGTCTGATGATGAAGTTTTGGCTTTGGCCAATGATACGGAATACGGATTGGCTTCTTATATTTTTACAAACAACCACAAAAGAATTCAACGTTTTACTGAAGATTTAGAATTTGGTGAAATCCAAATCAATGGTGTGAAATATGCTATTTACTTGCCTCACGGTGGAATCAAAAATAGTGGAATTGGACATGATTGTTCACATTTAGCACTTGAAGACTATTTAGTAAAAAAGAGAGTTTCAACCGCACTTTAAATAATTAACTATTAACTAACTAATACATAATGGATACATTAACGTTATCTTTTTTACTTGTTATTTTTGCAAGTATCTTCCAAGGTTCTTTTGGACTTGGAATGAAATTCATGGCTCCTCTTAAATGGGAAGCTTGGTGGCTAGTACACTCTACTTTTGCATTGATTTTGCTTCCTACAACTTGGGCATATCTTGTAGTGCCTGATTTGTTTGAAGTGGTGACTTCTGCTCCTTCGGATGTGATTATTGAAGCCATGATTTATGGTGGATTATGGGGTATAGGTGGAATCCTTTTTGGGAAAAGCGTACCATATATTGGTATTTCATTAACGTACGGAATCGTAATGGGGGTTTGTTCTGCAGCAGGGGCTTTGATTCCTTTGTTTACCAATGAGGGAGAAACAGATAAACCTTCATTTCCTTATGTGATTATGGGTGTACTGATTATGATGGTTGCTATTGCAATTACTGCTTATGCAGGAATCCAAAAGGATAAATTAACAAAAGCCGATGAAAACACCGAAAAAGTCAATCTTCCTTTGGGATTAATAATCGCTGTCTTAAGTGGTTTATTGTCTGCTGCTTTGGCAATTGGTTTTGGTAAAGGTGAAGCTATTGGTAAATTAGCTGAAGCTTCAGGAGCAATAGCTAGAAATGGTAGTTTGGCAATTTGGGTTGTAGTACTTTGGGGTGGATTTGTTGTTAATGCTGGGTATTCTTTGTTTTTATTAGCTAAAAATAATACTTGGAATTCATATAGTACACCGAATGCTACTAAAGCGTACCTATGGTCAATAGGAGCAGCAATACTATGGTTTGGAGCACTTGGAATTTATGGACAAGGAGCAACATTGATGGGAGATATAGGAAAGATTATTGCTTGGCCTATCATGCTTGGATTATCACTGATAGTGGGTAATGTATGGGCATATACTAATAACGAATGGGAAGGGGCTAAAAAACCTTTTAGTATCTTATTATTCGGTGTATTTGTACTTATCATCGCGGTAATCATTACAGGATATTCAGGAACTTTAAACAATTAGGATTATTAAAATCCGTATAAATATTAAAACTATAAAAATGAAACAAACAGCTATAATTTTAAGTTCGCTTTTCTTTGCAACTGTTTCTTTTGCACAGAACAAAGGAATTGTAAATAATACCGATAGTCCAAATGTAAAACTGAAAAGTATCAACATTGGTGACTGTCATTGGACCAAAGGATTTTGGGCAGATAAGTTCAAAATTTGTGAAGAGAAAATGTTGCCTTATATGGGTGAGGTTTTATGTGGTGATGTAGGTCATGGACTTAATAACTTTAAATATGCTGCTGGTCTTGAAAAAGGAAAGCACAAAGGTTTTGCATGGCATGATGGAGATTTTTACAAATGGATGGAAGCTTCGGCTTATGTTTATGCGCAAAATAAAGATCCTAAAATCTTAAAACAATTAGATGATATTATCGCAATTATTGCAAAAGCACAATTGCCAAATGGATATTTACAAACAACGATTCAATTGAGCGGTAACAAGATTGATCCTTTTGAAAATCGTAAGTACCACGAAATGTATAACAGTGGGCATTTATACACTAGTGCTTGTATTCACTACAGAGTTACAGGTAAAAAGAACTTCTTAGATATCGCTGTAAAACATGCTGATAATTTGTATTCTGTGTTTTTCCAAGATACAAAACACTATGCTCGTTTTGGTTTCAACCAAACACAAATTATGGGATTGGTTGAATTGTATCGTACTACAAAAGATAAAAAGTATTTAGCATTAGCAGAGAAATTTATCAACCGTAGAGGTCATAACGGAATCGAAGAGAATTCAACGACTAAAGGATATCCAGTAGGAGATATGGTGCAAGAGTTTACTCCATTACGTGAGTCTAGTGAAGCAGTTGGACATGCTGTATTGGCTTTATACTACTATGCTGGTGCTGCTGATGTCGCTGCTGAAACAGGTGAAAAAGCCTTAATGGATGCCTTAGACAGACTTTGGGACAATGTTACAAATAGAAAAATGTACGTAACTGGAGCGGTAGGTCAAACTCATTATGGTGCTTCGACTAACAGACAGATGATTGAAGAAGGTTTTATTGATGAATACATGATGCCAAATATGACAGCATACAATGAAACTTGTGCTAATATTTGTAACTCTATGTTCAGCTACCGTATGATGGGGCTAAATGGAAAAGCAAAATACGCTGATGTAATCGAGAATGTATTGTTTAATAGTGCACTGTCTGGTATTAATCTTGAAGGGGATAAATACTATTATTCAAATCCATTGCGTAAAATTCACGGTTCTAGAGATTATTCAAAAATGAATACAGAGTATCCAGTACGTCAATCATATCTAGAATGTTTCTGTTGTCCTCCAAACTTAGTACGTACAGTGGCTCAAGTTTCAGGATGGGCATATAGTTTGTCTGAAAATGGTGTCTCTGTAAATTTATTTGGAGGAAATAAATTAGACACGAAATTATTAGATGGCTCTAAACTGAAATTAGAACAAGTTTCTAATTATCCTTGGGATGGAAATGTAAAAGTGACTGTTAATGAATGTAAAAAAGGGGCTTTCGAAATGTTATTTAGAATACCAAATTGGGCCAAAGGAAGTAAACTAATGGTTAATGGTGTTGACGCTGGTGTAGCGGTTGTTCCTGGTGAATTTGCGGTAATAAACAGAAGTTGGAAAAAAGGAGATGTAGTGACTCTTGATATGCCAATGGAGGTAACCTTAGTAGAAGGTCATGGTCGTATTGAAGAAGTACGTAATCAAGTGGCTGTAAAAAGAGGACCAGTAGTGTACTGTGCTGAATCTACAGATTTACCAAAAGGAACTAGCATCCTTGATGTATATCTTTCAGGAGATACTAAATTTGATGTGAAATACCGCCCTGATTTATTAGGAGGTATTACTTCTATCTCAACTGATATGATGATTCGTAAAGATGCTAAATCAAATGATATGTACCGCCCAGTTTCTAAACCAGTTTTAGAAAGCACTAAGGTTTCTTTAGTTCCTTATTACGCTTGGTCAAATAGAGGAGATTCTGAAATGACAGTTTTCTTACCGATTATCTGGAAATAAAATAGTTTCATAAATTAGTTGTAAAAACGTTGATAGTAGTACTACTGTCAACGTTTTTTTTTGTACTTGTTGGGGTGTTTGCTGAAACACAAAGGTCAAAAAGTAACTACTAAGGGAGCTAAGTTTCTGGTTTATAATCTTTAAGAAAACAGTTTTGATTTTTTTTTTTGTAAATTAGATACGCAACCTTTTGCCTTGGTTTTATTCTTTAAAGTATAAATGGGATTACTAAATAATAACAGAACCCTAAAAAAGCCTTTTATTTATGAAAAATATACTTGTAATTTTAATGGTTTTCTGCCTGTATGCTTGTACTGATAAAGGAAATTCTGATGCCTGTGGAAGCACGAAAACAGTGGTTTTTTCAGACTTCGAGCCTCAGTGCGGTTATTTTTTAAAGAATAATCCCGAAGCCGCTACAAATGTTGTTATTGATTCTCAAGCGAAAATTGATTCACTCTTTATAGATTCTAGGGCTACGGTTAATTGTTTTGCGCCATCAGGATCTGATTTTGATTTGGATAAAAACACCTATTTAGCGGTTTTTGCAGGCGCTAAACCAACTGGTGGTTATGCTATCAGAATCCAATCTATTCAGGAAAATGACTGTGAAATCATCGTAGGTTATTACGAAAAAGAACCAAAAGTAGGAGAGGTAGTTACCCAAGCCATCACTCATCCTGTTGATTATGCCGTGATTCCCAAAACGACCAAAAAAGTAGTTTTTAAAAAACAAGCCTATAGTGGCGATTATGTTGTAATAGGAAGCTACGCTTTTTATTGTGCGGGTCCATGTCCTGCGTATACCTTTCGTTTAGAAGTAAATGCTACCGCTCGTCTTGTTAATAATGCCTATCAAACATTGCCTGTAACCGAAGATTTGTATGGTTTTCTATCTCATGTTCCCCAAGAAGTGAAAGACCTTAAAGGACAAACAAAAGAGTATATCAATACCAATATTGCCGATGGCGGCGGTTGCTTTTTTGAATACCATCAAGAAGGTTTCGTAACCAAAGTTAGTTTTACCAACTTTTACAGCACCGATAAAAAGGACTCTGCTTTAATCGCTTTCAAAGATTATATTTATGAAAGGATTGCTTATTTGAATGGGGTGAAATGATTTTGAATTTATAAAAACCCGTGTAAATCCGCTTTAATTCGTTCCATCTGTGGCTCATCAACCCATAAAATAAATAACTAAGAGCCTTATTGAAGCCTTAGCGTTTCAATAATCTAAATCGAGTTAATAAAATTAGTCAAGTTAATATCCCGTTCCAAATCCATTTTTTTACGCAGTCGGTGGCGGGCTACATGTACGCTGCCTAGTGAAATTCCTAATAAATGCGCCATTTCTTTTCCTGAAAAATTAAGTTTGATGAGCGCACATATTTTCAAGTCGGCTGAACTTAGATCGGGTGCTTTTTCTTGTAAGCGTTCATAGAAATTTTCGTTCAGTGCCATAAATCGGTTGTTAAAGGAATCCCATAAGGTTACAGAATTCTTCTCAATTTGATTGAGGATTTTCTTGGTGGCAGTATCAGTAGGAGTAGTCTCAAGATGTTCTCGCAAGGTATTGATGATTTCTTCCTTTTCGATTAGTTGGAGCATGTTGGCGGTAAGTTCCTTGTTTTTGGATTCTATTTGCTCTTGGTTGAGTTCCTCCTTTTTTTGATGTTTTAGGCTTCTAATTTTGGAACGTACCATCAAAGCAATAATAATCGAAAGTAAAACCGTTACAAAAAAGAAAATCCGAAATCGAAACAAAGCTTGAGTTTGCTTTTGCAATTCTAAATTTTGGGCATACAAGAGTTCGTTCTTTTTTCGCAATTGGTCGCTATATCGGTTTTTGATGGTGAGAAATCCTTGGGTGTCTTCATTCCTAGGATTCAGATAAGTGTCATTAATGGCTTTGGATTTTGCCAAATGGGTATAGGCATTCTCAAAATCTTTCAATTGGAATAACAATTCAGCGTAGCGTAAATAGACAAAGGCGCGGTAAAAGGTGTTTTCGCCAGTAGCATCAGGGATTTCCAATGATTTTTCATAATAGGTTTTGGCCGTGGAAAGTTGTTGTTCTAGGACATAACTATTCGCTATTCGACAATACAAAATGGTCAAGAAACTCGCCATTTTAGCGTTTAATTGCCCTTTTTGCTGTAAGTTTTCCAAGGCTTTACTACTGGAGACTAAGAGCTGTAGGGCTTGGTCCTTCTTTTCTTCTACTTGGAGTACAGTTGCTTTTTTTTCGTTTAGGAAAAGCGCATAAATATTCCCAAAAGGAATATTCTTGGTAAGAGCCAAACATTTCTCAATATGAGTTTGTAAAGCCTGAATGTTTTTAATTCTTTGGTAATACAAAACCATATTGTAATGCGAGTGAAAAAGATTTATTTCGGCCTCGTGTTCATTTGATTTTACTTTTGAAAAATAGGCATGAGCCGCTTTAAAGTGGTCTCCCGCTTCTTCGTCCTGTTTGAACAAATAATGAAGTACTCCAAATTCCTCATGAGCCTTGGCAATCAACAAGGGGTTTTTAAATTCTTTGGCTACAAACAATGCTTCTCCTGCGTGTGAAAACGCTTCGCTGTAATTTAAAGTAGCACGTCCCGCTGCGCTGAGTGAAATTAAATTTTTAATAATTTGGACAGTATCTTTTTTATGCAAAGCAATTGAATAGCTTTTTTTTAATTGTTGTAAAGCATGTTCAGGATTTGTTTTGGCAGACACCAAACCCTCAGAACTGTAATCTTTAAATTGTTGGGCTTGTAATGTAGATGTTCCCAAGAAATAAAGCATGAAAATTAATTGTATAGGTTTTAAAGTATTCAAAATAGCTTTCAATGGCTTCATATATAAAGGTTTGTGGAGTTTTGGTAAAAATACAAAAATGCTCCTGAGTTAAGTTTTTTTAAGCCATAAAAATAGCGAAGTTAAGTTTTTGTAAGCCTGTTTTTGATTGCTTTTTAGTTCTTACGGCTAATTTTGTAGAACTATTAAACCAATGAATACTAAAGAATGAATTTGAAATTACCACTAATTGTAGGGGTTGCTTTTTTTGCTTTTGGAGCTTCTATGAAAGCCCAACAAAAAACAAAACCGAATATATTATTTATAGGTGTTGATGATTTGCGTCCTGAATTAGGTTGCTATGGTTCAGAGGTAGCTATAAGTCCAAATATTGACAAACTAGCTTCCCAAGGATTACTTTTTAATAAAGCCTATTGCCAACAAGCGATTTGCGGCCCATCAAGAGCGAGCCTTTTAACAGGTTACCGACCTGAAACAAGTGGGGTGTATCACAATTATATAAAATTTAGAGAAGCCAATCCTGAGGTTGTGACCTTGCCAGAGCACTTTAAAAACAACGGTTATGAAACGGTTTATTATGGGAAAATTTTCCACCACGGTGATTTAGATGATAAATTATCGTGGAGTATTCCACCAGGAAAAGACAAAGCGCCTTTTGGCTATGCCTTAGCCGAAAACAAACAGCTTGCCAAGGAAAACATGAAAGCTATGACCGCTAAATATGGTGAGCAAGCCAAATACGGTTTGGGCAGTGGTCCTGCCTATGAATTTGCTGATGTGCCTGATAATGGATATGTAGATGGTTTTAATACCGATTTGGCAATAGAGGAATTACAAAGATTAGTCGCTCATAAGGACAAACCTTTCTTTTTAGCGTTGGGATTCCATAAACCGCATTTGAACTGGACAGCTCCTAAAAAATATTGGGATTTATACGATGGAAAGGATATCAAATTAACAAAGCAAACAGAAGGCCCAGTAGATGGAGCGGCTATGGGATTGCATGCTTCTTTTGAACTGCGAACTCGTTACGGCATTCCTAAAGAAGGCGATATCGAACCTGAAATGGCGGTTAATTTAAAACGGGCTTATCTTGCTTGTGTCAGTTATGTAGATGCTCAGGTGGGACGTATGATTGCGGCTCTTGAGCAAGCTGGTGTTCGTGATAATACCATTATTATTTTGTGGAGTGATCACGGTTGGCACTTAGGTGATATGGGAATCTGGGGAAAAGCCACTAATTACGAAATTGCTACCCGTGTCCCGATGATGATTTGGACACCTGATATGCCTCGTGGAAGCCGTGGTAAAACTTCGGAGGCCTTGGTAGAGGTTATAGATATGTATCCTACTTTGGCAGATTTGGTAGGGATTCCTATTCCAGAACACGTAGAGGGGCAGAGTTTTGCACCCCTATTAAAAAATCCCAACAAAAAATGGAAAACTGCTGCTTTTAGTCAGTTTCCAGATCCCGCTTTACGCGAATGGGGTGCTTATCCATTGCGTGACGGCATGCGAGAAACATTTTTTGAGCCTTTAATCGAAAAAGTAGAGCAAAAAATCATCAACCAACAAAAAGAAAAATGGAATCGGGATTTGTTTGAAAATGATTTGATGGGCTATACGATGAGAACCCAAGAGTACCGTTTGATTGTTTGGAAAGACAAAAAGCATCCTGAGAAAAAACCTTTGTATATAGAATTGTATAACCATCAAAACGATCCACAGGAAACAATAAATATTGCTAATAGCAACCCTAAAATAGTAGCTAAATTATTGAAGCAATTTGACAAAGGTTGGCAAGGAAATAAAAAATAGTTTCTTATTACCACGTTGATATTTAATGGAATCAACAATAAGGTTTTTAAAAACCTGAAACCTGAAACCTGAAACCTGAAACCTGAAACTTGAAACCAAAAAAACAAACCAAAAACTATGAAACGTAGAGATTTTTTATCCAAAGGATCCCTTGGAGCAATTGCGGCAGCTGCTGTTGTCCCTTTGGGAATGAATGCCGCTCCAGACCATAAAGAAGTAAAAGCAGACGATTTAGGAGATCGAAAAAAAGACAATTGGACGGATCTAGGCACAGCTAAAAAGAGGATTCCGCAACGTAAAATTACTAAAAACTTTGATGTCTGTGTAATTGGTGGAGGAGCAGCAGGTATTTGCGCCGCAGTAGCCGCTGCTCGTAACGGTGCCAAAGTTGGTTTTGTACAAGACCGACAAGTGCTAGGAGGGAATGCTTCCAGTGAAATCCGAGTACATCTTAATGGTGTCAATCACCTGAAAGACGGGCTTCCAGAACGCGAAACCGGAATTATTGAAGAGTTATTACTGCATAACCGTTTTGAAAATCCACAAGAATCTTATCCCGTTTTTGACCATGTGATGTACGATTTCGTGGTTCGTGAGCCCAATATCGATTTGATGCTAGGGACTCAGGCAGTCGAAGCTAAAATGTCGGGTTCTAAAATTAAAGCGGCTCGTTGCTGGCAAGGGATTACGGAAACTGAAATCATGATTCATGCTCCTATTTTTATTGATTGTTCTGGTGACGGACTTTTAGCAGCTACAGCAGGTGCGGAGTACAGAACAGGTCGTGAAGCATCGTCTGAATTTGGTGAAAAATATGCGCCTAAAGTTGCTGATGGTTGGCAAATGGGAGCTTCTATTTTGATGTCTTCCATTGATATGGGTAAACCCATGCCCTATACGCCACCATCTTACGCTATTAAATATGAAGCCGAAAAAGCACATCCCAAACGATACATCAAAGGGTTTGAAGAAGGTATTTGGTGGATTGAAGTAGGAAGTGAGCACGATATTATTGGAGAACATGAAATCATCCGTCATAAATTAATGGGGTATTTACACGGTGTTTGGGATTATATCAAGAATTCAGGCAAGCATCCAGAGGCAACTAATTTTGCGTTGGATTGGGTAGGAACGCTTGCGGGTCGTAGGGAATCACGTCGTTTTATTGGCGACTACATCCTTTCTGAAACGGATATGACCCAGCACAAACATTTTGAAGACGCCATCGGGTTTGGGGGTTGGTCCTTGGATGAACACAATCCTGGTGGTATCGAGAATTTATCCGAACCGCCTAGTTATTTCCACGAACATTTTTCGGAAATTTACGAAGTGCCTTTTCGAAGTTTGTACTCAAAAAACATTTCAAACCTAATGTTTGCGGGACGTAACGTGAGTCAAACACATATTGCATTATCCTCCTCTCGCATTATGGCTACCTGCGCCTTAATGGGGCAGGCAGCGGGAACAGCGGGTGCAATTTGCGCTAAAAAAGGAGTTAAACCTCGTGATATTTACCAAAAATACATCAAGGACTTACAAGAGAATTTATTGCGTGATGATGTTTTTATTCCGAAACGTTTTGCTAATGATTCGTTGGATTTGGCCAAAAAAGCATCCGTTATTTTTGCTTCTTCAACGCTGTCTGGTGATGCTAAATTTCTAACAGATGGAGTTTCCAGAGACCTGAAAGACGAACCGCACCATTGGCAGTCGAATGGATTAAATGCCGAATTACAGTTGGAATGGGAAAACCCAATCGAAATTTCAAAGGTGGAAATCAAATGCGATACCAATGTAAAACGCAATATTATGATGCGAAAAGACAAGCGTAATGACAAAATTTACACCAATACCATTCCTGTCGAAATGATGAAATCCCTCGCCTTAGAAGCCCGTGTCAACGGTAGCTGGATGCCATTGGGAACCATCGATAATAATAGAACCCGTTTGATTAAATTCAATTTCAATTCTGTGAAAACCACAGCTATCCGAGTGAAATTAAAAGAAACCTACGGTGCTAAAAACGCCAAATTGTTCGAAATTCGTTGTTATGCATAATAAGTAGAATCGGATAAGGAGCTAATCCCGCCATTCATTTCAAGCTTTTCGGTGGTGCGCTATTTTTCTACGCTAGGGCAGGAGCTTCCTCTGGTCGCTCTGCCTCAGCAAGAAAAAATAAGCACACCACTCTCAAAGGTTTTCCATTGCTGTTGGGGCTAAAAAACGAAAGTGCTTCAAAATCAGTTTGAATTTCAACTGTTAAACCTTTTGGAAAGGAATTCGTCTTAATTTAGTACACTTGTGATGCAGGCAATTGATGCCAGTTCGAGTGCAGTCAAGAACAACTCAAGTAATAGCATTAAAGTTGCTTTTTCAATTATAAATAGTTCGCTATGATTTTTATTTTGATATTGATCACTTTTTTTCTTCCTAAACAGGAACAGCAAGAAGTATGGAATAAATATCAAATTAATGGATTTACTCAGGGAACGACGTACAATATTACTTATTACGCAGCAGAGCGCAACATAGGGGAACATCAAATTGATAGCATTTTCAATACCATCGATCAATCCCTGTCAATGTATCAGGAGCATTCGTTGATTAATCAATTTAATGCTTCTGCAAAAGGAGTGACAGCCGATGCACATTTGATAAATGTCATCCAACGTTCACAAGAAATCAATCGAGAAACGAGAGGTTTGTTTGATATCACGCTCTTACCCTTGATGGAAGTTTGGGGATTTCATAAAAAAGGAATGACTCCCAGCACACCAAATGCCAAAACGTTGAAGGCAATCAAGGGCTGTATAGGAAACTCGCTTTTGGAACGCAAAGGAAACCAACTTCTAAAAAAGAAACCCTGTGTCCAAATTGACGTCAATGGAATTGCTCAAGGTTATACCGTAGATGTAGTGGCTAACTTTTTATTGGCACATAAAATCAACAACTTTTTGGTTGAAATAGGAGGTGAGATTCGAGTGAATGGCACACGCCAACCTAGTGGGGAACTGATGAAGGTAGGTATTCAAAGTCCGTCAAAAGAAGTGGCTTTTACCCATTCGATTCAAAAAATTGTGCAAATACCATCAGGAGCCATAACGACCTCGGGGAATTATCAAAAGTTTTATGAGAACAAGGGCAAACGAATATCGCATTTGATGAATCCAAAAACAGGAGTTCCTGTGCAAAACGATTTAATCAGTGTAACCGTTTATGCCAAAGATGCCATAACAGCCGATGGTTACGACAATGCACTGATGGCAATGGGACTTAAAAAGGCGTTCCGATTTTTAAAAAAGAACAAAGAACTTGAAGCTTATTTTATTTATAAAGACAAAAACGGTCAGGTGAAAGATACGGCTACGACGGGATTTTATAGGTTAATTAAGTAAATGAAATGGTGGAATGGACGCTAAGAGACATTCCATATATGCAGTGAGACAAGTCAATAATAAAGAAACATTAATTTTATTCAAAAGAATAACGTGTAAGCCCGCTAAGCTTATTTAATTGAACCGTTCAAAATTAATTTTTAGTAAAAAAATATGCAATGCAATATAAATTGTCCTATACATCTTTTTTGTTTTTGTTCCTGAATTTGCTTTTCACAAGTATTTCTTTTGCGATGGCACAAAATACAGCTAAAGAAGTATCACATCAAGTAAAAATTCTTCATGAAGGTTTGAATTTTAACGAAAAGCAAGACTGTACTTTGATTGAAGTTGAAGCAGAGAACGGTCAAGCAATGGAGTATTATATGGATGTCGAGTCTGTAATTTGTTTGGATCACAAATGCAAGGTGGTTCGGGTGCGATTGTTTTGGGACAAACTAGGGTTTTACAACCGTTTTGAATTGGCTCCAGGAGTCACTTTGGAAAAAACGGATGGAATTCCTTTTACCGCCGAAGATTACAAAAAGTTAAACCGAATTTTAGCAGATAAGGAATCCACTTTAAAAGACTATTATAAAAACCAGGCGCATTTGTCAGCACATGGAAGCGAAGGATTAGCAGATGTTGATGCAGTGACGAGCGCCACCTCAGGCGTTGATGCAAATTCCATAGTCAAAGGAGCTGCTTGGACGAGCTGTACATTGTGGCATTGGGCTAATGGAGGTGTATTTGAAGTAATCAGGGGGATAACCGCTTCACAAATGACGACTCCCGAATTAACCCAAGCCTTGACCAAAGAGGATGAAAAATCCCGTCGTTTTATCATCAGTGAATTAATCAATCGTAAGGCTTATGATAATGAAACGGTAGCTGTGGTATTGGCAACACTTGGAAACAGCCCATCAATGATTCGGTTTTTAATTGAATACATTGAAAAAGCACCTCAAAACGTTTATTTTGGCGCCATTCAGCAATTATATACCCAGTCAGATAAATCCTATCGTGTGATTCTATTGAATTCGTTGCAGCGATTTACAACAGTCAATTCAACCGACTATTTAAACTGGACAGCTCAACAATTAAATCAAGTAGATTCTTTTCAAGAGTTACAATTGCTTCTTCGAATATTGGATAAACAAAAACCTTTATCGGATTTTGCCAAAACAGAAATCGTCCAATTGTTAAAACATCCTCAGTTTTTAATCGCGCGTTCGGCTTATTGGTTTTTGGTTAACAAATCGGTTTCAACCGAGCAATCTAAAATTTTAGAAAACTTTAAATCTAAAAATAGCGACCGACTTTAAGCTTTAGTATAATATCAAAAAAAGAGCTAATAAATGCAATAGATGTGTTTATTGGTTCTTTTTTTGGGTGAAAATGTTGTTTTGTACTTGGGAATACATAAATATTACTGTCAAACACATTTTTTAAATGGATTATTAGAATCTTTACCATTCTAAATTTATTTATATAATATTAAGATTTCATGATTAATAGAAACCCCCAGTTTATTGCTCTGCTATTTTTTTTCTTGTTAAGCTGTTCTTATACAGGAATTAGTCAAACTAGAAAAGGGAATACAGTATTTTTTGAGACTTCAATTGCAGCTGATGCAACACCAGCCGTTTTAGCTCAATTTATGAAAGCCGATGCCAAGTCGATTTCAGAAATAAAATTCGAAAAAGGAACTTATCATTTTTATCCAGATAAGGGATTTGAGATTTATGCGCAATTGTCAAATCACAATAATGGTTTGGCTAAAACAGCTTTTCCTATATTCAATATGAAAAACTTGACAATTGATGGTCAGGGAGCTACTTTCATATTTCACGGAATTATCATCCCTTTTTCAGTAGAAAATTCGGAAAATATTAAGATTGTTAATGTAGCTGTTGATTGGGCAATGTCTTTTCATAGCGAAGCAAAAATTGTAGCAGTAGATCCTGTAAAAAAGACTTTTGACATGCAAATTTCTGACGATTATCCGTATGAAATCAGAAACGGACAATTGCACTTTATTAAGGAATATTATGAGCATAATATAGGACAATCGATTTTGTTTGATCCTAAAACAACCGCTATTTCGTTTGATACAGAATCCTATACTTCATTAACAACCAGAACGAAGACTAAGATTCAAAATAATGTTAAGAACATTAAATATAAATATAACGTTGATCCAAGATCACCTGAAAATTTTAAGGTGGGTATGGAAGATAAGTTGGTAGTTGAGCAATTAAAACCAGGCTTATTACGAGTATATAATCATGGAAGAAAAATTCCTGAAGTTGGAAAAATCCTGACGATGAAAGGTGAGCAAGGACAAAATAGATTTGCACCAGCTTTTCATGTGGTTTCGTCTAAAAATTTTGAAGCCAATAATGTCAATGTGCACCATGCCTGTGGAATGGGAATCATTGTAGAGAATTCAGAGAACTTGACTTTAGATAACTTCAATGTTACGCCTTCACAAGGAAGAATGGTTTCAACTACCGCTGATGCAACTCACTTTGTAGGCTGCAGAGGTAAAATTACCATCAAAAACTGTACGTTCAATAATCAATTAGATGATGCTGTCAATGTACATGGCACCTATCAACAAGTGGAGGATATTTTGGGCGAAAACAGCATTGGTATCAAAGTAGGTCATTACCAACAACAAGGTTTTAGTATTGGAGTTCCAGGGGATGTTATTGGATTGGTTAATTTGCACCAATCGTTTTTTGAATATGATAAACTCACATTGAAATCCATTGAGAAAATCAACAGCCGTTACCATATTATTACTTTCAATGAAAAAGTACCAGCTTCATTAAAAGCGGGAGATTATATTGAAAATATGTCGGCTTATCCTGAGTTATTGGTACAAAACTGTACTATTTCTAAAAACAGAGCTAGAGGATTATTACTTTCAACACCAAGAAAAATTGTGGTTGAGAACAATTATTTTGCTACCGAAATGGAAGCGATTTTAGTGCCTGTTGAAAGTGGGTATTGGTACGAATCAGGAAGTGCATTGGACTTAACCATTCGAAATAATACTTTTCAAGATTGTAATATTGGTGGACAAAATAGAGGTATCATTCGTTTTGAAACCGATGACGAAAGTAAAAACATAGCTTTCAAAAACATTTTGATTGAGAATAATAAAATCAACCAATTTGACAATTTAATCTTGGAAGTCAACAATACTGATGGGCTTAAATTTAAAGGGAACACGATTACGAACTCAGGAACCTTCAAAATGTTGTTTCCTGAAAATCCTGCTTTTTCAATTAAAACATCTAAGAATATTATTTTCGAAAATAATAAATATTCAGGAAAAGCAAATCCAATATTAAAATCAGATGGTTCTGTTCCTAATTTGAAATTTAAGTAGTAAAGATGCGTACATTTCTAAAAGTAATTTTGGTTGCAGGTCTTTCTATCACTACGATGGCAACAGAGGCACAAAATAAATCCAAGCCTAATATTATTTATATTTTGGCGGATGATTTGGGCTACGGTGATTTGAGTTGTTACGGACAAACAAAATTTGATACACCAAATATTGATAAGTTAGCCGCTAAAGGAATCAAGTTTACACAACATTATAGTGGGTCAGCTGTTTGTGCGCCTTCACGTTCTACATTGATGACAGGCGAGCATACAGGACATACTTCGATTAGAGGAAACCTTGAAAGAGGTGAAAATCTTGAAGGACAAGTCCCAATGGATGGAAGTGTAATCACTATAGCCGATGTGCTTAAAAAAGCAGGATACGCTACGGGAGCTTTTGGGAAATGGGGACTTGGATTTATTGATTCTGAAGGAGATCCATTGAACCAAGGTTTTGATGAGTTTTACGGCTACAATTGTCAGCGCAAAGCCCACCGTTATTTTCCACCGTATTTATGGCATAATAAGGAAAAGGTTTTTCTAAAAGGGAATGATTATACTAATAAAGTAACCTATGCGCCTGATGAAATTCAGAAAGCAACGCTTGATTTTATTACCAAAAATAAAAACAAACCGTTTTTTGCTTATGTACCTTTCGTTTTGCCTCATGCTGAGATTATTTCGCCAGACGATGCAGTGTATAATAAATTCAAAGGGAAGTTCAATGAAGACAAGCCTTTCAAAATGCCACATGATTATTTGTCGGATTACGGGGCCAACATTGAAGAGCATAAGTATGCTTCGCAATTGGCTCCAAGAGCGGTCTATGCCACGATGGTTACTCGATTAGATATTTATGTGGGAGAAATCATGGCTAGATTAGAACAACTGGGAATTGCAGATAATACTCTAGTTATTTTTACTAGTGATAATGGCCCTGCAGTAGAAGGAGGTGCTGATCCTAAATTTTTTAATGGTACCGCTGGATTGAGAGGGGTAAAAAGAGATTTGTATGAAGGAGGTATTCGTGCTCCTTTTATAGCAGTTTGGCCTGATAAAATTAAGGCAGGAACCACTTCTGATTTGATTTCTGCTTTTTGGGATATGAAACCCACTTTTGCTGAAATAGTGAATGTTAAAGAAATAGGCTCAACGGATGGAATTTCGATTTTACCTACCTTATTAGGTAAAAAAAATCAAAAGCAGCATCCTTATATGTATTGGGAATTTCCGCAAGCAGGTGGGCGTAAGGCGGTACGTTTAGGAAACTGGAAAGGCGTAATTTATAATATTGAAAGGAAAGATAATCCAGAATTTGAACTGTATAATTTAGCCACAGACCCAGTAGAGACAAAGAATGTTGCGGCTCAAAATCCTAAAATAGTTGCCGAAATGAAAGCTATTATGAAAGAGGAGCATAGGCATTCAACTTTGTTTCCAATGAAAGAATAAAATAATTAAAGATAGTTAGTTTGGTTGTTAAAACGATTCTAGTAGTGAGAGCTATTGGGGTCGTTTTTTTGTTGATTTCCTTTAAATTAAATTTTGTTGAAGATTGGTATTGGTTGTTTAACCCAAATTACACAGTATACTTCTTAAAAAAAAACGAAATTTTCCAATAAAATAAGGTACTTAATAAAATTTTTTGAAGAAGGAATAGTGAACTATTAACTTCGCCTGTTCGATCAAAGCTCTCGAGTCAATAATTAAACATTGAGTAAGTGCTTGTATTTGAAGAAAAATAAAGTTGAGTAGATTTCTACTGTGTAATTTGGGTTTAATGCGTTTTATTTGCAATGATAAATTAAATTAGACAATGGCATTCAAACATCTATTCAAAGTAAGTCTCAAATGGCAAGCCCAAAAGCATCAACGGTACACAAAAAATCATAGTATCAGCATTGAGCAAAAAGAGATTTTAAATATTTCTGCGGCCAAAGCATTCAAAGGAGACCCTTCACGATATAATCCCGAAGATTTGTTACTCAGTAGTCTGGTGTCCTGTCATATGATGTCCTATTTGTACGTTTGTGGTCAAAATGGAATAGATGTACTAACTTATACCGATGATGCTGAAGCAACTCTTGAAGTGACTGCAGAGGGGAGTGGGCGTTTTGTTGCCGTGAGATTATTTCCAAAAGTAGCCATTCGTCAAATGGACAAAATTGAGTTGGCTCATCAATTACACAAAAAAGCAAACCAACTCTGTTTTATTGCGAATTCTTGTAATTTCCCGATTGAACATTTTCCTGAAATAATGGTTGCTAATGAATAATAGCGTTTCATTTTTAGGTTTCTAAAAATCCACATTGGGATTTTTTTTACGTTGACAGTTAGGTGCTCCAATGCGAAATCTCGGTTTAAAACAAAGAAAGCCTGAAAGGACAGGCTTTGAATAATTTGGTCACTATTGTGTTTACATAAATACGGTAGTAATGGCATTGGCATTATAGGCGTGTTGGTTGATGGAATACATGGCTATTTTAGATAAAGCCTTGTCAGCTTTTTTATCTTCGTTTAACGTTTTAGCTAATAAGTTGGCTGTTTTTTTATTGCCTAATATATTAGCAAAGGCACGTAAAGTTCCATATGTGGCAATCTCGTAATGTTTCATTTTTTGCTCAGACGAAATGATTCCAGCATCGCGTACCGTTCCAACGTCAGTGTTTTTGAGTAACTCAATCGTTTCTTTCAGTAATCCGTTCATGGCTTCACATTTTTGAGCATTGACTTCGATAAAATTAGTTTTGAAAATGACCTCTAAACGGGCAATTTGTTTTTTGTTTTCGGCTAAATGATTTTTGAGAGTTTCGATTAACTCGGGAGTTGTGGCATTCTTTAGCATTTTAGGTAGAATTTTCCCTAATGCTTTTTCGGAATAATACATTTCTTTTAATCCTATTTCAAACAAATCTCGGAGTCCATGAACTGAATGATTTTCTTGAAAGCTGGTTTCTTTTTCTTTGGTTAGTGTTTCCATGATAATGTTTTTAAATTAATTTTAAATCCAATTATAATGGACGAATTCCATTAATGGATTCTTCTACTTTTTTTAGCTTTTGGAGTCATTATGACTTAATTTGAGAGATGTATAAAGGTAGTGATTTATTGGTTTAATTACTTGGTATTTAGTGTTTTTGAAATGTTAATTAACATAAAATCACAATTTTCCTTTTAGTACTAAGGAGTTTTTCTTAGATATTTACTCTGAAAACAATCATTACATTCCTCATTTAAAATGAGCTGATTGTCGACCAACTCAAAAGAGGATTTTGAATCATTTTCGTAAACAATCATTGGTTTTTTATCGCCAAAAATAGAAGGGCCAATTTCGATTGTATACTTTAATTCGGATTCTAATTTACCATTAACATATTTCTTAATGGTAGTATTCGAAATTTGAAGTATTATCGTATTACCTGTTGATTCGGGGGTTAATGTAACACCTGCAAATCCTCCTGTCGATTCAATCCAATTCCAATTTCCTAAAAGACTGTGATGGTCAGGAATATTTTTATCGGAAGAACAGCAGATTATGAAAATTCCGATGAGTAAAAAGGATGCTATTTTTTTCATCAGTTCAAGGATTATTCATTTTAAGTCCTATAAAGTTAGAGAAAAATAAATAAATTGAAAGGAAGAATACTATAATAGAAGTTTGTCTAAACAAGCCATGTCATTAAAAAGCGGAATATCTAGCCCTTTAAAAAGAGCTTCAGTATGATTGTTAACATAAGCAAAAACATCAAAACCTCCTGCTTGAGCCGCTTGAACTCCGGCGACACTATCTTCGATAATCACACATTCTTCTACAGCAAATCCCATTGATTTTGCAGCATGGAGATACAATTCAGGATTCGGTTTCCAACTATTGATGTCGTAAGCACTGAAAATATTTCCTTCAAAACGGTCAATAAGTTTGGTCGTGGTTAGATTGAGTCTAATTTTTTCGGCAGGTCCATTCGAAGCGACACAAATAGGAACCTTGATTTTATTTAGTAATTCGTGTACGCCAGGAATGGGTTTCATTTGCGTTCTAAAAGCTTCAAATGTGCGTTCTCTAAATTCATCTTCGAAATTGTCTGGTAATTTTTCAGCCGCTAAACTTTCAATGTAATCGAAACAAAATTGCAATGATTTGCCTAGAAAATGGGTCATCGCAAAATCGAATTCTATCGTTACTCCAATGTTTTTTGCCATAGAGACTAAGGTGCCGTTTGAGATACTTTCGCTATCGACTAAAACGCCATCGCAATCAAAAATGATGCATTTGTATTTCATATTATAAGCTATTCTTTGATGATTTTAAAGCTATATGTAATTTGGTCTTTATAAATTTTTAAGATATAAAAACCAGAAATTAATTTGGTTGCTTCAATTGTACTTCCTTTACATTCCCCTTTTTGTATCAATTTTGATTGGTAGTCAAATAATTCATATCGAGTAGCTGTGGGGTCTAAATCAATTATATGAATGATATCTTGAACTGGGTTTGGATAAATGTACGGTATAACTGCTGGTAATCTATTCGCAGCTGTAGCAGAATCAGTTGAGCTAACAGTTGCGCTAACTGATTTTACTTCAGATTCAACGATAGCTTCAGGATTGTTACAAGCGAGTTCTAATAAACCTTCTAAATCATTTTCATCATATATTTTGGTGTATTCAAGCTTTTTTGCTTTTTGGAATAATTCACATGCCTCAGTATATTTCTTTTGATCTAGGTAGATAATACCTAAGTTTTTCATAGCATAACTGTTGTTTTTATCTATGGCTAATTCGGCTTTCAAATCACTAATCCCTTTCTCAGTCTCACCAGTTTTATGGTATATAAGTCCTCTAGTAGTTTTAATATTTCTCCCACCATAGCCTGAGGAACGTTCAATGATGTTTTTTTCTCTTTCTGCAGCTATTATAATATGCGGCATTGCTTTCTCATATTCGCCTCTATCCGAGTAGAGTTTTGCTAGTGCCCATTGGGCAAAAGCATGATTTGGCATTATTTCTAATACTTTATTTAAATACACTAATGCTAAATCATTCGATTTTGTATGTTGTAAAAAGTTGGCAAAATTGTATAAAATTCGGTTGTCTTTTGGCGCTAATTTCAGGGCTTTGCAAAAATAGTGCATAGCTGAATTTTCCATTTCGAGAGTCCCATAAATATTAGCAATGGCATCATATAATCTGCTACTGTTGCCATCCATTTTTATTTTGATAGAATCCGAAATTATTTTTTTTGGATCTGAGTAGAATTTATCTGTATAGGCTTCTATTATTTTATAATCTTGTAAAGATAAAAAGTTGTTTCCTAATTTATGTCTTAGAGATGCTCTTCGGTAGATGTCGTTTATTTTTGTTGGATTAAAATTAGTTCGAGTATTTAATTCTGCAAGGGAACTAATTGCTTTTTTAATAACTTCCTCGCTATCTTTATTAAAGGGAAGTTTGTGGTCAGTACGACTTAATAATTTTCCGTTTTCAAAAGTCCAAGTTACTAGGAGTTCTCCTTGTTTGTTGTATTGATAGGCGTTTCCATGTTTTTGGTTTTTGGAATTGTAATAGAAAATTTCATTTTTAGAGCCATCTTTATGAAAGGTTTTAACGCTATCTAAGATTTTGTCAATACCGTACCAATATTCCATCGCAGTAACTCCGTCATTATAATTGTATCGTTTAACTGGATTTATAGCATTTAATGTGTTTGAGTTTTCATTTTGTCCCAACATAAACATTGGCAAAAGAAGGAAAAAAAGGTAGTTTTTGATATTCATTATTTCGGTAATTAATGGATAGTAATTGGTTGATTTTTTTTATCGAAATATACTACATTTTTTTAAACAAAAACAAAATTAATTAGGAGCTACAAGACAACATAGAACAGCCTACTTTATTTCGTGCCCATTCAGGACGTTTAGCAAACCATTTTTGGTGGTTTTCTTGTTCCGAATACGGGTTTTTAAGTAGTGTGAAAAGTTCGTCAATTAGACTATAGTCTCCTTTATCAGCGGCTTCTATTGCCAGTTGCGCCATATAATTGCGTAGCACATATTTTGGATTGATAGTGTTCATTTTTTTGGCACGTTCACTCTCTCCCAGTGATTCTAATTCGAGTCTTGTTGCATACTTTTTGAACCAATTGTTCCAGGCTAATTTAAGTTCAGAATGTTCCTCTGGTAAATTGTAAAAGGCTTCGCTAATTATTTGAAAACCATTATCAGGATTTGTTTTTTGAAAACGACTTAAATTTCTAAAGAAAATAGTCATATCGGTTTCAATGAGGTGAAGGGTTTCCTCCATTTTTTGAATCAAAGCTTGGTCATTATCATCTTGAGTAAATAGTCCAATTTTAGAATTCATCATTTGGATGTATTTGACATCATAATCAGTTCTGAAGTCGTTTAGAATAGCTTCCAATCCTTGTGCTTCTTCTATAAGAGGATATAAAGTATTGGCTAATTGGTATAAGTTCCAAAGCACCATATCGGGTTGGTTTCCGTAGCGGTAGCGTTTGTTTTGAGCATCAGTAGTATTAGGTGTCCAGCCATAGTCGTACCCTTCGAGCCAACCGTAAGGGCCATAATCAATAGTTAATCCCAAGATAGACATATTATCAGTATTCATTACGCCGTGTACAAAGCCCACACGCTGCCAATGAATGACCATATCCAAACTGTTTTGAGCGACTTTTTTGAAAAACTGTAAATAGGTTTCTTTAGAAGGACTTCCTATTTCTGGATAAAAATGTTTGATGGTGTAATCAGTGAGTATTCTTAAGTTGTCGATATCATTGCGAGAGGTGAAAATCTGGAAGTTTCCAAAACGGATAAAACTAGGAGCTATCCGAGATACGATGGCCCCTTTTTCGTATGCAGGATTTCCGTTGTAAAGCATGTCTCTCAAAACTTGGTCACCTGATAGGCATAATGATAAGGCTCGAGTTGTTGGTACTCCTAAATGGTACATAGCTTCAGAACATAGATATTCTCTAACGGAAGAACGCAATACTGCGAGTCCATCAGCGGTTCTGGAATAAGGAGTTTTGCCCGCTCCTTTGAGTTGGATGGCCCAACGTTGGTTATTGTGAACGACTTCGGCTAGGTTGATGGCTCGACCATCGCCCAATTGTCCTGCCCAGTGTCCAAATTGATGACCTCCGTAGCACATAGCATATGGATTGGTATTTTGTAAAACCTCGTTTCCTGTGAACACTTTTTTAAAGGTTTCAGTTTGGGTATCTTCTTTTGATAATCCTATGTTTTCAGCCATTTCAGGTGAAACGTGCAGAACGGCTGGATTTGATGTTTTTTTAGGTTTTACAAATGAAAAACAAGCATTTTCGACCTGTCTGATCGTGTTGGTTGTATTTGGGTCAGCAGGTAGTTCTTTGTTGAAGGTATCTTGTATATTGAGTTTCATATCTTGTTTTTTTGAACACTAAGGGTACGCTAAGTTCTCTAAGTTTTTCTTAAATGTGGCTAAACACAAAGAGCACCAAGGAAGCGCAAAGAGCACAAGTTTTTTATTGAGAAATACTATTAGTGTTATAATAATTCGTGAATTCGTGGCTGTTTTTAGCGCTTTGTAGGTGAACTAGGATTAGACATAGTACAAAGTTACAAACTTCAAAAGCGATAATGAAACTATTACGAGATTTGTATCTATTAAATAATTGTATTCGAAAAGATACTTAAAGTTTTAAAACGCGAATTACTGGTATTGTTTGCTATTACTCAAGTCTCATTATTATTTTCTTTGATTGTAATTACGCTGTTTATAAGCAGAATTAGCAAAAATTTATTGGTTACGATTAACAAATTGTAATTTATTAAAAGTAAAAATCTGCGAATTAGCGGTTAATTTTTTTACACTGTACTTTAGGAGTAAAAAAGAATAAGTTTTTCTAAATTAAACTATCTTTGCCAGCCGAACAATCGGAAGAAAAATCGTAGTATGAAGTTTGATTTATTAAAAAAAGATCCACAATCCAAAGCTAGAGCAGGAAGTATTACCACTGATCATGGTGTAATTGAAACCCCAATTTTTATGCCCGTAGGGACTGTTGCTTCAGTTAAAGGGGTGCATCAGAGAGAGTTAAGGGAGGATATAAACCCTGATATTATTTTGGGAAACACGTATCACTTATACCTTCGCCCGCAAACTGAAATTCTTGAAAAAGCGGGAGGATTGCATAAATTTATGAACTGGGATCGTCCAATTTTGACAGATTCTGGTGGATATCAAGTATATTCACTTTCGTCCAATCGTAAGATTAAAGAGGATGGAGTGAAGTTTAAATCGCATATTGATGGTTCTTACCACGTTTTTACGCCTGAAAATGTAATGGAAATTCAGCGTACCATTGGTGCTGATATTATCATGGCATTTGATGAGTGTACGCCTTATCCTTGTGATTATCATTACGCACGTCGTTCGATGAATATGACACACCGTTGGCTAGATCGTTGTATTACTCATTTGGATAAATTACCAATGAAATATGGCTATCAACAACATTTTTTTCCTATTATACAAGGAAGTGTTTATAAGGATTTAAGAGAAAAATCAGCAGAATATATTGCTAATACCAATCAAGTTGGAAATGCTATTGGTGGATTGTCAGTAGGGGAACCTGCAGAGGAGATGTATGCTATGACCGAAGTGGTTACAGCTATTTTGCCAGAAGACAAACCTCGTTATTTGATGGGTGTGGGGACTCCAATTAATATTTTGGAAAACATCGCACTTGGAATTGATATGTTTGACTGTGTGATGCCAACGCGTAATGCGAGAAACGGAATGTTGTTTACCGCTAACGGATCAATCAATATCAAGAATAAAAAATGGGAAGCTGACTTTTCGCCTATTGATGAAATGGGAATTACGTATGTAGATACAGAATATTCAAAAGCCTATTTGCGTCATTTATTTGCTGCTAATGAGTACTTAGGAAAGCAAATTGCTACGATTCACAATCTTGGTTTTTATATGTGGCTTGTTCGTGAAGCTAGAAAACATATCATTGCAGGTGATTTTAGAACCTGGAAAGATATGATGGTAAAAAATATGAGTCAAAGACTATAAAATGGGTTTAATTGTTTAATCGTTTATTCGGTTAAACAATTAAACAAATAAACGATTAAACTTTGCTATGTTAACGATACTAGATAAATACATCTTAAAAAGATATTTAGCGACTTTTGCGACGATGTTGCTGATGTTTATTCCTATTGGAATTATTGTAGATGTTTCGGAAAAGATTAATTTCATGATTGAAAATGAAGTACCTTTTCTAAAAATAGCAGTTTATTATTATCATTTTACGGTTTATTTTGCCAATGCATTGTTCCCCATATTTTTGTTTTTATCGATCATATGGTTTACCTCTAAGCTGGCCAATAACACAGAGATTATCGCTATTTTAAGTTCTGGGATTTCGTTTACGCGTTTTTTAAGACCTTATATTATTGGAGCTTCTTTAGTATCCGTTTTTGTTTTGATCATGGGCTTCTTTGTAGTGCCAGTGTCTAGTGAGGGGTTTAACAATTTTAGATATACTTATTTAAAGACCAATGGTAAAGAGGCCATGCGTGGCAATAGTACAGACGTATATCGTCAAATAAATGATACCGATTTTTTGTATGTAAATAGTTTTAACTCTTCATCCAAAACGGCTTTTAATTTTGCCCTAGAGAAATTTAATGATGAAAAATTAGTATCCAAAGTTACTGCTAGTAGAATACAATGGAATCCTGCTGATAGTACTTATACAATGTATGATTACACCAAAAGAACCGTTGGGGAGCTAGGAGATAAAATAGAAAAAATACCCGAAAAAAAAGCTGTATTTAGTTTTGATTTAGAGGATTTAACTCCTGTGATTTATATAGCCGAAACTTTGACTTTAGATAAATTGAATAGTTTTATTGATAAGGAAAAAGCTAGAGGTTCTTCAAATATCAATATTTATATGGTGGTTTTGTATAAAAAATACAGTGTGCCAATTTCAGCTTTTATCCTAACAATCATAGCTGTTTCAGTTTCAGCAATGAAAAGAAGAGGAGGGATGGGGATGAATTTAACTATAGGTATTGCTATAGCCTTTTCATTTGTATTTTTTGACAAAGTTTTTGGGGTAATTGCTGAAAAGACAACCTTTTCACCTTTTGTCGCGGTTTGGTTCCCTAATTTTGTTTTTGGAATATTAGCAATATACCTCCTTCGAAATGCCAAACGTTAACGTAAAAAGCTATCTGAACCTACATTTCATCGTATTTATTTGGGGATTTACGGCTATTTTAGGTGCTTTATTAACTATAGATTCTGTTGCCATTGTATGGTATAGAATGCTTTTAGCAGGTTTATTTTTGGGCGCTTTTATTCTTTATAAAAAAATAAAATTCCGAATCTCACTCACCTTATTTTTGAAATTGGTTTTCGTTGGACTATTGATTGCTCTCCATTGGATTTTGTTTTTTCACGCCATCCAAGTTTCTAATATTTCGATTACGCTATCCATCTTTTCGTTAGGTGCTTTTTTTGCATCCTTGCTAGAACCTCTTTTTTTTGGTAGGAAAATCATAGGGTATGAAGTTGTTTTTGGATTGTTGACTATCCTTGGTCTAGGATTAATAATGAAGTTTGAATTGCATTATCTTGAGGGAATGATTTATGCTTTGATTTCGATTATTATCGGGGTGTTGTTTACTATTTTTAATGGGCAATTAATTCAAAATGAAGAAGCGACAGTCATTACTTTTTATGAGTTTTTGGCCGGTGTTTTTTTTATTTCACTCTATTTTTTGAGTCAAAATAAATTCAAGACTGATTTTTTTATTTTGACTGCCAAGGACTGGTTATTACTCATTGTTTTGTCTTCTGTTTGTACAGCTTATGCGTTTACAGCATCAGTGAAGGTAATGAAGCAACTATCGCCTTATACGGTGATGTTAACTACTAATTTAGAACCTGTTTATGGTATTGTCTTGGCTTATTTTCTTATTGGTGGAAAAGAAAAAATGAGTTTTCCGTTTTATATTGGTGCGTTTTTAATAATCACATTAGTATTGTTAAACGGGGTTTATAAACACCGAAAAATGAAAAAAAAACCAACTTTGAATTAGTTTTTTTTTAACTATTTGATAAAGATTATTTGTGATACCTTTGCAAAGTTTTATTAATTAAAAAATAAATAATGCAACAACATTTGCGTCTTAATGAATTCAAGGTCTTCTTTTATAGACTAATTCTAGCTTATCTTTTTTACTTCATTGCTCGAATTCTGTTTTATGTTTATAATATCGATTTACTTAGAGTTGAGTCAGTTAGTGACTTTTTATCACTTTGTTATTATGGATTGAGCTTCGATACGACTGCTATTTTATATGTCAATTTACTTTTTATAGTATTTTCGATTTTTCCATTATACAATAACGCTAGTAAAAGGTATCAGAAGTTTTTGTTTTACCTTTATTTTGGAACAAATTTATTTGCTTACGGATTAAATTTTATAGATTTTATCTATTATAAATACACCTTTGCCCGTACCACAAGTGTTGTTTGGGAAGTTTTAAAACATGAAACCAATAAAAAAGTGCTATTGTTTAGCTTTATATTTGATTACTGGCATGTGTTCGCATTGTTTGTGTTGTTTTCTGCTCTTTGGGTTTATTTGTATAAAAAAGTTACAGTTAAGACGTTTAAACCTACCAAATTGATTCCATATTTTGGTTTTTCAGTGATTAGCTTTTTGTTTATTGCTTTGATGACAGTAGGAGGAATTCGTGGTGGTGATTTCAAAAAATCCACTCGGCCAATTAATTTATTAGATGCTAGTCGTCATGTGAAGAACGTGGTACATTCGGATATTGTGCTTAACACCCCTTTTGCATTGATTCGAACGCTTTTTAGCAACAGTTTTGACAAAAAGCAATATGCTGGAGTGACTACTGATTTTATTCAAAAAGAAATTCAACCTATAAAAGAATACCATAATAATCCTAAGACCAAACCCAATGTGGTGCTTTTTATTGTGGAAAGTTATGGTCGTGAGTACATTGGAGCATTTAATAAAGATGCTAAAATACCTAATTACAAAAGCCATGCGCCCTTTTTGGACTCCTTGGCACAACACAGTTTGATTTTTACAAATGCGTACGCAAATGGACGTCAATCTATACACGGAATGTCTTCGGTTTTAGCAGGGATTCCATCGTTTAAAGATGCATTTACTTCTTCGCCTTATCCAAAGCAAAAAATAGAATCGATAGTATCAACTTTAAAAAGTGAAGGATATGATACTTCGTTTTTTCACGGTGCAGCCAATGGTTCAATGGGATTTTTAGGATTTAGCAATATTCTAGGGATTGACCATTATTATGGTCGAACGGAGTTTAATGACGATTCAGAATTTGATGGTTTTTGGGGTATTTGGGACGAACCTTTTTTGCAGTTCATGAAAAAGACTTTGGATACTAAGAAGTCTCCTTTTTTCGCTTCTATATTTACGGTATCTTCTCATGAGCCTTATATTATTCCGGAAAAATATAAAAATAGATTTCACGAAGGTGGAGTGCCTATTCATAAATGTGCCGAATATACCGATTATGCATTGAAACGCTTTTTTGATGAAGCCAAAAAAGAACCTTGGTTTTCAAACACTATTTTTGTGATGGTTGCCGATCATGGGAATCAAATATTTTATGATGAATTTCATAAACCAATTAACCATTTTGCAGTACCTATTTTGATTTATCAACCCAATAGTAAGTATGTAGGAGTAGATAAAGATTTAGCGCAGCAAATCGATATTTATCCAACAATCCTAGACATGATAGGTTACGATAAGCCTTTTAGAAGTTGGGGAAGAAGTTTGTTGGATAAAAAATCAAGTACGCCATTTGTAATTAATTCGACAGGAACGATTTATCAGTTTTTAAGAGGGAATTATATTTGTACTTTTGATGGGCAAAAAGCTTTAGGGTTTTATGATAAAGATGATAAGGCGCTGAAAAACAATTTGATAAATCGCAGAAACGCGGAGATGAATGCGATAGAATTGAATTGTAAAGCTTTTATTCAGGATTATATGGAGAGAGTGGTAGATAAGAAATTAACAACTAACTAATAAAACGATATTTAGGAATGAAAAACAAGTTTAAAAAAATTGGAATTTCAGTTTTAGCGCTAATTCTGATTTTTGTTGCCAAATATGTGTATGATATGAATATCAATCACAATTTTGAGACCATTACTGAAGGCAAGGTTTATAAGTCAGGAGTAATTCCTCCAGATGAATTGGAGAGTTATATCAAGAAATACAACATCAAATCAGTAGTTGATTTGCGTTTTCCTGGAACCAATGATCTTGTCAATAATCCAGAAGTTCCAGCAGAGTTAACAGCAGAACAGGAAGCAATCGCAAAGATAAAAGGGGTTAATTATTTCAATAATGGCTCAGACCAAGTGCCAAACCAAAAGAATCTAGATGTTTTCTTTAAAATCATGGATAATAAAGATAATTATCCTGTTTTGATTCATTGCTATCACGGAACAGGTAGGGCAGAGATGTATTCCGCTTTATACCGAATCGAATACGAGAATTTTAGTAACGAAGATGCTCGTAAAGAAGTAAGAACTATAGTAAAATTTAGCTCTTTTGATGATGGTAAGCCTAAAGGAGAATATTTAAAAGCATACAAAACAAGAGAGCAATTAGCAGCTGAAAAAGCATTTAAGTAGTTAATAACGTTGTTTTTAATCGAATAAATCCTTAGCTTTATTTTTTTAAATGTAAAAGTGTAGTAGGTCTAAATGTTAAAGTTTTTAAGACTTAAACAAAAAATTAAAAGGCTAGAACGATTTAAAATTTTATATTTGCAATCCAAATAAATAAAAACGCACAAATCCTATGGAATATTTAGATTTTGAGCTTCCAATAAAAGAATTAGAAGAGCAGTTGGAAAAATGCCAAGTTATTGGACAAGAGTCTGATGTAGATGTAACTACTACTTGTAAACAAATTACAAAAAAACTGTTAGATACTAAAAAGGAAATATACAAGAACTTGACTGCATGGCAAAGAGTTCAGTTGTCAAGACACCCTAACAGACCGTATACATTAGATCACGTTAAAGCGATTTGCGGAGACACTTTTTTAGAACTTCACGGAGATCGTAGCTTTAAAGATGATAAAGCAATGATAGGTGGACTTGGTAAAATTGGAGGACAGTCTTTTATGATTGTTGGTCAACAAAAAGGATATAACACTAAAACGCGTCAATATAGAAACTTTGGGATGGCAAATCCTGAAGGATATAGAAAAGCCTTGCGTTTGATGAAAATGGCTGAAAAATTTAATATTCCTGTTTTAACTTTGATTGACACTCCTGGAGCTTATCCTGGTTTAGAAGCCGAAGAAAGAGGACAAGGAGAAGCTATTGCAAGAAATATTTTTGAAATGGTTCGTTTGAAAGTGCCAATCATCACAGTTATTGTAGGTGAAGGTGCTTCGGGAGGAGCTTTAGGAATTGGTGTAGGAGATAGAGTATATATGTTAGAAAACACTTGGTATTCTGTAATTTCGCCAGAATCGTGTTCTTCTATTTTATGGAAGAGTTGGGAGTACAAAGAACGTGCGGCTGAAGCATTGAAATTGACTTCCTCTGATATGAAAAAACAAAAATTAGTTGATGATATTATCCCGGAACCTCTAGGTGGTGCACATTACGATAGAGAAACTACTTTCAAAACGGTAGAAGAATACATTCTGAAAGGATTAGCAGAATTAAAACTTTTATCAACAGAAGAGTTAATCGCTCAGAGAATGGATAAATACAGCAAAATGGGTGAATTCAAAGAGTAATATCTTACTTATACAATACTAATCCGAAGCCTTATCGTTTCGGATTTTTTTTGGCTTATAAACAAAATTGGTCAAGTTGTAAACAATTTTTAGTAATAACTTAAAACGCTTATTTTTATAATTTACATTACTTTCGCTTCATGGAAAATTTCAAAAATATAAATCCAGTTAAGGTGGATAAATCGACAATCATAAGCCTTGAAAAAGGGAAATTACCTCCTCAAGCAGTTGAGTTGGAAGAAGCAGTCTTGGGAGCTATGATGATTGATAAGAAAGGTGTCGATGATGTCATTGATATTTTGCAACCTGATGCCTTTTATAAAGAAGCACATAGACACATTTTTGAAGCTATTGTACAATTGTTTACTGAAACACAACCGATAGATTTATTAACGGTTTCGGCTCAGTTAAGAAAGAATGCCAAATTAGATTTAGCTGGAGGAGATTTTTATTTAATTCAGCTGACGCAAAAAATATCATCTTCAGCACATATCGAGTTCCACTCGCGTATCATTCTTCAAAAGTTTATACAACGTAGTTTGATTCGAATTTCTTCGGAAATTATTGAGGCTTCTTATGATGAAACTACAGATGTATTTAACTTATTAGATCAAGCCGAATCTAAACTTTACGAAGTTACCCAAGGAAATATTAAACGAAGTTCAGAGACAGCACAAAGTTTAGTACTGCAGGCCAAAAAGAAAATTGAGGAAATTAGCAAGCAAGAAGGATTGAGTGGTGTTGAGACTGGATTTACTAATTTGGATAAATTAACTTCTGGATGGCAGCCTTCGGATTTGATTATTATCGCGGCAAGACCTGCGATGGGAAAAACGGCCTTTGTACTTTCTATGGCTAGAAATATGGCTATCGATTATGGACATCCTGTAGCGTTGTTTTCGCTTGAGATGGCTTCGGTTCAGTTGATTACACGTTTGATTTCCTCTGAAACAGGATTGTCTTCTGAGAAATTAAGAACAGGTAAGCTAGAACCACACGAGTGGACAATGTTGAGTACCAAAGTAAAAAACTTAGAAAAAGCACCTTTGTATATTGATGATACACCTTCGCTTTCTATTTTTGATTTGAGAGCAAAAGCAAGACGTTTAGTATCACAACACGGAATCAAAATTATTGTTATTGATTATTTGCAGTTGATGACCGCTGGAGGAAATTCCAAAGGAGGAGGTAACCGTGAGCAAGAGATTTCAACTATTTCCCGAAACTTAAAAGCATTAGCCAAGGAGTTAAATGTTCCTGTAATTGCACTTTCTCAATTATCGCGTGCAGTAGAGACCCGTGGTTCGAGCAAGCGACCTTTGCTTTCTGACCTTCGTGAATCGGGAGCGATTGAGCAAGATGCTGATATTGTATCGTTCTTGTATCGTCCAGAATATTATAAAATTGATGAATGGGATGATGACGAAGCTTCGCCTACAGCAGGTCAAGCAGAGATTATGATTGCCAAACACCGTAATGGTGGAATCGAAAACGTTCGTTTGAAATTCTTAGGTCACCTAGGTAAATTTGATAACCTAGACGATTTTAGTGGAAATTACGACGATTTACCATCATCAATGAATCAAGATGATAGTTCGTTTATCACCAAGAATTTACCATCGGCTAGTGATGCTTTTGGTAGTGGTTTCAATGATGATGACGATGATGATAGCGATATGCCGTTTTAATCTTTTTGAATAAATAGATTCATCGCCTTTTTTTTTTTTTTGAAACTAGTCGCTTTGCTGAGGATAGTTCCTTATAGCTGATTTATGTGCAAAATAAAATGCCTATCCTAATCTTATACCATTACAAATTCTATGTCTCTACATGTTTTATTTTTTTAACCATTTAGAGTCATAGAATTTTATGTTTAAAGATGAACTCTTATACTTCTTTCCTAAAATTCATTAAAATAGAAAAATCCGTTATCTTTGAGTAAAAAAGTATAAAATGGTTTTTAAAAAGCTATTCCTTCTAGGACTTCTGTTGATTTCATTTTCACTAAAAGCAGCATTTATTTTGTTGCCAATGGATGAAAACACCCAAAAAAATCATCTTAAAGCTTACGGAATCACTTTTTGGTGTCTGGATAAAAAGTACAAAGCCAGTTGGTTACTCAATTACCGTGGCGGTTCTTTTTTACTGCCCGATACTCCAGAAATTCGTAAAGAATGTCAAATACGTGGGGTAAGTTTTGAAGTCCTATCTGATGGAGAAACTAACAGTATTCTTAACGAAATAGCCAGCCCTTCTCAAAACATGGAGACGGTAATTTTAGAAAAAGCGCCCAAAATTGCGGTCTATACTCCCAAAGGCAAACAACCTTGGGACGATGCTGTTACTCTGGTTTTGACCTATGCCGAAATTCCGTTTACCCCCATTTATGATGAAGAAGTATTAAGTGACCAACTTATTTTATACGATTGGTTACACCTACACCACGAAGATTTTTCTGGGCAGTATGGGAAATTTTACGGAGCCTATCGAAGTACTCCTTGGTATATCGAACAAAAAAAGAACGCTGAAGCTTTGGCTACCCAATTGGGATATGCTAAAGTATCACAAGAGAAAGGAGCTGTGGCCAAAAAAATCCGTGACTTTGTTATTGGTGGTGGTTTTATGTTTGCCATGTGCTCCGCTACGGATAGCTTTGATATCGCTCTCGCTGCTGATGGTGTTGATATATGCGAACCCATGTTTGATGGTGATCCATCGGATGCCAGTTATCAATCCAAGCTGAATTACCAAAATTCCTTTGCTTTTAAAGATTTCACTCTTGAACGAAGGCCTGATAAATACGAATTCTCAGATATAGATACTACAGAAAAACGTAGAATTCCTATGGATACCGATTATTTTACACTAATGGAATTTTCGGCCAAATGGGATCCTATTCCAAGCATGTTGTGTCAAAATCACACCCAACTGGTAAAAGGTTTCATGGGGCAAACAACTGCTTTTGATGCTAGTTTTGTAAAATCGAATGTTTTAACAATGGGTTCTTGTGAACTTAATGGAGAAGCGCGTTACATCCATGGCGAAAAAGGAAAAGGAATGTTTACTTTCTACGGAGGGCATGACCCAGAAGATTATCAACACAAAGTAGGGGATGCCCCAACTGTTTTAGACTTACATCCAAATTCACCTGGCTACCGATTAATTTTAAACAACGTATTATTCCCAGCAGCTCGTAAAAAGAAATTAAAAACCTAGTTGAACTAGATGATATGTTAGGTGTTGAAGAAATTATCCATTAAGATTAAGAAAAGTTAAGCCTTCATTTTGCTTAATCTTAACGGTTTAAATAAGTTTTGGAAAAATTAATTCAAACTAAATTCTACCCAAATTGGCAAATGATCCGAAATTTTCCTTGCTTCTTTCAAGTTCTCAAAATCAGTATAGAAAAGTAGTTTTCCACTATCTAAAACCTTCAATTTTGTGGGTTGATAAAAGATGTTGTCAAATTCTGAGGCCAAGCAAATATTTCCTTCACATTCCCGTTTCAAAGATGTTTTTTCGTCCACTAAAACAGGAAGATAGCCCATTTTTTTCAATGGATTAAAAACGGTATGCGATTGTGGGCAATTAAAATCACCCAGAAAAATCAAGTTTAATTGCGGATATTCAGCAGGCAAAAACTTGAAATATTTGATTTCAGTTTCAGGCTGTTTACTTTTGGTAATAGCATGGAAGTTTACCAGTGTAAAAACTTTTCCATTTTTTTCAAAAGTCGCATAATAAGGTTCGCGATCAATCTCCAAATGATACTTTTTTTCTAACCAAGCTGCGCCAATTTTTTTTAGTTTCCCTGTTTTCCATATATAGGCATAGCGCTCCGTTTTTTAAGCGCTACTACTCGTAGGTTCGCTAATGGTATAATCCCATTTGGAACCCTTCCGATTCAAAACAGCTGCTAATCTCGCCACCGCTTGTGAACCACCATAACCCGCAACCACTTCTTGTATAGCTACCACATCGTAATTCATCACAACATTCGCCATGAATTCCACCTCCACTTCCGACTTTGATTGCCCCAAATTTTCAATATTCCAAGAAAGAATTTTGGTTTGAGGGAAAACGCTAAAAGATAAGAAAAGGAGGAGGAGGAGTATGGGGTTCATTATTGTTATTTCCAACTGATTTTTATGTTGGGGAAATTAAGGTGTTTTTTTGAATTAGACTATTTTATTGGCTGTTGAAATACTAATCTTTTGATTAGTACATCTGATTTTCATTTAATTTTTTTCATAAACTCCAACCGTATCCAATAACTCTTTCTCAAACAAATAAATATCATCAATTGATTGAATTGCTTGTTTTGTCTCAGTTTTGTTTTCATGAAATAAACCGATGTAATTTTTACCTCCGTTTAAATGCAATCGACAGAGTGGTTTTCGGTTGTTGTCATCGAGTAGAATTCCAAAATATGATTGTGTATCACGATGTACAATTCTGTTAATTGGAAGTTTTCTTCTTAGTATAGCTACTACAATTCGATAAGCTTCCAATTCTTCTTCTGTAGTTGTAACTTTTGATTCATCAACTATTAGTTCGATTTGTTCTGTTAGTTGCTTTTCGGCTTCTTTGTTGATAGCGGCATTAAGTCTATCATTTATTTTTTCGCTTATAAATTGGTTAAAGCCCTTTTGTACAAGCTCTTTGAATTCGTCCATTACTTTTTCAGTCAATCGTCCAGCATATACTTTATTAGCAAAGAGTTTTACAAATTCATTTGATGGATTCGTAATCTCGTTGTTAATTTGTTTTCGAATTTCTTGAATGTATTTTAAAGAACTCGCATTGTTAACAATATGGTCAACATCAAAATTAGACTTATGAAATTTTGAGATTTCATTAATAACATTCTCTTTTACATTTGTAATATCAAATTCTAAAAATGGCTTAGAATCCATTTTGTTTTTCTCGTCTAAATCTGTGAAGAATTGATATTGTATACCATTTGTTAATAGAGCAAATCTCGTTTTGGTGACATGAAAATATCTGAATAGTTGAGAATTATGGACAGATAGTTTTTCTTTCCAATTTTTACATTCAATTATTAATATAGGATCATTCTTGTCAAATATCGCATAATCCACTTTCTCTCCTTTTTTAATGCCAATATCAGCAGTAAATTCAGGTACAACTTCAGTTGGATTAAATGTGTCATAACCAAGGATATTTATAAATGGCAGAACAAATGCATGTTTTGTAGATTCTTCCGTTTCTATTTTGTCTTTTAGCATGATAATTTTATCTGCTAAAGTTTTCAGTTGATTACTTAATTCCATAAATTTTATTTTAAATAATTAATTTCCCAAACATAATCCCATTAAAAATCAATTCCTTACGGCAAACCGTAAAGTCAGTAAATAATCTTAAGAAACCTCAAACAGATATTTTGAATAAACAAAGTTGAAGTAGTGTTTCTCAATGATTGGTGCCTTCATTAGATTGACAAATTCGTCTAATGACACTCCGTGATAATGATGAATAGCTTGAAGTTTAAATTCAATTTCAAGAATTTTAGTGATTTCATTGTATCCTACAGAAACAATATTTTTATCTTTTACAGGGTAGCGGTTCATTGTAATGCGGTTTTAAATGGAACTTATTTAGGTTTTCAAACTTATAACCATTAAAAGAGAGTTCTTTGCGGAAAACCGTAAAAGGGATTGTTTTTTTACTTATTACGATAAAAAAAATCCTCTGAACTACTTAAAAGATGTTCAGAGGATTCTATTGTGTTTCAATTAAGGGGGGTATGCCTTGTTTTTTTCTTGATTTGTAAAAATGGGTAATGAATGCCTTTAAATCAAACCTAAATCTTTGGCAATTGCTATCAAGTGGATGGTATTACTAGCTTTGAAGTAGGTTTTTAATTTATTAATTCGTTTCTCGATGCTACTTTTACTATTCGGGCTTATGTTTAGCATTTTAAATTGATTCTCCATTTGCTCTTGCGGTATTCCAATGGATAAATATTTTAGTAATTCTAGGTCATAATTGTCAATTTCATTAACCGTTTTATCCTGAAGCACATGAGTAATAGTTGGCGAAAGGTATCTTTGATCCGTGTTGTAAACTAAGGTTAATGCATTTTTTAATTCGGGTATACTATTGCGTCCTTTCATCACATAACCGTCAATGTGATAATTTTCAAACAGTGATTTTATCCGATAGGATTTATCTTCGATGGAGTAAACTATAATTTTGATATTGGGTTGCAAGGCTCTAACGGCAGCAATTAACTCATCCCCAGATTTGAGAGTAATGGTGTCGTCTCGATGATCTTCTTTGAATGATAAATCCGTAAGCAATAAATCATATGGTGTATCATCTAAGATTGCTTTTTTTATTTTTAGTAGTGCATCATCACAGTATTTAGTGTAATCGACTTCTCTGATGGCACAGTCTTTTAGTGCTTCAACGACAGCAAGATTGATACTATCAAAATCTTCAGAAATTATTACTTTGTTAAACATAATCAAGCATTTTATTTAGGAAATAGGATGGTTGTTTTTAACCCTTTATTGATTTGTGAATCAAAAGTAATGCTTCCATTAATACTATTAATACGGTTTTCCACATTCGTGAGTCCATTTTTTAAAATCTTTTCAGGATTAAAACCAATTCCGTTATCTGAATATTTGATTTGTATCTGTTTTTCTTGAGTTTCTAAACTTATTACAACAATGTTAGCTTTGCTATGTTTTTTCATATTGGTCAACAATTCTTGTATGGCACGATAGATTTCAATTTGTTTTTCGGTACTAATTTTAGACCAATTAACAGTATCACTTCCTTTGGTAACAATAGTAGTTTGATTCGAATTATAGCCCATCAATAATTCGTTGAAGCTTGTTCCAAAATGAATTCCGGTTTTAATTCCGCTGTTTTGTTTCGAAATATTTCTGCTTTTATCATAGATACTGTCTAGATTTTCGAGTAAAATTTCTTTTTTTTCAGGAATTTCAAGATTTTGAGTTTCTACAAAAGTGATGGTTCTGTACACATCATTGGCTAATTCATCATGCAGTTTTTTTGAAATTCGGGTTTCGGTTTCATAAGCAGCGATTCTTTTTACCTTTTTGTTTTTTCTTTTCCAATAAGAAATCAAAATTAGAATAGAGCCAAGCAATAGTACGACTGAAAAAACAAGTATTAAAATGTTGTTTTTGTGTTTGGCGAGTTGCAATTCATTCTCGGTTTTTTCTGTTTTTAGTACTAAGTTTTCGTTTTTCTCGATAGTAGCATCATACTTTATTTTAGCAAATTGATTTTTGGCTTTTTGACGTTCCTTATAAATACTGTCGCTAAGATGGATACGCTTTAATGCATATTTTTTAGTATCGATATTATGACTAGTTTCGACTAATATATTCAAGGCTTCGATGGCATCATCAACACTGCGAATGGAAACAGCTTCTTGATAGGCTAGTTTAGCATATGCAACAGATAGCTTAGAGTTAGTGTTTTTGTAATAGTCTGCTAAATGAATGGCACTTATGATGATTCCATACCGATTGTTGTTATCTTGTCTAATTTGGAGTGCATTTTTTAATAGATTAATGCTTTCAGGCAATTGAAGTTTGAAACTTACATATCCTAGATTGTCCATTACACGAGCGTAGTTTTCGGGATTGGTAATTACTTCTTTTTTCGTGATTAATTCAGATAGGATTTGATAGGCTTTGTCATAATTTTTTTGTTCTTTATAAACAACTGCAATATTATTTTTTAAAATGCAGGTTTGTAAAGAATCAGTAGTTAATTGTAAGGCTTTTTTATAGTAAAAAATAGATTGTGGATAATTGTATAAGTTTTTGTAGTTGATACCAAGTATGTTGTAGATAGATATCTTATAGTCAGGATCCGTTTTAGTATTAAAAAGAGGAATGGCTTCTGTTGCCGTTTCTTCACTACTAAAATAATCAGCTTCTATCTGTTGGATATAAGCTAGTTTCAATATAGCATATATGATTCGGTTAGGGTCTTTTTTGGGGTTGCTTCTGCTTCGGATTGTATTGTAATAATAGAAAGCGCTATCAAATACTTGGTTGTTGAAGTGCTTTTCGGCAGCATCAATGTCTTGCGAATATTCTGTGTAGTTTTCTGATTGGGAAGTAGAGGGAAGCTCTTTTTTACAGGAAATAAGTGCTAATAGTGTAATACTAATAATTAAAATCGGGAAATGTAATTTGTTACCTACCATTTCCCGAAAATAATCAATTTAATTTAGATAACTAAAGTCTAAATTAAGTTATTTGTTACTGTGGTTTACGTGTTGGAATTTGACCACTTTCATCTCCTCCAGTGGCCGTCACTTCTTCAAAAAGTTTGGTTTTTGTTGTTTCAATCTCTTCAGTTGTGCATGATGTTATTAGGGAGCTTACCATAATAAAACAAGACATTAATAATATACTTTTCATCTTCTTGGAATTAAATTTTAGACATAGTTGTGGCCGTTCGATTTCATAATCGAATCAATTGCCTATAGGGCAAGCCGTTAAAACATTTATTTTTGGGAAGTGAAGTGAGCTTAAACAGTAGACTAAGAATTATACTTCCCGGATAGTCTTAGTGTACTGTATATGCGCACTTTTTTTGAATGAGTTTTGTACATTTGTCTTGGTAGCAATTCAAAACAGGAACTAATTCTGAAGCAAAGGAAGTCTAGCTTTGGCTAAGAAAGTGGATTGAATTCCAGCAATTCCAGTAGTTCCAAGGTATTCGGAACAATTCCATTAAATTCCACGATTAGTGTATGAGAAAAAATACTTTAGAAGATTATAAAAAAAGGATAAAAGCAAAATATGAAATCGCTATACAAGAAGATTCTTCGGTGTTGTTGAATACACCAGCAGTTATGCGCGATTTATGTTTGAGTATGTGTAATGAAGGATTGTCTGTTCATGACGAGAAGATATTCAGAACTTTTTTTGAATTAAATCAAACTGAGGATTTAAGAAAAGGAATTGTGAATTGTAATATTGCTTTGTTTAGGCCTATTCGTTCTTTTCTAAAAAGTGAAAAGAACACAGAAAATTTAATGAGAATTGAAGTAGCCGCCATATTAGTTGATTTTCAGCCAAGACCTTATTCAAAGTTTTATAAGATTAATTCAAGCAAGGAAGAAGAGGTTTCAGATACGTCACTTTCAAAAATAAGTATTGAGACAAAGAAAGTGGAGGTGATTTCAAACGATGTTTTAACGAAAACACTTCCAGCCTTTGTGCAGAAATTTAATTTCATGGCAAAATTAGGTTGGATAGCAGGGGGAGTAGTAATGTTGTCTGTTTTAGGATATTTTATAAAAACGAATTTCTATCCCAAAAAACAATGTATGGAATGGGTAGGAACGCATTATGAAGAAGTAGATTGTGATAAAGATAAGTTAGGCTTTTTAGCATCGAGTGCTATCGTTCCTATAAACGAAAATGCTAAGGAGTTGAGGAAATTAGATTGCAATCAAAAGTTGGTTTTTTTTAAAAACGAAAAACCATTGATTTGGTATTGTAAATATGATGGTGAAGTTGAGTTGTACGACCGTCCAGGCTTTCATCCTATTACAGGTAAACCTCTTAAGCCTATAACGAATTATATGATTAATAAGTACAATTTATCTAGTAAATGAGTTCGATGATTTTTTAAGATGCACCGTAGTTGAATAGGGTTATTTGATTTGGATAAAATATTTATTTCCATGAACGTCAGTGGCTAAGATTTTACCCTGACTATTAATTTCTACTACTACTTCAACAGTCGATGGCTCGTTATGAGTTATCAATTTCCCTTCTCCCAGTTCTGTGTCTAAATTGATGAATCCATATATATTCCTACCTTGTTCATCTGTACCAGTTACGCTATAGTCGTAGCGAAATTCTTTTTCAGAGGTATAAGTAAGTCCATTTTGAGTTGGTGATTTGATTTGTTGAGTTGCGTTTGTTTCTATTGGTTGAATCTCTTTCAGATTACAAGCTACAATGCAAAGGGAACTACTAAGAATGGCTGTTTTAATACGGAGATTTAATTGCATAACAGTTTTTTTTCAAATATAATCTGAGAAATTGTAATTGATTTACGGGAATCCGTATTTTGGATACTTTTTTTCTGTAGTAGTAGATTTTTTGTTTTGATAATGGTGAAAAATCCTCGTAAACTGTTATTATCTATGTTATCTGTCTGTCAGTAGATAGTTCTGTTTTAGAATGCCTAATCTAGCTGTAATGAGAGGAAATCGATTTTATATATTGATTTCAGGGCAAAAAAAAACCTCGTTTGCCGAGACAAACGAGGTTTTTTTATATAAGTAAGTAATCCTAAACTGAGTTGATAAAACGTTTATTTTACTTTATTAAGTACAGCTTTGAAAGCTTCAGGGTGGTTCATAGCTAAATCTGCAAGAACTTTTCTGTTCAATTCGATTCCGTTAGCTTTTACTTTACCCATGAATTGTGAATAAGACATTCCTTCTAAACGAGCTCCAGCGTTGATACGTTGAATCCATAAAGCACGGAAATTTCTTTTGTTCACTTTTCTATCACGGTATGCGTAGCACATTGCTTTTTCTACCGCGTTTTTAGCAACTGTCCAAACGTTTTTACGTCTACCAAAGAAACCTTTGGCTTGCTTCATTATTTTTTTTCTTCTTGCTCTTTTAGCAACTGAATTTACCGATCTTGGCATAATTTTTATGTTTTTTTGTAGCAGGCGGCTTGAATTTAATCAAAAGCGCTTAATGGCCATACTCCAAGGTTATTTTAAATTGTTTTAACCTAAAGAATTTAAAATAGTGTTCAGTTTTCAGGTTTTAGTGTTCAGTACTAACTGCCTACTAAATACTGACGACTGATTACTAATTTAGATGATTCTTAATTGTTGTTTGATGCTTTTCATATCTGTTGAGTGAACTAGCGCTGAGTGAGTCAAAGCTAATTTACGTTTTTTAGATTTTTTAGTCAAGATATGACTTTTAAAAGCGTGCTTTCTTTTAATCTTTCCAGAACCAGTAACTTTAAAACGTTTCTTGGCGCTAGATTTGGTTTTCATTTTAGGCATTTTTTCCTAGTGTTTTAGTTTATTCTTACTTACTTATTTTTTGTTTCAAGTTTAAAGTTTCAGGTTTTAAAACTGATTACTAAAAACTGTAAACTGAATACTTCTTATCTCTTCTTCTTAGGAGCAATGAACATAATCATCCTCTTTCCTTCTAGAACAGGCATCGCTTCTACTTTACCAAATTCTTCTAAATCCTGAGCTAATCTCAATAATAAGATTTGTCCTTGGTCTTTATAAATGATGGAACGCCCTTTAAAGAATACAAAAGCTTTTAGCTTAGCGCCTTCTTTTAAGAATTTTTCAGCATTTTTTCTTTTGAATTCATAATCGTGTTCATCAGTTTGAGGTCCAAAACGGATCTCTTTTACTGTAACCTGTGTCGATTTTGCTTTTAAGATTTTATCACGTTTCTTTTGTTCGTAAACAAATTTCTTGTAATCCATAATCTTGCAAACCGGTGGTTCAGCATTTGGTGAGATTTCAACTAAGTCCAATTCAAATTGGTCAGCTAATCTCAAAGCTTCTGAAAGTTTAAATACTCCAGGCTCAATGTTTTCACCTACTAGTCTTACTTCCTGCAAACCACGAATATTATTGTTTATTCTATGGGCATCTTTCTTTTCTACACGAGGTTGGTAACCTCTATTACTTCTTATTGCTATGACTTTATAATTTAAGTTAAACTGTAAATACTTTTAATGTTTTTTTTACTTCAGCGTCTACAATAGCAGCAAATTCTTCTATTGTAACAGTGATATTTCCTTTTCCTTCTTGTCCGTGACGACGGATGGAGATGGTTCCATTTTTCTCTTCTTCTTCACCTACAATCAGCATAAATGGGACTTTTTGCATCTCTGCATCCCTAATTTTCTTACCAATTGTTTCGTTTCGATTGTCAATTAGTGCGCGAATTTCGTGATTTTCTAGCAAATCTAAAACTTTTTTAGCATATATTTCATATTTCTCGCTCAAAGACAAGATAATAGCCTGTTCAGGCATTAGCCAAAGTGGGAAATTACCCGCAGTATGTTCTAGTAAAATAGCAATGAAACGCTCCATGGAGCCAAAAGGGGCTCTGTGAATCATTACAGGTCTATGTAATTCGTTATCAGAACCTTTGTAGGTCAAGTCGAAACGTTCTGGTAGGTTGTAATCTACCTGTATTGTTCCTAATTGCCATTGTCTTCCAAGGGCGTCTTTTACCATGAAATCCAACTTAGGTCCGTAGAAAGCGGCTTCACCGTATTCTACAATAGTATTCAAACCTTTGTCGGCAGCAGCATTGATAATTGCGTTCTCTGCTTTCTCCCAGTTTTCATCAGTTCCAATGTATTTTTCGCGATTCTCTTGGTCTCTTAGTGAAATTTGAGCGGTAAAGTTTTCAAATCCTAATGAACCAAATACATAAAGTACCAAATCAATTACTTTTTTAAACTCTTCATCCAACTGTTCGGGAGTACAAAAAATATGCGCATCATCCTGAGTAAACCCACGTACACGAGTCAAGCCGTGTAATTCTCCACTTTGCTCGTATCTATAAACGGTACCAAATTCAGCATAACGCTTTGGTAAATCTTTGTACGACCATGGTCTTACATTGTATATTTCACAGTGATGAGGGCAGTTCATTGGTTTTAATAAAAACTCTTCCCCTTCATGAGGTGTACTTATGGGTTGAAAACTATCAGCTCCATATTTAGCATAGTGACCTGAAGTTACATACAATTCTTTTTGTCCAATATGTGGTGAAACTACTTGTTCGTATCCAGCTTTCTTTTGTGCTTTTTTCAAGAATTGCTCTAAGCGCTCTCTCAAAGCGGCTCCCTTTGGTAGCCATAAAGGCAAACCTTGACCTACTTTTTGCGAAAAAGCAAACAATTCTAATTCCTTACCAAGCTTTCTATGATCTCTGCGTTTTGCTTCTTCAAGTAGCGCTAAGTATTCGGTTAAATCCTTTTGTTTAGGAAATGATGTTCCGTATACACGAGTCAATTGTTTGTTTTTTTCATCACCTCTCCAGTAAGCACCAGCAACACTCATTACTTTCATAGCCTTGATGATCCCGGTATTTGGAATATGACCACCACGGCATAAATCAGTAAAAGTATCGTGATCACAAAACGTAATCGTTCCGTCTTCTAGATTAGTAATTAACTCTGTTTTATAAACATTGTCTTTGTATATTTCTAATGCTTCTGCTTTTGATACAGGGCGCAATTTGAACTCATGTTTCCCTCTAGAGATTTCTAGAACACGATCTTCAATTTTCTTGAAGTCGGCTTCAGTAATTTTATGCTCTTCAAAATCGACATCATAATAAAACCCATTTGCAATGGCTGGTCCTAATGTTAATTTAATTCCAGGATACATTTCTTCAAGTACTTGTGCCATAACGTGTGAAGTTGAATGCCAAAAAGCTTTCTTTCCACCTTCATCATTCCAAGTGTATAAAACAAGACTTCCGTCAGTAGTCAAAGGAGTAGATGTTTCGATGGTCGTGCCATTAAAAGAAGCCGAAATAACGTTTCGTGCAAAACCTTCACTAATGCTTTTAGCAACATCCATCGGACTTACGCCTGGTGCATACTCTCTAACTGACCCATCGGGCAATGTAATCTTAATCATTGTTTGATATTTTTAAGACTGCAAATATATAGCATTACTAAAATACATACAATATATATATAAGGTTTGTTTGCAACTATTCTGCTCGGGGATATCTATATAATAGGACTAGAGTGATTCTTAGGAGCTAATCCTGCTATCCGCTATATCTTGTGGCGGCATAAATGCCCGCCGCCACAAGGATGCCGCTACTATCAGGGCTAGGGCAGAGGTGGTTTCAGGAAGATTCCGTTATTAAGAGTGTTTGCTACTATATATAGGTAAGAAAGAGTGTCTTTATTGTGTTGTATTAAAGTCTTAATGCGTCTCTTTGTTAATCTCAGTAAAATCCTCTCCAGTATCCCTTTAATCTGTGTCAATCTCAGCAATCTGTGTTAAGACCTTTGTGTGTCTCCGTGTTTCCTCTGTGTATCTTTGTGAAATCCTCTCCAGTGCCTTTTTAATCTGCGTCAATCTGAGCAATCTGTGTTCAAACTATTCATATCTTCCCCGTTTCCTCTGTGTATCTTCATAAAATCCCTTTTTAAGTGTCTTTAATCTGTGCCAATCTGAGAAATCTGTGTTCAATTGCTTTGTGATCTTAGTGCTTCCTTGGTGCCCTTTGTGTTTAAAAAAGTCTAAACTCCTACAAAACCATAATTCTCTTTTAAAACAATATTCACATTTTCAGCGAGTTGAGAAAAAGGTTAAAATAAAGTTACGAAAAGGTATTGTTTAATTGAATAAAGGCGGTACTTTTGCACCCGCAACAAGCAAGACGTTCACTGACATACTGACAAGCGATTGAGATATAAAGGAGATAAAACTTCTTAAAATAAATATCAAAAAAAGCTTGTGAGAAAAGAATTTACGTTTTACATTTGCACCCCGCAAAAGCGCTAAGTTATTTGAAATACTGACAAGAGAAAATAGGTTTTAATCTTTGGAAAAAGAATAAAAAAAAACTTTAAATTTTTCTTGTGAGATTAAAAAGAAGTTGTACTTTTGCACCCGCTTCGAGAAACACAAACATTGTGAGATACGAAGAAAAAATAAGAAGAACACGTTCCTAGACATATTGAATTGACAGCCGTTCTTAAAAGAGATTTTAAGAACAAAAGAATAAGAGTAATAGAATCGATAGATTTGAAACGAACCACTAGAACTTCAGTCAAAAATAAATAGTCCGCCACGGCGGACGCATAATATACGATGAAGAGTTTGATCCTGGCTCAGGATGAACGCTAGCGGCAGGCCTAACACATGCAAGTCGAGGGGTATAGTTTTTCGGAACTAGAGACCGGCGCACGGGTGCGTAACGCGTATGCAATCTACCTTTCACAGAGGGATAGCCCAGAGAAATTTGGATTAATACCTCATAGTATTATAGGATGGCATCATTTTATAATTAAAGTCACAACGGTGAAAGATGAGCATGCGTCCCATTAGTTAGTTGGTAAGGTAACGGCTTACCAAGACCGCGATGGGTAGGGGTCCTGAGAGGGAGATCCCCCACACTGGTACTGAGACACGGACCAGACTCCTACGGGAGGCAGCAGTGAGGAATATTGGTCAATGGACGCAAGTCTGAACCAGCCATGCCGCGTGCAGGATGACGGTCCTATGGATTGTAAACTGCTTTTGTACAGGAAGAAACCGCTCTACGTGTAGAGCCTTGACGGTACTGTAAGAATAAGGATCGGCTAACTCCGTGCCAGCAGCCGCGGTAATACGGAGGATCCAAGCGTTATCCGGAATCATTGGGTTTAAAGGGTCCGTAGGCGGCCTTATAAGTCAGTGGTGAAATCTCCCCGCTCAACGGGGAAACGGCCATTGATACTGTAGGGCTTGAATTATTAGGAAGTAACTAGAATATGTAGTGTAGCGGTGAAATGCTTAGAGATTACATGGAATACCAATTGCGAAGGCAGGTTACTACTAATATATTGACGCTGATGGACGAAAGCGTGGGTAGCGAACAGGATTAGATACCCTGGTAGTCCACGCCGTAAACGATGGATACTAGCTGTTGGGCGCAAGTTCAGTGGCTAAGCGAAAGTGATAAGTATCCCACCTGGGGAGTACGAACGCAAGTTTGAAACTCAAAGGAATTGACGGGGGCCCGCACAAGCGGTGGAGCATGTGGTTTAATTCGATGATACGCGAGGAACCTTACCAAGGCTTAAATGTAGATTGACCGTTTTGGAAACAGAACTTTCGCAAGACAATTTACAAGGTGCTGCATGGTTGTCGTCAGCTCGTGCCGTGAGGTGTCAGGTTAAGTCCTATAACGAGCGCAACCCCTGTTGTTAGTTGCCAGCGAGTCAAGTCGGGAACTCTAACAAGACTGCCAGTGTAAACTGTGAGGAAGGTGGGGATGACGTCAAATCATCACGGCCCTTACGCCTTGGGCTACACACGTGCTACAATGGACGGTACAGAGAGCAGCCACTATGCAAATAGGAGCGAATCTATAAAACCGTTCTCAGTTCGGATCGGAGTCTGCAACTCGACTCCGTGAAGCTGGAATCGCTAGTAATCGGATATCAGCCATGATCCGGTGAATACGTTCCCGGGCCTTGTACACACCGCCCGTCAAGCCATGGAAGCTGGGGGTGCCTGAAGTCGGTGACCGCAAGGAGCTGCCTAGGGTAAAACTGGTAACTAGGGCTAAGTCGTAACAAGGTAGCCGTACCGGAAGGTGCGGCTGGAACACCTCCTTTCTAGAGCCTTAGTGTTAGCGTAAGCACGCTAAGGAAAAAGACGAAAAGAACTATTGGGATTAGATTTAGACATTATATTACTCTTGCTGTTAATTTAAAAAAAAAGAATAAAACTTAAGTAAAACAGAGTCTCGTAGCTCAGCTGGTTAGAGTACTACACTGATAATGTAGGGGTCGGCAGTTCGAGTCTGCCCGGGACTACTATTTAAACTTAAGAAAAGGAAATTTTAGAGGTTGGCTAACCGTTCTAAGTACTGTTAACTGAGAACTGTTAACTGTACACTAAAGAATGGGGGGATTAGCTCAGCTGGCTAGAGCGCCTGCCTTGCACGCAGGAGGTCAACGGTTCGACTCCGTTATTCTCCACAAGCTCGAAGAGCAAATTTCAAAAAAAAGAAATTACAAATACCAATTATTGGAATTTGGGATTTAAAAATTGGAATTTATCCAGAGTAAAAGTTCATTGACATATTGAGATAAGAAAAATATAAAAAGTAGAAAGCGTTTTTTACTATTTATAGTAGAAAACAAACAAAAACGGTCATAATTAAATTTATGATTGGTACAATAAGCAAAATAAGGGCGTATGGGGGATGCCTAGGCTCTCAGAGGCGATGAAAGGCGTGATAAGCTGCGAAAAGTTACGGGGATCTGCACACAAGACTTGATCCGTAAATACCTGAATGGGGCAACCCACTATGTTGAAGACATAGTACACCGATAGGTGGGCAAACCCGCTGAACTGAAACATCTAAGTAGGCGGAGGAGAAGAAAACAAAAGTGATTCCGTAAGTAGTGGCGAGCGAACGCGGATTAGCCCAAACCAGTGTTGTTACGGCAATGCTGGGGTTGTAGGACCACGTTATTTGTTGCGGATAGAATTAGAATTTACTGGAAAGTAAAGCCAAAGAAGGTGATAGCCCTGTATAAGTAATAGAAGATAACAATAGTGGTATCCTGAGTAGGGCGGGGCACGTGAAACCCTGTCTGAATTTGGCGGGACCATCCGCTAAGGCTAAATACTCCTGAGAGACCGATAGTGAACCAGTACCGTGAGGGAAAGGTGAAAAGAACCGTGAATAACGGAGTGAAATAGATCCTGAAACCATACGCTTACAAGCGGTCGGAGCCCATTCGTTGGGTGACGGCGTGCCTTTTGCATAATGAGCCTACGAGTTAACGTTGCTGGCAAGGATAAGTGGTTAAGCCACGGATCCGTAGCGAAAGCGAGTCTGAATAGGGCGCTTTAGTCAGTAGTGTTAGACGCGAAACCGTGTGATCTACCCATGGACAGGTTGAAGCTTTGTTAACCCAAAGTGGAGGACCGAACCCGTTGACGTTGAAAAGTCTTGGGATGATCTGTGGGTAGGGGTGAAAGGCCAATCAAACTCGGAAATAGCTCGTACTCCCCGAAATGCATTTAGGTGCAGCGTCGTGCATAAGTTATATAGAGGTAGAGCTACTGATTGGATGCGGGGGCTTCACCGCCTACCAATTCCTGACAAACTCCGAATGCTATATAATGTTTCACGACAGTGAGGGCTTGGGTGCTAAGGTCCAAGTCCGAGAGGGAAAGAACCCAGACCATCAGCTAAGGTCCCCAAATATATACTAAGTTGAAAGAACGCGGTTTGTCTGCTTAGACAGCTAGGATGTTGGCTTGGAAGCAGCCATTCATTTAAAGAGTGCGTAACAGCTCACTAGTCGAGCGGACGAGCATGGATAATAATCGGGCATAAGTATATTACCGAAGCTATGGATTTTGTAGTAATACAAAGTGGTAGGGGAGCATTCTAACAGGGTTGAAGGTGTGTCGTAAGGCATGCTGGACTGGTTAGAAAAGAAAATGTAGGCATAAGTAACGATAATGCGGGCGAGAAACCCGCACACCGAAAGACTAAGGTTTCCACAGCTATGCTAATCAGCTGTGGGTTAGTCGGGACCTAAGGCGAACCCGAAAGGGACAGTCGATGGACAACGGGTTAATATTCCCGTACTACTGTTAACTGTGATGGGGTGACGGAGTGATGAAAGTGTCGCGAACTGACGGAATAGTTCGTTGAAGTATGTACCTATAGGCTGCGCAGGCAAATCCACGCGGCTTGGGGAATTACGATAGTACTCGGAGTCTTCGGACGAAGAGATAGTACACCTAAGGGCTTCCAAGAAAAACCTCTAAACTTCAGGTTAATAGTACCCGTACCGCAAACCGACACAGGTAGTCGAGATGAGAATTCTAAGGTGCTCGAGAGATTCATGGCTAAGGAATTAGGCAAAATAGACCCGTAACTTCGGGAGAAGGGTCGCCAGCAGCAATGCTGGCCGCAGTGAAGAGGTCCAGGCGACTGTTTATCAAAAACACAGGGCTCTGCAAAATCGTAAGATGAAGTATAGGGCCTGACACCTGCCCGGTGCTGGAAGGTTAAGAGGAGATGTTATCTTCGGAGAAGCATTGAATTGAAGCCCCAGTAAACGGCGGCCGTAACTATAACGGTCCTAAGGTAGCGAAATTCCTTGTCGGGTAAGTTCCGACCTGCACGAATGGTGTAACGATCTGGACACTGTCTCAGCCATGAGCTCGGTGAAATTGTAGTAACGGTGAAGATGCCGTTTACCCGCAGTGGGACGAAAAGACCCTGTGCACCTTTACTATAGCTTAGTATTGACCTTGGATAAATGATGTGTAGGATAGGTTGGAGACTGTGAAGTGGCGTCGCTAGGCGTTGTGGAGTCATTGTTGAAATACAACCCTTTGTTTATCTGAGGCCTAACTCCGCGTTGCGGAGGACATTGCTTGGTGGGTAGTTTGACTGGGGTGGTCGCCTCCAAAAGAGTAACGGAGGCTTCTAAAGGTTCCCTCAGTACGCTTGGTAACCGTGCGAAGAGTGCAATGGCATAAGGGAGCTTGACTGAGAGACATACAGGTCGATCAGGTACGAAAGTAGAGCATAGTGATCCGGTGGTTCCGCATGGAAGGGCCATCGCTCAAAGGATAAAAGGTACGCCGGGGATAACAGGCTGATCTCCCCCAAGAGCTCATATCGACGGGGGGGTTTGGCACCTCGATGTCGGCTCGTCACATCCTGGGGCTGGAGAAGGTCCCAAGGGTTGGGCTGTTCGCCCATTAAAGTGGCACGCGAGCTGGGTTCAGAACGTCGTGAGACAGTTCGGTCTCTATCTACTGTGGGCGCAAGAAATTTGAGTGGATCTGATTCTAGTACGAGAGGACCGAATTGGACAAACCTCTAGTGTATCTGTTGTCACGCCAGTGGCACTGCAGAGTAGCTACGTTTGGAAGGGATAAGCGCTGAAAGCATATAAGCGCGAAACCCACCACAAGATGAGATTTCTTTTAAGGATCGTGGGAGATGACCACGTTGATAGGCTATAGATGTAAAGGCAGTAATGTCATAGTCGAGTAGTACTAATAATCCGTAAGCTTATGTACAAATCCTCCCCCCTAACCCCCTCCGAAGGAGGGGGAGAAAGCACGCAAGTGTGGGGGGAAGAAACTTTCTAATAATACAAATATTTTTTTCTTTATCTCAGTATGTTAAGATATTGTGTAATGTTAATTAGCTCAAGCTAGTTACCCATTGCAAAACGACCTTAAGGTGGTTATTGCGGCGGGGCTCACCTCTTCCCATCCCGAACAGAGTAGTTAAGCCCGCCTGCGCAGATGGTACTGCATTTTTGTGGGAGAGTATGTCGTCGCCTTTCTTTTGAAAACCCTGTTTCTAACGAAACAGGGTTTTTTGTTTTATAGCATTTTCACTAAAACGGAAGTATTCTTAATCCTTATCATTTATTTGATGGGGATTTTTTGTTTTATTTTTTAAAAAAATAAGGTAAAATTTAATCCGAACAGAGTAGTTATGTCTGCCAGTACAGATGATACTACGTTTTTGTGAGAGAGTATGGGATCAATCCTAAAACCTGTTGAGCGAGAAAAATTAAGCATAAATATTAGTTAGACTAAAAAGAAAAAGCGGATCAAGTTCATAAGTTGAGGAATAGGCAAAAGAAAAATAAATAACCTAAAAGTAAGAATTCAATGTTTCAAGTTGTAAAGTTGTGAGTTTAGCTTAATTTATGATAATCGATTTGTTATATGGTTTTCTTGTCTTGAAATGATGAAGTACAAAAAGGTATTGTTTTCTAAATCTATATTATTTATTTGATATGGTTTTTTTGTTTAGCTATTTTTTTGTGCCTATTTTTACTCGCATTATAATCAATACTATGAAAAAAATATTATTACTGTTCTCTGTAAGTTTAATTAATCTAATAGGTGCACAAGAGCGTCCGAAATTAGTTGTTGGTATTGTAGTAGATCAAATGAAAATGGAGTATTTATACCGTTTTTATAATGATTTTTCAGATAAGGGATTTAAGAGGTTGCTTAATGAAGGATTCAGTTTTGAGAATATGCATTATAATTATATGCCCACATATACTGCTCCTGGACATTCATCAATTTATACAGGAACAACACCTGCTATACATGGAATTGTGGGTAACGAATGGTTTAGTAGAAAAGAAAATAAGGCAATTTATTGTACAGATGACACTTCTGTTTCAACAATAGGTAATGGTACTAAAGATGAAGGAGAAATGTCCCCTAAAAACCTTTTAAGTACTACAGTTACTGATGAGCTTAGAATGTCGACTAATTTTAAAGGGAAAGTAATTGCTATGAGTCTTAAAGACCGTGGTGCAATCTTACCGGGTGGTCATTTTGCTAATTGGGCTTTTTGGCATAGTAAAACGGGAGATTTTATTTCAAGTACATTCTATGGTTCAGCTTTACCTAGTTGGGTGAACGAATTTAATAATGAGAAACATTATTTACCTTATTTTGAAAAAGGTTGGGATTTATTGAAGCCTATAAGTGTTTATAATGAAAGTCTAGCAGATGATAATGCTTATGAGGGTAAATTATATGGAAGTAAAAAAACTATATTTCCTTATAATTTAAAAGAAATGTATCAGAAACATGATGCTAGTGTTATTCGTTCTACACCTTTCGGTAATGATTTTTTAGCTGAATTTGCAATGAAAGCAATTGAAAAAGAAAGCTTAGGTAAAGATGATATAACCGATTTCTTAACAATAAGTTTTTCTTCTACTGATTATGTAGGTCATCTTCTAGGGCCTAGGTCTATGGAATTACAAGATACCTATTTGAGGTTAGATCAAACTATGGAAACCTTTTTAAATTATCTAGATAAAACTGTTGGTAAAGGAAATTATTTATTATTCTTAACTGCAGATCATGCTGGAGCTGAAAATGTAAATTACCTTAAAGATAATAAGTACAATGTAAATAGTGTTAGTCCAAAAGATATTCGAACAAATCTTAAGGAGTTTTCAATTAAAACTTTTGGAGTGGATGTTGTTTTGAATTACTCTAGCTATAATTTGTTTTTTGATAAAGGAATTGTAAAATCAAATAATTTGGATTTAGCTGTAGTTAAACAGGAGTTTAAGAAGTTTTTAATGACTTTGGATTATGTAAAAAGAGTGTATACAGAAGAAGAGATATTAAATTCTTCTGGAGCTGACTTTTACTTGAATTTTATTTATAAAGGATACGATCCAACTCAAAATGGAGATATAGTTATACTTGATAAGCCTGGGTATATTGAATACCACGGGACTGGTACCTCTCATGGTACAACATATACCTATGACACGCATGTACCAGCTTTGTTTTATGGATGGAAAATAAAAAAGGGTAAGTCATACGGTAAAAAAGAAATTACCCAAATTGCACCGACAGTATCTCAAAAAATACAAATTTCACTTCCTAATTCAACAGAGTCGAATTTGTTAGAAGAAATTTTAGGAGGCACATTCAGAAGTAAGCCTACTTTTTTGCAAGAAATAAAAAAATGACCAAATTTTAGAGTTTCAAAATTGGTCATTTTTATTTTTCACGGACTCTGATGTATCAAAAAAGTCTTTTTTAGGTATTGACTAGACGCACGTTCTCCACGGAGGTGTTTTTTGTTTTTTTAGGCTGCTAAAATTTGTTGCTGCTTGAGAATTCTTCTTCCTATTTCCAGGGCATTTCCTGTATGTATTCCGAAGAAGATCCAAAGCATTTCACTTTTTTGGGTTTTGGCTTTTATCTTTTTTAGATTGTAATGTTCTTTCTCTTTTCCAAAACTTCCTTCTAATCGAGTGGAGCGTTCTTTTTTGATTTCTTTAGCTAAGATTTTACGCTGTTCTTCATTTTTGCCAGCTTTTCCTTTTCGCACAAAATCGGTTTGGATGTTGTTTGAAGTGGTGAATGTTCGATTTTTATTGGTGGCATAAATTGCATCAGCACCAAGCATTTTTACTTTAGTTTTGGTTAAGTTTTGAGCGCAAAAAACCGTGCTTTGAAGACGTGTACCTTCATTGAAAGCTCTGTACTGAATATGTTCTATAAAATTAATTCCATCAATTTGGATTTTGTTGACTTTGGCTCCAAATTCAACTTGTTTTACTTCCTTACCTCTTACAATAGGTCTAATATAGCTTTTACTAATACTTATTATTCTATCTGGAACACTTTTGCCTGTTTTAAAAATTTGAGACTGTTGTTGATACACCTTAGCGATTAGAGAACGTTGGTTTTTGTATTTTTTAGTAGCTTCAAAAGAATTTTGATTCTCAATTTTATTGAGTTCAGCGTTAAGTTTGTACAATAATTTCAACAGTCCTCTGGTTACTTTTGTACGGTGTTTTGATTGCTTTTTTCTTTTTTTAGAATATTCATTATAGCGTCTACACCAATCCAAATACTTGGTTCTTGGTAACTTGATTTTTAACATACCACATAAGGCTTCCATTTGTTTGTAATTCCATTGTACGCATTCCCATAGTAGTTTTTGATTAGTTGGAAAGCGTACCTCGCTTTCGTAACAAGTGGCATCGGTAAAAATTTTATCCAAATCACTCATAAATGGAATCCAGTTTTTAGCTAATATTTCTTGACTCTTTCGAATATTTAAACCTTTGGAGAGTTCCATTCTGATTTGGCTCACGATTTTAAAATTAGTCAGGGGCTTGTCTATAGGAATTAGAATGTCGCAAAAAAACTGCATGAAAATATTACCGTTCAAAAGCTCAATAAGTTTTTTATCCGAGCAACCGTAGTAATTTTTTAACATCATCAGGGCAATCTTACCCTTGGGACTAAAATAACAATGAGTCCCTTTGTTAGAATCTTTCAATTTGAAGGCTTGACTAAGCTCAGAAAAAGGCATTGAAAGGTATATTTTACCCAAATCCGTTTTTAAAAATTGGGCGTAAAAACTATCAAAATTTTCATTGATAGTAAAAATTGAAAATTTGTATTGAAATTCGCTTAAACGTACTATTTTTGCCATCACACTTTAAAAGAAAACCCCGTTTTTGACTCGTTTTGAGCAATTTCGGGGTTTGTTTCTTCTAAAATAATACCTATTTTGCTGAAAAACAACTTTTTGTGTTATTATGAATGTGCCTTAGGAAACTAGCATTGGTCTAATGTAAAAAGTCCCATTTCAAATTTATTGAAATGGGACTTTTTTATTGTTGTTCACTATTTATTTTGCTACTGCTTGAGGTAAACCTATTTGACCTTTGATTAAGTCTTCAAAAGTTTCTTGAGCACGAATTAGATGTCCTTGTCCGTTCATCCAAAGTACTTCAGCTGGTTTGTATCTTGAGTTATAGTTAGATGCCATAGAGAAACAATATGCTCCTGCATTTCTGAAACTTAGAATGTCACCTTCGTTTATTTCTGAGATTCTTCTGTTATTTGCAAATGTATCTGTTTCGCAAATGTATCCTACTACAGAATAGAAACGCTCTTTTCCTTTTGGATTTGAGATGTTTTCAATATGGTGTTGTGAACCATAAAACATTGGGCGAATTAAATGGTTGAAACCGCTATCAATACCAGCGAAAACAGTTGATGTTGTTTGTTTAACAACATTTACTTTAGCTAAGAAATAACCAGCTTCACTCACCAAGAATTTTCCTGGTTCAAAGATTAGGGTTAAGTTTTTACCGTATTCTGCACAGAATTCATTGAATCTTTTAGATAGTTTTTTACCTAGTTCTTCAATGTCAGTTTCGATATCATCTTTTTTGTAAGGTACTTTAAATCCACTTCCGAAATCTAAGAATTCTAAGTTTTTGAAGTTTCTTGCAGCATCAAATAAGATTTCGGCAGCATATAAAAATACTTCAATATCTAAGATGTCAGATCCGGTGTGCATATGGATACCTACGATGTTCATTTTTGTGTTTTCAACAATACGAACAAGGTGTGGTAACTGGTGTACAGAGATTCCAAATTTACTATCAATATGTCCTACAGAAATATTAGCATTTCCTCCAGCCATTACGTGTGGGTTGATGCGAATACAAACAGGTACATTTGGGTGTTTAGTCCCAAATTGCTCTAAGATAGAAAGGTTGTCAATATTGATTTGAACGCCTAAAGCAGAAACTTCTTCGATTTCTTCTAATGAAACTCCGTTAGGTGTAAAAAATATTTGGTCAGGAGAATAACCTGCATGAAGTCCTAATTGTACTTCTTGTATTGAAACGGCATCTAAACAAGAACCACATTCTCTAAGTAATTGAAGAATGGCAATGTTTGATAGAGCTTTCATTGCGTAGTTGATACGTAATTTTTCTACTTTAGAAAAAGCTTTGGTTAATCGACTGTATTGTGATTTTATTTTTTCGGCATCATAAACGTATAGTGGTGAGCCAAATTGTTCTGCTAGTTGTACTAAGTCTTTTGGTTGCATTTTAGTTTTTTTGAGCAAATTTATTATTCTTTATTGGTTTTACAATGAAAATTAGTAATTCTAACAAAATATAACAAAATGTTTGTTTTGTGGTAGTTGTGTTGTTTAATGGGTGAGGGATAGTAGTGGAAAGCCCACAGTTACTGTAGCGATAGCGTAAGTAACGAGGACTTGTAACGGATAGCCCGACCCAGTTGTAACGATAGTGGAAACTGGGGCACCTCCAAATAAATAATTTAAGTTTTTGATTGAGGATTAACGATTTTTGATTGTTGATTTGGGAATACTTAAACGGATATTTTTAAATGATTGATACTAGAAATCTAAAATCATCATACGTTACTCTAAATTCAAAAATCAAAAAAAAAGGGCTGTCTAAATGAATAGACAGCCCTTTGTAGCTATAATTCTATTGGATTATACTCCTGGTAAATCTCCACCTTCTTTAGTAGGAAGGTTTGTTGTTCCCATTAGGTATAAATCTACGGCTCTTGCTGCTTCACGACCTTCAGAAATAGCCCAAACTATTAATGATTGTCCTCTACGCATATCACCAGCAGTAAATATGTTAGGTACATTGGTTTGGTAACTACCATATTCTGCTTTATAGTTTGAACGAGCGTCTTTTTCAATTCCTAATTGGTCTGCTAAAGTGCTTTCTGGACCTGTAAATCCTAAAGCTAATAATGCTAGGTCACAAGGCCAAGTTTTTTCAGAACCTTCTACTTCGATTAATTGAGGACGTTGTCCTGGAACAATTTTCCATTCTACATTAACAGTTTTAAGAGCGATTAATTTACCAGATGCATCTTTTACGAATTCTTTAGTGTTAATTAACCAATTTCTTTGAGCACCTTCTTTGTGAGAAGAAGATGTTTTTAATTGTAGAGGCCAATAAGGCCATGGAGTTGTTTCGCTTCTTCCTACTGGAGGTTTTGGCATAATCTCGAAGTTGGTCACTGATTTAGCACCTTGACGGTTTGATGTACCTACACAGTCAGAACCAGTATCTCCACCACCAATCACGATTACATCTTTACCAGTAGCTAGAACCTGATTTTCAATTTTTTCTCCAAAAACAACTTTTGTTTGTTGCGTTAAGAAATCCATTGCTTGAACCACTCCGTCAGCATCAGCACCTGGAGTTGGTAAACCTCTTCTTTCTGTAGCACCACCGCAAAGTACGATTGAATCAAATGCTTTTAAGTCATTGATATCGTAGTTTACACCAACGTTTGTGTTTACTTTGAAGATGATTCCTTCAGCTTCAAGGATAGCGATACGTCTGTCGATAATTCCTTTTTCCATTTTGAAATTTGGAATTCCGTAACGTAATAGTCCTCCAATAGCATTGTCTCTTTCAAAAACGGTAACAGTGTGACCTGCTCTGTTTAATTGTTGAGCCGCTGCTAATCCTGCAGGACCTGAACCAACAACAGCTACAGTTTTACCTGTTCTTTCTTTTGGTGGTTGTGGTTTGATCCATCCTTCTGCGAAGGCACGTTCAACGATATTTTTTTCTATGTTTTCGATAGAAATTGGATCAGCAATAATTCCTAAAACACATGCTTTTTCACACGGTGCAGGACATAAACGTCCTGTAAATTCAGGGAAGTTATTTGTTGAATGTAGTATCCAAGAGGCTTTTTGCCATTCTCCTTGGTGTACCATGTGGTTAAAGTCGGGGATTAAATTCCCTAACGGACATCCACTATGACAAAATGGAATACCACAATCCATACAACGTGATCCTTGTTCAGTAATTTCAGCTTCACTCAAAGGAACTGTAAATTCTTTATAATGTCCTACACGTTCTTGTACTGCTGTGTATGATTCATCTTTTCTTTCGAATTCTTTAAAACCTGTTACTTTTCCCATTGTATTATGCTGTTAATTCTTCTACCATTTGTACTTCTGTCTCCAAACGCTTTAATGCTTTTTTGTACTCCGTAGGCATTACTTTTACAAAATCGTTTAAGCTAGCGTCCCAATTGTTAAGCAATTCAGTACCTCTACTACTGTTAGTGTAAAGTACATGTTTCTCAATCAATTGTTTCAATTCGTTTGCTTCGATACCTTCAATAGTTTCGAATTCGATTGTTTCAGTGTTACATAAACCATTTTTGAATTTATGCTCTGGGTCATAGATATAAGCGATACCTCCACTCATACCTGCTGCAAAGTTACGTCCTGTACTTCCTAGAACAACAACCTTACCACCAGTCATATACTCACAACCGTGATCTCCCACACCTTCAACTACTGCAGTAGCACCTGAGTTACGAACTGCAAAACGCTCTCCTGCAATACCATTGATGTAAGCTTCTCCTTCGATTGCTCCAAATAAACATACGTTACCAACAATAATGTTGTTTTCTGCGACAAATGTTGCTTTGGCTGGTTTTTTAACAATTAATTTAGCTCCAGATAATCCTTTACCTAAATAATCGTTTGTATTTCCTTCAACTGTAAATGTTAAACCGTGAGCACTAAAAGCTCCTAAACTTTGTCCAGCAGAACCAGTAAAGTTGATGTTTAAAGTGTCTTCAGGTAAACCTAAGTGACCATATATTTTTGAAATTTCATTACTAACGATAGCTCCTACTGAACGGTTGATGTTAGTAATAGGATAATTCAATGTCATTTTTTCTTTTCTGTACAAAGCACGGTGAGAATCTTTCAAGATTTGGAAATCCAATACATTGTCTAATCCGTGGTCTTGTTTCTCTGTGTTTCTTACTGTCAAATACTTGTAAGTATCTGGTCTGTGTAAGATAGAAGATAAATCTAAACCTTTTGCTTTGTAATGTGTGATGGCTTTGTTAGAATTAATTTTGTGAGTTTGACCCACCATTTCTTCTAAGGTTCTGAATCCAAGTTGTGCCATGATTCCTCTTAACTCTTCAGCTACATAGTAGAAGAAGTTAATTACGTGCTCAGGTGTTCCTTTGAAATTCTTACGCAATTCTTTATCTTGAGTTGCAATCCCTACAGGACAAGTATTCAAGTGACATTTACGCATCATGATACATCCTGAAGCTACTAATGGAGCAGTAGCAAAACCAAACTCTTCAGCACCTAATAAAGCAGCGATAGCTACGTCACGACCAGTTTTTAATTGACCATCACATTCTACAACGATACGGCTTCTTAAATTGTTTAATACTAAAGTTTGTTGTGCTTCAGCTAATCCAAGTTCCCAAGGAAGACCTGCGTGTTTCAATGAAGTTAAAGGAGATGCTCCAGTACCACCATCGTAACCTGCGATTAATACCACATCCGCTTTTGCTTTAGCAACACCAGCTGCAATCGTACCAACACCAACTTCAGATACTAATTTCACGTTAATACGTGCTTCTCTGTTAGCGTTTTTCAAGTCAAAGATTAATTGTGCTAAATCTTCAATTGAATAAATATCATGGTGAGGTGGAGGTGAAATCAATCCTACGAAAGGAGTTGAGTTACGAGCCTCTGCAATCCATGGTAATACTTTTTCACCAGGTAATTGTCCACCTTCTCCAGGCTTAGCACCTTGAGCCATTTTAATTTGAATCTCTTTTGCACTAGATAAGTAGTGAGAAGTTACTCCAAAACGTCCAGAAGCTACTTGTTTGATAGCCGAGTTACGACTGTCACCATTTACATCTGGTTGGAAACGTTTTCTGTCTTCTCCACCTTCACCTGAATTAGATTTACCTCCAATACGGTTCATGGCGATAGCTAAGTTTTCGTGTGCTTCTCTAGAGATAGATCCATAAGACATTGCTCCAGTTTTGAAACGTTTTACGATTTCGGTCCATGGTTCAACTTCGTCTAATGGAATTGGGTCTAAGTTGTCAAATTCAAATAGACCACGTATAGTCATTAAGTTTTTAGCTTGATCGTTTACTGTTTTAGCATACATATCATAGCTATCTTGATCACTCAAACGTACTGCTTGTTGTAATTTAGCAATAGTAGTAGGGTTGAACATATGTCTTTCCCCGTTACGTCTCCATCTGTATTCTCCACCAATGTTTAATCCTAAACGGTTCGGGATTAATACATCAGGATAAGCATATTGGTATCTTTCGCTAATTTCTTTTTCGATTTCATACAATCCAATACCTTCAATTCTTGAAGCAGTATATGGGAAGTATTTTTCAACGAATTTAGAGTTGAAACCAACAATTTCAAAAATTTGAGAACCTCTATAAGAATGTAAAGTAGAGATTCCAATTTTGTTCATGATTTTTAGAATTCCTGAACCAATTGCTTTGTTGAAGTTGTCAACTGCTTTTTGTTCGCTAATTCCAGTGATGAAACCTTCTTGTACTTGTACACGAATGATTTCGTTAACCATATAAGGATTGATAGCACTTGCTCCGTAACCAAATAAAGTTGCGAAATGATGTGGTTCACGTGGTTCAGCTGATTCGATAATGATATCAAAGTACGAACGCTTACGCAAACGGTTCATTTGGTGGTGAACGTACGAACAAGCTAATAAAGCTGGGATTGGAGCGAACTCTTTGTTTACACCTCTATCAGATAAGATAATGATGTTTGTTCCTCTTTCAACTGCTTTAGTGATTTGGATAATAATGTTATCCAAAGCATTTTCTAAACCGTTTAATCCTTTAGCTTTTGGATATAAGATTTCAATTGTTTCTGCTTTGAAATTATCGATTGAGATATTTCTAATTTTCTCTAAATCGTCATTAGAGATAACAGGATTTTGAATTCTTAATTTTCTACATTGTTTGCTAGAAATATCAAAAATATTTCTGTCTTGCCCTAATGCTAAACTGATATCCGTTACAATTTCTTCACGAATACCATCCAAAGGAGGGTTAGTAACTTGTGCGAATAACTGTTTGAAATAGTTAGGGATAAGTTGTGGTCTGTCTGACAATACTGCAAGAGGTGTATCGATACCCATAGATCCCAAAGCTTCTTTACCAGCTTGAGCCATTGGTGTAATCATTTCTTGAATATCCTCTAATGTATAGTTGAATAAACGTTCTCTAGTTTTTAAATCGATTGTCTCGATAGGACAAGCAATAGTAGTTGTAGGTACGTCTTTCAAGTTCAAACGGTATTGTTTCAACCATTCTTGATACGGTCTTTCAGAAACAATTTTACTTTTGATTTCCTCATCATTGATGATACGTCCTTCGTTCATATCAACCAAGAACATTTTTCCAGGCTCTAATCTACCGTGACTTTCTACATCTTCAGGGTCTACTTCTACAACGCCAATTTCTGATGCCATAATTAATTTACCACTTTTGGTAACAGTATAACGAGAAGGTCTTAAACCATTACGGTCTAATAAAGCACCTACATAATCTCCATCAGAGAATGGTACAGAAGCAGGTCCGTCCCATGGTTCCATGATACAAGCGTTGTATTCGTAAAATGCTTTTCTTTCTTCAGACATGGTTTTGTGTTTCTCCCATGCTTCCGGAATCATCATCATCATTACTTCTGGTAATGAACGTCCTGTATGTGTAAGTAATTCAACCACCATATCCATAGAAGCAGAATCTGATTTTCCTGGTAAGATGATTGGGAATAATTTTTCTATTTGTGGTCCAAAGACATCACTTTTCATGATTTCTTCACGTACACGCATTCTGCTTACGTTACCACGTAGTGTGTTGATCTCACCATTTTGACACATATATCTAAAAGGTTGAGATAATTCCCATGTTGGCATTGTATTCGTAGAGAAACGTTGGTGTACCAAAGCCAAACGAGTAACTAAATCCGTTTGCTGTAAGTCAGTATAATATGGCCCGATATCTTCAGGCATAATGATACCTTTATATATTAAGGTAGTAGTTGAGAAACTTGGTACGTAAAAATAAGAACTTTGCGATATTTTAGAATTTGCAATAGTATGCTCTGTAATTTTACGGGCAGCATATAATTTAGCTTTGAAAATAGCTTCGTCAATGGTTTCGCTTTTACCAACAAAAACTTGTTCGATAGAAGGCTCAGATGCTAAAGCGATTTCACCCAATTGTGAAGAATCAACAGGAACTTCTCTCCATCCTAAAACAGTAAGTCCTTGTTCTTTGATTTCTTTTTCGAATATCTCTTTACAGTAAACGTATTGGTTTTTTATTTTTGGTAAAAATACCATTCCAACAGCATATTCACGAGCAGCAGGTAAAGTAAAATCACAAACTCTATTGAAATATTCATGAGGAATGTCGATTAAAAGTCCAGCTCCATCTCCCGTTTTTCCGTCAGCACTTACACCACCACGGTGCTCTAGTTTTACTAGAATTTCTAATGCGTCGTGTATAATTTGATTCGTTTTCTCACCTTTAAGGTTGCAAATAAAACCAGCTCCACAGTTTTCATGCTCAAATTCTGGCAAATAAAGGCCTTGTTCTTTAAGTTTCATGCTTGATAAATTTTTTTACAAAAATAAAGATTTCATTATACATAATGAATTGAAAAGGGCGGGTTGGCTGTATTTTTGTAATAAAAGCATAAAATCAAGAGATAATTGTAAATAATTCGGTTTTTGGTTCGTTGTTTTAGTAAATTGACAATTATAAAAGGAAATAAAAGCTGGATTTAGCTAATTTAGTGAAGTTTTAGATTAAATATATGCGAAAATTCAATCGTTATAGTGACGTGGAATTTCTAGTTTTATATTTTTTTGATACAAAAAAATCGATTTTTATTTTTTTAACATTTGTTGTGAAATAATTGATTTTAAAATTTTGAAAACGTTTCTATCTTAGGATGTATTTTGTTACTTTTGTGCCACTTATTTATTCTGAAACAAATTCAGAGTCCAGATAAAATCTATATTATGAACATACACGAATATCAAGGTAAAGAAATTCTAGCTAGCTACGGAGTTCGCATTCAACGTGGAATCGTTGCTAATAACGCAGTTGAAGCTGTTGCTGCTGCAAAACAATTAACTGCTGAAACAGGAACTGGATGGCATGTTATCAAAGCACAAGTACACGCAGGTGGACGTGGAAAAGGTGGTGGAGTTAAATTAGCTAAAAACTTAGAGCAAGTTGAAACTATTGCTGGTGAAATCATCGGAATGCAATTGGTAACACCTCAAACTTCTGCTGAAGGTAAAAAGGTTCACAAAGTATTAGTAGCTGAGGATGTTTATTATCCAGGTGAAAGTGAAGTTTCTGAGTTTTATGTATCAGTACTTTTAAATAGAGGTTCAGGACGTAATATGATCATGTACTCTACTGAAGGAGGGATGGATATTGAAGAAGTTGCTGAGCATACACCTCATTTAATTTTTACTGAAGAGATTGATCCAACTGTAGGATTACAAGGTTTTCAAGCAAGAAAAATTGCTTTTAACTTAGGTCTATCAGGTAATGCTTTTAAAGAAATGGTGAAATTCATCGACGCTTTATATAAAGCTTACATTGGTTCTGATGCTTCTATGTTTGAAATCAACCCAGTATTAAAAACTTCTGATGATAAAATTTTAGCGGTAGATGCTAAAGTTGATATTGATGATAATGCGTTATACAGACAAATAAAAATTGCTGAAATGCGTGACATCCGTGAGGAGAACCCTATCGAAGTGGAAGCTAAAGAAGTAGGATTGAACTATGTTGATCTTGATGGTACTGTAGGATGTATGGTTAACGGAGCTGGATTAGCAATGGCAACTATGGATTTAATTAAGTATGCTGGTTTTGAGCCTGCAAACTTCTTAGACGTAGGAGGAACTGCTGATGCTAAACGTGTTGAGACTGCTTTCCGTATTATCTTGAAAGATCCAAACGTAAAAGCAATTTTGATTAACATCTTTGGAGGTATCGTTCGTTGTGACCGTGTGGCTCAAGGAGTTGTTGATGCATACAAAAACATGGGTGACGCTATTAAAGTGCCAATCATTGTTCGTTTACAAGGTACTAATGCTGAAATTGCAAAAGAATTAATTGATAATTCTGGAATGCCTATTTTGTCAGCTGTTGCTTTCCAAGAAGCAGCTGATCAAGTTCAAGCTGCATTATCTTAATAAGAGAATAAAGCAAGGAGACTTTTATAAGTTTCGTTATTATATTAAAATCCTGTTCGTTTCGAACAGGATTTTTTTTATGGTTATTAATTGCTGGCAATAAAAAAAGGATAGTTAAAGAACTATCCTTTTTTTATTGTATAATCGTCAACTTTCTTTTTGATTTAATTTTGAAGTTTAATCAAGGTTAAAAAAACAAAAATGCATCAGTAATTTTGATGGTATTGTCTGAAAATAAAAAAAGTTTTTTACATTTTCTTCATCTGATCTTTCATCATTTTGATTTGGTCTTTTAGCATTCCTTGTTTGTCTAGCTTTTTGGCTTCGTTTAATAGGTTAGTTGCTTCTAGTTTTCTTCTTCTAGTCATCGCTACTCCAGCAAGGTTTAATTTGGCTACAGCCAAATCCATGTCCATTGATAAACCTAGTTCGATTGCTTTTTTGAAATATTTCTCAGCTAACTGTAGATTCGTTTGAGAATTCATGATTCCGTGAAGGTAGTTGAAGTATCCTTGTTGTTTTTGTACTAAAGCTGCTTCTGGATTTTTTATAAAAGAAAGCCATTTAGTAGCGCCTTCAAAATCTTGTTTTCTTAGTTTTATGAAAGCGAGTAAGATAAATTCATTTTTGAAATAAAGAAAAATAGGGATAATGCTTAATAGTATTAGGAAGATTCCATTACCAATATTGTTTTCTGTGAATTGCCAAACGCTAGTGACTAGGATTAAACCAGCGATAATTAGTTTGATATTTTTGTGAAACATATAAATTGTGTTTTTTAAGCTAGCAAAGATAGTAAAATGAATAGGATAGACGCAAAACAAATATCAATTCTGTGAAACAGTTGATAAACTAGTCTTTAGCTTGATTTTGGTGGCTTTTTGTGTCAGAAACACCATTGAAAAAGACAGAGGTTGCTTAGGTTTTAAGTCTTAATTTTTGAGACTTTAGAGTTTATTGAAATATTTTTAAAAAACTGCTTGCTAAAAAAAAAAAGTCTTTGTATATTTGCACTCGGTTTCGAGAGAACAATAAGTTAAGATATATAAATAAGATTTAAAGATACAAAGCAATGAGTAAAAGAACGTTTCAACCATCGAAAAGAAAAAGAAGAAATAAGCACGGATTTATGGACAGAATGGCTTCTGCGAATGGAAGAAAAGTTCTTGCACGAAGAAGAGCTAAAGGAAGACATAAATTGACTGTTTCTTGTGACCCAAGACACAAAAAATAATGTTTTTATAAACATAGATAAGGCGTTACTTTTTTTAGTATCGCCTTTTTTTATACCTAAGCGGATTAAGGTTTTCGAATTCCTTTATCTATACCTTTTTAGCAAAAATAATACCCACTCTTAATTATAATAAAATGCCGAAAGACACATCAATTAAATCAGTTTTAATAATAGGTTCAGGTCCTATTGTTATTGGTCAAGCTTGCGAATTTGATTATGCAGGTTCTCAATCTGCACGTTCAATACGTGAGGAAGGAATAGAAGTTATCTTGATAAATTCTAATCCAGCTACCATTATGACCGACCCTTCAATGGCGGATCATATTTATTTGAAGCCTTTAACTACCAAATCGATTATTGAAATCTTAAAAGAGCACCCTCAAATTGATGCTGTTTTACCAACGATGGGAGGACAAACAGCTTTGAACTTATGTTTAGAAGCTGAGGAAAAAGGAATTTGGAGTGATTTTAATGTAAAATTGATTGGTGTTGATATTAACGCAATTAATATTACTGAAGATAGAGATCAGTTTAAAGCACTTCTTAAAAGAATTGATGTACCTACAGCACCTGCTGAAATTTGTACTTCTTATTTGAGAGGAAAAGAAATTGCTCAGGAATTTGGTTTCCCATTAGTAATTCGCCCTTCGTTTACACTGGGTGGAACAGGAGCTTCTATTGTGTACAAACCTGAAGATTTTGACAGATTGTTAACTGCAGGTCTTGAAGCATCTCCAATTCACGAAGTTTTGATTGATAAAGCTTTGATGGGATGGAAAGAATACGAATTAGAGCTTTTAAGAGATAAAAATGATAATGTTGTGATTATCTGTTCTATCGAAAATATGGACCCTATGGGGATTCATACCGGAGATTCGATTACAGTGGCACCAGCAATGACCTTATCTGATAAAACTTTCCAAAAATTACGTGATTATGCTATCTTAATGATGCGTAGTATCGGAAACTTTGCTGGAGGTTGTAACGTACAGTTTGCAGTATCGCCAGACGAAAAAGAAGATATCGTTGCGATTGAAATCAATCCTCGTGTATCGCGTTCTTCTGCTTTGGCTTCTAAAGCGACTGGATACCCAATTGCTAAGATTGCATCTAAACTAGCTTTAGGATATAACTTAGATGAGTTGCAAAACCAAATTACAAAATCAACTTCGGCGTTGTTTGAACCAACATTAGATTATGTAATTGTAAAAATTCCTCGTTGGAACTTTGATAAATTTGAAGGTTCTGATAGAACTTTAGGACTTCAAATGAAATCTGTAGGTGAGGTAATGGGAATTGGACGTTCATTCCAAGAAGCGTTACACAAAGCGACTCAATCTTTAGAGATTAAACGTAATGGTTTAGGAGCTGACGGAAAAGGATATACTAATTACGAACAAATTATCGAAAAACTAACTTATGCAAGTTGGGATCGTGTATTCGTGATTTACGATGCTATCGCAATGGGTATTCCGTTGAGCCGTATTCACGAAATCACTAAAATCGATATGTGGTTCTTGAAACAATACGAAGAATTACATACTCTTGAAAAAGAAATTTCTAAATATACTGTAGCTACTTTACCAAAAGAATTTTTGCTTGAAGCGAAACAAAAAGGTTTTGCCGACAGACAAATTGCACATATGATGGGCTGTTTAGAAAGTGAAGTACATGCATTGCGTATGAGTTCAAATATCAACCGTGTGTTTAAATTGGTTGATACTTGTGCGGCTGAATTTGAAGCAAAAACGCCATATTATTACTCTACTTTTGAGGCTGAAATCGAAAAAGCAGATGGAATTCGTTTTGTAGATAACGAAAGTATCGTTACAGACAAGAAGAAAATCATCGTTCTAGGTTCTGGACCTAACCGTATTGGACAAGGAATTGAATTTGACTACTCTTGTGTACACGGAGTTTTGGCAGCTAAAGAATGTGGTTATGAAACCATCATGATCAACTGTAACCCAGAAACGGTTTCTACAGATTTTGATACAGCTGATAAATTATACTTTGAACCAGTTTTCTGGGAGCATATCTATGATATCATTCAACACGAAAAGCCAGAAGGTGTAATTGTACAATTAGGAGGTCAAACTGCTCTTAAATTAGCTGAAAAATTATCTAAATACGGGGTTAAAATCATCGGAACTAGTTTTGATGCTTTGGATTTAGCCGAAGACAGAGGACGTTTCTCTGATTTGTTAACAGATTTAAAAATTCCTTTCCCTAAATTCGGAATCGCTGAAACAGCTGATGAAGCTTCTGCTCTTGCAGACCAATTAGATTTTCCATTATTGATTCGTCCTTCTTATGTATTAGGAGGTCAAGGAATGAAAATTGTAATCAACAAACAAGAATTAGAAGAGCATGTAGTTAACTTGTTGAAAACCATTCCAGGTAACAAATTACTACTTGACCACTATTTAGATGGTGCGATTGAAGCGGAAGCAGATGCAATTTGCGACGGTGAAAATGTTTACATCATCGGAATTATGGAGCATATAGAACCTTGTGGAGTACACTCAGGAGATTCTAATGCTACTTTACCTCCTTTTAACCTTGGAGAATTCGTAATGCAACAAATCAAAGACCATACACATAAAATTGCTATCGCATTGAAAACTGTTGGTTTAATCAATATTCAATTTGCTATCAAAGACGATACGGTATATATTATTGAAGCAAATCCTAGAGCTTCTCGTACGGTTCCATTTATTGCAAAAGCGTATGGCGAGCCTTATGTAAACTATGCAACTAAAGTAATGTTAGGACACAGTAAAGTAACGGACTTTGACTTTAATCCACAGTTAAAAGGATATGCAATCAAGCAACCAGTATTCTCTTTCAGTAAGTTTCCTAACGTAAACAAAGCATTAGGACCAGAAATGAAATCAACTGGAGAAAGTATCTTGTTTATCGATGATTTAAAAGATGATGCTTTTTACGAATTGTATTCTAGAAGAAAAATGTACTTGAGTAAATAATTTACTCAAACTATAAATATTGATAGGCTGTCTCACAAAGACAGCCTATTTTTTTAATATCTATTTTTAGTAGAGAATATTAAGTTTTTGTTGTTGTTCTACTTTTATTATTCCAGAATTAGTTAAGGTATTATTTAAATGGTGGTTGTTCTTTTCGCCCCATAAAATGGCAACATGCTCTATTGGATTATTCTTAAACGTATTGTCTTTAATATTCACATTGATAATACCTCTTGTTTTGATTAAGATACCACTTTTCTCTGTTTTTCCACAGGCAGTAAAAGTGCTGTTGGTAACCGTCAAGACACCTCCAATTGTAGATTCATCGTAACCATCTCTGAAAAAGTGAATAACATTATTTTGCACATTTACAAAAGAGCATTGGTCTATTGATACCATCTCAGCATTATAGTCTCCTTTATCATCAGCGGCAAGTACAATACCGTTCAAGCAGTTTTTCAGAGTAGTTTTTTTGATAGTTATCGAATCTGAAAAAGACCCTTTGGTAGCTTTCAGCACTTAATCAAAGTCTTCAATCGTACTGTTTTCTACTTTTAAGTTATAGGCTGAAGACATGTTTTTATGTAAAGGCGCAAAAGCATACTTACCATTTCCACCTTTAAGAACTAGATTTTCTAATTTCAAGTTTCCCTTCGGATTCATTTCAAAGGCTGGTGTTTCATTTTCACCTGTGAAAACAATTTGTGCTTTATTTTTAGCATTTTTGGAGCGAATTGTAATCGATTTGTCTATTTTAATAGAAGAGGGTAGTGTATATCGTTTGTCGGTTAGCAGAATGATATCCCCTGATGCAGCTTGACTAATTTTTTTAGCTAGGTCGCCTTCTACAGACGAAGCCGTTAGGGTTTTTACTTTAGCTGGTACTTTATCCGTTGTGAACCATTTTGGGCTGTATTTCTTTTTGTTGATTACAAATTTTTCTGCAGTTGTAGATTGACTAATGGCGCCAATACTATTCTTCTCTAGTCTAGAGGAACCAAATAAATCTTTTTTGATTGTATTGAATTCATATCCAGTATACACTTCTTTCAAAGCTTGATTTTGAGAATCATCTGGAGTATATAACCAATCATTAATTTTTTTCATCTTGATAGGAGAATTCACTAATACATTGAATTCTGTGTATGCTTTACCCTGATTATCAATTTTATTATTGTGGAATTGAATCCCTTCCATTTTACTATGATTGATTATTGGGGCAGCATCTTCCTGAGTATTGTAGATGATATTATTAGCAATGATTGTTCTTTCAGGTGCTAAAGAACGTATTTCACTTGCGGGTAGAACATCGGCGCTTTTAAGGTTTTGTCCCACACCTATTTGGCATGGTGATTTACAATCTACCCAAGTATTGTATGCGATAACGGCATCAGTAACTTGTTTGTACCTGTTTAAACCAGTATTGAAAATTCCGTTCATGACGGCAAGGGCACATCTAAATTCGTCTCCTTTAATTTTGTAGAAATAATTATTTGTAATCCAATGACCCGAATTCACAACTCTTATTCCTCCATAAAAGTTAGATTCATCACCACCAATGAAAATGTTTCCATCAACAGTGGCGTAATCACCATGTCTCAATACTAAAGAACCCTCACATTTATAGAAGATATTATTCTTGTAGATATTAGAATTAGTTTTGTCTGAGATGATTTCTATCTCCCCATTACAAGCTTCAAAGTAATTATCCTCTACATTTGTAAAGCTAGGGGCAAAGCTAGTTTCACTGGCACCAACACGAATAGTTTCAGCTCTAGGGCCACCTTTTCTAGGACGTGGGCCAAAATAGTTTTGGACTATCTGATGATGATTATTGATGTTTTCATTGCCAGATAGATACACTCTTAGCGTTTCTCCGTCATTCGACTTTCCAGTAATGTAGCAATGATCGAGTTGGTTGTTTTTTCCGTAAAATTCAATCCACTGGTCAGTATCTAATCGATTAGGTTGTGTGAATCCATCGATTACAGTTTGGGTTACCCTACAGTTATTGGCTATTTTATCTTGACCGATACTATAACGTATTATTCCGCTGATGGGGGTATGACCATTTCTGAAATATAAACCATCAACGATTAGGTATTCTCCTCCAAGTTGTAAATAGGAAATTCCTTCAATAAAAACTTTACCTGGCGTTTCAGCACGTAGACTAATGGGCTGTTCTTTGGTGCCCAATCCATAAAAATTGATTTTTACATCGGACCAAATTCCATTAGCTAATATAATTTCATGACCAGGAGCAACTTGATTGATAGCTTTATTCAGTTCATGAATATCTTTTACTAGAATGCTTTTTTGATTTACATTTTGGCCATAAGTAAGTAATTGAAAGACGACAGTTAATAGAAGGATTGTGTTTTTCATTAGGAATGATTTTTAATTTGCATTATTGGTTGTTAGTTAGTTTTATTCACTTCTAGGCGATATTGTACTCAAGTTGTTTTTACAACTGACCAAAAGAGAAAAAGTGGTTAACCAAAAATACAATTAAAAACGGGAATTTCTATAAAATTATAGTAACGATCTGAATTTGTGATATGTTGTAAGTGAAAACAAGGGCGGTAATAGTACATTAATGTTGTAAGTTGTGCATGACTTAACAATGCTGTTTTATTTGCCCTTTTTCTTAATAGAGCGACCTCTTGGTTCATCGCCTTCATGAAGTACAATTTCAGAGTGTAAGAACTCAGCAGCTTCTGCGGAATCTTTAACCTTAATGGCGGAACGTTTTAACATTTCGGATTCAAAAGTGGTTAATACAGCTTCCCTAATTCCTGTTTTTCTCCATTGTGATGTAGGTCGGCAGCCTCTGTAAATGTCACGTGCCAGCGCGAGCGCATCTAATAGTGCCTGATTTGCTCCTTGTCCTTTAAAAGGGCTCATTGGGTGAGCCGCATCGCCTATTAATGTAATATGTTTGCTTTTTTCGAGTAATTCAGCACTAAGTATTTCTCTGTCATATACAGGGTATCCAGAAATCTGAGTTTCCAGAGTAGCGGCTATTATCTGTGGAATAGGACTATGCCATTGTGTTCTGCGAGCAGCTTCTTCTTTAAGGGCGCCAGAACCTTGAGCGCTTAAGATTTGTGCTTCGTTTTCAGGCATTGGAAAACTTAATTGCCACATCACCGAGTCTGCAGTAAAAGGCATCATATAAATTCGTTCGTTACCATTAGCCGTTTGAAATACTGTAGCTGAGTCTAACAAAGTATCGTCAATTCCTTTAAGAGTATTCAAAGGGCAAATTCCTAAAATAACAATACAGCCCAAATAACGTAATGGTGTAGCCTCTTCACCAATTAACAATCGACGAACCGAACTCCGAATACCATCAGCTCCCACGACAAGATCTGCCTTGGCTTGCTGAATTTTTCCATTTACTTCAAAACGCAAAGACACGCCCTCATTTTCCGTTTCGGTATAGTCTACTAGTTGGTGTCCCCATTTTACCATAGTTTGACCGCCTAGTTGTTCAAGCAAAGCCAAACGCAATGCCTGCCGTGCAATATGTACATTGGTACGTTTTGAAAAAGTTTTGGACTCAGTTTCCATCCATTTTCGCACGCCCCATTCCCCAATTATTTTACCATCAGTAGTGTGTACGATATGTCTTGTTGAAATCACGCCTTCACCCAAAGAGAAAATTCCTAGTCCGGCGATAGCTTTACTTGCTTGCTGCAAGGTCAGTCCATAGCCCTGAGAGCGAGCTTCAAAATTGTGGTCACGCTCATAAAGTGTAAAAGGAATACCGCGGTGTAAGCAAGCCACAGCAAGTGCTACACCACCAATGCCACCGCCAATAATTGCAACCTGAGGATAGTTTTCGGTATCAGCCTTTGGAGGAGTATCGGCAACAATTAAACCAGAGCCATTACAGTTTCTACAAGTGTGTAAATGTCCCTTGGGACGAACAGGAGGCGTTCCTGTGTCCTTTGATTTTTCAAATTGCTCTAATGCTATTTGGTACTTAAGTCGCGCTTTCTTGGTGAGCCCTCGACTTTTTTTGCCACGTCCCTGACATTCTAGACAAATAGTCCAACTCGCTGCCGAATTTTCCATCTTTTTCACTTCCACTTGATTTAACTTGACTTTTCAAGTAACGCCACAAAGATAGAATTTTAAAATATCTTGTATTGAGTAGGCTAGTAGTAAATATTGATACTGTTTTTAGCAGCAGAAAATTTGGTTTTCATAAGAACTACCACTCCCGCTTTTCGTTCTACCTTTTTTATTCGCTATTGCAATATATTAGGATATCACTACAAACAATGTTTACTGAACTCCTATAACAAATTATTTCAGGAATATTAATAAAATATTGGCATTTAAAAAAAAGATATTTTTTAAATTTATGTAACGATTATTGTAGTGATATCAAGCCTTTAAAGCTTTTTTATTTTGTTCCAATAATTGATTTGAATATTAATTAAATATTAGAATCATGACACAAGAATTTACAACCATTGAAAAAGAAAACATCAGTTCTCTGATGTTCCCAAAAACAGATGTTCTAGATGACGATAACGAAATTAAAATGCGAACAAGTGAATTAAATCGAGGTTTAGCACTAGGGAATTTAGAGCATTCTAAGATTAAAATTTTCTTTGAAGACAGCGAATCTAAAAAAATAGTAAATACCACCGTCTGGGCTGTTACGGACAAAAATGTTGTTTTAAAACGTGGGGTGTTAATCCCAATTAATAGAATATATAAGTTGTTTTAAGTTTTTAAAAAAATATTAAAATTGTTAAACGACCTGAATTTATAAAGTAACTTTTGGATTAGGTATAGAAAACGGCGCAAGTCTCTACGGAGTTTGCGCCGTTTTTTATTTTTTCATGATGTTTTTTATAATGAGAATCAACTGTTTCACAAAGATACACAAAGGAAAAGCACACAGATTCACTAAGTTTTAAGTTTCAATAACCCCAATCTTGTCTCTCCAAAAAATGAGAAAATATCGACTGTACTCGAATTGACAAAAGCCATTATGCAATCAAAAACGTTCTGTCAAGTGAGCGCAGTTGCGACTCTTTTCTGTAAGTAACTCGACAAAGTATTTCGATTGTATTATTTGCTCATTGTTGCGGGCACCGATAAATAGGTTTGCTAAAGTTTGTGTCTATCCTAGTGATCGGTTTGGACTTGAAACACATTGAAATATCAAGGTATATATAGAATATTAATAAAATATTGGCATTTAAAAAAAAGATAATTTTTATATTTATGTACAGAGTTGTTGTAGTAACTGCAAGCCTTTAAAGGTTTTTTGTTTAGTTTCAATAATTGCTTGAGTATTAATTAAATATTAGAATTATGATAGAAGAAATTTTAACCGTTGAAAAAGAAGACATAGCTACACTTACATTCCCAAAAACAGATGTTCTGGAAGACATTAACGAAATTAAAATGCGATTAAGTGAAATAAATCGAGCTTTGGCACTAGGGAATTTAGAGCATTCCAAAATTAAGATTTTCTTTGAAGACAGCGAATCTAAAAAGATGGTACATACCACTGTTTGGGCTGTTACTGACAAAAATGTTGTTTTGAAACAAGGGGTGTTAATTCCGATTCATCGAATTTATAAGTTGTTTTAGGGATTACACTAGCTTAAGAATTGTTAAACGACCTGGATTTATAAAGTATTTTTAGATAAGGTATAGAAAACGGCGCAAGTCTCTATGGAGTTTGCGCCGTTTTTTATTGTTTTAAGCTGATTGTATTAGGGAGAATCCATTCTTGTGTAAGGAATAACCATTTGTAAATCATATAAAATAAGTGCTATGTCGAAGGAATCTCGATAAAGATTTTCATTTTAGTGATTTACTCATTGTTGCTTTCATAGATGGTAAGTCTGACTTTCTAGTTTGGCAGTGTTAAACAATCATCCAATTTAATCTGTTAATGAGACTTCTTTAATTTTTCAATCTCTTTTTCTAGAGCCTCTGCTTTTTCCTTATATTTTTGCATGGCTTTTTTAAGTTGTCCCACTTTTTTTAAAACCGATTCATCTTGTAAAGCTTCATATATTGTTTGCCCGTTGGCTTCTTTTATTTTTGACTGGCCTCCACAAGTGGGGCAGTTTGCTACTTGGCTCATTGGTAATGAAATTTTAGTTATTATTTTTTTAGATGATCAATAATGCCTCGTTGAAATACGGTTTTCAATGTTCTTTCGGGCTTGTTTTCATAGCCAACGATAATAGAGCTATGTACTACCATCCTTTCAAAGTCAAAAACAATAGTTAAATAATCTTTGATTCCTGTTTCATGCCAATTGACAATGTAGATGTTTTCAGCTATTTGATGAGAGCGGTACGGAATGTCTTGATTTCCGTTTCCTTTGCCAGGCCCAACAATCCATTCGTATTTTGCTTTTCCGTTGTAAAATTCCATATGGATTGCTTTACCATCTTGATATTGGAAGTTCAATGAATAACCGTCTAGAAGATGTTCAGCTTCGCCAAATTCAAATTTGTTGGTGTCTGTAGTTTTGGTTTGTGAAAAACCTAAACTAAAAGTGATAATACTAATAAAAGTTATAAGCGCCTTTTTCATTTTTTTTCCTTTTAGAAATTAAACTTTCCGTTGTTGTTTTTTCTTTTTGACTCAGGTAAAATAGTTTCGATTGTATCCCAATGTTCCGCAATTTTTCCATTTTCAATTCTAAATAAGTCATAGAATGAAGTTGGTTTTCCTGCAAAAGTTCCTTCGCTTACAGATAAAACAAAATTCCCTTCACCCAGAACAATATGATTTTCGTTGAATACCATAGTAATTCCTTGTTTAGCCATTTCTTCTAAAGCTTTTCCTAAACCAGAAACTCCGTCACCAATCATTGTATTGTGTTGGATGTAGTGGTCTCCTTCAAAATAGTGGTGCAATTTGTCAAACTCTCCTTTGATTAAAACGGTATTGATAAAATCTTTTACCAGCGCTTTGTTTTGTTCTGTTTTATCTAAATCTGTGATTTTTGTAACGCCATCCGTTTGCGTTCTTCCACTAGGATTTGTTGTAGATGCATCTGAAAAGTTATCCCAGTGTTCTACAATTTGACCATTTTCAAATTTGAAGATATCAAAGCCAATTTTTGGTCCAAAAAAGTCATATATTGTATGTGTGACAGCGTAATTTCCATCTTGAAAAGTACGTACTACTTTTGCTTTAAAACCGCCTTCTGGAGCGTGATGTAACACTTCACCAAAACCTGCTAAACCATCAGCTACTGCTAGATTATGCTGTTTGTAGTTTGTTGGGTTAATGAATGCAATTGTCGATTTGTCACCCGTTTCTAAACTTGTGATTAATGCTGCTGCTTTTTCTTTGTTTGTTAATGCTGTTTTTGTTTCCATTTTTTCTAAATTTTTAGGATTATTTTTTTTGTGTTGTGCATTGCTAGTGATTATCATAAATGCAATTGCAACTGTTGTAATTAAGTGTTTCATTTTCTATGTTTTTATTATGGTACAAAGATGAAACAACTACAACGTTTAGGAAAGATGAAAACAGGTGTTAAAATGGTTAAAGTTGAACCTTTATTGTTTTATGAGTGATTTTATGAAGTCTTTTGGGGTTAAACCTGTATTTTTCTTGAAATACTTAGTAAAGTTTGTTGGATCTTCAAATCCTAAACTATAGGCTAATTCGGTACTTTTCATGGTGGAATTAATCAAATTTCTTTTGGCATGTAGAATAATATAGTCGTCTATTATATTCTTGGCGGTTTTATTGACCAATTCTCTACAGATAGTATTTAAATGCTTGTACGATATTGCTAATTCGTTTGCATAAAAGTTAGCATTTCTGGTTTTGGATAGATTTTTTTCTATTAGCGAAGTAAATTTTTGGAAGAGGGTAATTTTTGATGAGTCTTTAATATGAAAAGTTTGATTTTGTTTGATGCCCTCAGCTTTTGATATTAAGATGGTAAACAGCGAATTAATAATGTTCATTTTATTAAATGCCTGTGGTTTATCATATTCTTTTAGTAATAAATTAAAATAATCAATAAAATCAGATTGAGGAGGGATTTGTAATATTGGTGAAAATAGTTGTGGATTAAATAATCTGAATACAAAATCTTTAGACAAGTTAGCAAAGCAATCTACAAAATATTCTTCTGTAAAAATGATACAAAAACCTTTTAAGTTTGCTGAAAATTCGAATGCGTTGACTTGTTCTTTGGTAAGGTAAACTAAGCTGTGTTGTTGTACAGGAAACCAATTAAAATCAATAAAATGCCTGCCAGAACCTTCTGTGAAAAATATTAGATTGAAAAATTTAAGTTGATGGGGTAATTCAGGATTATGCTCTATTTGTTCTTTAAGTTTGGCAATCCTTTCGATAGGGACAATTTCAAAACCAAAATTTTGAGAGATCTCAGCATTGAATTTTTCAGGATTAAACGTTATATGTGGAATTTCTTTATTGGTCATATTAGTTTCAATGGTCTTTGGCTTCTAGACGTTTGCAACTTATGAAAACGAGTATTTTCAGCTAAACGAAAATACGAATTAAATACGGTATTTCTACTGAATTTGTAGATGGCTTTAGCTGTGTTGAATTAAATCTTAGGATGTACGATTGTCTATACACAACTGTTGTTTCTGTTGCGTAGATAAGTAGTTAAAATAAATAGCCCCGAAAATTATTTCGGGGCTACTATATATGTCGTTTTTACGGAACGATAATTTCGATAATGTTTAAGGGATGGGCTATATTGCATCCTTGATAAAGTAATTATCTTCTTTTAGGGAGTACCAATGAATATCGGTACTGTTTTTTATTTTTTATCTCCAAAATAAGATACACCACCGCCACTTAAGAAATCTTCTCTTACTGGACTAAATGTGTCAATTAGCATTCCTTCTTCTAAGCAAACTGCGCTATGAATTAGATTTGGTTCAATATAAACACCATCACCTGCTTCTATAATTTTCTTTTCTCCATCAATTTCAAATTCAAATTTACCTGAAACACAGTAAGTAGCTTGTGTGTGAAAATGTTGATGAGGAGCACCCAATGCACCTTTCTCAAACTTAACTTGTACCATCATGATTTGGTTATCGTAACCTAAAAATTTTCTAGATACACCTCCACCAAGAACTTCCCATTCCATATCTTTTGTGATGATGTATTTGTCGCTAAATCTTTCCATTTCTTGTATATTTATAATTAGTAATAATTGGAGCAAGTTAATTTATTTCTGAGAAATTATAGGGGTAAAAGTTAGAAATTTTATGACTTTAACGCTCGTAATTGTTGTATAAAATTTGTTTTTAACTGTGTGATTGACTTGAATACACAAGGTTTTAAAAGTGAATACGCTTAATTTTATTCATGCTAAAGAAAGAGGCAATCTCAACTATGCTTGAATTGTTTTACAAAGATTTACTGAGGAATATACACAAAGTTTTAGTCCAATAACCCTAATTTTGTCTTCCCGACGGAGGAAGAATGTCCGTAAGTAGCTCGATAAAGTTTTAACTTATGCTATTTGCTCATTGTTGTGGGTACAGATGAATATCTGCGCTAACGTTTATTCAAATATGCATGATCTAGAAATAATAATTTTGTTATTCCTTAGAAATAAAATTGGATATTTCTTTATGCACTTCTGGAATTTTATTTTTTATCACATCCCAAACAATACTATAATTTACGCCAATATAATCGTGGATAAGTCTATCACGCATACCAGCCATATTTTTCCATTGAATTGTATTCCATTTATCTTTAAAATCGGTTGGGATTTTTTTTGTTGCTTCACCGATAATTTCTAAACTTCGAACAACTGCACGTTTTAAAGTTTCATCTTCGAGAAAATCATCAAACGATAAATTCTCACTAACAGAAAGCAAATAAGAACATTCGTCTAAAATATGCTTCAGGAATTCTTTTGGATCTTTAAACATATTGAACTTCCTTTAAAATTTGGGGTCCAATATAAGGGCTTAGGCCGTTTTTAGTAACAACTTCGATTTTTTCATTTTTAAAAAGTTTTTCAAACAAATCATAAACAGCCATGAAATTATCGAAACTTTCTTTTTCAGGTTCAAAATCAATCAGCAAATCAATATCACTTTCACTTGATTGCTCATTGCGAATATAAGAACCAAACAAACCAACATTTCGAATACCAAATTTCGAAAGCTTTAGCTTATTGGCTTTAAGTGTTTGTAATATGATTTCTTTTGTTGTCATTTTAAATTTTTATCAAAGATACAAAAGTTTGTGTTTAGATGATGTGTACCTAAAACTTCTAATTAATTACTAGGAATTAAATTGTCAAAATAGTTTTACATAGATTCAGTAAGTAATAAAAACAAAGCTATCCAAAGTTTTTAGCAAGTAAACTCAAGCTTGTCTTTATGATGGAGACTCCGTAAGTAACTCGATAAAATTTATCTATTATTTGCTCATTGTTGCGAAATGGAACACAGATGAAACAGATGAAAACGGATTATCACAGATTTTTAAAGTCTCAGTAACCCCAAGCTTGTCTTCCCGACGATAGGAGGACTCGAGCGATAGCGAACAGGCGAAGCAATCACACTAGTTGCTCACGTTATGTGATTTATCCTTCGTCGGAATGACACAAAAAATGCTTAACTTAATGACATTGCGCTCGCGCTAGCCTGTGTGATTGGTTTTTTCAATTTAATTCCAAACTCCATTCATTTCTGTTAATATAATAGGCTTTCCATCGGTTACAACAATAGTATGTTCGTGTTGTGCCATGAAACCTCCTTTATCACCTACCATTGTCCAACCATCATTAAGTTCTACAGCTTTAGATGAAGTAGTTGAAATGAAAGTTTCAATTGCAACTACAGCATTTTTTTTAAATCGTCGTTGGTCATATTTGTTTCTGTAGTTTAATAGTTCGTCTGGTTCTTCGTGTAAACTTCTTCCAACTCCGTGTCCGCCAAGATTTTTAATAACTTTATAACCTCTTTTCTTAGCTTCGTTTTCCATCAGAAATCCTATGTCCGCAATTTTTACTCCCCCTTTAATATTGCTAATTGTTTTCTGCAATATTTCTTTGGAAGCATCAACTAATTTTTGGTGTTGGTTAATGTCTTCACCAAGTACAAATGAATTACCATTGTCTGACCAAAAACCATCAAGTTCTGCTGATACATCTATATTTATTAAATCGCCTTCGCAAAGAATCCTTTTGTTAGATGGAATACCGTGACAAAATTCATTATTCACACTTATACAAGTAAATCCGGGGAATTTGTATGTAACAAAAGGTGCCGAATTTGCTCCTAAATCTTTTAATATATTTCCTCCAAAGTCATCAATTTCTTTTGTCGTCATACCAACTTGAGCAAAGTTTTTCATTTCTTTTAAAGTATAAGCAACAGCTTCACTTACTTTTCTCATTCCAATTAACTCTAGTTCACTTGTTATAGACATATTATTTTTCTTTTTAATTTAGTTTTCAAATTTACGCATTTCCGTAAAGTTATAGAATGTGGAGCTGCGAACTATCTGTATAGTTATTCCCGCAATCTTGTCTTCCCGACGATAGGAGGGAACTCCGTAAGTAACTCGACAAAGTTTATCTATTGATCACTGTTGCGGGCACGAGCGAGACGCTCGCGCTAGCCTGGGATCGGCTTACTCTTTATTTTCATTAATCCATTCCGTTAACAAATTTATAGCTTCACTTGAAACTCCGACAAAATTCGAAGTTCTACTAGCATCTGCAAATCTTATATAACCCATAATTAAATCACAATAACCAAATTTTTCATATTTATTATTATACTCATTTTCTTGAAAGAAAAGTTCATATTCGACACCGCTATTATCTATGTTTGCAATTTCAACGATTTTTACCATATTTATTTTCATTCCGTTGGGAGCAATTTCATATAAATGTGTAACAGGTTTTATTTCTGTTTTAGGTAAATCTAGATTTTTTTGATAAAAATATTTACTAATTTCTAAATGTCTTTTGTTAAGATTGGATTTTTCAAATCTTTCTAAACTTACTTTTTTTGCTAATTTATGTTTTTTATTATTTGAAATTGTTTTCAAATTTTTCCAACCGTTATCAAAATATAGCAATATTTTCTTTTCAAGATTATTTGATAAATCAATAAAGTCATTTTTCAATATTATGCCAACATTTATTAAATTTTCATCGTGAACATTTTCTAAAGTTTGGTCAAGGTTTAAAAAGTAGTCTTGAATAAAATATATCTCATTTATCACTTCATTAGATAACCAATGTGAATTGTTGTTTGACTTTATAAACAAATCTTTTTTCCAATCTAAATAATTATCTTTATTTGCTAGAATTATTGGATATGTAATAAGTTCTTTATCTACAGTGAATTTATTATCAGAAATGGTTGAACGAAGATATTTAGCTAATTGTAAAACATTTTCGTGAGCTTCAAGTTTCTTATCTAATATTTTTTCTGAAATTTTGAGTAAAGTTTCTTTCTTTTTAAGAAATGAAGAAGAAAAAAAAGCTAAAAAAGCAGCAATAATTACACCTATAAAACTTAATAATGGAGTTATTAATAATTTCCAATCTATTTCTTCCATAATTTTCGGTTTTTTGGGTTGCTGTCGCACAACTTGTATATAGTCGAAACAAAACTTCATATATACACCCAAATATGGTAGATTGGCGAAGCTTTGTTACGCTTTATTGTTTTTCCAAATATATTATTTTATTCTTACAAATCATCCAAATAAGTCTGTATTTGTAAGATAGTTTTGTAGTACGTGGTTATGGGGAGTAAAACGTTATTTTGTAGCCCCGATAGAAACGAAAATCCTTGTGGTGGCGGGCTTTATGCCACCACAAGATTGTAGTGTATAGCGGGAGGGAAGTTATTATGAAAACCAAACCTTCTGCTCCTAAAAACAAAAATCCCCAACTACTTTCGTAATTGGGGATTTTCTATCTTTAGGCTGTCTGTAAACTGTGACAGCGTACTACAAACTAGTTATTCATTCACAATAACCCATTGCCCTGAAGCGATAAGGCTTTCGGCTTTTTTGAATTTCATTTCTTGTGTTTGACCGTTAGCCACGTTTTGAATTGTTACAGTGTCGTTGCGATTGATTTTTGGCATGTCGCGAACGATGGTTTCTGTAACTTGGCGTTGCTGAGTTTCCCCTGCTTCACGGTTGGCTGCTTCACTAGATACGATTTCGTCTTTTTGAGTTTTGTAGTTCTCTTTTGGACGTGGAATCTCTCTGGCTTCGTGGATGATTTCTGGAGCCGATTGCTGTGGTAAATCACCTTTGAAAAGGAACGAAATCACTTCTCTGTTAATTCCGTTCAACATGCTGCTGAACAAGTTGAACGCCTCGAATTTGTAGATAAGCAAGGGGTCTTTTTGCTCATGAACGGCTAGTTGAACCGATTGTTTCAACTCGTCCATTTTGCGTAGGTGTTTTTTCCAAGCTTCGTCAACAATTGCCAAAGTGATGTTTTTCTCAAAATCGGCAACCAATTGTTTTCCTTGCGTTTCGTATGCTTTTTTCAAATCGGTTACCACGTTCAATGACTTCACACCATCTGTAAACGGCACTACGATACGCTCAAACTGATTGTTTTTGTCTTCGTATACATTGGCAATGATAGGGAAGGCTTCTCTAGCAGAACGCTCTGTTTTTTCGTTGTAATATTTAAGGGCTTCTTTGTAGACTTTTCCAGTCAATTCGATTTCGCTCGCTTTTACAAACTCAGCTTCGGTTACTGGCGAAGTGATAGAGAAATAACGAATCACATCAAATTCGAATGCTTTATAGTCATTAGTCGCTTTGCTGTTTTGAATAATAACTTCGCAAGTGTCGTACAACATATTGGCAATGTCCAATTTCAAACGCTCACCAAACAAGGCGTGACGACGACGTTTGTACACTACTTCACGTTGTGCGTTCATTACATCATCATATTCTAGCAAACGCTTACGAACACCAAAGTTGTTTTCTTCGACTTTCTTTTGTGCGCGTTCGATAGATTTAGTCATCATCGAGTGTTGGATTACTTCGCCTTCTTCAAGACCCATTCTGTCCATTACTTTGGCTACTCTTTCAGAACCAAATAAACGCATTAAGTTGTCTTCTAGCGAAACGTAGAATTGCGAACTTCCCACATCTCCTTGACGTCCTGCACGACCACGTAACTGACGGTCAACACGACGTGAATCGTGACGCTCCGTACCTACGATGGCTAATCCACCTGCGGCTTTTACCTCAGGAGATAATTTGATATCGGTACCACGACCCGCCATATTGGTAGCAATGGTTACTACTCCTGGTTTTCCTGCTTCCTCAACGATCTGTGCTTCTTGCTTGTGCATTTTGGCATTCAATACGTTGTGAGTGATGCCTCTCATCTTAAGCATACGGCTTAATAATTCAGAGATTTCAACTGAGGTTGTACCAATCAATACCGGACGACCTGCTTTTGATAATTCGGTTACATCTTCGATAACCGCATTGAATTTTTCACGGGTTGTTTTGTAGATGAAATCTTCTTTGTCTTGACGTGCAATTGGTCTGTTTGTTGGAATTTCAACAACATCCAATTTATAGATTTCCCAAAGTTCTCCTGCTTCAGTAACTGCTGTACCGGTCATACCTGCCAGCTTGTTGTACATTCTGAAGTAGTTTTGCAAAGTTACCGTTGCAAAAGTTTGAGTTGCTGCTTCGATTTTTACGTTTTCTTTGGCTTCAATCGCTTGGTGTAATCCATCAGAATAACGACGACCGTCCATGATACGACCTGTTTGCTCATCGACAATCATGATTTTGTTGTCCATGATAACGTATTCCACATCTTTTTCGAATAAAGCATAAGCTTTTAAAAGTTGTGTCAACGTATGAATACGCTCGCTTTTGATACTGAAATCTTGGAATAATTTTTCTTTTTCCTCCGCTTCGGCATCTTTATCTAATTTTTTCTTTTCGATATTGGCAATTTCAGTTCCAATGTCTGGAAGTACGAAGAAATCAGAATCAGTATCTCCTGAAAGGTATTTGATACCGTTATCAGTCAATTCAACTTGGTTGTTTTTTTCTTCGATTACAAAATACAAGGCTTCATCCACTTTTGGCATTTCGCGGTTGTTGTCTTGCATGTATTGGTTTTCGGTTTTTTGAAGCAATTGTTTGATTCCTTCTTCACTCAAAAACTTAATAAGCGCTTTGTTTTTTGGTAAACTTCTGTACGCTCTTAAAAGCATGAAACCACCATCTTTAGTGTTTCCTTCTTTGATTAATTTTTTAGCTTCTGTCAAAAATCCGTTGGCTAGTTGGCGTTGTTGGCTTACTAGATTTTCGATTTTTGGTTTTAATTCGTTGAATTCGTGACGGTCTCCTTGAGGAACTGGCCCAGAGATAATCAATGGTGTTCTAGCATCATCAATCAATACCGAATCGACCTCATCGACAATAGCGTAGTTGTGCTTTCTTTGTACCAAATCATCTGGCGAATGCGTCATATTATCTCTTAGGTAGTCAAAACCAAATTCGTTATTGGTACCATAAGTAATATCAGCGTTATAAGCCGCTCTTCTTCCTTCTGAACTAGGCTGGTGATTATCGATACAATCCACAGTCATACCGTGGAATTCGAATAAAGGTGCTTTCCAAGTGCTATCACGTTTTGCTAGGTAGTCATTCACGGTTACTAGGTGTACACCGTTTCCAGTCAAGGCATTCAAATACAATGGTAAGGTTGCAACTAATGTTTTTCCTTCTCCTGTTTGCATCTCGGCTACTTTACCTTGGTGCAATACCATACCACCAATCAACTGAACATCATAGTGAATCATGTCCCAAGTAATGGCTTTTCCAGCAGCATTCCATTGGTTTTGCCAAGTTGCTTTGTCTCCTTCAATAGATACATAAGGTTTTGTTGCAGAGAATTGTCTGTCTTTTTCGGTAGCTGTAACGGTAATTTCAGCGTTTTCTTTGAAACGTCTTGCTGTTTCTTTTACTACTGCAAAAGCTTCAGGAAGGATTTCTAAAAGTGTTTTTTCTGAAATCTCGTAAGCTTCTTTTTCTAGAGCATCGATTTTTTCATAAAGATTTTCTCTTTGATCGATGTCTTCTGTGTTTTCTACTTCTTCTTGAAGTGCTTTGATTTTTGAATCAATTGAAGCACGCGCTTCTTTGATTTGATCTTTGAAAAAGTACGTGCGTGCTCTTAAATCATCATGTGATAAGGTGATTAAGTGACTTTCGAAACTTTTTATTTTTTTTAGATAAGGTTGCAATGCCTTAACATCTTTCTCGGACTTATCTCCTACGAAAGCTTTTAAAATGCTGTTTATGAAACTCATAACTGTTTATGTTTCTAGTTTATTTTTTAGTTTATGTTTAACCAAAAAAAAAGTCTCGTATGAGACTTTTTCTTGGTATTATTTTTTAATATTCGTCCTCATTCCAAAGATAATCTTCGTCAGTAGGATAATCAGGCCAAATTTCTTCCATCGATTCGTATATCTCGCCTTCGTCTTCAATAGACTGTAGGTTTTCTACCACTTCTAGTGGTGCTCCAGCACGTATAGCGTAGTCAATAAGTTCGTCTTTGTTAGCAGGCCACGGTGCATCACTTAGATAGGATGCTAATTCTAATGTCCAATACATCTTTTTATCGATTTAGTTTTGTGCAAAAATAATTTTTTTACTGAAAAAGACAAGTAAAAAATGATTTTTTTATAAAAAAAATAAGAACGTGTTTTTTTTTAGTGTTCAGTATTCAGTTTTTTAGTGTTCAGTTTGGTACTGATTACTATTTTTCTGCTAACTGATTACTTTCTCGGAATCCATTTCACTTCCTCAGCGTTCAAATCAAAAGTCAACTTTCGTGCCAAGACAAAAAGGTAGTCAGAAAGTCGGTTTAGATATTGAATTGTAAGTGGTTCAATAGGTTCTTGATGGTCTAAATGTACGGCTAAACGTTCGGCTCTACGGCAAACACAGCGTGCAATATGACAATATGACACCGTAGAATGTCCGCCAGGCAGTACAAAATGCATCATGGGAGGCAAGGCTAGTTCCATGGTGTCGATTTCATTTTCTAATAATTCGATGTCGGTTTCTAGTATACCCAGGTTTTTTAATCGGGGTTGTCCGTTTTTCAAAACTTCCTTTTCGGGTGGAGTGGCCAAAATAGCACCAACTGTAAACAAGCGATCTTGGATTTCAATTAGGATTTGCTTGTAATGAGTGTCTATTTCTTGGTCACGAATAAGTCCAATATAGGAATTCAACTCGTCAACCGTGCCATAACTGTCAATCCGAATATGGTCTTTAGGGACGCGTGTTCCGCCAAAAAGTGCTGTGGTACCACCGTCGCCGGTTTTGGTGTATATTTTCATTTTTGTTGTTTAATCATTTAAAGTTTAACCGATTAATCGATTAAACGGTTAGTCAGTTAACCTTCTTTTCTTGTGTCACTCTCAATCATTCCATCTCGTAGTCGAATAATTCGATGCGCATAAGCGGCGATTTCTTCTTCGTGTGTTATTAAAATGACCGTGTTGCCGTTAGCATGAATTTCGTTAAAAAGGGTCATGATTTCAACTGATGTTTTACTGTCTAAGTTTCCTGTAGGTTCATCGGCAAGGATAATGGAAGGTTTGTTGACCAAGGCTCTTGCTACTGCAACTCGTTGGCGTTGACCACCAGAAAGTTGATTGGGTTGATGATCCATTCGGTCAGCAAGACTTACTTGGTTTAAAACGGCTTCGGCTCTTGCTTTTCGTTCGGATTTAGAATAACCAGCGTAAATCATCGGTAAAGCGACATTGTCCAAAGCTGTCATTCGAGGCAATAAATTGAAAGTTTGAAATACAAAACCTATTTCTTTATTGCGGATTTCAGCTAGTTCATTATCCCTCATTTTACTGACATCTTTGCCATTTAAGATATAAGTACCCGAAGTAGGCGTGTCCAAACAACCCAAAAGATTCATCAAAGTCGATTTCCCTGAACCCGACGGCCCCATTAGCGCTACATATTCACCTTTGTTGATTTCTAAATCAATGCCTTTTAAAACATAAACGGTTTCATCGCCTAAACTAAAGTTTCGTTTGATGTTCTTGATTTTGATTAAAGGTTGACTCATGTTGAGGTTTATAATGTTCGATTCAAAAAAATAAAAGTACAAAATGTAAATGGAACTCTTTAAATTAAATAGTTAAACACGCATTTTGTGAGTTTGGAAACGGGTATAATAAACTTCTACGTCCGAATGATAAAATGCTGTTTGGGCTGTTCGTATCTAAAGAAAACCAATCCCCATTGATAAGTGTCAATGGTAACTTTAACTTTCGGATGGTTTTTGATTTCTTTCCAAGCTTCCTCCATTTCGGCTGACCAATGAATGTCGTCAAAAATCCAAACTGTATCATTATGAACTGTTGGTAACAACCGCTCAAAGTAATCTAAGGTTGCTTTTTTAGAATGATTGCCATCGAAGTAAATAAGTTTAAAGTTTAAGGTTTCAAGTTTCAAGTTGTCGAAATAGGTACCAAATTCAGTCACAACAGTATTTACATTATTCAAATTGAATTGTTGTAATTGTTTTTTTGCAATTGCCATCGTATTTGGGCAGCCTTCTAAGCTGGTGATGGTTGCCTTAGGATTCCCTAAAGCCAATGCAGAAGTTGCTAATCCTAATGAAGTGCCTAATTCCAGAATCGTTTCCGGCTGAAAATAGGCTGCTATTCGATACAGCAATTGTGCACGTTTTGGACTAATTCCAGCTGTTTTAGCAATTTGAGCAATCTGACGTTGGTTGGATTTGAAAACTTTCGAACCCGCACCAAAGTCGGTTACCTCAATGGTGTTTTTATTTTCTAAGAGAGACTGGCGGTAGTTCTTTAAAATGGTGTAATCAGCTTTTGGTTTTGTATCGTAAAAACATTTGGTAATCAAAAGAAACACAAAAGGGGAGTGCACAGCGTGTTCGTTTTTAGAATGCCAAAGGAACTGTAAATAGGATTTGATTTGGAATAACATGTTTTTTGAGTTTCAAAGGGGCTAAGGTACGAATGTAAGTTAGAAGTTAGAAGTGAAATGAGGAAAAGGGAAAAGGGAAAAGGGAAAAGGGGATGTATATAGAGGGCTTGTATTCTGTTGACCCTAAAACTTAGAATCTTTGTGACTTAGTCCCTTTAAAAAAGAACTATCTTTGCGCTCTTAAAACGCATTTAGTTTTTTGATGATGTACAGCTATGTTTTAACTATTCTAAGCAAAGCGCCTTACACGCAAAGAATAACTATGTTTCTATGTGTTTAAAAAAAAAGCTTAAAAAAAAACGCCATTCATAGATGATGATGCAGGAAGAACAAGTAACAGAAAGAACAATCACAGCAGAAGAAATTGACCGTTGTATTGCTATTCTCTCCCAATTAAATACAGATACCGACCAGATTTTTGATATTCCCAAAGAACAACGAACGGCTTTAATCAAAGCGGCAGGTCAGTTTTCACGTCCTGATCGTGAGGAGCTTTTGCGTCGAAAGAAAGATGGAAAAGCAGTTGCCAAGCGCAAACAAGAAAAACGCGATAGAACAGCCCGAAAAGAAACAGGAATTCGCCATGCTCGTGAGGCTTCGGTCTTTGTGGCTCCTCTATTATTAGCTTCGACTGATTTGGCAAACAAAGAAGCATTAGAGTTAGAGACCCCACGTAATTGTTATGTGTGCAAAACACCTTTTACTAAGATGCATCATTTTTACGATTCGATGTGTACGGATTGTGGTGATTTTAATTATGCCAAACGTTTTCAAACGGCCGATGTACAAGGGCAAATTGCAGTAGTTACAGGTTCTCGATTAAAGATAGGGTATCATATTACTTTGATGTTGTTGCGTGGCGGTGCTACAGTTGTTGCGACCACTCGCTTTCCTGTCGATTCGGCTTTGCGTTTTGCTAAAGAACCTGATTTTAAAGACTGGGAAGATCGTTTGAAAATTCACGGTTTGGATTTAAGACATATTCCAAGTGTGGAAATCTTTTGTAATTTCATCGAACAAAAATACGGTCGTTTAGATATATTGATTAATAATGCTGCGCAAACAGTGCGTCGTCCTTCAGGTTTTTATACGCACTTGATGGAAAATGAAGAACGTCCTATTGCCTCTTTACCAATACAAGCCCAAACGTTATTATTAGACCATTTGGATTGCTTGGATGAATTGAAAGTCTTAACTTCTAGTATTTCTTCGAATCAAAATATGCCAGTTACTTGGCATGGACCCGAACCAGGAATTGGACTGAGAGCTTCGGCACAGTTATCTCAGATTCCGTATTCATTTGATAAAGCTTTGGTAACTAATGAAGTTTTTCCAGAAGGAGAACTTGATGCTGACTTGCAACAAGTTGATTTGCGAAAGACCAACAGTTGGCGCTTGAAATTAGGACAAATAGAAACTACGGAGATGATTGAGGTACAGTTGGTGAATTCGGTTGCGCCTTTTGTTTTATGTAATCGTTTGTCGGAATTGATGAAAAAAGACAACACCGGTAAAAAGCATATCATCAACGTTTCAGCGATGGAAGGGAAGTTTTACCGTGATTTTAAAGAAGCCCGTCATCCTCATACGAATATGGCTAAGGCGGCTTTGAATATGTTAACGCATACTGCTGCAGGTGAATTGGCTAAAGTCGGAATCTTTATGAACGCAGTAGATACAGGTTGGGTTACCGACGAAGATCCTGCCGAATTAGCTAAAAGAAAACAAGAACAAGAAGATTTTCAACCGCCATTAGATATTGTAGATGGAGCAGCAAGAGTCATGGATCCTTTGTTCGACGGAATCAATTCTGGGAAGCATTGGCGCGGTAAATTCTTGAAGGATTATAACCCGATTGCTTGGTAGGTTGAGTTCATATATTTTTAAAGTGAGAATCAAAAACAGCTTATCTGTACATAAAAGCATTTTAACGATTAAAAGTGATGTATTTGTCTAAAAGTCTTACTTTCTTAAAGTAATAAGTTGTAGTTTTATGGTGTTTTTTAATTTAAAATGACCCCATTCCAATGAAAAAAACTTTACCTACAATTTTTAAAAAGGTTTTATTAGGAGTGTTATTCTCTACTACTAGTGCCTTTGCTCAAGAAATCCCGTTTAACTGTGATTATAATGCTTATTTATTTCAATATAATGATGTCTATGCTATTGATTTAGCTTCTGGTAATGCTATCTTGGTGGCAGCGGATATTACCTCTGGTAATATCAATGGAGCAGGTTATAATCCTAAAGATGGATACATCTGGGGCTACCTTTCTTCTCCTGAACAATCTATTGTTCGTATAGGAAAAAATTTTACTACTACGGTGTATACTATTAATGATTTACCCACGGGTAATAAATATGTAGGGGACGTTAGTGCTAACGGAATTTACTATTTTAAAGCTGGTGGAAGTACATACTACAAAATTGATTTAGACCCTACTTCAGCTAATTATACACAGTACTTAGGTTCTTTTGAATTGTCAAAAAGTATAAATATTCACGACTGGGCATTTAATGCTGTTGATGGAAATTTATATACGGTAGAACAAAAAACAAATATTTTATACCGTATCAACCCTAATACAGGGGAAGTTGTAAATTTAGGAGTAGTGCCTATCCTTAATGGGAGAACCTATACTTATGGAGCCGTTTATTTTGATTTATCGGGTAGTTTTTATATCTCGGCAAATCAAACAGGAACTGTTTATATCATTAGAGGCGTACAAGATTTGACTGGTTCAAATAATATGGATTCCAATTTGTTTGCCTATGGGCCATCTAGTTCTAGTAATGACGGAGCCCGCTGTCCTTCGGCACCTGTTCCACAAGAAATATGTGATAACGGAATTGATGATGATGGAGATGGTTTAATTGATTGTGATGACCCATCTTGTTCTGGTTATGCTTCTTGTCCAGTATTAGAAGCACCTATTTCAGGGGCTAATGATGGTGGTTTAGAAAGTAATAACCGTCTTTCAGAACAAATCAATAAACGTAATTTCAATCGTGTAAAAAGTGGCGCCAAGTTTAGTGCTAAGACTGCAAAAAGAGTTTCTAAAACATCTTTAACGGCTAAGTCTTCATCAAGTGCTTCAACAACGGTTTTGAAAGATTTTATCCCTTTTGGTGTAATTAATGAGACTGAAGTAATTGAATCTACTCCTGCAGATTTATTAGCAATTACAAATGCTACTGAGGTATTTTCAGTAGATTATTTAAGAAACAGCAAAGCGGTCGCTTCTATATTAGCTTTAAAAACAGAGAATGCTGTATATGAACATACAAAGTTTATTTGTGATCGTTTGTTAGGTGCACAGATTATTTCAGTTTCAACGATTGATATTAATGAGCAACCTTTCATTAAAACTATAATAAAAAATGCTGACGGTACTACTGAATATGTTTTGAGTTTGTCCGCAAAAGAAATCAATGGTGGGGCTAATTATGGTATTGAATGTCACTGGAATCTTGATAAATACCAAAAAAATATTGGTTTTTATAATTTTCAAATCTGGTCTAATTCTATAGATGATTTATATAACCTAGGAGAAAGTCTAGTGTCTTTATTAGATGCTAAAAAAACAATTAGTAGTTATGAACTTTCGACACCTCCTACTGTCTTTGTGAGAAAAGGTAAATACACTAACGGTACTTTAGAGTTACAAATTATAAACACTAATGCTACAGCAGTAGTTACTTTTGATGCAGGAATGCGTGCAACAGAGACAAGTACTGAGCAACATCTTAATGCTTCGATTGATTTAGATAAAAAATATATTAGTGAATTAGTACTTCAAACAGGTAATTTGTTTGATATTGGTTTTAGAATTGGAGATGGCATCGCTACACCTGATGATTTGTTTATGTCTGATGGCCCATGGGGTGTTGATGATTCAGCTTCAGGAACATTAGTAAATAATTATGCAATTTATCCTAATGAGGTTGCTTTTGGTACGGATAATTATCCAGTAGAAAGAAACCTGAGCCTTACAGCTACCACAAATTCTTATATTAGTTCTTACAGAGCATTGACTCCAAGGTTCAAAGCAGTAGATTTGTCTACTTATAAAACTTTTTTACTTAATGCAAAGGGTACAGGTACATTAGAGATTATTTTTATTAAAAATAGTATTAGTAGTTGGGAAGAGCAATACCGTACTACGATTGAGTTGACAAATAACATACAGCAATTTGCAATTCCATTTTCACAATTTACTTCGACTAAAGGAACTCCGATGGTTTTAAATGATATCAAAACGATTGAATTTAAGATGACAGCAAAGGATGGTCAATCGACAGTTAAAGTGATGGACTTAGAGGCTATCCAATTTTCTAAAAAAGAAATATTGTCTGTAAATAGTTTTCAATTGGCTGCTACACCTGTTTTTTATGTAACTCCTAATCCATTGACTAGTTTGTCTGTAATGCATTTTACAGCTAATGAAGAGGAAACGATGTCAGTAGCAATTTATAATATTTCTGGGAAAATTGTAAAAGAAATAGCTGTGGAGGCACAAATCGGGGAAAACCAAATTAGTCTATCAAAAGGAAATTTAAGCCCAGGGATTTATTTTTGTAAATTAAACAGTAAAAAGTATTCTTATAAAGTAGCCAAACTAATCATTAAATAGTATAATAATTAGCAAAAAAAAAGCTGTGTCTTCTTTTTGAATGACACAGCTTTTTTGTTTAACTTTTTGAGAATGGATTTGTTAGTTCTATCTATATGTTGTTCTTAATATGAAATGTATAGCTATTCCTCCATCTTAGCCGAAAGTTCAAACCATCTTTCTTCTTTCGCTTCGATTTTGTTGATGATGTTTTGCAGTTCGTTTCCTTTTTTCTCAATGTCAGCATCCACAACTTTTCCATCAGCAAATAGTTGTTCTATTTTAGCTTTATCAAGTTCAAGGTCTTTGATTTCACGTTCTATTTTCTGAAATTCTTTTTGTTCGTTGAAGCTGAGGTTTCCTGTTGGATTCTTTTGTTTCCATTCTTTCTTCTCGGCTTTGTTTTCTTCCTTTTGAGCCACATCGGCACTGTCTTCGTAGGCTCTAAAATCAGAATAGTTTCCTGGGAAATTCTCGATTTCACCTTGACCTCTAAAAACAAATAGATGATCGACAATTTTATCCATAAAGTAACGGTCGTGCGATACCACCAATAAACAGCCAGGATAGTCTAATAAGAAACTTTCCAATACGTTAAGGGTAACAATATCCAAATCATTGGTAGGCTCATCCAGAATCAAAAAGTTAGGATTCTGAATCAAAACCGTACATAAATACAAACGTTTCAATTCTCCACCACTTAATTTTTCAACATAATCGTATTGTTTTTTATTGTCAAAAAGGAAGCGTTCTAATAATTGAGAAGCCGAAATCAATTTCCCTTTTTTTAATGGGATATATTCTCCGTATTCTTTAATAATATCGATAACACGCTGTCCTGATTTTGGGTTAATACCACTTTGGGTGTAATACCCAATTTTGATGGTTTCACCGACAACCACTCTTCCGCTATCAAGAGGTAAGGTTCCTGTAACCAAGTTCAAGAAAGTTGACTTTCCTGTTCCGTTTTTACCAATGATTCCGATACGTTCTCCGGGTTGGAAATCAAAACTAAAATTATCTAAAATCACATGGTCTTTAAACTTTTTAGAGATTTTGTGCAATTCGATAATTTTATTCCCCATACGCTCCATGTTGATTTCAAGTTCCACCTTGTTCTCCTTACGGCGACTTTGGGCTTTTTCCTTAATCACATAAAAATCGTCTTGGCGCGATTTTGATTTGGTTGTTCTCGCTTTAGGTTGGCGACGCATCCATTCCAATTCCTTTACAAAAAGGTTTTGTGCTTTGTCCACACTCGCATTTTCTGAGGCGATGCGTTCTTCTTTTTTCTCTAAATAATAAGAGTAATTACCTTTGTATTGGTATATTTTTCCATTGTCTAATTCAATGATTTCGTTACACACACGTTCTAGGAAAAAGCGGTCGTGTGTTACCATAAACAACGTGATATTTTCTTTAGCAAAATAACTTTCCAACCATTCGATCATCTCCAAGTCCAAGTGATTCGTAGGCTCATCTAAAATCAATAAATCAGGACGGTTAATCAAGGTAATCGCCAGTGATAAACGCTTTTTTTGCCCCCCCGAAAGGTTTTTAACTTTCAGTTTGAAATCTTCTAGTTTCAGTTTGAACAAAATTTGCTTGTACTGCGTCTCAAAATCCCAAGCATTGTGCTGATCCATTCCGTCAAACGCTTTTTGGTATGCCTCTTCGTCTTCAGGATTTTCTAATGCTTTTTCATAAGCCTCAATGATTTTCAAAGTTTCATTGTCCGATGCAAAAATACTTTCCTCAATCGTCAATTCCTCTTGCAAATTATTGTCCTGTGACAAAAACGCCATGCGGATGCTCTTGCGTAATACAACTTGCCCCGTATCAGGCTCGTCAAAACCGTTGATGATGTTCATAATGGTCGTTTTTCCCGAACCATTTTTGGCGATAAAAGCAATTTTTTGGTCTTTATTGATTCCAAAAGAGATGTTGTCAAACAGTGTACGTTCGCCATAAGACTTTGATATATTTTCGACTGAAAGGTAATTCACAAGTGTAATTTTTTTGCAAAAGTAAACTATTCAGTTGTAAATGAAAGGGTCTTACGGAAAGAATAGAGGAATAAGGAAGGAGTTAAAAGGCGAAAGGGAAAAGTTTAACAATTCAAGGGTTAATTTAAAACTTACAATAAGGGAAATATTCATTTGTTTGTGCCTCATATTTAGTAGTGTTTTATATTTTAAAAACTTTTACTTAGCCCAAATAATGGTTTTTTTGATGTCAGAAAAATCTATTTTATTTTAATGATTAAATAGGAATTTGTTTATATTTGTGACTGGCTAAGTATGTTGTTTTAGAAATTAAAATAGATATTGAATAGTGTAGTTTGTCATTTATAAATTATTGAATTAAACAAAAATGATTACAATGAAATTTAAAATTATAGGAGTAGTAGTCTTAGCAATCTTTGCTAATAGTTGTGCTGTGAAAAGTGATAAACTTCAAGCAATGGTTTCGAGTAGAATAAATGAGACTTCTGAACAGAATTCATTTGTAAAAAATATTACAGTTAATTTTAATAAAGATATTTCTATTGTTACTCAATGCAGTCAAGATAAGAGTTCTTTTGTGCCAGCATTTTTTTATTGGGGATGGAATTCTGAAGTAATTTGTGAGTTTAGTAAAGAAACACTGGAAAATGAATTTCAACGAGATATAGTTAATCAAATTGAACAAAATGATTTTAAAAAATATTTCGAAGACAAAAAAATAATTCTAAATATTGATGAGCTTCCTACGAAGTTTAAGTTTCAAGATAAAGGGGATGTTGTTTATTTAGTTGTGGCTTATATGATGAGTCAAAAAAGAAATTTTATACCTGAAGTTAAGGAGTTTAAGGGGGCTTATGAGGTTTTAGATATGAATGATAAAATTGTGTTTGGTGGTAGTTTTTCGCAAAAACATGCGTTGAAAGCTCAAGCTAATAATTATAAATCGACAAAAAAATTAAGTTGGCAATATATTGAAAGCTATAATAACGAACTCAATCGATTAGTTGCTGTTGTATTTAATGATATTAAAATAAAAGTAGATTCAATTAAAGTTACTTCAATTCAGTAATTTCGTTTGTAAAAAAGTTGTTTATTTTAGTGACATCACCTTACATCCACTTTCCTTAAATAGTATTAATCTGTGCTAATCTGTGCAATCTGTGTTTAGTTTTTTAAATACGAACTCAAATCAATTTGATGCAATTGCTGACGAACATTAAATAATGGTTTTCGAACCGCTTTTTCATTAGTAATATAAAAATTCAAACCGTCGGTTGAGGTAATTCCTTCCACTTGATGAAAAGGGAGTTTGAGTTTAATTTTACGTTTGTTTCCAGAGAAAAAATGATTTCCTTCAAAATCATCAAGTAGATAAATAAAGGGTTTGAGATGTTTGTTGTACCCTGTAAGAGCAATTAATTTTTTCTCGTCTACATAAGTGGCACCTGTAATCAATCCTTTAACTTTATAGGTTTCTTTTTCTTTGGCTACAAAAGTACCTGGTGTTTTTGGTAGCGAATAAACTGTTGTTCTTCTGTCTTTAAAATGTTTGGTAAAAAGAAAAATACTGTCTTGTAAAACGATAAAAGCTTCACAATCAAAGTTGGTTTTGTTCGGTTTTTGAATGCTAAAGTTGCTTTGATTGGCATACGAAAAAGCAATGGTGTCAATAGTTGGTTTTGCGGAGAATAATTCACTTTTGTGTAAGCGTAAAATGCGTAAGTCTTTTCGGTTGCCTTGGTAGTTATTGCCAAAATCACCAAGGTAAATAAAAGTACTGTCTTGTGAAATTTCCTCCCATTCTTTGTTTTTTAAACCGTTAATATTAATTTTTTTCTTGATAACGCCATTAAAATCTATGCCGTAGACTGTCGCATCAGTATCATCATTAGTAGTCCATAAAAGTCCGCCGTAATGAATCAGACTCGAAGTTTCGACAATAGAATCGCTGAGGTTAACTGAGAAAAGGGGTTTAATTTTGACTCTTTTGTAACAACAACTTCCGTCGTTAAAAGTCGCTTTTGGATTGTAGTTTTTAGCCAAAGGGTCGGTACAACCTGAAATTTGGCTGTGGGATTGGGTGATGAAAAGAAGGAAAAGGAAAAATAGGTTTTTCAAGTTTAGTTTTTTTTTTCGATTTAAATACAAAGCTGATTTATTTAGCCACGAATTCACGAATTAAAGTGAGAAAATTTTGACAGAAAGTCATCACTTATAGAATATTGAATTTAAAATTCGTGAATTCGTGGCTTCTATAAACTATATTCTTGTTATGTAAAAGTAATTCAATATTATTTTCAAAAGCAATTTATCTATCTATATTTGTGACATGCAACTATCGGTAATCATTCTTAATTATAACGTTCGGTATTTTTTAGAGCTTTGCGTTTCTAGTGTTCAAGAAGCTTTGAATGGTATTGATGCGGAGATTCTTGTCGTTGATAATAATTCTACCGATGATAGTTGTAAGATGATGAAAACCCGTTTCCCGAACGTGAAACTAATCGAAAACAAAGAGAATTCGGGTTTTCCTAAAGGCAATAACATTGGCGTAGCTGAGGCTAAAGGGAAATACATTTGCATCCTCAATCCTGATACTGTTGTAGCTGAAGATACTTTTGTCAAAGTATTGGCTTTCGCCGAAAGGCAGAAAAATCTAGGCATTGTAGGGGTAAAACTCATTGATGGATCTGGGAATTTTTTGCCCGAAAGTAAGAGAGGCATTCCAACACCTTGGGTAGCTTTCACTAAAATTACCGCCTTGTATAAACTGTTCCCTAAAACAGTTTTATTTGATAGTTATTACGCAGGGCATTTGAGTGAAAATCAAACGGGGAAAGTCGAAATCCTCGTTGGTGCTTTTATGGTGATGGAACGTCAATTGTACTTAGATGTCGGCGGTTTTGATGAGGATTGCTTTATGTATTCGGATGATATTGATTTGTCGTATATGGCGTTGCAAAAAGGTAAAACCAATTATTATTTTCATGATACAACCGTGATTCATTATAAAGGAGAGAGCACGATTAAGGACGGAACCTATATGAAACGTTTTCAAGAGGCGATGAATTTCTTTTATAAGAAGCATTTCAAAGTATCTTTTTTGTTTTCGGTTTTTATGAAAATTGGAATTGTATTTTTTTCTTTGGTGAAAATGGTTCAAGGGAAAAGCTTGGTTCAAAAAGAGAAAGAACACTTTGTGTTGTATTCTAAAAACAAGTCTTTGGTTCAAAAGATTGAAACTGCATTGCGAAAAAAAGTAGTTTTTCACGATTTGAATACGGAGAAAATGGTGTTTTCTTCATTAACTACTGAATCTCCTGTGGAAATTTTATTAGACGCCAATTCAATTCCGTTTAAAGACAGCATTGCTTTTATGGAACGCATAAAGAATAAGCGGTTTACATTTAAAATTCTATCTAAAAATAATGGTTTTTTAATCGGAAGTGATAATTCAAACGAAAGAGGGACTATTATTGAAATTTCATACACGAATTAACAGGAAAACGAGGCGCTATAAATTCCTCGAATCTGCCTAAGGCAGAGAGAAATTAGTGTAATTAATTTTTATTCGCTTTAGATTTGTGATGATTCGTGAAATTCGTGTGAAACTTTTAATGCGTTTATCTTGATAAAAAACAATTAATGAAACTTATGTTTTAAAAATTCACTAATTTCGCAAACAGAAAATAAAGTCACCTTTTTTAGGTTAATACTATATGGCAAGATTTGAATTGAAACTTCCAAGAATGGGAGAAAGCATCGCGGAAGCAACTATTACCAATTGGTTAAAAGCAGTTGGTGATACAGTTGAAGCAGATGAGACTGTAGTTGAAGTGGCAACAGATAAAGTAGATAGTGAAGTGCCATCTGAGGTATCTGGTGTCTTGGTGGAACAGCTTTTTGGGAAGGATGATTTGGTTCAAGTAGGTCAAACATTTGCTATAATTGAAACTGATGAGGTAGTTGATACTGTTGAAGTCGAAGCTGTTAATTCAGAAATTATTGCAGAGGTATCCAAAGCAGTTGATGCAGCTAAGGAGTTTGTGTCTACTCCAGAGGATTTTTCTAAATCGGATAAATTCTTTTCACCTTTGGTAAAAAATATTGCCGCTACAGAAGGGGTGACTCTTGAGGAATTAGAAAGGATAACAGGTACAGGGAAAGACAACCGAGTAACCAAAGATGATATTTTGGCTTATGTAGAAAATCGTAAATCAAATAAAATAAATACAATAGAAGCGACAGTAATGCCAAAGGCCGAAGTTGTTTCGACTCCAAAAGTAACACCATCCCCAGCAAAAATGCCAATTTCTGTCAACGGTGGGGACGAAGTGGTAGAAATGGATAGAATGCGCAAGTTGATTGCGGGTTATATGGTTAATTCTATACAAACATCGGTGCATGTACAGTCTTTTATAGAAGTAGATGTAACGAATATTGTAAAATGGCGTGACCAAAATAAAAACGAATTCGAGAAAAGAGAAGGGGAGAAGTTGACATACACACCAATCTTTATGGAAGCCGTGGCTAAAGCCTTAAAAGATTATCCAGCAATGAATGTTTCGGTTGATGGCGATTATGTAATTAAAAAGAAAAACATCAACTTAGGGATGGCGGCAGCTCTGCCAAACGGAAATTTGATTGTTCCAGTTATTAAAAACGCTGACCAGTTGAACTTGGTTGGAATGGCTAAAGCTGTAAATGACCTAGGTAGTCGTGCTAAAGCAGGAAAATTAAAACCAGATGATACCCAAGGCGGAACTTATACAGTAACGAATGTAGGATCCTTTGGAAGTGTTTTTGGAACACCCATTATCAATCAGCCTGAAGTGGGTATTTTAGCACTTGGAGCTATCCGCAAAGTGCCGGCAGTTATTGAAACCCCTGAAGGTGATTTTATAGGCATTCGCCAAAAAATGTTCTTAACGCACAGCTATGATCATCGTATTGTAGACGGTGCATTAGGTGGTATGTTTGTGAAACGTGTAGCAGAATATTTAGAAGCTTTTGATGTGAATCGAAATTTTTAATACAGTTCAAATTGAAATACTAAACCCCGATAAATTCATTTTTATTGGGGTTATTTTTTTTAGTTTAACCACAAATTACACTAATTAGCACAAATTATTTGAATTTATATTTTCAATTACACAAATTAATACAACCTAGATAGTATTGGTCACTCTAAACAATTTGTACTAAAACCAAAATGATGTCATGAAATAATTTTCATTTATATGAATTTGTGAGATAATGAGGGCTGCAAAATTGGTGCTAATTAGTGTAATTTGTGGTAAAAAAAGATTCCTAGTATAGCCAAAATAGTTTCTCTTTTCGATTAAAAACAATCTTAAAAAATTATATTTGTACTTAATACAAAAAACTAAAATGGAATTAAAACTCAATAAACCAATTTGCTTTTTCGACCTTGAAACAACAGGAATTGATATAGGAAAAGATAGAATTGTTGAAATCTCAATATTTAAAGTATATCCAAACGGAAATAAGGAAAGCAAAACTTGGTTGGTAAATCCAACTATTCCAATTCCTCCTCAAACCACCGCTGTACATGGAATTACAGATGAAAAAGTGGCAAACGAACCTACTTTTAAGGAGTTAGCGCCACAGGTGTACAATATGATAAAAGACAGTGATTTGGGTGGTTTTAATTCAGATCGTTTTGATATTCCGTTATTAGCAGAAGAGTTGCTTCGTGCCGGAGTAGATTTTGATATGAAAAATCGCGTTTCGGTAGATATTCAAAATATTTTTCATAAGAAAGAAGAGCGTACTTTGAGTGCTGCTTATAAGTTTTACTGTGGTTTAAGTCTAGAAAACGCCCATTCTGCAGAGGCTGATACTATGGCGACCTATGAGATTTTGAAGGCTCAACTTGATCGTTATCCTGATTTGGAAAATGATGTAAAAGCCTTGTCTGAATTTTCTACCCGTAAGAAGATTGCTGATTTTGCAGGAATGATTTCTTACAATAAGGATGATGAGGAGATTTTTACCTTTGGAAAACACAAAGGAAAAAAGGTTGATGATGTTTTAGAGTCAGAACCAGGTTATTTTAGTTGGATTCAAAATGCTGATTTTCCTTTATATACTAAAAAGGTGCTGACAGCGATTAAATTAAGGAAGTTAAATACGAAATAAGTGTTCAGTGTACAGATTTTTAGTATTCAGTTTTTCTACATCTCGACAAACTGACCGCTAAATATAGACTGACCACTAACTAAACTGATCACTAGAGATATGAAAATAATCTGTATTGGTAGAAATTATACCAAACATATAGAAGAGCTGCAAAACGATCGCCCAGAGGAACCAGTTGTTTTTATGAAGCCAGATTCGGCGGTATTGTTAAAACAGCATCCGTTTGTAATTCCAGAATTTTCTGAGGATATTCATCACGAAATTGAGTTGATTGTAAAAATTAATAAGGTAGGGAAGTATATCGAACCTAAGTTTGCTCATAAGTATTATGACGAAATTAGTGTGGGTATTGATTTTACCGCCAGAGATTTACAGCAAAAGCTAAAAGATAAAGGCTTACCTTGGGAAAAGGCCAAAGCATTTGATGGCTCGGCAGTGATTGGAGATTTTTTGCCAAAAAGTCAATTTAATTCAGTAGAAAATCTTACATTTGAATTGACGAACAATTCTAAGACAGTTCAGGAAGGAAATACGTCGCTTATGCTGTGGAAAGTGGATGAGTTAATATCTTATATTTCTCAGTTTTTCACATTGAAAATTGGTGATATTATTTTTACAGGAACCCCAGAAGGTGTAGCAGTAGTTAAACCTAATGATGTTTTAGAAGGATTTTTAGAGGGACATAAACTATTTAGAATACAAGTGAAATAATGGCTTTACACTACAACCTTTCCAAAGTATATACACTTTCGGATAATGATGCTGACTTTGTAAATGATATCTTGACATTGTTTGTGACAGAAGTCCCAGAAGATTTAGCGCAAATCAAAGAAGGAATCAAAAAGAAAGATCATAAACATGCTTACGCGTATGCTCATAAAATCAAACCAACATTAGACTTATTAGGCTTGAATGTTGCTTTTGAGGAAATTCTTCAGATTGAAGCTTGGACAAAAGCGGAGGGAAAAAAGAAAGATATTGTTGATACTTTTAAAAGTGTTAAAAAACAGATAGAAGACGCTGTAAAAGAAATTAATAAAGATTTTGACTTACCTATCGGTTAGTTCTAAGAGATTAAATAATTAAAAGAAATTCAACATTTAACATGCGTTTAGATGTTGAATTTTTCTTTATACAATACATTCAAAATAATTAATTAAGCATGAAAGCAAGTATAGTTACTATTGGAGATGAAATTTTAATCGGTCAGATTGTAGATACAAATTCTGCATTTATTTCGAAAGCACTTGACAGAATTGGAGTAGAGACCTATGAGATGATTTCTATAAGTGATGATAAACAGCATATATTAGATACTTTTAATAAGCTTCAAAATAAAGTGGATTTGGTTATCGTTACGGGAGGTTTAGGGCCTACTAAAGATGATGTTACCAAAAAGACATTTTGTGATTATTTTGATGATGAGTTGGTGGTCGATGAGGTTGTATTGGCGCATGTTACAGAATTGATAGAAGGTTTTTACAAGCGAACTATAACACAAATAAACAAAGACCAAGCTTTAGTTCCTTCACGTTGTACAGTATTGCATAATCAAGTGGGGACTGCTCCAGGAATGTGGGTTAAAAAAGAAAATACGGTCTTTGTGTCTTTACCAGGTGTTCCTTATGAGATGAAATATTTGGTAGAGAATGAAATAATACCCAAAATAGTAAAAGAGTATAAGCGACCTTATATTTTGCATAAAACGATACTTACCTATGGTCAAGGGGAGAGCATGGTAGCAGAGCGTCTTGAGGAATGGGAAAATGGATTGCCAGATTTTGTAAAGTTAGCTTATTTACCTAGTCCAGGACGAGTGCGTTTGCGTTTGACAGCAAGGGGAACGGATAAAGAAAAGTTAGAAAAAGAAATTGAAAATCAAGTCGTTTTATTGAGTGCTGTTATCAATGATATTATCGTTGGTTTTGAAGAAGATGAAACGATTGAAGTGGTGATTGGGAATTTATTAAAAAAACAAAAAGCAACTATTGCTACAGCTGAAAGTTGTTCAGGAGGAGCTATAGCATCGCTTTTAACAGCAGTTCCTGGGGCTTCAAGTTATTTTAAAGGAAGTGTGGTGTCTTATGCTACACAAGCAAAGATTGATGTTTTGAATATACCAGCCGAACTAATTGAAGAATTTTCAGTGGTAAGTGCTCCCGTAGCAAAAGCAATGGCTCTGAGTGTCAAAAAGTTGATGAAATCAGATTATGCAATAGCGACAACTGGAAACGCGGGTCCAACAAAAGGCGACGGAAATAGCGAAATTGGAACTGTTTTTATTGCTTTGGCAACGCCAAATGAAGTATTGGTAGAAGAGTTTAATTTTGGTCAACCCCGTGAAAAAGTGATAGATAGAGCGGTGTATAAAAGTTTGGAATTGTTGCAAAAAGAAATTTTAAAATTAGTGTAGTTATTTTTTGTTTCAATCGTTTATTTTTCTTTTCTTTGCACCCTGATTTTGAATAACGATTAAAAGAGATATATAATGTCAAGAGTTTGTGACCTTACAGGTAAAAGAGCGATGGTAGGAAATAACGTTTCTCACGCTATGAATAAAACTAAGAGAAAATTTTCTGTAAACTTAGTTAAGAAGCGTTTTTATCTTCCAGAAGAAGATAGATGGATTACTCTTAGAGTAGCAGCATCTACGATAAAAACAATTAACAAAAATGGAATTGCTGCAGTTTTGAAAAAAGCACAGTCAAACGGATTTATTAAATAATCTTTTTCCAACATCAAAATATAAAGCACAATGGCAAAAAAAGGTAATAGAATTCAGGTAATTTTAGAATGTACTGAGCACAAAACAACTGGTGTTGCAGGAACTTCAAGATATATAACTACAAAGAACAAAAAAAACACTCCAGATAGATTAGAGATTAAAAAATTTAATCCAGTTTTGAAGCGTGTAACTGTTCACAAAGAAATTAAGTAATTAATAAATATTTTTATTTAATAAATTTTCAATTATTTAGATTGGAAATTTATTCTAAATAAAAATTTAAATAACATTGAATCATGGCAAAGAAAACAGTAGCATCGTTACAAACATCTTCTAAGAGATTATCAAAAGCCATCAAAATGGTGAAATCTCCAAAAACGGGTGCATATACATTCGTAGAAACTATCTTAGCTCCAGAAGCTGTTGATGAGTTCTTGAAAAAGAAGTAATTAAAAGACATTATATAAAAAAGCTACTTTCTATCGGAAGTAGCTTTTTTATTTTCTATCTTTAACTAATTAGAAGTTCTAGTAAGCAGTTGATTTACAATTCATTTTTATTATTTGTACTATGAGTTTTTTCAAAAAATTATTTTCATCCGAAAAAAAAGAACCTATTCTTAACGAACAGGAGAAGGAAATATTAGATAAAGGTCTTGAAAAGTCAAAGACATCTTTCTTTTCTAAGCTTGGGAAAGCCATTGCTGGAAAGTCAAAGGTGGATGACGATGTTTTGGATAATCTGGAAGAAATCTTGGTTTCTTCAGATGTAGGTGTCGATACCACTTTGAAAATCATTACTCGTATTGAAAAACGTGTTGCCGAAGATAAATTTCTAGGTACCGATGAATTAAACCGCATACTTCAAGAAGAAATTGCAGCTTTGTTGTCGGAAACCAATTCTGGTGAAGCAACCGAGTTTGTGATTCCTGTTCAAACCAAACCTTATGTTTTAATGGTGGTAGGGGTCAATGGAGTAGGTAAAACCACCACTATTGGTAAACTAGCCTATCAGTTTAAAAAAGCAGGACATAATGTGGTGCTAGGTGCTGCCGATACTTTTAGAGCAGCCGCTATCGACCAATTACAAATATGGGCAGATAGAGTAGGTGTGCCAATTGTGCGTCAAGAGATGGGGAGTGACCCTGCTTCAGTCGCTTTTGATACCTTACAATCAGCCGTGGCTCAAAATGCCGATGTGGTTATCATAGATACTGCAGGGCGTTTGCACAATAAAGTCAATTTAATGAACGAATTGTCCAAAGTAAAACGTGTCATGCAAAAAGTCGTAGGCGATGCGCCTCACGATGTATTATTAGTTCTCGATGGTTCAACTGGTCAAAATGCTTTTGAGCAAGCTAAGCAATTTACCGCTGCTACTGAGGTGACTTCTCTTGCGGTAACTAAACTTGACGGTACTGCCAAAGGTGGTGTTGTAATTGGTATCTCAGACCAATTTCAGATTCCTGTAAAATACATTGGTGTAGGCGAAGGAATTGAAGATTTACAAGTTTTTAATAAATACGAATTCGTAGATAGTTTCTTTAAATAAACAACCATGAATTTTTACCATAAATTAACTCCACTCAATCTCTATCTTTTAAGTATTTTGAGTTTTGTGGCTGCAAACCTAATTCGTAACAACAGTATCGAAGGTTATTATGTGTTTTTAGTCTTTGGTGTAATCTGTTTTGTTTTAGGCTTAACTAAACGTGTCAAAAGCAAATAAGATAATTTAGTTTTTTAGGAGCTTAATGTTTCGTGTTTAAGAACGATTCCTCCTGCTGTCCGTTATAATCTTGTGGTGGCAAAATGCCAGCCACCACAAGGATTTCCACTTCCATCAGGGCTAAAAATTTCGAATCATTTTCATAATGGCGCGCTATATAAGAAGTGTAATGAATTATCCCTAGGTGGCCAATTTTTATGAATTCGTCTACTAAGGAAATAAATCACAAAAAAAATACAGTGTAAAGTCAGCTGACCTCACACTGTAATTTGAATTAGTATATTTTAGCGAAGTTATTATTGTTTTTTCCTTTTAAAAATGATTCGGGAGATGTAGATACCTTGTCCGTCGTTGCTCCCAGCATCACTTTCAACTGCGCTTACCAATTGCATTAGTTCCCAGCCTTCAGTGGCCAAAGAATTTATTTTTGAACTAATAAGAGCATCATTAGCAGCAATATTTTCAAATCGAATTCCGCCTAGATTGTAAAAATTTAATAGTTTGGTTTCCTCAAAGTTTTCGACCCTAATATCGGAACGGTCGCTTTTATTACGGCCTTCACTATGTGCCGACGTAAAATCTTTAAAATTTCGTTTGTCTTGAACGTCAATCATTCTAGAACGACCAAGCCCACTAGGTACAATAGATTCAACGCAAGTAACTAGTTTGTACTCATATTCTTGTGCAGAAACTAAGAAAGAGTGGAAAGCAAAAGCAAGTAAAATAATTTTTTTCATAATTGTTATTTTTTATTCGGAATAAAAATAAAAAATAATAATAAAACTTGCTTTGTTAATTGGGAGAGATTAAACCCAAAATCCGCATTAGGATTTTATTAAATTTTTTCACGCAGATTTTCGCAGATTTTATGTTATAATAACTAATAAAAAAATCTGTATAATTCCGTTTCATCTGTATTGTCCGTGTTCCAATGTGTAATCTAGGTTAAATCTAATGTTTGATAATGGGAATTAAGTAAAATAGTTTTAGAATGTGACAGATGAATTACTATAAAAAAGGGTTTGCTATTATTCATACAACGCTTTAATCTTTTTCCACAAGGCATCATCAAAGTCGGATAAAGCAAAGTTGGATCCATCGGCAGCATCGCCCATACGGATGACCACCATTTTTTTACTAGGAACGATATAGATTTTTTGATCATTTTTACCCAAGGCCATATACATATCATTGGGTGCTGATGGGATAATGCTTCCTGGTATTTGCAATTGTGATTGTGGTAGGTGGTAACTGCTTTTTCCGTTGAGCCACCATAAATAGCCATAACCTAAATTGATGTTTTGAGAAGTATTGGTAGCTTCGCTCCAAAAGTTTTCGTTGAGGATTTGGGTGTTTTCCCATTTTCCTTTATTGGCTATTAACAAACCAAAACGAGCCATGCTACGACTGGTGCTAAAATAAACTGAGTTGTTGTCAATTTGAAACCAATTGCCTTCCATGCCTATTTTATCTCTTAGTTTAGTGTTGAAATAGTTGCTCCATGATTGTTTTGTAGCTTGAGCCACTACGTCTTGTAGTTTTACATATACATTGTGATACGCCCAACGTGTGCCTGCATCGGCTTTATAAGTAAGACAAGCAGGAGTTACACAGTCATCACTGTCATCAAGACCTGAGGTCATGCAGAGTAAATGCTTGTTGGTGATTAAGTTTTCCTTCGCTAATGGTAAACTAGTCCAGCCTGTCCCGATATAATCGGATACTTTATCGTTGATATTGATATAGCCTTCTTGTGCAGCTATACCTGTTACTGTTGAAGTTAAGGTTTTACCGGCACTTGCCCAGTACCATCCTTTGCTAGCAGTATGACCATTAAAATAGTTTTCCATCACAATGCGTCCATCAACTAAAAGGATAAAAGATTTGGAGTTTTTGAGTTCTAAATATTCGATTAAGGGTTGAACAGCATTTTGATTCCAGCCTAAACTCGAAATGCTTTTGGTTTCCCATGTTGAGCCCGTTAGGGGAGGGAAATAAGAAGTCTCAGTTGGGGTAGTAGGATAATCTTTGCTACAACTAAAAAGCATTATTATTAAGGCAGCAAGGATACTTTTTTTTATAAATATATAGGTTGTTTTCATAACACATGTTTAAAAATTATACTTTGTAAGTAGGAGGTGATAATTCTTGGTATTGAAAGGCTATTGAAAAAAGTTATAATGATTTAGTAAGTATATGACCAAAAGTACTTTAAAAAGTTTAATCTAATGAGGAGATTAAATTTATTTTACAGCTTAGTTTAGAACTCATACAAAGAAAGGGGTGGTTATAGTGTTTGTAACTAGGTTGTTATGAGTGTTTTTAAAGGGGGATGTATATCAGTTTCTATATCGTTTATATGTGTTTTATTATTTATAGGAAATCATATAAGGTCTTGTGCGCTTGTAGGAAAAAATATGTATTTTTGTTTTCTGATTTTAATCTATAGGCTTAAATTTTATAACATGAAAAAGGCGTTTTTTTTTATTTCGATTTTAGTATGTCAATTCGTAATGGCACAAAAACAAATAACGAATCTTAATGCAGGAGTTGTAGATAAAAGTTCGAGTCCAAGTAATTTTATTGAATTTAATAATTTACTTTTTTTTACAGCCACTACAGAAAGTTTTGGCCGTGAAATTTGGGTAAGTAATGGTAATGCAGGTGAAGCTTATTTACTTAAAGATATTAATGTAGGAAAAGAAAATGGTATTGAAACCTCATTAACTTCATCAGTTATTATTGGGAATACTTTATATTTTATTGCTAAAGATGAATATTCAAACGGCGAAATTTGGAAAACCGATGGTACTACTAGTGGAACAGTAAAAGTTACGGATTTTTTAAATGCTTCAATTAGTAAGTTAACACTTGTAGGAGATAAAATCTTTTTCCTAGTCAATAATTTGAACAATATTAATAAGATTAACAAATTAGATGTTTGGACAAGCGACGGTACAAAACAAGGAACAAATCTAGTTGTAGGGGATTTGCCAATTTGGAACGGAATTAGTTTTCAAGGGGAATGTAATGGTAGATTTATTTTTACCTTTCAAGAATATGGTTCTAATGAATCAAGAGTATGGAGTAGTGATGGAACTTCTTTGGGAACTTTTTATCTAACCGATAAAATGGATGGTAATGGTTCTGCAATAGGTGGAACTCCTGGTTTATCTCAATATGTTGTTAAAGGTAATTTTCTATATTTTGTGAGTAGATATTATCTTTATAAAACAGATGGTACAGTGGCTAATACTGCAATAGTTGCACCTCTTCATAATGCTCAAAACGATTTAGTACAATATAGTGATGCCATTGAGATAAAAGGGAAACTTTATTTTTTATTCTATCAATTTAATAAAAAACGAATGTTTATTTGGGAATCTGACGGTACGGCAACTGGAACAAAAAAGATATATGATAAGTATAATTATAATAAAAATTTATTTCCATCTAATTTAATTAATCATAATAATCAATTAGTTTTTTGCGGTCCAAATCAAACAGAAGGAACATCCTTGGTTGAAATGAATTTAAATGATTATTCTTTAACCTATATTAAGGAATTGCATGACGGTATTTATTCTATCCCTAAAACTTTTTTTTCTAGAGATATTGATGTTTACCGTTTGCAAAATACAAGCGATAATCAATTGTTTTGCTTTTCAAATGATAATAAAGCATGGATTTCTAAGTATACTGAAGCAGCAACAATACAACTACCAAATTTAGAATCTGTAAAAAATGTTTTTGAATCCAATAGGTCATATTACTTTCAAAAATCATCAGGGGATTTAGGTGTAGAATTATGGAAAACGGATGGAACTAATAATGGGAGTTTCTTATTAGATAATATTAATAAATCTAAAAGTGGGGTTATTATATGGGATGTTGGTTCGTTAGATAAAAAACTTGTTTTTGGAGGCTATGATGGTGAATCTAATAAGATTTGGGTTTATAAAGAAGGTGATTTAAGTATTCTAAAAGAAATTAGGTTGAGAGTGTCATATAATCCAGATCAGTATCAAAAATCTTTTATAGAATTCAAGAATGAATTGTATTTTCTTGCAGGTATGAGTTCGTTTGAAACGAAATTATGGAAAACTGATGGTACGTCATCTGGAACGGTATTAGCCATTGACAGTGGAAGTAGTGATGAGTTGAAGTTCATTAATTTACATAATGGTTTTATCTATTTCTTTGTTACAAATTATAGTAAGGATGAGTATAAATTATACAGAACAGACGGAACATCCTATGAATTCATAAAGAGTCTTGGATTTAATGATTATGGTCAAGGGTTTAATCCTATTGAGGTACTTTCAATAGGTGATAAATTATATTTTACTACTCAAGGTGCAGGGTCGGATTTATGGGTCAGTGATGGAACTAGTGGAGGTACAAAAAAAATTAAAGATTTTTCATCTTGTTCAAAATTAACTGATGTAAATGGAAAGCTTTTTTTTGTTGCTGCTGAAAACTCAATTAGTACTGAAATATGGTCGTCAAATGGAACTGAAATTACTACCAAAAAAGTAAGTTCGATTGGGAATGGATTTTCATCAGAGCCAAACAACTTAATTGCTTTTAATAACGAACTTTATTTTACAGCATTTACTAATGAGTATGGTAGAGAAATTTGGAAAACTGATGGTACAGAGAACGGAACAGTTAGGATAACTGATATTAGCTTGAATGCTAAAAGTTCCATTGTTAAAAATCCTAATTTTACGATATTAAAAAACGAACTTTTTTTTAACGCTACTGATGGTTTCAACGGTTTTGAATTATGGAAAACCAATGGTTCGGTTAATGGAGAAACGCTTGTGAAAGACATTAATCCAGGTGTTTCTAGTTCTTCTCCAACTGAATTAAAGACTGTAAAAGAATTTATATATTTTCAAGCGTACAATGCTGAAAAAGGAAGTGAATTATGGAAAACAGATGGAACTACAGATGGAACTGTTTTATGTTTTGACCTTTATGAGGGGATAGACAGCTCCCTTCCGTCAAATATTTTTGCTGTTGAAAATGATATTTTCTTTATAGCTGAATCTCTAAATACAGGAAGACAAATATGGAAAAACACTTATGTAGCTCCGTTAGGAATAGAGGACTTTAGCGTAAATACTGTTTCTATATTTCCGAATCCTGCTAATGATTTTGTAAATATTAATTCAAAAGGTATTTTGGGAGCAGTTGAAATATATAGTATGAACGGCAATCGAATTTCACAAAGTACTTTGGATAATAATAAAGTTGATCTCTCTACACTAAAACCTGGATTATATATTTTGAAATTTAGGGTAAATGATAAAATGATTTTTAAGAAAATTGTCAAATATTAAAAAGCAACTCAACGTTTCTTCTTAATTGGATTTTTGTATTAGTTTTTTTGATAAAGTTTATGAAATTAATTATATCTAATTTTTAAATTATAATCCCATCGTTAATTTTCTCTTGATTCGTTGATTAAAGTATACCTTTGTAATTCGAATAAAAAATGATTTTTTGACCTGAATGTCCTAGCCCTGATGGGAGCGGCATCCTTTTGTGGAGCGATAGCGGAGCAAAAGATATAGCGGACAGTAGGATTAAGCTCCTTAAAATAAAATGTAATGAAAAATGTTTTAAAATTGGCAATTGTTGCGCTCTTGGTTATAGGTTGTAAACAAAAGGTTGTGCCCGCTGATATTGCTAAGTTGAATGGTTATTGGGAAATTGAAAAGGTAGATGTTGCTGATGGGGAGGATAAGAATTATAAGGTCAATGAGAATTTTGATTATTTTGAAATCAAAAACAATCAAGGGTTTCGTAAAAAAGTGAAACCGCAATTAGACGGGACTTTTATTGTGAATGACACTTATGAAAATGTAAAAGTGCGGTTTGAAAAAGAGGCTGTTTTTTTAGATTATTCGACTGATTTTGCTAAATGGTCAGAGGAGTTAGTAAAGTTAACAGATGAGGAATTAGTAGTGAAAAATGAAGAAAACAAAAAGTATCATTATAAGAAAACGGGGGCGATAAATATAACAGAAAATGGCGAAACGACTAAATAATGACAGCCCAATCGGGGACGTTTTGAAACAAATTATTCAAGCGAATAAGCTTCAATCAGGGATGGATCAGATTGATGTGAAGGAAGCATGGGCGAATTTGATGGGAAATGGGGTGAATAGCTATACTCAAAATGTGGTGCTAAAAGGCAGTACATTGTATGTCGAGTTAACATCATCCGTGCTACGTGAAGAGTTGAGTCACGGAAAATCCAAAATAATCAAAATGATCAACGAAGAGTTGCGACGCGATGTGGTGACAAATGTGGTACTTCGTTAGTGCTCAGTTATTTTGTAAATGTATTACATTGATTTAATAAAAAAAATACCATTTGCAGCAGTAGACTGCACCCAAAAGTTTAGACAAATTTATATTTAATTTTGATAATAATGAGTTCGATATTTTATCGGACTCATTTTGTTTAAATTTGATTTAATTCTCTCGTTGTTGTAATAGATTATATATTTATCGATTTCCTTTTTTAATTGTTCTATTGATTTGAATTTTTGCGTATAAAACATTTCAGACTTTAGTGTTCCAAAGAAATTTTCAATAATAGCATTATCTAAACAATTTCCTTTTCGTGACATACTTTGCACAATACCTTTTTTCTTTAATAAATATTGATACTGCCTCATTTGATATTGCCAACCTTGGTCAGAATGGAGTAGTAAATTTGTATTATTTGGTATTTTCTTAAATGCTTTTTTTAGCATCATAACTACTTGGTTAAAAACTGGTCGTTCAGTAAGTTCATAGCTGATTATTTCTTGGTTAAATAAGTCAATTATAGGTGATAAATACAACTTATTTCCAGAGACATTAAATTCTGTTATATCGGTTGCCCACTTTTGATTTGGAGCTTCTGATTTAAAATTTCTTTGCAATAAGTTTGGAGCTATTTTACCATTTTCCCCTTTATAAGATTTGTATTTTTTTACTCTAACAATACTCTTTAGTCCTAATAGTTTCATCAATTTTAAAACGGTTTTATGATTGATAACGACTCCTTTACTTTGAAGTTCATCAGTTATTCGTCTGTAGCCATAACGCCCTTTATGTCGTTTATAAATGACTTTAATTAACTCTTTAGTTTCTTTATATTTATCAGGTAATCTGCTCTGTTTTTGATGATAATAAAAACTACTGCGCGCCATATTTGTTAGATCTAGAAGTAACTCTAAATCAAATTTATGCCTTAAATCTACTATGGCTTGGAATTTTTCCTGGCTTGAATTAAGGCTTGTAACTTTTTTAGCAATTCATTCTCACAACGAAGTCTTTCGTTTTCTTTTAATAGTTCTTCTTCCCTTGTTAAGGGTTTGTTTGATTTGTTTTTTTTACGATTATTGCTCATAGAAATTGGTCTGCCTCTTTGTTTTGTCTCTAATCCTTTAAGGCCAAAGTTAGCATAATCTTTTTTCCATTTTAAAATTATGGCAATATCTGGGATATTAAATCTTATACCAGTTGCCATCAATGAAAGAGAGTCTTTTTCTATGGTTTTGAGTACTTTTAACTTAAATTCAGCGGAATAACTTTGATTTATTCGCGGTAATAAACCAATTTCACCATAAGCCTTATAAAAACTGACCCACTTACGAATATTGGATCTGTTAATACCTTTTAATCTTGAAACATGATACATTGAGTAATGTTTCTTTAAAACTAATTCTACACATTCTAATTTAAATGCATAATCATATTTAACTTTTCTTTTCATAAAAAATGCCCCAAATAGTGTCTAACTTTTTGGGGCATGTTCACAGCGAATGGTATTTTTTTATCTCATTTTGTGACTGAACACTTAAAGTCTGAACACTGATTACTAAAATTGCTCTCTTCCAGAAAAGTGAAAAGCACTTTCAATAGCAGCGTTTTCATCGCTATCTGAACCGTGAACTGCATTCTCACCCATGGAGGTTGCATATAGTTTACGTATAGTTCCTTCGGCAGCTTCAGCAGGATTTGTAGCACCTATTAATTTTCTGAAATCTTCAACGGCATTTTCTTTTTCTAAGATAGCCGCAACGATAGGGCCACTAGACATGAAATCTACTAATTCACCGTAAAAAGGTCTTTCAGCATGAACACTGTAAAAAGCTTTTGCATCGGCAACAGTTAGTTGTGTTAGTTTTAGTGAAACGATTTTGTATCCAGCATTTGTAATCATTGCTAAGATGTTCCCAATGTGACCATTTGCTACAGCATCTGGTTTAATCATTGTAAAAGTTCTGTTTGTAGTCATTGTTAGGTTTTTTTGTAAAAATAGTAGTTTTAAAATGATAATTCTAAAATAATTCTATTAAAAAATGGCATATCACAAAAACATAAAGTGTTTTGTGTTTTTACAAAACCAAGATATTAAATTGCTGTTCCAAAGGTTTTAATTCGTGTATTAATTTGGGAATCAAATGACTTCCTTCCTCTAAATAGAATTCGGAGAAATTGGCCTGTCTTTCTTGTAAACTCTTATTAGGGAATAATTTGTTTTGCAAGTCGGTAGCGCGTGCTATTTGATCGTGGAGTTTTCTTTTTTGTGCTTTTAAAAGTCGTTTTTCAAGGTTCTCTAATCCTTTAATTTGCTTTGTTTCTTGTGCTTTTACTGCCCCAGTAAAGGATTTATCTGTTTGTGAGGCGATTTCAAAAAGGTGTTCAAATTGTTTTTGAAGTTGTTCTTTTTGGGAGGTTAAATCAATTGGAAAAGCACTTAGTTTTTTGGTTAACACATTTTCTAAATGGTTTTGTTTCGAAAATAAATCTGCCCATGACAAACCGAGTTTGTCAGCTTTTTTGACTTGTTTTTCAGTGGCTAATAAAACCGAATTACGAACAAGCAACATCGGGAAAGGTACTTTTACCGCATCAAAAAATGATTTTAATTCTAGCCAATAAGCGATTTCACCTCCACCGCCAATATAGCATAAGTTGGGTAAAATAACTTCCTGATACAACGGACGCAGTATCACATTAGGACTGAATTTTTCAGGATTACTGGTTAATAAATCCAGAATTTCTGATTCTGAAAACTCTAATTTAGTATTGTTGACTTTGTAATTTCCATTGTCAAAAACAATGCGTTCCCGTAAATGGTCTTCGATATAAAATAAATTAATCGCTCTCGGATTGACTTGAATGTCATACTCACAGAGTTGTTTTATAGATTCTGTGACGGTTTTAAAAGATGTTTGTTGTAGTAATTCTTCTTTAATATAAGGTGCAAATAGTTGTTTTAAATCTGGATTATCAGCATCAATAATCACTAGTCCATAATCGCCAAAAAGAGCATTGGCTAAATGGCGGGTAGCATCTGCCAGATTTTGATGTTCTAAATAAGTCTCTTTAAAAAGTGTTTTTAAAGTAGTTGCATTAGTTGTAGCCCCTAATTCTTGTGCATATATTTCTAAAAAATGCTCTAAACCTTCTGTTGTCAAACGCCCAACGGGCCCAGTGCTTTCAGCCTCCCAGTGAAATTTTTTTCCTTTAAAACTAAAGTAATTAATTTCGTCAAAATCATGGTCTTCAGTCGCCATCCAGTAAATTGGAACAAAGTTGGAAGCGGGATATTTGGCTTTCAATTCTTTGGTTAAATTGATAGTAGAGATGATTTTGTATAAAAAATACAAAGGCCCACTAAACAAATTCAATTGATGTCCCGTGGTGATGGTAAAGGTATTATTGACTTTTAAGGCTTCAATATTTTGTTTAGTTAAATCAGAAACAGCTGTGTTTTGATATTGTTGTTGCAATACCGATACTAGGGTTGCTCTGGTTTTATCGTCAAAACCTTCTTTTTTCTCTTGTATTTGGGCTTCAAAATTTTCCAAAGTTGGAAATCGGTTGTATAAAGAGCGAAGATTTGATTTTTGGTTCAAATAATCATTCATTAAGGGCGTGAAATATCCTGAATTTTGATAGCTGATACAGTCGGTAGGCATGTTTTGTAATTCTAAATTTACTGCTAAAATAAGAAAACTATAGCCATGTTTTTAGGGATTAAGAAATGTTTAGGAAATCAACTAGTAGGATGTTAGATGGATTAAAAATTTATCTACTATTTTTGTACAAAACAAAATTCCCTTTGAAACCAAAACTTCTTTTAATCACACCCCCATTTACGCAGCTGAATACGCCTTATCCTGCTACGGCTTATATTAAAGGATTTTTGAATACTAAGAACATTGATTCCGTTCAAGCGGATTTGGGAATTGAGGTGATTTTGAAATTGTTTTCGAAAGAAGGGTTGCAAAGTTTGTTTCATGTTTCATGTTTCAAGTTAGAAAGTGCAGGACATGAAGTTTCTGATAATTGCAAGAGAATTTATGCTCTTCAAGACGAATACATCAAAACGATAGATTCAGTTATAGCCTTTTTGCAAGGAAAGAATCCCACCTTGGCACTTCAAATTTGTCAAGAAGATTATCTGCCTGAAGCCTCTCGTTTTGCTCAGTTGGAAGAATTGGATTGGGCTTTTGGGTCTATGGGGACTCAGGATAAAGCCAAGCATTTAGCGACTTTATATCTCGAAGATATCTCTGATTTTATAGTAGAATGTGTCGATGCTAATTTTGGTTTTAGTAGATATGCCGAGCGTTTGGGCCGTTCAGCCAATTCGTTTGATGAATTGTACGACGCCTTACAGCAACCGCATACCTATATTGACGAAGTATTGCTTTCGATACTGAAAGAAAGAATTCAAACCGTTCAGCCTAATTTGTTCTTAATATCCGTTCCTTTTCCAGGGAATTTATATAGTGCCTTTCGTTGTGCACAATGGGTGAAGAAAAATCATCCCCAAATTAAAATTTCGATGGGTGGTGGTTTTCCTAATACCGAATTGCGTTCGCTATCCGATACCCGTGTTTTTGAGTTTTTTGATTACATTACTTTAGACGATGGAGAAGTTCCTGTTGAATTGCTCGTTGAAGCAGTTTGTCAGAATGAGCCTGTCGAAGTCAATTTTAAGCGTACCTTTTTATTAGAAGACGGTCAAGTCGTCTATAAAAACAATTCCACCAAACCCGATTACAAACAATCGCAAGTAGGGACACCTGATTATTCAGATTTGTTGTTGGATAAATACATTTCGGTAATTGAAATTGTCAATCCGATGCACCGCATGTGGAGTGACGGACGCTGGAACAAACTCACGATGGCACATGGTTGTTATTGGGGGAAATGTACTTTTTGCGATATTTCGTTAGATTATATTAAGGTGTACGAACCCGTGGCAGCTAGTTTGCTTTGTGATCGAATCGAGGAATTGATGGCCGCTACTGGGCAAAATGGATTTCATTTTGTTGATGAAGCCGCACCACCTGCTTTGATGCGGGCATTGGCACTCGAAATTTTGCGCAGAAAATTATCCGTGACTTGGTGGACAAACATTCGATTCGAAAAAAGTTTCACGGCCGATTTGTGTTTGTTACTCAAAGCTTCAGGCTGTATTGCTGTTTCTGGTGGACTGGAAGTGGCTTCTGACCGATTATTGAAATTGATTGACAAAGGCGTTACAGTGGAGCAAGTAGCTAAGGTGACCCAGCATTTTACGCAAGCTGGAATTATGGTGCATGCCTATCTGATGTATGGTTATCCCACACAAACGATTCAGGAAACCGTAGATAGCTTGGAGATGGTGCGTCAATTGTTTGAAGCAGGCGTGTTACAATCGGGGTTTTGGCATCAATTTGCGATGACGGCGCACAGCCCTGTGGGAATGTATCCAGAGCAATTTGGCGTGGTCAAAGAAACGGAAGCCATTGGAACATTTGCCAATAATGATATTAATTATAAAGACAAAACGGGAATCAATCACGATAAATTTAGTTTTGGCTTGAAAAAATCCTTGTTCAACTTCATGCACGGCATTTGCTTCGATTATCCGTTACAAGATTGGTTTGAATTTAAAATTCCGAAAACCAAGATTCCAGCTGATTTTATCTACAATGCTTTGGAAAACGAAGGAAGTTTAACGATCAAACCTACAGCAAAAGTAGTTTGGCTAGGCGGAAAACCAGCAGTGGAATATTTTACCAAATCTAAAAAGGGGAAGAGTTGGGAAATGATGGGCCTGACTTTTCATGATAAAAAAGAAAGTTTTACCATTCAAACCAATAAAGAAGAAGGGGAGTGGTTAGTCTCGATTTTGAATAAAATATCAGTTGTCAATGCAAAGGTATATTCGTTCCAAGAAATACAAGCCGATTTTGAAAAAGGATTGGACGACTTTGAATTGTTTTGGTATTCCAAACCGATACATATAATAAGGAGTTATGGTTTGTTAGTTTTGTAAAACTAATGGTAAGATTAATGTTTGTTGTCAGGCTGAGCTAAGCCTGCCCTGAGTATATCGAAGGGTTGAAGCCCTTTTTACTATAAAGTTATAGGATATTATGCGTTAGTTAGAATTATTAAAAACGTCAGTTCGAGTGTTTTTTGTGGAGAGAAACGGAACAAAACTTCTCGATACGCTCCGCACTCGAAGTGAGGTGTATCGAGAACCGTTTTTAATGATGTTTTTCTTGTTCTCGATACAAATTTTCTGAAAAAGCTATTCGCATTTTCTGAAAATTTACTCGAACTGACGAAGAAACATCATCAAAAACTAATTACACATAACGATTAGGATATAGTTAATGACCATCTCATAGGACAATAAAAAAAAAATAAAGACATGAAATACAACAGATGTGGAAAAAGTGGTTTGTTATTACCTCAAATTTCTTTGGGTTTATGGCACAACTTTGGTTCAGTTGATAATTTTGAAAATGGAGAGAGCATCGTTAAGGATGCTTTTGATAAAGGAATTACCCATTTTGACTTAGCCAATAATTATGGACCAGTTCCTGGTTCAGCAGAAACTAATTTTGGAAAGATTTTAAAAAATAACTTTCAAGGGAATTTGAGAGATCAAATGGTGATTTCGACCAAAGCAGGTTATACCATGTGGGAAGGACCTTATGGAGACTGGGGGTCTAGAAAGTATTTGCTTTCTAGCTTAGACCAAAGTTTGAAACGAATGGATTTAGAATATGTAGATATTTTCTATTCGCATCGACCTGACCCCGAAACGCCTATTGAGGAAACGATGATGGCATTGGACCACGCGGTACGTAGCGGGAAGGCATTGTATGTAGGAATCAGTAATTATTCGGCGGAGCAAACTAAGGTAGCTGTAGAAGTATTAAAAGAATTAGGAACGCCTTGTTTGATCCATCAAGCCAAGTATTCAATGTTTCAGCGTTGGGTGGAAGATGGTTTGTTGGATGTATTAGAAGATAAAGGTGTCGGTTGTATTGCTTTTTCGCCTTTGGCACAAGGATTATTGACAGACAAATACTTAAAAGGAATTCCAGAGAATTCTAGGGCTCATAATCCGAATGGACATTTAAAAAGAGAAGAAGTCTCAGAAGAGCGCATTCAAAAAATCATTCAATTAAATGAAATTGCAAAAGAAAGAGGCCAGTCTTTAGCTCAAATGGCGTTGGCGTGGTTGATGAAAGACAATAGGGTGACATCGGTGCTAATAGGAGCGAGCTCAGTTGGGCAATTGAATAATAATTTAGAGAGCTTGAAAATGGTAGAATTTTCAAAATCGGAGATAGATACTATCGCTTCTATTTTAGGATAACCTTAACAAGCAGTTTTGTGTTTAAAAAGAGCCTCAAATTATTTTGAGGCTCTTTTTTTGTCGAGAATGTTGAAGGTGTGAATAGTTTTGGTGTTTTAATGTTTTTTTTGTTACCCCTATTTTTTTTAGGGGGTTTGGTTTTAAATTGTGGTTTTGTTTTAGTTTTTACTTTAATTAACTTAATTATGTATTGTCTATCCTTAAAAATTTTGGGGTTTATTGGAAAAATGGCGTTATGAATATTTTATTTTTTTGCAGTTATTTATATGTATTTTCCATTTTTTATTATTTCCTATTCCTAAATTAATAATTCGTTCCAATTTAAAACGAAAAGCCGTTTTAGAATTGTTTTAGTTAAATATTACTTAATATATTCGCTTCAGAAAAATAAAGAAATGAAGATTATTTGTGGTTTTTGAAACAAATTAAAAATTAGAAGTCTTAAATCTTCTAAAAGTTGAAAAGAAGATAAAATACAGAGAAGCTTTATTAATTATTAAACCAAAACAAAATTAAACATGAAGAAAGTAATTATTATTTTAGCTTTAGCGCTAACAGGGAACATGGCATTTGCTCAAGACACACCATTAGAAATTTCTGGATCTGCCGATCTTTATTACAAGTATGACTTTGCTAAAGGTGAAAACATTCCAACGAGTTTTGCAACAGATCATAATTCAGTTTCTTTAGGAATGATTGACATTGCTTTAAAGAAAACTACAGGAAAAGCATCTTTCGTTGGTGAAGTATCTTTTGGACCAAGAGGACAATTTCAATCTATTCCTAATTCTGATAATTCATATGATGAAGGGAACGGATTTAATTCATTCCATATTCAAAATTTGTATGCTACTTATGCAGCAACAGATAAATTAAGCTTCACTGCAGGTTATATGGGAACATTTGTAGGGTATGAAGTAATTTCGCCTTTGGCTAACTTCCATTATTCTACATCTTATTTATTTACTAACGGACCATTCCAAAATGCAGGGGTAAAAGCGAACTATGCTTTCTCTGATAAAGTAGGTTTAATGGTAGGTATGTTTAATGACCAATGGAACTCATACAAAGCAGACCCAATTAAAGGATTAAATGCTTTTGGTGCTCAATTATCATTAGCTCCAGCAGAAGGTGTAAGTGCTTACATTAACTTTATGGATGGTTCAGAAAGTGGGACAATTATTGACTTAACAGCATCTTTCCAATTATCTGAAAAATTCTCTTTAGGATTAAACACTGCTGATTTTACAAATGGAACTAAAGTTGGTTATACAGGAGTAGCTTTATATCCAGCGGTTGCGGTAAGTGATAACTTTGGTTTAGGTTTACGTGGTGAATACTTTAAGTTTAAAGAAAATTCTGGTGACGCATCAGTAACTGCTTTAACTTTATCAGCTAACTTAAAAGCTGGAGCATTAACAATCATTCCAGAATTTAGATTAGATAATGGTTCTGAAGATATGTTTAAAAAATCAGGAAGTGTAGTTAACGATACTAAATCAGCTTCACAATTTGCTGTAGGTGTGGTTTACGGATTCTAAATCTATGATTATTTAAAAGGTAGGTAACTATCTATTACATATAAAAATATTTTTTTTTACTGTCAAGACTTTCTTTTAAAGAGGTCTTGACAGTTTTTTTTTGTCTAAACTTTAATGTAGAAAAAAGGGCTAAGGTTCATAATTTTAAAAAAACTACCTTTGCACAAATTATAAAAATGAATCCAAAACACCTTTCCCAAAATATACTCAAGAATCTAGGAATTGAGAACTTAAACGAAATGCAAGAAGTGGCCCAAGATGCTATTTTGCATGATAATAATATTTTATTGTTATCTCCTACAGGTTCTGGAAAAACATTGGCTTTTTTGCTCCCTGTTTTAGAATTATTAAATCCTGAATTTTTATCAGTTCAATGTTTAATTTTAGTTCCTTCTCGTGAGTTAGGACTTCAAATTGAACAGGTTTGGAAAAAAATGGGTACTGATTACAAAATAAATGTTTGTTACGGTGGGCACTCGATTGATACTGAAATAAAAAATTTGAGTAATCCTCCGGCAGTTTTAATAGGAACACCAGGAAGAATTGCAGATCATATTGAAAGAGGTACTTTTCGATTGGATAAAATTCAGACGTTGGTTTTAGACGAATTTGATAAATCGTTACAATTAGGCTTCCATGAACAAATGTCTTTTATCATTGGGAAATTACCAAAATTGAACAAACGTGTCTTGGTATCTGCAACATCGGATATTGAGATTCCAAAATATACTCGAGTGATTAATCCAACAATTTTGGATTTTATTCCTGAAGAGGACGAAGCGGCAAGCAATCTTTCGATGAAAATGGTGGTCTCCAAAGACAAAGACAAACTAAATAGTTTGTTTCATTTGATTTGTTCGTTAAAATCAGAAGCGGCAATTGTTTTTTGTAACCATCGTGATGCGGCAGAACGTATTAGTGATACGCTAAACGAAAAAGGAATTTACGCGACCTACTACCACGGAGGAATGGATCAAGACGAAAGAGAGCGTGCTTTGATTCAGTTTCGTAATGGAAGTATGAGTTATTTAATCACAACAGATTTGGCCGCTCGTGGACTAGATATTCCTGAGATGAATCATGTGATTCACTATCATTTACCATCAAAAGCGGATGAGTTTACCCATAGAAATGGGCGCACAGCACGTATGTTAGCTTCTGGAACAGCGTATCTAGTTGTGAATGACAGTGAGAAAAAAATGGATTATATCGATTATTCGATTCCTGTTTTGAATGTTGAAGCCCCTAAAAGTCTACCTAAACCACCACAATATCAAACGATTTACATCAGTGGAGGGAAGAAAAATAAATTGAATAAAATTGATATCGTAGGTTTCTTTTCTCAAAAAGGAAAATTAGAGAAAGGCGATTTAGGATTGATTGAAGTCAAAGATTTTATTTCTTTTGCGGCAGTGAAATTCAATAAAGTTAAAGATTTATTACACGCCATCAAGGACGAAAAGATGAAAGGCAAAAAATTTAAAATCGAAGTAGCTAGAAAGGTAATTAAGAAAGTAGAAGAATAGTTTTTAGATTTGACAACTTTTTAAAAGTTTTAAAATCTTGGTAAAAGCCCCGAATTCACGAATTACAGTTGTTATTCGTGAATTCGGGGCTTTTATTTTGTAGTTGTTTAAATCTGTTTTCTAAAAATAATTATGAAAAACACTAGTCGTTTATAGCCCTGATCGCAGCGGCATCCTCTTGTGAAGTGATAGCGAAACAAGAGATACAGCGAAGAGCAGGACGACTCGTTAATGTAAAATCAAAAAGTTGTGCTCCTAATTAAGTAATGATAAATTTCCCTTTTTCGGAATCAAAACGGATGTGGTCGTCTTTGAAAATGGTGTCAAAACTCCCTTTGGAAATAAAATTGCAAGGACTATCTTGAACCACATTTTCGGGTGTTATGATAATCATTTCGTCGCTTAATTGAATCGCCATATCAATGTCGTGAGTTGAAAATAAGATGCATTTTTGTGTCTCCTGACTCAGTTTTTTTAGCAGTTTAAAAAGGGCTACTTTGTGCAATAAATCCAAATGGGTGGTGGGTTCATCCAAAATAATGAAAGGCGTGTCTTGTGCCAAAGCCCTTGCTACCAGTACTTTTTGTAGTTGTCCATCACTGATTTCGTAATGTTTTTTGGTTGCTAAATGACTAATTTGTGTCAGTTGCATGGCTTGGTTGACCTGTTCAATATCAGTTTCGGTGAGTTTTCCAATCCAGTTGGTATAAGGTTGTCTTCCAAGTGCAATGAGTTCAAAAACGGTCAGGTTGCTAGGAGGAAGTTTTTCGGTCAAAACCACACTTAGGTTTTGAGCCAATTCGAGTGGTGCGTATTTCTCTATGTTTTTATCCTTTAAATAAACACTGCCCGATAATGGTTTTTGAATTCCGGTTAGCGTTCGCAATAATGTCGATTTCCCTATTCCGTTAGCACCAATTAGCGCTATGAGTTTAGCAGATTGCAAGTTGAGGTTCAGGTTCTGGGCAATGACTGTGGGAGCTCCTTTGGAAGTGTAGCCAATGCTGAGGTTTGTGGTGGAAAGGATGGTATTGCTCATCGTTGTATAGATTTTTTAAAACACATAGGGACATAGTTTTTATAGGCTTTGTGTTGAGACGCTTTGCTTAGGATAGTTTACATAGCTTTTCTTAATTTTTTAAAACACATAGGGACATAGTTTTTATAGGCTTTATGTTGAGACGCTTTGCTTAGGATAGATTACATAGCTTTTCTTAATTTTTTAAAACACATAGGGACATAGTTTTTATAGGCTTTATGTTGAGACGCTTTGCTTAGGATAGATTACATAGCTTTTCTTAATTTTTTAAAACACATAGGGACATAGTTTTTATAGGCTTTATGTTGAGACGCTTTGCTTAGGATAGATTACATAGCTTTTCTTAATTTTTTAAAACACATAGGGACATAGTTTTTATAGGCTTTATGTTGAGACGCTTTGCTTAGGATAGTTTACATAGCTTTTCTTAATTTTTTAAAACACATAGGGACATAGTTTTTATAGGCTTTGTGTTGAGACGCTTTGCTTAGGATAGTTTACATAGCTTTTCTTAATTTTTTAAAACACATAGGGACATAGTTTTTATAGGCTTTGTGTCGAGACGCTTTGCTTAGGATAGATTACATAGCTTTTGTTAATTTTTTAAACACATAGGGACATAGTTTTTATAGGCTTTGTGTTGAGACGCTTTGCTTAGGATAGATTACATAGGATATGGGGATTTTAATTGATTGCTTTTAGTTATAAAAGATTATTTTTCAGGTAGCTGTTTGAAATAATTATTGACAATTGTCTTTTGTCCTTCTTTGAAAATATTAGAGCAATTAAAGTTAATGATAATTCCTTTTGGCGCTTTTAAAAGATTCATATAAGTTTGAAGTTGTGCTTCAAAGATAGGATTTAATTGTAAAACCGATTTTAATTCTACAACCAGACAATCTTCAATTAACATATCACATCTAAAGTCAATTTCTAATTCTTTGTCCTTATAGATTAAAGGAACTTTCATTTCGGATTTAAAGTTTATTTTTTGTCGATTTAGTTCTTCTTTTAAACAAAGATGATATACATTTTCAAGAAGACCTCTCCCCATTGTTTTATGTACTTCGATAGCACATCCAATAACCTTATATGTCAAATCATCTAGGTATTTCTGAGTTATCATGTGTGTTTTTTTAAGGGTTAAAATGATGATTGCAACTTTCTATGAAAAACGAGTTTTTACTATGTCTATCTTAATAAGCACAGAAATCTATGATTCTATGTGTTTTAAAAAAAATACGTTTGTCTATGTTTAAAATAGTTTTCAACTTTCTATGAAAAACGAGTTTTTACTATGTCTATCTTAATAAGTACAGTAAACTATGATTCTATGTGTTTATTTTTTTGTTTTAAAAAAAAGAATCATAATAAATTTATTAAAAAATATTAATTCAATGCATATTAATTCCCCAACTTCCTTTTTCGAACCAGCAACCAGATCACAATAGGCGCTCCAAAAAGAGATGTTACTGCGTTAATCGGTAAAGTAATTTCGTAGCCTGGCATTTGTGAAATAACATCACACAACAACATAATACTAGCGCCTATTAATAGCGTACTCCAATACAATGTACTGTGATTACTAGTGTGAAACAAAAGCTTTGCAATATGTGGAACAGCTAGTCCAATAAAAGCAATAGGACCTGCATAGGCGGTGATGCTTCCTGCTAAAATACTGGTAGCAAGTATGATAATTAAACGTGTTTTTTTGAAATTTAGTCCAAGGCTTTTAGCATAATTTTCACCTAATAATAAGGCGTTTAATGGTTTTACGCTGTACAAACTCAATGCTAAGCCTGTAGCAACACAACCACTAAGAATTGTTATGGAAGTCCATGATAAATTCCCTAAACTTCCCATGGACCAAAAAACGAATTTTTGCAATTGATCTGCCGAACTAAAATACGTAAGTGTACTGACAATAGCATTGGTAAAACTTCCAAACATAAGACCTACAATAAGGATTGCCATCGTGTCTCGCATGCGATGGGATACTACTAATACGGCTATCAATACCAATGTGCTCCCTATGGTTGAAGCAATAACAATTCCATAAGGTGAAGTTAAAAGAGCCCCTAAAAAAGGCGGTAATAGTCCTGCACCCAAAATAACAAAAGCAACTCCTAAACTGGCACCTGAACTCAATCCTAAAACATAAGGTCCTGCTAACGGATTTCGAAAAAGTGTTTGCATCAACAACCCACTGATAGAAAGTCCCATTCCAACAAGGATGGCTGTTATCGCTTTTGGTAACCTATAATTGATGATGATGTATTCCCAAGTGGATTTACTGGCTTGACCACCTGTCAGGCTGTCGTAAATTTCGTTAAACGGAATAGTTATTGACCCCAAACTGATGTTCGTAAAAAACAAAGTTAAGAATCCTAAACTAAGTAAGGAGAAGGTGAAAATATTGCGTTGTTGTTGCTTCAATTTAGTTTAGTTTTTGGGCAAAGGTAAAAGTATAATTTGGAACAAGCTCAGGATGAAAGATTTTGATATAATCTTTTAAGACCAAATCAGGTCGGCTTGGCGCTAGTTCATAATAAATAGTTCCTCCTGTGGGACCAATTTTGCCTTCAAATGTATAGATTTCTTTATTCTGGAAAGCTGTAAATTGACTGTAATGAGGGTTGGCTTTTTCTAGTTCAGATAAGTTTTTGAAAGAACCAGTTGCAATCCAATATTGGGCGTTTTTACCTTTTTCAAGTACGGTTTCAAAAGAAAGTCCTAAACTTCCTGTCCCTTCGGTATCTGCCCATAAATAATTGGCTTTGGCATCCTTAATAAATTGAGAAACCCAACTATTTCCTTTAGCTACAAACCATTGGTCCTGGTACATTGAACCGTATAAAACAGTTTTTTGTTGTTGGGGTGTGTTAACTAAAGCTGAGGCTTTGTTGTAGTCTTTCACAATTTCATCAAAAAGGTTTTTGGCTTCTTTTTCTTTGCCAAATAAAGCACCATATAATTTAATCCATTCGGCTTTTCCTAGTGGGGATTGTTCCATCCAGTCTGCTTGAATGAAAACTTTTAAACCACTTTTTTCCAAATTAGCAATCATCGGATTGCTGTTGTCCATGCTAAAAGTAACGATTAATTCGGGAGCTAAATCAATCAACTGCTCCATATTTAGTTTTTCATTTTGACCTACATTTTTAATGAATCCATTATCAATTAAAGCTCTGGTTTTTTCAGACGAAATATAGTCGGTATGAGGAAAACCAACTAGTTTGTTTTCGACTCCTAACATTTCTAGATAGGGGATTATAGTTGTTGAGGTTACCACAATTGATTGTAAAGGAACAGAAACTACTGGGTATTTTTGCAAACTATCTGGCAGTATTGCGTTTTTTTCTTGAAGGACGTAAGTCAAATCCTTGTTAGCATTTGGCCAAGGCTGAATTATTTTAACGATTGAATAGCCCTCTTGTTTGTAAATTGCTAAACTTGAGGCGTGTTCAATGCTGTTACCTGCTAATTCTTTGGTGTTTTTGTTTGAAACTTCGGCTTTTTTACAGTTAATAATGGTAAGAAATAAGAAGGTAAAAATGATTTTATAAAGTGCCGTTTTCATTGTTTTTGATTCGATTTTGGAAACAAAGGTAGGAGAAATTATAAAAAAGACCACTTTATTTTTGACTTGCTTACTTCTTTTATTGCTATTAATTATTTGTAATTATGACGACCAATAAAAAATTAAGAATCATAGATCAGAATGATTCTTAATTTTACTGTTCAAATAGTGATGTACTTGTTTGTTGTGATTTCATTTGAAATCAGGTATTTCGAAAAATTACAGACTACATTTTATTTAAATTTCAAATCCCAAGAAAGTGTAAAGGAATAAATCCAGAAATAATTTCCTGGGTCAAAACTGATTTCTTGATGTGTGATGTCAAATTGTGCCCCCCAGGCATTTCGGTTTTGGTTGGTGGTAAAAAAGTAGCTTAGATTGAATCGTTGAGATTGTAAGTTGATGATAGTGTTTTCGTTTCCATCCACTTTAAATTGATAGATTTCAGGTGAAAATCCCATACTGAACGCTAAACTTAAATAATTATCAGCATTAGATCGATATTTTCGGTAGTTGAGTATTCCAGAGGTACTTAATCCACCATCCCCTGGTGTTAGGTAGGGGCGAATAGACCAATAATCATTGCCTGTGTACCAACCAATAGATCCTGTGTAAATAGTTGTTGTAGTGCTAAATTGTAAGGCTCTGAAACCTGCTGATACTTCAAAACTATAAGGTAAGGATTGATGTAATTCCAAACCATAGCGAAAGTCTGGAAATAAAAAAGAATTCGCTACTCCAAAGTTGACATAAGCGTATAATCCTTTGGCTATTTTAGGATACATATCGACTTCAAATTGGGTTCCATTTTCTTTAAATCGACGGTTGAAATTTACTTTTGCAATCACACTTCCGTACTGGGTAATACGACTTAATTTTAAGGTGTGGAATTGCATAGGGTCAAAAACCTCCGAATACACATCAACGGCCGACCTTAAACCGACACTATTGGTACGTAATGATTGATTAAGGCTGTTTTTATATTCTTGTGCTTTGGTATCGTCTGGATTTTTTTCTAAAATAGAATTGACAATCTTTAAGGCTTCAAGTGGATTATTGGTGTTTTCTTTTGCAGAAGCACTCAAAAGTAAAATTTCAGAATCATCAGGGAAAATCTGGAGTGCTTTTTTAGACATTTCCATAGCGTCATAATACGAATCACTCCATAATTCGTTCTTGATAGCTGCAACCCAATTGGCTTTGTTTTTTGGGTCATCATTTATCACAAAAGCAAATTCTTTACGAGCCTTTTTATAGTCACCATCCCAAGAATAAGTGGTCGCTAAAAAAGTTCGGATGTCACTGTAATTAGGGTATTTAGTTAGAATATTTACTAAAGTGTCCTGAGCTTGTTTTCGTTGGTCGTTGAAAGCTAATTTACGAGCAGTTTCAAACGAACTATCTGGGTCACCATTATACGCAGTTTGTTGTGCGCTTAATTGAGCTACAGTTGTAAAACAAAGGAGGATGAATATTTTGGTTATCGATTTTAAAATCATTTTACAAAGCGTTTTTAATTTTTATAAATTCTTTGTTTCCGGGATGCTTTTTTAGAATACTATCAATTGTAGCGTTGGCCATTTTTATATTGTTTGTTCTTTTGTAGGCTTGGGCTAATTTTATACCTAGTTCAGGATTTTCTACTTTATTTTTCAATCCTTTTTTTGCGATTGAAATTCCTTTAGCATCTTGGCTTGACCACCAGTATAAGTCCATTAAAGCAATATAACTATCATTGTAGAACGGTGTTCTTTTAACTACTTCAAGTAATTCTGATTCGGCCTTTTTGTAATCTTTATCCCAAGCGAGTGTACGTCCTTTTAGCGTTCGTACATCTGCATAATTAGGGAATTCATTTAAGATGTAATTACAAAGTAAACGAGCTTTTTGTCTATCATTATTAAAAGCAAAATCACGTGCTAGGAAAAATGTTTCGTCATAAGTTAGCCCTTTAGTCAATTTTTTTATCGTTGCTAAATCTTCTTTTGAAAACTGAAAAGCCGGTTTGGTATAAATGTTAATTGAATTTGGAATAATTTTATTCTTCTGAGTCAAATAAGCATTTAGCTTCTTAGATTCGGTTAAAGTATCTTCGATAATTTTCATCATTTCAGAATCTTTGATTTTTGAAAGCGTAAAATTCTCGTCAATCTTGAATAAATTCCCATCTGAGTATAAATAGTCTTTGTATATCAATTCATTAATACTTCCTTTATTTTGCATAATAGGAATAGTGTGTATGTTTCTGAATTTCTTAACCGTGTCTAATCCAGTACTCATCCAAGTTGTTTTCTCCATTTTGTTCATTTTGTAATTATTCATTAAAAATGAAATCAAACTAGGAGCAATGTCCCAATGTGAAGAAACGGATTTGAAAGTTTGTGTTTTTTTCAACAACGGACTGTACATATATAAAGGCACATGAAAACGGCACAATTTATCTTTTTGAGCAATAGGAATTAAACGATGATCTCCTGTGATTACAAAGATGGTATTTTTATATTCGGGTCTTTTTTTATAGGATTCAATAAAATTTTTAATTGAATGATCGGTGTATAATAAACAGGCAAAAATATCTTTATAAGTGGCTACCTCAGATTTTGAAACTGCTAAGGTTTTGTTCGTATTCATGATACTATCTACCTTTTTTAGATATTCTTTTTTGGCAGGAAAATCAAACGGCTCGTGATTGGTCAGCGTCATGATGATGTCCAATCTCGGGGCTTTTTTTCCATCTAATTCGGATAGTGTTTTTTTGAAAATTTCTCCATCAGGATACCCCCAACTAAATCCACCTGAATTTTCTTTGGTTTTTTCGTAGCCAGGACCAAATTTATTAATATCAATTACATTGTCTATTCCGTTGTATTCAAGAAAATTAATTTTTCGGTCAAAACTGGATTCGTCACCACAATAAAAAGAAGTAGTGTACTCATTGGCTTTTAAAATACTAACCAAAGAGATATGTGACGGTAATGGATTCATTTCTAAAAAACCTTTTTCGCCATAAGGGAGTGAGCCTAAAATAGAAGGTAGGGCGCCAAAAGTTCGTCCTGCATTACTAACGAAGTTTTCCCAATACAAAGATTTTGGAATTAAAGAATCTAGATAAGGTGTAAATCCACGATATTCATTTTTCCCTATGAATTCATTTCCTAGACCTTCAACAATAATCATCACAATATTTGGTTTTTCTTCTTTTATTTCGAAAAAAGGAGACAAAACATCGGGAGTTTCATTAAATGATTTTACTAACGGATATTCTTTTTTATACGTTAAATTATCGGCATTAAATGCATTTTTATCCGTTTGAAAACGAATGATATCCGAAGTGAAATAGGCTAATTTGTTTTGGTAATTGGAATCTGAAAACTCTGAAACAATTGTTTTAAAACCAAAACTTACTAATGCTAAACTTCCAAAAGTGATATAAAGTTGCTTGGTTGTTATACTTGTTGAAATCGCTTTGTGTATTCCCAAATAAAGGATTGGAAATACAATAAACGGAATGAAATAGACAATTGATAATGACTCTGATGCAGTTACAGTGGTGAACATATCATCAATCGAATATCCTAAAAAATCTGCCCCAAGATTGACTAATGTAGTCAAGTGGTATTTAGTTAGTGCAAATTGTCCGATTACAATTAATGAAAAAAACACTTTGACTACAATAGAGTCCCAAGGTTTTTTTGCAAATCCTAAAACTAAATAGAGAGGGTAAAATAGTAACGAGATAACCAATCCTGTCCAAATATCATTTAATAACTTGTATAGGATAGTGATTATCGTATTATCAAGTTGGATGCCATTAATTGTTTTGGAAACAATTTCGAAAAGGCTTATTAACCAAAAAGTTAGAATTAATGAAAGACTTAGGTAAAGGTAAGAGAAACTATTTTTTAGTTGGTCTTTAATTTTCATGCTTTTACTATTAAAATTTTTGGCAATTTAGTTATTTGTCATCCCTTTTCGGGTCATTTCGCCCCATTTTATTTTTTTGTTGAAATAATAATCAAAATTCCCCTTGACAGCTGCATACAAAATAAATGGATGATTTATAAATGGTTCTAGAAAAGCTGTTTTAATGAGTTGATAACCAATTCCTTTTTTCTTGTATTGATGATAAGTTAACTCTTCGGTTATGATTGTAATAATAGAAAAAAGTACTGTAAATAAGTAGGCTAATGTGATGAAAGCTAGTGCGTAATCCCATTTAACATTTTTATTCATTATCAAAAACAGGAAGTAAAACAAACCTGCAACTTCAATAATGGGGGCTATTCGTTCATAAATTAACCAATACGGATAACTAATAGTTCCTAAAGAGTTATATTTAGGATTGAATCCAATTTTTTTGTGTTTTTTTAAAGTTTCTATTGTTCCACGAGTCCATCTGTTTCTTTGAGAAATGAAAATTTTGTAACTATCTGGAGCTTCTGTCCAACAAAGTGGATCAGGAATATAAGCTACACGGTATTTTACTTTTTGTTCTTCCATATGTCTTCTCATCCTTACGATGATTTCCATATCTTCACCAACCGTTTTAGTGTCATATCCACCTACTTCGATAGCTGTTTTTTTGTCAAATAGACCAAAGGCTCCTGAGATTACTAATAAACCATTTAGTTTACTCCACGCCATTCTACCTAATAAAAAAGCTCTTAGGTATTCTAAAATTTGACCTCTAACAATTTTATTTTTAGGTAGGTTGACATCGATTAATTTTCCGTCTTTGATTTCACAAGAATTAGCAATTCGAATTACACCACCAGCAGCAATAACTTTTTCATCTGTTGATTCTAGGAATGGTTTAATCATTTTTTGCAATGCTTCCTCTAATAGTAAGCAATCCACATCAATACAAGCTACATATTTGTTTGTGCTAATGTTTAAGCCTGTATTTAAAGCATCTGCTTTTCCACCGTTTACTTTATCAACTACAATCAATTTTTCAAAAGCAGGATTGGTTGATTTAAAGATGCCTTCGCGCAAGGGTTTAGTAGGGATTTGTTGGTTGATTGAATAATCTACTTTTACTAAATCATAGGCTTTGATTAGTTTTTCAAGACTATCATCTTTACTTCCATCATTTACAATAATAACATCATAATTTACATAATGATTAGAGAGTAACGAGCGTACGTTTTCTACGATATTCAGAGTTTCATTATACGCAGGAGCTATAATGGAAATTGAAGGTGAAATAGAAGAGGATAATATTTCTTTATAATTCACAAAGCTGTTTTTCTTCATATAATTCACTGTTTCAAATCCAGAGATTATAGCTAGAATGATATACGATAGAATTGCAGAAAAAGCAAAACTATAAAAGATAAATTCTAAAACAGAAGTAATTAATTCGGGTATATTTAGATACATAATTAACTGGCTTTAGTAAGATTTGTGTTTTCTGAAGTGGTTTTGTTTCTGTCTATTTGTATGGTATTACATCCAACAAATTCAATGATATTATTTACTGAAGCTCTAATATCGAAGTTCTCATGAAGTAAAAACTCCATTACAAATGGTATATCAGCAGTTGTACACATTTTCTCAGACATTTTGAAGAAAGCGATTTGTTCCTCCAGTGTTCTTTCTGTTATGTCTTTTTTCAATAATTCAAAAGCTTCTAATATTCCTAGATGATCAACAACCTCAATAGCTTGTATTCTAATATCTAGATTAGGATGTTTAAAAAGTTCCAGAATTTCATCTTTTGTCTCAAATTGATTAAAGATTCTAGCCAATTTTATAGCAAAAGAAATAACAGAAGGATTGTTAGATTTTAACCAAACTGAAATGTCAGGGATTTTTTGGTTATCCGCTTTTTGTAAAATTTCTAATAATTGGATTTGGTCCCATTCAGACAATTGATTCTCTAATACATTAAGAAAATCTAATCCATCAAAACAGAATAATTTAACTAAATATTTTTGAATTTCATTTCGAACTTCTTTTTTGGGATGGTTTACTAGCAATTTGATATCATCGTGTACTTCTTTGATTTCAAACTGAGAAAGTTCTTTGATGGCTCTTGCAACTACATCCCATTTTTTATGCTTTAGTTTAGTTACTGCTTGCTCCATTAATCCAGTTTGGTAATATAAATTTTGGATGGCATCTGCAGTTTCACCTGAAATTTCATTTCTTAATTTCAATAAAGTATGAATAATGATTTTTCTTTTTAATCCACTGATGGTGCATTTTTTTAAATATTTAATAATTTGCTGTTGTTGAGGACTAATTTCATTTAGGTCATTACCAGCATACAAATATTCAATTAAATCAGACTCGTATTTTTTTTGATACGTGGCTTCTATCCTTTCTTTAGTTCTTAATTTTGCTCTTAAATATGATAAGTAGGTGATTAAAAGCATGATTGTAACCATAAATCCAGCACTCAAAATCCAAGATAATTGAATTAAGGTAGGGGCGTGATGGAAGTATTCTACGAAATAGTGATACAATTTTGCCATAATAGTGATACTAAAAGGTTAACGTAAAAGTCTTTTTGTTCTAATAATCAATTCATTAGGACTGAAAGGCTTGCTCATGAAATCGGTAGCGCCAAGGTTAAATGCATTTAGAACCATTTCTTCTTGACCAGCTGAAGAAAAAACAACAATAGGAGTTGATAAATCTAATTTGTTTCTAACGTGGCTAATGACTTCTAAACCGCTAACAAACGGCATCATAATGTCTGTAAGAATCATGTCTGGTTGATGCTCTTCGATTAAATCGATTGCTTCTTTTCCGTTAACAGCAATTAATAGATTATAACCTTCTTTTTCTAATTTGAACTTTAGTAATAATGAAAGTATCGAGTTGTCCTCTGCTAAAACAATTTTTTTTGTAGTATTCATTATAGGTTAAATATTAAATTAAGATTTGGGGCTTTTGGGTGAATCAAATATAATACAAATCTTTTTAATAGCATCGATAAAGTGTATAAAAATATCGATAAAGTGCATATTTTACCTATTTTGTAAAAAAATTATTTCAAAATCCTCAAAGTTTATAGCAAACAGTCTGTCTTTGGCGATAATCCATGAAGATATTATACGAAGAAAAGAAAATGTATTTATGATTTAGTTTTGGATTTGACCTAAGGTTTTAAGCAGTAGCGAATTAAAATCCTTCAAAAACTCCTAAACCAAATAAAGCAAAATCATATTTAGCAGGGTCAATAGCGTCTAGTTCACGAAGTTTTATATCCAATTCAGTTAATGCTTTGGCGTCATTTTGCTTCCTTGATAGTAAGCCTAATTTACGAGCCACATTACCTGAATGAACATCTAAGGGACAAGAAAGGGCAGCAGGTGATATAGTTTTCCAAATCCCTAAGTCTACGCCTTTGTTGTCTTGACGACACATCCACCTGAGGTACATGTTAATCCTCTTGGCCGCTGAATTATTTAATGGATCTGAAATGTGTTTTTCAGTTCGAGTCAAATGAGGTATTTCAAAAAAGGTTTTTTTAAATTCAGAGATGCTTTTTTGCATCGAATGCGGTTCTTGGTATTGGCTAAAGACAGCTTCGAGGCCACTATGATTTTTATAAATGTTTTGAAGGCTTTGTATAAAGAAAGTGAAATCAAGACTATTGAACGTTCTATGAACAAATGATTCGAGTCGCTCTAAGTCAGAATCCGTATGGGACATCACAAAATCATAGGGCGTATTGCCCATCAAATCCATCATCCTGTGACTGTTTTTGATAATCATCGTCCGATTACCCCAAGCGATAGTTGCGCTCAAAAAACCAGCAATTTCAATATCTTCTTTCTGCGAAAACAAATGAGGGATTTGCACAGGATCACTTTCGATAAAATCAAGAGTGTTGTATTGAATTACTTTTTCGTCAAGAAAATCTTTGAGTTCGGATTGTGTCATGTTTATGGAGGTTCTAAGGTTCTTAGATAGTAAGATTCTAATTTTTAAGAAGGTATACTTGCCTTAGTACCTCAGAATCTTAGCAACTTAGTTTCTTTAAGAGCTTATTTGTCCATCTACCATTACTAATTTTCTATCCGCCATATTGGCAAGCTCTTCATTATGAGTAACAATTACAAAGGTCTGCCCAAATTCGTCACGTAGTTTAAAAAATAATTGGTGTAAATTTTCGGCCGAATGGGTATCTAAATTCCCTGAAGGTTCATCAGCAAAAATAATTGCAGGTTTATTGATTAAGGCTCTAGCTACTGCCACACGCTGTTGCTCACCGCCCGAAAGTTCGTTAGGTTTATGATTGATTCTATGTGATAAGCCTAGATATTCTAATAGTCGTTTGGCTTCCGTTTCGGTTTCTTTTTTTGGTTTGTTAGCGATATAGGCAGGAATACATACATTTTCCAAAGCGGTAAACTCAGGTAGTAATTGATGAAATTGAAAAATAAAGCCTAAATTCAAATTACGAAACTTTGATAAGCTTTTATCATTCATCGATAAGATGTTCTCGCCGTTAATATTAAGTTGGACATCGCTTTTTGTAGAAGGATGATCTAATGTTCCTAGAATCTGTAAAAGTGTTGTTTTTCCAGCTCCCGAAGCCCCAACAATGGAAACAATTTCGCCTTTTTGTATGTGCAAATCGACTCCTTTTAAAACATGAAGTTGATCGTAGTATTTATGTAAATTTTTTGCCTGAATCATTTGAACGAATTTCAGCAAAGAAACAAAGAATTTAATAATTTGCCGAAAGAATTGAGAAGACTATTTGTAAATTTTCGTTAAAACAAAAGAGTCATTTCCTTTGAATAGCTTAAATTTGGTAAGAAGTCAAAATTTGGTTAAAAATTAAAAAGGATGAGTTATACGAATCAAACGGAAATTGCAATTATTGCAGGAGGTTGTTTTTGGTGTACAGAAGCTGTTTTTTTAGAGTTGAAAGGGGTAGTAAAAGTCGCTCCAGGTTATATTGGAGGAGTGTCTCCAAATCCTACTTATAAAGAAATTTGTACGGGACAAACTGGACATGCCGAAGCAATACAGATTGAATTTGATCCTAAGTTAATTTCCTATGCTGAACTTTTAGAAGTTTTCTTTGCCACTCATGACCCTACAACATTGAATCGTCAAGGGAATGATGTGGGAACACAATACCGCAGCGAGATTTTTTATACTAATGAAAATCAAAAAAAAATAGCACAAGATTTTATTGAATGGCTTAATCGGGAGGAGGTTTTTCCAAACTCAATTGTGACCAAAATTTCGGAAGCTTCTAAGTTTTATGTTGCTGAAGATTACCATCATAATTATTATAATAGTAACAAAGAACAAGGATATTGCTCCTTCATTATTAGTCCAAAAATTGAAAAGGTAAAAAAAGTTTTTAAAGACAAATTAAAAGAGTAGATGGTAGTACCTATAAATTCAAATTAAGAATAAAAGTCAACAAAGCTATTAATAAACAAAGTGGAGAATAATATTTGGTGTCGTTGATGCCAAATCTTGTTTCTTTGTGTTTTTTAAAAAAACCGATGTAATTAAATTCGCCAATAGCTCTTAAGACGAATAATCCTGTAATTAATTTTAAACCGTAGGTGTTAAGGAATTCAGGCAGTTCTAATGGATATATTTTTACTCTTATTAAATAAAAAAGACTAATAGTAAATAATGCAATACCAACAATAATCGTGGGTACTGCTCCAGGGACTTTAGGGTTTGTATCGTTTGGCTGTGTTGGAAAAACGGCTCCAATACCCCATTTTCCACCTAAAACCCAATAAAAATGTATTCCTGAAAGAAATAGAAAAAGTGTAAATAAAATGATTGCTAAGGTTATTGTCATTTTTAGGGTTTAAATAAGAATCCTAATCCCATTTTTATCAACATTTTTTTTTCGAATGCCCAAAAGAATTTTAATTGTCCAAAAAGGAATCCTATTAGTACTAATAAAACTTGATATAAAGGGAAAATTAATATAAGTCTAATGGGAGTGTAGATTAATCCTAAGTCGCTTTTATATATTCCCATCCAATCACAGACTATAGTCGATAACCAAGCTGAAGTGGAGCCAGTAATAGCAAAAACGATAAATATAATACTGAGTTGAAAGTTCGTTTTTATTCCCCAGCGCTCTTTTAATTTTTTCATTTTATTTCAATCCATACAAATATAAGAACATTATCTTAGAGGGACATTACCATAAAGTTTTTGTTTATAAGTATTTTGGAAATAAATCATGTAATTATAAATCAAGTAATTGACTTCGTATCCATAATTAATATGGGGGTCGTAGTCTATTGTCATTTCATAAAGTCTTGAATTATAGCGTTGTGGTTGCATGACACGATTGTTCCATTCAGTAATGTAAAATAGATTTTTGTTTTCTAAATATGCTTGTGTATGATATCCTCTTGGGAATGCTCTACTGTTAAGCCAAGTATTGAATCCAGGATCAATAATGATGACTTCATATTCTAGCTCCTCATTGGCAATACGAATGGTGTCACTTGGACTAGCGGTTGTGTTTTTATTTTTGACTAATGCTTTACTGCTAGTACAACTGATTATTACAATTATAAATAGGATAAAAAGTAAATTCCACTTTTTCATTTTATGAATTTTATTTAAAATTACAAAATAGATAGTAGATTTAGTGGGGATTTAACATAAAAAAAAGATTATATAGTGTTGATATATAGTCTTCTGATGCTAATTAGTATAAAGATAAAAAGAGAATAGATAATAAAAAAAGGAACAATAATTTCAATCCATTCTACAGCTAACATGATGGCTATAATTAATAATTGAAACCCTAATCCATATATCGAAACAAAAGTCATAAACCAGTTGGGAAAGGTTTTTACTTTGTATGCGTTTGGGTCTAAACTATGAATGATTTGGTCGAATTTTCCATAAACAATCGTGTAAATAAAAAACAGAATATTTACAGATTTTTGGTTTTCACCAGGGAGCGCTTTTGGGGTTTTATATTCAAATATTTTACTGGTTGCATCCCCGCCAACAGATTTGTTTCTTAGAATGACATAATAGTAATTGTATAATGTCCCTTGTAGTTGAATACAGATAAATGCAATGATAGTAAATATAAATGAAGTTTGAGAAACATAACAAATCGCTGACAATAGTAATAAATTAAGAATAATATCAAATATACTATCTAGATAACGACCAGTATAAGAAGGTGTGTTTTTTACGCGTGCGAGTTCACCATCGGCAGCATCAATTATAGATTTCAAAATAATGAAAAAACCAGCCCAATAGTAGTGATTTTGAAGAATGCAGTATATAGCTATCAATCCCGAAACTCCAAAGAGTAGGGTTACATCAATAGGAGTGAAGCGCGTGTTTTTTAAAGTATTAGCGAGCCATCTCCCAAAAGGTCTTCCGTAATCTGATAAATCAATAAATTGGTCTTGTGAGGCGAGTTTTGACATTTTTGTTGGTAAACAAAGAAATGTGACAATATAGTCAGTAATAAAGATACAAAAAAAAACAGGCTATTTAGAAAGCCTGTGTAATGTATAAGTCATGGTTGCTAGTAAGAAAAACGCATTGATTTGATGCGCTAATCCTAACCAAAGAGGTACTGAAAGCAATAGTGTAAAAACGCCTAAAATAAATTGTACCAAAACTAAAATCATCAGCAAATTAATACCATTAGATTGCTCTTGTTCCGTTATTGTTGTTTTGCTTTTAAAAAATAACACTCCAATCAAGAATACAACAAGATAAGCTAAGGAGCGATGTACAAATTGAACGCCACTTTTTCCTTCGGTCAAATTGAGTAGTAGTGATTTTTGTTCAATAAAAACACTATCGTGAATAAATTGTCCGTCACTCATCATTGGCCAATGGTTGTGAATCAAGCCCGCATTAAGACCAGCGACAAAACCTCCGTAAACAATTTGGATTAATAAAAAAACAAGTGCGTAACGCGCAATTTTTTGCAAATTAACATTGGGTTGTTTACGTGAAGGGTAAATTAAATCCAAAGCAACCCAAAGCGTATAGGCAAAGGTGATAAAAGCAAAAGTAAGGTGTAAAGCCAGTCTAAAATGACTGACATCAGGATTGTCAATCAAGCCACTTTTAACCATGAACCAACCCAAAAATCCTTGAAATCCACCCATGAAAAGCAGTATGAAACATTTCTTGATGGTGGCACGGTCTAATTTCTTTTTGATTAAAAAATAGACAAAAGGAACTATAAATACCAGTCCTATGATTCGACCAATGAAACGGTGAAACCATTCCCAGAAATAAATGAATTTGTAGTCCGAAAGTTGGAAATCGTTGTGAATGTTGATTTTTTGGTATTCTGGGAATTTTTTATACTCCTCAAAGGCCGCTTGCCATTTTTCCTCTGTTAAAGGCGGAAAAGTATCGGTAACCAAATGCCAATCGGTCATGGATAAACCTGAGTTTGTCAATCGGGTGATTCCACCCACAGTTACCATCAAAAATAATAGGAAGCATCCTGTAAGCAACCAGTAGATAACGGATTTGTTTTGTGTCATTTTTTATAGTTTCTAAGATTCTGAGTTTTAAAGAGACTAAGAACCTAAAGTTTATTGTATTTTTAATAGTTCATCTAATTAGCTTGATTTCTCAGTGCCTTAGCTACTTAGCTGCTTTCTTCAATCCTAATTTCTCTGCTCTTTTCAAAACAAAGGCATAAGCCGCTTCGTACTCATTTGGAATTTCACCTTCCAATATAGCTTCTTTTACTGCTTCTTTTAGGACACCAATTTCTCTCGAAGGTTTCAAGTCAAAAATTTCCATGATTTGTTCTCCAGTGATAGGCGGTTGGAAGTTTCGAATTGAGTCTTTCTCTTCAACTTCGACAATTTTTTGACGAACAATCACAAAATTGTTGTGGTATTTCTTGAATTTGTTCGGGTTTTTAGTAGTGATATCGGCCTCACAAAGGGTCATCAAGTCTTCCACATCTTCGCCTGCATCAAATACCAAACGCCTCACCGCTGAATCCGTAACAATATCCTGAGAAAGAACAATAGGACGCGAACTCATCATGACCATTTTTTGAACAAATTTCATTTTTTGGTTCAATGGCATATGTAAGCGTTCAAATATCTTTTTGACCATCTTTCCGCCCAAAAACTCGTGTCCGTGAAAGGTCCAACCTTGCTTTTTGTTGAATTTTTTAGTGGGAGCTTTGCCAATATCGTGTAACAAAGCCGCCCAACGCAACCATACATCATCCGTATTTGGACAAATATTATCGACTACTTCCAGCGTGTGGTAAAAGTTGTTTTTATGCGTTTGACCTTCAATTTCTTCTACATTATTCAAAGCCGTTAATTCGGGTAAAATAAGGTCTAAAAGTCCGGTTTGGTACAATAATAAAAAACCTACTGAAGGTTTGTCGGTCGAAAGGATTTTGTTCAATTCGTCTACAATGCGTTCACCAGAGATGATGCTAATGCGGTCTTTGTTTTTTGAAATCGCCTCCAAAGATTCGGATTCAATTTCAAATCCCAATTGGGTAGCAAACCGAATCGCACGCATCATTCGTAATGGGTCATCAGAATAAGTAATATCAGGGTTTAAAGGGGTTTTGATGGTTTTGGATTCCAAAGCCGCCACACCTTCAAACGGATCAACCAAATCGCCATAATTACTTTCGTTCAACGAAAAAGCCAAGGCATTAATTGTAAAATCGCGACGTTCTTGGTCATCTTGCAATGTGCCAATTTCTACTTTTGGGTTTCTGCTTTCAGTTTGGTAGCTTTCTTTACGCGCGCCCACAAATTCGATATCCGTGTCTTTGTAGCGCAACATCGCTGTTCCGTAGTTTTTAAAAACCTGAACTTTCGGTTTGTTGGCTAATAATTCGGATACTTTTAAAGCCAAATCGATACCGCTACCCACGGCAACAATATCAATGTCTTTTTTGGATGGACGTGTTAATAAATAATCCCGAACAAAACCACCAATAACGTAGCTTTCCACACCAAGTTCTTGACTTGCTTGTGCAATGATTTTAAAAATGGGGTTTTCTAATGCTTTTATATAATTCATTCTGTTTTACCGCTAATTGCTTTATAAATTTTTGAGGCTTATGCTGATTAAGTTGTTTACTTTACAATACGTTTATACTCAAGTGAAATAGAATTAAAATTTGCTAGTATAGCTAATCTATTATTAGATACTTTGAGATAATTCAAACATTGTGAATAGTGCTTTGGGTGAAGATTCTCACTTGATTTTATTTCTAAAATAATCTTGTCAAATAATACAAAATCAGCATAAAACTTATGATTTAAAACTACAGTTTTATAATTTACAGAGTATTCTTTTTCTCTTTCATATGGAATTTTATTCTGTTGCAATTCGTATTCTATAGCATCTTTATATACAATTTCAGAAAAACCACCACCTAAATTTCGATGTACATCAAATAAAATACCCATTATCTGAAAACTTTCTTCTTTATAAAGTACTTCACTCATAGTTTTTTCTTTTTTTAGCCACGAATTCACGAATTATTTTTAATAAATTGAACTTACTTTCGACTAATAATTCGTGAATTCGGGGCTATTAAAATTTATTAGTGGTTAAAAACTACTTTCTAATCACCTTCACCTGTGCATCATTCGTCAACTTGATAATGGTCGAGGGTTTGCCTGAAATTTTATCGTGGTGCAAATTTACAACATAGTCCACACCCTTAACAATTTCAGGGTTGATTTTCTAATAGTTTTGAATAGTAGGTTAAATCTATATTATCTTCATATATAATTTCAGAAAAGCCACCACCTAAATTTCGATGCACATCAAATAAAATTCCAATTATCTGAAAACTTTCCTCTTTATAAAGTACTTCACTCATAGTTTTTTCTTTTTTTAGCCACGAATTCACGAATTACTTTTAATAAATTGAACTTACTTTCGACTAATAATTCGTGAATTCGTGGCTATTAAAATTTATTAGTGGTTAAAAACTACTTTCTAATCACCTTCACCTGTGCATCATTTGTCAATTTGATAATGGTCGAGGGTTTTCCTGAAATTTTATCGTGGTGCAAATTTACAACATAGTCCACTCCCTTAACAATTTCAGGGCTGATTTCCTTAAAACTTTTAGGAGTAGGTTGGCCCGAAATATTTGCAGAGGTAGAAACCAATGGTTTTTTCATTCGCTCCATCAATTTAAAACAAAAAGGTTCTTTGACTAGTCTTATTCCCAGTGTGTTATCGGTTGCAATAATATTAGGCGCTACATTTCGTGGATTGTCCAAAATCAAAGTCGTTGGGTTTTCGGATAAATCCATTATTTGCCAAGCCACTTCAGGAATGTCTTTAAATACATTGTAAAGCATTTTTTCGCCATTCATCAGGCAAATCATACTTTGGGTTTCAGCTCTTTGTTTCAGCTTGTAAATCTTCGCAATCGCTTCAGGATTGGTCGCATCACAACCAATTCCCCAAACCGTATCGGTAGGATACAAAATGATACCTCCTTCTTTAATTACCTCAAAAGCGTTGTGTATTTCTTGATTGATGTCCATGATTGAATTTTAAAGTTGCAAAGATAAGCAATAAGGATTTAGGATTAAAGAGTAAGGATTTATGATTTCATATTTTTAGAACCTAAAAACAAAAAAAATACATTTGTACACTTTACTAAAATCAAAAAGTCATTCTCCAAAATCATAACTCTTTTTTGGGCATTCCCCGCCTACAACTCTTGAGGTTTGAAGAAGCAGTTTTTGGGGCGGGTCGGGCTGTCCGCACTCGCTTTATTGTTCCATTACCATTTTTACTCCAATTAGCGTTACGGGTGTCACAATAAGAGCTCAAACAATTGCTCCCATCCCTAATGCGGGTTCCGTGGATTGGAGAACGATTCGTTTTTAATTGCACGCTTTCTGCCCCTGATAAAAGCGGCAGCCCCGACTGAAAAATACTATTTTTTACGGGAGGGACAGAGCGACCAAAGGAAGCTCCTGTACCGACCTAGTAAAAAAAGTATTTTGAAGGAGGGCTACAGCGGATAGCAGGATAAGGCACAAAAAAAAAATTAAGGCCTCGATTTGATGTTTTTAGAACATAAATCGATAATGGCGTTAATACGACTTTGTCGGGTTGCTTCGCGTTTGGCTTGGTTGAGCCAGTACAAATAGCTTTTGCGGTAGGAGGGAGCAAAGGCGAGGTAGTGCGTGTAGGCCAACTTATTTTGATCAAAGGCTTGTTGTAAATCTTCGGGAAGGCTGAGTGATTCCACGCTATCTAGAGATTCCCAAGAGCCGTTGTCTTTGGCAATTTGTATGGTGGTATAACCACTTTCATGTAGCAATCCTTCTTTGTCGAGTTTTTCGATATAGGTTTTGTTGAGTTTACTCCAAACGCTTTTGGCTTTGCGGGGACCAAAACGTTGTTTACGTTTTTCATCATCAATTTTTCGTACCGTTGAGTCAATCCAACCAAAACAAAGGGCAACCTGAACGGCCTCTTCCCAGCGCATACTCTCCTGAATGCTACCCACCTTGTAGAAAATGAGATCAATACCTGTGCAATTAGCGTGGTTAATCTCTAGCCAAGCACGCCATTCAGCGCTATTTTTAAAGTAATGTTCTATTTCTTTGTTCTGCATAATTTCTTCTGGAAGCCTTTAAAAATAAAACCATTAAGAAAATAAGTTTATTAAGGAAGACTTAATTAGCTTATTTTCTTAATGGTTCAAATTGATTACTATATGTTTTATCAATTGCTATTATTTGATGATAGCCGTACAAGCCACTCTACCACCTGCATTTCCTGTTGGTTGGGTTGTAAAATCATCAGCGCCTTGGTGCACAATTATAGCATGACTTAAGATATCTTTGGTAGGGTCTCCCGAACCTATGTTCCATTCGTCAGTAGTGAATTTAATCGAACCGTTTCCGTTTTTGTCAGCAGTAAAATTCCCGATATCGCCTTTATGGTATTGTCCAACGCCCCATTTTCCATGGTTTTTGAAAGTGGGATTCCAGTGACCACCAGTTGAGGTACCATCAGGAGCAGAACAATCTGATTTTTCGTGAATGTGAATGGCGTGTACGCCTGGTGTCAATCCTGAGAATTTGGCTTCCAGGGTAACTTTTCCGTCTTTTTCGATAAAGGTTGCGGTACCCGCTACATTACTATTACTTTTGGCTTCAAATGTTAAGTTTAGTTTTTTGTCAGAATCAGAAGTACACCAAGATTTACAACCTACGAAGGCTAGTACTAAAAAGACTATTGATAGAAGAATCTTTTTCATTTTATGAGGATTTAATTTTTTTATAAAGTTAGCCAATTATTTAGGCTAGTCAAATAAAAAACCGCTCTAAATTAATTTTAGAACGGTTTAACAATATAATTTAACCAAAAATTATAGAACCATTATTAAAAACAATACTGATTTTCTTTTATGAGCTTAGTAGCGATAGTATGGCGTAATGCTACAATATTAGGCATGTTAGTGTATTTTGTAAAACGTTTTAATCCCATAAGCATCATACGCTGTTCATCACCTTCGGCAAAGGAAATGATGCTTTCTTTTCCTCTTTGAATTACAATATCAACAGCTTTGTATAAATACAATTGCGCCATGGCGATTTGTTCTTTAACCTTTTCTTCACCCTCTTTTTTAGCTGATTTTTCAGCTCTAAGGATGGTACTTTCCGCCATGTATATTTCGATTAAAATATCTGCGGCAGCTAACAAGAGTTGTTGGTGTGAATCCAAATCGGGACCGTATTTTTGCACAGCACTACCTGCCACCATTAAGAATACTTTCTTTAATTTGGCTATCATTTCTTTTTCCTCAGCAAATAGTTCTGAATAATCAGGGGCGTCAAATGACGGAATGCCTAATAATTCTTCACCTACTTTAGTAGCAGGACCTAATAAATCTACATGCCCTTTCATGGCTTTCTTAATCAACATCCCAACTGATAACATACGGTTGATTTCGTTAGTCCCTTCGTAAATTCGGGCAATACGAGCATCACGCCAGGCGCTTTCCATTGGAGTATCTTCGGAGAATCCCATTCCTCCAAAAATTTGGATTCCTTCGTCAGCACAGTTTTGAATGTCTTCGGACACTGCTACTTTTAATATCGAACATTCGATAGCAAATTCTTCGACACCTTTTAATTCTGATTCTTGGTGTGAACCGCCCTCAGCTTCCCGAATAGCTATTCTGTATTCAATATCTTTGGCCGCTCTGTAAGTAGCACTTTCGCCTGCATAACAACTCGTTGCCATTTCGGCTAATTTGTATCGGATGGCGCCAAATTGTGAAATGGCGGTATTAAATTGCACTCTTTCGTTAGCATATTTTACAGAGCCTGAAATAACTCTTCTTTGTGCATCTAAGCAGGCAGCGGCTAGTTTGATTCGGCCTACATTTAAGGCATTCATCGCAATTTTGAAACCATTTCCTCTTTCGGATAACATGTTTTCAACAGGCACAACCGTTTCATTGAAAAACACCTGACGGGTTGAGGAGGCACGAATACCAAGCTTGTGTTCCTCTTCATTCATGGTAATGCCGTTATTTGGATCGTTTTCTACAATGAAACCGGTGATGTTTTTATCATCTCCAATTCGGGCAAAAACGATAAATAACTGACAAAAACCAGCATTGGAAATCCACATTTTTTGACCTGTGATTTTGTAATGCGTCCCGTCTTCCGACAAAACGGCTTTCGTTTTCCCTGAATTAGCATCCGAACCCGCACCTGGTTCTGTTAAGCAATAAGCACCAAACCATTCACCGGTAGCCAGTTTAGGAACGTATTTTTGTTTTTGTTCTTCGGTTCCATACAAAGTAATTGGCATGGTTCCAATTCCTGTATGTGCTCCAAAAGCCGTGGAAAACGAACCCGTGGCTCCCGATATATAATCACAAACAAGAACTGTATCTACAAATCCCATTCCCATTCCACCATAGGCCTCAGGTACAGAAATGCTCAGGAATCCTAAGTCACCTGCCTTTTTCATGCATTCTTCGGTGTATTTATAATCCTTTTGTTCAAATCGGATTTTATGTGCCCAAAGTTCTTTATCGACAAACTCTTTTACAGAGTCGCGCATCATGATTTGTTCTTCGTTAAAATCCTCAGGAGTGAAGATGTCTTCACATTTTGTTTCTTTGACTAGGAATTGACCTCCTCTTGTTTTGTTACTCATTTTAAGTGGTTTTTAAATGATAAATAGTTTTCTTTAATCTTTCCAAAAAGAAGGATTGTGATTTGTTAATAGTTCGGTTTTTTGATGCTTTGAAGGGTTATAATAGTTCATAAATTCCTGCAGCACCTTGACCAGTACCCACACACATGGTGACCATACCGTATTTGTTACCACGGCGTTTCATTTCGTCAAACAATTGAACCGATAGTTTGGCGCCCGTACATCCTAAAGGATGGCCCAAGGCAATAGCACCACCATTTACATTGACAATATCTGGATTAAGTCCTAATTCCCTTATGACCGCTAACGATTGTGAGGCAAAAGCTTCGTTTAATTCAATTAGGTCAATGTCTTTTTGTTGCAATCCTGCTTGTTTTAGTGCTTTTGGAATTGCTTTGACAGGGCCAATTCCCATAATACGAGGTTCAACACCTGCAGAGGCATAACTCACCAAACGCGCTATAGGCTCAAGGTTTAATTCTTTGACCATTTCTTCACTCATAATCAAAACAAAAGCAGCTCCATCACTCATTTGGGAGGAATTTCCAGCGGTAACACTTCCGTCGGCTGCAAAAACGGGACGCAATTTTGCTAATACTTCTCTTGAGGTATCGGCTCTAGGTCCTTCGTCTTTATTGACGATATAGGATGAGGTTTCTTTTTTACCTTTTCCATTAATAAAAGTTTGCTCCACAGTAATCGGGACGATTTGGTTGTCAAATTTTCCTTCGGCTTGCGCTTTTAAAGCTTTCATATGAGAGTTGTAAGCAAACTCATCTTGGTCTTCTCTGGAAACTTTAAATTGATTGGCTACAGCTTCAGCCGTTAATCCCATTCCCCAGTAATAGTCCTCGTTTCCTTCTTTTGCAACAGCATAATCAGGAGTAGGTTTGTAACCTCCCATTGGAATGTAACTCATACTCTCGGCACCACCCGCAATGATACAATCAGCCATTCCAGTTTGTATTTTTGCCGTTGCCATTCCGATGGTTTCGATACCAGAAGCGCAGTAGCGATTTACAGTCACACCAGGTACTTCTTCTATTTTTAATCCCATTAAAGAAATCAAACGAGCGACATTTAAACCTTGTTCCGCCTCAGGCATAGCGTTTCCCACCATGACATCATCAATACGAGTTTTGTCAAAATTAGGTAGGTCTTTCATCATGTGTTCGATAGTTTCAGCCGCTAATTCATCTGGACGTTTGAATCGGAAAACTCCCTTTGGGGCTTTCCCAACTGCGGTTCGGTAGGCGGCTACTATATAGGCTTGTTTCATAGTTTATTGTATTAAGATTGGAGAATTAAATGTTTTATTATCCAATGTTTAGTTGTTTTTTGTTTTAGTTTTTTATCTTTTATAGCCTCATAGAGGCATACTGTTTATAGCTAATATTGTTGTTAATGGGCAAAGCTCCGTAGGAGCGACCTGTTAATTATTCAATCCAATCAAATAAGTATTTGTCATCGTAATCAATATTGAATTTTTCTAAAAAGGAATAATATTCTTGTTTAAATGATGTTGTTTTATGTTTCTCTTCTTGATTCAAAATGTATTTTATAACATTGTCGATGTTACTTTTAGAATAAGAGAATGCTCCGTATCCTTCTTGCCAGTTAAATTTACCGTTAATCCATTTGTTGTCATTGATAAATTTAGACGAACCTGATTTAATATCTCTTACCAAATCCGATATCGAAATATTAGGTTTCATTCCAACTAAAATATGAACATGGTCAGGCATTGCAAAAATGGCTAATAATTTTTGTTCTCTATTCGAAACGATACCCGTAATAAATTTATGTAATTCTTCTCGGTTTTCTTTTTTTATCAAATTTTCTCTCCCTTTTACAGCAAAGACAATTTGGATATAAATTTGTGAATAGGTGTTTGCCATACATTAGTGTTATATACAGGTCGCTCCTACGGAGCTTAAACCAAAATCATATTAATTTTCTACAAACAGTCGACCTCTACGAGGTCATTCTTTTTTGCCGAATTTTTAATTTTTCAAATTGATGCATATCTTAATACTTAATACTAATTTCTTAATTACGAAGCGGTTTCCCTGTTTTTAACATATGCTGAATTCGTTCTAGTGTTTTTCTTTCGGTACAAAGGGATAAGAAAGCTTCGCGTTCTAAATCCAATAAATACTGTTCTGATACCAAAGTTGCTTCTGACAAATCACCCCCAGCCATGACATAAGCCAGTTTGTTGGCAATTTTTTTATCATGTTCTGAGATGTATTTCCCAGCTACCATTTGGTCTGTACCTACTAAGAACATTCCTAAAGCTTGTTTTCCTAAAACTTTTACATCGTTTCGGCGGATGGGTTGTGTGTAACCAGCTTCGGCTAATAGTAACGCATGCTTTTTAGCTTCTGCGATTTGGCGGTCTTTGTTAACTACAATAATATCTTTTCCTTTTTGTAGTAAACCTGTATCAAAAGCTTCATAACCTGAAGTAGATACTTTGGCCATCGCAATGGTTAGAAAATATTCTTGTAAGACATTCAGTTCAACATCGTTTTTGTGGAACAAATCAGAGGCTCTCAAAGTCATTTCTTTAGAACCACCACCACCAGGTAAAACGCCTACGCCAAATTCCACCAATCCCATATAAGTTTCAGCTGCGGCTACTACTTTGTCAGCGTGTAAACTCATTTCACATCCTCCACCAAAAGTCATTCCGTGGGGCGCAACGATAACTGGTGTAGCGGAATAACGTACGCGCATCATAGTATCTTGGAATAGTTTAATAGCCATATTTAACTCGTCATATTCCTGCTCAACAGCCATCATGAAAATCATTCCGATATTGGCTCCAACTGAAAAATTAGCGGCTTGATTTCCAATGACTAATCCTTCGTATTCTTTTTCGGCTAGGTCAATTCCTTTATTGATTGCTTGTAAAACATCACCACCAATGGTATTCATCTTGGATTGGAATTCTAAATTTAAGATTCCGTCTCCTAAGTCTTGGATAATAGCGCCACTATTGCTCCATACTTTTTTGCTTTCGCGAATGTTGTTCAGAATGATAAATGCATCTTGTCCAGGTACTTTTTCTTGTGATTTTGTGGGTAGGTTGTAAAAATAGGTAGCACCTTCTTTTATGGTATAAAAGCTGTCGCTTCCTGACGCAATCATGTCCGTAACCCAGGAAGCGGGTTCAAGACCTTCGACTTTCATGATTTCGATTCCTTTTTGTACTCCAATCGCATCCCAAATTTCGAATGGTCCATTCTCCCAACCAAATCCTGCCTTCATGGCATCATCGATTTTGTATAGTTCATTCGAAATTTCAGGTACACGATTCGAAACATAGGCAAAAAGGGCTGAAAAGCTTTTTCTATAGAACTCTCCCGCTTTGTCTGTTCCTTTTACAAGGACTTTAAAACGGTTGATAGGTTTGTCTATAGTTTTAGTGAGTTCCAATGTGGCAAAAGAGGCTTTTTTAGAAGCTCGATATTCTAGGGTGTTTAGGTCAAGTGTTAAAATTTCGTTATCTACTTTTTTGTAAAATCCTTGTCCTGTTTTACTTCCGTACCATTTATTCTCCATCATTTTGTTGATGAAATCAGGTAGCTGAAACAAAGCGTGTTGTTCATCCTCAGGACAGTTTTCATAGATTCCGTTGGCCACATGTACTAAGGTGTCTAATCCAACGACATCAACCGTACGGAAAGTAGCCGACTTAGGTCTCCCAATAACAGGCCCCGTTAATTTGTCTATTTCTTCGACGGTTAAATCCATTGCTTTAACCAAATGGAACAAACTTTGAATACCAAAAATTCCAATACGGTTTCCTATAAAAGCGGGAGTGTCTTTGGCTACAACCGAAGTTTTTCCAAGGAATTTTTCGCCATACAGGGTTAGAAAATCCAAAACTTCAGTGGAAGTTTGTGGACCAGGAATGATTTCGAACAATTTTAAGTATCGCGCAGGGTTAAAAAAGTGGGTGCCACAAAAATGCTTTTGAAAATCGTCACTTCTGCCTTCACTCATAAAGTGAATAGGAATCCCCGAGGTATTAGAGGTTACCAAAGTGCCAGGAGTACGGTATTGTTCTATTTGGTCAAAAACTAATTTTTTGATATCCAAACGTTCCACAACAACCTCTATGATCCAATCGACATCAGCTATTTTAGCCATATCATCGGTGGTATTTCCAGTAGTGATGCGGCTAGCAAATTTGGTGCTATAAATAGGAGAGGGTTTTGATTTTAAGGCATTCGCCAAATGCTCGTTTACGATTCGGTTGCATACCGCAGGAGATTCTAAGGTAAGCCCTTTTTTGGTTTCACTTTCAGTAAGCTCTTTAGGGAGGATGTCAAGTAGCAATACTTGAACTCCGATATTGGCAAAATGGCAAGCGATACCAGAGCCCATAATTCCCGAACCTATTACGGCAACTTTTTTAATTATGCGTTTCATTTTCAGTTGTTTCGGTTTGATTAAAAATAGTTTTATTTTGAATGAGTTCATTTATTGTTTCGGCTACTTCCATAAAGTGCTGTAATTTTTCAGCAGAAACATGTTGTTTTACTGTTTCATTAAATTTTAGCACGTTCTCTCTAGATATAGCTCGGTTTTTTTTGCCTTCCTCCGTCAAATAGATAAGTACTCCACGGCCATCTTCCGGATTTTTTTTTCTTTCGATTAAGCCTTTTTCTTCCATGGATTTTAAAGTACGAGTTAAACTCGTTGCTTCCATTCCCATTTTTGGACCTAAAGCAGTAGAGGGAGTTCCATTTTCTTTGTCCATACTCAATAGCGCAAAGCCTGTGGCCATGGTACCTCCATATTTTAGAGCTTCTTCGTTGTACATTCTGGAAATGGCTTGCCAGGTAGCTCTTAGGATATAATCTATTGTTTTGTCAGTCATATTTCCCGATAGGTGTGTCTTTCAAATATAAGAAAAAATACTATGCATGCATAATATTTAAGGATTATTTTTATGTGAAATTTAAAAAAAAAATATTTTTAGGAAATAGACTAAGAATTGGTTTTTAGGGAATTGATAAAAAAAATAACAAGAACAGTAGTAAGTCTTGAAGATAAAGAATACTTGAAAAGAAAAGAACTAAACTTTGTGTAGATAGGTGGATGGATGTAATTTTTGTCTAGGAAAGATTTGGATAAACTTTATAGTGTTTTTTCAGGGTCTAGGTTGCTATGTTTTGCTTTTATCTTCTCTTGAATAATGATTTCTCTGTGTTTTGCTGTGCCCATTAATCCAATCATCATAGTGATTGCTGTAAGTAATATTACTTGAATAATTAATGACTTGTTTACAAAATGAACTGTTTGTTCTGAACTTATGGATAGGAATAATAAAATGGTAATTAATCCTCTTGGTGCAACAAATAACAAAGGGAATAAAGGTATTTTAGAAAAATATAATTGTATCACTCTTAGTCCGTAAATGGCTAAGACAATACTAACAGCCCAAATTAAAGTGTCTGGGTTGAGGATTTCAGAAGTTTTGATTAAGTAACCAAAAAGTAGAAAAAATAAGGCTCTAACTAAAAAAGTAGCTTCGATAGTTAATTCTTTAAATTTAGCAACTTCTTTATTGAGTAAGTCTAAACGAAATTTTTCTGTCCATTTTAAGTGTTTTATTTCATCTAAATTCCCAATCGAAAGTCCAAATACAAGGATAAAGATTAGGGCTGGTAAGTGGAATATTTTAGATATTTCATAAATTAAAATGACCAAAAGAATGATAGGTACAAACTTAATATGGTGGTCAATTTTGTTTAATAAAAAGGAAAGTAATATAGTTGCGATGAATGAAATTGCAATGATAATTAATATTTCTAATGAAAAATAGCCAAAAGTTTCCATTCCAAAACTTGTGTTATAGGCAATGAAATTAAAGAAAATGACCCCAAATATATCTGACAAACTGCTTTCGTATATGGTGAATTCTTTTTGGCTTGAAGTCAGATTTCTCACGCTAGGAATGGCAATTGCACTACTAATTACACAAAAAGGGATCGCATTTGATAAACAATCTTTGAATGAAAAATTGCTATAATAATGGAGTACATAAGCTAATGAAAATGCTAAAATCATTAATGGAAGTAAAGCTCCAAATACCGATTTTTTAATAAGACCAATCTTAGATTTATTGAGTTCTAATTCTAATGAGCCTTCTAATACAATTAATATTAATCCAATCGTGCCCAGAATAGGTAGAGTGGACGTAAGGTCGGGAACTTTTATATCAAAAAAGAAAGTTACTTCTCTAACAATCCATCCTAATAGGAGTAATAAAATGACAGATGGTATTTTTGTCCAAGATGCTGTTAGATCAAATAAATAAGCTACAAGTAGTAAAATACAAAGTGAAATTATAATGGTCATAAATATTCATTAGAGTTAAGCCTTCATCAATTAAAGAGGATGTAATATACTGCTTTAGATTGTAATAAAACAACATTTTTTTTTGAATGTTTATTGTTTTTAAGGGTTAATACTACTTTGTAGTGATGAAAAAACTGGTGGTACTGTATTATATTTTTTTAAAGTATTGAAAATGATGCGGCTAAACTTTTAGTTTTCATAAATTGTCAAACGTCTTCTTACGGACTGAAGTTCAGTTTTTAAGTCGTCTATTTTTTTTAATAAATTGAGCACAACATCAATTCCTTCAATATTTACGTTTAAATCTTGATGCATTCTAATTATTTTTTCAATTTCGTGAAGAGAATCTTGGTGAATGTATTGTTTTTTTTCAATTTCAAGAATCTCTATTAAGCCATTTTCATTGAGGTTGTGAAAAAAGGTTTCGGTAACTTTATAGTGACTACATAAAGTGTTTATTTGTATGAAGTTGTTAGTGTTCATGTTTCGCTAGTTTAGAGAGTTCTGTAAATAGTTCAATTTCTTTTTTTGATAAATTTTTAGGGAGAATTACATTGTAACTAATTAATAAGTCTCCAAAATGACCTTCTTTTTTGTATACAGGAAAGCCTTTTCCGCTTAACCTGATTTGTGTTCCATTTTGCGTTCCAGGAGCAACTTTTACTTTTACTTTTCCATCAAAAGTAGGAATAGTGGTTTCTCCACCGAGTACAGCTGTATATAGATCTAAATCAACAGTGGTGAAGAGATTGCTGTTGTCTCTTTTAAATTGTGTAGTGTTGCTAATTGAAAAAGATAGGTATAAATCTCCATTGGGTCCACCTTGAGAGCCAGGTCCACCATGTCCTGAAATTTTTATAACTTGACCATCTTCAACTCCTGCAGGAATGGTGAGTCGGATGTTTTTGTTATTAATGGTTAAGGTTCTTTTGTGTGTTTGGTATACATCTTTAATGTCGAGCTGCAATTCTGCATTGTAATCCTGGCCTTTAAATTGGGGTTTACCTCTAAATTGTGAACCAGAAAAACCTCCTCCAAACATGGATTCGAAAAAATCAGAGAAATCATGGCTGCCAGATTCAAAACCAGCTTGATTTCCGTATTGTTTTCTATAGTGCTGTTGTTGTTGGTTTTGTTTACTGTATTGGTCGGCATACTGCCAGTTTTCACCGTATTGATCGTATTTTTTTCGGTTTTTAGGATTGCTTAAGACTTCATTGGCTTCATTTATTTCTTTAAATTTTTTTTCAGCTTCCTTATCATTTGGGTTTAAGTCAGGATGGTATATTCTGGCCATTTTCCGATACGCTTTTTTAATTTCAGCCTCGGAAGCTTTTTTGTCAATTCCTAGTATTTTATAATAGTCTATAAATGGCATCTTTAAATATTTTAAATTATCATTTAGGAATATTTATTTATCAGCTACTTTTTATACTAATTATAGTTTTAAGTATGAAGGTATGTAGTGTCTCTCAAATTTAAGGATTTTTAAGATTAAAAGCAGTATTCCAAGATTTTATTTGTGGTGTGGAATGAAAAGATTTTTTAGTGTGAAGGAAGCAATATTGGCGATGTTGAGTTTTAGATTTTAATCCCAATTAAAAAAAAGTACCTTTGCCACACTTTATTAATCATGGTTTTTCCATGAGTTACAATTTTAAATAAAAAATGAAACAGTATTTTAATTTATTTGATTTCACTCAAAAAGTGAATTACAGAACAGAGATTTTAGCAGGTTTAACGGTAGCGATGACAATGATTCCTGAATCCTTGTCTTTTGCAATATTAGCAGGTTTTCCACCATTGGTAGGGTTGTATGCCGCTTTCATTATGGGCTTGGTAACTGCAATTTTCGGAGGACGTCCTGGACTAGTTTCTGGTGGAGCGGGAGCAACAGTAATTGTTTTGATTGCTTTGATGAAATCACACGGATTAGAATATGTTTTTGCTGCAGTAGCATTGGCGGGTGTTTTTCAAATATTGGTAGGATTGTTCAAATTGGGTAAATTCATTCGATTAGTACCGCAACCTGTTATGTATGGTTTTGTAAATGGATTAGCGGTGATAATTTTTATGTCTCAATTAGAGCAATTTAAAACGATGGTTGACGGTGAAACGGTGTGGTTGTCTGGTATGCCTATGTATATTATGGCAGGTTTAGTTGCTTTAACCATTGGAATTGTTTTGGTTTTACCTAGATTTACTAAGGCAATCCCAGCCTCATTAGTAGCTATTATTGTAGTATTTGGTTTGGTTCTTGGATTTGGTATTGAAACCAAAACAGTGGCTGATATTGCTTCAGTCAGTGGAGGACTTCCTCCGTTTCATGTACCTAATATAGAATGGAGTTGGGCTACCTTACAGTTGATTGCTCCTTATGCACTGATTATGGGGTCTGTGGGATTAACCGAAGGGCTGTTGACTTTGAACTTGGTTGATGAAATTACAGGAACTAAAGGAAGTGGAAATAGAGAATGTGTCGCTCAAGGAGGTGCAAATCTTTTGAATGGTTTTTTCTTCGGTATGGGTGGTTGTCCTATGATTGCTCAAACCTTAGTAAATCTTTCTGCGGGTTCTAGAGCACGTTTGTCTGGAATAGTGGCGGCATTGACGATTTTACTAATTGTTTTGGTTGGTGCACCTGTTATTGAGCAATTGCCTATTGCGGCACTCGTAGGTGTTATGATTATGGTGGCGATTGGAACCTTTGAGTGGATTAGTTTTAGAATCATCAATAAAATGCCTAAACAAGATATTTTCGTTGGGGTTTTAGTGGCTGTTATTACGATAATGCTTCATAATTTGGCTTTGGCAGTATTAATAGGTGTGATTATTTCCGCTTTAGTATTTGCATGGGAAAGCGCAAAACGTATTCGTGCTAAAAAATATATTGATGACAATGGTGTAAAACATTATGAGATTTACGGGCCTCTTTTCTTTGCATCGACTACTGCCTTCGGTGAGAAGTTTGATGTTTTTAATGATCCAATCGAAGTGATTATTGATTTCAAAGAAAGTAAAATAGCTGATATGAGTGCAATTGATGCGGTAAATAAAATTACAGAGCGTTATGCCAAGGTGGGAAAAAAAGTACATCTTCGTCATTTAAGTGCTGACTGTCGTCAGTTGTTGCAAAATGCAGAAGGCATCATCGATGTGAATATCTTAGAAGATCCTACGTATAAAGTAGCAATTGATTAAAGTTAGTTTTCCAAAATACTAAAACCACAATTAGGCATTGTTCTAATTGTGGTTTTTACTTTATAGGAGGTCTATTATTGGTCAACGGCTGACACTGATTCAATACGTATTAAATGTTTTTATTATAATATGTAAAGAGACCTTGTGAAAGGAATCTGAAAAAATAATTGATTTTCCTGTATTGCTTTAGTTTGAAATTAATTTAATGTTTGGGATTGAATGCTTGAAGTTACTTTAATGTTAACAGCTAAAAAGGATTGGATATTGATGTTTTGCTGTTGATTTTGATTTTAACTTGATAATTGTGTAAAGTAGTTTTCAAACAATTACACATCCTGTAATTTTACTAAATTAAAAATAGTTAGTAGATAAATTTATTTTCAGTAGGTTGTTTTATGGTTGAGTTAAGTTGTTTAATTGGGGCGTTCTTTTTTCGAAATGAGATGTAATTTTGGACTGTAAAAAAAAACGAAATTAAAACTTAAAAAGAAAATCATGAAAAAATTAATGTTATCAGTTGTGCTTACCTTTATTGTGGGTATTGTATTTGTTTCAGCAAAGGAATTAAAACCTAAAAAAAGTTATCTAAGAGCAAACCAAGAAATATCAAACTTGCTTATTCCATCATCTGCTGTAGGAGAATTAGAGAGCCCAGTAGTTGTTAAAGTTAAAATTAGAATTACTGCTAATAATGAAATTGTAGTTTTGGAGACAAATTCTTCTATCTCGGAATTGAATGATTATATTATTGAGAATTTAAATTATCAAAGATTGACTAGTTCTGATTTAGAAATAGATAAAGAATATGTATTTGATGTTAATTTTAAATCTTAAATTATCAATATGAGTAAAGTTTATAATCGGTTTAGATGTTATCTAAATAGCTAAGAATCCTAAGTTGAATGACTTAGGATTTTTTTTTAAACCCAACTCAATCGTTGTAGTGGATGTTTGCTAATTCTTTAATCAAATTATTTAATTCTTGTGTTTTGTTGTGTAATTATATGCGAAATAGCAAAAATCATGAGAATATGTTTGATATGTGGTTTAGTGGGCTGGTTCGTATAGACTTAGTTTGTGTAAGATAAAGACTTCTTTAGTGTTAAAACTAAAAAAAAGTACAAAAGTTTTACTTCCTGAAATTATTGATTATGTATAATTTTAGTCGTTTTTTTTTATATATCCACTATTTTATACATAGTTTTATTAATTACCCAAAAAAAATAACCTAAATCCATTGTTTTTTACGAATTGTTAACGAAAAAAAAGGATTGTTGCTACTCTAAAACTATGCTATACATTTGCATCATAATAATCATAAAAAATGAATGTCATGAGAAAATCAGTCGTATTATTAGTAGTTGCTTTGATTATGAATGTAGCATTTGTATCAGCAAAAGAATTAAGCCCAAGAAAGAGTTATGCAAGAACAACTCAAGAACTTACTTCATTATTAAGCCCGACTTCAGCAGTTGAAGAATTAGAAAATGATGTTGTGGTAAAAGTAAGAGTATTGATTACTTTAACTGGGGATATTGTAGTGTTAGAAACTAATGCAGAAAACAAAAGCTTAGAAAATTACATTAAAGATAACTTGAATTACAAAAAGTTAGCTACAAATGAATTAGAAGCTGGAAATGATTATGTTTTTGAAGTTAACTTTAAAGCATAATCATTATATGAAGACAGTACAAATTATTCGTAAATAAAAATCCTAAGTTGTTAGACTTAGGATTTTTTGTTTTTACCATTATTGAATTTTACTTTTTCAACAATGTCTATTTTTGGATTCGACTTTTTGTCTTTGGATTGAAATGGTTTTTTCTTGAAATCCTTTTTTTCAGGTTTTTGATCACCTCTTGCACCTTCACTATCTTTGGGAGTTGCTTTAAATTCTACTCTTTCCTTTCCGCCTTCTTTAGCAGGGATTTGAGCTTTGTGCTTCGCTAAAACATCATTTGGGTTTTTAGGATTTTCTTTCGTTCCTCTTAGGTGAATAACTAAAGCGTTTAAAAAATTTCGCAATACTTGGTCTCCACATTCCATATAATTCGGATGTTTTTCATCTCGGAAAAAAGCGCCTAATTCTGATTTCGAAATTCTAAAATCAACTAGTTCCAAAATTTCTACAATTTGATCATCGCGCAACATTAAGGCTACACGTAATTTTTTGAAGATATCGTTGTTTGTCATCATTAAATTTATTTTTTACAAAGGTACGTTTTAAAACCAATTCAAATCGATATATCCTCTTGGTATCGGTTAAGAATAGCGATTATTTTGTCTAAATCTTTCTTTTTGTGATTTGCTGTAAACACAATTCGATGTAAATCTTCTTTTAGATTGGCATATTTAAAATGAGTTACGATGATTTTATTGTCATGGAAAGCATTCTGTATCCCTTCAATTCTAGGGTATATGACGGGATAATTTGGATTGAAAGAAATATTTATATTTTGAATTAATTTTGAATTGATATAAGCTAGTTTTTTCTTCAGTTTTTGGTGTTGTTTTAAGTAGATGGATTTGGCGTCTGCAATGGTTTGTACAAAGGCAGGATTCATACCAGCACTAGAAACAAAGCTGTCAGTAGATTTAATTAAGTTGATAAATTCGCTATCTGCTGCGATTACACCTCCCGTTAAACCAAATGATTTTCCTAGTGAGGAAAGCATTATTTTTCTTTTAACGTTAGAATATTTGGTCGTTGAAAAAATACCACAGCCATTTTCTCCCAGAATTCCTAATGAATGAGACTCGTCAATTATTAAGGTTATTTCTTTATAAGGGGATATTTTTTTGAGAATAGATAAATCAATTGCTTCTATATTAAATGAGGGAACCGAATCTGTAAGGATTGTGATTCTTTCAGTAACAGTGTTGAGCAACCGTGGATTTAGTTTTCCATCGATATAAAAAGGGAGGCTGTTGTGACTTTTTAAAGCCGAGTGGGTATCGGGAAGGTAAAAAAAACAATCCGTTATTGAATCGATGGTTTCGACTACTAATTTTCCAGCTAACATGCCTGAAGATACTGTTAAGGCGGCATCAGCTCCTATGAAATTAGCCAAAAACTGTTCGCCCTCATCATAGGCTGTTAGTTTAATATTTGCGTTTCTAGAGCTTCCATAGGTGGTTCCCCAGCGTAAAATGTTTTTTAGAAGTATTTTTTGGAATTTTTTATGGCTTGGTAATCCCAAATAAGCTGTACCTCCAAAATACAAATACGATTGGTTTTCAATGGTTATTTTTCTGTCTGGAAATTGGGTCACTTTCATAATGATTCATTTAATAGGACACCAGTTCCATTTATATCAGTATAGTCAATTTTGCCATTTTCAATACGAACACCTTGAGCGATATCTTCGGCTAAAAGTAAAGGACCGTCCATATCCACATAATCCAATTGAGGTAATAAATGTGCAATAGCCGATATACCAACCGAAGATTCAGTCATACAACCTACCATCGTTTTAAGTCCTAGTTTTTTAGCTTCTTGTATCATTCGTCGAGCAGGAGTAAGACCACCGCATTTTACTAACTTTATATTTACACCATGAAAATGCTTATGACATTTGGCAACATCTTGTTCAATAATACAGCTTTCGTCAGCAATCACCGGTAGAACTGATTTTTTAAAAACTTCAGTATGTCCTTCCCAGTTATCTGCTTTTAAAGGCTGTTCTAGAAATTCCACCCCCATTTTTTGTAAAGCTAAGGCATTATTGATGGTTTCATCAACCCCCCAACCACAATTGGCATCGATTCTAAAAATGGCATCCGAATGCTTACGAAGTTCTTTTACGATTGCAATATCCTCATGAGTACCTAATTTTATCTTATAAATGGGCCAAGGTAATTCTTTCATTTTGGCTAACATTTTTGGAATAGAGTCAATACCGATGGTATAATTGGTTAAAGGATTTTTCTCGGGGTTATAGTGCCATAAATCATAGAGTTTCTTGCCTTTTTTACGCGCATATAAATCGGTGTAGGCCATGTCTAATGCACATAAAGCAAATAGATTGTCTTTAAGGTAAGGGTGGGTTTTGTTCCAAAATTCTTCAGGGGTTTCATTTGCAGTGGCTTCAATTATAGAGCGTAAAGCTTCTATGTCTGCTTTCATATTTGGAATAGTGATGTTGTAATAGGGGTTTGAAGTTGCTTCGCCAAAACCTGAAAATTCTCCATCCTTTAATTCAACGATTAATGAAGGTTGGATGTCAATAGATTCTCTTGATATTGTAAAGGTATGTTTTAGTTTTAAATCGAAAGCTCTAAGTATAAGTTGCATATATAATGGTATTGAGAGTTTTTTAATTGAAGATGGTTTAAAGTCTAAATGTAATAAATTAACCCGTTGGGTGTAATTATTTTTAAACACATAGGGACATAGTTTTTTATAGTTTTGATTAAGATGGTACACTTCAACATAGTAAAACATAGCTTTGTGACCAGTGACAAAAGGTCGAATTGACGAATCAATTGTGTTCTATTGCATCTTTTTTTATGATTAGATGTGTTTAATTTTTGTTTTTTATGTTATTAGCCCCAACGGGTTAAATTAAACTTAGTATATGATTTGTTTTGACCTAATTAGATTGTAATAATTGCGTTTTTTAGTTTGTTTTTGCTGTTAAAAAAGAAAGATAATACTTTGTAAATTTTAACGATTATCGTGTTTAAAATGCATTTTTGATAATAATGATAGCGTCTGAAAATTATATTATCGAAAAATCAATTGTTTTTTGGTAATTGTGAATAAAATGATAAATTAGCAAAAATTTAAAATTGCATGGATATCTACCAAGAAAAGAAGAATTTGCTTTTAGACATGATTGCCTACGCAACTGTCAATGGTCAATTAGATAAAAAAGAATTCGATTTCTTATTTATGTTAGCCAATACCTTGGACATTGAAAAGGGAGGTTTTATGGAATTGTTCTATAAAGGAACCACTTTGAAAATGATTAAAGATGAATCTGTTCGAATTCTACAATTTTACCGTTTGGCAATTTTAATGCAAAAAGATGGTATCTTATTTGTAAAAGATGCTACTGCAATTAAGCAATTTGCAATACATATGGGTGTGAATCTTGATGCTGTTAAAAAAGTACTTAAGAAAATGAAAGCGGCACCTGATACGCAAATAAGTATCAATGAATTATTGCGTATTTTCAAGGAAGTTGCTTATTAAGTTGTTTTTTCCTGTAAAGCTTTAATCTCATCTCTCAATTTAGCGGCCTGCATAAAGTCCAATTCTTTGGCGGCTTTTTCCATGGCTTTTCGTTTTTCGCGAATGCGTTTATCTACTTCTGTTTTCGATAAATATTCGGTTTCTGGTTCGGCGGCAGCATTTAAGGGGTATCCTAATTCGTGATCTACCAATGGATTTTTGGTAAAAGCACTATCGATTTTTTTATTTAAGGCTTGAGGAATAATATTATTCGCCGTATTGAAATTGATTTGTTTGGTACGACGGTATTCCGTTTCATCAATAGTTTTTTGCATGCTGGCGGTGATTTTATCCGCATACATGATTGCTTTTCCGTTGAGATTACGGGCGGCACGACCAATGGTTTGAGTTAACGAACGATGCGAACGTAAGAATCCTTCTTTATCAGCATCTAGAATCGCTACAAGGGAAACCTCAGGTAAATCAAGACCTTCACGCAATAAGTTGACTCCAATCAAGACATCAAACAATCCTTTTCGTAAATCCTGCATGATTTCTATTCGCTCCAAAGTATCCACATCCGAGTGGATGTAACGGCAACGAATCGAGACTTTGGTTAAGTATTTTGCTAGTTCTTCTGCCATTCTTTTGGTCAAAGTGGTTACTAGAACACGCTCGTCCAATTCACAACGTTGTTGAATTTCTTCAATCAAATCATCAATTTGGTTCAAACTTGGGCGAATTTCAATAACTGGGTCTAATAATCCTGTAGGGCGAATGACTTGTTCGACATAGACACCATCACATTTTTGCAATTCATAGTCGGCAGGAGTGGCCGAAACATAGATAACTTGGTTTTGCATGGCTTCAAATTCGTCAAACTTCAATGGGCGGTTGTCCATGGCAGCAGGCAAACGAAACCCGTATTCTACTAGGTTTTCTTTACGACTCCTGTCACCACCGTACATGGCATGCACTTGCGAAAGAGTCACATGACTTTCATCGACCACCATTAAATAATCTTTAGGGAAATAATCGAGCAAACAAAAAGGTCTTGTTCCAGCTTGTCTGCCATCTAGGTAACGAGAATAATTCTCGATTCCAGAACAATAGCCGAGTTCTCGAATCATTTCCAAATCAAAATTGGTGCGTTCTTCCAGTCGTTTGGCTTCCAGATGTTTGCCTATTTCTTTGAAATAATCGACTTGTTTGACCAAATCTTGTTGGATTTCCCAAATAGCGCCTTGTAGCACATCTGGTGAAGTCACAAACATATTAGCGGGGTATATGGTTAGTTTATCGAAACGTTCAATTACTTTGGATGTTTTGACGTCAAAAGACTCGATTTCTTCGATTTCATCGCCAAAGAAGTGAATTCTATACGCATCGTCTGCATAACTAGGATAGACTTCGACTATGTCCCCTTTGATTCTGAAATTTCCCGGTGTAAAATCGGCTTCTGTTCTAGAATACAAACTTTGAACAAGGTTATGTAGTAATTTGGTACGAGAGATCTCTTGGTCTCTTTCGATTTCAATTACATTCTTCTGAAACTCGACCGGATTTCCTATACCATACAAACAAGAAACTGAAGCTACAACTAGAATATCTCTTCGACCAGAAAGTAGGGAAGAGGTAGTGCTCAAACGCATTTTTTCAAGCTCTTCGTTGATAGATAAATCTTTTTCGATGAAAACTCCAGTTACAGGCATAAAAGCTTCAGGTTGGTAGTAATCGTAGTAAGAGACAAAATATTCTACCGCATTGTTTGGGAAAAATTGTTTGAATTCCGAGTATAATTGAGCCGCTAGTGTTTTGTTATGAGCCAAAACCAGTGTCGGTCTTTGCACTTCTTGAATTACATTGGCTACTGTAAATGTTTTTCCTGAACCTGTTACCCCCAATAGCGTTTGGTGTTCATCACCATCATTGATGCCTTGAACAAGTTTTTTGATTGCTTCGGGTTGGTCGCCTTTAGGCTGGTAATCGGATACGACTTGGAAATTCATCTAGTAAGGTTGCAAAGTGTTTAAGTTGCAAAGTTACAAAGTTTCTCCGCAATTCACGGGTAAGAGAAACGCAAAAGCTATGGAGTTGCAATCCTAGCTTTTCGACTTACTAAAAGTATAGATACCACCCATAAAAAGTACGGCCGCTAGTCCTAAATAAAGATAGCCTTGTTGTTTTCCTGATTCATTTGAAGCATCTATTTCAAGTCCTAAAACATTAATTTCTGCGGAGTTGTCTGCGATTTTATTAGTTCCAGTGTATCCTAGTCCTAGGCTTAGAATGATGAGTACCAAACCGATGAGTTTTGATGTATTCATAATAGTTTCTTTTTTAATTTTAACCAAGGTAAGGAACAAAACTCTAGTGGTAATTACAGGAATAGGATGAAAAGTTTCAATTTTGCCACATTTCATAAATGATGAAACTAGCTCTGCCCCAGATAGAAGCGGCAGCCCCGAGAATGTGGGCGCTATTTTTTACTCGCGCTACAGAGCGACCAGAGGAAGCTCCTGTAGTGGGATTGTAAAAAAAGCGAACGCATGGAGGGCTATAGCGAATAGCTGGAAATAGGCACTAAAAAACACTAGGTTTAGGCTCTTCAAAAGACCAGTCTGCTTGTTGTTTTTCGCTGAGGAAAGTCCAGGCTAGAATGCGACTTGTTTTCTGTCCTTGCGCCATATCGATGGTTTTGATAGAGGCTGCATTGACTTTGTTAAGTACTTTGTAAATGCTTTTTAGGTGTGATTGTTTGGCTACTAAAGTTGTGAACCAAAGGCACTGCATAGGGTATTTGGCACTTTCATAAATCATTTGACTAATGAAACGGAATTCGCCCCCTTCGCACCATAATTCGGCATTTTGACCACCAAAGTTTAAGATAGGCTTGGTGGTTTTTATATTTTCTAAGTTGTTGATTTTACGAATGCTTCCCTTAGTAGCTTCTTCTTGTGAAGTGTGAAAAGGGGGGTTACATAAGATGAAATCAAATTTGTCTTCGGGAGTGATGATGTTTTTGAAAATAAAACGAGCCTCAGTTTGTTGTTGTAAGCTGATTGCTTCGACTAATTTTGGGTTCGATTCAATGATACTGCTACAATTTTCAATTGCCACATCGTCAATGTCAGTACCTACGAAACTCCAACCGTAAATTGCATTTCCTAATATAGGATAAATGCAATTGGCTCCCACACCAATATCAAGCCCCTGAATAACAGCACCCTCTGGAATCACCCCATTGTTACAAGATGCCAATAAATCAGCAATATTATGAATGTAATCAGCGCGTCCCGGAATGGGAGGACATAGATAGCCTTTAGGGATATCCCAGTTTTGAATGTCATAATAGGTGATAAGTAAAGCCTTGTTTAACGCTTTTACGGCCTCAGGATTACTGAAATCAATGGTTTCAATCTGATGCTCGTTGATACCAACAAAGTTTTTTAATTCCGGATAGTTTTTGCTTAAAAGTTCAAAATCGTATCGAAATTTATGTAGGTTTCTTGGGTGTAAGTTGGTTTTTTCGGTAATTGTCTTTGACATCGCTTTTTAATTTCGGTGCAAAGGTAGGGATTTCAAATTTGTTTACACCTTAATACTTAGTTATTTGAGGGGCTAATCGTATTAAAAAAAGTCAAACACGAATTACACGAATTATCACGAAAAAAAAGCTGTGTAAATTGCACTAATCTGTCAGATACAGACCAAAATGGGGCTAATACTATTTATTTACCAATGAATTAATTTTAAGAATTAATCCATGCATTCCATCAGTAGTAAATCGCCATTTTCATGTTCGATTCGTACTATGCCGTCTTCGGCTACATGATTGCTGCTTCCTGTTCGATATCCTATCGTTAAACTGTCGCCTTGCAAAGGATAAAATAAGTTTTCAGAATGGATGCCGCTTACATGTCCAATTGGGATTAACGAAATAGGAGTGTTTTTGGGATACCATTTTTCAAATTTTGGAGGTAATAAAAACACCTTTGAGTGGTCGTCAAGAATCACAATTTTCAACAAATCACGGTAACGAACAATATTCGTTAAATTCGTAATGGTATGGTCGGCCCGTCTTCCCGTTGCCCAAACCACATTGACTGCGGGAATATTGCGTTCGATTAAATAGTCGAAAGCCTTCTCTAAGTCAGTTTTGTTTTGGTCTGGCGTATGTACAATTTCTATAGGATATTGTATTTCTTTATAATAATTAGCATCAAAATCACGGTCAAAATCACCCAGCAATACATCGACTTTGATTCCAAGGGCAATGACACGCTCAATAGCCGAGTCGAGTACCACCACAATAGGCGACCATTCGAGCAGTTGCCCTAGTAATTCAGGATTACAAGCAGCGCCATTGGCAATAATTAAAGCGGGTTCTTGGTCGTCTCGAACGATGTGATGTGAGGACATTTTGTTGATTTTGAAAGCAAATATACTTAAATAGGAATTAAAATGAAGCTGTTAAAAGTGATTAGAAGCTAATCCTGCTATCCGCTTTAGCCCTCCTTCCAAACGCTTTTTTTGCTAGGTCGTTACAGGAGCTTCCTCTGGTCGCTCTTTAACTCCCGCAAAAAATAGCTTTTGTTCAGTCGGGGCTGCCGCTGCTATCAGGGCTAACCCAACTGAGAATGTTTATTGTATAGTGTAAGTTCGGCTGTCTATTTCACTTAGATAAAAGTACCCTAGTGGATAATTGTCTTTATTGGTTGCGTTGATGATATTTCCACGAACCGTAGCTGGTGGTGATTGGAAAGGACCACCGCCACCACCGCCAGCGATACTAATAAGAACATTCATGTAATTATAATAGGTCTTAGAAATCCCGTAATGCGTTACTGTGATTTCGTCTCCTTTTTTAATTTCATCAGACTGTGATAAACTGAAAAAACGATTGCCTTGAAAGAAGGTATCTTCATCACCATAAAAGGATTGCGTGATTTTATCGGTATAGCTGTATTGGTACAAATAGTAATTAGTTTCGGCAGCAGGGTCCGTAAAGAATGTTTTAAGTTGAATGTCTTTTCCAGTGAAACCTCCTTCGTTATTTTGAACAATTTCTTCAATAGGTGCAACCGATTTCAATGTCTCGGTAGCGGTATAATTTACACCGTTTAGGTTGATGTTCAAGGTGTACTTTTCGTTAATCACAGGCGTAAAATTAGTGCATAGGTATTCACCTGTTTTACCAATTTCAACAAAATTGAAGGTCGTATTAGAACTGTTTTTAACAGTAATAATTGCGCCAGAGACCGTTGGAATTTGGCTACTATAAAATGAAGTGGTAGTTGTTAATTTTATTTTCTGTTCTTTTCCTGTTGTTCCTTTCTTCCATTTGATAGAGGCTTCAATAACTAATCTTGGAGTAGCAGTATCTAAATCGATATTTACTACTTCCTCGCAACTACTTAAGAATAGAGTTATTAATAATGCTATAAGTATGTTTAGCTTTTTCATAGTCTTAAAATTTAAAATTATAACTCACAGCAGGTACGATTCCAAAAATAGAAGTTCGCACGGCTTCATTTGCTCCTGTATCTGAGTTTTGTCTAAAATTGATAGAAGCAGCGTTCTTACGGTTGTAAAGATTATAGATGCTAAAAACCCATTCGCCTTTCCAGTTGCGGTCTTTGTTTTTTGTTGGAGTTAATGTTGCTGAGATATCAAGATGGTGGTAGGCGGGTAGGCGGCTTTCGTTTCTCAAACCATAGCTAGGAACAACTACGCCTTCGTACGTATATTGACCGTTAGGAAAAGTAGCTGGTTGTCCTGTTTGTAAAGCGAAATTGGCTCCAAAACTCCATTTATCATTTAAGTTATAGGCCGAAGTTACCGCTAGATTATGTGTTTTATCATAAACAGATTTGTACCAAGCGCCATTATTTATTCCTAATTCTTCAGAAGTTCTGCCTGGAGTTTGCTGTTCTGATCGCGATAAAGTATAAGAGATCCATCCATTCAGTTTTCCTTCATTTTTTTTCAACATCAATTCAAGACCATAGGAACGCATTTGTCCATTTAGAACAATTTGTTCAATGGCTTTGTTGGCGATTAAATCGGCGCCATCAATGTAATCCAATCGGTTTTTAATTTTCTTGTAATAAGTTTCTACTTCAAGGGTGTACATCTTGTCGTCGAAGTTTTTAAAGTATCCTAAAGCTACTTGATCTGCCAGTTGTGGTTTGATAAAATTGTCACTTGGCGTCCAAACATCAAGTGGCGTAGGTGAAGAAGTATTGGATATCAATTGCAGGTATTGCACCATTCGGTTGTAACTGGCTTTTAGGGAACTTTCGTCGGTAAGTTGGTATGAAACCGCAAATCTAGGTTCTAGGTTGTTGTAACTTTGTACGACTTTATTTTTACCATAAAATTCAGTGTCTATTGGAGTCGCTTTCACGTAAATCTGTTGGTCAGTATTGAATAGAATAGGATTGTTATCTGCGTAAATATTAACTGTTGACTGTCCCAATCGGTAAAACATGCTGTAACGTAGTCCATAAGTTACGGCAATTTTTTTTGAAATGTCTTGTTCTGCACTCAGGTATAAAGAAGGTTCAAAAGCATATTTTTTATCCAATTGGTCAAAATTAATTCCTGAATTGGCGTCTGATGGTTTTATTGTTCCTGGGTTGAACGAATAATAAATCGCATTGGCACCATAATTCAATTTGAATTTATCAGATAGGTAATGCTTGAAATCGTATTTGATATTGTAGTTTTTTATACCCGAATCCCATTTGAAACCTACAAAATCCAAGTCCAAACCATAATAGTAATCGCTGTAAATCAGTGATAAATTAGAGAATAATTTATCGGAGAATAAATGGTTCCAGCGTAGGTTGAGCGTTGCGTTTCCATAAGTGTTAGAAAAACTTTTGTTAATCGAAAACACATCACGACCAAAATAACCTGACAAATATAAATTGTTGTTGGGGTTGATTTTGTAACTCAATTTGGTATTCAAATCATAAAAATAAGCGGAGTTGTCTTTTTGATCTTCGGACAGTTTTAAAAACAGATGTGCGTACGAGCTACGTCCACCAATTAAAAACGAACCTTTGTCTTTTACGATAGGTCCTTCAACTAACAACCGACTCGAAATCAATCCAATTCCTCCATTGGCATGAAAAGATTTACTGTTTCCATCTTTTTGATAAATATCTAAAACTGAAGATGCTCTTCCTCCAAAATTAGCTGGAATTCCACCTTTATACAGTTTTAAATCTTTGATAGCATCAGGGTTAAAAACAGAGAAGAAACCAAATACGTGTGAAGAACTAAAAATCGTTGCTTCGTCCAGTAAGATTAAATTTTGATCGGCACCACCACCACGAACGTTAAAACCAGAAGCGCCTTCGCCAGCGTTGGTAACTCCAGGTAATAGCAAGAGTGATTTGATAACATCGACTTCACCCAAAACCACAGGCATTTTTTTGATAGATGAAATAGAGAGTTTGTTGACACTCATTTCAGGTTTACGGATTGATGTACTGTAGTTTTTAGCATTTACAACAACTTCATCGAGAACTTCAGCATTATCAGATAAATTAAAGTTAATCTTAGTGTTTTTATCTAATACCACTTTTTTAGATACCGACTGAAAACCGATGTAACTCACCAAAACCGTATAGGTTCCCTTAGGTAGTGTTATGGAGTAAAAGCCATATTGATTGGTGTTGATGCTGGATTGGGTCTCAGGAATATAAAGATTAACTCCAATCATTGTTTCGTTACTTTTATTGTCGGTTATGGTTCCGCTTAAAGTGAATTTTTGCTTAGCCAGTTCGCTTTCGCTCGTGCCTTGAGAAAAAATATTGAAACAGCTTAATAAAAAGAAAAGAAAAGCGATTTTTTTCGTATCAAACATAATGATGAATTTGAAACGCAAATTTGAGGAATCTATAAGTAATTAGCTAATAAACATGCATTAAAACTGTGTTAATTGTCAGAAGTTGTCATGAGTATTAATGGATTATTGAATGGTAAAGGTTTTTGTGTCAATTTCACTTAAAGAAAAATAACCTAATGGTGGTTGGTTTGGGTTTGTAATGTTTCGAATGTTTCCTTTTGTTATAACAGGAGGTGTTTGAAACGGGTTGTTTTCGCTGTTTCTAGAATTGCTTAATACAATATTCATATAGTTGAAATAACTGTTAGATATTCCATAGTGAGTTATCTCAACAGTATCTCCTTTTTTGAAATGGGTGTTTTGTGAAATACTAAAAAAGTCCAACCCTTGATAAAAAGTGTCTTCATTGACGTAGTAATCTTTTTTTGCTTGATTTGAATAGCTGTACTTGTATAGATAATAATTTTTTTCATTATCAGGGTCGGTATAAAAGGCTCTAATTTCTATTTCAGACCCCGTTATGCTCCCGTTATTATTTTGTTCAACTCTAGTTATTGGAGCTACAGGTTTTAAGGTTTCGGATGCGGTATACGTATTTCCATTATTGATGACGGTTAGTGTGTAACTTTCATTTAATACAGGGATGAAATTAGTACAAACATATTCTCCTGTTTGTGGGGATTCAATAAATGAAAAGCTAGTATTGGAGGAATTGTTTTTTATAAAGACGGTGGCACCAGAAACAACAGGTGTATTATTGTTGTAATAATCAGTGCTATTGGTGAGTTTGATTTTTTGTAAATTCCCATTTGTGCCTTTTCTCCAGTTGATGGAAGCTTCGATAACTAATCGAGGAGGTTCTGTAGTTAGGTCCACAATAATAGCCTCTTCACAATTGAAGAATAGCAATGTAAAAACAAGGAATATCGGTATAGTTTTTTTTAGTGTTATCATCCTATCAGAATTTAAAATTATAGGTAATAGCGGGAACAAATCCAAAAATGGAAGTTTTTATAGCTTCATTATTTCCAGTGTCTATATTTTGTCGAAAGTTGATTGACGAAGCGTTTTTTCGATTGTATATATTGTAAATACTAAAAACCCATTCGCCTTGCCAATTTCCAGTACTTTTTGTGGAGGGTTTAAGCGTGGCCGAAAAGTCTAGATGGTGGTAGTTAGGGAGTCTATCTTTGTTACGAGAACCATAAATAGGGGCAGAGATGTCTAAGTATTTGTATTGTCCTCGAGGGAAAGTTGTCGCTTGACCAGTTTGATACACAAAATTTGATCCTAAAGTCCATCTTTTTGAAATATCATAGGAAGCTGTTATGGCCAAGTTGTGAGGTTTATCATAAACAGAATTATACCATTCACCATTGTTAATTCCTGTTTCTTCAGGAGTTCTACCCGTAGTTTGCTTCTCTGATTTGGATAAAGTATAGGAGATCCATCCATTGAGTTTTCCTCTGTTTTTCTTGGCTAATATTTCAAGACCATAAGACCGCATTTGACCTTTTAATAGTACTTGTTCAATAGCTTTATTGGCAATCAAATCGGCACCGTCAATGTAGTCTAATCTGTTTTTTAGTTTTTTGTAATAGACATCAAATTGAAGTGAATAGTCGTTTTTGATAATTTTTGAATAACCAAAAGCAATTTGATCTCCAATTTGAGGTTTGATATACCGATCACTTGGCATCCAAACGTCTAATGGGGTAGGTGAACTAGTATTAGAGATTAAATGAAGGTATTGGGACGTTCTATTATAACTGGTATTTATTGAATTATTGTCGTTGAGTTGATATGAAAATGAAATACGAGGTTCTAGGTTATTATAGCTTTTAATGATTTTGTTTGTACTATAATCTTGAATACCAGTTGGTATTGCTTTTTCGTAGATTTTTGATTCAGTGTTGAAAATGACAGGAGAGTTATTCTCATATAAGTTGACTTTGGCTGGTCCTAAGTGATAAAAAATACTCTGTCTTAATCCATAAGAAAGCTTTATGTTTTTAAAAATGTCATGTTCTGCATTTATAAAATAACAATGTTCCAGCGCCATTTTTTCTTCTAACTGTTCGGTTGTTTTATCGATGTATTTTAAAGTGCCAGGATTGAAGAGGTAATGGTTGGTTTCTAATCCATAATTTAATTTAAACTTGGATGAAAACTGATTTTTAAAGGCATATTTGAAAGTGTAATTCGTAATATTTGAATTCCAATTAACTGAAATAAAATGAAGGTTTAAATTATAAAAGTAATCACTGTAACTAAAGGAAAGATTGGAATTCATTTTTTTTGAATACTGATGATGCCATTTTAAGTTTAAAGTTGTATTTCCATATTCATTGGTGAAGCTATTGTTTAGTTTAAATAAATCTCGGCCTAAATAACTGGATATGTAAATGTTGTTGTTTGAGTTGATTTTGTAGTTTATTTTGGCGTTAAAATCATAGAAGTATATGGAGTTGTTTTTTTGTTCTTCTAAAAGTTTTAAAAATAGATGGGCATAGGTTGTTCGTGCGCCAATTAAGAATGATATTTTGTCTTTCAAAATTGGTCCTTCTAGGAGGAGTCGGCTGGAGATTACGCCTATTCCTCCCTGCACATTCAATTTTTTATAATTTCCAGATTTTTGATTAATGTCTAATAGGGATGCAATTCGACCTCCGTAATTGGCAGGGATGCCGCTTTTATAGAGTTTTAAGTCTTTTATTATATCTGAATTGAATACTGAGAAAAAACCAAAAGCATGAGAAGGATTGAATATTGGGCTTTCATCAAGCAGAATTAGGTTTTGGTCTGTACCGCCTCCACGTACGTTAAAACCAGCTGAACCTTCTCCAGCATTAGTGACACCAGGAAGTAATAAAATTGATTTAAGAATATCTACTTCTCCAAGTACTGCGGGAATTTTTTTTATTGTTGAAATAGACAATTCAATTGTTCCAGCTGGAGTCAAAGTAGTTTTGTTTTTTACAACTATTTCAAAAAGGGCTTCTTCTCCTTTGGTTAGATTAAAGTCTAGTTCGGTATCTTTTTTTAGGTTTATTTTTTTTGTAATGACGTAGTAACCTATAGAACTTATTTTAAGAGTGTGTTCTCCTTGAGGAAGTTTAATGGAGTAAAAACCGTAATTATCTGTGCTTGTTTTTATATTAGCTTCAGGACTAAATATGTTTACACCTCTTAATGATTCATTAGTTTTAAAATCAGTTATTCGTCCAATAAGTGTATGGTAATCTTGTGAGAAAGATGAAATGCTAAATAGTAAAAAAAGAGTTGAAAAAAATGTCTTTTTTATTTTCATTTTTCTGTGGTATTAATGAAAAGAGCATCAATTTAAGTAAAATTTAACAATGTTGATATTTTTTTTATAATAAAGTATAAAAAAAAGACAACCGTTTCCGATTGTCTTTCTGTTGATGTTGAGTGTGTTACCTTGTTTAAGTGGTCTAAACAGCTGTTTTTGCAAAATGGAATTGAAAGTTTGGCAAGGACAGTAAGTAGTAAATGAGAAGATATGCTTTGCATTAACGAAAACTAAATTTTAGATAATACTTTGAGTTGATAAAGGTGCCTCAGATATGTATAATTTTCCCTTAGATATGATAGCGCAGTATGGAAGCTTCCAGACTGTGCTATCCGTACACGAGATATTTATTTGGAATTCGAGTGATTGGGTGGTGTGGATATTGCATAGCCTTTGGGGCTGTCAACTTGATTGGGTGATGTCCTTTTACGTTATGCTACTTAAATACTCCTCCGCTGTCATAATTGGAATTGTAGCATTTTTAAAGTCTTTTGCGTTTCTAGTTATAATTATGGAGCAGTTAGATTGTAAAGCGGAAAAATATTGAACAGCATCTTCAAAATCTTTGAAATTAGAATTCAACGCTTTGTCTATTGTTTCTTCATTAACCTCACAGACCTCGCAGATTATTTTAAACTTTCGAAGTTTATTCAGTACAGTTTCAGAAGGTTCATATTTATTTAAAACGTAATTAATTCTAGTAAATGAAAGTGGTGAAACAATTAGAGTAAGCTTTTTTTGGTCTGCCAAGGTTGCAACTTTGGCAATTGAATCAAAAAAAGGAACTCTTTCTCCCAATAAATCTAATATTACGTTAGTGTCTAAGAAGAGTCTGCTCATTTGTGTTTTTGGTCTAAATATTCAGCACGGTCTTTTTTATAATCATAATCAGCTGGAATTTTGATTCCAGAAGAAAGGCTTTTTACAAATGGTGAAATTTGGATATCATCAGTAGTTTTTTCTGAAGTCAAAGAATTAAGATAGTTTTCTATAATTCGGGATAAACTTACTTTTTTTTCAGCTGCGTAATGTTTCGCTTTTTCAATTACCTCTTGGTCAAGCTTTAATGTGAGTTTAGTATCCATAGCTTAAAAATGTTTATACGTACAAATATATGGAATTTGAACGTAATAATTATAAGTTTCGATTTTTTTCGATAACATCTCTGCTCTTAGATGTGTACCTAAAATTATTACAAGTGCTGCGCAAATGTCTTCGACTTTGCGCAATTTTAAAATTGTGTTATAAACGAAATCGTTCTAAAAGTCTCCTGACTTTTGCACAAAATATTATTTTTAAGAGTTTACAAATCGATAAAGCTATTAACCAATTATTGTCGTTTTGAGTCCAGTATCATTCGCTCAATGTAATTCACAAGATTAGTCAAAAGTCAGGAGACTTTGGGACGCATTTATTTAATAAGTCGATTTTTAAAATTTCGCAAAGTCTCATGACTTTGCGAAGCGGGGGTTGAATTTTTTTACGAAAACATCTCGCTTTTAGTAGGGCAAGAAAAAGGAGTTTGGTAATTGCGTAGAGTCCTATTTTAGGTTCAACTATTACTTTGAAGCGCCTAAGACAAAAAGGCTATCAATCCTTGACAGATATTTACATTGAACTAAATCATCATTTGGAGTTTATCCCGAAATAATTTCGGGAAACCGCCGAGTCTAGCCTGTCCCGATTCGAGGGATGACCCGCTTGGCCTGTCCTGAGCGAAGCCGAAGGACTCGGTGGTGTGAGAGGCGCACTCCGTTAGTTTCTAGCGGAGCCGTCTACTCGATTACCAGCCGTATTGCTATATAATTATAAATTTGTATGTTTTGATTGAATCATTAAGCCATTCGTCTTCAATGCAAGTTGTGACTATTTGAACCAAGTCATTTTTTGAATCCTTAAATAGCTCATTGTTTATTTTCTGTTGAACTGCCATTTTTTCTATAGAGTTTTTCGCAATTTCTATATTGTCTTTTGTGAAGCCTTCTCGCATAAGTTGACTTTCCAAAATCTCTTTATTTTTAGTTACGTCAATATAATTCTGTGACGCTTTCCTTATGCTAGCAGTAAGTTCTTTCTCTAACGGATAAATATTCGCTTTTATGCTTTTGAATTCCTCGATATTTTTCTCCTGTTTTAGCTCGCTATTATTTATTAAGTCACTTTGATTCAAAATTATCATACCATTTTTGTCAGTTTTAAAAAAGGAAGTTGTATAATAAGAATCATCATTATCGACAAAAATTTTAAAGCCAAAAAGAATATTTTCCATTGGGTTGCTATTTCCGAATTGGTTAATAGTCTGAATCTCTATTTTAGTTGGAATTTTCATCATATGGCTGGTAACTAGTTTATATGTATGACAAAATCATACAAAGCCACCCCAATATGGGTAGATATGTATGACAAGTTTCATACTTTATTTATTTCCAAATATATTATTTTTTTCTTACAAATCATCAAATGGATTTTTAATTGGTGAACACTTTTCGTACTTAGGAGCTTTGTGGTTCAATCGTTTTGCAGTTCGTCCTAATACAACAATCTATGTGTAATTATGGAAAACAAAACGTACTTAATGAGCCCCGATTGCAGCGAAAATCCTTTTCCTTTTTCTTTTAAAAAGGAAAAGATTGCAGCGGAAAGCGGGAGGGAGGGTAGTTATGAAAATAAGTGTTTTTGCTCCAAAAAAAAAGACAACCCTTTCGAGTTGTCTTTAGAATAGTAAGTGTAAAAACGATTAAGCCGTTTTCAATGTTGAAATTTTATCTAAAATAGTATTCAAAGTTGTGCTTGGGCGCATCGCCTTGCTTACTAAAGCTGGATTGGGTTGGTAGTAACCACCAATTTCTTGTGGTTTACCTTGTGCGCCAATTAATTCAGCGTTGATGGTAGCTTCGTTATCCGTTAATTCTTTTGCAATTGGAGCAAAGATGGCTAGTAAGTCAGCGTCTTTAGTTTGTGCAGCCAAAGCTTGTGCCCAGTATAAAGCCAAGTAAAAGTGAGAACCACGGTTGTCAATTTGACCTACTCTTCTAGCTGGAGATTTATCGTTTTGCAAGAAAGCATCATTGGCTTGGTCTAAAGTCTCCGATAAAACAATTGCTTTTTCGTTGTTTAAACTTTGTCCTAAATGCTCTAATGAAGCACCTAGTGCTAAGAATTCACCTAATGAATCCCAACGCAAGTAGCCTTCAGTTACAAATTGCTCAACGTGTTTTGGAGCGGAACCACCTGCACCCGTTTCAAACAATCCACCACCATTCATTAATGGAACGATAGATAACATTTTAGCAGATGTTCCTACTTCAAGAATAGGGAACAAATCAGTAAGATAATCACGTAATACGTTTCCTGTTACTGAAATCGTGTCTAGACCTTTTACAAGTCTTTCGCAAGTAAAATCAGTTGCAGCAATTGGATTTAAGATACGGATGTCTAGTCCAGTTGTATCGTGATCTTTAAGGTATGTGTTTACTTTTTTGATGATTTCTCTATCGTGTGCTCTTTTTTCGTCTAACCAGAAAACAGCAGGAGTATCAGATAAACGTGCTCTATTAACAGCTAGTTTTACCCAGTCTTGAATAGGCGCGTCTTTCGCTTGACACATTCTGAAAATGTCATTTGCTTCAACCGCTTGTTCCATCAATACGTTTCCGTTTACATCAACTACACGAACTTTACCGTTAGCTGACATTTGGAAGGTTTTGTCATGAGAACCGTATTCTTCTGCTTTTTGAGCCATCAAACCTACGTTTGGAACAGAACCCATTGTAGTTGGGTCAAAAGCACCATTCTTTTTACAGAAATCAATTGTTGCCGTATATACACCAGCATAACAACGGTCTGGAATAATAGCGATTGTATCTTGTTGTTTTCCTTCTTTGTTCCACATTTGTCCAGAAGTACGAATCATAGCTGGCATAGAAGCATCTACAATTACATCTGATGGTACGTGAAGGTTTGTAATTCCTTTGTCAGAGTTTACCATGGCAAGAGCAGGACCGTTTTCAATCGCTTGATTGATGGCAGCTTCTACTTCTGCTTGTTGAGCGTGACCTGCAATTTTTGCATACACATCTCCTAAACCGTTTTTAGTGTTTACACCAAGTTCAGCAAATAAGGCAGCGTATTTTTCAAAAACGTCTTTGAAATATACTTCAACGATAGCTCCAAAGATAATTGGGTCAGAAACCTTCATCATCGTTGCTTTCAAGTGAACAGAAAGCAATACGCCTTGTGCTTTTGCTTCAGCAATTGTTTTAGCAACAAAAGATTTTAAAGCATTCAAGTGCATTACTGAACTGTCGATAATTTCTCCTGATTTCAATGGAGTGCTAGCTTTAAGAACAGTAGTAGCACCGTCTTCAGCAACAAATTCGATTTTTACATCTGTAGCTTCCGCTACAGTCAATGATTGCTCACTTCCGTAAAAATCACCTTCGCTCATAGAAGCTACAGCTGTTTTAGAATCAGCAGACCAAGCTCCCATAGAGTGTGGATTCACTTTTGCGTAATTTTTTACTGCTTTAGGAGCTCTACGGTCAGAGTTTCCTTCACGTAAAACTGGGTTTACAGCAGAACCTAATATTTTAGCATATTTTGCTTTGATTTCCTTTTCAGCATCGTTTTTAGGATCTTCTGGGAAATTTGGAATTTTATATCCGTGTGCTTGCAATTCAGCAATAGCCCCTTTTAATTGAGGTACTGAAGCGGAAACGTTTGGTAATTTAATGATGTTTGCTTCTGGAGCAGTAGCTAGTTTTCCTAGTTCAGCTAAAGAATCATTCACTTTTTGGTCTTCCGTTAAAAATTCAGGGAAGTTAGCCAAAATACGAGCTGCAACTGAAATATCTTCGGTTTCAATTTCAATACCTGCAGTCGCTGTAAAAGCTTTAACAATTGGTAAAAAAGAATAAGTAGCTAACAAAGGTGCTTCGTCAGTTAATGTGTAAACAATCTTTGATTTTTGTGTCATTTTTTTAATTTTATAATCGTAGTCCTATGCATTTAAATAGTGAAAAGTATGCTTGCTTTGAATAAAGCCGTGCAAAGATATGTAAATCAGACTAAAATACAGACTCGTTTAACATAGAAATATCCGAATTGCGGGATAACTAACGACTTCGCTTTAAAATGTTATTTTTTTAATTATAAGGCCTTTATTTGAGAATTCTCTTTTTGGCTGTAGCCAAAACCAAAAAAAAAGTCCCGACAATGTCGAGACTTTTAGTATAAAGGGATAGTAAACTATCTTCTTTTGTCTTTAATTCTAGCTTTTTTACCAGTAAGTTCTCTGAAGTAGAAAATTCTAGCTCTACGTACAGCTCCTTTTTTGTTGATTTCAATTTTTTGTAAAGCTGGTAAGTTGATAGGGAAGATACGCTCAACACCTACTGCACCTGACATTTTACGAATTGTAAAAGTTTCAGTACTTCCAGTACCTCTTCTTTGAATTACAACTCCTTTAAAGAACTGAGTTCTTGTTTTTTCACCCTCTTTAATTTCGTAGTAAGCTGTGATAGTGTCTCCAGCTCCGAATTCAGGGAAATCTTTTTTTGCAACATATTCGCTATTAACGAAGTCTACTAAATTTGCCATTTTAAATGCTAATTATGGTTTAATATCGGACCAACATTCACGGGTATCGCCAGAGGTTAATCAAATGTGGGTGCAAATGTAGTTAAAAAAATTAAATTCCAATAAAAGAAATTCCAAATTCCAATAAAAAAATAAACTCTAAATAAAATCAAATTCCTAATACCATTTTTTAACTGATTAATCAATTGGAATTTGGAATTTAAAATATTGGAATTTTTAAAGAAAATTTATTCTAACAAATCCGGTCTTCTATTCTTTGTATGTTCATAAGCGGTATCCTCGCGCCATTTGTCAATTTTGGCAGAATGGCCACTTAATAAAATATCCGGCACTTTCCATCCTTTGTAATCCGCAGGGCGAGTGTAAATAGGTCCTGATAATAAACCGTCTTGGAAACTATCCGTTAATGCTGAGGTTTCGTCGCTCAAAACGCCTGGTATCAATCGAATTAAAGTATCTGACAATACTAATGCGCCTAATTCACCACCACTCAGTACATAATCACCTATCGAAATTTCCTTGGTGATAAAATGATCGCGTACTCTTTGATCTACTCCTTTATAATGTCCACACAAAATGATGATATTCTCATACATGGACATGGTGTTAGCCATTTTTTGGTTCAACGTATCTCCGTCAGGTGACATATAGATGATTTCGTCGTACGCTCTTTCGCTTTTCAAATGCGTAATACAAGCGTCAATAGGTTGTACTGTCATTACCATTCCTGCACCACCACCAAAAGGATAATCATCTACACTTTTTTGTCTGTTAGTGGTATAATCACGTAAATTGTGAATGTGAACTTCCACCAATCCTTTATCAATAGCACGTTTCATAATCGAAGCTTCAAACGGACTTCTCAATAAATCGGGTAATACGGTAATAATGTCAATACGCATGAGTTGTTGTCTAAATTTTGAATTGGCAAAGGTACAAAGATTTCAATAGCAATTATAAAAGTCAATTTCAAATGTCAATAGTTAGAAGTGGGGAGAAGGGAGAAGGGAGAAGGGAGCGAAAAATTCATTAAGTTAAGCTATCGTCAGTTCGAGTTGAGATAAAATTTGCGACAGAAAATTTTATCTCAGTATCGAGAACTCTAGTTTAAACAAAACTTCTCGATCCCTTTTTTAATAATATAGCTGTCGCATTGTTATTAAAAATCACTCAAAGTGACGGTAAACTTCTTAAATTAATGACTTTGAGGGAGCGGGGAGCTGGAAGTTTCAAGCTCTCAATTTCTAACTTGCAACTTCCCACACTTAACCTGAAAATCAAACTTTCAAATTCCCTATTAAATTTGTAATTTTGCACCTCAATAAAAATAATATACAATGGAAAACGGAATATATGCTAAATTCAACACTTCTAAAGGTGCTATTTTAGTGAAATTAACGCACGATTTGACTCCTGGTACAGTAGGGAATTTTGTAGCACTTGCTGAAGGGAATTTAGAAAACAGCGTAAAGCCTCAAGGAACAAAATATTATGATGGATTAAGTTTTCATAGAGTAATTCCTGATTTTATGATTCAAGGAGGTTGTCCTCAAGGAACAGGAACAGGTGGTCCAGGATACAAATTTGATGATGAATTTCACCCAAGTTTGAAACATGACAAACCAGGAGTTTTAGCTATGGCTAATGCAGGTCCTGGAACTAACGGTTCTCAATTTTATATTACGCACGTACCTACTTCTTGGTTAGACGGAAAACATACTGTTTTTGGTCAGGTTGTAGAAGGACAAGATGTAGTAGACGCTGTTGCTCAAGGAGATGCTCTTGAAACTTTGGAAATTGTAAGAGTAGGTGAGGAAGCTCAAAAATGGAATGCTGTTGAAGCTTTCCGTACTTTTGAAGGAAACCGCAAAAAACGTTTAGAAGCTGAGAAAGCTGCTGCTGAAGAAGCTATGGAGAAATTAGCGGCTGGATTTGAAAAAACGGAAAGCGGATTGCGTTACCAATTCATCCAAAAAGGTGAAGGTAAACAAGCAGCTGCAGGTAAAACAGTTTCAGTACATTATACAGGACAATTACCAGAAGGAAAAGTTTTTGATTCTTCTTACCCAAGAAAAAAACCAATCGAATTTAAATTAGGTCAAGGTCAAGTAATCGAAGGATGGGACGAAGGTATCGCTTTATTAAAAGTAGGTGATAAAGCTCGTTTTGTGATTCCTTCTCACTTAGGATACGGAGCTAATGGAGCAGGAGGAGTAATTCCACCAAACGCTACTTTAATTTTCGATGTAGAATTAATGGATGTAAAATAATTCATTTTATTTGAAATCATACCTAATCCCGATTGTGAAAGCAGTTGGGATTTTTTATTAGTTTCAGATTCGAACTTAAAACTTTGTAATTTATTGCAGCACTTTAGTAAAACGAAAAATCTACTCTAAGAAAGTTTTTTTGCTGTATAGCGCATAAAAATTAGGTGTTAGAAAGTAAGATGGGTTTATGCTGTTTTTATTTTATAGTGTAATTGAACAAGTCCACTATCATAATTTTTTGATGATAATAGTGTGAGTTCTTGTTCTGGTCTGTCACTTTTAAATAACCTAATGCCATCACCAACCAAAATGGGTATAATAGAAATTATAATTTCATCAAGTAGTTTTTCTTTAAGTAGTTCGTGTACAATTTCGGCTCCACCATCACAAAAGATATTTTTTCCGTTTTTGCTTTTCAACTTTTTTACCAAATCAGGAAGATTACCGTTGTAAAATGTTAAGTTTCCTTCTTTCTCTTTAGTTGTTCTTGTTATGATATATGATTCTTTGTCTGCGTGCGGAAACTCAATTCCTTGATTGATAACCCAATCATAGGTCTTTCTTCCAATAATTACTGTGTCAATAGTTGATATAAATGAACTATAGCCATAGTCTTCTCCTTCCTTTTGGACACTATTTAAAAAACTTAAATCATCATTTGGTTTCGCTATATAGCCATCTAAAGAGCAAGCTATATATAAAATTAGTTTTCTGTTGTTCATCGGATACTGTTTTTGGTTGTAAATTAATAATAAAATATTCATTTAAAAAGAACTTGTAATCGGAGGTGTTTGTGCAATAGCTTCTCATTGTAGAATCTTGATCGCAATTGATTTGATAATAGAGTATGGAGAAATAGGAATTCGGTTTCAGATTACCTCACTATACTTTTATTTTTAGTAAGTGTTCCGTGAATTCCATTGGTAGAAACATTATCAAGAATAAAAAAATAACAGTTGAAGTTCTAGAAACAACCATTTTGGTGTTGAAATTCTTAAAAAAGCCATAATAAGGGAAAGAATTTATTTATTATTCCTATTTTTACAGGAATGAAAATGCTAAACATCATATTCTCCATCTACTTAGTTGTGCTTTCGTGTCTGCCTTGTGCAGATAAGTTAGCCGATAGTTTGGCACATCAAGCTGAAATTCACAGTACTACAGATGCGGAGCATTCACACGATGTCGATAATGATTTATGTTCGCCTTTTTGTGTGTGTAGTTGTTGTGGTTTTCATACGTTAACCTATGTGGCAGTTGTACCTACGCTAGTCACAGTCCTTTTTGAAGAAATAAAGTCTTCTCATTCTTTTTATACCTCAATTGCCTCTTCCAATTTCTTTGGAAGTATTTGGCAACCCCCGCAAATAGCCTAATAATTCCGTCTAAAAGCTACAAAATGTAGTTGCTTTTGGTCCACGGACAAAACGGATGTAACTGATGTTAGGTGGATAAACTGTTGCTTTTGTTTATTCTGAAAATAAAAAAAATCAGTGCTAATCTGTTTAATTTGTTTCATCTGTGGGCTATTATAAGTCATGTATATTGATACTATGACATTAGCTTTTAGAATTAAACTTAGGTGTATTCACAGCGAGAGCAAGCGCTAGTTTGCTAAATTTCTAATCTATGATATTCTAACATGTTAGACAAAATAATACAATTCAGTATAAAGAATAAATTCATTATACTGCTTTTTACCTGTGTGCTTATTGGGGTGGGAAGTTATTCACTCAGTCAATTGCCCATTGATGCTTTGCCAGATGTAACAAACAATCAGGTGCAAATTATTACTACCGCTCCCACATTGGCGAGTCAGGAAGTAGAGCAATTAATTACCTATCCACTGGAGCAGGAGGTGAAAACCATCCCAAAAATCATCGAACTCCGAAGCATTTCCCGTTTTGGGCTTTCGGTGGTGACGGTAGTTTTCAAGGAGGATGTGGATATTTATTGGGCGAGAGAACAAATTTTTCAACGTCTTAAAAAAGCACAAGAAAACATTCCAGCCTATGCGGGTTCTCCAGAATTGGCTCCTATTTCAACCGGTCTTGGCGAAATTTATCAATACGATGTCTATGCTAAAAAAGGCTATGAAGACAAATATGATGCTGTTCAATTGCGTACAATTCAAGACTGGATTATCGTTCCACAATTACAAGGGACAGAGGGGGTAGCAGAAATTAGTACTTGGGGAGGAAAACTAAAGCAATATGAAATTGCGGTTAACCCCAATACGCTGAATAGTCTAGGGATAACGATTACTGAGATTTTTGATGCTTTACAAAAAAACAATCAAAATACAGGTGGTGCATATATCGAAAAAGACCAATACGCCTATTTCATTCGTGGCGTAGGGATGGCCAAAGGGATTAAGGATTTAGAGAATGTAGTGATAAAAAACCGCAATGGTGCTCCTGTTTTGGTTCGCGATGTGGCGAAGGTACAAGAAGGTGTTGCCTTGCGTTACGGAGCTTCTACTAAGGATGGAAAAGGCGAAATCGTTTCGGGTTTGGTCTTGATGTTAAAAGGCGAAAATTCAAGCGCTGTGGTGAAAAGAGTCAAAGAGAAAATGGCTCAAATCAATAAAACATTACCTGAAGGAGTCGTAGCAGAAGCTTTTATTGACCGAAGTAAATTAGTGGATAATGCCATTGGAACGGTATCAACCAACCTTTTGGAAGGAGCCTTAATCGTGATTTTTGTTTTGATTTTATTCCTTGGAAATTTTCGAGCGGGATTGATTGTAGCTTCGGTGATTCCGCTGGCGATGTTGTTTGCTGTGATTTTGATGAATGCCTTTGGCGTAAGCGGAAACTTAATGAGTTTGGGGGCGATTGATTTTGGAATCATTGTCGATGGTGCGGTGATTATCGTAGAAGCGACCATGCATCATTTGCAAAAGCGAACCAGAATAAAAGAACTTACGCAAGGCGAAATGGATGTTGAGGTTTACGAGTCGGCTTCCAAGATTAGGAACAGTGCTGCTTTTGGTGAAATTATCATTTTGATTGTGTATTTGCCTATCCTCGCTTTGGTAGGTACCGAAGGAAAAATGTTCCGACCGATGGCAATGACAGTAGGATTTGCGGTTTTAGGTGCTTTTATCTTATCGTTAACCTACGTACCGATGATGAGTGCACTCTTTTTGTCGAAAAAAACAGAACACAAAACCAATTTTAGTGACCGCATGATGCTGTGGTTCGAGAATATATACACACCTTTTTTAGAGAAAGCCTTGCGTTTGAAAACATTGGTATTGGGGATTGCCTTGGCACTTTTTGCTATTGCATTTTTTGTGTTCCAAAATATGGGAGGCGAATTTATACCGACCATTGAAGAAGGCGATTTAGCATTCGAAACAAGAATCATGACTGGTAGTTCGTTGACCGAAATGATTCAAGCCACCACAGAATGCGAGAAAATATTAAAAGCTAAGTTTCCTGAAATCCAAACGATTGTTACCAAAATAGGAACGGGAGAAATCCCAACTGACCCTATGCCTATTGAAAATGGAGATATCGTAATCGTTTTAAAAGACAAAAGCGAATGGGATCACAAATACAAAAATTGGGAAGAAATCGGGGAAGCGATGAAAGCGGAAATAAACAAGAAGCTGTCCTATGTTTCTATTGAAGTGTCACAACCAATTCAAATGCGTTTTAACGAACTGATGACGGGAAGCAAAAGCGATATTGCAATTAAGATTTTTGGTGACGATTTGGATGTTTTGGCTGCCAAAGCTGATGAGTTAATTTCGAAAGTAAAATCCATTGAAGGTGTGGGCGATTTAAAAGCTGAAAAAGTCACGGGTTTACCTCAAATCACCATCAAATACGATTACAATAAAATTGCTTTGTACGGTTTAAATATTGTCGATATTAATCAGGTGATACGTTCTTCGTTTGCAGGTGATGTGGCCGGAAAAATTTACGACCAAAGCAAACGTTTTGATGTTGTGGTTCGAATGGATGAAACAAACCGCTCTGATATAACAGATGTTAGTAATTTATTTATTCCGTTACCCAATGGCCAACAAGTACCGCTCTCACAAGTAGCAACTATCAGCTATGAGCAAGGACCTGTACAAGTATCCCGAGAAAACGGAAAACGCAGAATTACAGTGGGATTGAACGTTCGTGGACGCGACATTAAAAGTGTGGTTGAAGAAATTCAACAAAAGCTAGATGCTCAATTCCAACTTCCTTCGGGTTATTATGTTACCTATGGAGGGCAGTTTCAAAATTTAATTGAAGCAAACAAACGCCTTTCGGTTGCTGTTCCCGTGGCTTTGGGATTAATTTTAGTCTTGCTGTATTTTACTTTTGACAGCATCAAGCAATCATTATTGATATTTACAGCTATTCCTTTATCTGCCATTGGTGGTGTGTATGCATTATGGTGGAGAGGAATGCCCTTTAGTATTTCGGCAGGAATAGGATTCATCGCTTTATTCGGAATCGCCGTTTTAAATGGAATCGTACTTATTTCGTATTTCAACCAACTGAAAGCCGAGGGAATTTCGAGTCCGCTCGAGCGTATTCGAATAGGGACGAAAACCAGATTGAGACCCGTTTTAATGACGGCAGCAGTAGCATCTTTAGGATTTTTGCCTATGGCGTTATCCAATAGTGGAGGGGCAGAGGTGCAAAAACCATTGGCCACGGTCGTAATTGGTGGATTGATGTCGGCGACTTTATTGACATTGATTGTCTTGCCAATCCTTTATTTATTATTCGAAACTTCCAAAAGTACATTGTTTTCTAAAAAAGAAAATGACGGTTTGGAAGCAAATAAAAATTCATAAGATGAAAAATACATATAAAACACCAAGGAATCCGTTCCGTTTTTTATTCTGTTTTGCAATTCTGCTATTGATGAGCAGTTTTTCGTTTGCTCAAAACAAACAAATCATTACACTTGAAAATGCAATTTTGTTAGCCAAGAAAAACAACAGCGATTTAAAAATTGCTGATACTGAAATTGAAAAACAAATGTTACTCAAAAAAACGGCTTTTCAAGTTGATCCGTTACAAATCCAGTACCAAGGGGGGCAGTTTAATAGCGAGTTCTACGACCATAATATTACGGTACAGCAGTTTTTTCCTATCGGTACGATTACCAAATCCAACCGTCAGTTACAAGAAGCTTTAGTGAACCTAGCCGAACGCAGAAAAGCATTGACGGAATACGAAATAGAGAAAGCCGTGACCTTATCGTACTACCAATATTTGTATGGAGTATCGATTCAGAAATTAAACGACGAACTCTTTACAATTTACAATCAGTTTTTAAAAAATGCCGAATTGCGTTTTAAAACAGGTGAAAGCGGTTCGATTGAAGTCATAAGCGCCAAAGCCAAGGTGAAAGAGATTGAAACGCAAAAAGCACAGTTGGAAAACGATTTGGTGGTCTATCAAAAACAATGGCAGTTTTTTCTTCAAACCAATGAAAACCTAATTCCTGATGTAAATACGCCTTTGAAATACACGCTGCTAAAGGATAATAAAGAAAACCGCATTCAAGAGTTGGTCAGCAATTTTTACGAACAAGAAATTTCAGTCTATCAAAAAGAAGCTTCGACTTATAAAGCGATGCGAACACCAAAAGTTGGTTTAGGGTATTTTGCACAAACCATTGATACCAAGTCCTTATTTCAAGGATTTACGGCAGGTTTGCAAATTCCTGTTTTTGGCGGTGTGAATACGACCAAAGCAAAGGCTTCTGAAATGAATGTTTTACAATCACAACTGGCTTTGGATAAAAATACTTTAAAGTTGAAATTGCAAAAAGAAATGTTGCAAAACGAATTCGAAAAACAACAAAAAGCCGTGCTTTACTATCAAAACGAAGGCCTGAACTATGCCAATCAAATCATCAGCACTGCGCAAAAAAGCTACGCTAATGGAGATATGAGTTATTGGAACTACATTAGTTTTTTGAATCAAGCCATCGATATCAAAAAGCAAAATGCCGAAGCCTTGAATGCCTATAATCAAAGTGCGATTGCGTTGCAATTTCCGTCTTTTACAAACAATTAACCGAATCACAATGAAAAATACACGAACATCTATATTCCTAATCCGTCGATTTACCTTTGCTGTTGCCTTGCTTTTAAGTGGTAGTTTACTCCTTTTTTCTTGTGGAGAAAAGAAAGCCGAAGAACAACATGAGGAAGAAGAAAAATCAGAAACCGAACTGGAACTAACAGCTACCCAATACAAAACCATCGGAATTGAAACGGGAAGTATCGAAATGAAAAACCTCAATACCATCATTAAGGCCAATGGTTATACTGCCGTTCCACCACAAAATATGGCAAATATTTCGACTTTAATTGGTGGAGTGGTTAAAGATATTTTTGTTTTGGAAGGAACGTATGTGACCAAAGGAAAGACTTTGGCAACCATCCAAAACCTTGATATCACTCAAATTCAGGAGGAATACAGTTCTGCAATAGCAAATGTCGAATTCTTGCAGTTAGAATACAACCGCCAAAAAACGTTGAGCGACGAAAATGTCAATCCATTAAAAACCTTTCAAGAAGTAAAATCAAAATTAGCGGTGGAAAGAGCAAGAGCCAAAGCTGCCAGAACCAAATTACAAGCCTTAAATGTGAGTTTGTCAGGCAATGGTTCGTTGATTCCTATTTTGGCACCTATTAGTGGGTATGTGGGGAAGATTAGCATCACCAAAGGCGCTTTTGCATCGACAGGAATCACCCTTTTTGAAGTGGTAGATAATAGCCAAATGCATTTAGATTTGAATGTTTTCGAAAAAGATTTGGGCAAAATTTCCATTGGTCAAGAAGTGGATTTTGTTTTGACTAATCAATCAAATAAGTCCATTAAGGGAACGATTTTCGGTATTAATAAATCATTTTCTAACGAAAGTAAAACGGTAGCAGTACACGCCAAAATCAATTCTAGAGACACCAAAGATTTGATTTCGGGCATGTATGTGGCGGCAAATATTAATATTACCAATCATTCTGTTCCCGCCTTACCGAAAGAATCGATTGTTAGAAACGGTGATAAATATTTCATTTTCTTAATCGATTCAAACCCTAAAGAAGCACCACATAAAGAGGACGGAACGGCCTCTCATCACGAGGAAGGTGAAGTTCATTTCAAAGCCATCGAGGTTATTCCCGGCACAACCGATTTAGGTTACACCGAAGTAAAACTACTTGAAAACATCCCCACCGATGCCAAAATCGTAATCAAAGGAGCTTTCTATCTTTTGAGTACTGCCAAAGGGGGAGGAGAACACGAGCATTGATTTTTTTAGGAGCGTAATAGTAGGCTTTTTCAGGAAAGATAGTTCCTGCTGTCCGCTGTATCTTGTGGGGCATAAATGCCAGCCCCACAAGGATGCCGCTCCCATCAGGGCTGAGGATAATATTATTTCTTTTTATAGAAGTTTTTCTGAAAAAAAAACTCGATGGCGCTCACTTCAATGTCATATAGTGAAGGATTACTCTTGTCTGTTCGAGTGTTTTATTAAAAAATGCGTTAGCTTTTTTTAATAAAATGTATCGAGAACTTCTAGGACATAAGGCTTCTCGATACAATTTTGAATAGTAAAGCTGTTCGCATTACTATTCAAAATCACTCGAAGTGACGGTAAAATGCTTAATTATTGATGTTGCGCTCGATATAACAAAATGTTTTGTTATATAGAGCAGTTTATACAGAGCATAATCGATGTACAGTTGAGAAACTTTTGAACCATATTACATATGGTAGCACTTCTTATTCCCCTCTTGAGAGGAGGGGGTAGGGGTGTTTTTCTATTAATAAATAATTAGCTTATTGCCCTTCGTTAACAATCAGTTTCAATGAATTGATGTAATCGGTATCAAATTCGATGACTCTTATTTTGTTGTGTTTAAAACCCATTTCACCTTCAAATTCGCCTTCTGGTCCTAAGAAATCCATGACCAATTCGTCCTCATTGAAGTCAATAAGTTTCCCAAGATAAACGGCTTTATCGGATTTTTTAGCAATCTGAAAAATTTCATATTTACTTGCCAAAAAATGAATAATAGTCTCTAAATCCGTAAGCGGAATGATTTCTTCAGCACTTGTTTTAAGCCCTTTTAGTTTGATGACTTTCTCTGTGAACTCATGGTCTTTATCTTGTGTAATGGACTTTACATTTTTGTTTCTCAAAATGGTGTACCCATCAATGATGAAATCAACAGGATTGTTTTTTAGCAAAATCCAATCTTCAGTCCAATCAATTAGAAAACCAGTAAAAATGTCTTTTTTATCCTCAAATTCTATTGAAATCAATTGTCTTAAATATTTGTCCATCATGTTTGTGTAGGTTTCGTAAGCAGTTGTGCTCTTTGTCAATTTTGAAGTTTCAATTTAGGGATAATATTGTAGTTAAAAAAGTTTTTTTAGAAGCAAAGTTATTGTGAGGAATGGGCTAGTTTTATTGGTCACAACTATGATTAAATGCTGAAATTTTAAAACGTATCAAACGAAAGAAATAGATATTTAAGGATTGTCGATAGGGAAATATTGATTTTCATAATTTTCTATCAGTAGTGATAGCATTTCAGCTTCCTCTCCTTCTTTTGAATTTGGAGTTGCGTCAAAAATAACCTCTAATCTTTTTAATGCTTTTTGATAATCGTTTTCAGTTTTGATTTCCATATTTTTAGCTTTTAATTATTCTAACCCTCAAACTGTTTCTTCAAACTACTTACGTCCCCTACTTCCTTAAACTACTTCCCGCAATCTTGTCATCCTGACGTAGGAAGACTCGAGCGAAAGCGAACAGGCGAAGCAATCTCCGTAAGTAACTCCACAAAGATTTGTTTTACTGTTGTTGGGAAATTAATATAATAAATATAAGGTAATTTCATCCGCGTTGCAAACGCTACAATTTTTGCTTTAAATTAAATAAAGGCACTCAATTTTAGGAGTGCCAGATGTGAAATATTTCTTGTTAGATTTTGATAAGTTATTTTTATCTTTTTGGAACGTACGTTTTATTACCGTTGCTATTGATGTAATATTGCCCACCCTTTGATCCCGTTTGGATCGTTTGTCCTGAGCCATAATTATATGCTTGTGTTGAGTAATCTTTAGCCCTAGTTCCAGTTTCACCAGTGTAGCTATTGGTATTTCCTTGTGTTGAGTAATTATTTGTGTTTGTGTTGTCAGTAGTAGTTTTGTAGTGCCCTTGAACATATGTGCCATCGCTTTTTGTATAGCCATTTACATAAGTAGAAGATTGAGCAGAAGCTAAAGCTGAAATAGTTAAAAAGCTGATTGATAGAATTATTTTTTTCATTTGGAATTGATTTAATTTTGCTTACTCTATTCGGTTTTCAGCTTACCCGTTTGTTCCTTTTTATTCTTGTCAAAAATAATTCCTCTTAATCAGTTTTCCTTACGGTAAACCGTATTTACACAATATTTCACTTTTAATACTAACTACCTTTTAATCCTTATTTTCATAAACCACAGTACGACCGCTATTCCAATCCATACAAGAATTATGGATAGTATGTCTGGTCCGTTATGATGGATGACTTCATTTCCTGCTTCGGTAACATATTTTGATGCAGAACCAATTTTTGATGCAATCCAATTTATCATTAAAACATTAAGAGCAATTGATGTCCATTTTAATAGTTTTTTCTTTTTTAATTTTTTGTGTCTCGATTTTGAAATTTGTAGTTCCATTATTAATGTAATTAGTTCGCTAGTTTTCTTCTAAATAACTAGCAAAATTTCGGCAAAAATAATTTCTCGAAATATGTATTCCTTACGGTAAACCACAATTGGTCATTATTTTTGTAAATCCCCTAGCCCCAGTAGTAGTGGAAAGCCTTTGCGATTGAAAACCACTTTTTTCTTGCGGTGGCAGAGCGACCAGAGGAAGCTCCTGCCAGCGCGTAGAAAAAGGGTTTGAAATCGTGAAGCTTGAAACGGATGATGGGATTAAGCTCCTTAAAAAAATCACTGCTGATTGCTTTGCCTGTTTGCTACTGCTCGGGTCGCAGTTTTTTTTGAAATACAAGAGAAATAAATTAGTGCTAATTTGGATGTTAAACGGTTGAAAATAAAAAATTGTGAATTAGCGGCTAATTCATTCGTTCTAAATTGGGATAGTTTTCAAAATAAACTATATTTAAAAAATGGAAATACCATTTAACAAAGAATCGTAAAATGAAAAAAGGAAAAGAGCCTACAGCAGAGACTAAAAAGGTGGTGTATCATGTTTTTACACGACTTTTTGGGAATACAAATACAACAAATAAGCCTTGGGGAACCATTGAAGAAAATGGGGTGGGGAAGTTCAAAGACTTTACACCTAAGGCACTCAAAGAGATAAAAAAACTAGGGGTTACACATATTTGGTTCACAGGTGTGCCGCACCATGCGCTGGTAAATGATTATACGGCTATAGGGATTTCTAACGATCATCCTACGGTGGTTAAGGGACGCGCGGGTTCTCCCTATGCGGTTAAGGATTACTATAATGTGAATCCAGATTTAGCTGTTAAACCTGAGAACCGTTTACAGGAATTTGAGGATTTGATTGTCAGAACACACGCAGCAGGCATGAAGGTGATTATTGATATTGTTCCCAACCATATTGCCCGTAAATATGAAGGAAAAACGAATCCGAGGGGCGTAAAGGACTTTGGGGCAAATGACGACACCTCTGTGGAATATCGTAAGGACAATAATTTTTATTACATTCCGAATTCACAATTTGAAGTTCCTGATATTGTGCCACCTTTGGGTGGTGAATATGACGCTTCACAACATGAACCTTTTATAGAAATTCCAGCCAAATGGACAGGAAATGGCTCCCGAATGGCGAAACCAGATCGCAATGACTGGTACGAAACGGTAAAAATAAATTACGGGGTACGTCCTGATGGCGGTTATGATTTTCCGTTTTTGCCTTGGGGTTACGATACAGAATCCTACAAAGTGCATTTTGATTTTTGGAAAGACAAAGAAATCCCTGATTCGTGGAAAAAGTTCCGTGATATTGCACTGTACTGGACCAAAAAAGGGGTAGATGGCTTTAGATACGATATGGCGGAGATGGTTCCGTTTGAGTTTTGGAGTTATTTGAACTCATCGATTAAGATGAAAAATCCAGAGGCTTTCTTGATGGCAGAGGTTTATAATCCTGACCAATACTACAATTACATCAAGATGGGAAAAATGGATTATTTGTATGATAAAGTAGGTACGTATGACAAGTTGAAAGATGTGATTCAAGGGCGTTCCTGGCCGGATGAATTGTCACATATTCAGCAGAGTTTAGGCGGTATTGAACATCATATGTTGAAGTTTTTGGACAATCATGACGAACAACGTTTGGCAAGTCCTGAGTTTGCGGGTACTCCAGAAAGAGGAAAACCTTTGATGGTCGTTTCGGCAACGATTAGTACGGCACCTGTGATGATTTATTTTGGTCAAGAAGTGGGGGAAGCTGCTAATGAAGATGGCGGTTTTGGCACACGTTCTAGAACTTCGATTTTTGATTATGTGGGCGTGCCTGCACATCAAAGATGGATGAATAACGGCAAATTTGACGGTGGTCAGTTATCTGAAAGTGAAGCTTCGTTACGGGATTTTTATAAGCGATTGTTGAATTTTACGCTAGAAAGTACTGCTTTGATGGGAGAATTTCAAGAAATTCAATATGCAAATCGCTACCATGTGGAAGGATATGATACTGGGATTTACAGTTATGTGCGTTGGTCAGATAATCAAAAACTGATTATCGTTACTAATTTTTCATCAGACAACAGCAGTTCGTTTGATTTAAAAGTGCCAAATCTTGTGATTGAAAAATGGGATCTAGCCGATGGTACATACAAACTAGTAGATCAATTGTATAAGAAAACGAAATTGACGCTTACAGTTAGTAATAGAGAAGGAGTAGTTCCGATGACGATTTCTCCATCGGAATCATTTATTTTACAACTATAAAAATAAAGAAACCATTAAGAAATTAAGGTTTATTAAGCTTAACTTAATTTTCTTAATTTTTTAATGGTTAAAAATAATTCTATAAAAATGTAACGAATTGGTGTTTAGTAGTATTTACGACGGGTTGCATTTTCGTATCCTTCATTTATTTTTTTCCAATTGAGGACATTGAAGAAAGATTCGATATAGCTTCTTCGGCGGTATTGGTAACCTAAATAATACGCATGTTCCCACAGGTCTAATCCAATAATTGGTGTTCCTTTAATAACAGCATTTCGCATTAATGGGTTATCTTGGTTTTGAGTGCTAGTAACTTGAAGTTTTCCGGCTTTGTCTACAACAAGCCATACCCAAGCCGAACCAAATTGTTTGGTCGCTTCAACAGTAAAAGCTCTTTTGAAGTTTTCGTATGATCCGAAATCTCTATTAATTACTGATGCAATAGTATCTTGAGGTGCTCCTCCGCCATCCGGTGACATGGATTTCCAATAGATATTGTGATTGTAAAAACCACCAGCATTGTTTCGTAATTCGGTGTTGTTAACATCTAATTGCGAAATGACTTCTTCAATCGATAAATTTTCTAAGCCAGTTCCAACAACTGCTTTGTTAAAATTGTTGGTATAGGTCAAATAATGTTTTGAGTAATGCGTTTCTAATGTTAGTGGAGAAACCGTTGGAGCCAAGGCGTCATAAGGGTATGCTAGTTTGTCCATTAAGAAAGAGCCAGGGTCGGCTCTAACATCTTCGGGCATTCCGATAGTGATTTTTTCCTGTGCAGTAGGTAAAGGTACTTCGACTACCTCAGTATATTTTTTTTTGTTACATGAAATTAATAAAAGAACTGAAAGTGTACTTACTATAAAAAAATTATTCGTTTTCATTGGAATTCGTATTTTCTAAAAGTGAGTTGATGATTTCGATATATCTTTCTTTGGCTTCGACAGCAGAAATATGGCTAATTTGCATCCAAGCATTTGTTTTAAATGCATCCCTTAGATGAAAAGTAGCATTGATTTGTTTGGTTTCTAAAGTGCCAAAAGTCGCTTGTTTATAATAGGCGTAAAGACGTAATTGTACATCTTGTGGTAAAGACGCTTGAGTCATTTCGGAAGCTTTTTTTAAAGCTTCTTGAAATTGAGTTTCTAGATCTTTTTTACTCATTATTCTTTAGTGGCGATAATTGTTTTTCCGCCAATAGCTTTTTGGTTTAATACCACATTGATTGGAGTGCCTAAAGGTAAAAATAAATCTACTCTTGAGCCAAATTTAATAAAACCAGCATCTGTTCCTTGAACCACTTGCATCCCTTCTTGTGCGTAGTTTACAATTCGGCGTGCCAATGCTCCAGCAATTTGACGGTATAAGATAGCACCAAAAGTTTTATTTTCGATAACGACAGTTGTTCTCTCATTTTCTTCACTCGCTTTAGGATGCCAAGCTACTAAAAATTTACCTGGATGGTATTTGCTAAATTTGATTAACCCACTCATAGCGTAACGCGTAACGTGTACATTTACAGGAGACATAAAGATAGAAACTTGTAAACGCTTGTCTTTGAAATATTCTCCTTCAAATACTTCTTCGATAACAACTACTTTTCCGTCAACAGGAGCTAAAATATGATTTTCATTAAGAACAGCTATCCTTTTTGGATTTCTAAAAAATTGTAATATGATAATCAAAATCAAAAAAGCACTGATTTGGATAAGCTTTTTCACCCATTCAATATCTACAAATTGATCAGATACTAATAGAACTACAGCGGTAAAAATAATACCTAATAAAATGGTCTTGGTTCCTTCTTTATGAAACATAATTTAAAATTTGATAAAACAAAAATACAATTGGTGCTACAAATATAACACTATCTAGTCGATCTAGTACGCCACCATGTCCTGGCATTATTTTTCCACTGTCTTTTACAGCAGCAATTCTTTTGAATTTAGATTCTATTAAATCGCCAATAGTACCAAAAACACCTACGATTAAAGCGATAACAATCCAAATGTATAGATTGGATTCGGCTATTTGAATATAATATTTTGCAATGATATAGCTAGCAATTACAGAGAAAACAACTCCGCCAAGAAAACCTTCTACCGTTTTTTTAGGGGATATTCTTTCAAATAACTTTGTTTTGCCTATGGATTTACCCACGATATAAGCGAAGGAATCATTAGTCCAAATCAAAATGAATATGCTAATTAATATTTTAGGGTTGTATCCTGCTTTTCCAAAAGGAATTTTAGTGATAATAATAAACGGTAGAATGATGTATCCTAGTAAATAGACATACTTAGAGAACGAATCTATTTTTATGGTTTTATTATCAAAAAGAAAATGAATGCATTTGATTGAAACAACCAAAGTAGCAGCAAGCACTGCAAGATCAAAATTCTTGTTAAACTTCAATAATAGTAAAAAGCCCTCTGTAGCAAAAGTGATTAAGTAAAAAAAGATATAGCCTAAAGCAGCTATTATAAAAGGAACTATTTTGTTTATGCTGACTAAGGAACAAAATTCAACTGTTGCCACTAGTAAGAATGCACCAAAAAGAATGAAAAAACTTTCGGTTGAATATAAGATACAAGCTATTAATAAAATTACATAGACTGCTCCTGATAAAGATCTCTTAAGGGTTTCATTCATTTTAAAGATCTTCTAAAAGCAACAAATAAAGGTTCTTTGCGGAACTTCCGTATTGAGTAAAATCTTCTTCTTTTGCTTTTTCGAAATATTTTATTGCCGTGATATTAGTAGGGTAATCTCTTTCGTACTTTCTTTTTATAGCACTTAAACCATCTGTTTTGAAAGCAAGAATTTGACTTGTCTTCGCAAAAACAATGATATTAACGGGTAGTTCATTTGGTTTATGTTGCTTGATTTGCTTTGATGAAAATAAAACAGAACCTTCATCAGCAATTAAATTTTCACAACCAGCGAATAGAAATTTAGGTTGGGTTACTTTGGTGTAAGTAAGTTTGTTTTCGTCTAATAAGTCAAATAAAGTTGGTTCGTAGCAAATAACTTCGCTTTCATACCAATCGTTTTCTTCAAGGATATTTTCAAATTGTTCCTTGACTTCTTCAAGGTTTTCACAATACAGGAATTTACCTCCATTTCTTTTAAAATTAAAGATAAATTGTTCATCGATAGACATGTTTTCAGGTAAAGAGTTGTTGTTGTCTTTATCATTGTCTTCCTCTGAAGCGGCACTACTAGAACCAAAAAGTTTGCTGAAAATGCTCATATTATGAAAAGGGACTTTATTTGTTAGATGAAATAACGCTCAAAGATAAAAAAATCTTAATTCAAAAGCGTTTTTTTGAATTAAGATTTTAAATTTTTATTAAAATTACATTATTGCAATTTAGGATTATATAAAGAAATAAAAGGAATAAGCGATTGTATTTCTAGCTAAAAGATACTATTCGGAAATCGTATAGTTATCAATGGTTATATAATATTTTTAATTAATTGAATTAAGAAAAATGGTTAAGTTGATTATAAAAAAAAAAAACAGTAGTAAGCCAGAGACTACTACTGTTAGGTATTTATTCAATTATTTTTGATAATCGAAATGCATTTTATGGTGATTAGGATACTACTTCACCAAGATTTTTATCAAAAGTTCTTTTTCCAAAGATGTTTTCCAAATCATCTTTAAAAATAACTTCCTTCTCAATTAAGATTTCTGCTAATTGATTTAATTTGTCTTTATTTTCATTTAAAATTTTAATAGCTCTTTGGTATTGACTTTCAATTAGCTCTGAGATTTCATTGTCAATAATTTTAGCTGTTTCATCAGAATATGGCTTAGAGAAACTGTATTCACTTTGACCTGTTGAATCATAATAGGTAACGTTCCCAATTTTGTCGTTCAAACCATAGATTGTAACCATTGCACGTGCTTGTTTGGTTACTTTTTCTAAGTCACTCAATGCGCCAGTTGAAATTCGGTCAAAAATAACTTTTTCAGCTGCTCTACCTCCCATGGTAGCACACATTTCATCAAGCATTTGGTCAGGACGTACAATTTGACGTTCTTCTGGTAAGTACCAAGCTGCTCCTAAACTTTGTCCTCTAGGTACAATTGTTACCTTGATAAGCGGTGCTGCATGTTCTAGCATCCAACTTACCGTTGCGTGTCCAGCTTCGTGAATTGCTATTGCCTTTTTCTCCTCAGGAGTTACAATTTTGTTTTTCTTTTCTAAACCACCTACGATTCTATCTACGGCATCTAAAAAGTCTTGTTTGTCTACAGCAGTTTTGTTGTAACGTGCTGCAATTAATGCTGCTTCATTACATACGTTTGCGATGTCGGCTCCAGAAAAACCTGGTGTTTGTTTGGCTAGGAAGTCCAAATCAAGACCTTCTACTTTCTTTAGTGGTGCTAAGTGTACTTTGAAGATTTCAGCGCGTTCGCGAATATCTGGTAAGTCCACAAAAATTTGTCTGTCAAAACGTCCAGCACGCATCAAAGCTTTATCAAGTACGTCGGCTCTGTTAGTAGCTGCTAATACAATTACATTAGTATTGCTGCCAAAACCATCCATTTCAGTCAATAATTGATTTAGCGTGTTTTCGCGCTCGTCATTACCGCCTGACATATTGTTTTTTCCTCTAGCTCTACCTACAGCATCTATCTCATCAATAAAGATGATAGATGGTGATTTTTCTTTTGCTTGTTTAAAAAGGTCACGTACACGTGAGGCACCTACTCCTACAAACATTTCAACAAAATCAGAACCTGATAATGAGAAAAATGGAACTTGAGCTTCTCCTGCAACCGCTTTTGCTAGTAAGGTTTTACCAGTACCAGGAGGTCCTACCAGTAGGGCTCCTTTTGGGATTTTACCACCTAGATTGGTGTATTTGTCTGGGTTTTTAAGGAATTCTACAATTTCTTGGATTTCCTCTTTGGCACCTTCTAAGCCAGCAACATCTTTAAAAGTAGTTTTAACATCGTTTTTCTCGTCGAAAAGTTTTGCTTTTGATTTTCCAATGTTAAAGATTTGCCCACCACCTCCGGCACCGCCACCAGACATTTTACGCATGATAAACAACCATACGCCAATGATGATGATGATAGGAAGTAGACTAATTAAAATGTCAGACCAATTGCTTTTGGCTAAAAAGTTAAAATCTTTTAGTTTTCCTTCTTCAACTGCTTTTTCTAGTTTAGTTTGAAAAAGTTGATCATTTCCAATTTCAAAAGTATATTGAGGACCTTTGGTGTTTGGTCTGTCAAAAATATCTTTTGCTACTTTTTTATGCTCTGGTTGCTTTAAAGCATCAGCTTTTAAAAACACTTCTGCTTCAGACTTGTTGTAGACTATCACTTTTTCAATTTGTCCTTTTTCTAAAAAGACATTGAATTTAGAAGATGTCAGTTGTGCTGGTTCTTGCATGTTAGAACCACCTGTTACGAAGCTAATAAATAAAAAAATAAGTAAAATAGCAGTGTAAACTAACCAAGGACTTATTTTGAATTTATTTGGATTTGGGGTGTTATTTTTCGCCATTCTATTTATTATTCTTTAGTATTTGTTTTCTATAGTAGTGATTTTGGCATCCCCCCATAGACTTTCAATATTGTAATATTCTCTAATATGTTTTTGGAAAACGTGCACTACAATGTTAACATAATCCATCAATACCCATTCAGCATTATCTGTACCTTCAACATGCCAAGGCTTGTCTTTTAATTCTTTTGAAACTGTTTTTTGGATTGAATTAACTATGGCGTTAACCTGTGTATTTGAATTTCCATTGCAAATAATAAAATAATCACAAACTGAAGTGTCTATTTCTCTTAAATCAAGAATATCAATATCATTACCTTTTACTTCTTCGATTCCTTTAATGATGTTAGCTAAAAGATCATCATTATTTATTGTTTTTTTTGCCATGAATTATTTTGTATGTATAAGTTTGCAAAGTTATCATTTTTTGTCGTTAATTTTGAACCTTAACACAATATTAAATTCTGTTTGTCAAATTATAACGAATGAAACTAATCAAACTCAATGCCATAGATTCAACAAATGACTTTCTGAAAGCGTTGTCGTCTAAGCAAGAACTAGAGAATTTCACTGTAGTTTCTACTGAAATTCAAACGAAAGGAAAAGGACAAATGGGTGCTGTTTGGGTTTCTGAAGCGGGTAAGAATCTAATAATGAGTCTATTTGTGAAGGATTTATCGTTAGGTGTTGATGGGGTTTTTAATTTAAATGTTACTGTGGCTATTTCCGTAATTCAGGTTTTGGAAGCTTTTAAAATCCCTAATTTAAGTATCAAATGGCCAAACGACATTATGTCATATCAATATAAAATTGGGGGTGTTTTAATTGAAAATAATATAAAAAGTGATGGACGTGTTAATTCAATTGTAGGTTTAGGATTAAATGTTAACCAGATTAATTTCGAAAATTTACCTAAGGCTTCATCTTTGGCGGTGATTTGTAAATCTGAATTTGATAAAGAAAAAATTCTACTAGCTATTATTGAAAAGATAAGAGATAATATTTATTTGAAGAATCAGGATTTGGATGCTATTTGGAGTACTTATACGGATTTACTTTTTAAAAAAAATATTCCGATGGCTTTTAGAGATAATGGGACCAATAAAAATTTCATGGGTATAATTCAAGGAATTTCTTTACAAGGAAAACTTCAGGTTTTGTTGGAAGATGATACCATAATAGAATATGGCATTAAAGAAGTTCAAATGTTATATTAAATGAAAAATCCCTTTTAATACATGAGATTAAAAGGGGGTTTTTTATAGGGAATAGTTATACAGCTTCTTTTATAGTTTGCCCATATTACTAGCTAAAGTTTCAATGAATTTACTAATTGGTCCTTTGACCATCATTACCATCATAGCATTAAATTGTCCTTCAAAATCTAATTTCACAGTACTAGATGAATCTGAGACACTTTCAATATTGGCAATCAATGTAAAAGGAAGTTTGTCAGTAGCTGCGCCTAGTGTAATTTTGTTTGGCGCTATTTTTTCTTTCATTTTTAAATGAATTTCAGGCATTCCTTTTAATCCAAAAATGAAAGAATCATCACCGATAACTTCAAATTTTGCAATGTTTTCAGGCATTAGCTTTTCGAAGTTTTTTACATCAGACAACGAATCAAATAATTCTTGAGCTGATTTTTCGACAGTTACTTTCGGGCTTTCTAAATTCATTGTTATTTATTTTCGATGGTTGCTACATTCCAAGTTGATGGTGTAACACTCCATTCTCTTAAAGTTGATTCCTCTTTTTCAGTAACATAACTTTTGGCAACGGCAAGATTTAACAAGTTTTGGTAGTTGCTCAACGTAAATAAGTCGATGTTGGCATTTTTAAAGTTTTGCTCTGCCACATCAAATCCATAGGTAAAGATAGCTGCCATTCCTTTAATATTTGCTCCAGCTGCGCGTAAAGCTTCAACTGCCATCAAACTACTGTTTCCAGTACTTATCAAATCTTCTACAACAACAACGTTTTGTCCTTTTTGTAAAAAACCTTCTACTTGGTTCTGGCGACCGTGTTTTTTTGGCTCTGGGCGAACATATACAAAGGGAAGTCCCATACTTTCGGCAACAAGAATACCTATTCCTATCGCTCCAGTAGCAACTCCAGCAATGACATCTGGCTTACCAAATTGTTTTTCTATGTTTTTAGAAAATTCATCTCTGACATAATTTCTTATGGCTGGAAATGACAAAATTAATCTATTATCGCAATAAATAGGCGATTTCCATCCTGAAGCCCATGTAAAAGGATTTCCTGGATTCAATTTAATTGCATTTATTTGTAAAAGCAATTCGGCTGTTTTTTCGGCTGTATCTTTATTAAAAATCATAGTACAAATGTATAAAGTTTTTGTGAACGACAAACCACTTTTTTTGACAAATAAAATATCAAAAGAAACCGATTTTCAATTATTTCTTCTAGAAAGCATTGATATCAAGCAACTTATTGTGAAAATTTTTCAAAATAAAATTCAAAAAGCCTATCTCTATCACCCTGATGAACGAGAAATTTTAAAGACTTTAAAGACAAAAATCCCTGTAAATAAAGCGGGTGGAGGCTTGGTTTATAATAAAAATGGAGAAGTTCTTTTTATTTTTAGAAATGGTAAATGGGATTTGCCTAAAGGAGGTACCGAAAAAGGGGAAGATATTGAGCAAACCGCTATGCGTGAGGTAGAAGAGGAAACAGGAGTTAATCAATTGCGAGTGACTAATAAGCTTCAAAAGACCTATCATGTTTTTAAACGTAATGGCGTTTATAAGCTTAAGATTACACATTGGTTCGAAATGCAATCTGATTTTGAAGGCATTCCTCAAGGTCAATTAGAAGAAGGAATCGAAAAAGTGGCCTGGTTTGGTCCAGAAGAGATTCCTGAGGTGTTAAAGAATTCTTACGAGAATATTAAATTATTGTTTGAAGAAGAAAAAGATTTAAAAACGAATTAACTTTTTCTTGTTTGAGTTTAAGTAGAGACTAATTGCTTTTAGAGGAATTAGTCTCTATTTTTTTGTAGTATATATATTGCTTTAAAAAATATTTTAATAAAATTATAGAAAACGATATGATTAAGAATAGTTTTTATCTATCGTTGTGGTTATTTTGATAATAAAAATTTTGTAAATTAGCTATCATCATTTTTTAATTTAAATAACTGCTAAAATGGAAAATAATAATCAAGGCAATTCGGCTAGTACAAATAATGGAAGTAAATGTCCTTTCTCTGGAGGTGAATTAAAAAAAACGGCTGGTTCAGGTACAACAAACAATGACTGGTGGCCTAATCAATTAAAATTAAACATTCTTCGCCAGCATTCTTCGTTATCTAATCCAATGGGTAAATCTTTTAATTATGCGGAGGAATTTAAAAGCCTCGATTATCAGGCTTTAAAAAAAGATATATTTGATTTAATGACAGATTCACAAGATTGGTGGCCAGCAGATTATGGGCATTATGGACCATTTTTTATAAGAATGGCTTGGCATAGTGCGGGTACATATCGTATAGCCGATGGTCGCGGAGGAGCAGGTTCAGGTAGTCAGCGTTTTGCACCACTGAATAGTTGGCCTGATAATGTGAATCTAGATAAAGCCCGATTATTGCTTTGGCCAATAAAAAAGAAATATGGAAAGAAAATTTCTTGGGCTGATTTGATGATTCTTACAGGTAATTGCGCTCTTGAATCTATGGGATTGAAAACTTTTGGTTTTGGAGGAGGTCGTGAGGATATTTGGGAACCAGAAGAAGATGTCTATTGGGGAGCAGAGTCAAAATGGTTAGATGATAAGCGATATACAGGAGATCGTGAGTTGGAGAATCCCCTTGCTGCCGTACAGATGGGACTTATTTATGTTAATCCTGAAGGGCCTAACGGGAATCCGGACCCATTAGCTGCGGCTCGTGATATCCGAGAAACTTTTGGGCGAATGGCCATGGATGACGAAGAGACTGTAGCTTTAATTGCTGGAGGTCATACTTTCGGAAAAACCCATGGAGCCGCTAATCCAGAGCAATATGTAGGAAGGGAGCCTGCGGCTGCAGGAATTGAAGAGCAAGGATTAGGATGGAAAAATAGTTTTGGTACTGGTAGTGGCGAACATACTATTAGTAGTGGTCTAGAAGGAGCTTGGACAACCACGCCTGCTAAATGGAGTAATAATTATTTTGAAAACCTTTTTGGTTATGAATGGGAATTAACCAAAAGTCCAGCTGGCGCACACCAATGGAAACCAAAAGGTGAAGCAGGGGCAGGTACAGTACCTGATGCTCATAATCCGTCCATAAAACATGCTCCTTTTATGCTTACAACTGACTTAGCATTGAGGGAAGATCCTCTTTATGAGCCTATTTCAAGACGTTTTTACGAAAATCCAGATGCTTTTGCGGATGCTTTTGCACGTGCATGGTTTAAGCTTACTCATCGTGACATGGGACCAATAGAACGTTATCTAGGACCTGAGGTTCCAAAAGAAGAACTTATCTGGCAAGACCCTGTGCCAAAAGTTAATTATAAAACTATTGATGCTAATGATATAGTTGCACTTAAAGTAAAAATATCAGAATCAGGTTTGTCAGTGTCCGAATTAGTAACAACAGCATGGGCTTCTGCATCTACTTTTCGTGGTTCGGATAAACGTGGAGGAGCTAATGGTGCCAGAATTCGTTTGATGCCACAAAAAGGTTGGGAAGTCAATAATCCCTCAAAGTTGTCTAAAGTTTTAGAAGTATTAGATGGAATTAAATCTACCTTTAACAATGACCAAAAAAGTGGTAAACAAGTTTCATTAGCTGATATGATAGTGCTTGGTGGATGTGTAGGTATAGAGAAAGCTGCCAAAAATGCGGGTCATAAGGTGACTGTTCCTTTTTCTGCAGGAAGAGCTGATGCAACCCAAGAACAAACAGATGTAGCTTCATTTGCTATTTTAGAACCAATTGCTGATGGTTTTAGAAATTATATGAAGTCAAAATATACTATTTCTGCTGAAGAGTTATTGGTCGATAAAGCACAATTAATGACTTTGACTGCGCCTGAATTGACTGTGTTAATTGGGGGAATGCGTGTGTTAAATACAAATTTTGATGAGTCTAAACATGGTGTTTTTACTAGAAATCCAGAAACATTAACCAATGATTTCTTTGTGAATTTACTTGATATGAATACCACTTGGAAAGCAAGTCCAGATTCTAAAGATGTTTTTGAGGGACGTGATCGTAAATCAGGTGAATTAAAATGGACAGGAACGAGAGTAGATCTTATTTTTGGTTCTAATTCGGAACTAAGAGCCCTTGCTGAAGTGTATGCATGTGAAGGTTCTAAAGGGCAGTTTATTAATGATTTTGTAGCAACTTGGAATAAAGTGATGAATCTTGATCGTATTGATTTAGTTTAATTGAAGTTTTTTGTAAAATGAATGAGGTAATTTGGCAACAAATTACCTCTTCTTTTTTTAATTTGGTTTTAGTTTTAAAACCTGTTTGGAGGGGTGTTTTTATGTGTTTCTAAATAGTAATCAAGTATTTTGTTTATTCCATGATTAAATCGATCATGGCAATTACCAATATTACCATCGTATTTTAATTTTTTGGGAACAGCTAGAAAGTAGATCCCTTTACCTTTGGCCATTCTGTCTAGTTTTGTTAAGGCCTTTGGTGATAATTGCTTGTATAAGCTGTCCAGTACGAGGCATTGTTCATTTTGCCCGTATTCAATGTCCCAGTTTTTAGCTTTTTCACCAATGAGAATTTCTTGAGAAAAATATACTTTGCGTAATAAAGGGAAAGAGAATTCAAAAACTGTTGTTGAGCCCTCATGTGCAAACTTTATAACTTCTGGATTCCTAACGATTAAACATCGAACTAGCCCAATTTCCAATTTTGAAAGTTGACTAGAAGCTATTGCAGCAATTCCTGCCCAATGGATTTCGTGTCCTTGTTTTAGTCTTTCGGAGTCAAACCAATAGTAGAAATCTCTGATTTGCCTGATGGTTCTGTACTTTTGATTCCCGTTTTCAATACTTAGGTTAAAAAGATTAGCTTGTTGCCAAAGGTTATTTTGTTTTTTACGGTCTTTTTTTAACCAACAACCTTCTTGAAGTGAGGTTAGTCCTGTTTCTTTTTGGTACGATTTAATATTTCGCCATTCTTGAGAATAATTTATACTTGAAAAACAGACAAGAATTATCACGGCTATATTTCGAATATTGAATTCCATTTTCTCAATCAAATTAGTTGTTAATTGAATGGTACTTTTGTTTGAAAGTTAACAATAATTGAGTAAATATATAGCTGTAGTAAAAAATAAAAAGGATTGTCTTCTTCAGAGTAGTTTTTAAAGAATTAGTTACAAGCTTTTTTTGTAAATATTATAAATAGTATTGATGGTCTTTTCGTTTAAGACACTGTCAACTTCAGTTTGGTTATAATGAAGTTTAAAAGCAGTAATTGTAGCCTTTAAGTTTTTAATATCATACCCTATGACACGTAAAGCTAGCGCAGGGTCAAAATTAGTTGGAGCAGGTTCCAGTGTGTCATCTGGCCATAATCCAAAGCCATTTTCGGCTAATGTTTTCCAAGGAAATAAAGCGCTAGGGTCTTTTTTTCGAGTTGGAGCGATATCAGCATGTCCAATGATGTTTTCTGTAGGAATGTCGTATTCTTTTTTAAGTCTACTTAATAATGCCATTAAGCTAGTAATCTGAGCTTCAGAAAAAGGTTCTCTTCCGTTATTGTCTAATTCGATTCCAATTGAACAGGAATTCATGTCTTTTACTTTTCCCCATGAACCAGCTCCTGCATGCCAAGAACGCAAATAATCATTTAGCATTTGAACCACTCTACCGTCGTCACCTATAACGTAATGAGCACTAACCTGAGTTCTTGTAAGTGTAAAGGTCTTTATCGTTTGTTCAATAGAATCTTGCGCTGTATGGTGTAATATGATGAAATTAGGTTTTCTTAAATTGAAATTTACAGTACCTATCCATTCCGTTTTTTTACCGTTATATAATGGTTTGCTTCCTATTTTAGTGATTGAGTCACTAAAACGGTATAAAACCTTAGAATAGGAAGTGTCAATTGTTATGATTGTTTTGGTAACAGCAGGTAAAGGTTCTGGTTCCTGAACAGAAATTTGTTCTTTTAGTGTTTTTAATTTTTTGGTATAGATTTTTTCAGTTACTACATGTTTATGTGGTTTACTAGCACAAGAGATAATAAGTAACAGCGTAAATAACGAAAATAAATAATGTTTCATTTTTTTTAATTCTTAGAAAGCTGAAGATTGGGGTTATTTATTTCGTTTAGATTTTTTTGAACCCTTTGGGTTTTGTGCTTCTTCCATCATTTTTTTGTACAAATCCCTTTGGTCAGGATTTAGATACTCATTTATTTTTCTTGTGGTAGTTTCAGACAAGGCATTGATTTCTTTTAACTTTTGTTCTTGACCTACCTTTTCATCTTTGATAATCATTCCTTGCTCTCTAATGCTTTCTTTCATGACATTACCAATTGCAATTTCTTGTAAAGCATCTAGTTTGAGTTCAGGTTTCAATTTCTTCATGATTTCTCCAACAGTCACTTCAACAGGAATTTCTTTTGGTTTCTCTGGTTCACTATTTCTCAAGTCAGAGTCTAATCGTTGTCTTCCATAGCTGCTTCCATAGCCATTTCCGTAGCCGTTACCATATCCGTATTGAGCAGAAACAGTTGTAAATGTTAGTAATAAAATGAGAGTGGTTACTATAGATTTAAGATTTTTCATAAACGTTTTTTTATGTGAATTGAAAAATAATGTTTTTATAATTATGCAGGTTCTCCGTATAAATCAAATTCAGTCGCTTCGGTAATCTTAATCATGGCAAAATCACCTGTTTTTAAGTAATGTAATGAAGCGTCAATCAAAACTTCGTTGTCAACATCTGGGCTATCAAATTCTGTACGACCTACAAAGTGTTGTCCTTCTTTACGGTCAATAATGCATTTGAAAACTTGACCTACTTTTTCTTGGTTCAAATCCCAAGAAATTTGCGACTGTAATTCCATGATTTCATTAGCACGAGCTTGTTTTACATCGTCTGGTACATCGTCTTCTAGCAAATATGCGTGAGTGTTTTCTTCATGAGAATAAGCGAAACAACCCATACGGTCAAATTTCATTTCTTGAACAAAATCTTTCAAGGTTTCAAAATCTTCCTGGGTTTCTCCAGGATAACCCACGATTAAAGTGGTACGAATCGCCATTCCTGGAACAGCAGCTCTAAAATCTTTTAGTAACTGAGTTGTTTTGGCTTGAGTTGTTCCACGACGCATTGATTTCAAAATAGAATCTGAAATATGTTGTAATGGAATATCAATGTAATTACAAATCTTAGGCTCACGTTTCATTAGTTCCAAAACATCCATCGGGAAACCAGTAGGGAAAGCATAATGCAAACGAATCCATTCAATTCCTTCAACAGCTGCCAAAGCTTCTAAAAGTTCTGCTAGATTTCGTTTTTTATAAATATCAAGTCCGTAATAAGTTAAGTCTTGTGCAATCAAAATCAATTCTTTTACACCATCACGAGCCAAACCTTCAGCTTCTTTAACCAGTTTTTCAATAGGTTGCGAAACGTGTTTTCCTCTCATAATTGGAATAGCACAAAAACTACAAGGTCTATCACAACCTTCGGCAATTTTTAAATAGGCGTAATTTTTAGGTGTTGTAGTTAAACGTTCTCCTAATAATTCATGCTTATAATCAGCTCCTAAAGCTTTTAATAATTGAGGCAATTCGGTAGTCCCAAAAAACTGATCCACATTAGGAATCTCTTTTTCTAAATCAGGACGGTAACGTTCAGATAAACATCCTGTTACGAAGACCTTGTCAACCAATCCTTTTTCTTTCTTATCGGCATATTCTAAAATCATGTTTACTGATTCCGCTTTAGCGTTGTCAATAAACCCGCAAGTGTTGATTACAATGATATTTCCTTCCGTTTCGGCAGGCGCTTCATGTTCCACTTCTTTGCCATTCGCTCGAAGCTGTCCCATCAGGACTTCACTATCATATATATTTTTCGAACACCCTAGAGTGATTACGTTGATTTTATTCTTTTTTAAAGACTTGGTTCTCATAGATTTGTAAATTGGAGTGCAAAATTACGTTTTTTTATCCAATCCCCATTATTTTAAGTAGGTTTTAGAATGTTTTTTGGAGCTATTTCCAGCTGTTCGCTCTATCTTGTGGCGGCATAAATGCCCGCCGCCACAAGGATGCCGCTTCCATCTGGGCTAAAAAAATCCGTCCCAAATTCATGAAACGGATTCTAATGGAATAATTATTTTGTTATAATTCGAATAATAAAGATAGTGAAACCGAATTGGTTGTAGTGTTTATCCTAGCGCCATCAGTAAATCCTTGAGTAAAAAATCCTTGTTGAGAATTTCTTTTTGAGTTAGCATAAGATAAATCTAATTTAGTAGAACCAAAATTATATCCAATACCAGCCGAATAACCATTCAAATCACCTATAATTCTATTGTTTTTGTATGGACTTTGTTCGTAGCGGTATCCTGCCCTTAAACTCAATGCTTGGATTTTGTATTCACCACCAATTCTTAATTCAGAACTGTTTTGTAGTGTAGTAGTAATCTCAGCATTCACATATGGGTCTCTGCTGTCTCGTTCTCTTGAGAATTCGGCGGTACTATAGTCTTTGATGCTGTAATCTAAACTTAGTAATCCTTTTTTGCCAAATACGTAGGCCAAACTTCCTGTGAATTTTCCAGGTGTTTTTAATTGGTAGGTGTCATATACTATGAAGTAGTTCGAATCTGGGTTAATGATTTCTGTATTAGGAGTTGATTTGTCATTGATTGTGGAAATCAAATTTTGTCTAACTTCATCGTTTAAATTGTACCAAGTAGGAGATTCATAAGCTATACCTAGTCGTAATTCTTTTGTAGCTTTGATAATTGTTCCTAGTTGAAAAGAAAAACCTGAACCATAGGTGTAGATTTCATTTTCAAATGAGGTGTCAATTAGATCGATATCATTGCTGTTTGCTCCATTGTTATTGGTTTCGAGAAAAAGAGTGTTTTGTCTAAAGTCTGTAAAGTGAGTATTTAAATTTAGTCCAAGATATATTCTGTCTTCGTAGGCTGCAGATGCATTAAAGGATAGTTTACCGTTATAGCCTGTTGAGGTTATGGTGTTTTTGTGGTAATAATTGCCTCCTGCTGGTACATTTGAGGTGTAAACAGAGTTGTTGTCGTCGTTTTCATCAACAGCGTTAATAAGAAATCCTTTGTATCCCAACCAGGCTTGTTGGTCAATGTAATTTAATTGGTGATAGTTATTGTCTAAAATTACTCCCAGGGGAATGCCTACTTGGTTTTTACTCGGATTTGCATTGGCAAAACTTAAAAAATAATCTCCCACTGAGTTGGTAGGATTGGTTCCAAATGCAATAACCGAATTGTCGAAATTATTTGTGTTTTCGTAATTGATTCCTAAGGCAAATTTATTCCAACCAGTGGTCCTTCTTATGTCTTTAAATACAAAAACAGCTCCTGCCTGATTTAAATCAAAATCATTAATTTTTTCGGATGCTTTGCTTCTGAAATAATCAGAATCATTTTTAGTACTAAAATTGCTTAAAGTAAATCCCATTTGGTTGTTTGAAAAAACTGAAGAACCAGCAGGGTTTACATTCAACGAGGATAAATCTCCTCCTAATGCACCAAAAGCACCACTCATAGCTTTAAAACGGGCGGTTCCGTTAAGGTTGTCTTGCGAGTATCGGACAGCATCTCTTACATCTTGTGCTTGTAAGGCATTGAATGTAAGTCCTGCTACTAATATGATTAAGTATCTTTTCATAATTTCTTTGGGTAAAGTTTTATTTATGTCAACAATATTATTTTATCGCCCTCTTCTACCGCTACTAGAGCCTCCAGAATTTCCTCCTCCATAACTTCCTCCATTTGAATAGCTAGAGCTAGGTCTAGAGTAGGAGTCGTTATTGCTAGGGCTGTAAGAGCGGCTTGGTGTGCTGCTTTCTCTGCTGTAAGTGTTGGGTGTGTAAGAACGTGTAGGTGTGGTTCTTTCGGTTCTTGTATTGTTTGAAGAATCATACGAGCGTGATGTATTGCTACTACTTCTTGAAAATACAGGGGCAGTATTAGAATTACTGAAGTCAGAACTACGTCTGCTTCTACTGTCATATTGTGAGTTTCTGGAATAAGTACTGTTGCTATAGTTTCTGGAGCCAGTAGAGTAGTTGTCTCTGCTATTGTAGCTGCTAGAACGTACTCTGTTGTAAGAGCTGTAATATGGATAGTTATATCCATAACCGCCCCATCCGTAATATGGAGAATTCCAACCAAATCCGTAGTATGGAGAATTCCATCCGAAATAGCCGTAAGAATAAGGGTAACCCCATCCAAAATTTGAATATCCCCATCCGAAATTAGAAAAACCCCATCCATAATAAGGATAGCCAAATCCAAGACCTAATCCCCATCCCCAATTGTTGTTTGAGTAAATGTTGATGTTTGATTTTGTATAATTGTTTCCCCAATCAGCATAATGATTATCGGGGTTTTGGTTTTCATCATAATTATTGTAGCTGTCTACATCTGTAAAGATTTCATTAGATGAGTCATTTTGCAATGATCTAAAATAATCTGTATATGCATTGTTTTGGCTGGGTCTTTGGGCTACTTCAGTTCGTTGTATGTTTGAATCGCCATATATACCGTCGTTATCGTAATAGGAGCTGTTTTGATAAGAACCACAAGATGATAACAAGATACTACTTATGCTAAATAGCATATATAGTGACGTTTTTTTTAGTGAAAAATTATAAGTTTTCATATCTGTATGGTTTTTTATTGTTGCACAATACAAAAATAGTTAGTTTTGCCAAACTATTTAGTTAAAATAATAAAACAAAATTTGTGCCAAACTATTCAATATGAGTAAGAACCTTACCACACGATCAGAAGATTATTCAAAATGGTATAACGAGCTGGTTGTAAAAGCCGATTTAGCAGAAAATTCAGGCGTTAGAGGCTGTATGGTTATCAAGCCTTATGGTTATGCGATTTGGGAAAAAATGCAAGCTGAGTTAGATCGTATGTTCAAAGAAACAGGACATCAAAATGCTTATTTTCCTCTATTTGTTCCTAAAAGTATGTTTGAGGCTGAGGAAAAAAACGCAGAAGGATTTGCAAAAGAATGTGCTGTAGTTACGCACTATAGGCTAAAAAATGATCCAGATAGACCAGGAAAGTTAATGGTTGATCCTAATGCAAAATTAGAAGAAGAGCTAATTGTTCGTCCTACTAGTGAAGCTATTATTTGGTCAACATATAAAGGATGGGTACAATCGTATAGAGATTTACCATTGTTAATTAATCAATGGGCTAATGTAGTTCGTTGGGAAATGCGTACACGTTTGTTTTTAAGAACAGCAGAGTTTTTATGGCAAGAAGGACATACAGCTCATGCTACTCGTCAGGAGGCTATAGAAGAGTCTGAAAAGATGATGAATGTATATGCTGATTTTGTTCAAAATTTTATGGCTATTCCAGTAGTGAAAGGTTTGAAAACCGAATCAGAACGATTTGCAGGTGCTGAGGAAACCTATTGTATTGAAGCCTTGATGCAAGATGGAAAAGCTTTACAAGCAGGTACGTCTCACTTCTTGGGGCAAAACTTTGCAGAAGCATTTGATGTGAAATTTGCTAATGCCGAAGGAAAGCAAGAATATGTTTGGGGAACTTCTTGGGGAGTGTCAACACGTTTGATGGGGGCTTTGGTAATGACGCACTCAGATGATCAAGGATTGGTGTTGCCTCCAAATTTGGCTCCAATACAAGTTGTAATTGTTCCTATATATAAGACAGATGAACAATTGGCGGCAATTACTGCGGCTGCGACTGATGTGATGGCTAAGTTGAGAAAACTTGGTGTTACTGTTAAGTTTGATGATAGGACTACTCAAAAACCAGGCTTTAAGTTTGCTGAATGGGAATTAAAAGGTGTTCCTGTGCGAATTGCTATTGGGCCAAAAGATTTAGAAAACGGGACTTTTGAGGTGGCGAGGCGTGATACGCTTACAAAAGAAGTAAAATCTAGTGAGGGAATAGAAAATTATATAAATGATCTTTTAGAGCAGATTCAAATGGATCTATTTAATAAAGCATTGGATTATCGAAATACGCATATTACTGAAGTGAATGATTTTGAAGAATTTAAGTCTGTTTTGGATGGTAAAGGAGGCTTTGTTTCGGCTCATTGGGACGGTACTTCTGAGACCGAAGAGAAGATAAAAGATTTGACAAAAGCGACTATTAGATGTATTCCTTTGGATAGTAAAGAAGAGGCGGGAAGCTGCGTGTTTACTGGAAAACCGTCAAGTAGAAGAGCGCTTTTTGCAAAAGCATATTAATTTTTTTAATTTTTTTTACTTGTGCTATTGTACGTTTAAAAAATAGGTGTATCTTTGCAACCGCAATAGAGAAGCAAGGCCCGTTCGTCTATCGGTTAGGACGCATGGTTTTCATCCATGTAAGAGCGGTTCGATTCCGCTACGGGCTACTATTTTTTAATTGCGTTTAAAGTTTTCCTTAACTAAAAAGGATAATATGGCCCGTTCGTCTATCGGTTAGGACGCATGGTTTTCATCCATGTAAGAGCGGTTCGATTCCGCTACGGGCTACAAATAAAATCTAATTTTTTAGATTATTAACTAACTTAGAAGAAAATGGTCCGTTCGTCTAGGGGTTAGGACGCCAAGATTTCGTCTTGGTAACAGGGGTTCGATTCCCTTACGGACTACAATAAAAATAGTAAAAAAGATAAAATCACAATAAAATGGCAAATCATAAGTCAGCATTAAAAAGAATTAGAAGTAACGAAAAGAAAAGAGTGTTAAACAGATACCAACACAAAACTACTCGTAATGCTATTAAAGCGTTAAGAATAGCTACTGATAAATCTGATGCTAGTTCTAAATTGTCAAGCGTTATTTCTATGATTGATAAATTGGCTAAGAAAAACATCATTCATGATAACAAAGCCTCAAACTTAAAATCTAAGTTAACTAAATTTGTTGCAAAATTGTAATAATTTTATTTAGTGAATATATTAAAGCTCCTTTTTAAGGAGCTTTTTTTTTGTTTTAAACTTTTTGGAATAAGTTCAAAACGGATCAAGGATATTAAGGATCAAGTCAAAAAGTTGTGGGGAAATATTAAATTTCGATATTTGTGTTTTAAATTAAATGCAAATGAAAGATTCCTTAGTTGAACTTCTCAAGTTATTGTTGCCAGAAATTATCGTTGATTATTTTGAACTTACTTCTTATGAAAAAGGTGAAGAAATTCTTCATTTATACTTAAAAGAGATTAATTCGATTCCAAAAGAATACCGTCAAAACAAATTAAGTTCAAAAGGTTTTTTTGATGAGATAACTGTTCAAGATTTTCCAATACGTGGACATCAAGTGTACCTACACATTACTCGTAGAAGATGGCTTAACGAAGATACTGGACAAGTTGTATTTAGAGATTGGAATTTAGTAGCAGACGGAACTCGGGTAACACAGGAGTTTGCGTCTTTTTTAAAAGAAATCAATAGATTCAAAGCCTAATGATTGTAATGCTATCGCCTCTTTCTATGGTGTCAAAGGCAAAAACCTACTATATCAATACAAGGATTTCTTAAGTGATTTTAAAATCTGGAATCAAAAAGCACATGCGAAACAATGGCTTATTTTTCCTGAAAACATTGGAAAACGGTTATCTATTGATGAAACCTCTCTTTCTAATGGCGAGCTTTACACCGTTTTAACAAACAAAGCTGCTAACGGTAGAAAAGGCACTATAGTAGCGATGGTTGCTGGAACAAAAGCAGAAACAGTAATTGCAATTATTGAAAAAATCCCTCTTAAACAACGAAACCTAGTTAATGAAATAACATTGGACATGGCTGGTAATATGGGATTAATTGCTAAAAAATGTTTTCCTAAAGCAATACAAGTGACCGACCGCTTTCATGTTCAAAAACTTGCCACTGAAGCTTTGCAAGAGATCAGAATTAAACACCGATGGAAAGCTATAGACCAAGAAAACGAAGCAATGGAACAAGCTAAAAGCAGCAAAACGAAGTATGAACCAAAAATATTAACCAACGGCGATACCCTCAAACAACTACTAGCTAGGAGTCGTTATTTTTTATACAAAAACAAATCAAAATGGTCTCAGAACCAAAAAGAACGTGCGGACTTATTATTCAATTTATATCCCGATATTCATAAAGCATACAATCTAACACAAGACTTACGCAATATCTTTGAAAACACAACTGATAAAATAATTGCTTTTACTAGACTGGCCAAATGGCATGAAAAAGTAAATCAATCAGGATTTAAGTCTTTCAACACAATATCTCGAACCATAACCAATCATTATCAAAACATATTAAACTATTTTGACAACAGAAGTACTAATGCTTCGGCAGAATCCTTCAATGCCAAAATAAAAGCTTTTAGGTCGCAGTTTAGAGGAGTTAGAAACATTGAGTTTTTCCTTTTTAGGCTAACTAATATTTATGCTTAATTTTTGTCGCTCCACAGGTTTTAGGATTGATCCAGTGTATGACAAAGATTTGAGGAAACATGTGTTTGAGTTTATTGTTCATACTGCAGTTGATAATGATAGATGTGAAAATTTTGATAGGCAAAGAGTAGAAATTAAAACCTATGGGCCATCACCTGAAAATTTAAAAGGCAAACTAGGAGAAATCGTTACATATAGTTGGAAGTTTAAAATCCCTAAAGGTTTCCAGCCTTCTACCTCCTTCACACATTTACATCAAATTAAAGCAGTTGGAGGATCAGACGGTATGCCTATTTTTACTCTTTCAGCAAAAAAGGGTAAAGTTGATAAGTTAAATTTAGTTCATGATAATGTCACAATCCTTCAAAGCACACCGTTAAGTGATTTCATAGATACCTGGGTTGAAGTCAAAGAAATAATTGAAGTAGGGAGTAATGGAAGTTATTCTATGAAAATTTCAAGGATAAGTGATGGGGAAGAATTATTGTCATATAGTACAGATAAGTTGATGACCATTAGAGCGGATAATGAATTTATAAGACCCAAATGGGGTATTTATAGAAGTTTGAAAAACAGCTCGGATTTAAGAGACGAGTCTGTTCGATTTGCAGATTTTATTATAGAAGAAACAACAAGAAAGAATTAAATAATGAGTTTTTAATAATTATAAAAGAAAAAAGAACACTATGAAAAAAACACTTTTATTATTCGTATTTGCTATGATGGTTTCATTTTCAGCATTAGCTCAATCTAAAAATCCTGAAAAATCGGCGAAATGGGCTACGGATAAAATGACAGAACTTCTAGGATTAAAAGAAGGAGATTCAAAAAAAGTATATGATATTCAATTAGAAAAAACAATAAAATTAAATGAAGCTTTAAAAAAATATGAGAATGACGAGGATGGTTTGAAAATGGCTAAAAAGCCTATTTATGCAGATGCAAATAGTAAACTTCAAGAGATAATTGGAAAAGAAGGTTTGAATAAATGGAAGACTTACCTTCAGGGGCAGAAAGAGTAATAATAGTTGAGATAGTTTTGGTTAATTAGTTTTTTAAAAAGTCACAATTTTTCAGATTGTGGCTTTTTTTTGTTTTTGCTAGAATATGTTATACATGGTGTGAATTTTACAATTTATAAGGATGAAAATGTAACGCTTTTAAACTGAGATTGTAGCAACTTTACATAATGAAATTAAGTAACTAAAATAAAATAATTATGAAAAAGGTATCTCTTTATTTAATGATGATGGTGTTGTCATTAAGTTTCGTTCCGTCAACAATATTTGCTTCTGAAAAAAATCCATCAGCTATAACAGCAGAAGGTAAAGAAGTTCCTGCTGAGGTTAAAGTAATGTTGACACGTTTAGAAGAAATAAAAGCAATCGATAAGTCTACTTTAAGTCGTTCAGAAAAAAGAGAATTACGTAAAGAGGTTCGTTCGATAAATACGGAGTTAAGAACAACAAATAACGGAGTGTATTTATCTGTGGGAGCTATTATTATCATTATCTTATTGTTGATATTGATTTTATAAAATCAACTATTCATACATATTGGTACGGTTATAGTATGTAGCAAAATATTACATAAAGTGAGTACATAAAATAATCTAAAAAAGAAGAAAATGAAAACTGTTAAATTATTTATCGTTGGTATATTGATGCTGTTTGCATCAAATACGATTCAATCCCAAGTTTCTGTAAATGTTAATATTGGAAATCCACCACCATGGGGACCTGTGGGATATGCGTCTGTAAATTATTATTATTTGCCAGATATTCAAGTATATTATGATGTTCCAGCCTCACAGTTTATTTATTTAAATGGAGGTGTTTGGGTGAGATCTAGACATTTACCTGCACATTGTAGAAATTACAATCTATATAATGGTTACAAAGTTGTTTTGACTGACTATCGTGGTGCTAGACCCTATGCTTATTTTAATAAACATAAAGTAAAATATTACAAAGGGTATAAAGGTAGTCCTCAAAAAACAATTGGTCATTATAAAGCTAATAATGGAAAGTCAAAAGGATATGTTATTAAAGGCAATCAAGGCAATCAAGGCAATCAAGGCAATCAAGGCAAAAAAGGAGGAAAAAAATAAAGAATGAGTCTGATTAGCATTGTTTAAAAAAAAACGAGTTCTTATGAGCTCGTTTTTTTTTAGGTGATTATAGATAAATAGATTAGGTTATTGTTAATATTATAAAGGATTTTTTATTTTTCAGAAGAGATGTATTTTATTTGTTTTATAAGTTGTTGATAATCAACGACGGTTTTGGTTGATTGAATAAAGAATGTATTTTTTTATTATTGTATAATAAAAACTAATTGTTATGGTTCTTTAATCTATTAATTATAACTTATTTTTGTACCGTTTTTAAAAATAAATCACAATTATTATGTCTGATACAATCGAAAAAATAAAATGTCTTATTATTGGTTCTGGACCAGCAGGTTATACTGCGGCTATTTACGCAGCTAGAGCTAATATGAATCCAGTTTTGTACCAAGGAATGCAACCAGGTGGGCAATTGACAACTACAAATGAAGTTGAAAATTTTCCAGGCTATGTTGATGGAGTAACGGGTCCGGAAATGATGATTCAATTGCAAAAGCAAGCTGAACGTTTTGGAGCTGATATTCGTGACGGATGGGCTACTAAAGTTGATTTTTCAGGAGATATTCATAAAGTATGGATTAATGATACAATCGAGTTACATTGTGAAACGGTAATCATTTCGACAGGTGCATCTGCTAAATATTTAGGATTGCCTTCTGAGCAACATTACTTAAAAATGGGTGGTGGAGTTTCTGCTTGTGCTGTGTGTGATGGGTTCTTCTATAGAAATCAAGAAGTAGTAATTGTTGGAGCAGGAGATTCAGCTTGTGAAGAAGCACATTACTTATCTAAATTATGTAAAAAAGTAACGATGTTAGTTCGTAGTGATAAATTTAGAGCTTCTAAAATCATGGAAGAACGTGTGCATAAAACTGAAAATATAACCATCTTAATGAATCATGATACGGTTGAAGTATTAGGTGATGAGCAAGTGGTAACAGGTGTGAGAGCCAGAAATAAAACTACAGGAGAGGTTTTTGATATTGAAGCTACTGGTTTCTTTGTGGCAATTGGACACAAACCTAATACGGATATTTTCAAAGACTATATTACCCTTGATGAAACAGGGTATATTATAAATACTCCAGGTTCTTCTAAGACTAATGTTCCAGGTGTATTTGTATCTGGTGATGCTGCAGACCATGTATACCGTCAAGCGATTACAGCTGCGGGAACAGGTTGTATGGCTGCTTTAGATGCAGAACGTTATTTGGCTGCAAAATAAGATTAATGATAATAAAATAAAAGAGTCCCAATTTCATTGAAGTTGGGACTCTTTTTGTGTTTTACTTGTATGTTTTATTTCAATTTTTTCAAAAGCTTAGCTTCGTCTGAAAAATTTTGTATTTCAATTTTTGCAGCACCCACGAGTTGGATTTCTGATTTCCCATTGGCACTAATTGTTATTTCTTTTTCCACATTTACAACACCATTCGAATAACTTTCAGCGGTTAAATCAAGTTTTTTTATAGTAAATTTATTTCCAGTAAACTGAGCGTTATTGTCCAGTCTAATGGTTGAATTTGTAGTGTTTCCTTCAATTCTTGCTTCTGATTTCTGATACATATCACAACTAAAATCCTCAACTTTAATCAATGCTTTTAAAGATGCATTTTGACTTAAAACAATTTTTCCTTTTTCCGATTTAAGATTAAGTTCTGTTTTTGATTTGTCATTGGATTCAAAATTGAATTCTTGACTGTTCACGTTCAAAAATAATTTAGAATCATTGTAGGATTTGATATTAATAGTATTCAATTGAAGTTCTTGAATGGCATTTACAGTCGATTCGTTTTTGGCTAGTATCGAGGTCAAACTTGTGGTATAAGTTACATGAATGATCAATTTTTTAAAACGATAAGCTTCTTTAGACGTGTTCAAATATAAAGTACTGTCTTTAACAGTATTTATAATTATATCATGCAAATTATCATCGGCTTCAATTTTCATTCTTGGAGTTTCTCCTCTTTCAAGGTAAAGCTCGATATTGTCACCTACCTCGATTGATTTGAAGTTGCTGATTTCCATAAATTTAGTGGTTACTGTTTTTGAACCTTTTATTTTTTCTTTTTTCTGTGCTAATGTTACTGATGAGCATAAAATTAGTAGAAGTATTGCGGTGTATTTTTTCATTTGAGAATCATTTGAGTGTTTATACAAATATAAAAAAATCATCCACTTTCGATGGATGATTTTAATAATAATAGTAAATCTGTGGGGTTTTAAGCCAGATGGGTACTGCTTTTGATTACTGAGTTCTAATAATAATTCCTTTTTTGTCAATCTTTAAAAGTCTTCTTTCTTTTTTTGAAAGGACCGAGCTGTCTTTTTCTATTAAAACACCATCTTTATCAATGGTTATTGTAGTATTTTCGATGTCATCATATTCATTTTCTTCTTCAGGACAATTCAAACATTTTATTTTTGAGGGAGTGACTTTGTATAAATAATCTTCGGAGCTATAATGAAGATTAAAATAATCGTTATCAGAGTGATCGTAATTTCGAGCGCTAGACTCAACTTTGAAGACAGTACCTTCGGGTAAATAAATTGTGATTTCTACCTCTTGATTTCGGAATTTGTTTTCTAAATCGGTTACCAAATAATTATCAAAAATTAATTGATTCCCCTGAGTTTTAAAATGGTATTGAATTTCCTTAGCTTTCATTCTAGCCTCTGCAATGGTTTTTCCTTTCGCCCCTTTTTTTATTTGAATATATCCTTTATTATTTTCAGTGCTTTTGATTTTAAAATTGACGTTGTTTGAGTATAAGATGTCAGCATTTGTACTGTCTTGCATTATTTTAAAACTTGAATAATCAGTGATGTTGTTAGAATAGAAGGGATTATGTTTAAATTTTATAGAAAGTGTATCGGTAGGATGAAATAGTAAAGAATGTTTTTGAATGCTACTACCATCATTGGCGAAAGCCGAAACTTGTTTTACTCCTATAGTGATTAAGAATGCCAAAGCTAGAATCCAAGTCGCAATTAAAGTATATTTGAAAATGTTTCCTATTGATTTACTTTGTGGTGCTAATAGTTTAAAACCTAATAATGTTAAGAAAAAGAACGGAATCCCTATTGCTAAAAACATTAAGATTCCAAAAGTCCAAATAGGATAATCAGTAAAATTTCCGGCTTCAATTAAGCTCTGCCATGGAAACTCAATAAAAGTATTTGTTCCTAAGGTGAATACACCAATGAATAGTGCTAGTAAAGTTGCTAGTCCGATAATAATGAATAGTATGCCTAGAAACTGTGCAAATATTTTGAATAAGGATATGATGAGTTGATTCAAACTATTAGTTAATTTACCAGTACTATCTTTAATTTTGTTACCATATTTATCGTAATCTGCATTTTTGATTTTGTTTGAAACATTATCAAATTCCTCTCGAACCTTCTTTTCAATGTTTGAAATATTTACAGGTTCACCAGTCATTTCTAGTTTTTCAGTAGTTGTAACAGCCTTAGGTGCAATTACCCAAAGTATAATGTAGGCAATAATCCCAACACCAAAACCACCAAAAACCAATAAGATTAAAACAATTCTAATCCATAAAGCTTCAATACCAAAGTAATGTCCTAGTCCAGCAGCCACACCGCCAAGCATGCCGTTGTCTTTGTCTCGGTATAATTTTTTATTATGAATTTGATTTGTGTGTGAATGTGTAGTGTTGGCCGTACTTTCATCCTCAATAATATAGTCCTCGGGTTGTCCCATTATGGCAATAATAGCATCAATATCAGTTAGGCCTACAATCTGTTTATGTGCAGTTTGACGTTCTTGAAATAATTCGGCAATTCGCATTTCAATATCTTTGATGATTTCATCCTGCCCTTCGCTATTATTCAATGAACGTTTTATAGCATCAAAATAGCGTGTTAATTTCAAATAGGCATCTTCATCCATATAGAAAATCATTCCGCCTAAATTTATGTTTACAGTTTTGTTCATGACTATAGTTTTTTATTGGTAATAAGGGTTACTGCATCCGATAGTTCGGTCCAAGTGCCGTTCAATTCGTTCAAAAAATGTTGACCTTCTTCGGTCAATCCATAGTATTTTCGAGGAGGTCCAGAAGTAGATTCCTCCCAACGATAGTGGAGTAATCCGTCATTTTTTAGCCTTGTCAATAGAGGGTAAATGGTACCCTCTACGACCAGTAGTTTTGCGTTTTTCAAAGTGTCTAATATTTCGGATGTATAAGCATCTTTTTCTTTCAGTACTGATAGGATGCAAAATTCGAGAACACCTTTACGCATTTGAGCTTTTGTGTTTTCAATATTCATGTTTTTTTTATTTAATTTTCGTCAAAGGTTGAAACAACTAGTTTTATTGGTGTAATACTATTAAACTTTACTAGATATTGTTCCCCTTCGTCCATAGTAAATGAAATTTTATTCTCTCCTTCTTTCAAATGTTTTTTAGAGAGAACTGTTTTGTTTCGATTGTCCAATACAAGGACATTATATTCATCTTTTGGTTCTACTTTAAATTTAAGATTGATGTCCATTCTTTCTTTGGCCACAATATTAAATTGAGTATTCTCATTAGGTTTGATTTCAATAACCTCCTGTGCCATTATTTTAGTTGTTACCACAACTAAAAGTACTGTGATTAAAAGTAATTTTTTCATTTTAATTGATTTTATATTTATTTAATAAAAGAAATCGTCAAAGGGTAGTGATACCGTTCTCCTTCCGAAGCCTTAATCGTGGCATATATTATCAGAAAGAATTCAGTAATCTTTAATGTGACAAGGATGATGAGAGCGGTTATTCCTGTCGTTATCAAGAAAATGTTATTATCGATAGACAAGTTTTGGAGAATAATCTCATGATTGTTGACTATTGCATTCCATGTCACTTGATTTAAAACTATAAATATGAAAATAGGAATTGCAATCATGATTAAAATCAAACTATATAAAAGCCAACTTAATTGAAAGTTTAATACTTGTTTACCATGAAAATCAATAGTTTCTGATTCTTCTTTTTTAGCGTTCCAAAGAAGTATAGGGAAAATATAATTCCCAAAAGGAATACAATATTGGCTAAGTGTACTTAAATGGATAAGGGCTGCGATATTATTTTCAGAAGTGTTTTTCATTACAGTATTATTTTAGTTAGAAGCTAATGACTTGGTAATGTCTTATACAAATATACGTCTAATAAATAGTATCTTGTATTGCATAGTACTAAAAATTAACTTTTGTTTAACAAATAAAAGATAGTATGTATGCATAGTATTTTTTTGTATTTTAGCCTAAAATCAAAGGATTATGAAACTAACGGCCTCTAAACTTAACTCATTTTTATTTTTCAAATTGCCTTCGGCTTTCCTTTGTGGAGTTCGGGTAAAAGCGATTGATGGCAACCGTTGCGTCGTTTCGGTAAAACACCGTTGGATAAACCAAAATCCTTTTCAATCCATGTATTTTGCCGTTCAGGCTATGGCTGCGGAATTAAGTACTGGAGCGTTAGTTATGAATAAAATTCAAGAAAGTGGTCGAAAAATATCGATGTTGGTAGCGCACAACAAATCTAGTTTTACAAAGAAAGCGACTGGAAGAATTACCTTTAGTTGTGATGATGGTCATAAAATCGAAGAAGCAATAAAGCAGACCTTAACAGATGGAGAAGGGCAGACCTTTTGTATGAAATCGATAGGGACTGATGAAAAGGGTGATCAGGTTTCCGAAATGGATTTTGAATGGAGTGTTCGGCTAAAGAAATAGAAGCAAAAAAAAACGTCTCTGAGGAGACGTTTAAAAATTATGATTATGCTTTTTTAGCACAACATTTTTTTTCATCCTTTTTAGCATGTGTACCTGCATCACAAGTTTTTCCTTCAGCTTTGCACTTTGCTTTACATTTAGCCACTTCTTCAGCTGACATTGTTTTAGAACAAGATTCTTTTTTTGAACAACATTTTTTAGTTTCCTGAGCACTTATATTTATAGTGAATAAACATATAGTTGCTAAGACAAATATTTTTTTCATTTCTCTAGATTAAATTTAACTTCAAATTTAAACGATTCGAATAAGAACTGATTCTAAAATAAAGTTAATATTTAGATTATGTATTAGATTATTTTACAATAATTGTAGTATTAAAATAGCCTTTGTCTGTTTTTGTTTTGACAAAATAAACTCCAGAACTTAGTTTTTTCAGTGGTAATTGAATATTTTCTTGATTCGTCTGATCAATTCCCCAACTTTTTAATATTTGTCCTAATGTATTGAATAGATATACCTTTTTAATTCGAGTATCAACCAATTGATTTTTGATAGTGATCGTGTATTGGTCTTGAGTGAAATAAATTTTAATATCGTCTTTTAATTCGTTGGATTCTATGCCCATGATTTCTTTAGAAAAACGTAATGAGAACCTATTGGTGTATTTTCCAGCAGGAAGTGAAATAGAGAAATTTTGTTCTCTTAAATTATGATATTCGCTTGTTTCATTATCATGGATGTATATGTTAAAATCATTAGGGATATTCTCTAACTCATCAATTTTAATAGTAGATTCTCCTGGTTTTTTTATTATCATACCTAAAGGTATTATTTGGTCAGAATCAAAATTAGGAATAGCTTGAATTGTAAAAGGGCTATTGTTAATACTCCAATAAAGGTCATCATCGTATAAATCAAACATTGGCGCATCATATCCTATATCGAAAAGGTCTGTTGTATTTTTATCGGCACCAATCAATAATTGACGGTGTTTACCAGCTGTTGAATTGTAGCCAAGTCTTATTTTAGGTCTAGTATCTGTTTCGTTTAATAATTTTGTTTTACTTGTTGTACTAGGTTTCATGAAAATCGAATTAGTACTGTCCTCTCTATAAAATATACGTTGGCTATTTTTAAATACTAATGAACCTCCTTGCACAGTTGTTGTACTACCAGCAATTGAAGTTTCTAAAGCAGCATCTACAAAAAATCCTTGAGCTATAGGAATATAAGGACCTGGTTTTTTTGTCCCTTTATTTCCACTTTGTGAATTTAAATCTCCATCAACAGTAGCAACGGTACCTCCCATTAACGTATAAGTGGCATAACCACCTTCGTATAAGGCTAGTTCGTGATTACCAGTAATTCCTAAATGATCCCAATAATAAAGCGCTCCATTAAATACATTACCACTAGCTCTACAGCCAACACAATCTTTGAGGTTATCTTTTATAAATTCGTCGGCATCTAAAGCGGATGGATAAGGATTTCCAACTAAATATGTTTGTTCAAGAGGTAAACCTAGAGTGATAGTTCCAGAGTTCGGTTTACCCATAAAGGCATAATTTTGGGTATTAGATAGAGCAGTTGTTCCACCTGTTCCTTTCATAGTGAAACCTTCACCGGTATTAAGCATTCCGTAATTATAAATATGATTCCATAAGTAATAATTATCTAACTCTGAATTTGACGCTAGTGTTTTAGAATTATAGGACCATACCCAACGAGTACTAATTTTGATAGGACTAGTTATGGGGCCATCGGCAAAAAATGCATTTCCATTAAATTGTATCACTTTTGGAGACGATGAAGTCGTACCATCTCTTAACACACCATCTAGATTATAAGGGGAATTATTTGCATTCCCTCTAATACTTACCGGAGAGGTCCAGTAGTTATAATTAAAACTGTTTTGCTTGCCTTGTTGATCTCGTTTGATATATCCTGTACTCGCTTCTTCAAAAATACTTTCACTAAATTGATTAGGGAAGCTGTAGTATCTTTTTTGTAACAATTGTGATTCACCAATTAAATTGATAAACCCATTAAGTTTTAGATAATGCGTAATCCAGAGCATATGACCTGTATTAGTTTCGTTTAAAATTCCTGGTGCATGAACGTCGAGTTGCGTTCCTGTATTCATAATGAAGCCTAATAAAGTAATGTCTTTGTCATCATTATTTAAATTGTTTGAGGACACAACGATATTCCAGTCAATTGGAGCACCGTTTACCCCTGTACTATTTGGATAGTCCCAAACACTACTTCCATATAACCATGGAGTTGTAGTAGCTCCTCTATCTTTCCAATTACCATTTCTAATAGTGGTATAGGGGATAGGAGCCGTTTGATCTTCGGCAGTGGTAATATTTCGTAATTTTCCTTTAGCAGTTCCTTTATTTGGATTTAAATGACCACAGCTAATATTGTTCATTTGGTAGTATCCTAATAAGTTGGTTGTCCAAGATAAACCATTTACATCAATAGGGATAATTGCCCCTTGTACATTACCAGCAACTGTTGGACTGGAAATTATTTCTTGATTCATCATTTGATGAAGTTGATCTAGATTTAGGTTAATATCCCAAATACGAAGTTCGTCTATCCAACCATTAAAATAGTTGACTGGATTATTTGGTGGACTTCCAGTTTGGCTCATCGCTCCTAAAATACAATCAAATGTATTTGTTGAAGGTTGAACTCCTGAGATACCCGCGGGATTACTTACTTCGATTCCATCTATAAATAAGCGATACAATCCTCCATCAAAAGTTACGGCGATATGGTACCATCTGTTTGTTGTAATGGAATAATTTGAAACAATTGTACCAGAACTATTCCAATTAAATGAAACAATATCTCCATTTAATTTTAAATCATAACCAGTTGAGAGGTTATTGGCATCTCGTTTAGAAAAAATAGTTTGGGTACCAGTTACAGAATTAGGTTTTACCCATGCTTCAACAGTAAACTTCGGCGTTAAATTATAATTGTTCTTAAATGTGACATTGTCATTAATACCATCAAAATTAATTACATTACAATCTGTTAATGTAATTTGAACATCATCAGTGCAACCGCCAGTGGTCCAAGTTAAAACATAAACACCTGCTTCTCCCGTAAATGTTGCATTTGGAGAGGTATCGTCTGAGAAAGTTCCAGTTCCACAACTACTACTAGTAGATTTAATAGTCCATTTACCTGTTGCTCCCGTACCAAGTTGATCACCAGGTTGATAATTATTATCGAATGCGCCATTGGATATGTTTTCATTAGCCGTTTTTCTATTGTCATAAGCATTAAGAGAAACCGTATTATTACCGCAATTTCCAGCTAAAATTACTTGGTCTTTCCCAGCATAGGAATAGTTCACATTGACAGTTATATAAACTGTGTTTTGCGGGGTAATGTCATATACACAACCATTAACAAATGATGTTACTGCAAAGTTGTGAATACCTGGCGTAGTAGGCGTTTCTGAATAAGTAGTTGCAGTACTTATGATGTTTTGATTTTCGTCTGTCCATACGATATCTGGTCCAACTGGAGGAGTTGGTAATTTTATATTGTCTAATGCCCAGGCACTATTTACTGTTGTTCCTTTGAAGGTGAATCTCACTCTTAAATCTTGCTGCCCTACATAATCCGATAAATCAAAAGAAAATTTTTGAAGTGGATTAAATATAGTAGAAGCTGTTTTACCCACTTTACTAAAAAGCACAATGTTATAACTAACACCTCCGTTAAGTGACAATTCTATTTTTGCATAATCATTTAATTCTAAATTCCATGCCATATCAACCTCAAGTACTGAAGTTGTAAGCCCATAGGTATTAAATCTAGGGGTTTCTAGTGTAGTATTGTCTCTAGTACCACCATAGTATGTTGATAGATTACCATTGGCAATGGCAAACTTTTTATCTAATGAATCATAAAATATAGGATAAGTTCCAAACGGATGTCCGTTTGTACCTGCCCAATTATTTGTTTTTGTATTATCGGCAGAAGCAGTCCATGCATTTCCAACAGCTACACCATCCAAACGCCATTTGTCTGGGTTAAACTTATCAGGAAATTGCCCTGTGTTAAATTCACCTCCTTGAATGTTTTGACCAGTGGCAAAACCACTCGTTGCGGTAAATACTGTGGTGTCCCCCAAACACATGGTTGTTTTTGATACAGTTACAGGAGTAGGTTTTATATTTTGCGGTACTACACTCACTGTTACAATATTCGAGTAGGCGATTCCACAGACTCCACTTTGTATAACAGCTCTGTATATTCTTGTTTGCGGGATGCTAGAATAGGCATAACTATTTGTTGTATTATTAATCGTTGTCCAGTTGGTACCTCCATCAGTTGAATATTCCCAACGAATGATATTTCCAGTTTGACCGTTTAAGACAATTAAACCATCAGTAGACTCGCAGGCAATCAAGTTTTTACTGTAGACTATAGGATTGTTATAAGGATTTCCAGATTGATCAGTAGCATATCCAGTTAAATTTCCACCATTAGAAGTTGGATCAATTGTAATGGTGAATGTTTTGGAAGTACCAATACAATTCACACTTCCGTTATTAAAAGTTGGTGTAACAACAATTGTTGCTGTAACGGGAGATGTTCCAGTATTAGTAGCTGTAAAAGCAGCAATATTTCCAGTTCCAGAGGCAGCTAAACCGATTGAGGTGTTATTATTCGTCCATGAGTAGGTTGTTGTACCACCTGAATTAGTGGTGCCAAAATTCACTGAAGTAGAAGTGCCATTACATACTACCTGATTTGATGGCTGATTCACCTGAGCTGTTGGATTTACAGTTATGGTGAAAGTTTTTGTAGGCCCAGTGCAATTAATACTTCCATTATTGAATGTTGGTGTAACAACTATAGTAGCTACGATAGGGGAAGTACCTAGATTCGTTGCTGAAAAAGCAGCGATGTTCCCTGTGCCAGAAGTAGCTAGTCCAATTGCTGTATTGCTATTTGTCCAAGAATAGGTTGTTGTACCACCTGTATTAGTGGTTCCAAAAGAAACTAAGGTTGTTGAGTTTCCGTTGCAAATCACTTGACTAGCAGGTTGGTTTACTTGAGCAGCTGGATTTACTGTTATGGTTAATGTTTTTGTAGGTCCAGTACAATTAATACTTCCATTATTGAATGTTGGTGTAACAACTATAGTAGCTACGATAGGGGAAGTACCTAGATTTGTTGCTGAAAAAGCAGCGATGTTCCCTGTACCAGAAGCCGCTAGACCAATTGCTGTATTGCTATTTGTCCAAGAATAAGTTGTTGTACCACCTGTATTAGTGGTTCCAAAAGATACTAAAGTCGTTGAACTTCCATTACACACCACCTGATTTGATGGCTGATTCACCTGAGCTGTTGGGTTTACAGTTATAGTAAAAGTTTTTGTAGGTCCAGTACAGTCAATACTTCCGTTATTGAAGGATGGTGTAACTGTGATTGTTGCAACTATTGGGGATGTACCTGTATTAGTTGCTGAAAAAGCAGCAATGTTGGATGTTCCAGAAGCAGCTAGTCCAATAGCAGTATTACTATTTGTCCAAGAATAAGTTGTTGTACCTCCTGTATTATTGGTGCCAAAAGATACTAAGGATGTTGAGCCACCATTACAAACCACCTGATTTGCCGGTTGATTCACCTGTGCTGTAGGATTTACGGTTATGGTAAAAGTTTTGGTAGGTCCAGTGCAATTCACAGTTCCGTTATTGTAAGTAGGAGTAACAACAATAGTTGCTGTTATGGGTGCTGTACCTGAATTTATAGCTGTAAAAGATGAAATATCAGAACTTCCCGAAGCTGCTAGGCCAATTGAAGTAGTAGTATTTGTCCAAGAATAAGTCGTTGTTCCAACAGTATTATTTGTTCCAAAAGAAACTAAGGTTGTTGGGTTTCCGTTGCAAACCACCTGATTTACTGGTTGATTTACTTGTGCCGTTGGATTCACGGTTATTGTAAAAGTTTTTGTAGTTCCAGTACAATTAACACTTCCATTATTGAATGTTGGCGTAACTACAATAGTTGCTGTAACAGGAAAAGTTCCTGAATTAGTTGCGGTAAATGCTGCAATGTTTCCTGAACCAGAGCTTGCAAGTCCAATTGAACTGTTGTCGTTGGTCCAAGAATATGTTGTTGTGCCACCAGTATTATTCGTGCCAAAAGAAATTAAAGTAGTTGAGCTGCTATTACACACTATCTGATTTGCAGGTTGGTTAACCTGAGCTGTTGGATTTACTGTTATGGTAAAAGTTTTAGCAGTACCTACACAACTTACACTACCATTATTGAATGTTGGTGTAACAACAATGGTTGCTGTAGTAGGAGCTGTGCCTAAATTTGTAGCTGTAAATGCTGAAATATCAGAACTTCCGGAAGCAGCTAAACCAATAGATGTATTAGTATTGGTCCAAGAATATGTTGTTGTACCACCTGTATTAGTGGTTCCAAAAGATACTAAAGTCGTTGGACTTCCATTACACACCACTTGATTAGCAGGTTGATTAACCTGAGCTGTTGGATTTACAGTAATAGTAAAAGATTTTGTTGGTCCTGTACAATCAACACTACCGTTATTAAAAGTAGGAGTGACGGTAATTGTAGCTGTAATAGGAGATGTACCTAAATTAGTAGCTGTAATTGCCGCAATGTCCGAACTTCCCGTTGCTGCAAGTCCAATAGCCGTGTTACTATTTGTCCAAGAATAGGATGTTGTACCTCCGGTATTATTGGTGCCAAATGTAACTATGGTTGTAGAGCTTCCGTTACAAACCACTTGATTAGCAGGTTGATTAACCTGAGCTGTCGGATTTACAGTAATAGTAAAAGATTTCGTTGGTCCTAAACAATCAACACTACCGTTATTAAATGTTGGCGTAACAGTAATCGTTGCTGTAATTGGAGTTGTACCTGAATTAGTTGCTGTAAATGATGAAATATCAGTGTTACCTGAAGTTGCTAAACCAATATTCGTATTACTATTTGTCCAAGAATATGTTGTAATACCTCCGGTATTAGTAGTTCCAAAAGATACTACAGTTGTTGCCCCTCCGTTACAAATTACTTGGTTCGCTGGCTGATTGACTTGCGCTGTTGGATTTACGGTTATTGTAAATGTTTTTGTAGGTCCATTGCAATTTGCACTTCCATTGGTATATATAGGTGTAACAATAATTGTTGCAGTAACAGGTGATGTACCTGAATTAGTTGCCGTAAATGAGTTAATATTCCCAGTTCCTGAAGCAGCTAGTCCTATTGCAGGGGTATCATTGGTCCATGAATAAGTAGTTGTTCCACTTGAATTTGATGTAGTGAAAATAATGTTTGAAGTAGTATTGTTATTACAAAGGACTTGACTTACAGGCTGGTTAACCTGAGCTGTTTCGGTAACTGTCACAGTTGCGGTTGTCATACAGCCATTATTGTTTGTATAGGTTATCGTACTGGTACCAATTGATAGAGCAGATACCAGACCTGTATTGCTAACCGTTGCTACTGATGGATTGGAGGAGATCCAAGGATTAGATGCTGCTGGTGAAGCTGTTCCAGATAGTTGGGATGTGAAACCTCCACAAATGCTGAGGGTACCACTAATTGTAGGCAAGGGATTGACAGTCAAAGTTGCACTTGTAGATGTCACTGACGGACAGGTATATCCAACTGGTCCAGAAATTACAACATCATAATTTCCAGCATCTCCTGATGTAATATTATTTAAAGTTAAGGTAGCAGTTGAGGTAGAAGTTATTACGCCTCCTATGTTACTACCGTTTTTTCTCCACTGAAAATTTAAAGAATCTCCATTTGCATCTGCAAACACCGAAAATGTTACGCTATTAGTCCCTGTACACAAAGCTTGGGATACAGGTTGTGTAGTGATATTGATGGATTGGTCAATGTTTAATGTTACTTCAGTAGATCTTTCTAAAGAGCACGGACTTGCTCCACTAACTTCCACATAATACACACCAGCATCTGTCAAAAAAGCTTGACTGAAATTTAGAATGTTTGATTGAGCACCACTGATAAAAGCAGTATTAGTTACTGCTGTACCCGGATAAGTTCCTTTGAACCATTGATAAGTAAGACCATCACCAGTTGCAACAACGCCAAATTGTGCTGGACTACTCGCACATATTCCCACATTAGTTGGTTGTGTACCAATTACTACTTTTCTGTTTACGGTTAAAACAGTACTTGAAGAAGTAACTGAAGAACAAGGACTAGTACCGCTAATAATCACATTATAACTTCCTGCATCTGAACTGGCAACATTGGATAAATTTAATGTAGCTGTAGTTGCCCCAGTAATATTTCCAGTATTGCTAAGATTGGTAGTACCTTTTCTCCATTGATAGGTTAATCCTGTTCCTGTTGCAGTTACATTAAAACTGACATTTGAAGTTGTACATACAGTTTGTGAAGCTGTTGGTTGTACAGTGATAGCAACAGCATCATTGACTGTAATTGTTACACTTCCTGCTGCAGTCACATTAGCTGTACAAGGAGCTCCTGTGGTACTTTCGGCACGTAGATAATAGGTCGTTGTTGTTGTAGGACTCACGGACAAGCTTGCATTAGCGACAGCGCTAGTTCCTACCAAAGTAGTAAAACTGGCATCAGAATACCAGTTCCAACTCGCACCAGTTCCTAGGCTACCTCCAGTCTGAGTTAGAGTGGTACTATTTCCATTGCAAATTGTAGATGGAGTCCCAATTAAAGAACTAGGAGCAACCGAATTTTGATTCACAGTTACAGTTACACTTCCTGCTGCAGCCACATTAGCCGTACAAGGAGCTCCAGTGGTACTTTCGGCACGTAGATAATAGGTCGTTGTAGTCGTAGGACTCACGGACAAGCTTGCATTAGCGACAGCGCTAGTTCCTATCAATGTAGTGAAACTGGCATCAGAATACCATTTCCAACTAGCACCAGTACCAAGACTACCTCCAGTTTGAGTTAATGTGGTGCTTGATCCATTACAGATAGGAGAGGTTGCAGCACTTAAACTGGTAGGAGCAACAGAAGATTGATTCACAGTTATGGTTACACTTCCTGCTGCAGCTACATTAGCTGTACAAGGAGCTCCAGAGGTACTTTCGGCACGTAGATAATAGGTCGTTGTTATTGTAGGACTCACGGACAAGCTTGCATTAGCGGCAGCGCTAGTTCCAACCAATGTAGTAAAACTGGCATCAGAATACCAGTTCCAACTTGCACCAGTTCCTAGGCTACCACCAGTTTGAGTTAGTGTAGTATTATTTCCATTGCAAATTGTAGATGGAGTTCCGATTAAAGAACTAGGAGCAACAGAATTTTGATTTACTGTTACAGTTACGCTACCAGCTGCAGATACATTAGCAGTACAAGGTGCTCCAGTGGTACTTTCAGCTCTTAAATAATAGGTCGTTGTTGTTGTAGGGCTCACGGACAAGCTTGCATTAGCGACAGCGCTAGTTCCAACCAATGTAGTGAAACTGGCATCAGAATACCATTTCCAGTTAGCTCCTGTTCCTAAGCTACCACCAGTTTGAGTTAGTGTAGTATTATTTCCATTGCAAATTGTAGATGGAGTTCCGATTAAAGAACTAGGAGCAATAGAATTTTGATTCACGGTTACAGTTACACTTCCTGCTGCTGGCACATTAGCAGTACAAGGAGCTCCAGTGGTGCTTTCAGCACGTAGATAATAGGTCGTTGTTGTTGTAGGACTTACAGATAAACTGGCATTGGCAACAGCACTAGTTCCTACCAATGTAGTGAAACTGGCATCAGAATACCAGTTCCAACTCGCACCAGTTCCTAAGCTACCACCAGTTTGAGTTAGTGTAGTATTATTTCCATTGCAAATTGTTGCTGAAGTCCCAATTAAAGAACTTGGAGCAACAGAATTTTGATTCACAGTTACAGTTACACTTCCTGCTGCAGCTACATTAGCCGTACAAGGTGCTCCAGTGGTACTTTCAGCTCTTAAATAATAGGTCGTTGTAGTTGTAGGACTCACGGACAAACTTGCATTAGCGACAGCGCTAGTTCCAACCATTGTAGTGAAACTGGCATCAGAATACCATTTCCAGTTCGCACCTGTTCCAAGACTACCTCCAGTTTGAGTTAGTGTGGTGCTTGAACCATTACAAATAGGGGAGGTTGCAGCACTTAAACTGGTAGGAGCAACCGAATTTTGATTCACTGTTATGGTTACACTTCCTGCTGCTGGCACATTAGCAGTACAAGGAGCTCCAGAGGTACTTTCAGCACGTAGATAATAGGTCGTTGTTGTTGTAGGACTTACAGATAAACTGGCATTGGTAACGGCACTAGTTCCAATTAGAGTAGTATATCCTGCATCAGAATACCATTTCCAACTTGCACCAGTTCCTAAGCTACCACCAGTTTGAGTTAGTGTAGTACTATTTCCATTGCAAATTGTTGCTGGTGTCCCAATTAAAGAACTAGGAGCAACAGAATTTTGATTTACAGTTACAGTTACACTTCCTGCTGCAGCCACATTAGCCGTACAAGGTGCTCCAGTGGTACTTTCAGCTCTTAAATAATAGGTCGTTGTAGTTGTAGGACTCACGGACAAACTTGCATTAGCGACAGCGCTAGTTCCAACCATTGTAGTGAAACTGGCATCAGAATACCATTTCCAGTTCGAACCTGTTCCAAGACTACCTCCAGTTTGAGTTAGTGTGGTGCTTGAACCATTACAAATAGGGGAGGTTGCAGCACTTAAACTGGTAGGAGCAACCGAATTTTGATTCACTGTTATGGTTACACTTCCTGCTGCTGGCACATTAGCAGTACAAGGAGCTCCAGTGGTACTTTCAGCACGTAGATAATAGGTCGTTGTTGTTGAAGGACTTACAGATAAACTGGCATTGGCAACAGCACTAGTTCCTACTAATGTAGTGAAACTGGCATCAGAATACCATTTCCAACTCGCCCCAGTTCCTAGGCTTCCACCAGTTTGAGTTAGTGTAGTGCTATTTCCATTGCAAATTGTAGATGGTGTCCCAATTAAAGAGGTAGGAGCAATAGAATTTTGATTCACTGTTACAGTGACGCTACCAGCTGCAGATACATTAGCCGTACAAGGAGCTCCAGTGGTACTTTCAGCTCTTAAATAATAGGTCGTTGTAGTTGTCGGACTCACGGACAAACTTGCATTCGCGGCAGCGCTAGTTCCAACCAAAGTGGAAAAACTTGGATCTGAATACCATTTCCAACTTGCACCTGTTCCCAGACTACCTCCAGTTTGAGTTAATGTGGTGCTTGATCCATTACAAATAGGTGACGTAGCAGCGCTTATACTTGTTGGAGCAACGGAAGGTTCATTGACTGTTACATCTACAGTGGCAGTGCCTGGAACATTTGGACAACCTCCACCTGATGGAGCATTGGTGGTAATTGTTAATGTAACGTTACCACTACTTATTGAAGGAGTATATGTAGCACTAACTGTTATAGGATTTGTACCAGACGTAACAATATTTGAAAACGCTCCAGATGGTGCGGACCAAGTTCCTGACGCAGCATTTCCAGTTAATGTTCCAATAATAGCTATTGAACCATTATTACAAACATCTTGAGTACTTTGATTAACGGTAACTCCATTGAATGTGTTTACATTTATTTTATCTGTTTTACTATTGTTGTTCCCACAAGGATTAAATGCTTGTACGGTTACATTTTGATTGTTTCCAATTGTTGCTCCAGAGCTTACTGAAACCATAATATTATTAGTTCCTGTACCTGAAATTATAGAAAATCCGGCTGGTAAAGTCCAAGTGTAATATTGGGTGTTAGTGACAGCTGTGGTAGTTATATTTATTGTTGCAGGAGGACATACGGAAGATGGCATTGTTATAGGGTTTCCTCCAGTCCAGTTAGTCGGTGAACCATTCCAAACAACAATAGTTCCAGATACAGAGGTGTTTACACAAGTACTTGTAGTGTTTATGGTATAGTTATAAGTTCCTGCTGCTGCTGGAGTACCACTAATAGTTACAATGCCTGCAGAAAGTACTGCATTTACACCTGAAGGTAAGCCTATTGAATTAATTGAGGTTGCTCCAGTAACATTATAAGTTATGTTTGTTATAGCGGAAGGTCTACAAATATTTTGTGAAGTTGTCGAAGGAGCCGATGTTAGTGTCATTGTAGCATCTGGATTCACAGTTATAGTTCCAGTTGCTGTTGCTTGTGTACAGGTCCCCGTTGTTGTTACGGTATAATTGAAAGTTCCAGAGGCTGAAGGTGCTCCGCTGACAGTATAAGTTCCTGCATTATAGTTAGTTGTTAGTCCCGGTGGTAGTCCACTTACTGTAGCACCAGTTCCACCACCACTAATTCCAAATGTGATGTTGTTGATTGCTGTATTGATACATCGCGTTTGATTATTGGATCCAACTCCCGATGTTAAACTAATGGTAGCATTTGGATTTACAATCATAGTTGTATTCCCACTTATTGCTGGATTCCCCGTAGCGCATGTTGCATTGGATGTTAATGTCACTGTGACAATATCTCCATTAGCTAATGTTGAATTTGAATAAGTACTGCTATTTGTTCCAACATTACTTCCATTAAGTTTCCATTGATATATTGGATTCGTTCCTCCATTTGTAGGTGTCGCTGTAAATGTAACATTTGTACCAGCACAAATTGTAGTGGCAGATGCTCCAACACTTACACTTACTGGCAAGTTAGGGTTTACAGTCATTGTTGTGTTTCCACTTGTCGCTGGATTCCCCGTAGCACATGTTGCATTGGACGTTACTGTTACTGTAACTATATCTCCATTAGCTAATGTTGAATTTGAATAAGTACTGCTATTTGTTCCAACATTACTTCCATTAAGTTTCCATTGATATATTGGATTCGTTCCTCCATTTGTAGGTGTCGCTGTAAATGTAACATTTGTACCAGCACAAATTGTAGTGGCAGATGCTCCAACACTTACACTTACTGGCAAGTTAGGGTTTACAGTCATTGTTGTGTTTCCACTTGTCGCTGGATTCCCCGTAGCGCAAGTTGCATTGGATATTAATGTCACTGTAACGATATCTCCATTAGCTAATGTTGAATTTGAATAAGTACTGCTATTTGTTCCAACATTACTTCCATTAAGTTTCCATTGATATATTGGATTCGTTCCTCCATTTGTAGGTGTCGCTGTAAATGTAACATTTGTACCTGCACAAATTGTAGTGGCAGATGCTCCAACACTTACACTTACTGGCAAGTTAGGGTTTACAGTCATTGTTGTGTTTCCACTTGTCGCTGGATTCCCCGTAGCACATGTTGCATTGGACGTTACTGTCACTGTAACTATATCTCCATTAGCTAAAGTTGAATTTGAATAAGTACTGCTATTTGTTCCAACATTACTTCCATTAAGTTTCCATTGATATATTGGATTCGTTCCTCCATTTGTAGGTGTCGCTGTAAATGTAACATTTGTACCTGCACAAATTGTAGTGGCAGATGCTCCAATACTTACACTTACTGGCAAGTTAGGGTTTACAGTCATTGTTGTGTTTCCACTTGTGGCTGGATTACCCGTAGCGCAAGTTGCATTGGACGTTACTGTTACTGTAACTATATCTCCATTAGCTAAAGTTGAATTTGAATAAGTACTGCTATTTGTTCCAACATTACTTCCATTAAGTTTCCATTGATAAATGGGAGTGGTTCCTCCATTTGTAGGTGTCGCTGTAAACGTAACATTTGTACCAGCACAAATTGTAGTGGCAGATGCTCCAACACTTACACTTACTGGCAAGTTAGGGTTTACAGTCATTGTTGTGCTTCCACTTGTGGCTGGATTCCCCGTAGCGCATGTTGCATTAGATGTTAATGTCACTGTAACGATATCTCCATTAGCTAATGTTGAATTTGAATAAGTACTGCTATTTGTTCCAACATTACTTCCATTAAGTTTCCATTGATATATTGGATTCGTTCCTCCATTTGTAGGTGTCGCTGTAAACGTAACATTTGTACCTGCACAAATTGTAGTGGCAGATGCTCCGACACTTACGCTTACCGGCAAGTTAGGGTTTACAGTCATTGTTGTGTTTGCACTTGTCGCTGGATTCCCCGTTGCGCAAGTTGCATTGGACGTTAATGTCACTGTAACAATATCACCATTAGCTAATGTTGAATTTGAGTATGTATTACTATTTGTTCCAACATTACTTCCATTAAGTTTCCATTGATAAATGGGAGTGGTTCCTCCATTTGTAGGTGTGGCTGTAAACGTAACATTTGTACCTGAGCAAATTGTAGTGGCAGATGCTCCAATACTTACACTTACTGGCAAGTTAGGGTTTACAGTCATTGTTGTGTTTCCACTTGTCGCTGGATTACCCGTTGTACAACTTTCATTCGAAGTTAAAACTACAGAAACTATATCACCATTAGTTAATGCTGAATTGGAATAGGTACTACTATTTGTACCAACATTGGTACCATTAAGTTTCCATTGATATATTGGATTCGTTCCTCCATTTGTAGGTGTCGCTGTAAATGTAACATTTGTACCAGCACAAATTGTAGTAGCCGATGCTCCAACACTTACACTAACGGGCAAGTTTGGATTTACAGTTACCTGTATAGGATTACTTGTAATTGTTTTTGGAGAAGCACAATTCTCGGATGAAGTTATATCTAAGGTTACGATATCATCGTGAGCAAGTAAACTTGTTGTATAACTGTTTGTGTTTGTCCCAACATTAGTTCCATTTACTTTCCATTGATAGGTTGGACTAAGCCCTCCATTGACTATGGAATTTATACTGAATGTTACCGATGTTCCTGCACAAAATGTAGTTTGAGATGATTGAATGTCAACTGTGGGGGTTAGATTTGGATTCACAGTCATCGTAATACTATTACTTGAAACTGTAGCTGGTGAGGGACAATTTGCACTCGAAGTCATTTCTACTTTTACCTGATTCCCATTAGCAAGTGAAGTGGTAGTGAAAGTTGAGCTATTTGTTCCTACTGGAGTTGTTCCTATGTACCATTGGTAGGTAGGTGAAGTTCCTCCATTGGTTGGAGTAGCAGTAAAAGTGACACTTTTACCAGCACAAATAGTGTTTCCACTATCAGAAGTTATAAATACCGAAGGAGTGACAGTGGGGATTATTGTTAAAGAATCTGAACTATTCCAAGTTGAAGTTCCATCGGATATGGATATAGTTCCACTAGTTGCACCAACTGGTAAAACGGCTGTTATTTGGGTGGCATTATCTATTGAAAAAGAGGAAGCTGTAGTTCCATTAAATGCTACCGAAGTAATACCTAAAAGGTTGTTACCAGTTATTATTATAGAAGTACCTGAATTTTGACATGCAGATGAAGGAGAGAATGAGTCAAGAGATTGAGCGAATAATGTATTGCCAATAACAGTGCTAATCAAAAAGAAAAAAAACAAAAAAATAATTTTTCTTCTTTTTAAATTTAAATGTAAAAACGAAAAGTAATTAAAGTATTTTTCCTTCATGACACCTACATTTTGAATTAAACATTTTTTGAAATTCAAATTTTAGAATCACTAAAATTTAAAATTATCAATGCTAATTTTGTGGTATTTTATAATGAAAAAAACAACCGTCGGATTGATGTTGTTATTTCTTACTGAAGGGTATGTGGTTTAAATTCAATAGGTTGTTTTTTTCAATTCCATTAAATTTAATGAATTTTTCTCTTTTTGTGAGTGAATCTTTTCTTTTTTCGATTAAAGTATTTGATATCCCGATAAACAGCTTCTTTTACTTTTATGAAGTATCTTAGTTGAGCGAATAATTATTCAGGAACTTAAGTTTTATAAAAAAAAGTATACTGAAATTAAATTCAATATACTTTTTTAAGTTAGGGATGTTACAATAAATATTTTTTTAATGGTTTGTTTTATAACAGTTTAATTTATTATTATTTGTTGACTTAATTTTCCTTTTGAAGTGTTTACAAGAACAATATAAACACCAGTACTGACATCTTTTATTGCCAATTCAATATTACTTTGAGTATTATCTTCAATTTTCCAAGAGCTTAGGAGTTTACCATTAATATCAAATAAATTGACTTTATTAATTGTAATCTCATTGGCTTCATTTTCGATAATTAATTTACTAGTTTGTTGGATATGTTTAATAGTAATTAAACGATTCGTATTTTGAAAGTCATCAATACCTAACTGAGCTGTACTTGCAAATTGTATTGAAAAACGATTGTTAATTGCGCCTTTTGGTAAACTTACTTTATAACTGTTTGCTTTAATATCATGGTAGGTATTACTTTCATTATCGTGTAAATAAATGTTCAGATTAGTAGGGATATTTTCTAAAGCATCAATGTTTATTGTCGCCTCTCCTAATTTCTCCATTGTTATACCAACAGGAATTATTTGATCTTCATCAAATGAAGGGACTCCTTGAATAACATAAGGATTATTGTTTATTTTCCAATAAATATCACTACTATTCAAGTCAAACATTGGAGCATCATATCCGATATCAGCTGAATTTGTTGTATTCTTATCGGCTCCTAATAATATTTGTCTGTGTTTTCCATTAGGTGGATTAAAGCCAAGTCTAATTTTTGAACGAGTATCACTATCACTTTCTGTAGTTGTTTTACCAGTCGTACTTGGTTTCATGAATAATGAATTACTATCTCCTTCTCGATAGAATTTTCTTTGACTATTTTTAAAAATTAATGTGCCACCTTGTACAGTCGAAGTGGTTCCTACTATAGAAGCCTCTGTGGCAGCATCAACAAAAAATGCTTGACCAACTGGGATGTATCGTCCAGGAGCTCTCGTTCCTGAAAGGCCGCTTTGTGTATTTAAATCTCCATTCACAACTGCAACAACTCCTCCCATTAAGGTATAGGTAGAATAACCACCCTCATACTCAGCTAAATTATGATTATTTGAATTAGCTAAATGATCCCAATAGTATAGCGCACCATTAAATACATTTGCAGTCCCACGACATCCCACGCAATCTTTAAGATTGTCTTTTATGAATTCGTCAGCATCTAGAGCTGATGGGTAAGGGTTTCCTATTAGATAGGTTTGTTCTAAAGGCAAACCTCTTGAAATAGTTCCTGAATTTGGTTTTCCGGTAAAAACATAATTTTGCTTAGCTGTAATTGGCGCACTTCCACCAGTACCTTTCATAGTAAAACCTTCAGCCGTATTTAAGGCTCCAGTATTTTTTATGTTATTCCATAAAAAGTAATTTTGTAATTCAGAATTAGTAGCCAATGTTTTGGAATTATAAGACCATATCCATCGGGTAGTCAGTTTTATTGGACTTGTTACCGGTCCATCAGCAAAAAATGCTCCACTACCAAAGTTGATTAATTTTGGATTAGATGAATCGGTACCATCTCTTAGCACTCCATTTAAAGTATAAGGTGAATTGTTTGCTGCTCCTCTTATAGTTACAGGTGATGACCAATAATTATAGTTGAAACTGTTTTTTTGACCTTGTTGATCTCGTTCAATATAGCCACTACTAGCTTCATCAAAAACACTTTCACTAACTTGAATAGTGTTATAACGTTTTTGGACTAATTGTGATTTTCCAACTAAATCTATAAAACCATCAAGTTTTAAATAATGGGTTATTGATAATCCTTGCCCATTGTTATTTTCATTTAAAGTTTGAGATGGATTAGCAATCGTCAATTGCCCTGATTCAGATCTTAAACCTAATAATGTAATATCTTTGGCAGTAGAATTAATATTATGCAAACTTCTTACAATGTTCCAGTCAATAGGTTGCCCATTAATACCTGTACTATTAGGATAATCCCAAACTGTATTCCCGTAAGCCCATGGTGTAGCTGCAGAGGTATTGGTCCAATCTCCATTTCTCACAGAATAATAGGGTAGAGGAGCTGTTTGAGGTTCAGAAGTAGTTATATTTTTTAATTTACCATCAGCGCCTACCCCAAAATTAGGTTTTAAATACCCACATCCAAATTGGTCCATACGATAGTATCCTTTTAAATTTGACCAAGTCAAGCCATAAATAGGTAAAGGGATAATTTCTCCATAAACAACATTGTTACCTGTTGTTTGCTCTTTTATTTCTTGGTTCATCATTTGATGAATTTGTTCTTCATTTAAAGCAACATTCCAAATACGTAGTTCATCAATAGCACCTCTAAAATAATTTACAGGATTATTGCTATCCTGATCCATTGCTCCAAGTAGTGTTCTATAGTTGTTAACCAAAGGCAAACTACTTCCTGTTTTAGTATTCATTAATAACCCATCTATATATAATCTATATTCACTATTAGTATAAGTTACTGCAATATGATACCATCTATTTGAAGTAATTTTGAAAGGAGATGTAATACTTCCAGAACCATTCCAAATAAAGGTTACAAAATCATTTTGCACCCTTAAATCATAACCACTTCCATTAATATTAGCGTTTCTTTTTGAAAAGATAGTTTGGATGTTATTTGACGACGCAGCCGTTTTTATCCAAACTTCAATACTAAAGTTATTATTTAAATCATAGTTTTGTTTCTTAAAATCAACATAATCATTCGTGCCATCAAAGTCAATAGTTGAACAATTAGAAATAGTCACATTTACAGTGCTAGTACAAGGTCCTACTGTCCATGCTAATACATAATTACCTACTTCGCCAGTAAAAGTAGCATCAGGATCATTGATATTTGAAAACGTCCCTGTACCACAGGTACTTGTACCACTGATAGACCATGTTCCAACACTTTGTGTACCAGGGTCATTACAGGTTTTACAACCAGTAGGGATTGTATAAGAACCTTTAGCAGCATTTTGATTAGCGGTTTTAAAGTTATCATAGGCGTTTAGTTGTACGGTATTTGAACCACAAACATCTGGTCCTAATACGATATTACTTCCTGCATAAGAATAACTTACGTTTACATCTGCCAATGCAGTTCCCGATGGATCATAGGATCTACAACCTTCAACAAGAACGGTCGCTCCATATTGATGTTTTCCGGGTGCTTCTGGTGTCAGATTAAAAGAGGTTTCTAATTGTCCATTAGTAATAGGAGGAGTGCTAGGATTTCCAATTCCATCAGTCCATTCTATTTGATCTAAAACGGGAGTTGTAGGAATTGAAATATTATCCATTGCCCATACACTTTTATCATTGGTCCCTCTAAATGCCCATTTGATACGCAAATTGGTTTGTCCTAAATAAGCAGTTAAAGGAATGGAGGTATTATCATTTTTAAAATTGTATTGTGTTGCAGTTGCACCCACTTTTTGCGCAGCGGTTACGTTAGGATCAGTGAACCAAAGTAATTGTGGCGAACCTACTGCATGCATTGTTTTTAGGATATTATATGTTACCCCTCCATCTGTTGAAATATAGATGTAAGCCAAATCTCCAGTAGCAAAATAATAAGCTTGGTCAAAATCTAACGAAGCAGCACTCATTTTGGCCAAACTAAAAATAGGTGTTTCTAATATTGCAGGGTTTGCACCTGTATATTTATTAGGACCTGAACTAATATTGTGATTTCCTGATGTAATAGCAAATTTGAAGTTTTGACTATCATAAGTGATGTCTCCAAATTGATGATCATTGGTTGCAGACCAATTTCTTGGCTTGGTGTTGTTTCCTCCAGCAGTAAATCCTCCGGGGTTACCATCTACTAGCCATCCCTTTGGGTCTTGCGTATTAAGTTGACCTTGATCAAAATCGCCTCCTTTTCCAGCGATGGCATCTTCTTGTATAGTGTAGCCTCTTCTAGCAACTAAAGTAATACTTTGGTTCAAGCAGATGTTATATACCGTTTGGTCTAAAACAGGAGGTTTATCTGTAGGTAATGCCCTTACGTAAAAACTGCTAGAATATTGTATACAAGTACCAACTTTTACTACGGCTCTAAAGTAAGTAGATTCAGTGGTAGCAGGGTAGAATATTGTGGTATAATTATTAGTAGTATTTGAAATAGCTACCCATATAGGATTACCAACAGTATATTTTTCCCAACGAATGATGGTTCCTACTTGTCCAGTTAGATTCATTTTAATTTCATTTCCTCCGCTAGAGCATGATGTGATATCTACCTGAGTTTTTGCTGAGGCTGCTCCTTCTACGGTTAAATATCCTTTTAGAGTTCCTCCATTAATGGTTTCGGAAGTCAAAGTGATATTTTGTGTCTGAGTAGATACATTTCCTGTCGCATCAGTATAAGTCCATGTTACGGTTGTAGTTCCAACAACTCCAAACGGGAATTGTATATTAGGTACACCTGTAATGGTGCCATTACAAGTATCGTATGCTGTAGGGTAAGTTAATTGAGAACTAGTTAGCTCACAGCCTGTAAAGTTTAAATTAGGAAGATTTGTAACATTAGGAACAGGAGCGTTATTGTCAGTAACTGTAACAGTTTGAGATATGTTTTTTCTATTTCCAGACGAATCTGTAAAATTCCAATCAATAACATAAAAACCAGGTGTTGAATAAGTATGAGGTAAACTGATATCGTTTGTAATTGCCGTTACAGTACCACAATTATCTGGTGAAGTTGGAGCAGAAGATATAGTTACAGAACAGTTTCCTGATAAAGCTGGTAAAGAGGTTATAGAAGGTAATTCATTATCAATTACAGTAATTGTTTTAGCTCCAGTTGTTATATTTCCTACGGCATCTGTTACGGTATAATTAATCGTAGTTACGCCTTTGTTAAAAGTATAAGTGCCTACCTGACCACCAGTTACTGATTTAGTAGTGGCTCCTGTTAAGGTGTAGGTCATAGTTGCTCCAGGGCAGTTATCGTTAAAAATAGCATTCGTAACAACTACCGATGCTGTACATACTCCAGTATCTGTATTTACAGATTGATTCGCACCAGCTGTTAAAGAGGGAGCAATAGTGTCGCTAATAACGATGTCTTTAGAACCAGAAGTTATGTTTCCAACTGCATCGGTTACGGTATAGTTGATAGTAGTTGTTCCTTTGTTAAAAGTAAAAGTCCCAACTTGTCCAGAAGTGGAAGCAGCCGTAGTTGCCCCTGTTAAAGTATAAGCAATTGTAGCCCCTGAACAGTTGTCATTAAAAACGGCATCGGTTACTGTTACAGAAGTTGAACAACCTGAACTAATATTCGCTGATTGATTAGCGCCAGCGGTTAAAGTTGGTAAGATAGTATCACTAATAACGATGTCTTTAGAACCAGTAGTCATATTTCCAGACGCATCAGTTACGGTATAGTTGATGGTTGTTGTTCCTTTGTTAAATGTATAGGTTCCTACTTGTCCATTAGTTATTGTTTTAGTAGTTGCACCTGTTAAAGTATAAGCAATAGAAGCCCCTGAACAGTTGTCGTTAAAAACAGCATCGGTTACTGCTACAGAAGCTGAACAACCTGAACTAATGTTCGCTGATTGATTCGCACCAGCGGTTAATGTTGGTAAAATAGTATCACTAATAACGATGTCTTTAGAACCAGTAGTTGTATTTCCAACCGCATCAGTTACGGTATAGTTGATAGTAGTTGTTCCTTTGTTAAAAGTAAAAGTTCCTACTTGTCCATTAGTTATTGTTTTAGTAGTTGCACCTGTTAAAGTATAAGCAATAGAAGCCCCTGAACAGTTGTCATTAAAAACAGCATCAGTTACCGCTACCGCAATCGAACAACCAGAACTAATGTTTGCTGATTGATTCGCACCAGCGGTTAATGTTGGTAAAATAGTATCACTAATAACGATGTCTTTAGAACCAGTAGTTGTATTTCCAGCCGCATCGGTTACGGTATAGTTGATAGTAGTTGTTCCTTTGTTAAAAGTAAAAGTTCCTACTTGTCCATTAGTTATTGTTTTAGTAGTTGCACCTGTTAAATTATAAGCAATAGAAGCCCCTGAACAGTTGTCATTAAAAACAGCATCAGTTACTGCTACAGAAGCTGAACAACCAGAAATAATGTTCGCTGATTGATTCGCACCAGCGGTTAATGTTGGTAAAATAGTATCACTAATAACGATGTCTTTAGAACCAGTAGTCATATTTCCAGACGCATCAGTTACGGTATAGTTGATGGTTGTTGTTCCTTTGTTAAATATATAGGTTCCTACTTGTCCATTAGTTATTGTTTTAGTAGTTGCACCTGTTAAAGTATAAGCAATAGAAGCCCCTGAACAGTTGTCGTTAAAAACAGCATCGGTTACTGCTACCGCAATTGAACAACCAGAACTAATGTTTGCTGATTGATTCGCACCAGCGGTTAAGGTTGGTAAAATAGTATCACTAATAACGATGTCTTTAGAACCAGTAGTTGTATTTCCAACCGCATCAGTTACGGTATAGTTGATAGTAGTTGTTCCTTTGTTAAAAGTAAAAGTTCCTACTTGCCCAGAAGTGGAAGCAGCCGTAGTCGCTCCAGTTAAAGTATAAGCAATAGTAGCCCCTGAACAGTTGTCATTAAAAACAGCATCGGTTACTGCTACAGAAGCTGAACAACCCGAACTAATGTTCGCAGATTGATTCGCACCAGCGGTTAAAGTTGGTGCAATAGTATCGCTAATAACGATGTCTTTAGAACCAGTAGTCATATTTCCAGCCGCATCGGTTACGGTGTAGTTGATGGTTGTTGTTCCTTTGTTAAAAGTAAAAGTTCCTACTTGTCCAGAAGTAGAACCTAAAGTAGTTGCTCCTGTTAAAGTATAAGCAATAGTAGCCCCTGAACAGTTGTCGTTGAAAACAGCATCAGTTACTGCTACAGAAGCTGAACAACCTGAACTAATGTTCGCAGATTGATTTGTTCCAGCGGTTAAAGTTGGTGCAATAGTATCGTTAATAACGATGTCTTTAGAACCAGTTGTTGTATTTCCAGCCGCATCGGTTACGGTATAGTTGATAGTAGTTGTTCCTTTGTTAAAAGTAAAAGTCCCAACTTGTCCAGAAGTGGAAGCAGCCGTAGTTGCACCTGTTAAAGTATAAGCAATTGTAGCCCCTGAACAGTTGTCATTAAAAACAGCATCAGTTACTGCTACAGAAGCTGAACAACCCAAACTAATGTTCGCTGATTGATTAGAACCAGCGGTTAAAGTCGGTACAATAGTATCATTAATAACGATGTCTTTAGAGCCAGTAGTCGTATTTCCAGTCGCATCGGTTACGGTGTAGTTGATGGTTGTTGTTCCTTTGTTAAAAGTAAAAGTTCCTACTTGTCCAGAAGTAGAACCTAAAGTAGTCGCTCCAGTTAAAGTATAAGCAATAGTAGCCCCTGAACAGTTGTCATTAAAAACAGCATCGGTTACTGCTACAGAAGCTGAACAACCAGAAATAATGTTCGCTGATTGATTCGCACCAGCGGTTAATGTTGGTAAAATAGTATCACTAATAACGATGTCTTTAGAACCAGTAGTCGTGTTTCCAGCCGCATCGGTTACGGTATAGTTGATAGTAGTTGTTCCTTTGTTAAAAGTAAAAGTCCCAACTTGTCCAGAAGTGGAAGCAGCCGTAGTTGCCCCTGTTAAAGTATAAGCAATTGTAGCCCCTGAACAGTTGTCATTAAAAACGGCATCGGTTACTGTTACAGAAGTTGAACAACCTGAACTAATATTCGCTGATTGATTCGCACCAGCGGTTAATGTTGGTAAAATAGTATCACTAATAACGATGTCTTTAGAACCAGTAGTCATATTTCCAGACGCATCAGTTACGGTATAGTTGATGGTTGTTGTTCCTTTGTTAAATGTATAGGTTCCTACTTGTCCATTAGTTATTGTTTTAGTAGTTGCACCTGTTAAAGTATAAGCAATAGAAGCCCCTGAACAGTTGTCGTTAAAAACAGCATCGGTTACTGCTACCGCAATTGAACAACCAGAACTAATGTTTGCTGATTGATTCGCACCAGCGGTTAAAGTCGGTGCAATAGTATCGTTAATAACGATGTCTCTAGAACCAGTAGTTGTATTTCCAACCGCATCAGTTACGGTATAGTTGATAGTAGTTGTTCCTTTGTTAAAAGTAAAAGTTCCTACTTGTCCAGAAGTGGAAGCAGCCGTAGTTGCACCTGTTAAAGTATAAGAAATAGTAGCCCCTGAACAGTTGTCGTTAAAAACTGCATCAGTTACTGCTACCGCAATTGAACAACCTGAACTAATGTTCGCAGATTGATTTGCACCAGCGGTTAAAGTTGGTGCAATAGTATCACTAATAACGATGTCTTTAGAACCAGTAGTTGTGTTTCCAGCTGCATCAGTTACGGTGTAGTTGATAGTAGTTGTTCCTTTGTTAAAAGTAAAAGTCCCAACTTGTCCAGAAGTGGAAGCAGCTGTAGTCGCACCCGTCAAAGTATAAGCAATAGTAGCTACTGAACAGTTGTCGTTAAAAACAGCATCAGTTACTGCTACCGCAATCGAACAACCTGAACTAATGTTCGCTGATTGATTTGCACCAGCGGTTAAAGTTGGTGCAATAGTATCATTAATAACGATGTCTTTAGAACCAGTTGTTGTATTTCCAGTCGCATCAGTTACGGTATAGTTGATAGTAGTTGTCCCTTTGTTAAAAGTGTAGGTTCCTACTTGTCCATTAGTTATTGTTTTAGTAGTCGCACCGGTCAAAGTATAAGCAATAGTAGCCCCTGAACAGTTGTCATTAAAAACTGCATCGGTTACTGCTACAGCAATCGAACAACCCGAACTAATGTTCGCTGATTGATTCGCACCAGCAGTTAAAGTCGGTGCAATAGTATCGCTAATAACGATGTCTTTAGAACCAGTAGTTGTATTTCCAGCCGCATCAGTTACGGTATAGTTGATAGTAGTTGTTCCTTTGTTAAAAGTAAAAGTTCCTACTTGTCCAGTAGTTATTGTTTTAGTAGTTGCCCCTGTTAAAGTATAAGCAATAGTAGCTCCTGAACAGTTGTCGTTAAAAACAGCATCAGTTACTGCTACAGCAATTGAACAACCTGAACTAATGTTCGCCGATTGATTCGCACCAGCGGTTAAGGTTGGTGCAATAGTATCGCTAATAACGATGTCTTTAGAACCAGTAGTCATATTTCCAGCCGCATCGGTTACGGTGTAGTTGATGGTTGTTGTTCCTTTGTTAAAAGTAAAAGTTCCTACTTGTCCAGAAGTAGAACCTAAAGTAGTTGCTCCTGTTAAAGTATAAGCAATAGTAGCCCCTGAACAGTTGTCGTTGAAAACAGCATCAGTTACTGCTACAGAAGCTGAACAACCTGAACTAATGTTCGCAGATTGATTTGCTCCAGCGGTTAAAGTTGGTGCAATAGTATCGTTAATAACGATGTCTTTAGAACCAGTTGTTGTATTTCCAGCCGCATCGGTTACGGTATAGTTGATAGTAGTTGTTCCTTTGTTAAAAGTAAAAGTCCCAACTTGTCCAGAAGTGGAAGCAGCCGTAGTTGCACCTGTTAAAGTATAAGCAATTGTAGCCCCTGAACAGTTGTCATTAAAAACAGCATCAGTTACTGCTACAGAAGCTGAACAACCCAAACTAATGTTCGCTGATTGATTAGAACCAGCGGTTAAAGTCGGTACAATAGTATCATTAATAACGATGTCTTTAGAGCCAGTAGTCGTATTTCCAGTCGCATCGGTTACGGTGTAGTTGATGGTTGTTGTTCCTTTGTTAAAAGTAAAAGTTCCTACTTGTCCAGAAGTAGAACCTAAAGTAGTTGCCCCTGTTAAAGTATAAGCAATTGTAGCCCCTGAACAGTTGTCATTAAAAACAGCATCAGTTACTGCTACAGAAGCTGAACAACCCAAACTAATGTTTGCTGATTGATTCGCACCAGCGGTTAAGGTTGGTAAAATAGTATCACTAATAACGATGTCTTTAGAACCAGTAGTCATATTTCCAGACGCATCAGTAACGGTATAGTTGATGGTTGTTGTTCCTTTGTTAAAAGTATAGGTTCCTACTTGTCCAGAAGTGGAAGCAGCCGTAGTTGCCCCTGTTAAAGTATAAGCAATTGTAGCCCCTGAACAGTTGTCATTAAAAACAGCATCAGTTACTGCTACTGCAATTGAACAACCAGAACTAATGTTTGCTGATTGATTCGCACCAGCGGTTAAGGTTGGTAAAATAGTATCACTAATAACGATATCTTTAGAACCAGTAGTCATATTTCCAGACGCATCAGTAACGGTATAGTTGATGGTTGTTGTTCCTTTGTTAAAAGTATAGGTTCCTACTTGTCCAGAAGTGGAAGCAGCCGTAGTTGCCCCTGTTAAAGTATAAGCAATTGTAGCCCCTGAACAGTTGTCATTAAAAACAGCATCAGTTACTGCTACTGCAATTGAACAACCAGAACTAATGTTTGCTGATTGATTCGCACCAGCGGTTAATGTTGGTAAAATAGTATCACTAATAACGATGTCTTTAGAACCAGTAGTCGTATTTCCAACAGCATCAGTTACAGTATAGTTGATAGTAGTTGTCCCTTTGTTAAAAGTATAGGTTCCTACTTGTCCAGAAGTTATTGTTTTAGTAGTTGCTCCTGTAAGTGTATAAGCAATTGTAGCCCCTGAACAGTTGTCATTAAAAACAGCATCAGCTACTGCTACAGAAGCTGAACAACCCGAACTAATGTTCGCTGATTGATTTGCACCAGCGGTTAAATTTGGATTAGTAGTATCTGTTACATTGAATGTTACTGTTTCAATGTTTGTTGCTGAAGCAGTGGTTGTAACTTCCAAAGAAACTAAATATTCTCCTACTGCTGAAGGAGTAAAAGATGTTGATGTACTGACTGTGTTGTCAGCTAATGTTCCAAAAGCAATAGTAGCAGTTGTTTCGTCAGGATATCTAACGTTCCATTTGTAAGAAACATTAGTTTCTGTCCCAGTGTAACCTCCCGTTAAATTGATTATTGAGCAACCAGAAACATTAACATAGTCAACTGAAGGAGTTGTGATATCAGCATTTACATTTCCTCCAGAGGCGGCTACTTCACCAAAAGTATACACATTTGAACCTCCTCCTACGCAGGCAGCATATCGTTTGGTTCCAATATAGATTTCATCGTTGTTTGTACAACTCCCCGCAAAATTACCTCCATTTTCTAACGTAATGACCGCGTTTGAAGGTAAATTTAATCGTATTTTATTGGAATTAAAATTTAGTATACCTCCATTAATATTTAAAAAAGGAGTTGATAGCGTAATAGTATTTGGATTAGATGATGGATTTAAATTTAAGGTTCCTTTTATATCCACTGTTCCCATTGTAGTTGTGGAAAGGTTATTAGGAATAGTAATAGTGTGTAAATTAAGTATCGTTACTGTATAGGAACCGTTATTTTGTCCAGGATAAAAAGTTGGAGCAGGGTCCCATATTCCGGCACCAATATAGATTTCCCAAGAGCTTGTAGCGTTCCAGTTACCAGTTGAAACTTTTGATCTATAGTCACCAATAACTTGTCCAAAGCTAATTAGGCAACTAAGAAATAGAATATGGATAAAAAAGTATTTTTGTTTCATAATAACCACTTTTTAAATGATTCAATGTTTACTGTGAATTTTTAGTGATCTACTATCCTTTACAGTATTAAATTGTATTGTTTTGCGGTATTATTTTGCAAACATTAAATTGTATTTATTAATGTTCGTCTAAGTTCTTTTTTAAGGAAATAATCTAATTATAGGAAATTTGTAGCAAAATTAATCATTTTTGTGAGTAAATACCTTTTTTTCGATTAACTACTTTTAAAATCCGATGAACAGTTTATTTCTTAAATAATTCTTAAAACATTTCAAAATGAAGCGTATAAGATATTATGGTGTAAAAATAAATGTTTTTTCTGTATAACATCGATAAAATGACATAAATAATCGATAAAATGCATTATTTGCTTAATATGTAAGAATAAAGGTATTTTATTTATAGTTTTTTAACACGGCTTACACATCATATAGAGGAGTTTGTATTAAATAAAAAGAGCTAAAGGATATTTATAATTCAATTTTATTAATTAAAGGGAATTTCTAATAATAATTGAGGATTCATTTTCTATTTGTTCGTTTCTTCCGGTTAAAGCCATTTGAGCTACAATTTTCCCCATAGTCTCGAAGTTGGTAGAAATTGTCGTAATGCCATTTTCTACTATTTTTTTTAGAGGGGTTTCATTGTAAGATATGACACCAAAATCAGTACCTAATTTAAACCCCTGTATTTTCGATCGTTCAATTACGCTTACGAGGTCTCTATCGTTAGGTATAATATAAACTTCTCCTTTTTTTAAGTCTCTTTTTTTAAATTCAGAAATGATTTCGAAATCAAACGAATAATCTTGACAAAAGTTTTCAAATCCAATTTTCATTCCCACAGGTTCTCTAGAGCCAGAGAAGATCATTACCAGCTTGTTGTATTTTTTAAGTTTGATTTTTTCTTTGGATAAACCTTCGTATATGTTTTTTTTAAAATTTTGATAAACTGCAGGATAAGATTTTAATTCTTCATTGGTTTGGTCTAATATATAAACATCGTTAACTGGTAGGGTTTTTATAAAAGTACTAGCTTGAAGTAGATTGGTTGGCATTATAATGTATTTTGTATAATTGCCATTGCAGTCATTAATCAGTTTTTCAAATACTTTGATATTGAAATGATGAAAGAAGATATCAACTTGAGCGTCCTCACCAATGTTTTCTAAAATAGAATTATAGAGGTCTTCTTTAAAAATGTTTAATTCGTCAAAAAGTAAAAATATTTTTTGTTGAATGGATACTTGAGTGCTTTTTACATAATAGCCTTTACCTAGTATAGCATAGATTATCCCTCGTTTTTTGAGTTCTTCATATGCTTGTAAAACAGTGTCTCTTGAAAGTGAAAATTCGAGACGTACTTTGTTGATAGAAGGTAATTTATCATCTTTTTTTAAAATGCCATTTTCAATTGTTTTTTCAATTGAATATATGATTTGCTTGTATTTAGGAATGCCTGAGTTGTTTTCGATACAAATAATTTTCATCCTTGATAATTTTTTGCAATATATAAAAAAAACTGGTAGGTACTGGTGTGTATGGCTGTATTATTGTTCTAAATTTGTTTTTACTATTTAATAATAAAACAATGGAAATAAAACATATATCTCATTTAAATCAAGATTTTTCAATCAAATCATTTGGTTTTACTCCAGAAGGGCAAAATGTCGAAGTTTGTGAATTAGTAAATAAAAACGGAGCCAAAGCAAATATTATTACTTACGGTGCAACATTAACTTCTTTGCAATTACCAATTCCTAAAGGTATTTTAGTTGATGTCGTTTTGGGATTTGATAATTTGGAATCCTATATAAAATCGTTTGAATTAGATGGAGCACCTTATTTTGGTTCAACAGTAGGGAGGTATGCGGGCAGAATTAAAGACAGCAAATTTACACTGAATGGGAAAGACTATCAGCTAAATACAAATAACTTCAATCATTCGTTACATGGTGGAATCCAAAATTTCAGTCGAAAAAATTGGACTATAAAAAACACTACTACTGGCGAGAATCCTTCAGTGACATTAACCTGTGAAAGTAAATCGGGTGAAGAAAATTATCCTGGGGACTTAAATGTTGAAATAACCTATACCTTAACAGAAGCTGATGAATTGGTATTAGAGTACAAAGCAACTACGTCCGAAGATACTGTGATTAATTTAACGCATCATAGTTATTTTAATTTAGACGGTCATAAAGGGACTGTTGTCAATCAACAATTACAATTACCATCAGCAACTACGGTTGAAATTACAAATGAAGGGGTACCTACCGGTAAAATTATTGAAGTTGCCAATACCAAGTTTGATTTTAGAGAAGTGAAAGCTTGCCCTGACTCTATTGATAATAGTTTTGTAATTGAAGATAATGATAAGGTTGCTGCGACTTTAACCAGCGTTAAAAATAATCTTAAAATGGAAGTGATTACTGATCAGCCAAGTGTGCATATCTATGTAGGTGGAAAAACGGCTTCAGAATTAGAGAACAAAGAAGGGGTTGAATATCATTCACAAAGTGGAATTTGTTTTGAAACGCAAAACTATCCCGATGCTCCTAATCATTCTCATTTTCCAAATTCTGTTTTAAAAGCAGGAGAAATTTATCAACAAAAAACAATTTACAAGTTTTCAAGAGCAATGATTCTTTGGGACTAAATAATATATTCTAATAACTTCAAATAGTACGATAATGAATGAGATTTTAATTAAAGACACAACATCTTTTTATCAAAAAACATTTAATAAACCTGCTGAAAAAGTAATTCTTTCTCCAGGAAGAATTAATATCATAGGTGAGCATATTGATTACAATGATGGTTACGTTTTACCAGCTGCCATTGATAAAATAATTTGTTTTGCTTTCGAAAAAAACAATACAAAAACGGCAAACATTCACGCCATTGATTTGGGGGAAAGTTTTGAAATTGATGTTACAGCTAAGCCTGAATTAACAGATACCGTTTGGACAAACTATTTGAGAGGGGTTTTGAATCAAGTACAATTAAAAGGTCATTCAATCGAAGGTTTCAACTGTGTGTTTAGCAGTAATATTCCTTCGGGTTCAGGGTTGTCGTCTTCTGCTGCTCTAGAATGTGGTTTTTTATATGGAATTAACGAATTGTTTAATCTAGATATAAAGCCTATTGATATTGCGCTAATGGGACAAAGTGCAGAGCATTGGGTTGGAATTAACTGTGGAATTATGGACCAATTCTCTAGTGTTATGGGATTGGAAAATAAGGTAGTAAAAATCGATTGTAAGACATTAGATTATACGTATCATGAAGCTAATTTTGTGGATTACTCTTTAGTTTTATTTGATAGTAATGTAAAGCACTCTTTATTTACATCAGAATATAATACTAGACGTATAGAATGTGGTGAAGGATTAGATATTATCAAAGCAAATTATCCAGAGATTAAAAGCTTTAGAGATTGTAACGAAAGTCATGTAACCAGTTTAAAAGATAAAATGACTGACAACGTATACCGAAGAAGTTTGTATGTTGTTAAAGAAATAAGTCGAGTAATTCAAGCTTGTGAGTCATTAGATAAAGGTGATATTCTAAACCTTGGGAAGTTAATGTTTGAAACACATGATGGATTGTCTAAGGATTATGAAGTAAGTTGTGAAGAGTTAGACTATTTAGTAGAATTAGCGAAAGAAGAAGAAAACGTAATCGGTTCTCGATTAATGGGTGGTGGTTTTGGAGGTTGTACCATCACATTAGTGAGAAAAGGAAGTGAAGATGCAGTGAAAGCGAAGTTTTCAAAACTGTATTCGGATAAATTTGGAATTGAATTAAAAATACATGATGTAAAAGTATCTAACGGAACATCACTTTATAAAAACTAAAAATAGCATGAGAAATTTTGATATCAACGAAGATCCGCACAGAAGATATAATCCTTTAATTAACGAATGGGTATTAGTTTCCCCACATAGAGCAAAACGTCCGTGGCAAGGGCAAAAAGAAAATGTTGCCACTGATGACAGACCAGAATACGAACCAGAGTGTTATTTATGCCCTGGAAATGTACGTGTAAATGGAGAAGTAAACCCAGAATATACAAGTTCATTTGTTTTTGAAAATGACTTTGCCGCTTTGAAGCAAGATGAAATCAATTTTGAAGATAATGGTAGTGATACTTTCTTTAAAGCAAGACCTGAAAGAGGAATTTCAAAAGTGGTTTGCTTTTCGCCAAAGCATAATTTAACTTTGCCTGAGATGGAATTGGATACCATTGAAGATGTAGTACGTACTTGGCAAAAAGAATATACAGATTTAGGGAGCGTAGACTATATCAATTATGTGCAAATTTTTGAGAACAAAGGAAGTGTAATGGGATGTAGTAATCCACATCCTCATGGACAAATTTGGGCTCAATCATCATTGCCTACTCAGGTTGAGAAAACGCAAAATAACCTAAAGGCTTATCACGATAAATTTGGTACTAATCTTTTAGTGGACTATTTGGAAAAAGAATTGTTGCTAGAAGAACGTATTGTAGTCGAAAATGAACATTTTGTAGCTTTGGTTCCGTTTTGGGCGGTTTGGCCATTTGAAACAATGATTGTAGCCAAACGTCACGTAACTAAAATCACTGATTTTACGAAAGATGAAGTAGCTGCATTTGCTGTAATATTAAAGAAATTAACAGCTAAGTACGATAATCTTTTCGAAACGTCATTTCCGTATTCATCAGGGATTCACCAAGCACCAACAGATGGTCAGGAGCATCCAGAATGGCAATTCCATATGCATTTTTACCCACCATTGTTGCGTTCGGCTTCAGTGAAAAAATTCATGGTAGGATATGAAATGATGGGCGAGTCACAAAGAGACATTACAGCTGAGAAGAGTGCTCAAATGTTGAGAGACTTATCGGATGTTCATTATAAAACAAAATAAAGAATATGAAAATATTAGTAACAGGAGGTTTAGGGTTTATTGGGTCTCATACTGTAGTTGAATTGCAAAATGAAGGCTATGAAGTAGTAATAATCGACAATCTTTCCAATTCGTCTGAGGATGTGTTGAAAGGAATTGTTTCTATAACTGGAAAGACGCCTATTTTTGAAAAGTTAGACTTGAGAGATAAAGCATCAGTTCAAAGTTTTTTTGCAAAATATACTGATATTGCTGGAGTGATCCACTTTGCTGCTTCCAAAGCGGTTGGGGAGAGTGTTCAAAATCCATTACTTTATTATGAAAACAATATTGCTGCTTTAGTTTATATTCTTCAAGAATTAGAGAAAAAAGAGGAAGCAAACTTTATTTTCAGTTCTTCTTGTACCGTTTATGGTCAAGCAGATGTTTTACCTATTGATGAGAATGCACCTATAAAACCAGCGATGTCTCCTTATGGAAATACCAAACAAATAGGGGAGGAAGTAATTACAGATGTTTCTAAAGTAAGCGGAATCAAAGCAATCTTATTGCGTTATTTTAACCCTATTGGTGCGCATCCTTCGGCAGCAATTGGTGAATTACCAATTGGTGTACCTCAAAATTTAGTGCCTTTTATTACACAAACCGGAATTGGGTTACGAAAAGAGTTGATGGTGTATGGTGATGATTACCCAACAGCTGATGGAACTTGTATTCGGGACTATATTCATGTAGTTGATTTGGCCAAAGCCCATGTGGTAGCACTACAACGTCTACTAGGGAATAAAAACTTAGAAAAAGTAGAAACTTTTAACTTAGGAACAGGTGTAGGTAGCTCTGTTTTGGAAGTTATTAAAAGTTTTGAAAAAGTAAGTGGCAAGCCGTTTCCTTATAAAATCGTAGACAGACGCGAAGGTGACGTAACAGCAGCTTATGCAAGCACAGACAAAGCAAATAATGTATTGGGTTGGAAAACTCAATCTTCATTAGATGAAGCGATGGCTAGTGCATGGAAATGGGAAACCAAAATAAGAAGCTAGCAATTATGAAGGCTTTATATTGTTAATATAGAACAGCCTTGATGAAATTTAAAATAGATTGATCCTTTAAGTTTTTAAGGTTGTTAATTTAAATTTTATTGAGGTTGTTGTGTTTTTTGATTCGAATGAAGCAAAAAACGGCGATGTAAACAAGTAATTTCTTATTTTTTTTAAAAAAGAGAAAACGTTTTCGATATGTAGATTGATTATTAGAGGTGTTTTTTTTGATATATAAAAACGCATCATTAAACACGTATAATATTGTTAATCAGTGCTTTGAGAATTATGTTTTTTGGTGTGTCCATTAAAAGCCTCTATATTGTTAAATAGCGAAAGAAGTTTTTCGTATCATTGCACATCACTATTTAAAACAGTGTTTTTTTATGATATTCGTTTTTTTATTTCGAAATTTTAGAAAAATATGTTTTTTTTTTTTTTTTTTGAGTATTATTTGAATCACGCATTTGAACATTGAACTAAATATAAAAATTGAATTTTAAAAGTAAAAATTAATTATGGAAACAGGATTTGGGTTTATTGACTACGCGGTCTTTGCTGCTTATGCAGTTTTAATCTTAGGAGTGGGTTTATGGGTCTCTCGTGATAAAGAAGGAGAGCAAAAAAATGCCGAGGATTACTTTTTGGCAAGTAAATCTTTGCCATGGTGGGCTATTGGTTCATCATTAATTGCAGCAAATATTTCTGCTGAGCAATTTATCGGAATGTCTGGTTCTGGTTTTGCATTAGGTTTAGCTATTGCTTCATATGAATGGATGGCTGCCTTTACGTTGATTATTGTGGGTAAATATTTCTTACCTATCTTCATTGAAAAAGGAATTTATACAATTCCTGAATTCGTAGAGAAACGTTTCTCAACCAACCTTAAAACGATTTTGGCAGTTTTCTGGATTGCTTTATATGTTTTTGTGAACCTTACAACAGTATTGTACTTAGGAGGTTTGGCTATCGAAACTATTTTAGGTATTGATATGATGTATGCTATTATTGGATTAGCATTGTTTTCAGCAGCTTACTCACTATACGGTGGATTGTCAGCGGTTGCTTGGACAGATGTTATTCAAGTAGTTTTCTTGGTACTTGGTGGATTGGTTACTACTTATTTGGCGTTGAATACAGTTTCTGATGGAGCTGGGATGTGGGAAGGTATGAAAACCGTTTACCACTCAGCACCAGATCGTTTTGTGATGATTTTAGACGAATCTAATCCAGAGTATATGAACTTACCTGGAATTGGAGTTTTAGTTGGAGGACTTTGGGTAGCGAATATTTACTACTGGGGTTTCAATCAATATATCATTCAAAGAACTTTGGCTGCTAAATCTTTAAGAGAAGCACAAAAAGGTATTTTATTAGCAGCTTTCTTAAAATTATTAATTCCGTTTATCGTTGTTATTCCTGGGATTGCGGCTTACGTAATGGTTAATGATCCAGCTATCATGGCTAGATTAGGAGCAATGGCTGCTGAAAATTTACCAGGTATAGGTACTGCTGACAGAGCGTATCCATGGTTGTTACATTTCTTACCTGCAGGTATGAAAGGATTGGCTTTTGCTGCATTAGCTGCTGCAATTGTATCTTCATTAGCTTCGATGTTGAATTCAACTTCAACTATCTTTACAATGGATATTTACAAACAATATATCAATACAAGCGCAAGTGATAAAACTACGGTAAATGTTGGTCGTATTTCGGCTGGTGTAGCTTTACTTATTGCTGTTATTATGGCGCCACTTTTAGGAGGTATTGATCAAGCTTTTCAATTCATTCAAGAATATACTGGAATTGTAAGTCCAGGTATTTTAGGGGTATTTTTGTTAGGGTTATTTTGGAAAAAAACAACAAACAAAGCTGCTATTTGGGGTGCATTAGTTTCTATTCCAATCGCTTTATTCTTTAAAATAGGACCTAAAGGATGGGCTGAAGGAGCGATGTTCCCAACATTACCATGGATGGACCAAATGGGGTATACAACTGTTTTAACTATGATTGTTATAGCTGTTTTAAGTATCACACAAAACAATGGTAAAGATGACGAAAAAGGTATTTCTTTGACTAAAGAATTCTTCAAAACGAGTCCATTATTTAATATTTGTTCGTTTGTAATATTAATTTTGTTAGCTGTTGCTTACGCTTTTTTCTGGAAATAATAAAATATGGAACTTTAGTTCCTAATTAATATAACTGCATTAATTGCTATTCTTCAAATAGTAATTAATGCAGTTTTTTTGTGAGTTGTTGAAAAGTTTAAATGCGATATGGACTAAAAAGAAGTCTTATACCATTCTGGCTTACTTCTGAATATGCCTATGTTATAAAACAATTAAAAAAATCTGTGTTATCCGTGTTCCAATGTGTTGTCTAGGTTTAATTAATTTATTCAATCTTCAAAAACTCTCCTTTGAAATTCTGATTTAAAACGGTCATAACTATTGGGCTTCCATCGGCATCAGGGATTACTTCAATCGAAGCTTTTCCGTTGGCCATTTTGATAGACTCACTACCAGTAGGTGTGCCTTGGTTTTTTAAGGTGGTTCCACCTTTTAAACATTGGAAATAGATTCTTTCTTCGTAATCTAAACAACGTAAATTATTTTTATCTACCGCAAGTGCAGTTACTAAGTAATTACCATTTTTTAATTTTTCGGCAGATAAAGTTAATCCTAAGGCAGTATCATTTTTCTTAAATCTGTAGTTAACATTTATAGTGTCTGAGACGGTTTTACCATCTTTGGTTTCACCAACAGCTATTAAAGTGTTTTTTCCTTCTTCAAAGTTCAAATCCCAGTTCAAACCACAAGCTGGAAAAGCTTTACTATCCCGTTGCTTTTTACCTAATGATTTTCCGTTATGGTAAAGCGTCACTTGGTTGCAATTACTATACACATTAATGTTTCGAGCCACGTCTTTCGGCCCTTGTCTATCAGTCCAAGTATGAGATTCGATATAAGCAAACGGTTTTTCGCTCCAATAGCTTTTAAATACATAATAGGCATCTTTTGGATTTCTGTTTCTGTCTGTTAAACCTTTTTGGTTCATATAAGGGATGTCGTCTTCTGGACGTAACGGCGTAGCAAAATCTTTGAAAGCCCACTGTATATTCCCTACAAAATCAGGATCATTTTCAGCAACATGTAAATGCCAGTCAAATAAATCGACGATATAATTTTCGCTCCAATCACCTATTTGAGCAATATTAGCCACTTGTGTTTGTACAATGGCTTCTTCCCATCCTTCAGATTTAATGACTCCTTCTCCAGTAACAGGCTTTTCGGTATGACGTCCTACATGACTATCTCCACCATATTCCGCATGTATAAAATGTTTGTATTCTTTTTTATAAGTATCCAATGCTTTTTGATAGCTTTTGTAACTTCCAGAATACCATCCTGACCAAATAGAAGGGGAGAATACATCCACAATATGGGAGCCTTCATAATATTTACGAATCGCTGTTTTGCGGGATGGGTCTAGTTGGTGTGCTAAGTCATTCAATTCGCTCAAAAAAGCAGTCGTTTTTTCAGGGTCATCACCACCTGGGAAATCAGGTAACCAGTTCATTTCATTTCCTAACGACCAAAGTATAATACTAGGATGGTTGAAGTTTTGAGCAATCATTTCCTTTAGCATGTTTTTGCTATTGGTTTGCCAAACATCATTTCCAAGACCACCCCGACACCATGGCAGTTCATCCCACACTAACAAACCTAGTTCATCACAAGCTTTGTAAATTTCTGGATCTTGAGGATAATGAGCTAGACGTACAAAATTAGCACCCATTTCTTTGATGGCTTCCATATCAGCATGGTGTTGTTTATTGGTCATAGCTGCACCTACACCCGCATGCTCTTCGTGTCTATGTGTGCCACGAATTAACAGTCGTTTTCCGTTTAGGTAAAAAGGCCCATGATCTTTAAATTCAAACCAACGGAAACCCACTTTTTCAGTTAGTTGGTCTTTTTCTTTATTCTTATCTAATAAAGAAACAGTTACTGTATAAAGATTTGGTTTTTGAGTATCCCACAATTCAGGGTTTTTGATATTATCGAATGTGATTGTGGTTTTTACACTATTTGGGATTACTTTTTTTGTAGTGACTATTTTTCCTTTTGGATTTTTTAGTGAGACTTCTAATTTTAAATCTTTATTCGCTTCTAAATTGTTGATTGTTGCAACAACATTTAATGAAGCTGATTGATTGGAAACCTTTGGAGTGGTAATTTTAAGGTTATCAATATGATTTTTTGGCAAAGCCAATAACCAAACATCTCTTGTAATTCCGCCATAAATGGTAAAATCACTTTTTTGCGACGGAATGATTTCAGGATTATAGCTATTGTCCACACGAACAGCAACTTCATTATTTCCTTGTTTAATCAAGGAAGTGATATCAATCGTAAAACCAATATAACCACCTATATGTTCTCCCGCTTCTTTCCCATTAACATAAACTTTTGTTGTAATATTGGAACCCTCAAAATACAATTGGTATACGGTATTGGCAGCAATTGCAGGGATAACAAGTTGTTTTTTATACCAGCTCGCAGCACGTCTGTAACCTGGGATGTTATCAGTAGCATCTTCACTATTCCAAGTATGAGGTAAATTGAGAACCGTCCAGTTTTTGGCTTGATTGGCTGTGGTAATTTTATTAGTATCGTTTTCTAAATAACTCCAGTTTTCATTAATATTTGTTTTCGTTCTTTGTGCATGTATACCATGCAACGAGAATAAAAAACAGGCTATTGCAATCGAGTATAATAGCGAGGAATTCAAGGGATTAAAATGCTGCTTTTTCATAAAATCATTTCTTTTTTTGTCTTAATAGTGCCTCTAAGTAATAATAGTCACCGTATACGATAGGTTCGTCAACTTCATCGTTTTTAGGCTTATGTCCTGTACTATGGTCTAAAATAAAAGGACCTTTTACAGTTTTGTCTAAAATGTAATTTTTGGTACTCAAACTAGTCATTACTTTGTTTGCATAATTCAGATAGATGTCGTTTTTAGTATAGTCGTACAGCTCATAAAGTCCTGAAGCAACTAATGCCGCAGCCGAAGAATCTCTTGGAGCATTAGGAATAGTGGGGTCTTTAAAGTCCCAATATACAATCCCATCATCGGGCATGTTTTTGTTATTGATAAAATAATTTGCTGTTGCTTCTGCTTGTTTGAGATAGGCCTTGTCTTTCGTATAACGATAGCACATGGTATAACCATATATCGCCCATCCTTGACCTCTTGCCCATGAAGACTCATCGTTGTACCCTTGATGGGTCACTTTCATTTTTGGTTTTCCTGTGATGGTGTCATAAGACACAACATGGTAGCAACTAGCGTCAGGTCTAAAATGATTTTTTAAAGTGGTATTCGCATGTTGAATCGCAATGTCACGATATTTGGCATCACCTGATATTTTTGAAGCTTCGAATAACAATTCAAGATTCAACATATTGTCGATAATCACGGGAAAATCCCAAACTTCTTTATTGAAATCCCAAGAACGTATGGCACCTACTTTTTTATTGAAACGGGTGCTAAGTGTTTGTGCACTTTTTACAATAACGTCTTTATAGTGCTGATTATTTTCGTGTTTAAGTCCATTTCCAAAACTGCAAAAGACTTTAAACCCCATATCATGAGTTTTATTATTGAATTTTTCTTTTTCAATAAAAGCTGTCCATTGTTTCGCTTTTTCTTTGAATTTAACATCACCTGTTAGTTCATATATTTGCCATAGATTGCCTGCAAAAAATCCACTACACCAATCTTTCGATGGTACTTTTCGGATTTTCCCCGTTGTTAATGACATACTTCTAGGGAAACTCAATGAATCGACAGGATATTCTAACAAGGCATTGTATCTTGAAGATAGAAGGATTGTGTTCTCTTTGTTGTTAGGTTCTTTCGCAACATTATTTTTGAGTTTACACGCTGTTACCAGCAGTGTAAACCCAAGAATAAAAGGTAAATAATAAATTCTATTCATAATAATTAAAACTAAAATATTTAGTAGCCAGTGTTATTGGGCTTTAAGTTAGGGTTTTTTTCTAATTCCCTACCCGGTAATGGGAAATAGTAATCTTTAAGAGGGTCAAATACTTGTTGTTCTAAACCATTAGCTCCAAAAGCTTCAACACCAATTTTTAATCTTTTAATATCGTACCATCTTCCAAATTCAAAAGCTAACTCTAATCTGCGTTCTCTTAGAACCATTTTTCTAAAATCTGTTTGTGACAAACCTACAATTTCATTAGCTGGATAGTTTGAAGGGACCCCCGCTCTGTTTCTTGCTCTCGCTCTTATTCTGTTAACATATGAAGTTGCTTCAATATTACCCGTTACAGGATTAATTTCGTTTAACGCTTCGGCAGCAATTAGCAAAACTTCAGCATAGCGCATCATGATATAGTTGCTACTAGATTCTCTACCATTTAGTCCCGCTAATCCAATTTTTCGGAAATATTTAGCAATATGCGGTCGGTTTACCGCTCTTGATGACATAGTGGTGAATTTGGTATAATCATAAGTAATAGTTCCTTTTTTACCAATAGTATCAAAACTTACTGCTCGTCTGTAATCACGTTGGTTCCAGTCATTGAAAACTTTTAAGGACGGAACGGCCACTGACCATCCTTCTCCAAAAGAGAAAGTTTGATCTCCTCTGATTCCTGTGATTGAAGCTAGATAATCTTGCCCTAAGTCATTTACTCTAGATTGGCCGATGAAGTCGATTGTGAACAAAGGCTCTTTTAGGGTTAAAGCTTTGCTAGAATCGAATAAATCTTGATAATTAGCATCTAAATCTAAGCCAAACAAACCCTCGTTATCAATTACATATTTCGCTTCATTATAAGCTTTTTGATTGTCTCCCAATGTCAGATAAACAGAAGCCAAGTAGGCAGCAGCAGTTGCTTTAGATGGTAACGATCGTACGGGTTGTTTATTAGGTAACCATTCTTTTGCATATTTTAAATCGGCGATAATTTTAGTATATACATCCGCTTCTGAAGTTTTGCTAATGCTATTAACGGTAGCGATATCCTTCACTGCAAAGTCAATATATGGAATGGCTCCAAAAAGGCGTACTAAATGATAATAGGCAAAGGCTCTAGAAAAATAAGCTTGTGCTGCAATGGCATTAATGGTATTTGCATCTCCACTGACTTTTGCTGCACCAGCAATGGTTTGGTTCGCAGCTCCAATAATTGCGTAGGATTGAGGCCAAAAAGCACTGACAATTTCACTACCATCATTCATCCTAAATTGATCCACTTCAACTCTTGCTGGTGTTGTAGTCAAATCACCTATTTGAGCCATATCTCCTCTTAATAGTAGGGACATGGACAATTGTCTTCCCCAATATTTTTCGGATGCCATATAGGCAAAACTACCGTTTGCTGATGCCTGAAGGTCGGCTGGGGTTTTGAAAAATGATTCGGGAGCCAATAATCCCACTGGATTTTCTTCTAAATCGGAGCAAGCCGTTGCAAAGATTGCTGTCGCGATTAATATGATATATTTTTTCATGGTTTTTCAGTTAGATAATTAAAATTTTAAATTCACTCCCATTGTAAACGTTTTAGTGTTTGGGTAGCTTCCGTAATCCAAACCTAGGTTGGTATTACTTCTTTCATTGTTGTTGTTTCTGTAATTTACTTCTGGGTCAGCACCTGGATATTTTGTAAAAGTCAATAAGTTCTGTCCACTGATGTAGAATCGCACTTTCTCGAAACCCACTTTTTTAACCAAATCAGAAGGCAGTGTATACCCAAGTGAAAGGTTTTTCAATCGGATGTAACTTCCGTCATACACAAATCGAGAGGTGATTCTTTTGGTACGTACTGCTGCCACTGGGACATTTGTATTTGTATTAGTAGGAGTCCAGGAATTCAGAGCTTCGGTAGTAGGATTAGCGTCTCCAGAAGCCATTTCAAGTAAGCTGTAGTTTAAAATATCGCCACCTACTGATGCTTGAAAAAACACATTCAAGTCAAAGTTTTTGTATTTAAAATCATTATTCATACCAGCGTTAAAATCAGGGTTTGGATTCCCAATAATCGTTTTGTCATCAGAGGTAATTTTACCATCAGGAACACCATTTGGCCCACTGATATCTCTTAAAAGTTCTCCTCCTGGAGTATTTTCATAACCGGTAGGGATAGTTTGTCCAGCCTGAATAACACCATCATAAATGTACCCAAAGAACGAGCCTACTGCTTCTCCAACTCGTAATATTTGTGAATCAGGTTGTAAGAAGTGACCTGGAGCCGAGTTGATTAAAATATCTGCATTGTCTGGTAAGGCTACAATTTTGTTTTTATTTGTTGAGATATTAAAATCAGTAGTCCATCTAAAGTTATCTGTTGTGATGTTTTTAGTATTAATCCCTAATTCAAAACCTTTGTTACTTAACTCTCCTATGTTTTGAATTTGAAAAGGATTTGCCAAACCTACATACTCTGGTAACGGACGCGCAAAAAGTAAATCTTTGGTTTTGATAGAATAATAATCTGCTGTAATGTTAATTTTATTATTGAATAAACCAACATCTACCCCAAAATCAGATTGATAGGATGTTTCCCATTTCAAATTGTCATTTGCCAAAACAGTCACGGCAACAGCATTTACAATTTGGTCTCCAATAACAGAATAGGTTTCAGAAAAACGTGCCAATGTTCCATAAGGAGCAATGGATGGATTTCCTGTTGCTCCATAACTTGCTCTCCATTTGAAGCTTGAAATCACTTTGTTGTCTTTTAAGAAATTTTCATTCCCCATATTCCAGCCCACTGCTCCTGATGGGAAAAGGGCATATTTATTGTTGGCACTAAAGTTGGATGAACCATCACGTCTAGCGGTAAAAGTAACTAGGTATTTGTCATCTAAATCATAATTTACCCTTCCAAAAAGAGATACAATTTCAGTTTCAGTTAAGGAAGAATTGGGCTGTAGATAAATGGCACCACCACCTAAATTGTGGTAAGAAACAGAGTTGGTTACAAATCCAGTAGCCCCCGCTGAAAAAGTAGATACTTTTTCTTTTTGATACGAATAACCACTCATTAACGTTAGTAATCCTTTTCCTAATTCCTTTTTATAGGTTAAGTAATTTTCAGATAGAATATTTGTTGTTTTAGAGTCATTAATAGTTGCTCTTCCTTTAACTCCTTTTCCTGATAATAATGTGTTTGGAACAAAAGTACCCACTTGACTATTAGCCGAATTTAATCCAAGAGTGGTTCTAAACTCTAAACCTTTTAAAAACTCATAGTTAGCATAGAAGTTTGTTCTATAGGTAGTTGCAATGGTTTCGTTGATGTTTTCTGTTGCTGTTGCAAATGGATTGTCGATTTCATCACCAATAGGGTTTGTTGTATACACACCATTTGTATTATAAATTCCTAGACTAGGGTCAAAACGATAGGCTGCTGAAACTACATCGGCTGTTCCTGTACCACCAGATTGTGTTTGAGTTAAAATTCCGTTTCTTTGGCTTTTGCTGCCAAAAACATTTAATCCTACTTTTAATTTATCAGTAACTTCTAAGTCAACGTTACTTAAGATCGTGTAACGTTCTAAATCAGAGTTAAGAACCACACCTTCTTGATTGTAATAATTGCCGGATAAATAGTATTTCACTTTATCTGTTCCTCCAGAAAAAGACAATTGTGTGTTTGAAATATTTCCTGATTTGTAGATTTCGTCTTGCCAGTTTGTATTAGCAGGTCCTTTCACATAATTCGTTGCAAAACTAGAACGATACGCAGCAAATTGGTCCGCATTAAGAACATCAATGGTATTGTTTACTTTTTGCGAAGAATACGATTGATTGAACTCTATATTCGTCTTTCCAGTTTTTCCTTTTTTAGTTGTTACTAAGATAACACCATTAGAACCTCTAGAACCATATATTGCTGTTGCCGAAGCATCTTTTAAAACTTCCATCGAAGCAACATCTTCTGGAGCAGGCATCGATGCACCTACAAATCCATCCACCACAATAAGGGCATCACTGCTGGCATTAATTGATGTTCCTCCACGAATTCTAATTTTGATTGGAGCACCAGGCTCACCACCATTATTAGACTGAACAGCAACTCCCGCCGCACGTCCTTGTAAAGCTTGTTCCGCACTAAGTACTGGATAAGCTGTTAACTCAGATGCTTTAACAGAAGAAACGGAACCCGTCATGTCACTCTTTTTACGAGTACCATAACCTACAACCACAACTTCTTCCAGTGAACTTACATCTGGATCAAGTGTTACATTAATAGTATTTTTATCGCCAACAATCACTTCTTTAGTTTTGTAGCCCACATAATTGAAAACTAATACCGTCTTTTTATCCGATACCATAATAGAGTAGGAGCCATCCATATCCGTTGAGATACCTTTGGACGTTCCTTTAATAAGTACATTTACACCAGGTAAGCCCATCGAGTCATCACTTGAGCTGATTTTTCCAGTAACTTTTCGTTGTTGTGCATTTACAATGGTTCCTATTAGGATAAATATTCCTAACACATACCACGAAGTCTTTTTTGTTTTGGTTTTCGTAAACATTCATTTTGGTTTTAAGTTAATTTTGATAGTAAATAAATAAGCCAAAAACACATCCCAATCATCACTACAATGAGGCAGGTTTGAATCAGTATTATTTTTGTTTTATTCATAATAGGTATTTATAAAGCCTATAATTAGGCTCTTAGTATTCTGTTAAAGCACTAATTTGTAATTCCTCACTATTTCTAAAGAAGAAAATATTTTGCAAATGATGAAGTCCTTTTAGCTCAATTTTAGTTGTAAAGTCAAACCATAATCCATTTACGGAGTTAATTTGAGTGCCAAATAAATTATAACTTGGAAAGTCTTTATAGTCTAATTTTATGGCTCCAATCTTTAGAAGTAATTCTTCTGTGATTGGTATTGGTCGACTATCGTTATTAAAACTTTCATTCTCCTCCTCACAAAGCTTAATGTCGTACCAATCAATAAAAAAATATTGCCATTCTAAATTTTCTCCCTCAGGATAATATTCTAAAAGATTTCCAATTCTTAAATCTGTAACCGAAACTCTAGTACATGGGGCGATCAAAGTACCGTTTTGGTTTCCTAAATTAGTTTTGTTTTTATTCGTTTCCATAAGTTTCTTTTGGTTTTAAAATCAAATTCACACAATCATCATCTGGGTTAATAGTACTATTTTTTACTTATTTTGATATCCCAAAACTAGGTATACAAAACCATATATAAATCCGAAAATAGGGGTGTAATTGTCCAAAAACCATTTTTTATCCCTTTAAAATCAAGGTTTTTTAATTTTGGATTATTTTTAGGAACAGAATGATTCGTGTTTAAGGAAGCAAAGTTCCTGCTCCCGAAGTTTCGGGACAAATACAAAAGGGTGTCTTCCGATACTTCGGATCTATCAGGGTTACCATTAATGTTTTTGGGTTTTATGGAGGTGTAATTATTGCGACCTAAATAGTTTGTTTACAAAACCTGCATGTTTAAATTTTAAGCAGATTTAATAGAGTGTGATAAATTTTAAAACATATAGAATTTTGCACCATAGTGCTATCAATAGATATTTTACCTAAGCATCTTCCTTAGAAAATTTATCCGCATATTGACTTGGAGTTTCTCCAAATTTCTTTTGGAAACATTTGCTAAAGTACTTCGGATTGTTAAAGCCTACTTTGTAGCTCACTTGTGAAATATTGATTTTGTGTTGTTCGAGTAATTGAGCAGCACGTTTCAGTCGGATTTCGTGTATGAATTCGTTTGGAGTAAAATTAGTCCAGGCTTTGATTTTTGAGAATAACATCGATCGGCCCACTCCTAATTCTGAACAGAAAAAAGGGATATCAAAGTGTTCGTTTGAAATGTTATCTTCTACAATTTGGAATGCTTTTTTGAGTAGTTCCTCGTCTAGTGATGAAACCGTGATTTCACTTGGGCTAAAAGAAGTTTCATTCGCAAATTTGGCTTTCAATCTTTCAGTTGATTCTAAAATATTCTTAATACGAAGTTTGAACTCGATGAGGTTAAACGGTTTACTGATATAATCATCAGCACCGCTTTCTAAACCTTCAAATTTATAGACTAATGCCGAACGAGAAGTTAATAAAATGACTGGAATGTGGCTGGTCCTGATGTCTTCTTTGATTTTGGCACAGAGTTCGGTTCCGACCATTTCAGGCATGATAACATCACTAATAATTAAATCAGGATTGTCATTTATAGCTTTTTTCAACCCTTTTTTACCGTTATCAGCTTGGATGATGTTGTATTCGTCTTTTAATAAATTTTTCATGAAGTTTCTCAAAACAACATGGTCTTCCACAATCAGAATCGTTTTTTTATCTTCAGAAGGAATGAGTTCGCTGATATCATTATTCTCAACGATCAATTCTTCTTCTAGTTGAGCGGTATATTGACTAATGTCATCGCTAATTTTAAAATCAGTTAGGATTTCATCCTCCATAAGATGTTCTTTTCCTAATGGTAAGCTGACTTTAAAGATAACCCCTTCGGTTTCTTTGTTTTGGACCGTAATGGTGCCTTTGTGTAATTGGACAATATTTTTGACAATAGAAAGTCCTATACCCGTTCCCTTATTATAATTTTCTTGAACTTTATTGTGCAAAGGAATTTCAAAAAACAAATCAAATATCTTTTCGATATGTTGTTCTGCAATACCTACTCCTGAATCATCTACTTCAATACTAATGTTTTTATCGTCGGTTGTGATTTTTACAGCAATTATTCCACCTTTTGGTGTATAGCGAAAAGCATTCGAAATTAAATTATAAAAAACGCGTTCTAATTTTGGACGGTCATAATAGAGCAGGATTTCGTCATTTGAAGATTCAAAAGTGTAGGTGTAATCACCATCTTTGGCATATTCGATGAATGATAAATAGATTTCTTTGGTGAATTTAACAACATTACCTTCAGCGGCTTCTAATGTATATTGTTTGGTTTCTAATTTTCTAAAATCCATTAATCGATTGATTAAACTCAAAAGATGATTGGCGCTACTTTCAATAACGAGTAATTTTTTGTATATGTCATTCGTCCCGTTATATTTAAGGAGAATTTGTTGTAAAGGACCTAATATTAAGGTCAATGGTGTTCTAAACTCATGTGAGATATTGGTGAAGAATTCTAATTTGGCTTGATTGGTCTCTTTAATTCTCTCGGCTTCAATGTATTCTAACTCTAATTTTTGTTTTAGATTGGCTTTGGATTTTAAAATCCAATTTAGCTTATAAACGGCAAATCCAATTATTAAAAGATAAATTAACATTGCCCAAATACTTCTCCAAGGGGCGGGTTTAATAATAAACGTTAAAGTTGTAGGCTTCTTGTTCCAAATACCATCATTATTAGCTCCATATACTTCAAAAGTATAGGTGCCTGGATTTTGAATGATATAGGTGGCTTCTGTATTTTTGGTGATGGTCCAGTTGTTTTCTAGTCCTGTTAAACGGTATTTATATTGGTTGTTTTTTGGACGTATAAAATTTGGAATTGCATAATTGATGGAGAAATTAGCCTTGTCATAAGCTAAGGTTACTGATTTGGTATAACCTATACTTTTTTCTAAAATTCCATTAGCATCATTGGCATTGATGGATTCGTTTTTAATTTTTAAATTGGTAATTAAAACCTGAGGAATATAGTTGTTATGTGATAGGGTTTTGGTATCTAGAAAACTTACGCCTAATGGGCCTCCAAAGTAAAACTGACTGTCATTAATTTGCAAACAGGAATTGTCGTTAAACTCGTTCCCAACCAGACCATCTTTTTGGTTGTAGACTACTATTTTTTTGGAGTTAGGATTGTATTTAATAATGCCCTCATTGCTACTCATCCATAAGTTATGGTTAGCATCTTCATTTATCGTGTGAATAGAGGTGATAAGGGTGTTTTCAAGATTAAGCAGTTTGGTTTTTACGAATTTTTTTCCATCAAAAAAGTACAATCCTTTGGCTTTGGTTCCTATCCAAATTTGATTTTTACGATCTTGAAAAACGGTAAGAATATCATCTCCCGAAAGCAGGTTGTTATCAAAAAAATAATGTTTGATAACATAGGAGGTTTTTTCTTTGTTCTTAAAAAAGATGCGATTCAATCCGTTTTGTGTGCCTACCCACAAGGTTTTTTTAGAATCAACTAATAAGGTTCTAATCCGATTATTAGTCAAGAAATTGGTTTTTTTAGAATTATCAATAACATGAAAATTCCCGTTAGTAGTATTGTATTGAATCAATCCTTTTCCAAAACTCCCCAACCATAAATGAGTACTATCATCATGAATAATGGAATAAATTCCTGTTTGCTCTACAAATTGAGAAAGTTTTTGCGAAATGATTTCAGGTGTAAATCTTTTTGATTTTGTATTGTAGGCAGTAAATCCTTTGGTAAAAGTCCCAATCCATAAAGTTCCATTAGGCGAAATATGAAGTGATTTTATGTCGTTTTGTGAGTTGTTAGGAGTGTTTAAAAAACGAGAGTTTTGAGATTGAGCATCAAAAACAGTTATTCCAGAACCTTCAGTTCCTAAATAGATATTCTTGTTTTTGTCAGCAACTATGGAACTAACTACATTGAAACTTAATTTTTTATGGATGGAGTTTTGGTTGAAATTAGTAAAATTAGTATTGGAAACATCCCATAAATTAATGCCATTGTAATAAGAACCTATCCATACTGAACCTTTGTTGTCGGTATATATTGATTTGATTTTATCAATATTAGGCTGGTTGCTGCTATTGGTTTTAATCTGTTGTAAGTTTGTGTTGTTTTCCAAAACATAAATACCATCATAAGCGCCAATCCAAAGGGAACCTCGGTTGTCAATACTCAGTGTTCGAATATCAGAATTTAATTTATTGAAGTTGGGTTTGTTAGACAAAAATGTAATCACTTTTGTATTCGGGTGCAATTGTACCAGCCCTTTGTTTTTTGTTCCTATCCATATTGTATTAGCGGCATCTTCCATCATGCACTGAACAAACAAATTTTCAGGACCAAACCTTACAAATTCAAACTGATTGTTTTTACGCGAATTTAGTTTACAAAAGCCTTTAGAAGTTCCTATCCAAATGCCGTTTTTTTTGCTGTTTATAATACTTAAAACATAGTTGCTAGGAAGGCTATTTTTGTTGTTGCGAGCATGAAATAAAGTGATTATTTTTTTTGTCCTCTGATTGTAAATGGTTATCCCTTCGGAGGTTCCTATCCAAATTTCATCACCAATTTCTTTGATACACCAAATAGCATTATTGCTCAGTGAATTGTTTAAGTTAGAATGTGAATAGCGTTTAAAGGTATTGTTTACAGGGTTGTAGCAGTTTAAACCATTATAAGTTCCTATCCATAATTTCCCAAATTGATCTTCTTTGATGGATAAAATATCGTTGTTGCTTATGGAAGCTGGATTTGTTTCGTCAGTTCTGTAAACAGTGAATTTACTTCCATCGTATTTGTTCAAACCATTACGAGTTCCAAACCACATTTGGCCTAATTTGTCTTGATGAATAGCAATGACTGAACTTTGTGAGAGTCCATCATTTGTAGAAATATTTTTAAAACGATAGTTTGCGTTTTGCGAGGAAAGTGTACAAGCAATTAGTAATAAATAAACTAATATCGTTTTTTTCATATTATAAATATTCAGCAAGAAAAAACTTAAAAAAAAACAATATAGGCTATATGATATTTATAAACAATACTTTATGTTGCTATAGTAAAGTTCTCTAAAATGTATTTTAGTATCTCTTACTTGCTATAGTGTTTAAAAAAAGCAACCACAAATTTCACAAATTAGCACAAATTAAATTTATGAAATTTGTGGTTCCTAAATCTATGGTATTAGATACCTTGGTGATTTATCTCTATTTTACAAATCAGTAATTGGGCTATATTTTGGAACCAATATTTTCATTACTGTCCAACCTATTAAATAACAAACTGCACAAATAGAGAAAATGATAAAATATCCTGCTTCAATTCCGTGAAAGCCCATGAAATCCATTTCGGTTACAGTAGCATAATCAAATAATAGGCCCGAACTTTTATTAATCACCGTTGAACCCACTCCTCCAGCTAATCCACCAATTCCGGTAATGGTTGCGATTGCTTTTTTAGGAAACATATCTCCAACAGTCGTGAATATATTGGCAGACCACGCTTGATGTGCTGCTCCTGCAATACCAATGATGATAACTGGCAACCAATAACTAATGTGACCTAAAGGTTGTGCTATTAATGCCAATAATGGAAAAAAAGCAAAAATTAACATCGATCTCATTCGACCAGCATAGGGATCCATTCCTTTCTTTTCAACGAAGTAGGTTGGTAGCCATCCACCAATAATAGAAAGCAACGTAATCATATACAATACAAATAAAGGAAATGCGGCTTGTGTAGAATCCATTCCGTAAACAGAACTTAAGTAAGCTGGTGTCCAAAATAGAAAGAACCACCAAACCCCATCAGTCATGAATTTTCCAAATGCGAAAGCCCAAGTTTGTCTGTAAGTTAAACATTGTTTCAACGATACTTTCGTAGTCGTTTCAGGAACATAACCTACGAGTTTGCTGTCTGCTATCTCGTCTTGTTGAATGTATGCCAACTCAGCAGCACTTACTTTTGGATGTTTTTCAGGTTTATCATACATAAAAATCCAAAATCCCATCCATACAAAACCTAAGGCTCCAATAATGATAAAAGCCATTTCCCATCCAAAAGCTTTAGCAATAAAAGGAATTGTAATTGGCGCTGCCAAAGCCCCTACTGTAGCCCCTGCGTTAAAAATACTAGTAGAGAAAGCTCTGTCTTTTTTAGGGAAATATTCTGCGGTTGTTTTAATAGCAGCGGGAAAGTTTCCTGCTTCACCTAAGGCCAAAACGAAACGAGCAAAAATAAACAAAGTAACACTCACGTTGATAACTGTTCCAGTATCGCTAATATTTTCAATAATATCTTTCGCACCTTCAAAACCTACGAGCCAATTGCCAGTAATAATTCCTGAAGTTGCAATTCCGCAAAAGGCATGCAAACACGCACCAAAAGACCAAATTCCAATAGCCCAAAGAAACCCTTTTTTAGTATCTAACCAGTCTACAAATCTACCTGCAAATAATAAAGATACGGCATAAAAGATAGAAAATAAGGCAGTAATATTTCCATAATCATTGTTAGTCCAATGGAACTCAGGGGCGATAAAGTCGCTCCATGTTAAGGATAATACTTGCCTGTCTAGATAATTAATGGTAGTTGCAAAAAAAAGCAATCCGCAAATTGACCAGCGGTATTTTCCAATTGTTTCGGTCTTGTTGTTCATAATAGTTAATAGTTTTTTTTATTAAATAGGGAGGTGGCTTTCCCAAAAGTAAATATATATTATTCTTTTATTGGAATATTAAAATAGCCTTTTGCATTTTTATAACAAATGACTTTTACTAAGTCACCAATGAGTTTCATGTCATTTGGGAGTTCTCCTTTTTCGACTTCGTCACCCAAGGTGTTACAAAGTATACGACGAAAATATTCATGACGAGGAAAAGATAAAAAGCTTCTTGAATCTGTTAGCATCCCTACAAAACGAGATAATAATCCAAAATTTGATAGTACATTCAGTTGTTTTTCCATACCATCCTTTTGGTCTAAAAACCACCAAGCTGCACCGTATTGCATTTTTCCAGGTGTTGAACCGTCATTGAAATTTGCTGCCATTGAAGCAAACATCTCACTGTCTTTAGGGTTGAGGTTATACACAATCGTTTTGGTCAAAGAATCACTTTCACTCAGTCTTCCAAAAAAAGCACTCATCGCATTGGCAGTGTTCAAATCCCCAAGTGAGTCAAAACCTTGATCAGGCCCAAAAAGATTCATCATTTTAGTGTTGTTGTTGCGAATGGCGCCGATGTGAAATTGTTGAACCCAGTTGCGTTTGTGATTCATTTTGGCAATTTCAAACAAAACAGCCGACTTATATTTATTAATTTCAATTTCAGTTAAAGACGTCACGTTTATTCCTTTTGCAAGAATGGTATCAATTTCGTCCACTGTATAAGTTTCAGCATAAAATGAAGCGTGTCCGTGGTCTGAAATACGACATCCATTTTCATGAAAATAATCATGACGCATTTGCAAGCCTTGAATCAATTTTTCGAATGTTTTGATTTCGAAACCAACTGTTTTTTCAAGTTTTTGAATCCAGTTAGCAAATAAGCTTCCTTTTTCGATTTCAGTCGCTTTATCAGGACGGAAAGAAGGTAATACAGCAATGTCAAAATCCTCCTCACGAAGTTGTTTGTGGTAACGCAAATCATCTGTTGGATCATCTGTTGTACCGACCATTTTGACATTCATTTTCCGCAACAAATTACGAACACTAAACTCTGGTTTATTTAGTAATTCATTACATTGATGGTAAATGGCATCAGCCGTTTCTTCATTGAGTAAATCGTCAATTCCAAAATAGTTTTTTAGTTCCAAATGTGTCCAATGGTACAATGGATTTCTCAGTGTATAAGGTATAGTAGCGGCCCATTTCATGAATTTTTCATAATCTGTAGCATCACCACTAATGTATTTTTCATCTATTCCGTTAGCACGCATCGCGCGCCATTTGTAATGATCGCCTTCAATCCACAATTGTGTAATGTTTTCAAATTGACGGTCTTCGGCAATATCTTTGGGAGACAAATGATTGTGGTAGTCAAAAATAGGCTGAGATTTAGCATATTCATGATATAGCGTGCGCGCTACTTCATTGTGCAACATGAAGTCTGGAGTGATAAAGGCAGTTTTAGTCATTGTCTATGAGTTGTGGTTTTTAGATAGGTCTTTTTAGAGTACCATAAAGTTTGAATACAGTTTTGAATGTATTTTAAGTTTTTAAGCCACGAATTCACGAATTAAAAATTATATAAGAAATCGAGTTTTACTATTTCAAAATAGATTCGTGAATTCGTGGCTAACTTTTTTATACAGAGTGTTGACTAATTATAAACTTCTTTTTATACCTACTTCAAGCCCCCTTAGTTCAGCTAAACCTCTTAAACGGCCTATTCCTGAGTAACCAGGATTGGTTTTCTTATTCAAATCATCTAGCATTTGATGACCGTGGTCTGGACGCATTGGAATAATTCTTCCAGTTTCTCTTTCTTTTTTAACAATCGATTTTACGACTTCGTACATATCTACATCGCCTTCTAAGTGATTGGCTTCATAGAAATTTCCTTCGTCATCTCTTTGTGTACTTCTCAAGTGGATAAAATTCATTTTGTCTCCATGACGGTCTACAATTCCTGATAAATCATTTTCAGCAATTACACCATAAGAACCCGTACACATACAAAATCCGTTTGAAGGAGAATCAATAGCGTCTAGCAATTGTTTCAAATCAGCTTCCGTACTTACAACTCTAGGTAAACCTAGGATTGGGTATGGAGGATCATCAGGGTGAATAGCCATTTTTACACCCGCACTCTCAGCAACAGGGATGATTTCACGGAGGAAATAATATAGGTTTTCTTTTAATTTGGCCGCGTCAATTCCATCATATCCTTGCAAAACTTTCAAGAAATCTTCTACAGTATAAGATTCTTCAGCTCCGGGTAATCCTGCTATGATGTTTTGTTGTAATTTGATTTTATCGGCATCGCTCAATTTTTCAAAAGTAGCTTTAGCTTTGATTTTTTGTGCTTCAGTATAGGTTTCTTCTGCACCTGGTCTTTTTAAGATAAACAATTCAAAAGCAGCAAATTCATTTACATCAAAGCGTAATGCTTTTGAACCATCTTCTACTTCATAGGATAAGTCTGTTCTTGACCAATCTAAAACGGGCATAAAGTTGTAACATACTATGTTGATACCACAAGCAGCCAAGTTTTTGATACTTTGCTTGTAGTTTTCGATGTATTTCAAATAATCACCTGATTGTTTTTTGATATCCTCATGAACTGGAATACTTTCTACCACTGACAAAGTCAATCCAGCAGCTTCCACTTCATTTTTTCGTTTCATGATTTCATCAACTTCCCACACCTGTCCGTTTTTGATATGATGTAAGGCAGTAACAATTCCAGTTGCACCTGCTTGTCTAGCATCTGATAATTTTACTGGGTCATTTGGTCCGTACCATCTCCACGTTTGTTCCATTTTATATGTTTTTTAAAAGTAATAGTTAATTTTGTTTACCATGAATTAAATAGATCGCTAAAACTGTTAAATTTCACCATTAAGAAATTAAGTTTATTAAGGCTTAATTTTTCTTAATTTCTTAATGGTAAACTTTTTTTAATTGTAATGTTTTATTAGCACAATCAATTTATATACATTGGTTTATTTTTAAATACTTGATGCAGCAAATCCACCGTCAACATTTACCACAGTTCCTGTCACAAATTTTGATAAATCGCTACACAAGAATAACAAGGCTCCATCAAGATCTTCAGGTACTCCAAATCTTCCCATTGGTGTATGTTCGATGATTTTTAATCCACGAGGAGTTAATTCTCCTTCTGGAGTCAATAACAAGGCGCGGTTTTGTTCGCCAATAAAGAAACCTGGTGCAATTGCATTTACACGGATTCCTTCACCATATTTAGATGCTAATTCAACTGACATCCATTGTGTGAAGTTGTCGATTGCTGCTTTTGAAGCAGAATATCCAACTACTCTTGTCAATGGTCTTTTGGCTGAAGCCGAAGAAATATTGATTATGTTTCCTGATTTTTGCTTAGCAAAAACTTCAGAGAAAACCTGTGAAGGCAATACTGTTCCAACAATGTTTAAGTCTAAAACTTTACGTAAGTCTTCTGTTTTTAAATCGTATATAGCTTGGTCAGGACCAATAGTTGCGCCTGGCATATTTCCACCAGCTGCATTAATTAATATATCAAGGCGACCGTATTTTTCAAGGATGAAATCTCTAATTTTTTCTAAGTTTTCTTTATCCAATACATTTCCTTGTACGGCATATGCTTGACCTCCAATCTTTTCAATAGCTTCAACAGTTCTGTTTGCTTCTTCGATTGTAAATCCTACAATTCCAACAATAACTCCTTGTTTAGCTAAAACAGTAGCCATATTACTTCCTAAAACTCCTGCGCCCCCTGTAATAAGAGCAATTTTTCCTTTTAAATTAAAGATTGAATCCATTTTGTAAATTATAAATGATTGTAAATGATGTTTTTAACGATTTATTGTTGTCGAGATTAGTATTTGAAAAATAAATTTATAAGGGTACTTTGACCGATATATAAATATATTTTTTACCTTGCGTGTTCGCACACGGACTTTACAAATGTATATAAAAATTCAACTGAAACAAGTTTTTTAGAAAAAAAAATTAATTTTACTTTCTGGAAAGCAGTATTAACTTAAAGACTACAAGTATCATAACAATCAAAGAAATAGCCCGTTTAGCCAATGTTTCAACAGGAACAGTGGATCGTATTATTCATAATAGGGGGCAAGTGGCACAAGAGAATATTGATAAAGTAAATGCTATCATTGATGAATATGGCTACAAGAGAAATATCTTTGCGAGTAACCTAGCTTTTAATAAGAAATTTAAATTTGCTGTTTTGTTGCCTCAGTATAATGACTTGGAATACTGGGGAGTACAGATGAGCGGAATAAAGAAAGCAGAGAAGGAGTTTGCTTCTTACGGGGTTAATTTGGAGTATTTTTTATATGATTTTGACCCTATTTCGTTTAATAAAATGGCTCAAATAGTATTAGAGTCGGATTTTGATGGCCTGCTTTATGCTCCTGTTTTTTACGATGAGGCTATTCGTTTTTTGAAAGAATTTAAAAAAACAGAGAAGCCAATTGTGATGATTGATTCGAATATAGCTGATAGCGAAGGTCATGCATATGTAGGTCAAAATGCTTTTAAAAGTGGTTTTCTTGCGGGAAGACTTACTAGTTTTGCTGTAAAAGAAGAGCGACAAGTGCTTATTGTTAAAATCACTCGTGATATTGAGGCGACTTCAGTTTACTTACAACGTATTGATGGATTTTATTCTTTCTTTAGAGAAAATAAGCATCTTACTAATTTTAAATTCTCAGAAATTACAATTAATGATTCCAGTTTAGATCAATTAGATTGTGCCATTTTTGAAGGAATAAATAGTGTTTTTGTTCCTAATTCTCGGGCTTATATCGTAGCGCAATTTTTGGAAGACAATAATATTAAAGGAATTCGAATTATAGGTTATGACTTATTAGATAAAAATGTGGAGTATTTAAAGAAAGGCGTAATCGATTTTTTAATTAATCAAAAACCCGAGGATCAGGGGTATATGGGGATTAATCATTTGTATAAAAAATTAGTATTACAAGAACCCGTTGACGAAACCTACTATATGCCTCTTGAAATCATTGTGAAGGAAAATTATATTTGATGTTACTAAACATATAAAAGATTCTAAGGTACTAAGCTACTTAGTTCCTTAGAATCTATAAAAAAAATTAAATACTCTTTGCTCCAAATCCTCCGTCGATATGAACGACAATTCCTGTTACAAATTTTGAAGCTTCACTACACATCCAGATTAGAGTCCCATTAATATCATCAGGAGTACCAAAACGTCCCATGGGGGTGTTCGCTATGATGGATTCACCTCTTGGAGTTAAATCACCTTGAGGGGTTAGGAGTAAAGCACGGTTTTGTTCTCCTATAAAAAAACCTGGAGATATTGCATTTACACGGATTCCTTCACCGTATTTGGTTGCCATTTCTACTGCCATCCATCGTGTGAAATTATCGATAGCAGCCTTTGCTGCTGAGTAACCTACAACTCTTGTCAAAGGGCGTTCGGCTGTAGGTGATGAAATATTAACGATTACTCCATTTTTTTGTTTAGCAAATAATTCGGAAAAAACTTTTGAGGGTAATAAAGTTCCCATAATATTCAAATCCAACACTTTTTGAAGATCATCAGGACTTGCATTGAAAAAATCTTGTTCAGGAGTTACTGTTGCACCAGGTATATTTCCACCTGCTGCATTAATTAAAATATCTAATCGATTGTGTTTTTCTAGAACAATTTTCTTGGCTTTCTCTAAATCTACTTGATTTAATACATCTGCTTGTAAGGCAAAGGCTTGCCCGCCTTCATTTTGTATTTTTGACACAGTTGCATCTAGTTTGTCAATAGATCTCCCTAGAACACCTACAATAGCACCATTTTTTGCTAAAGACTGCGCCATGGAACTCCCTAAAACGCCACCACCACCAGTAATAATTGCAATTTTTCCTTTTAGATCAAATGGTTGATTCATTTTAGATTTTTACTTTGAAAATTAGTTTTTTAATTTCTCCTTCTCCAATCATCGAAGCGTGACAATCTTCAGGATATAGTATAGCAAATTGATTGTTTGTTAGTTGAAAAAAAGTGTCGGGTTGGTCAAGCCAAAAACGCACATCTTTTTCAGTATTGTAGTCACCATTAGGTTGGTTGCATTTTTCTCTCGTTTTCCAAGCATAGGTTTCTTGTCCACTTACACAAAGTTGGATGTCAATATGTTCGTCGTGACATTCAAAGAATTCTAATGCTTCTTCTTTTTTATTTCCGTTTCCTGTATTTACGATGAGACGTAAGCCATCTGCTAAAGTAATCATTCCATCAGGAAGATTAGCAATGTCATTTTGCTCAACAAATTCAAAAGCTTTTTTGAAATTTGGGTGCATATGGTAATATCTAGCTGCATTACTTAAAGTGTCTATTATCATAACTTTATTTTTTTTGTTCTTTTCAGAAAGGGTTAATACTACTGCTAATATAGTCTTGTGTTCAGAATTTAAAAAATATAAAATACGATTTTATGTTTTTTTTCTGAGATGGTTTTATTTTACTGTATTCAAAATATTCTTTTTGGAAAATTTTAATTAAGTGTTTTACTAACTAGTAAAATGTTTGTATTTGAAAATTTATTTGAATTACTTTTTTGACGAAAATAGTATAGAGAGTAATTTCTTGATTTTCAGCAAAGGCTAAGATAATTGGGGAGCAATAGCAAGTTGAAAATTTTAAAATGAAACTATCTTTATAGTAGGATTGTTGATAGTTTGATGGTTGAAAAGTATTGAGGAAATTTTGTTTTTACTAATACTATACTGTTTTAAACAAAAAAAGTAACCAAATAAAGTTACAAAATTTATTTGGTTACTAGTTATAAGAAGTATTTTTTTAATCCCAGGATAATTTACTGCGTTCCTCCCAGTAAGCAGTTGGATTAGTTCGCAACAATTTTAATTCTTTTAATTCTGAAGCTGAAAAGGTTAAATTAGGCTCTAAAGCTTTTAGATTTTGTTCTAATTGATTCGTATCCGATGCGCCACTCAGCACATAAGTGGGGTTGAGGCTTTCCATTACAAAACGGATTGCGATAGCGTCAATTCCAACCTTGTATTTCTTTGAAAGACCTTCTAATACTGGGAAAACAGTTTTGTTTTCTTTGTTGAATATTCTACCATTTGCCAAAGCTTCTTTGATGATAATGGTTTTATTTTTGGATTTTAAAACATTTAAAACTTCAAATGTAGATTGCTCGAGAATGTTATAAGTGACTTGGAAACTATCAAATAAATAGTCGTTATCTACTTTAATATTTAAGGCTTCGAGTATAATTTCGTTTTGATTGTCACCACTTGTTGAAATTCCAATTTGAATTCCCATGACTTGTTTTATCCAATGTAATTGACTTAAGACTACCTCATTCTTTAATATTCCACTATCCAAAGTAGCCGAATGAACTTGGTATATTTGTAATTCAGGCAAAAGCAATTTAGATTCTTTCCATTGTTCTAGTAATTTTTCAATAGAATGTTCTTTTACTTCGTGCTTTCCTTGGTAACCCAGTTCCCAGTTGGCAACATAGGTGTAGCCCCATTTGGTACTTAAAAACACATCTGAATGTTTTCTATCCGTTTTCCAATCGATTAAATAGCGTTCTCCTTTTCCGTAAGAAGGTGCGGTGTCAAAATAGCGAACGCCTTTTGCGTAAGCGAAATCCAACACTTTAAAAGCATTCTCTCTAAAGGCTACAGGAGATTTGTCTATAGCATGATTTTCCCGTATATTAATGTATTCGGGTCTTCCCAAGGCTGCTAAACCGATTCCTATTTTTGTTGTTGTACTCAAAGGAGTGAGATTTTAAATTCTATTTTGTAATTACTTGCTCATAAAAGTACTTAAAAAGATGTACTTAAGCGACTTTTATTAGGTTGAAAAAGTAATGCCACAAATTTAAAGAAAGTGGTCGGACTATGACAAAGAGTTGCTAACTTTTAAGCCACGGATTTCACAGATTTCCACAGATTCAAAAAACGTATTAAAATCAATTACACAAATTTCTAATTAATATCAAAATTATTATCTGCGAAAATCTGCCGAATCTGCGTGCTTATTTTTTGCACGCAGATTTAAAGAGATTTATGCAGATTTTTTCAATAGAAATATTTAATAAACAGACATTTAAATAAAGAGTTAGATAGAATTATAATGATGTTGCAGGTTGATTCTGTATTCTTTAAATTTGTGGCATTGTATAAAGTATTGAATGGTTGGCATAACGGCTTTTTATTCAAAACTACAAACTAGTTGTTCGAAGTACTTTATTTTATAATATGATTTGGAAAATCGGCTGTTTTTTCACAACAAATTTGTTCCATTACTTGTTGTAATTCAGTTTTCAAAAGTGAAATAGTGTGATCTCCACCTTTTTTTCCTAAAGCAGCAACTCCATACATAAAAGAACGGCCTAAGAATGTAAAATCAGCTCCACTAGCCATAGTTCTAGCGATATCTGGACCTGAACGAACGCCGCTATCCATCATTACTTTGATATCTTTTCCGTATTTTTCGGCAATTCTAGTCAATGGTTTGATTGCTGATTCACCAGCGTCTAATTGTCTTCCGCCATGATTAGATACGATTACACCATCAACTCCTAAGGCGATAGCTCTTTCTACATCATATTCGTTAGCAACTCCTTTGATAACTAACTTACCTTTCCACATATCACGGATTGGTTTGATTTTTTCTTCATTTAATCTACCAGAAAAAGTATCATTCATGAATTTTCCTAATTGCTTTAAATCCAAACCTTTTGGCATATATGGTTCTAGCGTTTTAAAACTAGGTTGTCCATATCTTAAAGTATTTAAAGCCCATTCTGGTCTTCCCATAACTTGAAGAATGTTTGCTACAGACATACTAGGAGGCATTGCCAATCCATTTCGGATATCTCTTGGACGGAATCCAAAAGTAGGTACATCAGATAAAATAACTAAAACAGGACATTCAGCTGCTTCAGCTCTTTTGATAAGGCTGTCTCGTAAACTATTTTCAGCTGGATGGTATAATTGGAACCAAGATTTACCCTCAGTAATTTCTGAAATTCTTTCGATACTACTTGTACTTACTGTACTTAAGATAAAAGGTACGTTATGTTCAAAAGCGGCTTTTGCTAAGATTTCAGGAGCATTAGGCCACATTAAACCTTGTAAACCAACTGGTGCAATACCAAATGGAGCGTCATAAGTATGTCCAAAAAGTTCCGTTTTCATGCTAGAACCTGTATGCTTACTCAAATAATAAGGTAATAATTCTACATCCCTAATTTCTTTAGTGTTTTTATAAAGGTTAACATCTTCATTACATCCTCCATCAAGATATTCAAACGCAAATCTTGGAATTTGTTTTTTTGCTTTTTCCCTTAAATCATCAATTGAAGGATATTTAGTATTGATTTTTATTTCCTTTTTGTTATTCATGGTATTAATTTTTATATTCTAAATTTGTGTTTGAGTATCAAATATAATTATTGTAGTATGATGTATGATGCTCCTATTATAATGAATGTTTTTAATTTTTTTTTGATAAAAGCTTTTTAAATGCTATTTCTGAAGCTTCATTTAAAGAGATTTTATTTTCTTTTATAAGTACTTTAGTAAGGGTTCTCCATTCTTGGAAAAATCCTTTTTTTGAAGCTTCAAATCCTAATTCTTCAATTCTTTTTCCGTTTATTTCCATGTTATTATTCATTAAAAATTAATTCGTATGTACTTTAATAGTACGGTAGCCGTAAATGGCAATGAAAAAGAAACAAAATAAAGGAAGTATAAATGAGAAGTTAACTGCTGAAAAAGCTCCTACAGTTCCTAAATCGATAATTGATCCTTGTAAAACGGGCATAATGGCACCACCTACAATCGCCATAACTAATCCTGCAGCTCCTAGTGTACTGTCGTCATTTCCTAAACCATTCAATGCAATACCATAGATAGTAGGGAACATCAAAGACATAAAGAATGATGTCGCTATTAGAGAATACAATCCTAGTGTACCTTCAATCAATATCGCACCAGAAGTAGTCATCATAGCGCCAATAGCAAAAATCGTTAGTAACTTCTTAGCATTGATAAAACGCATTAAATAGGTACAAATGAAACGGCTGGTTAAAAACATTCCCATTGCTAGGATGTTGTAATTTTGAGCTGTAGCTTTGGTAACACCAATGTTTTCTGCGTATTGAATGATGAAAGTCCAACACATAATTTGTGCAGCAACATAAAATAACTGGGCCAAAACTCCTTCGCGGTATTTTCCGTTTTTCATTAATCTTTTGAAAGAATCCATAGCAGAATCTTGATTGCTGTCATGTGCTCTTTTAGGCATTTTTAATATAGAGATAAGAATCAACATAAAGATGACAACGCCTCCCAGAATAACATAAGGGTTTCGGATGATTTCTAGGTCATGTGTTCTAATGATTGCTTTTTGAGCTTCATCTAAGTTGGTGAAAATTAATTCACCCATTTCGTTTCTTTTATCAGAATCCAAGGCTACTAAGATAAATTTAGACGCTACAAACATTCCCATAAGCGAACCAATAGGGTTGAAGGCTTGTGCTAAATTCAATCGTTGGGTAGCAGTACGTTCGTCACCCATTGATAAAATATATGGGTTGGCAGTAGTTTCTAAAAATGCCAAACCAAAAGTTAGAATGTAAAGGGAAATTAAAAAGAATTCGAAAATTTCATATTTGGCCGCAGGATAAAAAAGTAATGCCCCAAAAGCATACAGAACAAGTCCTAAAATAATACCTTTTTTGTAACTGTATTTTCGAACAAAAAGCGCTGCTGGAATTGCCATAGTAGCATAACCACCATAAAAAGCAAATTGTACTAAAGCAGCTTTTGCAGTAGAGATTTCCATTACGGTACCAAAAGCGGCAACCATTGGGTTGGTGATATCATTTGCAAACCCCCATAAGGCGAATAAGGAAGTGATTAAAATAAAAGGTATTAATACCTCTTTGGTTACTACTGGAATTTTTTCCGTGCTTTTCATTTCTTAATTGAGTTATAGTTTCGTTATAGTTTCGTTATAGTATTGTTTTTGTACAAAGGTGGTTTTATATAAAAGTGAAAAGCATGCTATAATTAAATTCTAAAAGAATACTTTAAATTACAACATGCTTTTCTGTATGAAAATTATTTTAGCAATTTATTTATCTAAATTGAGCGTAAACAACTTTAGTTTGTAAGTACTCTTCCATTCCGTGTTTACCATCAGCTCCACCTAATCCAGATTTTTTCCATCCAGCGTGGAATCCTTGGATAGCTTCGAAGTGCTCTCTGTTGATATATGTTTCTCCAAATTGCAATTCGTTTGAAGCATGCATTACTTTGTTGAAGTTTTCAGAGAAGATTGATGACGTTAATCCGTATTCACAGTCGTTAGCTAATGCGATAGCTTCGTCCAAAGTGCTAAATTTCATTACAGGCATTACAGGTCCAAAAACTTCTTCTTGAATGATTTGCATATTTTGAGTTACATTAGTCAATAAGGTAGGTTGGTAGAAGTATCCTCTGTCAAATTGCTCAGAACGTTTTCCTCCAACTACTACTTCAGCACCTTCACTTTTAGCAAATTCTACCATGGAAGCTACTTTTTCAAGTTGGTCTTTAGATACCATACTACTCATGTCAGGATTATTAGTAGAGAAAGCATCTTCTACTTTTACTGAATTCATTTTTTTAGTAACCATATCCATGAATTGGTCGTAGATAGAATCTTCAACATAAACTCTCTCAGCACAGTTACATACTTGTCCACTAAAGATTACTTTTGAAGAAACAATAGCGTTTACAGCTAATTCTAAGTTGGCATCAGCACATACAATCGCTGGAGCTTTTCCTCCTAATTCAAGAGAAACTTTAGTAATATTGGCAGCAGCAGCTTCCATGATTTTTTGACCTGCAAAAACACTACCAGTCAAACTCACGATACCTGTAATAGGGCTCTTAGTAAGTGCGTTTCCTACTGTTGGACCAGTACCACATACTACGTTTAATACACCTGCAGGTAATCCAATGTTTTCAATTAATTTAGTAAATTCCATAATGGTGTTTGGAGCAATACAACTTGGTTTGATAACACATGTATTTCCAGTTACTAATGATGGAGCTACTTTACGAGCCATTACGAAAAATGGGAAGTTCCAAGGGCAAATTCCAACCGCTACACCAATAGGTGCTTTGTGTAAAAAGATATGTTCTTTTCTACGGTCACTTTGAATAATTTCTCCTTCAATTCTACGAGCCCATCCTGCATTATAATCAAAATAATCAGCAGTAACATCAATTTCAACTTGAGCTAATCCAATTACTTTTGCTTGCTCACTTGCCAATGTTTCAGCTAAGAAAACTCTATTCTCACGAATAACATTTGCCATTTTGTGTAGATATCCTGCTCTTTCAATAGCTGTTAGAGCGTTCCATCCGTGTTGTGCTGCTTGAGCTGCTTCTAATGCTTTGTTTGCGTCTTCAACAGATCCTTTTGGGATTACAGATAAAACTTCTTCGGTACATGGGTTTAATACCTCTGTTACTTCAGTTGAAGTTGATTTTACAAATTTACCGTTAATGTATTGATTAAATTCTTTCATAATTAATTAGATTATTTTTTTAGTTAATTTATTTGTCAGTAAACAATAAAAGTTACTTAGATAATGAACAGTGTTTAGTGTTGGTTCAAAAAGCATGTATTTAATACAAAATTTAAATGTGGCTTTAAGAAGTAAACAGTGAATTACAAATTTACGAAGAGAGTAGTCTTTGTAATTTATCCATAATAATCTACTTTATGTACAATTTAAACATGAGTAGGCTGTTATTTGAATATGTAAGGGGTAATTAATTGGTAAACAGTGGTTAATGTTTTTTGAGGTTGTTTTTAAGGGGGTTGGGTTCTTTTTAGGTGTATTTGCCCGATTTATATACGGCTGGCGAGATTCCAGTGATGGATTTAAAAACGCGAGAAAAATGATAACGATCAGCGAATCCTAAGATATCTGAAACGTTTTCAATGGTTTCGCTCGAATGTTCAAATAGTTCACAGGCTTTGGCTATCTTTCTGTTTTGAATAAAATTATGTAGGGTAATATTCATTTCTTCTTTGAATAAACGGGCAAAGGAATTAGGAGCCATATTGACTATTTCGGCTAGTTCTGAATTGCTAAGTTTTTTATCAATGCTAGCTTCTATATATCTATGTATAGTTAAAACTCTACTATCTATAGTTATTGTTTTCCAAAGCTCGGGGCCTATATTGGATATTGCTTCCTTAATAAAGGACTGTAGTTTTAAGTTGAAAGTGAGTTTAAAGTCGTGATTTTCAGATTTTAATCGGTCGGTTAAGTAGTGAAGTCGCTCGTTAAGGTGTTCGGTTAATTCAATTTTAAAGATACCAGGAACGACATTGTCAAAAGGGGTTCCAAGATTAAAGTGGGTAAAAAAATGAATCAACGATTTTTCTTCATAATAGGTTTCGTTGTCTCTTTCAGATAGGTTGTTGCCAGCTACATGTATTCCGGTGCTGTACTTGTGGTTCTTAGAATATTGGGTAGAAAAAGAGGTGAAAGGGGATATGATATATAAGGAGTCGGGTTTCATTATATAGGTCTCCTCTTGGAATTTTAATGCTCCGCCTTCGTTTTTGTTCCAGTAAATCCTCCAAAACGGAAACACCATATCGTGACAATCCCATAAGTCAAGATACCAATATCGGCAACAAGATAGTTTTAATTTAATGTCGATAAAGTTCTGTTTATTCGTGGATGGATCTCCTAGTTCTATTTTTTTTACAAATTCCATTTGTGGCTAATGTTTAAATTGTACACAAATATACAGATTTTGAATATCTTTTTTTGCTTGAGTTCGCTTTAAATTTACAAAATCAAATAATGTAAAAAATCAAATTTTAAATCATATTAATATGAGTGATATAAAACTTCCAGTTGAAGTAGAGAAAGAATTGAAAAAAGTGTCCAAAGTAGCTGGATATTTATGGCAGAGAGAATGGGCAGAAAGAAATGCAGGGAATATTTCTATGAACCTTAGTTCGTTCTTTGATAAAAACGAAATAATTGAGAAAACAAAAGGGAAAGAGTTTGTTCCTTTTGATTTTCCTAAAGACTGTGCAGGTTTTGTAATCTATATTACAGGTACAGGATGTTACTTAAGAGATTTGGTGGATATGTTGGAAGAAGTATCTTGTATTCTTTATATAAACGAAGACGCTACGGGTTATACCATTATTTGGGGTGGAAAAAGACCAAACTTTGGGCCTACCTGTGAGTTGATTTCTCATGCTAGTATTCACTTGTTTAATTCTGTTCATCATCCAGAAAATTTAGCAGTGGTACATACACATCCTTTGGAGTTGATTTGTATGAGTCACCATGAATTATTTGATAATGAAGAAGAATTGAATAGACAAATTTGGATGATGTGTCCTGAGGTTAAAGTTTTTGTTCCTAAAGGAATTCACTGTACGCCATATGCATTGTCAAGTACAGCATCTTTAGCTAAGGTTACCATAGATGCTTTTAAAACGAGAAACGTTTCTCTTTGGGAAAAACACGGAGCAACGGCAACTGCACCAGATGTTGAAAAAGCTTGGGACTTTTTGGATGTAGCCAATAAAGGAGCGAAGTTGTTAATGATGTGTTGGGCAGCTGGTTTCCAACCTGCAGGACTTTCAAATGAGCAATTGACAGAATTAGAGCAATTTACTTAATAGTTAATTATAAAAAGATATGAATAGATTAATAGGAAGACTTCCTAAAATTGGAATTCGCCCCGTAATTGATGGACGTGAGCGAGGAGTAAGAGAGTCATTAGAAGTACAATGTATGGATATGGCTAAGGCTGCGGCTAAATTAATTTCAGAAAACTTACGTTTCCCGAGTGGTGAACAAGTAGAATGTGTGATTGCTGATACTACTATTGGTGGTGTGGCCGATGCTGCTGCTTGTGCAGATAAATTTAGTAGAGAAGGTGTAGAAGTTTCTTTGACAGTAACTCCTTGTTGGTGTTATGGAACAGAGGTAATGGACACTGATCCTTTGATGCCTAAAGCCGTTTGGGGATTCAACGGAACCGAAAGACCAGGGGCTGTTTATTTAGCTGCAGCCTTGGCTGGATATTCTCAAAAAGGATTGCCTGCTTTCGGAATCTATGGTAAAGAAGTTCAAGATGCTGGAGATATGAGTATTCCTAAAGATGTAGAAGAAAAATTATTGCGTTTTGCTAAAGCTGGTATTGCAGTAGCTTTGATGAAAGGGAAGTCTTATTTGTCTATTGGATATAGTTCTATGGGAATTGCAGGTTCAATGGTGGATGTGAATTTCTTGCAAGATTATTTCGGAGTGAGAGCCGAGTTTGTAGAGTCAGTTGAATTGTTGCGTCGTATGGACGAAGGGATTTATGACCATGAAGAATTCGAAAAAGCATTAGCTTGGACTAAGAAAAATTGTAAAGAAGGAAAAGATTATAATAGCGAGGAAGCTCGCAAATCAGCTGAAGTGAAAGATCAGGAATGGGAAAAAGTAGTTAAAATGACTTTAATCTGTCGTGATTTAATGAACGGAAATCCTAAATTGAAAGAACTAGGTTTTGGAGAAGAAGCTAAAGGTAGAAATGCCATTATGGGTGGATTCCAAGGACAACGTCAGTGGACAGATTACCAGCCAAACGCTGATTTTACAGAGTCTATTTTGAACTCTTCTTTCGACTGGAACGGTATTCGTCAAGCCTATACTTTTGCTACTGAAAATGACTGTTTAAATGCTGTTTCGATGTTGTTTGGTCACTTATTGACTAATAAAGCACAATTGTTCTCAGATGTACGTACGTACTGGAGCCCAGAATCAGTAGAAAGAGTTACCGGTAAAAAATTAACAGGAATTGCTGAAAACGGAATCATTCACTTGATTAATTCAGGGTCAACGACTTTGGATGCTACAGCACAACAATCAGATGCTGATGGTAATCCTACGATGAAACCGTATTGGGAAATTACTGAAGAAGAAGTTCAAAAATGTTTGGATAATACCAAATGGCCAGCAGCTATCTGGGAATACTTTAGAGGTGGAGGATTCTCTTCACAATTTAAAACGAAAGGAAGCATGCCAATGACAATGTGTCGAATCAACCTTGTAAAAGGAATTGGACCAGTATTGCAAATTGCTGAAGGATGGAGTGTTGAACTTCCTGAAGATGTTCATACCGTTTTAGATGAAAGAACAAATCCTACTTGGCCTACGACTTGGTTTGTACCAAGATTAACAGGAAAAGGATATTTTAAAGATGTGTATAGTGTAATGGCAAAATGGGGAGCAAACCACGGTGCTATTTCTCACGGTCATATTGGAGCTGATTTAATTTCATTGGCTGCTATGTTGAGAATTCCTGTGAATATGCACAATGTGGCCGATGAAGATGTTTTCCGTCCAAGTGCATGGTCTGCTTTTGGAGAGGACCTTGAAGGCGCTGATTATAGAGCTTGTACTAATTACGGCCCGCTTTATGGGTTCAAAAATTAATTTTTGATTTAAAAATTTATACTGTGAAAAACGTTATTGCTGTTTTTGATATTGGTAAAACCAATAAAAAAATGTTTTTATTTGATAAGGATTTTAAAGTCGTACAAACTGATTCGATTCGTTTTGATGAGGTAGTGGATGACGATAACGACCCTTGTGATGATATTGAGTCTATTGAAAAATGGATAAAGAAGGAAATAGAAACAGTTCAGCAAGAAAATAAATTTACAATAAAGGCCATCAATTTTTCAACTCATGGTGCAAGTTTGGTTTATTTGGATAAAGAGGGGGAGCGTATTACCCCTCTTTATAACTACTTAAAGCCATTGAACATGAATTTTAATGCATTTTATGAAATGCATGGTGGAGTGGAAGAGTTTTCTAGAAAAACCGCTTCGCCAGCTTACGGAATGCTAAATTCAGGCTTGCAAATGTATTGGTTGAAAAATCAAAAACCTCATTTTTGGGATAAAGTGGAATCTATTTTACATTATCCACAATACTTGAGTTATTTGTTTTCCAAAAAAGTAACTGCCGATTTTACATCGATAGGAGCGCATACGGCAATTTGGAATTTTGACAAAATGGAATACCACAAATGGTTGTCATTTGAAAATATTTCTTTGCCAGAGCCAAAACCTGGAAAACAAGCATGTATGTCAATGGTTAACGGGCAAGAAATTGCTATTGGGAAGGGTTTACATGATAGTTCTTCTTCTATTATTCCGTTGTTAGAAAGCAATGAGAATTCAGGTAAGGAATTTGTGTTGTTGTCAACAGGAACTTGGATTATTTGCATGAATCCGTTTAGTAAAGAGCCCTTAACACAACAGCAATTAAAAAATGATTGCCTGTGTTTTATGACTCCTGATAAGCAACAAATTAAGTCTTCGATGCAGTTTTTAGGACGTGTACACGAAGTGAATGCTATTGAGTTGAGTAATCATTTTGGGGTAACCAAAAATCATTATTTAGAATTAACACTTGATAAAGGACTTTGTACAGCAATTTTAGCAAAGAAAGAAGACAAATTCTTTCCAACTGAAATTCCAGATGATTTTAAAAGTGAGTTAAAGGATTTAGATTGTTTTGAGGATTACGAGCATGCTTATTACCAATTGATTTATGAAATTACAAAACCTGTACATGAAGGAATTATGCGTATTTTAGATGCAGATCATAACTTGAAAGAAGTGTATATTTCAGGAGGTTTTAATCGTAATGAAATGTTTGTTGAATACCTACGCCAAATGATGCCAAATCAAAAAATATTATTCCCAAAAGGAGAAAATGCTAGTGCTTTGGGAGCGGCTATGTTGATGAAAAACTATTTGGATTAGATTGTGTTATATTGTGATCTATGAATTTTTAATTTAATATAAGAATTAAAAAGGTATTTATAATAATGAAAATTTTATAATAGATTTACTGTAGCTTACAGTAATAGAAAAATTTATTTACTACTAGTCAAAAAGTTTTCTTGTTATTATTAGTCGTTAAATTGAATTAGTTTAAAAACTAACAACCTTCTCTAGTTTTATATTCGTGTTGGTTCTACTTTGTCCTTTGACCTTGAAAATAGCGGTAAAATATTTTTTGTCTTTCAAATGTTGTTTGGTGAACTTTTGAATGCTATCCTGATTGGTAAAATACTCCACAGTGGCACTAACCCCAATGTCATGCTGAGAAAAAAAGACAAAATGTTCGGTGTCGTTGTTATTGGGGTATTTTGAGACTATAGCATATTCTAGAGTGTCTTTTGGTGAACTTAGATCAAAGGTTTCGTTTTTAAACTGCGGATGATTGGTTAAGTAAAGGACATTTTCTTTTAATTTAAAATAAGGATTCGCTTCATTAAAAAAGGGAATGAATTGACTATTATTTTTACTAGGCCCCACATAAATAGCATTTCCTTCTTTGATTTCAACAACCGAACTTTGAGTTGAAAAACGAATGGTAAAATCGTGCTGGTAGTTTTGATAAAATCGTTCCAATTGCTGGGTAGCTAATATTCCCATCTTGGTGCTATATGAAAAATCAGAAGGTTTAATTTGGTTTTTAAGCTCTGGGTATTGGTCTAATAGTTTATAAAAGTCGGTATAGTTGTTAATGCTAAAATCTCTGGTCCAGCCTTTACCATGGGTTATTGTATTGCCGATGATTCCAAAATGATCACCTATAAACAGATTAGTAATTTTATCTTGGTTTAGGAAATTGCTCCATAGTTCTGGTTTTTGAGCTGGTATTTGGTTGAAAATAAGGATTATTATTGCGATGCCTAATCCTATATAAGGCACAGCAATTTTTTTGTCAATTTTCCTTTTAATCTTTCTTTCTTTTTTAAAGAAGCGAATGTGGTATTGTCCTTTGTCAATGGTTAGTTGCCAAGGGTCATCTTGTCCTTCTTCTTCATAATACGAAGCAATTTTTTTTCTCAAATTATAAACATTTACACGAACTCTAGGATTGGTTTTGTCCGAGTTTTGAGAGCCTCCAAAAAAATCAATATCAATGGTAGCTTCCTTAATTGCGCTTTTGTTTTGAGTGGCCTCAAAAAGGTATTGAAGTAGCGCACTACTTGTAGGTGCATTCTTAAAAGTATTGCTTTTTTTTAGTTTTGATATGATTTCGAGCTTCTCACTTTCTGATAAAGTCATTTTGGTTATGTTGTTGGTTGGTAGTCGGTTAGGTTTTGGTTTAACCGTTATAAGTACAGTTAAAGCTGGGTTAAAGTTATAAAAAGATAATGAATTAGATAGCTTTGACTAATTGATTTTTAAAATCTACGGGAATCCTACTGGATGATAGTAGTTCTACTATACTTATTAATTTTTAATACTATTACAACTTTATGAAAAAGCTGGCTTTAGCACTGGTGTTTTTAGGATGGAGTTTTGTGTCATTGAAAGCACAAACTCTTAAAAATACCTCAAATAACAAAACCGAAATTCAGTATTTATCTGGAATCGATAAAGACCATATGGTGGACTGGGATTTCTTTTGTTCTGAAGGAAATAATAGCGGGAAATGGACCAAAATTGGTGTGCCTTCTTGTTGGGAATTACAGGGATTTGGTGGTTATAACTACGGACATGATGGACGAGATAAGACCAAAAAAATACATAAAGAATATGGTTTGTACAAGCGTTCTTTTTTTGCTCCTTTACAATGGAAAAACAATGAAGTTAAGATTGTTTTTGAAGGTGTAATGACGGATGCCGAGGTAAAAATCAACGGAAAACTAGCAGGAGAAATTCACCAAGGTGCTTTTTATGAATTCAAATATACCATTAGCGAACTTTTAAAATACGGTAAAGAAAATTTACTAGAAGTAAAAGTAAATAAGGTGTCGTCCAATACTTCCATTAATTTTGCCGAGCGTGATGCTGATTTTTGGATTTTTGGCGGAATTTACCGTCCCGTTTATCTTGAAATTGTACCAAAAGACTTTATGGAACGTATAGCAGTTAATGCTAAAGCGGATGGTACTATTGAAATGGATGTTTTTTCTGCTTCTAAAAAAGCAACTGGAGTGCAACTGTTTTTATCCGACCTAAAAGGGAATAAAATTCAGGATTTACCGCTCGATAGCATGAATTTTAAAAATGGTAAATGGTCTATTGCTACTAAGGCAAAGAACGTAAAAACCTGGAATCCTGAAAAACCGAATCTTTACTTATTAAACGTAGCCCTTGTAGATAAAAGTAAAAAAGTATTGCACAGCCTTACCGAACGCATTGGTTTTAGAACGGTTGAAATCAAAGCTGGCGATGGCATCTATGTTAATGGACAGCGAATCAAATTCAAAGGAGTGAATCGTCATTCTTTTTATCCATCATCAGGAAGAACCACCTCTAAAGCATTAAGTATAGCTCATGTAAAAATGATGAAAGATATGAATATGAATGCAGTTCGTATGTCACATTATCCGCCTGATGTTCATTTTTTAGAAGTTTGTGATTCCTTAGGTTTATTTGTTATTGATGAAGTATGTACTTGGCATTCTCCTCATTTGGATACTAAAGTAGGCGAAAAAATTGTAAAAGAAACCGTTGTTAGAGATGTTAACCATCCTTCGATTTTATTATGGGCAAATGGAAATGAAACAGGCTGGAATACAGAATTGGATGATGATTATGCCATCTGGGATATTCAAAAAAGAGAGGTTTTGCATCCGTGGAATATTTTTAATAAAACCAATACCATGCATTATCCAAGTTATCATGTGTTTGCTTATGATGGGTATGCCAAAGACAAAATATATTTCCCAACTGAATTTCTGCACGGATTATACGATGGAGGTCATGGAGCAGGTTTAGAAGATTATTGGAAACAAATGTGGAATATGCCTTTATCGGCAGGTGGATTTTTATGGGATTTTGCAGATGAAGCCGTAGTTCGTACCGATAAAAACGGATTTTTGGATGCCGATGGAAATCACGCAGCTGATGGAATTGTAGGCCCTTATGGCGAGAAAGAAGCGAGTTATTTTACCATCAAACAGATTTGGTCTCCCATATACCTAGAAGATCGTTTTATTAAAAATGATTTCAATGGTGTTTTTAGGGTAGAAAATCGCTATCATTTTACAAATTTAGAGGAGTGCAAAATCACGGCTAAGTGGGTTCAATTTGAAGGGCCTAAAGGTTCTAGTAAATTAAATGTTTTAGCACAATCAAACGTAGCATTGCCAAGTTTGAAACCAGGCGAAAAAGGAACATTCACTGTAGCTTTACCAACGAATTGGCAAACAGCTGATGCATTGTACTTAACAGCAATAGATGCCACTGGAATGGAAATTTTCACTTGGAGTTACCCTGTAAAGACACCACAACAACTGAATACAAGGATTATAGCTAAGTCTAACAATGGAGCTATTAAAATGGTTAAAGACAACGGTCAAATAATCGTAGAGGCTGCTGGAATACGCTATGTTTTTTCAGATAAAACAAGTTTGTTGCAAGAGGTGAAAAAAGAAGGAAAACTAATTCCGTTTCACAATGGCCCTATCATTTTAGGACATAAGGATAAAATCATTTCGCTAACAACCAACACCCAAAAGGATAAGATTGAGATTCTTACGGTTTTCGAATTAAAAGACAAATCTCCTGATTGGGCTTCGCATAAAGAGTTGAGTTCTGATCAAATAAAATGGACAATTCATTCTAATGGTTTGTTGGATTTAGAAGTTCAAATAAAAGGAAAAAAGCAAGTAACCGATTATAAAGGAATTACATTTTCATTTCCTGAATCAGAAGTCAGCGGTATGAAATGGCTAGGTGATGGTCCGTACAGAGTGTGGCGAAATAGGATGAAAGGAACGCAGTTTAAAGTTTGGGAGAATGATTATAACAATACCGTGACTGGAGAGTCTGGATTTGTTTATCCTGAATTTAAAGGTTTTTTCTCAAGTTTGTATTGGGCGACTGTAAAAGGGAAAAACAATAATGGCTTTACCATTTATTGTCATTCACCACATACGTTCTTGCGAATGCTTACCCCACAAAACCCTACACCGAAAGAGGATCCTAAAGGCCGATTGTCGCCTAAATTTCCTCAAGGAGATATTTCCTTTGTGAAAAACATACCTGCCATTGGAACTAAATTTCAAGAAGGAGACAAAATGGGACCTCAAGGCAATTCTGAAAATTATTTTGGAAATGATGATGAGCCTATTGTCCTTCATTTAACATTTGAATTTTAACAACAATCTATTAACTAAACCAAAAAAAACATAAATAATGAAAAAAAACAGTCTAGTATTTTTTCTATTCTTGATAGCTATAAATGCTTTCTCTAAAGAATATCATGTTGATGGACGTAATACATCAGCTGGTGATGGTTCGGTTGCAAATCCGTTCAAAACCATCACACAGGCGGCTAACATTATGGTCAAAGGAGATATATGTTATATTCACCAAGGAACCTATCGTGAAAATATTGTTCCTAAAAATTCGGGTACGGCCTCAAAACCAATATTGTTTACTTGTTTTGAAAAGGATATTGTAATAATATCGGCTACTGAGCAAATGAAGGATTGGAAGAAATACTCGGGAAATATTTATAAAAAATCGGATGTGAATTTGGTTTTAGGAGATGGGAATAATGTGTATCACAATCAAAAAAAGATGCAAATTGCCCGTTGGCCTAATGACTCAGACCAGAATGAATACACACTAGATGCCAAATATATTGATATTACTAAGGGCAATTACTCCATGTCTTTTATTAGCAATAACGAAATCCCAAATATCGACTGGACAGGTGGAAGTATTCATTATTTAGGAGCGCATAGTGGGTGCAGTTGGGAACGTACTATTACTCAATATGACAAGGATTTACACCGAGTTTATTTTGAAGAATTGCCTAACAATTGGCCTTTTGGAGAAACCCACAGTCCCAAACGTTTAGAAAACGGTCATCGAGGAATTTTCTATCTCATGAATAAATTAGAAGCGCTTGATGCACCACGGGAATGGTATTATGATGAAAAAAACAAAGCGCTTTATTTCTATGCTCCGGAGGGAAAAAATCCTAATGAAGACTTGGTTGAGGCTGCTGCTCGCGTTCATACCGCCATTCTTGACAAAGATTATATTCAGTTGAAAGGCCTTAATTTTTTTGGTGGAATGATTACCATTACGGGAAATCATAATAAAATCACCAATTGTATGGTAAAACATGGGGCAGAACGTTTGATAACCAATTTAAAAGGGGCTGCTTTACCAGATGCCGCTATTCAAGTCTTAAAAGGAAGTCACAACCTAATCGAGAAATCAGTTTTAGAAAATGGAACTTTAAATGGCATTTACTTAGGTAGTCAAGCTGAAGATAGCAGGGTCGAAAATTGTATTGTTCAATATTTTAACACCATAGGCTTACATGCGCAATTGCTGAATAGTGGAGGAGCTCGCGCTAAGATTTTCAAAAATTCATTTTATGGTTCGGCAAGAGATGGGGTAAAAGTTACGGGTGATGATAGTGAGTTTGCTTACAATCACGTTCAAAAAAGTTTAATTTCAGGAGCCGATGGAGGCTTGTTTTATGTAACGGGTAACAGTATTCCCAAAAATATTAGTTTGCATCACAACTGGTTTCATGATGCTTATGCTGCACCACATGCAGGAAAAAAAGCAACGGGTATTTACCTTGACAATAATGCTGCTGGCTATATCGTCCATCACAATGTCGTTTGGGATGTGGAATGGGGTGGTTTGCATTTTAACTGGACAGCAGTCAAAAATGAAATATACAATAATACTTTTTGGAATACTGGGGCTGCTGAGCAATCACTGATTGATAGCTGGGTACCTAAAAGAGATGGAGTTCAGACCAATGTTAAAGACAATACACTCTACAATAATATTTCAGATGTTCGCCCTTGGTGGCATTCTGGTGATGGAGGCAAATACAGAGTGGATGAAAAAGAATACGAAGGTCCTGAAGCCGACAATGATTTTAAAAACAACCAGCAATATGCAGCACTTCCTTTTAGTGTTGAAAAAGGTAAGATGTTTGCTCCTTTGGCCAATTCACCACTAATTGATAAAGGACTTAAAATTAAAAAAGTAACCGATGGTTACAAAGGGAATGCCCCTGACATGGGTGCTTATGAGTATGGAGAAGCCATTTGGATTCCTGGAGTCGATTGGACACCTACTGGTTTTGCGTGGATTCCTGGAACCGATTACAAGAAAGTGGAATTTATAAATAAAGCTAAAAAATAAATTGAGAAATGAAAAAAGCCTATATATTATTGTTTGGATTGGTTCTTTTTACGAGTTTGACTAATGCTCAAAAGAAGGATAAATCAACTAAAAAAACGGATACTGAAGCATTTCCTTTTTTTATAACAAAAACAAAGCCTAATCGTCCATTAAGTACTGCCGTAGCCCGTAATTATGATGCTTATGAAGCCGTTAGACCGGAGCAAAATGAGTTGTACACCCAATTCAAATATACCAAGCTCAAAGGATTTGATTACAACAATGGCGACGGAACCATTACACGTCGTGATCCTTCCAAAGTGATATTCGAAAACGGAAAATACTATCTGTGGTACACTTATAGGAATACGCCCGTGAAGCCTGTGGGGATGGCGAGAGCCAAAGAAGCCACGGAAATCATTCCGTCTTCTGACTGGGATTTGTCTGAAATTTGGTATGCAACTTCCGATGATGGTTTTACTTGGAAAGAAGAAGGAGTTGCAGTGCCGCGTCCTCCAAAACCACAACCCGGCTGGCGCTCTGTAACAACTACCGATATTTTGAAATGGAAAGGAAAATACTATTTGTATTATCAAGCGTTTATGGAAGCAAGTGGTTTACGAGGCGACTTTTGTCCTGTGGCGGTTTCCTATGCTGATTCTCCTAATGGGCCGTGGACAGCAGCTAATCAAGTGGTAATACCAAATGGACCAGAGGGAGCTTGGGATCAATATTCAATTCACGACCCCTACCCATTAGTTCATGATGGAAAAATTTACCTCTATTACAAAGCTGATTTTGATAAACGCCCCGAGTTAAATCCTTCTAAAATAAGAATGCAAGGCGTGGCCATTGCTGACAATCCGCTGGGACCCTTTATCAAACATCCATTGAACCCTGTGCTTAATTCGGGTCATGAAACCACTTTGTTCCCTTTTAGAGAAGGTGTTGCGGCCATTGTTCAACGTGACGGAATGGAGCACAATACCATTCAATATGCCAAAGATTGGATCAATTTTGAAATAGCATCAATAACAGAATTATTACCCGTTGCTGCAGGTCCTTTTGTACCGGATGCTTTTACAGATACGAAAAACGGTCAAGGAATCACTTGGGGAATTTCGCATTTCATTAATGCCGGTGGAAACTGGAATCATACAGAGTTGGCGCGTTTTGATTGTGATTTAAGTCTTGAAGTGGATGACCAAGGAATGAAAGACCATTATTACCAATACAGTCCTGAGTTTCACTACACGCACAAATTGAGTGCTAAACAATTGGAACGCATCAAACAACAAACTGAAAAATTAAAAAAATAATTATTCACTTAACTAACCAAACAACCAAAATGAATTTTTTACGTACCCTAACCATAATAGTATTGTTGCTGTTTACTAGTGTTTCTATAGCACAACAGCAAAATGCTCAACGATTGATTCATGATTTGAGTGGTCATTTATGGAAACTACAAGGAACCTTGCCAGGACGTGGTATGGAAGAAAAGTTTCCAGAGATAAGCTACGATCATATGGGAGATGCTTTAAACTGGGCACCTGCTCAGGTTCCTGGTGATGTTTTTACTGATTTATGGCGAATTGGTCGTATTGAAGATCCACATTTTGGACGCAATAGTGTCAAGGCTAAATGGGTCAATGAATACGAATGGTGGTATTTGCGCATTTTCAATGTACCCAAAGAAATGGAAGGCAAAAATATTGAACTAAATTTCGAGGGAGTTGATTATGCTTGTGATGTGTATTTAAACGGTACTTTACTAGGCTCTCATGAAGGAATGTTTACGCCCTTTTCGTTTGATATTACAAAACTCATAAGCCTAGAGCAATACAAAAGAGGTCGTAATGTTTTGGCGGTTCGTTTACATCCAGCACCCCGAAGATACAGTCAAGTAGCAGGTAAAAAACCTGCATGGCATGGAGATTACTGGGTGGACTTAGTACCTACAGGAATATGGAAACCCGTAAAGTTAATGGCTTATGATAAAGCAAAAATTGATCAGGTTTATGTAGAAACTAAGGTAAATCTAAAAAAGCAATCGGCTGATTTGGATATTCATCTAGAAATTGAACATTCCGGGACTGTGGCCTCCAATGTGGAGCTTGAGATTGAAGTACAGGGAGAGAATTTCAAATCCAAAGTGTACAAAACGACAAAAACCACTAGTTTAAAACCTGGTAAAAATGAACTTAAAATTCCCCTTACCATTGCTGATGCAAAACTTTGGTATCCATGGGATTTAGGAGATCAAAACCTATATATCGCAAAAATCACGGTCAAAAATGACAACAAAGTACTTGATGCGAATGATAAACTCTTTGGAATTAGAGAACTAAAAATGGAGATGAATCCAGGATTTACCAAACAAGAAGTTGAAAATCCTTGGACTGTAATGATTAATGGGAAACGTCATTTTATTCGTTCGGGTACTTGGGGCGGACCACCAGATATTTTCTTCGGTCGTGCTACTAAGGAAAAATACCAAGAATTTATTCGCTTGGCCAAATCGGCTAATTTTAATAATCTCAGAATATTTGGATGGCATCCTACAGAAATTGAATATTTCTATGAATTATGTAACCGCGAAGGAATCACTGTTTGGCAAGATATTTTGCCCATTGCAAGTTTGTCGTTACCCAAGGGAGAAGCCTATAAAAAATCGCTATTCGCTGATGCTATTTCAGTAGTAAAACAATTGCGTAACCATCCTTGTATGGTGATTATTGAGGGAGGAGAGGAAATCCTAATGACCGCCTCTGACCCTGTTTATAATCTTAATTTTATGAAAGAATTAGGAGAGGTTGTCAAACCGTATTCGAATCTTCATTATGTGCCCGTTTCTCCTTTGAGTGACCATGTAGGAATCAAATTAGGTTTTAAACCAAACGAAAGTGTACATGCTAATGGCTTGTTTTACAGCGAAGGTAGGATTAATACAGAGAAGTTTTTTAACAAACAAAATTTTGCTGTGGTACCAGAATTAGCTATTTCTTCGTGCCCAAATGTAGCGAGTATTAAAAAATTTATTCCAGAAAATGAATTGTGGCCTCCTGGACCGAGTTGGGGGCATCATTGGACAGATTTTGATGTGTTTAGAACGCTTAATTTTGATGCTTTAAACACTGAAGCTACAGGAAGTATGCAAGAATTTGTAGATGCAACTCAAATTGCCCAAGGGGTTATTTTTCAGTATGGATTAGAATATTATAGACGAAGAAAACCAAAGTCTAGTGCCATCAGTATCTGTCATTTTATCACTTTTGCGCCTGATATGAAATGGGGAATTGTTGATTATTACCAGCAACCTAAATTATCCTATGATTATGTAAAAAGAGCTTATCAGCCAGTCTTAGTTAGTTTAGAACACGAACGTAGAAGATGGTTGCCAGCGGAGCAGTTTGAAGGGAAAATATGGGTGGTTAATGATTTGTACCAAGATTTTAAAAACTGTAAAGCCGAAATCTTTTTTATGGATAATAATCATAAAGAAGTGAAGCGAGAAACATTCAGTTTTGGTGACATTAAAGGGGATAGCGCAACTAAATTTGTTACTGTAAATTGTAAAGTTCCCGGGAAATTGGGTGATAAATTTTATGTTAATTTGAGTTTAAAAGACGTCACAGGTAAAGCTATTTCAGAAAATAAATACCTTCTATTAGTGGGAGACGAAAAAGTTGATTTGCCTAAGTTAAGAGCAATAGGACAAGAAGCTATTTCTAAAAAAGAAAAATATGGTTCTCATAATTATTTACGTTATTTCGAAAGCTTAAATGGGGCAGCAGGTGTCAAACAAGCCGATGAGAAACAGCCATTTGTGAAAGAATTTGATAATAAATAACGGACTGGAAACGTCTAAAAATTAGTTCTGATGAAAAAAAACAAGTTCCTTTTAAAGCAAATAACCCAAATCCAATGGTTGTTTTTAATACTTACTACCAGTATTTGTGTCGCACAAAAAACAATGGTTGATATTAATATAGACACACGAAGAGTGGTAGAGGGTATCGATAGTTTTGACAGGCAAAAGTATATCACCATACATGCAAGTATTACGAATGACTGGGAAGGCGATCATGTAAGTCCTGATATACGAAAAGATTTTTTGGATAAATACGATGTGTATTTAGGGAGAGAAACGGGCGGACTGAAAGGAGCACTAAATGCGGTAAGACAAGATCCCGCTCGTGCAGGTTATGCTGATGTTTCTCAACTTAAAAAAATGGGAGAAAATAACCGCAATAGTTACAGTAAAAAATCGCATTTGCATCCGTATGAAGACCGACTGAAAAATATGATTATTGGGGCGCAGTTTGAGCCTTTTTGGCCACATGGCACTAAAACAAAGCAAGGATGGGCGCTATCCCAAAAAGATACTGCAGAGGAACCCTTTGGGACTGCTACAGGAGAATTTATGGCTCATTTTGTTAAAGAATATTATGGTGGAAATGGCGAGCCAAGACCCCGATTCATAGAGGTGATTAACGAACCACTCTGGGAATTGATTCCCAAAAAAGAAGAGGGAAATCCTGAAAAAGAAAATAGAGCAGTACAGCAATTGGCCAAATTTCATTCCACAGTTGCTCGTGAAATTAAAAAATTGAACCCTTATGTGCTCGTGGGTGGTTACACCTGTGCGTTTCCTGATTTTGAATTATATGATTTTAAAAGATGGACGTACCGATGGAAACAGTTTATTGATTTAACGGGTAATGATATGGATTTTTGGTCTTTGCATTTTTATGATTTTCCTTGTAAACAAGATTACCGCACAGGTAAATTAGAATATGTAAAAAAGTACCGTAAAGGAAGCAATATTGAGGCCTCACTCGATATGTTAGAACAGTATAGTATGATGCGTTTTGGAAAATTAAAACCTATGATTATTTCAGAATATAGTGTGCAAGCACATCAATACCGTGATTTGCCATGGACTCCTTGGCGTGATTATTTGTATGTTAAAAGTGCCAATGCCTTGATGATGTCTTTTATGGATCATCCGCAATCTATAGCCGTGGCGATTCCTTTTTTTATGCTCAAAAGCGAATGGGGGCGAACCAAAGAAGGGTATCCTTACCGTAGCCGATTATTTAGACAACAATTTGAAAAAGAAGGAGAAACTGGCGATAAATGGGTTTTTACTGATTTGGTAAAGTTTTACCAACTTTGGTCTGATGTAAAAGGGAAACGAATAGATACCAAATCTAATCTGGTGGATATTCAAACAGATGCCTATGTTGACGGAAAAAAGGTTTATCTGATTGTAAATAATTTGACTGAAACAAAACAGGCAATTCAACTGAATGTTTTGGGTCAAAAAAACAATACACTAGAGAATATAAAAATGAAACACTATTATTCACCTTATAAGCCTGAAGAAGCCAAAAGAGAAGGGATAATTGAAGAGAAAAAACTAGCTGCAACGACCAAAGAAGTACTGCTAGAGAGTGAGGGAACAATGGTTTTAGAATACCATTTCAAACGTCCTGTTGTAATTGCCGAAACCGCTGAAGAAAAAAAGTATTATGCTACCGAAAACTACAAGCCAATTGAGGCTAACAAACCGATGGAGTTTGTTTTTGAAAAGATTCAAAAAGCACAAAATGGTGAAGTAGTTTTACGATTAGGACTAGGACGTGACCACGGCAGTGTTTTAAAACCCACCGTTTTTATCAATGATGTTCAGATTGAAGTCCCTGAAAATTATGCTGGCGACCCACAAACCATGCGTGACCGTTTTTATGGTGTCATCGAAATTCCTTTGGACTATAAATTACTATCCGAAAAAAATACAGTTAAAGTAAGTTTCCCTGATTCAGGCGGACATGTCGCTTCGGCTACTTTGAGAGTTTTTAATTTTAGTAAAGCAATAAAACGAACCTTTGTTCCCAATTAATTTAAAACCAGCTCTATTACGAAGGTACAAGGGAAGTGTTTGATAAAATAGGACAGGCTTGGGAATATTTTCCAGCTAACTTTTTACCGATTTTAATGGTTTTTTAATGGAAAACAAAAACACAAAATTAAAATTTTTAAACAAAAACAAGATGAGGTTTACCCAATTAATAATAGTGGTTGCATTGGTTTGTACGGGCTGTAAACAGTTACAACAATCACAATCAACTCAAGTACATCATTACGAACCTAATCATGAATCACTAGCCAAACATAAAGCAGCTCCCGAATGGCTAGCCGATGCAAAATTGGGAATGTATTTTCATTGGGGACCTTATAGTGTGCCCGCTTATGGAAGCGCTTGGTATCCTAGTCATATGTATATGAAAGGTGGTCCAATAAATAAATGGCATGAGGAACATTTTGGCCCTATAGAAGAATTTGGATATGAAAAGTTCATTCCGATGTTTACCGCAACTCATTTTGATCCTGAAGAATGGGCCGATTTATTTCAAAAAACAGGAGCCAAGTTTGCGGGACCTGTTGCAGAGCATCACGATGGTTTTGCTATGTGGGATAGTAAAATCAACCCTTGGAATGCCGCTAGTATGGGACCTAAACGTGATATTTTAGGCGAATTGTTTCAATCTTTAGAAAAAAGAAATATAAAAACATTGGCAACTTTTCACCATGCCCGAAACGGACAGCGTAATGCCAATACACCCGAACATTGGGGTAAAAATGGGTACAACAGTCATTATCCCTATCATCCGGATTTGCCTACTGCGACCAAAGACCCTATGTTGCGTAAATTATTTGGAAACTTTGAAACGATTGATGAATTCAATACGTACTGGTTAGACCAAGTCAATGAAGTAGTCAAAAAGTACCATCCAGATTTAATTTGGTATGACTCGTGGTTGAATCTTATTCCAGAGAAAACCAGATTGGAAATGGTTTCGACTTATTTTAATAATGGAGTTAAAAACGGTCAGCAAGTGGTTATTTGCCGCAAACAAGATGATTTACCATTAGATTATAGTATTGAGGATATTGAACAAGGCGGACGCAAAGATATTTACCCCACTACTTGGATGACTGATATTACTCTAGGGGAAAGTAGATGGATGTATGTGGAAGGACATAAATACAAAAGCGCCGATTTAGTCATTCGAAACATGATTGATGTATGGAGTAAGAATGGGGTGGTGTTGTTAAATGTATCTCCTCGCGCTGATGGGGTTATCAATCAAGAACAGCGCGATGTTTTAAAACAAATTGGGAATTGGTTACAAATAAATGGCGAGGCGGTGTATGGCAGTCGTCCTCATACTATTTTTGGTTATGGACCAGCCCAATCAGAAGATGGATCTCATGGTGGTCAATCTTCCAAAATTCAGTACACCGCTGATGATGTTCGTTTTACAGTCTCTAAAAATAAAAAAGCAATGTATGTCTTTTTCTTGGGGAAACCCAAAGTGGGAAAACGAATAGAAATGCGTGCTATAGGTGGTTATCACCGCAACATACCGCCTAGTCCCATCAAGAATGTGACACTGTTAGGTTCATCGGCGAAGGTTAAATGGGAACATACCACCGAAAGTTTTTTCTTGACTATTCCTGATGTTCGGTTGGATGATTTAGCCAACGTTTTTAAATTTGAATTGGAATAAACGGCTAAGTGTTTTTTAAGAAAGGTTTTCCAAATAGTTTAAAATTTTGGCGAACTGTATTCGTGAAGTATTGAACCCAAAAACAACATTAGGATTTTATTGGTTTTTTTACACTGATCTGACTGAAAACACCAGCCTAGACAGATTTCTGCATATTTGATGATGTAAAATATATAAAAAATCTGCGTAAATCCGTTTTATCTGTGTTATCAGTGTTCCAATGCATTTTTCGGTAAAGAATACAAAAAAAAAACAATGAAACTGCAGGGAGTTAGATAAATGATCTAAAAATCCACTGCAGTTTCATTTATTTATAAACTAAGTTTTTTTTGGGCTACTTTTTATTTCTTTTTGTTGGAATACCTTCCCCAATAAAAGCTTTAAACTTTTCAGGATTTCCTTTTTCATCTCCTATAAGAAGGTAATACAACAAACCACAATCAGAAATATCAGCTACACCATGACTATGCGCTTGCATGCGGGTATACAACCACTGAATGTTTGGGTCAGCATGATCGCGCATCCAGTACCAAACCGAAAAATCTTTATCTGAATTCCATAAGTCATTGGGATTGTTTTTGTTGTTTTGATCTATGATTTTTTTGTATTGCAATTTATTCCCGGATAGTTTTTGAATATCACTCCAAGTGTGGTGGTAGGGACGTCTTTTTTCGTTTTCATTAAAACCACTATGAGACAGTACATAGACATGCTTTAAAGCCGTTGAATCCTTTGATTTCGCCACCAGCTCAACTGCTTGGTACACAAATTCAGATAGCCCAGCGTGCATGAAATACAACGGATCTTTAGCGGTTGATTTAGCCATTTCAGCGGCCAAATGTTTTTTGGCTTTTTCTAATTGCGTAGTGACATCAAAGAGAACGGATTTATTAAAATTCCAACGCTCGGCTCCTCCTTCTAGGCTGATTTTGAGTTGGTTTTCACTATCTGGACCTGCGGGTGCATCAATGAAATTATTATACGAACAATGAACCAGTTGTTTTTGAAGGTTTAATTTGGCTAAAATGGCAAGACTTGCCGCCGAAGCACCCCAATCATCGGGGTCGCCAATAGGCCATTTATACTGATTGTCTGCCGCACTATTGCCATCGAAACTAATGGCAATACGATTGTTATTGTACTGCCAATTTTGAGCAAATCCACAAAAGGAAATGAGTAACAATATTACTAGAGTAGGAGTGGGTTTCATCATAAAAATAGACTTAATAGTTAGTGATTTCAAGTGCTGTAATGGCATTGGCAGCTAATTTCAATTTGAACGGCTTTTTGTTGACAGTAACTTCAAAAGTTTTGTCTTGTGGATTCGTATTTTGAAACAATACCTTGATGGTCCCCTCAGGAGATTTTACGGTAATCATAGGATATTTTCCTTTATTCATAGAAGCAATTCTAATATCTCCTGGTTGAATAAATTTACTAATGATATACATGGCATTGTAATCAGGATTGTATTGTATTTCTGCTGTTTTCCTGTTAATATTGATAAGCGAATTTTGAGTCCAGTCCCAACCGCTTTTGGTGGTTTCGTTCAAAATCATATTCCAGTAAGTAAAAGTCGTACTACCGCTATTAATATAACTAGCCACTTCTTCCAAACGATTTTTAGCTTGTTCTATCGAATTTTCTCCGTTGTAGCAATTGCCTTCGGTATGAAATAGTTTAAGATTAGGCATAAAGGTTTTAGCGTCTGTCAATAAGCGGGAATCGGTGTATTGAATCCCTACACCTGCCAGTTTTTTGGTGTTTTTGCATTGTGTAAAATCCAATACATCCATTCCGAGAGCGGCTCTAAAAGTACCCGCATAAATGGCTGTTTTTACCCTGTTTTTTTTAAAAGCGGGAATTAAATAATCATTGGCAAATGCCACCATCTCTTTGGCGGGGAATACACAACTAGGATATTTTGTATTGGCATCGTTTTCGTTCTGAATACAAATGCGGTCAATTTTCACCCCGTTTTTTTCATATTCTTCTAAATATTTGACAAAATACAAGGCATAAGCTTTATATATTTTGGAGTCATCTATCAGTTGATTAGGCTTTTGTTTCAAACCTTCCATTTCGCCGCTTAGTTTCATCCACCCCGGAGGACTCCAAGGAGAGGCGAATAAAGTTAGGGCTGGATTTTCTTGTAAAGCACTTTTGAGGTAGGGTAAAACGTATTTTTGGTCTCTTTCGATAGAAAAATGCTCCATTTTAAAATCATTAGGAACCATGGCATAACTATAAGCATCAATACCAAAATCACTAGCTCCAATGGCGGTTCGACAAAAACTAAAGCCCGCTCGGTCAGCTGCAAATAAATTTCGCATGAGTTCCTGTTGTTGTTCTTTTTTTAAACTCAACAACGCTTCTCCACCTATTTCGTTAAAAGCACCTCCAATACCTTCCATTTTTTGAAAAGTGATTTCTGGCTGAATAAAAATTTGATTTTTCCATTCCACTTTTTCCTCACTGTATTGGGTTTTAATTTCCTTAAGAGGCATTGCTTGCCCTTGTGTAATGGGAACTTCCCACAGTTTTACAGAGCTAGTTTGTTGCGCAAAAAGGGAGGCCGTAAACAAGAGCGAGGCTATGATTTTTTTGTTGGATGAGCTAATCATCGTTTTCTTTGTCATGATTCTTATTGGTTTTTTGGGTATATAAGATAAGGTTTTACATTCCCTGGAGGTATAATTTTGATAGACTCAATAGCTATTTTTCCTTTTAACGGAATCGCTTTTAGAATCACCTCTTTACCATATTCAGGTGGAATAGGAATTTTTACTGATAAAGTTTGTACTTCATCATTTCCTTTACTGACTTTATAAGTATCAATTTCATTGTCAAGCATGGACAGTTTAAAAATAGCTTCGTCAGTTTTGAGTTTTAAATTAACTACAGCATCCCAAGTATTTACATAAAAACCAGGGTCAGTAAAAGTGGTTTTGAACTCGATTCCTTTTTCTTCTTTGGTTGTCGCTTCGCTGTTTTCTAAAAATGATTTGTCTTCATAAATTGCATCCCAATTTTTAGAGCGATTCGGGTCGTTTGGATTAAAATAAGCCGATTTGTTTTTGACATTAATAACAGGAATTGTTCCTGATTTGAGCTGGATTGTTTCTTTTACCAATAGGTTGTCTGAAGAATTACCCACCAAGATTTCAAAGCTACCATTTTTGACTTCAAAACGCTGACGTGCTACATTATAATAGCTAAAGGCTTGATAAGGAACGCTAAGTTGGACTGTTTTTGTTTCTCCTTTTTTTAAATGAATACGCTCAAATCCTTTTAACGCTTTTGCAGGAGCCTCATTAGCTGAGTTTAAATCTCGTATGTACAATTGCACTACTTCGTCGCCATCTACTTTTCCGGTATTAGTCACTTGTACGGAAACAGATAGATTTTCGGTACTTTTTAAGGCTTTTTTATCTAGTTTTAAATTTTTGAATTGGAAGCTAGTATAGCTCAAACCATAGCCAAAAGGATACAATGGTTTGCCTTTAAAATACATATACGTTCGACCATTTTTGATATTGTAATCATGCATATCAGGTAAGTCATTGTCTGAGGCATACCAAGTAGAATTTAGTTTCCCACCTGGGTTATATTCTCCCCAAAGTACGTGAGCAATAGCATTTCCTTGTTCTTGTCCGTTAGGCCAAGCACAAATAATTCCAGGTAGTTCTTTTTGTGCATTTCCAAGGGTAGTTGCACCGCTCGGAATCATAATTACTACTGTGTTTTTGTTAACTTTTAAAACCTCTTCAATCAATTTTTGTTGTGCTCCAGGTAAACTTAACGATTGACGGTCTTTATTTTCAGTAGCTGTTTTTTCATCGTTTCCAACAAAAAGTAAGGCTACTTCTGATTTTTTGGCCGCTTCTACAGCTTCTTTGATTTTTTGTTCATCCAAAGGCGCAATTACATCACAACCTTCAGCATAATTCACAGTTGCCTGTGTGTATTTCTTGATTCCCTGTAACGGACTTACTTTACTTTGAGGGAAGCCTGAGTAAATTCCCATCCAGCAACGATTAGCAAATGGTCCTAGAACTGCGATTGATTTTATATCTTTTTTTAGCGGCAGGATCCCCTCATTTTTTAATAATACAATGGATTGTTCAGCTGCTTTCAATGCTAATTTTTTATGGGCATCACTTTCAAGAACGGTTTGTGGTATTTTATGCCATGGATTGGCTTCGGGTTTATCAAAATCGCCTGTCAAGAAACGCAAACGTAACAATCGCGCCACAGACTGATCTAATTCGGCTTCCGTAAGCAAACCTTGTTCAATGGCTGGTTTAAGATTTTTGACCATTGGCGAAGCTTTAGGACGGAAACATTCTTGGTCACAGGTCGCTTTGATGGCCAGTGCTGCCGCTTCAGGATACGATTTGGCATATTTTTGATTTTTAAACATACCTGAGGCCGCATTCCAATCGGCTACTACATAACCTTCAAAGCCCCATTCTTTTCGCAAAACGTCATTGAGTAGCCAGTTATGCCCTGAACTAGGAATCCCGTTTAATCCATTGAGTGCCGACATGATACCACCTGCTTCTTCATCAGCCACACAGGTGCGATACGCTGGCATATAGTATTCGCGTAAATCTTTTTCGTTTATATTCGATTGGATGGATTCTCTACGATTTTCGACATTATTTGCAATATAATGCTTTACAGTACAAACAGTTTTAAGGTATTTTTTATCATTTCCTTGCATGCCACGTACATACATTCGTGCCATTTCAGACATCATAAAAGGGTCCTCACTATAGCACTCTTCGTTACGTCCCCAGCGCGGATCACGAGCCATATTAATCGTAGGGGAGAACATCATCACTTCCTTTTGACCACTATTTTTTAAAGCACGTGCCTCATTTGAAATGGCTGTTGCTACATCAAACATTAAGTTAGGATTCCAAGTAGCTCCCATGGCAATATTTTGTGGAAACGAGGTGCATTTCCAGGCAATAACACCGTGTAAGGCTTCGGCGTACCACATATAAGAAGGGATTCCTAAACGTTCTATGGCCGGAATATCTGAGCTACATTGACTAATTTTTTCTTCTAGAGTCATTTTTGACAATAAGTCTTTTACACGATCATTTACTGGCGCATTGGGATTTTTCCAAGTTTGCGCATTCAAACAATGAACGAACAGGAAGGCTGTAAGGGCAATTTTATTTAATTGTTTCATATTGCTTTATAAAAATTATTTAAGTTGTTGAAATTTTAAGCTGTTAGGTTAAGGGACTTTTCGATTTTAATCTATTTCAAAAGAAAAGCGATGCAGTCCATTTATTTTTTGATACTAAAAAGGAAGCGGGTTGATATACACGAATTGTGATGTATCTCAAACAGAGAGAAGTTAGGCATATGTTTTTTTGGTTTATTTGGTTGGTTTTATTTTAATAGAACAAGTTTAGTGTATTTAGTCGCCATTAAGCGTCAAATTAGTCTAAAAACGGTTGCTATCACTGTAGTTTTAACGGTTAAAATAGGTATTAAGTTGTTGTTATTTAATCATTTGTATTTGTTATTTTGCTTTTCTTTGTTTTCTGTAAAAAAGCTTTAATTTTGGTTTCATGAGTAAAGGTATAGATCCAATTGTAGTACAAGAAGCCCTTCAGCGAATGAGTAAACATCCATTGTTTATTAATTCGTCTGTGTATAGTAGATTGTTGGCCTACTTGGTTGAAAAGGCATTAAAAAACGAAGAAGTTAAGGAGTTTACTATTGGTGCCGACCTTTTTCAAAAAAACTACAACTACGATAAAAATGATGGTACTGTACGCTCTCATATGTACAACTTGCGGAAAAAATTAGCCGAGTACTATCAAAAAGAAGGAGCCTCTGAACTTCTTATATTTACGATTAGTAAAGGACAGTATAATCTAGACTTTATTTGGAGAGAAACAGTTACCAAACAGCAGTTGTCTCGGGAGCGGGTGATTCGTGTTCCCATTTCATATATCCGTTGGGGAGTGTTGGTGACAATAATTCTTTTGGTAGTATTTTGGGGCGTAAAGCAATATTGGAATCAACCACCACCTTTTTGGGAAGCTTTTTTTAAACCAAATCAGAAGAATTTAGTAGTAATTTCAGATCAATATGTAGTTCACGAAAAACTTGCCGATGGTAACTGGCATACGGTTCTTTATGGCGACATCAACAATAATGAAGATTTGATTGATTATACTACTAAAACGGCTCGAGACCTAAAGATTACGGATTATACGTTAATGTCCAAAATGGCGCCTTATTGTGTTAAAAACATATCCGAATGGTTTTTAGAACATCAACAAACATTTGATTTAAAATTAGAGAGCAATCTTAATTACGAAGATATTCGTGATGTCAATCTTATATTTATTGGACAATTTAAAACAATGAATATATCAAAAAACTTTTTTTTAAAGGATAGCCGTGATTTTAGACTGTACCAAGATGGATTTCAATACACCAAAAATGGAATTCAAAAAATATATGATACCCAATACAATCAGAGTAACAGAATAGAATATGCAATGGTTTCTTATACCTCATTGAGTCCCGGAAAATCTGCTTTTTATTTTGTGTCTAACAATGATATTGGTGTGATGGCTACCTTGAGCAAATTCACCGATAAGGAATGGTTGAAAAACTTTCAAAAACAATTAAATAACCAAGATGGGCATTTTAACGCATTGTTTGAAGTGAGTGGTTTACAGCGTACGGAAGTCAGTTGTAAGTTAGTTGCTTTAGAAGAGGTTAAGTAGTGAGAGCACTTGTACTCAAAACAAAAATATAGCCAGAAATAGGTGATGAGTTTTGATAATAGTAATTGACAGCATCGTACTTATTGTTTTTATAATCGCTACAATAGATAAAAGGAAAAGTCAAGGCTTTGGTTGTATAACCGAAGCCTTTTTTGATTTATAGCTAGCGAAGATGAGGTTGTTGCTTTTTTAAGTAAAACCAAAAAATGCGGTTTCTTTTTTTACTTCAAACAGTCTTTATATTTGATACTATTCAAAATAATAAGTTTTAGTATTTGTAACTTTTTAATAATCAATGTAGTATGTTTTATTGGGGAGACCTAAAGGAATAAAACTTAATAAGAATAGGAAGTTGTTTTCTTTATAAAGTAGAGGAAAAATCAAAAAAATCATATGGTGCTTCTTTTTAAACATATGCTTTACTAATAAAAATGGCAGGATTAGATTTACGGATTAAATTTACAAAAGTTAAAATGCATCCTAAGATGCAAGTTAATCAACCAAAAAATAACCAACCAAATTTTTAAAATTATGAAAATCAATTTTTATTTAATGGCCGCATTTTCAGTATTGATGTTGTCGTGTAGCGATTCATCAAATGATGATTTACCAGAAGTAAAAGAAGTTGTAAAGGAAGGCGAAGTAGTTGTTGTTCCTGAAAAAAAATGTCAAATAGTGAACAAGGATGGTCTTTTGATTATTGAAGGAGAGAGTTTTGCTTTAAAAGGGCAGTGGAGAATAAAAGAAGATGCAAAAGCTTCTGCTGGAAAATATATTGAGTATTACGGAAGCAACAGTTATAATGCACCTAATTCAGCTAGTGAAATTTCAGTGAAATTTTATGTGGATAAAGCGGCTACCTATTTGGTTCGTTGGTATATGAGACAACCCGATGAAGCGGCAGGGGATTTATCAAATGATGTTTGGATTTATTTTCCAGGAGATATTGGTTTAGCCAAAAGAGATGGAATTGATGTGACACTAACCAAATTTGAAAAATTTGTAAGTAGAGGAAAAGTTGATTTTACATATGGTGGAGCTTTAGATCTTCATAACCCTACAACAAGTTCATGGATGAGAGTTAAGTTTCCTGCAGCTGGTGAATATACTCTTAAAATATCAGGAAGGTCTTCTTTATTTCAACTTGATAAATTTGTTTTATCATCAGGCATTTCAGATACGGATGCACAAACAAATTCGAAAGAACGCACCGAAGCCATTAAATGTGAATAAATCATTTATTTACTGAATACTGAGAACAGTACGTCAAAATTTCTTAAGAAGATTAAGGAATTGTTTTGTAGCAAAATTCAAATGATAAACAACCCAAATAAATTAAAAACTGAGATATTTTATTTCTAAAATCAAAAAACCAAACCAATTATGAGTAAAAAAAGTACACAAAAAAAACACTACTTATGTTGTTTAGCATTATCCTTACTGTCCCTATTTGGTTTTGCAAAAGACATTCATGTGGCGAAAAATGGTGCAAATGCTTTAACGGGCAGAGGTTCTTCATCAGCACCTTATTTAACCATCAGTTATTTATTTACAAACAATTTGGTTAGTCCTAACGATGTTATTATTATACATGAAGGAGTGTATAGAGAAACAGTTATTGTAAATGTTAGTGGTGTTACCCTTAGAGCTAATACAGGAGAGGATGTTACCATTTCGGGGGCCAATTGGTATGGCGATTCGAGTTGGTCGGATCCTGATGGTGATGGGATTTTTGAATTGGCTTTGAGTACGAGTCAGGTAGAAACCCCTTTTACGCAACTATTTGTAAATGGTCAAGACAAGCAAATTGCTCGTTTTCCAAACAATACGTCTCCTTATAAAAACTACATCTCAGGTTCCAATCGTGAAATGATGGAGCCAAGAGACCAACAAACAGGATTTGCAGTATTATTAAACGCTAGTAAACCAGCTGGTGCCAATCAAACGGGGAATGTAACTTTTTCATGGCATGGCGGAACACCTATGATTCCCAATGTCACTTTTACAAACGAAGCAATTGTACGTGGATTTATTGGGAAATTACGAAATAATATTTTCTCTTATTCTGGAGATTTAGGAGAGGTAACTCGAGCTGGCGATAGACTCGTAACCTTTAAGTCAGTCAATACTCAAGGAAATATTTGGGGAGATACCGATGCGGTAAGTCAGCCAGAAGGTTTTGGTTATATTATGGACTTTTCGGTTTTAGACTACGAAGGCGAATGGTTTTGGCGTAAAAATCTAAATAAAATATATTATAAGCCTGAAGGGGGTACAGTTACGGGGAAAAATTTTGAAATTCAACGAAGAAAATTCACGCTCAAAGTTCAAGCGAATAATGTAAAGATAGAAAACATTGATTTTAAAGTTGGTGAAGTGGAGTTGACCAATGCCAATGCAACGATGTTTACCTATTGTACATTTACGTATTTATCTCCTTATCAATATCGAAGAGAGTATGGTGTTTTTGAACAAGGAATTAAATTAACGAATGCTGATAATACAACTTTTGAAAGTTGCTACATAGGTCATACTTGGGGGAGCGGAATTATCATCACACCAGGATCAGATAACACTATTATAAACAACAGCTATATTGAAGATATCGGTTGGATGGGTCAGTTTACAGTAGCCGTTTTAAACAATGGTAACAATACACAAATTACTAAAAACACCTTTGGTAAAGCCTCTCGTTTTCATATTAGAACGACAGAGTCGGTATTTATGAATGTTACCGATAATGATTTTTTTGGGGCTATGGCAATGGGAGAAGATGCTGGTTCTATCATGTTTACTAGTACGGGTAAAACAGCTGCCTTGGATATGAATGAAACAGTGATTGCGTGGAATAAAATTCGCGATCAGAAGGGAATACCTGCTTTTGAACCTATAGAAAGCAGCCGAAAGTATATGGTAGCACTATATTTAGAAGATGTTGAAAATTACACCGTACATCATAATCTAATTTATAATATTGATGATGAATATACCAGTGTAAGATTAAAAAGTGATGGTACACCTGAAACCTTGCAAAACATTAATTTGGTTGGGTATTTTGGGCCAAGAGATCGAAATATAACTAAGAAAATGGATCTTTTTAATAATACCTGTTGGGGATATAATAAACTCATAAGTTTTTGGCACCGAACTTCCACGGCCGATATTAACGATATGAATCTTAAAAATAATCTTTTTATGACGGGTAAAGAAAGCTCGGTAGGCACTGTTAAAGATACTGATCTTTATAATTTTACTGTTAAAGCTGCAGCTACCTATGGCTATGATATCTCTCTTGAAACGAATGGATTTGTTACGAATGCTGCGGATCATTATGTAGATGCTGCCAACTGGAATTTACGATTAAAACCTGCTTCTGTCTTTAATTCAGGAGGAACTGTTATTCCGGGCATTACAACACAAACTAGCCCTGCTATTGGAGCATGGGAAGGGTCGACAACGGCATTAAAAGATAGGGTTTTTAATGCGGGCTCTAATCTAACGACTGCCTCATTTTTGGGTACAAGTGTGCTTTCAAAATCGTCTTTCAAGTTCACTACTCAAAATGATACGGAAGTAATAATCTATCCCAATCCATTTACAAATTACATAAAAGTTATTATAGAACCTGAGATAGTGTTAAGTCAAAACATTTCTGTGAAAATAATGGATAGTTTGGGTAGAATGGTAGTGCCAGAAACTAGAACCTTGTTAAAAAGTAATGAACTAGTATTGAATACAGAACATTTGAATACAGGTGTTTATATTGTAGAGATTAGTTATAATGGAGGTAGAATCTTTAAAAAAATAGTAAAATAAATTGTAAAGCTTTTATTGCTTTTCGACAATCAATAAGCTGTTGAAAGAAGAGACTCACTATATTTATTGTGTCCAATTGAAAAGCAGTTGTTTTCTAAAAGAAATATCTGCTTTTATTGGTCCCAAAAATAGTTAAAACTATGCACTTTAGTGCATTTCGCTTTAGCTCCTAAAAAATTTTTGCCACAGATTATAAAGATTCAAAGGATTAATCTGTGCTAATCTTTTTAATCTGTGGCTAATTATAGCGTTTTCAAATGCAGACCTTTAGTCTGACAACCAAATCTATGGACTTTCAGTCCTTAGTGGTTTAGTTTCTAATAGATGAGGTTCTAATATTTAATTCCCCATTTAAGGTGATGGTTTTAGGTTTAAATTCTTTGGCGTTTTCAATTTGTTCCAAAAGAATTTTAGCGGCTTCAATCCCAATTTGTTTAGCAGGTTGTGCTACCGATGTTAATTGTGGTTCGATAATCGTAGCCATTTGGGATTCTGTAAAACCTACAAAGGCAATATCCTTTGGAATAGCATAACCATTTTTTTTGAATACTTGCATCGCACCTATAGCCACTGGGTCGTTAGCAGCAAAAATAGCATCAGGAATGTTTCCAGAGTCAATGATTTTTTGTGCGGCTTGTTGGCCATCTGCTAGTGTAAATCCTGTTGGAATAATTTGATTTTTATCAAAAGGTAGTTTGTGCTTTTGATGCGCATCGATAAAACCTCTCATGCGTTCGTTGGTTAATGAAATACCTTCGTTACCTTTTAAATGTACAATTCGGGTATAACCTTGTTGGATTAAATGTTCAGTTGCAAATAGGGCCCATTTATAGTCATTGAATACAATTTTAGAACAAGGAAGTTGGTTGTTCACTCGGTTAAATAACACGATTGGAAAACCGGAATCGATTAAATTTTGATAATACTCCATGTTTTTGGTCTCACTAGAAATGGATACAATTAAACCATCGACCATGCTGTCTTCAAGTGTTTTACAATTTTTTAATTCGGTTTCATAGCATTCACTAGATTGTGTAATGAGCAACTGATAGCCTTTTTCAAATAAAATTTCTTGCACACCTATAATTACTTCTGGGAAAAAAGCATTGATAAACTCAGGAACAATGATACCGATAGTAAAAGAACGTTGTTGCATTAATTTTTTAGCGATAGGATTGGGACGATATCCTAATGCTTTGGCCGTTTTTAATACTAATGCTTTGGTTTCAGGATTGATATCGGCTTTATCGTTAAAGGCTCTCGAAACCGTAGAAACTGAAGTGTTCAATTGTTTAGCAATGTCTTTGATGGTAATGTATTTCATGCGAATTAAACTAGTTGAAAAGATTATTTTACAAATGAAAATGATTAATAGGTTATAAAAATACAATAATTTTCGGTAACGTTCTCGAAAGATTTAATAAGCTTCGGTAACGTTCTCGGTAGAGCTTTTAAAAAATATAATTTAATCCCATTTATTCTATTCTTACTTTTAATAAAAATTAAAAAAAGGTTATGAAATCGCCTTTAAAGAAAGCTTTGCGTATGCAAATAAAATTGGTTAAAAAGCGATTCTATCTATGACCACTAAAAAACAAATTTACTTATATGAAAAACATTGATATTTGGGTGATTCTGATTTTTTCTGCACTCATTTTTGTTTGCGGTTTGGCTTTTTCCAAAACAGGAAAAAACATGAAGTCTTATTTTGCTGCTGGAGGCGCCTTGCCTTGGTGGATGAGTGGTTTATCCTTATTCATGAGTTTTTTCTCGGCAGGAACCTTTGTGGTCTGGGGTTCTATAGCTTATAAAAGTGGTTGGGTTGCAGTGAGTATTCAATGGACTATGGCTATTGCAGGTATCCTAATTGGTTTTTTTATTGCTCCCAAATGGCGCAAGACAAATTCGCTAACCGTAGCCGAATACATAACCAATCGTTATGGTTTTAAAATTCAAAAAACATATACCTATTTATTTCTACTGATTTCTTTATTTACCACAGGAGCGTTTTTATATCCTGTGGCCAAGATTGTAGAGGTTTCTACAGGGATTCCTATTTACACCAGCATCATCAGTTTAGGGATTTTAATTTTAATCTACACCGCCGTGGGAGGACTTTGGGCAGTTATCGTTACCGATGTGTTGCAGTTTGTGGTTTTAACAGCCGTTGTCATAATCATAGTTCCATTAGCTTTTGATAAAATTGGAGGTGTTGACCAATTTATAAAACTTTCACCTGAGACTTTTTTCAATTTGGTAAACGAAGAATATTCCATTGCTTTTATAATTGCTTTTGGACTTTATAATTTATTCTTTTTGGCGGGTAACTGGGCTTATGTGCAACGTTATACCTCTGTTGCGACCCCAAAAGATGCTCAAAAAGTGGGCTGGTTGTTTGGAGCTTTGTATGTGATAAGTCCGTTGTTTTGGATGTTACCTCCTATGATTTACCGCATTCTAAACCCAAATCTTGTTGGAGTAGAGTCAGAAGGTGCTTATTTATTAATGTGTAAAGAAGTTTTACCAGCAGGAATGCTTGGTTTAATGCTTGTTGGGATGATATTTGCCACTTCTAGTTCGGTAAATACCACTTTAAATATCGCCGCAGGAGTATTTACGAATGACCTTTTTAAACATTTCAAACCTCAGGCAAGTGACGCTCAATTGATGCGTGTGGGGAAAACGGCTACCGTTGTTTTAGGCTTGATTACCATTGGGGTAGCTTTGGTTGTACCACTTTTAGGAGGTGTTGTCAATTTTGTTTTGAGTTTAGCAGCGGTAACAGGAGGAGCCATGTTTTTGCCTCCGTTGTGGACTATTTTCTCTAAAAAACAAACAGGGACTAGTATGTTATCGGTTACCTTAATCACCTTATTAATTACGGGTTTTTTCAAATTTTTAGCCCCACAATTACTAGATATAACCCTAAGTCGTAGTGCCGAAATGATTCTAGGTGTTGCTGTTCCGATGGTTTTAATGTTAGTATCAGAATTGTATTTAATCCAAACCAATACATCCCAAGATACTTATGAAGCTTATGCACAAAAAACAGCTATTGGTGAAAATGTATATGAAGACGATTCGGACGGAAGTAATAAAAAAGGGGGAAGAGTCATTGGAATTGGAGTTGCCTTAACAGGAGCTTTAATACTTTCATTAGAATTTATTTCTACTAGTTTAATTCCTATCGTGGTAGGAGTGGGCGCAGCCGTTTGCTTATTAGGCATCTTCATAGTTTATAAAAATAAAGAATAAATACATACGATTTAATTAAGAAAAAAATGCAAGTAGAAAGCTTTAGTTCAAAAGTAAGATCCAATAAAATTACTACAATTCAATCTGATTTAGTCGTTGTTGGCGGAGGATTAGCGGGAGTTTGTGCGGCCATTGCTGCGGCTCGCGAAGGGGTAACTGTAACCCTAGTTCAGGATAGACCTGTTTTAGGTGGTAACGCTTCGAGTGAAGTTCGTTTGTGGACTTTGGGCGCAACCTCACATATGGGGAACAACAACCGTTGGGCTCGTGAAGGCGGAATCATCGATGAGATTTTAGTCGAAAATTTGTATCGAAATAAAGAAGGAAATGCGCTTATTTTTGATACGGTTTTGTTAGAAAAAGTTTCGAATGAGAAAAATATAACGCTGTTATTAAACACCGCAGTTTATGAGGTAGAGAAAGCGGATACCAAAAATATAAGTCAAGTTACTGCCTTTTGTAGCCAAAACTCAACGACCTATATTCTCAAATCGAACTTGTTTTGTGATGCTTCGGGAGATGGAATCGTAGGTTTTCAAGCAGGAGCTGCGTTTAGAATGGGTGCTGAAACGGTGGAAGAATTTGGAGAGAAATTTGCTCCAGACCTATCATACGGAGAATTACTAGGGCATACCATTTATTTTTACAGTAAAGATACGGGAGCACCAGTAAAATATGTCGCTCCTGAATTTGCCTTAAAAGACATTACCGAAATACCACGATATAAAAGCTTGAGTGATAAAGATTCGGGTTGTCGTTTGTGGTGGTTGGAATATGGCGGGCGAAAAGATACCATTCACGAATCCGAAGACATCAAATGGGAACTATGGAAAGTAGTTTATGGGGTTTGGGATTACATCAAAAACTCGGGCGAATTTCCAGATGCTGCCAATTTAACCTTGGAATGGGTAGGAACAATTCCTGGTAAGCGTGAAAGCCGCCGTTTTGAAGGGCATTATATGATTAAACAACAAGATCTAATCGAACAAAATACGTTTGAGGATGCGGTGTCTTTTGGAGGCTGGGCAGTCGATTTACATCCATCGGATGGGGTTTATGACAGTCGTCCGGGTTGTACCCAATACCATTCCAAAGGAGTATATCAGATTCCGTTAAGTACCATGATAAGTCAAAATATAGAGAATTTATTTCTTGCCGGACGTATCATCAGCGCTACTCACGTTGCTTTTGGTTCGACCCGTGTGATGGCAACTTGTGCTCATGCCGCACAGGCTGTTGGATACGGAGCGGCACAATGTGTGACAAACAATTTGAAACCAGCCGAATTATTGAAATCCAATAATCTAAAAGAATTGCAACAAACTCTGAGTATCAATGGGCAAAGCATTCCAGGGATAGCCATTGATAAAACTCAAAATTTATTGAACCAAGCAACCATCCAAGCTTCCTCTACTTTAAAATTAAGCCAAATAGATTTTGATGGTGAATATACCTCACTAGAAGTGGCAGTTGCCCAATTATTGCCTTTCAAAGCCCATCAAAACTATGGTTTTAAAGTAAAAGTAAAAGCCCAAGAAGCTACGTCACTAACAGTACAATTGCGTACTTCGGCCAAAGCCAAAAATTACACGCCCGACATTATTTTAGAAACGATAGAAATAAAAATAAGTCCAGGCGAACAAGAAGTAGCTTTTGAATTTAAAACAGCCACGACTGAAAATCAGTATGCTTTTGTTACTTTTTTGGCAAATGACAAACTGAGTATTCAAAGCAGTACAAAACGATATACAGGTGTTCTATCGGTCTTTAACGGACAAAATAAAGCGGTAAACAACAACGGAAAACAAACACCTCCTGACAACATCGGTATTGATGCTTTTGAATTTTGGATTCCGTTTAGAAGACCTAAAGGACAAAATATTGCCATGCAAATCGAACCAGCCATTGCGTGTTTTGGAACAGAAAATCTAACTAATGGTTTTGTACGTCCTTATGGCAGTGCCAATGCTTGGTTGGCCGACCTTACTGATACCAAACCAACGCTAAAAGTGGAATGGGAAACCGAAGTGGCACTTTCTGAAATAAAACTATTCTTAGACCCTGATTATGATCACCCCATGGAATCGACCTTAATGGGACATCCCGAAGAAGTAGTTCCGTTTTGTGTACAGAATTACACCATCAAAGACAGGAGTGGAACTGTTTTATTCGAAAAAAAGAATAATTGTCAAGCAATTAATACTTGGACTTTCAATTCAAAAATAAAAACTAAAGGATTTACCATCGAATTGGAGCAAAGTAATCCACATGTGCCTGTAGCTGTTTTTGAAATTTTTTGCCAATAAAATTGTTAAAATGAAATATATAGCCCTCTTGATTTTTTGTCTCTCCAGTTACTTTTGTTATGCTCAAAAGCAAACGGATTATGCTATTTCTTTAAACGGTGATTGGAAATTTCATGTAATTGATGGTCAAGGCTCTAATCCTTTGAATGTAGTTGAGGAAAGTTCAGATATTATCATCGATAATAGGAATACCAATCAAGTTGAAATAAAAGGAAATTGGAAACTGAAAACCGAGGGGGCAAGAGGTTCCACAGTATATCAAAAGGATTTTATAGAACGTAATTTTACAGGTAAGGAAACAGAAGCTAATTATGTTCGGTTTTTTCCAAAATTTAAAAAATCAGGTTATTACGAAGCTTTTGTAATGATGCCTTTTGGGACTCATTTAACCGCTCAAGTTAACGTAAAACAAGGAAGTCTAAAAGAAACAGCTTACTTAAACCAACGTGTGCGTTGTGGGCAATGGATTAGTTTAGGGATTTTTAATTTTGATAGCGCAGAAGAAAATTATGTAGAATTGACCGCTATTACCGAAGGCTCTGTAACAGCTGACGCAGTGCTTTTTAAACCTATATCGCAAGCAGCTTATTTGAAAGCCAAAAATGAACCCAAACAAGTTTTTTTAACGAATTATAATGATTCCAATTGGTTAAACTTGAAAGTGCCTGGGCATTGGGGAATGATTAATTCTTACTCTAATTATGTAGGCAAAGCATGGTACCGCAAAACATTCGATTTACCCAAAAACTGGAAAAAGAATCCAAACGACAAAATCCGACTACAGTTTGCAGCTGTGTATCATCTTTCAAATGTATATGTCAACGGGCAATTTGTAGGCAAGAATCAAGGAGGATTTACTCCTTTTGAATTTGATATTACCGATAAATTGTATTTTGATAAACCCAATCTCATTGCGGTTGAGGTAGATAACAACTTTTTGGTAGGTGCAACTTGGAATTGGGGTGGTATTATTCGAGAGGTACAATTGGTCAAAAATCAATCGGTTCGCATTCAAAATCAATACATAAACGCTACTCCAAATTTAAAAACAGGCACAGCCGATTTGAATTTGAAAGTTTTTGTAGAAAACAATAGTTCCATATCAAAATCGGTTGCTATTCAGTCTGTTATTAGTTATAAAAAACAATTGATTACCCTAACTGCAAAAGCAACTATTGCTCCAAATGTAACCCAAGAAGTTGTCTTAAACGGGAAACTAAATGCAAAACAAGTTCAACTATGGCATTTTGATAATCCTGTTTTGTATCAATTAAAAACAAATTTAGTTGAAGAAAAAAAGGTTGTTGATACAAAAAGTAATCCATTTGGAATCCGAAAAATAGAAATAAACGCCTCACAAATGCTGTTGAATGGCGAGCCAGTACGTTTAGGTGGCTTTAACCGTGTCAGTGAACACCGCTATTGGGGAAGTTCTGAACCTTTAGAATTATTAGAAAAAGACATTCATTTGATGAAAGAAGCGGGAGCCAATTTCATGCGCATCATGCACGGCACACAAAACGAAAAGTTAATTCAACTGTGTGATGAAAAAGGGATTTTAATTTTTGAAGAAGTAAATGTGCGTGACCTGACCAATCCAGAATTTGATGTTCCAAAATATACCTTACCCAGACAATGGATAAAAGGCATGATTGAACGAGACTGGAATCATCCATCGATTATTGGTTGGAGTGTGGGGAACGAACTCTCAGACCACAATCAATACGCACGTGATATGATGAAAATGGTAAGAGAATTAGACCCTAACAGATTGGTTACTTGCGTGAGTAATACGGGACAAAAAGCAAGTTATACACCAGAAACTGATCCGAATTCAGACGTGGACATGATTATGCATAATATGTATGCTTGGCAAGGCAAGCCCTTGGAAATATTGGCTACTTTAAGAAAAAAATGGCCCAACAAACCTATTTTTATATCCGAATATGGTTTTGATCCTTTCCCAACGGCTTCCTTAGATAACGACAGAGCTGAAGTTACCGACTGGCACAACAATTTTAGAGGAAAAAATGACTTTGTAATTGGTGCTTCGTTATGGACATTTAACGATTATCGCAGTGGGTATGCCGCTACATCGGCTGAAGAAAATAGGGTTTGGGGTGTTGTTAATGTGTGGCGACAAAAACGCCGACTTTTTGACCGATTAAAACACGAAAATAGTCCTTTAAAAAATATAGAAGTCACCGATATTGATTTTGATAAAAAATCAGCCCAAGTTAAATTGGTGGTTAAAGGTCCTAAAGATTACCCAAGTTTTAGTTTAAGAAACTATCAATTAGTATGGCGTTTTAAAGACAATCAAGGGCGAATAATTTTCGAAAATAGAAAATCATTGCCATTAATTACACCTAGTCAAGGGGAATGGAAAGGAACAATTGAATGGAAAGGAAATCTGACTAACGCACAAAATGTAACGATAGAAGTGGTCAATTCACTAGGCTATTCTCGTGCCGAAAAAGTGGTTGATTTTACTGTTCCAAATAGTCCAGTAATAAAACAAATCATTTCAGGTGACGGAAAGGCTAGAATCCTTTTTGATAGTGTTTCTGGAGCTACAGAATATGGAGCTAGCTATGAAAATGATAAAGGTGAAGTAGTGGTGCTTCCTACCAAAACCATCGCCAATTATATTGATTTGGAAGGTTTGGAAAACAACAAATTGTATTTGGTTAGTGTTTTTGCTTTCAATGAAAAAGGAAAAAGTTTCGATGCTAAAAAAGAAAGAATAACACCCAATGGCAAGTTATTGCCGCCTGTAATTTGGGATACTTTTATTAGAGATAAAAAAATAGTCATAGGTTATTCCTCAGAAAACGAGGATAGTTTATATGAAGTACACTATGGAAAAGCGGCCACGAAATTGGATCAAAATTTCACCACTAATGTAAGAGGCATGTTGTCAATTGAAATTGATGATAGCTCAGTTATGTATTTTAAAATAAGAAGAAAAACAAAGGATAGAGAAAGCAATTGGTCAGAACTGAAACTTGTAAATTCTAAAACCAATTAAAACTAGTCAAAAAACCAAAAAAATTATGAAAAAGATTGTAACATATTCAAAAAACAGATTTGCTACCTTACTGGGAGTTGTTCTGATAAGTAGTTGTAGTACTGGGGATCAAGCAGTTGTTGCACAGCCTAAAGCTGAAGAAAAAATAGTAGCTGACTGCCTTGCAGCCTATCAATACGAATTTGAAAAACCAACGGAATTACACGATAGTTCCAAATGGAAATTAATTTGGGAGGACGATTTTAATTATCCAGATTCTCAGTTAGAAACCAATTGGACTTCTCAAAATAGTTCAAGTAGTCATATACTTTGTAGCCGTTGGAGAGAAAATGCAGTGGTCAAAGACGGGGTTTTAGAATTACAAGCTCGTAAAGAACAACGTGGAAATCTAGATTGGACTTGTGGTAATATTTGGACCAAAAAAACTTTTGGATACGGTTATTACGAAGCTAGATATAAATATGCTGGTGCTAGTGGTACCAATAATTCGTTTTGGTTATTTAATAGCATCAAAGGTACAGGAAATAATAGTAGTGGTGTTACCTGTGAGTTAGATGTTAATGAAGGCCATTTTCCAAACGAGGTGAATACTAATAGACACCACTGGGAAGGAGGAAAAAGTATTGAGAATAACCAACAACCCTATGCTGAGGGATTATCTCCTGCTTATGCGCATTCTTTTAAAACAGCTGTAAAAACTAAAAGGATTCGGTTTTCTTCAAAAAATGCTTCCCATTTTCATATCAGAGAATTTCGTATTTATGAACCCAATTTAAAATGTTATCCTATGAATATCCTTTCTACTTCAGCAGATGCAAGTGTTTCAGGTTTGGTTAATATCGCTAAAGGGAGTGATACTTCAATAACAGCAAGTGGAGTTTATAATAGCGACTCAAAAGCTGCTGCTGTTGCAGATGGAACAACAACTACGAGTTGGGTATCACAAAAGAGTGGCGAAAAATGGTTAGAATTTAATTGGCCTACCGAAAAAAGCATTGGACATATTCAATTTATAAATGGATGGCAAAGTGGAACAACTTGGAATGCCTTAATTTCAGATTATAAAATAGAAGCTTATGTTAATGGAAAATGGGTTGAAATTGCAAGTTATGATGTGAAAACAAATTATAACCATTCACAAGACTATCATGTATATGGTATGGATTGGTCTGCAACTGCTATTAAATTTTACTACGATAACAAGCTCATCCGAACCATTCCAAACACGCTTTGTAATGAAGATTTAAATATTTATTTGAGTTTGGCTATTTTAGAACATGCTGGGGAGGTAACCGATGCTATTAATGGAACCAGTATGAAGATTGATTGGGTGAGGTATTATCAAAAAAAATAATTTCAGATGAAGTTTAAAATGAAGCTCACTTTTTTTTGTTTGTTTAGTTTATTGGTAATGTCCAAGGGACAGGCACAAGAAATAAAACAATTCGATTATTCCAATTGGAAGTTAGTTTGGCATGATGAATTTGAATATGAAAACAAAGACCTCGATACCGAATGGATTTCTGCGAATCATCCAAGTAAAAACCTGTACTGTAGTCGTTGGCGTGAAAATGCCGATGTGAAAAACGGTCTTTTATATTTGGAAAACAGAAAAGAAAATCGTGGCGGTCAAGAATGGACATCGGGGAGTATTTGGACCAAAAAGAAATTTAAATACGGCTATTTTGAATGCAGATATAAATATGCAGCTGCCGAGGCTACTAACAATTCATTTTGGTTGATGACTCAAGGTCCTGAGCCTACTGAAGGAAAAAGATTTGAAATTGATATCAATGAAGGACATTTTCCTAACGAAGTGAACACCAATATTCACCAATGGTCGGATTTTACCATTGATGAAAAAGGAAATAAAAAGCATGCTACCAGCCACAAAGGATTTGCTTTTGGTGCAAAACCAGATTATATGATTCAATTAGAAACACCTATTGAAACGACTAAAATTCGATTTGTTTCTAACAATAAAGCAAAGTTCAATTTAGGTGAATTTAGAATTTATGGCGTGAACAAAGAGGGAAAATATCCAACAGTTCTATCCCAATCGGCTGATACGGATGTTCCAAATTTAGTAAATTATGCCCGAAGCAAAGAGGTTACCATTACTACTAGTGGTTCTTTTAACGGAAAGGATACTTCTCATTTCTTAACAGATGCTAACCCATTCACCTCTTGGACGACTCAAAATGAAGGGCAAAAATGGGTAGAATTTGAGTGGAAGGACAAAATTACCGTGGGAGCTATTCAGTTTGTAAATGGATGGAAAGACAGTAAAGGGAATTGGTTTGGTTTAATTTCTGATTACAAAGTTCAGTATTTACATAAAGGTGAGTGGAAGGTTATTTCGGTGTTAGATATAACTAAAAATTACAATTTTGCAGAAGAATTTCACACTTACGGTTTAGAATGGAATGAAAAAGAGTTAATTTTCTATTTTGACGGAAAAGAAATTAGAAGAGAAGAAAATACTTTTTGCCATAGCGAAACCCCTATTTGGTTGAGTCTAGCCATCATAAAATGGCATGGTACAGTAACCGATGCGATAGACAAAACGTCGATGAAGGTGGATTATGTACGTTATTACCAAGCTAAAAAATAAACAATGAAGAGATATTTAATTTTATTGCTATTCCTAGCAATATGGACGATGGAAGCCCAAACGATTTCATTAAATGGAAAATGGAATTTTAGAGTGGATTCAGATGGTGTAGAAACCTATTTACGTCCTGATTTTTCTAATTGGGATACTATGCAAGTACCTGGGAATTGGGATACCCACGAAAAATATTCGACTTATGTAGGCAAAGGCTATTATCAAAAAAACGTTACTGTTCCTCAAAAATGGCAAGGAAAACAAATCAGAGTTCAGTTTGAAGCCGTTTATGAAACCGCCAAAGTTTGGGTGAACGGAAAATTGATGGGAGAACATGTTGGAGGTTATTTGCCTTTTGAATTTAACATTACCCAAGAGGTAAAATTAGGAGAAACCAATTCGATTGTCGTAATGGCTGATAACTCTTATAAACGTGGCGCTTGGTGGGCTTGGGGCGGTATTAGCCGAGACGTTCGATTAGTCGCTAATAATGATTTGCGTTTGGTTTACCAACATATTGCATCCATACCTGATTTTGAAAAAGGAGAAATTAATTTTTCTATTAAATATAAAGTAGAAAATAATGGTTCCAATGCTGCTACGGCACAAATTCTACCGAAAATTAAGGGGATGGATTTAGCTCCTGTTTCGGTGAAAATAAACGGAAATACAACGACTATTTCTGAAATTAAATTTAAACGTAAGCTGGCTGATTTCAAACTTTGGGATTTTGATAGTCCTAATTTATACCAACTGACTAGCGAACTACAACTTGACGGAAAAAAAGTAGATGGTGCCAAAGATAATTTTGGTATTCGAAAATTTGAAGTTCGTGGTGAGCAGTTCTTTTTAAACAATCAAGCCGTACGTATGAATGGAGTCAATCGCGTACATGATCATCCTAAATACGGGAATACTGAACCTGATTGCTTAATTAAAAAAGACATGAAAGACATTCAGTCTTTAGGCTGTACGTTCTCCAGATTGATGCATGCGCCTTTGTCCAAAAACCTTTTGGATTATTGTGATAAAAACGGTTTTTTATTAGTCGAAGAAATTCCAGTTTGGGGTGATGATGACCCTCAATCGTTTCCAAATAATCCAGTATCTAAAAAATGGATGGCCGATATGATTGAAAGAGATTTTAATCATCCTTCTGTAGTGGCTTGGAGTGTGGGGAACGAATTGCGTGATGCCGTTGCACCTTGGGAAAACAAGGCGTTGACCAAAGACCAATACGGCTATGTGAATGAAATGTTAGATTATGTGGGTAGTTTAGATGCCACCCGCCTCAAAACCTATGTTACCATTACGTCTTATCGCAAGGGCGAAATTGGCACAGAACCTTATGAAAAAGTCGATTTTATTTCGATGAATAGTTATGGAAATGCACCAGTATTGGCACAAAAGACACATCAAAAATTCCCAGGCAAACCCATTTTTGTTTCTGAGATAGGGCTAAGCCAAATAGGAGCAGGGTCAGACGCAGAGTTAAGTAAAGATTTGGTAGGATATATAAAAGAGTTGAAAAAATTTCCATGGATTTCGGGTGTATCTCTTTGGAGTTACAATGATTATAGAAGCAATTACAAAGGCACACCCAAATCAGGTTATAGAGAATGGGGAATTGTAGATGCTTTTCGAAAAAAGAAAAAGAAAGCTTACCAACAATTGAAAACGCTTTATAAAGAATGGGAAGAATAATTTCTACAAAAAAACACATCCTAATACACTAATTGAGCAACCATAAAATAAACACACACGAAACGATGAAATTAGATATTTTAAATAAAAACCGAATTACCACCACATTTTCTATCGGTTTAGCGGCCTTAATTTTAGCCACTTCTTGTGGAAGTTCGAAACAAAAAGAAATTGGCGGTTATCCATGGGATATCCCACAAACCAAACCTAACCGACCTTTGAGCGCGGCTATGGAGCGTTTGTATGACAATTATTTAACCCCAAGACCTGAGGATAACGAACTCTTTTCGAGTTTTAAATATACACAATTAAAGGGGTTTGATTACCGCAATGGTGATGGAACCGTTTCCCGACGTGACCCTTCGAAAATTATTTTCGAAAATGGGAAATACTATGTTTGGTACACCAAACGAGATACTAAAGTACCCCCTATTGGTGCGCATAGAGCCAGTGAAAGTACAGATGTTATTCCGTCCACCGATTGGGATTTATGTGAAATATGGTACGCTACAAGCAAAGACGGATTGACTTGGGAAGAGCAGGGTGTAGCGGTCAAAAGACCACCGATGCCAGAAGTGGGTTGGCGGTCTGTGGCTACTCCGGATATCTTAAAATGGAAAGGGAAATATTATTTGTATTACCAAGGTTTTATGGAAGCTAGTGGGAAAAAAGGAGATCATTGTCCAGTAGCCGCTTCTTATGCGGATTCACCTGATGGTCCATGGACACCCGCCAATAAAGTAATTGTAGAAAATGGCCCAGCAGGAACTTGGGATCAATTTTCGATTCACGACCCGTATCCGTTAGTCTATAAAGGTAAAATCTATTTGTACTTCAAAGCGGCTTATGGTGACCGACCAGATTATTTGGTAGGCAACGGCTTGGCAATGGCCGATAATCCGTTGGGACCTTTTACTAAACATCCGTTGAATCCTTTGTTTAATTCGGGACATGAAACGGCTTTATTTCCTTTTAAAGAAGGTATAGCTGCCTTAATTACTAGCAACGGAAACGAAAACAACACCATTCAATATGCTAAAGATGGTATTAACTTTAATATAGCTTCAGTTTCGTCACTTTTTCCTGCTGCTGCAGGTGCTTATGTACCAGATGCATTTACCAGCAACGGTAACGGAAGAGGGATTAGTTGGGGATTGAGCCATTTTGTAAATGCAGGAACACCAAATAAAGGGTATAGTATTCTAGCCCGTTTTGATTGTGATTTGAGTTTGGATGTCAATGATCCTGAATTGAAAAAAACGCATTTATTTTTAAAACCAGAAGTGTACTTTTCACAAGGGCTTTCAGGAAAACAGTTGGAAAGAATCAAGAAAGAGGCAAAATAGGATGAAAATAAATTCTAAAATAATACTTTTTTTAATGCCATTTGTTTCGATGGCTCAAGAAGTCAATTTTAAATTCCAAGATGCTTCATTGTCAATTGATGAAAGGGTCGAAATTTTGGTTTCACAAATGACTGTTGAGGAACAAATGGGACAATTGCGTAACAATGCACCAGCCATACCAAGGTTGAATATTCCCGATTATGATTGGTGGAATGAAGCTTTACATGGTGTTGCTAGAAACGGAAAAGCGACTATTTTTCCGCAAGGAATTGGTATCGGAGCCACTTTTGATCCAGATTTAGCATTTAGAGTAGCTTCGGCAATTTCAACCGAAGCAAGAGCGAAGTATAATATTTCGCAACAAATGGGCAATCATAGCAAATTTGCAGGATTAACTTTTTGGACACCCAATGTCAATATATTTAGAGATCCTCGCTGGGGTCGCGGACAAGAAACTTATGGAGAAGATCCGTATTTAATGTCTAAAATTGGTGTTGCTTTTGTAAAAGGTTTACAAGGTGAGGATCCTAAATTTTTAAAATCAGCTGCTTGTGCCAAACATTTTGCCGTGCATTCAGGTCCAGAAAGTTTGCGATTGGTGTATAATGCCGTTCCAACCAAACAAGATTTATGGGAAACCTATATGCCTGCTTTTGAAGCCTTGGTAAAAGAAGCCAAAGTAGAAGGAGTGATGCCAGCTCACAATGCTGTATATGGCAAACCGATGGCTGCCAATCCAGAATTCTTGACGGATATTTTACGCACTCAGTGGAAATTTGATGGTTATGTGGTAACCGATTGTGGTGCAGTAAAATGTATTTATGATACACACAAATTTGTTAAGACAGAAGCCGAAGCAGCAGCTGTAGCCTTTAATGCAGGAACTAATCTTTTTTGTGGTGGTAATTTTGGAGAAATGAATGCTGCTTTGAAACAAGGATTGGTTTCAAAAGAAACAATTAGAGAAAGAACCAAACAACTCTTAAAAACACGTTTTAGATTAGGAATGTTTGACAAACCTGATAACAATCCTTATGCTAAGCTTGGAATCAATGAAATTCATTCACAAGAAACTATTGCACTAGCCAAAGAAGCAGCGCAAAAATCAATTGTATTGCTTAAGAATACAAACAACACTTTACCCATTTCTAAGAATGTCAAAATACCGTATGTAACAGGACCTTTTGCCAATTCGTCTGATATGTTGATGGGAAGTTATTATGGCATTAGTCCAGGAATTGTAACAATTTTGGCAGGAATCGCTGATGTGGTTTCGCCAGGAACTTCGTTGAATTATCGCAGTGGTGCTTTGCCTTTTCATGATAATTTAAATCCAAAAAATTGGGCACCCAATGTAGCTAAAGAATCGGACATTACGATTTGTGTGGTTGGTATTACTGCGGATAGAGAAGGTGAAGGGGTAGATGCTATCGCTTCTGACCACAAAGGAGATCGTAAAGATTTGAGTTTACCAGAAAATCAAGTGAATTACGTTAAAAAATTGGCCGAAAATAAAAAAGGACCTTTAGTTTTGGTTATCGCTAGCGGAAGCCCTGTTTCATTGGAAGGAATCGAAGATAAATGTGATGCTATTGTTCAAATTTGGTATCCAGGTGAGCAAGGTGGGAATGCAGTGGCTGATGTGTTGTTTGGAAACGTTTCCCCTTCGGGTCATTTGCCTTTGACTTTTCCTAAAAATCTGAAACAATTACCTCCTTTTGAGGATTATTCGATGAAAGGAAGAACCTATAAATACATGACCGAAGAACCGATGTATCCTTTTGGTTTTGGACTTACTTATTCTAAAACGGAACTTAGTAATTTAAAATTGAATTCGACTAAACTAAGGAAAAACGAAGGCCTTACTGTAAAGGTGGACGTTGCCAATGTGGGAGATTTTGATATTGACGAAGTGGTGCAATTATACATTTGTCCCGAAGATACTTCTGGTGGAATTCCGTTAAAAAGTTTAAAAGCATTTGAAAGAATAGCATTAAATAAATCAGATAAAAAAACAGTATCATTTTCAATTACAGCCGATGATTTAAAAGTTATTGATACCAATGGCAAAAAAGTGTGGCGAAAAGGAAACTATAAAATCGTGGTGGGAAATGCTTCGCCAGGAGCATTAAGCACTAAACTAGGAGCTGCTTTGCCTCAAGAAACAATAATTGAATTAAAATAAATTATTTATGAATACTAATAAAATTGCAACAATTGCTTTATTAGGTTTATCCCTAAGCTTGTCTTTGTTTGTTGAAGCTCAAACAAAAAAGAATACAAAATCAGCTCAAGTTTTCCCGCATAAAATGCCAACCGAAAAACCGAAGTACCCAATGAGTGCGGCTACTGATAGGATGTTTGATTATCCTGCTCCAAGAGTTCAGGATAACGAATTGTATTCGATGTTTAAATACACAGAATTAAAAGGTTTTGATTATAATAATGGAGACGGAACGATTTCCAGAAGAGACCCTTCAAGACCTATTTTGGTTAACGATACTTATTATATTTGGTACACCAAAAGACATACAAAAGTACCACCCATTGGTTCACATCGCGCTATGGAAGCTACTGATGAAATTCCTTCTACCGATTGGGATTTATGTGACCTTTGGTACGCTACAAGTAAAGACGGTTTTAGTTGGGAAGAACAAGGGGTAGCCGTTAAAAGACCCGAAAAAGGACAATTGGGTTGGCGTTCTGTAGCCACACCCGATATATTGGTATGGAAAGGGAAATATTATTTGTACTACCAAGCTTTTAATGAACCTAGTGGGTTAAAAGGAGATTGGTGTCCTATTTCGGTTTCCTATGCTGATTCACCTAATGGACCTTGGACTAATTTAGGAAAACCAATTTTCCCTTTTGGTAAAAAAGGCGAATGGGATCAAGATCAAAGTCAAGACCCTCATTTGATTGTAAGAGACGGGAAAATTTATTTATACTATAAAGCCGCCTTTAATAAATGGCCAGACAACAGAGAAAAGTATGCAGTAGCACATGGTTTGGCTATAGCCGAAGATCCCTTAGGACCTTTTGTAAAACACCCTTTGAATCCAGTATTAAATTCAGGACATGAAACGACTTATTTTCCTTTTAAAGAAGGAATTGCAGCTTTGGCCATTAAAGATGGAAACGAACGTGAATCCATGCAGTATGCAGCTGATGGAGTGAATTTTAAGGTGGCGGCCAATGTTACGCTGACGCCTACCGCTGCGGGCGCTTATACACCAGATGCTTTTACCAATACCAAATATGGTAGAGGGGTAACTTGGGGCATGTGTCATTTTACCAATGCAGGAACAGCTCCTAAAAGTTATTCGATTATGGCACGCTTTGACTGTGATTTGAGTTTGGATCTAAACGATCCTGAACTAAAACATACCCATATGTTTTTAAAGCCTGATGTTTATTTTTTACAAGGACTTTCAAAAAAACAATTAGAACGAATCAAAAATGAAAAAAAGTAATCTAAAGTTTTATTTCGTAGTTTTTGCTAGTTTCCTATTAGGAATTTGTACGGCTCAATCCGTTCAAAATGATAGCCCTATCACCCTTCCTGAAAAATTTGATAAAGCCAATATTATTCAAGAAAAGGATTATAATGTTTGGGGAACCAATATTTTAAAAGGGAAAGATGGCAAATACCACGCTATTTATTCCCGTTGGCTAAAATCGAGAGGACATTTGGGATGGGTGACACATTCTGAAATTGCACATGCCGTTTCGGATAAGCTCACAGGTCCTTATGTATTTAAAAACTTGGTACTTCCTCCAAGAGGAAACAAATATTGGGATGGTGATTGTACCCATAATCCTCATGTGTTAGAATACAAGGGTAAGTACTATTTGTACCACATGGGCAACCATGGTAGTGGTTACTGGGACAAAACAGCAGACACAGTAATGCCGAAATATAGTGACCCAGAATGGTGGGTAAATCGTAATAACCAGCGAGTAGGCCTCGCTGTTACTAATGACTTGAATGGAGAATGGACACGCTTTGAAAAGCCTTTAATCGATGTTAAAGGCAATCAAATGATGACTTCAACACCAACGATATCAATTCGGCCTGATGGTAAACTTTTATTGGCATACAAATATGTAGAGCCGAATGAGAAATTCAAAAACGGAAAAGTGATACATGTGACCGCATTAGCAGATGCTCCTGAAGGTCCGTTTGTTGATACAAGAAAACCTTTTATAATCCATCCTACGGCAAATTTTGCGATTGATGATCATGTAGAATGGGCTCAAAATGGGAAATATTATTGTATAGCCAAGGATTCTGATGGTTCGTGGAGCGATAATCCTCGTGGATCAACTTTATTATTTGAGGCTGATTCTTTCGGGTTTAATTGGAAGCTTTCTAAAAACTTTTTATTACTAAAAGCAGGCGAAATTAAATGGACAGATGGCACCATTACCAAAACAGAACGTACAGCCGATATGCCCAAATTATACATGGAAAACGGCAAACCAAAAGCCTTGATAATTGCCATTTTACCAAAGGACAGTGAAATTTCACATTCATTAGTGATTCCTTTATTAGATAAATAAAATATGATTAAAGTTCTTTATAAATATTCCTTTTTAGTTGCTTTTTGTGCTTTTAGCCTTTTGAGTTTGGCACAAAATAAAACGCCCAAAAATATCATTCTAATACTTTCAGACGATCATGCCTATCAAGCTATTAGTGCGTATAATGATAGATTAGCCACTATTGCGCCAACCCCTAATATAGACAAATTAGCCAATGAAGGGATTCGTTTTGACCGTAGTTATGTTGGGAATTCTATTTGTGCACCCTCACGAGCCACAATTTTGACAGGTAAACACAGTCATAAGAATGGAGTACTTACACTCAAAGAAAGCTTTGATGGCAGCCAACCTACGATAGCGAGTATCTTGCAAAATGCTGGCTATCAAACGGCAATTATTGGCAAATGGCATTTAAAAAGTGAGCCAGTTGGCTTTTCATTTTGGGATGTATTGATAGATCAAGGAGATTATTATAATTCGGATTTTAGAACAGCCAAAGGGACTGAAATTCATAAAGGCTATGTTACTGATGTGATTACTGATAAAGCAATCAATTGGCTTGAAAAAGGAAGGGACAAAAAACAACCTTTTATGATGATTGTTGGGAATAAAGCACCTCATGCCAATTGGATTCCGCCTTTACAGTATTTAAACACTTTTGATAATGTTACCATTCCAGAACCTCAAAATTTATTTGATACACATGATGGTCACATTAGCGAAGCCAAGCAAATCGATATGACTTTAGACGAAATGCCTATGGGATGGTACTGTGAAATTTGGTCAGAACCCAAAAATGTTCCTAATATCTACGAAGATTATGGCGGGAAATTATGGCAAAGAGCTTATGGAAGACTTTCAAAAGAAGAAAAACAAACTTTTGATAGTGCTTTTAAAGATAAAAATGAGGCTTTCGCCAAAGCAAATTTAAAAGGAAACGACCTAATCCGATGGAAGTACCAACGCATCATGCAAAATTATTTGGGTTGCATAAAATCAGTAGATGATAATGTGGGACGTTTGATGGCGTATTTGAAGGAAAATAAATTAGATGAAAACACCTTAGTGATTTATACTTCTGACCAAGGATTGTTTTTAGGCGAACATGGATTTTATGACAAAAGGTTGATGTATGAGGAAGCGTTTAGAACGCCATTGATTGCTTATTGTCCATCAATAATAAAAGGTGGAAAAGTGAGTAATGATTTGGTTCAAAACATCGATTATGCTCCCACTATTTTAGACTATGCAGGAGTTCAAATTCCGAAAGAAATTCAAGGGAAAAGTTTGTTGCCCGTGATGACTCAAAAGAAAGTTAAAAATTGGAGAAAGAGTTTGTATTACCAATATTATGATTTTCCAGGCGGCCACAACATTGCTAAACACGAAGGAGTGCGCACAGATCGTTATAAATTAATTCATTACTATGATTTGAATAAATGGGAATTTTATGATTTGAAAAAAGATCCTACTGAAATGAAAAGTCAATACATCAGTCCAGAGTATGCTAAAGATATTGCTTTACTGAAAATAGAATTAGCTAAACTGAGAAAACAATATCAAGTTCCATCATTAAAATAAAAATGAAGAAATGAAAAGTAAAATTATTATTGCATTAATAGGAAGTGTTTTAGTGTCATGTTCTGCAAAACTAGATACTTCTTCCAAAAAGAAATCAACTAGTGTTTTTCCATTCAAAATGCCTACTGAGAAACCTAACATTTCGTTAAGCACATCCTCTGAGCGTATGTTTGAATATTCAACCCCTAGGGTTCAGGATAATGAATTGTTTTCACAATTTAAGTACACCAGATTAAAAGGATTTGATTACAACAACGGGGACGGAACCATTTCTCGTCGTGACCCTTCAAGACCTATCTTGGTGAATGGTAAGTATTATATTTGGTACACAAAACGACATACAACTGTTCCTCCAATAGGTTGGGATCGTGCTGCTGAGGCTACGGATGTAATCCCATCAACAGACTGGGACTTATGTGATATTTGGTATGCAACAAGTACCGATGGTATTACTTGGGAAGAAAAAGGAGTTGCAGTGTCAAGACCTGCGAAACCACAATCGGGCTGGCGTTCTGTAGCTACTCCTGATATATTAGTTTGGAAAGGGAAGTATTATTTATACTACCAAGCCTTTGATGAACCTAGCGGACTAAGAGGTGATTTATGTCCTGTTTCCGTTTCTTACTCTGATTCGCCTGATGGACCATGGATACACGGAGGTGATAAAGTAATTCCTTTTGGAAAAGAAGGCGAGTGGGATCAAAACGCAACACATGATCCACATCCTATAGTTTACAAGGGTAAAATTTATATTTATTACAAAGCCGCTTATAACAAATGGCCAAATGATAGGTCACATTATGCCGTAGGTCATGGAGTAGTAATTGGAGAAGATCCTTTAGGTCCTTTCAAAAAACATCCATTAAATCCTGTTATGCAGTCGGGTCATGAAACTACCTATTTTCCATTTAAGGGAGGGGTTGCTGCTTTGGCAATTAAAGATGGTAACGAACGTGAAACGATGCAGTATTCAGAGGATGGAGTAAATTTCAAAATTGCAGCAGGATTGTCATTAACCCCTACTGCGGCAGCTCCTTTTTGTCCAGACGCTTTTACTAATTCAGGTAATGGAAGAGGATTTACTTGGGGATTGTGTCATTTTGTTAATGCTGGAACACCTCAAAAAAGTTATTCCATTATGGCTCGTTTCGATTGTGATTTAAGTTTGGACTATAATGAACCCGCCTTCAAAGACACTGGTGTTTGGCATAGGCCCGAAGTTTATTTTGCACAAGGTGTAGAATCTATTTATGAGCATCCAGAAGGCCGTGGCGTGAAAAAAAAGTAGTCTTTTTTATATTGGATTATTAAAGAAATAAATACCATCATTAATATAAAACAAAGGAATGAATAAATCAACTTTATGGTCACTTGTAATCACTTCAATGGTATTGATTTCTTGTGGTAAAAAAAACACCAAAACCAGTTCGACTATCAGTCCCGATTTCAAAATAGAATTTGGAAAAGTAGCCTCAAAATCGGTTTTTAGCGAAAAAGGAATGAGCGTTTGGGGAGGTTCATTAATCAAAGGAGATGATAATTTGTATCATTTGTTTTATTCCCGATGGCCAGAAGCTCCAGGCTGGATTTGGGTTTCACATTCAGAGATTGCTCATGCGGTTTCTACTTCTCCTTTTGGACCATTCAAATTTAAAAATGTAGCCCTTCCCGCAAGAGGAGTAAACTATTGGGACGGTTTAGTGACACATAATCCCACTATCATAAAAGTCAAAGGCAAATATTATTTGTATTATATGGGAAATACAGGGGATGGTAAAGTTTTAGGAGTTCCTGGTAAAGAAGAATTGAACTGGGTACATCGTAACAACCAACGGATTGGTGTAGCAGTTGCCAATGATCCAAACGGCACATTTAAAAGATTTGACAAACCCTTAATTGATGTGAGCAGTGATGATAATGCTCCAGATGCTTTGATGACTTCTAATCCTTCTATTTGTCAACGACCTGATGGCGGTTTTACTTTAATTTACAAGGGAGTGGGTAAAAAATTTCCGTTGCCCAGTGGAGGCCCTGTGGTACATCTTGTTGCCACATCCGACAGTCCAACAGGCCCTTTTGTTAAATCAGAAAAATTAGTTTTTCATTTTGAAGGCGAACGATTTCCAGCCGAGGATCCTTATATCTGGTATCAAGACGGTAGGTACAGAGCCATTGTCAAACGAATTAAAGATACCGGAAAAAGTCGGATATTCTCACTGGTGCAATTTGATTCTGAAAACGGAATCGACTGGCAACCGGCTAAACATCACGAAATTTCGGAACGTATTGTACAATGGGAAAATGGAAGGGTACAGCAGTTTACTCATTTAGAACGTCCTCAAGTATATATCGAAAACGGAAAACCGATTGCCTTACTTTGCGCTGCAGATACTTTGGATGCGAATAAAGTAAGACACTCATTTAATATCCAAATTCCCCTAATTATCAAAAAAGATAAATAATGAAGTATTTTATAAATAGCATTTTTTTAAAAGCATTGCTATTGATGTTAGGAATCAATGGTTTGGCACAAAACCGCCCCAATATTCTATGGATAAATGCGGATGATTTGGGGATAGAATTAGGTTGCTACGGCAATCCAGATGTAAAAACTCCTAATATTGACCGCTTGGCCAAACAAGGAATTTTGTATAAAAGAGCCTATGCCAATGCTCCCATTTGCTCCCCAAGTCGCTCATCGATGATTACAGGTATGTATCCGCCATCTGTAAACAGTCACGACCATAGAACCATAAATATGACTCAGTTACCCCAAGGAACTGCACCCATAACCACTTATTTTAAAGCGCAAGGGTATTTTTGTACGAATGGGAATTCACATAATATGGCAAAGAGTGGGAAAGAGGATTTTAACTTTTTAGCAGAGAACCTTTTTGACGGAACCGATTGGAAACAACGAACCAAAGACCAACCCTTTTTTGCTCAAGTTCAAATTCATGAACCCCACCGCGATTTTGTCCGTGACAAAGATAATCCAGTGGCAGCTGATAAAGTGCATTTACCCGAATGTTATCCTGATTACCCCATTATACGAGCCGATTGGGCTTTATATTTAGAAAGTGTGCAAGAATGCGACAAACAAGTAGGGCTTATTTTAGACCGATTAGAAAAAGAAGGATTGGCCGATAATACGATTGTATTTTTCTTTGGCGACAATGGACGTCCGCATTTGCGCGATAAACAGTTTTTGTACGAAGGAGGTTTGAGAGTCCCTCTGATAGTGCGTTACCCCAATCATTTTAAACCAAAAATAGAGAAAGAAGAATTGGTAAGTTTGATTGATGTAACGGCAACTTCTTTAGCATTAGCAGGAATTGTACCACCAAGTAATTTGCAAGGAACTATTTTTTTAGGCAAAAAAGCGCAGAAAATAAAATACGTTTACGGTTTTAGAGATCGTGCTGGTGATGCTGTCGAAAATATGCGAAGTATTTGCAATGGCAGGTACAAACTCATCTGGAATCGAACTCCTGACGGCCCTTGGATGCAATTGAGTAGTTACAAAAAAGCCCAATATCCTGCCTTTTCTTTGTATAATGTTTTGTATAAAAAAGGAGAATTGACAGCACCATTTAATCAGTTTATGGCAGCAACAAAACCTGTAATTGAATTGTTTGATCTTAAAAAAGATCCAATGGAGTTTAATAACCTAGCCGATTCCAAAAAATATAAAAAAATAAAAAAGCAATTATTTCAAGAGATTTCGACTCAAATGGTGGCTTTTGAAAAAAACAGGATTCCAGAGGATGAAAAGACCATTAAAAAAGCAAAAAAAGAGTCTTTAGAATATTATGTAAAGCAAATAAAAACACATAATCAATCCTTTACAGCCAAAACTACAGATGAAGAATTGCTGAAAGATTGGGAGAATCGATTGTTGAAAAAATAAATTAATTCACATGAAATATATTGGAATAATACTGCTATTAGTATTTGTAAGTTGCAAAACAGCTAAAGTCGACGATGACTTTAAAATAACATTCAAAAAAGTACCATTATCTGCTAAGTTTGAGAATGACAGTATCAGCATTTGGGGAGCTTCTATAGTTAAAGGTGACGATAAACTGTACCATATGTATTATTCTAGATGGGATAAAGAGTTAGGTTGGGCTTGGGTCACGCACTCTGAAATCGCCCATGCGGTTTCCAAAAGTCCGTTGGGACCGTGGAAACATAAAGATGTAGCGTTACCCATTCGAGGGGCTAACTATTGGGATGGCTTATGTACTCACAATCCGACAGTTCACAAATACAATGGGAAATACTACTTGTATTATATGGGAAATACTGGGGATGGAAAAGCGATGGGGAATAAATTAAACCCCATTCATCGAAACAACCAACGCATTGGTGTAGCCTTTGCCGATAATCCAAACGGGCCTTGGCAACGATTAGACAACCCTATTATTGATGTGAGTCCAGATCCCCAAGCGATGGATGCATTGATGGTTAGCAATCCTTCTATTACTCAAAAACCAGACGGAACTTACTTGATGGTTTATAAGGCTGTTGGAAAAAAGAAGCCAGGTATTATGGGTGGTCCCGTGGTGCATTGTGTAGCCACATCGGATAATCCATCAGGGCCATTCAAGAAGTATGATAAACCAGTTTTCTTGGCAGAAGGCCATGATTTTCCTGCAGAAGATCCTTTTATTTGGTACCAAAAAGGAAAATACAGAGCTATTCTGAAAGATATGCATGGTGCTTTTACCAAAGAAGGGAAAGCATTGGTTTTATTTGAATCGAATGATGGTTATGATTGGAAATTATCCAAAAACGCATTGGTTTCTAAATTAGAAATTAATTGGGAAAATGGGAATCTTCAAAAAGTAGAACATTTGGAAAGACCGCAATTGTATATTGAAAATGGTGTGCCAAAAGTATTGCTTTGTGCTTCGGATATTGTTGATGAAAATGGTGTTTTACAGTCTTTTAATGTTCAGATTCCTTTGAAGTAGTTTGGTCAAATAATAATTTTAACCGAAGACTCTCTAATATTTAACATTCCATCTAGGACAATAGTTTGAGGTATAAATGTTTCAGGATTTTCTATCTGTGATAATAACATTTTTGCAGCTTCAACACCAATATTATTTACAGGTTGCATAACCGAAGTTAAGGGCGGGTCAATAAGAGTAGCTATTTTACTTTCTGTAAAAAATCGCTTAATTGTTCTTCTAGCACAAAGTATCAATGAATGGTTTGTATTAGAAACAAATAACTGTCGAGCTATTGTAGTTTAAAATATAATGTAAAAAGGTGTTTGTTGTAATACGCCAATTTTAATTTATTACTATCTAATATTTAGCATTTTGGTACGCTGAATCACTGTATTTTAAATGATTTAACCATTTGTTTCAGTTATAAAACCATTTGAAGCGTCCATTTTAAGATTAAAAATGAATCTTTGTCATGTTAGTTTTAGTTAGTTTGTTTAGTTATAATACTCGCTGCTCTTTAATTATGAGGGCGAGTATTACTTTTTTATTATTATCCCAAAAATGAAAATTAAATCTATTATATTTTTAGTCTTATTAATTACAAACTACAATGTTCATTTGTTTTCTCAAAAAGCCGAAAATAGAAAACCCAATATCGTTTTTATTTTTACAGATGATCAAACCTATACTTCCATTCATGCTTTAGGGAATAAAGAAATTCAAACACCCAATATGGATGCTTTGGTCAAAAACGGAACCACCTTTACTCATGCGTATAATATGGGCGCTTGGAATGGAGCTGTATGTGTAGCTTCACGTGCAATGTTGATTTCAGGCCGTTTTTTATGGAGAGCAAATGCCATTTCAGACGAATGGGCTCAAAAAGAAAAAACAGCACTCACTTGGGGGAAATTAATGGAACAGCAGGGCTATGATACCTATATTACGGGGAAATGGCATGTGGAGGCCGCTGTGGACAAGGTATTTCAACATACAAAGAATATTCGAGGTGGTATGGCAGCTGATGCTTGGAACCACGGCAAAATGGTTGCCACTTTTGAAGCTATTAAAAAAAATAATGGTTCTTTTGATAAGGTGCCAATGCCAAATGGCTACAACCGTCCGTTGAGTGAAGATGACAAATCTTGGTTGCCTTATAATACTTCAAAAGGTGGTTTCTGGCAAGGAGGAAAACATTGGAGTGTAGTTTTAAAAGATGATGCTATTGCGTATATCAATGAAGCAAAAACGAAAGAAAATCCTTTCTTCATGTATCTCGCCTTCAATGCTCCGCATGACCCTAGACAGGCGCCTAAAGAATATCAAGAAAAATATCCATTGCGTAAAATTTCGGTTCCCCAAAGTTTTTTACCAGAATATCCTTTTAGAAGAGATATGGGTAACAATAATAATTTAAGAGATGAGGCGTTGGCACCCTTCCCAAGAACAAAATACGCTGTAAAAGTACATACCCAAGAATATTATGCCAGTATTACCTATGCCGATGAGCAAATAGGTTTGATTCTAGACGCTTTGAAAAAATCAGGTAAAATGGACAATACTTATATCATTTTTACCGCTGACCATGGTTTAGCCATGGGGCGTCACGGTTTAATGGGGAAACAAAGTTTGTTTGATCATAGCATCCGTGCTCCCTTTGTCATAGTAGGTCCTGATATTCCTAAAAACAAAAAAGTTGATGCCGATATCTATTTGCAAGATGCCATGGCAACGGCTTTAGATTTAGCAGGTGCGCCCAAACCAAAATATGTAGAGTTCCATAGCTTGATGGATTTGGCCAAAGGCAAAACCACTAAGAGCAATTACAAAGGGATTTACGGAGCCTATTTGGATCTTCAACGAATGATTCGCAAAGACGGTTATAAGTTAATTGTTTATCCTAAAATCCAGAAAGTATTGTTGTTTGATTTGAACAAAGACCCCGAAGAAATGCAGGATATAGCAGGTCTTTCAGCTAATAAAATCAAAGTAAAAGCCCTATTCCAAAACCTACAACAACTCCAAAAAGAAATGGGTGATCCATTAGATATAAGCAATATATTTCAAACCTTATAAAACATAATTAAATTTTAAATATCAATCCCTTGAAAACTAGTATTCTTTTTTCGGTTCTTTTTTTATCCTTTAGTCTTTTTGCGCAACAAAATGATTGGGAAAATCCAGCGGTGAACCAAATCAACAGAATGGCAGCGAGAGCCACTTTTTATTCTTATGAAAATGAAACTTTGGCTAGAGAAAACCAAAGAGAAAAATCATCTTGGTTTCAATCCTTAAACGGGGATTGGAAATTCAGTTGGGTGGCTAAACCTGCTGATGCTTCGACAAGTTTTCAAAAATCAGATTTTAATACATCGGCTTGGAAATCAATTGATGTTCCTTCTAACTGGGAAATGCGTGGGTATGGAATTCCTATTTACACCAATTCGACCTATCCTTTTTTCAGTGATTTTCCTTTTATCAACCACCATGACAATCCTGTTGGGCATTATGTAAAAACCTTTGATTTGAACGATTCTTGGAAAGACAAAGATGTGATTTTACATTTTGGAGGCGTATCATCGGCTTTTTATGTTTGGGTCAATGGCCAATTTGTTGGTTATAGTGAAGACACCCGTTTACCATCCGAATTTGATATCACCAAACACCTTACAAAAGGCAAAAACAAAATTGCCGTAAAAGTATATCGTTGGTCCGATGGAAGTTATCTCGAAGCCCAAGACCACTGGAGAATGAGCGGAATCGAAAGAGAAGTCTATTTGCAAGCCGTGCCGAAAGTACGTTTGTCTAATTTCACCGTTCGTACCGATTTAGATCAGAATTACGAAAATGCCTTATTGCAAATTCGTCCTGCTTTTGTAGCCAATATTGCCGATAAATACATTGAAAAAGTGGGGCATTTTGGGGATAATCCATTGCATACAACGATGGATAATTGGACTTTAACCACCCAATTAGTAGATGCCAATGGAGTAGCTGTAGGGGATAAAAATGTAATGAAATTGCAAAAGTTTTTTGGCGAATATTATCCGCAACGTGACAATGTCGATTTTGCTATGATTGAAACCGAAGTAAAATCACCAAAAAAATGGTCTGCCGAAAATCCATATTTATATACTCTTTTATTCACGGTCAAAGATGACAAAGGCAATCCTATTCAATACACCAGCACCAAAGTGGGTTTTAGAGAAGTAGTAATTGACAACAAAGGGCGTTTCTTGGTCAATGGAAATCCTGTAAAAATGATTGGTGTAAACCGTCATGACCATCATATGACTAATGGGAAAACGGTTTCAAGAGCCGATATGGAGCGTGATGTGCAATTGTTGAAGCAATTCAATTTTAATGCTGTGCGTACCTGTCATTATCCAAATGACCCTTATTTTTATGATTTGTGTGACCAATACGGAATCTATGTAATGGACGAAGCTAATTTGGAAACCCACGGTATCAGAGGACGATTGGCAAATGAGCCAGAATGGGGTGCTGCATTTCTTGAAAGAGCCATTCGTATGGTCGAAAGAGATAAAAACCATCCGTCAGTGGTGATTTGGTCTTTAGGAAATGAATCAGGAAAAGGACCTAATCATGCGGCTATGTCGGCTTGGATTAAGGAATATGACCCTACAAGATACATTCATTATGAAGGTGCTCAAGGCGATGCGACGGATCCGAGATACCAAAAGAAATTCAATTCTAAAATGGCCAATCCTACCGACCCAAAATGGGTTGATATGTTGAGCCGTATGTATCCAACACCTCAGGAATTACAAGACTTGATTGACGAAACTAGTTTTGATACCCGTCCAGTGGTGATGTGTGAATATGCGCATTCTATGGGGAATTCTACTGGAAATATGAAAACCTATTGGGATGTGATTTACAAAAATGACCGTGCCTTAGGAGGTTATATTTGGGACTGGATTGACCAAGGATTGGTTAAAAAAGATAAAAACGGCAAAGAATTTTTTGCATACGGAGGTGATTTTGGCGACAAGCCTAATAGTGGTAGTTTTTGCTTAAACGGTATCATTACCGCCGACAGAAATCCAAAACCAGCGACCTACGAATGCAAGTACGTAAACCAGCCCGCAGTCATTACAGCTATTGATGCAGCCAAAGGGAATTTTGAAATCTACAATCGCCATCATGCAGTGGATTTGGGACAGTATGATTTAGTGTGGAATCTGACGGAAAATGGTAAATCGATTCAATCAGGAACGCTAGGTGCATTGGCTACAAAACCTTTTCAAAAAGAAGCTTTGAATGTGAATTTGAAAAAGATAAATTTCAAAGCAGGACAGGAATATTTTATGACTATCGAAGGGAAGTTGAAAGAGAACACCCTTTGGGCCAAAAAGGGATATGTGGTATTTGAAGAGCAATTTGAAATAGCAAACCCAAAACAAAAAGAGGTTTCGACTTCGAAAACATCTAGTTTAGAAGTACAGGAATCAGCGCAAAACATTCGCGTAAGCAACAAAATGATTGAAGTGGAAGTTGATAAAAAATCAGGTTATGTACATCAATTGAAAACAAATGGGGTTGAGGTTTTAGCAAGTCCGCTGAAATTAAATTTTTGGAGAGCAGAAACAGAAAATGATGAAGCCTACCGTAATGCTAAAAAGCTTTCGGCTGAACTAGATTGGATGAAAGCAGGAGATCGTTTGGAAGTACAGTCGGTAAAAGTAAATGCAACTGATAAATCAAATGTTGCCGTAACTGTAAAAGGATTGATTGCTAAACCTAAAACTGAAATTACTTTAGTATATACAATCCAAGGAGACGGAAAACTAAAAGTAGATTATTTGGCATCAATTGATAAAAACGCTCCGAATGTGCCTAAAATCGGGATGCAGTTTGATACCAATAACCAATACCGTAATCTAAGTTATTTTGGAAAAGGGCCTTTCGAAAATTATCAAGATAGAAATCTAGGTTCCAAAGTAGGTTTGTATAGCGGAGATGTTTTTGCTTTAGACCAAAGTTACATTTACCCAGAGGAATACGGAAATCGAATGGATACCCGTTGGTTCATTTTGAACAACAAATCAAACAAAGGATTTAAAGTTGCTCAAGGAGAAAAAAGACTCAATTTTAGTGTTGTTCCTTTTAGCACGATGAATTTACAAGAAGCCAAGCACACCAATGAATTAGAAGACAGAAAGGTTTTGACTGTAAATATTGATTTGATTCAAATGGGTATTGGCGGAGATGATACTTGGTCAAAAAGAGCAGAACCTCACCCTCAATTTATAGTAAAGCCAGGCACTTATTCCTATTCATTTTATATTCAATCAAATAATTAAAAATGATTCAATCAAAAATTGCTGTAGCTTCAATATTGGTTTCAGGGATATTTTTATCCACTGTTATTCAAGCACAAAATAAACAACAAAAACCCAATATAATTGTCATTCTTACCGATGACCAAGGTTGGGGAGATGTAGGTTTTAATGGGGCTACGGACATCCCCACTCCCAATTTAGATCGAATAGCTAAAGAAGGGGTGATTTTCTCTAATGGGTACGTTTCGCATCCCTATTGCAGTCCGTCGAGAGCAGGATTAATTACGGGGCGTTACCAAGCGCGTTTTGGTCACGATTGCAATATTGCCGATGATGGTTTGAACAACCCAACAGTAGGAACCCCACTTTCAGAAAAAATGATTCCAGAGGCTTTGAGAGAGCAAGGGTATCGAACCAGTGCCATTGGGAAATGGCATTTAGGAGATCATCCTGATTTGCGTCCCAATAATCAAGGTTTTGACCATTGGTTTGGTTTTCCTGGTGGCGGAATGAATTATTGGGGAACTCCAACAGATGCGATTCACACGGTTTATCGCAACGGTATTCCTGTTCCAGAAAAAGAACTCAGCTATTTAACGGATAATTTTACGGAGGAGACTATTAAATTTATCAATCAAAAAGATAAAAAACCATTCTTTATCTATCTAGCTTACAATGCGCCGCATGCTCCAGATCAAGCGACTAAACAATATTTGGAAAACACCAAACACATTGAATACGGTGGCAGGAGCGTCTATGCCGCGATGGTCAATGGAGTGGATGCAGGGGTGGGCAAAATCGATTCTACCTTAGTGGCAAATGGGATGAAAGACAATACCATTATTGTTTTTTTGAGTGATAATGGCGGTCGTGCTGAACATGCAGACAACCGTCCCAATCGTGGTCACAAAGGGATGATTTTTGAAGGGGGTATCAAAGTACCTTTTTTCATGACTTGGAAAAACGGACTAAAAGGAAATCAAGTATATCAAAATGTGGTTTCATCCTTGGATTTATTCCCCACTTTCTTAGACGCCGCTGGTGCCGATTTTCGTAAAGAAAAACAATTGGATGGAACCAGTTTGTTGCCTTATGTGAGAGGAGAAAATAAAGGGAAACCAAACGATTTATTGTTTTGGCGTTCCGTAGGAGGTTTTGAATACGCAGTTCGCAAAGGCGATTATAAATTGTATAAGAGTGCGTATAAGAACAAAACCATGCTTTTTAATCTCAAAACTGATGCTTTAGAGCGTTATGATATCGCTGCGGCTAACCCTACTATCGTTAAACAATTAGAAAAAGAATATCAACTTTGGGATGCCAAAAATCTTGTGCCAGGATGGCTTGACCCACATCCAGAAAATGTTATCAAAGAAGAGAAGGTTTTGCAAGATACCCGTAAAAAGTCTCTCCGTAAATTATAATCAGTAAACAAGAGTAGTTATATTTATGAAAAAGACATTGTTTTTTTGTATCGCATTCGTTTTTCAGTTACAACTAGTATTTGCTCAAGTAAATGAAGTTTCTGAAAGATACCCAGTGCTTTACAATATGGTGCATCACAATCCTGGTGAACCTAGATTTAATACAAAATATACTGCTCCTGAAAGCATTAAACAATTGGGGTATAATGGACAGGTTCCTAAATTTGAAATCCAATGTGCCGTCACTTATGATGATTATGAAAACAACTTAGTGCCTGATAGAACCGCTGAAAAATTATGGATTGAACGTAAATCTGCAGATGTCAGGATACAATTAGATAAAGCTGTTAAAGCGGGAATGCCTTTTTATCCTTTTATGGATGTATTGGTAGTACCACAATCAGTAATGAAGAAGTTTGGAGAGGAAATGAAAATAGACGGAAAATTGTCTATTCAAAAAACAAGAACCCAAGAAATTTTAAAAGCACAAATAGCTGAAATTTTTTCAAAGTTTCCCGAATTAGGGGGACTTACTATACGTTTTGGAGAAACCTATTTGCACGACACTCCTTTTCACGAAGGAGATAGGCCTGTGTATTCTCCCGAAGATCATATTAAAATCATTAATATCTTAAGAGATGAAGTCTGTGTAAAACGAAATAAAAAACTGATTTATAGAACTTGGGATTGGGGGAAGATCAAGAGAAAATTCCATTTGGTACCCGAGGTCTATCTAGATATTACAAATAATGTTGAGCCCGATGCTAACCTGTATTTTTCAATTAAACATGTTAATGGAGATTTTTTACGGGGATTACCTTTTAATAAAACAATTGGAATTGGTAAACACCAACAAATTGTTGAAGTTTCCATTAATCAGGCAGGAATGTATGGCAAAAATGCGTACCCTTATTACATTGGGAAAGGAGTGATTGAAGGTTGGCCAGAAATGGAACAAAAAAAAGGTATTCGTGACTTATACAATAACAAACAGGTAAAAGGATTCTATACCTGGACATGGGGCGATGGGTGGTTTGGCCCTTATTTTGGAAATGAATTTTGGATGGATCTAAACACTTATATCATTAAAGAATTTGCCAAAAAACCTTTGCAATCGGAAGAGCAAATTTTTAATGATTATACTAAGAATGTATTAAAAATGACTCCAGAAAATAGTCGTAAACTAAGAGAATTATGCCTGCTGTCAGTGGATGCTGTTTTCAAAGGACAAGCAACAAGCATTCAGGACACCTCTCCATGGTGGATTCGAGATCATTTTTTTACTGCTCAAAATATGTCAGTTTTTGTGAAAAATGGTGTGGATAAACAAGTATTAGAGGAGAAAAAAGAAAACCTTAAAAGCTGGTATGCAATGGAAAAAATAGCTAGCAGCATCAAACTTCCAAATAAAGTGGATGAAGATTTTATAAAGGTATCAACTACTTACGGACGTATCAAATATGAGTTGATAGAGTTAATTTATCGTACTCAAATTATGTTTGCTAGAATGGAAGTAAAAGGTGAAGTTTTAGATCGTAATGAAGCCCAACTAATTGTGAAAAATTACAAAGCAAAGTGGGATGAGTGGACCAAATTAAAAAAGGAGAATGCCAATTGCCCAACATTATCTGTTGATTATGAATCGATTCATTGTGAAGGAAACCTCCCCTTTATAAAATCTATCGAAAAATTAGAGGAGTTGTTGAAAACAAAATAAAAAGGAAATCTTAGAAATTTTTCTTAACCACTTAGTTTAAAGTTTAAAAAAAAATAAAAGCACAAGCAATCTAGTTACGTACGATTGATAGTGCGAAAAAATAATAGGAAATGAAAAATATAACTTTTTTAATTTTATTGATAGGACAGTTTTTTTCCTATGCGCAGGAATTTCACAAAGACAAACAAGTCTATACTGTAGGAACTGAACCCCATGTGGCTACACATTATATACTTAAAGATAGTACTGTAGCTTTAGGTGGAGATTATAAAACGTCTCCTTATTTCAAAAGTTTAGATGGTAACTGGAAATTCCATTGGGCTGAAGATGAAACGAAAACTCCTGCCGATTTTTATAAAGTTGATTATGATGTTACTAGTTGGAAAACGATTCCTGTGCCTTCTTGCTGGGAAAGACAAGGTTATGGTGTGCCTTCACACCGTGGATTGGAAACTTTAATTAGAGGAGGAAAAATTAAGGTGCCTAATTTACCAAAGGACAATCCTGTAGGTAGCTACCAAACGACTTTTGAAATTCCAGACAATTGGCAACAAAGACAAACTTTTTTACACTTTAATGGTGTAGGTAGTGCCTTTTATGTTTGGGTAAACGGAAAAAAAGTGGGCTACGATGAAGACTCTTTCACAAGTTCGGTTTTCAATATTACTCCCTATTTACAAAAAGGGAAGAACACTTTGGCTGTTCAGGTGTATCGATGGTCAACGGGCAGTTATTTAGAATGTGGTGACACTTGGACTTTTAGTGGGATTTTTAGGAGTGTGTTTTTACAAAGCCGACCTAATGTACAAATACGGGACTTTTTTTTAAGTTCAGATTTGGATTCTTTGTACCAAAATGCCGAATTCAAAGCTAAAATTAAAATTTACAACAATACGGATGAAGTAATTCAAAAATACAAAGTACAGATTGGTATTTATGATGAAAGGAACAAATTAATTTCAGACCCTAAATTTGGCACCAAAGGAATTGGTTGGAAACAAGGTGGCCCAGGTACCGAAACAGTTTTCGATTGTTCCACCCTGATAAAGAAACCAAAACTGTGGTCAGCGGAGCATCCAAATTTATTTACAGTAGTATTGACCTTAATTGATCCAAAAGGCAAAACAGTTGAAGTAACCCGTAGTCGATTTGGTTTTAGAAAAGTTGAAATCAAAAATTTACAATTGCATGTAAACGGCCAGCCTATTCTCATAAAAGGAGTCAATCGAGGAGAATCTGACCCCAAAAGTGGCAAGACTTTATCCACTGAAACCATGATTCAGGATATAATTTTGATGAAACAGCACAACATCAATGCCGTTCGTTCTAGTCATCATCCAAATGATCCACGCTGGTATGCGCTATGTGATGAATACGGACTTTATGTGATGGATGAAGCGTTGGAATCAAGTGATCAATCCATTCGAACAAATGTATTGCCGGGGAGTGATATCTCTTGGTTACAAAGTTCTTTGGATAGAGTAATTGCTATGGTGGAGCGCTCTAAAAACCATCCTTCTATAATTATTTGGTCATTAGGAAATGAATCGGGTTACGGACAAAATTTTGCATTATTCAGTGATTATATCAGAAGATTTGATCCTACTCGTCCTATTTCTTATGACGGTAGAGAAACCGATTGTTGGAATGTAAAAGATTATTTTGACATGAACAGTTCCATGTATCCTTTTATCGAAGACGCTCCTAAACAAGACCATTGGAAATTGTTGAGTTTTTGGGCTAAACCTAAATACAATAAACCCTATATCATGATTGAATATGCACATGCTCAAGGGAATTCCTTAGGGAATTTTGGTGAATATTGGAGGGTGGTTGAAAAAACACCTAGTTTTATGGGAGGATATATTTGGGATTGGGTGAATCAAACCTATGATGAAAAAATGCCTGATGGAACTGTACGCCAAAGCCACCGATTGGATTATCATCCTGTTGACAGCTTAGCGGTAAATGGTGATTTTTCAAAAATTGATGATTTAGATAACGAATGTGCCAAAGGAATCGTATTTGCTGACCGTACGCCAAAACCATCTTTATTAGAAGTAAAAAAAGCGCATCAATTTATCGATACAAGATTGGATACGGAACGAAATACATTTGTAGTTAGAAATAAATACAGTTTTACTAATTTGAATGCATTTTCTGGAAATTGGACCATTTTAAAAAATGGTGTTGTGGTTAAGAAAGGGACTCTAACTAATCTAGATGTTGCGCCAAAAACTGAAAAAGGCTATTTCATAAATCTACCAAAGTTTGAAAATAATGCCGAATATACCCTTAATTTTAGTTATCGATTGATAGAAGATGCCTCTTGGGCAAAAGCGGGTTTTGAAATAGCCAAAGAAGAAATTATTTTACAAAAAACACAGCCCCAACTTACAAAAGCATCCGGTACAGTAACTTTAGGGGAAACAACAACTGAAATCACTACAAAAAGTAGCAGTGCACAGGTTCGTTTTGATAAACAAAGTGGAAAAATTACCTCAATTAAAGTTCGTGACAAAGAGTTGATTGCACAAACAGGAGAAATAACGGGGCCTTCGCTAAATGTATATCGTGCTCCTTTAGAAAATGATAAACCTTATAGAAAAAATTGGAGATTAGCTCAATTGGATAATTTAAATCAGAAAGTACTTTCTATCAAAACAGCGCAGCTAAACAAATCATTGGTGAGAATTAGTATTGTAAAGGAATTTGCTGCTGATTCCCTTGTTTTGCAACATGAATGTGTGTATGATATTACAGGGCAAGGTCAAATTAGAATGAAAAACAAAGTTATTCCTCAAGGCGGAAAAAGTCTAGAAACTTTACCAAGGATAGGATTGAAATTAGGACTTTCAGAAGGTCTTGAGCAAACAAATTGGTACGGGAGAGGTCCACACGAAAATTACCCCGATCGCAAGGAATCGGCCTTTTTAGGTAATTACCAAGCAACTGTAACTGATATGTTTACACCTTATGTTGTTCCACAAGAAAACGGAGCCAGATCAGATGTACGAAGTTTATCCCTTTCATTAAAAAATGAAAAACGACCTGCCATGCAAATTACATCAGGTACACCTTTTATTTTCTCAGCGCTACATTATGACGCGAGTGATTTAATCAAAGCTTCACGCCCAGAATTTTTAAAAAAGAGAAACGAAACAATTCTGTCATTAGACGCTGAAATGCTTGGGGTAGGAAATGCAAGTTGTGGACCTAAGCCATTACAACAGTATTTCGTTCCTGTTAAAACCTATGAATTTGACTTTACACTTCATTTGAACTAATAAAAAAAATCAAAAACTATTAATATCATTCCTTTAATCTATTTTTTATGAAAATCAGAAGAATTTTAAATTGTTGCTTGTTAGCGTTATATGCTACTACTAATTTGGGTTTCGCTCAAAAAGTGCAACCTAATATATTATGGATATTGACAGACGATCATCGTTATGATGCTGTGCGTTCTTTTAATAAAATGCTCACCGGAAATGAAATGAGTGAACTGGGTTATGTTGAATCACCTAATATTGATCGTTTGACAACTATGGGAACTACTTTTGTTAATACCTATTGTCAGGCTCAGGGTTGTGCTCCTTCGCGAGCGTCTCTGCATCTAGGAAGGTATCCTTTTCGTTCAGGGGTATACGAATTTGAATACTACAACAATAAAGCAGCACATTTTAAACCCACCTTACCAGAGCAATTAGCTAGTTTAGGGTATCAAACGTTTCGTATTGGGAAATTGGGTATGCGTATCAAAACACTTAAAAATGGTAGAGCAGTACCACATGAAATATACCAAAACAACTTTGATTTTAAACCCTTACATAAAGACGGTTATACCGATTGGGGTAAAGATTGGATGTATGAAATGGATGGGATAAAACTAGATAAACCCATACAAGATGTACAGTTTTTTGTAACCCCTGAGGGAAAGTTTGAGTATGCTTCTAAAAACTTAGAAAATTATGATCCAAAATATAAAGGAACTGCTGCTGCGGCTATGAAAAAATATGATTTGTTGAGACATTACAATAAAAAAGAAACCACTAACGACCCATTTGCATCGGAAATTTTGGCTGGGGTAAGTCCACGCAAAGCAGGTGAAACAAAGGATGGTTATTATGCTTCAATTTTTCAAGATTATCTTAAAAATCAAAAGCCAAAATTTACTGTGGGCTCTCAAACGGTTAACGGAATAGATGCGTCCAAACCTCAGTTTTTTTATATAGGATTTGATTTTCCGCATACTCCTGTCTTACCTCCGGCAGATTATAGAGCGCGTTTCCAAAAGCATACCTATAAGGTACCTCAATTTGATGAAAGCGAACTAAAAACGATGGCGAAACAAATGAAAAAGCAAGTGGAAGCGGGATACAGTGATCATTTTTCTGAAGCCGATAAACATAAGATGATCCAAGATTATTTTGCCTTCTGTGCGTATGGGGACGATTTAATTGGAAAATCGGTTGATGCGTTTATCGCCTATAATGAACAACAAAAAAAACCTTGGTTGATTGTTTACATAAACGGTGACCACGGTTGGAAACTGAATGACCATGGCGCGGTTGCTAAATTTACACCTTGGGACATAGATGCTCATAACCCTATAGTAGTGGTTTCTTCTGATAAAACTAAATTTCCAGCAGGAAAAGTGGTAATGGATTATGCTGAGTTTGTAGATGTGGCGCCCACTATTTTGGCAGCGGCTGGTGCTGATATCAAATCAGAACCTTATAAGTACTTAGACGGTATGGATTTAGCTGCGGTTGTGGCCAATAAAGCTCCTAAAAGAGATTATGTGGTAGGTGAAAGTCATGCTGTGACTGGACCTAGAGCTTTTATTAGAACAAAAGACTATGTCTTTTCGATGCAAACACGTCCAACCAAAGAACGAGGAAAAGACATGGACTGGGCTTTAAATGCCAGTTATGAAGCGTTGGATCCTGCCTTATACGATATGAAAAAGGATCCTCATGAGGTGAATAATTTAGCTTTTGATAAAAAATACCAAAAAATAGCTAATGAAATGAAAGAAAAGCTAATAAATATAGTATTAGGTGATAATAGAGTGGAAGTAGGATGGGGAAATAAAGCTGATGGAACTACAATTTATACTAGTAATTTTGCTCCTGGCTCGCATGATTATAAATTACAGCTAAAAAAATAATACTATTTATTTTAAACACAATCAACCATCATAACGTTATTTTATGATGGTTTTTTTATTGTTTCTTTTTTAAAGGTTTAATGTTTTTTGAATTTTGTTAAAAAATATTATTATTCAATAATGAATCTTGTTTCATATATAAAACTAATAAAAAAAATCATATCTTGCACTCTATTAACCAAAGCTACTAATAGATTAAAAAATAATCAAAGAAATTTACATGCTATTAGATTTGAAATAGGTCTGTTGTGTATAAAGTCTTTGCTTATTACTATTTTTTTTAAAAGAGAATTTAAATGAGGACTTTTTATTGAAGCAAATTAACCCGTGTTTCAAAAGTTTTCTAATGCTTAAATACTCATTTTAAAACTATAAATTAATTTGAATGAAATATTTATATCATTTTTTAGTATTGATTTCAGCAGTGATGTTTGCTCAAAAGCAACCCAATGTAATCTTAATTTTGACTGATGATCAAGGGATAGGAGATTTGGGATGTCAGGGCAATCCATGGCTAAAAACACCCCATTTGGATGCCTTTTATAAGCAATCTGTTCGAATGACTGATTTTCATGTGAGTCCTTATTGCGCCCCTACACGTAGCGCTATTATGACGGGTAAATATCCCATTAATAACGGCGTTTGGGCCACTTACAAAGGACGCGATGCCTTATCGGGTAATCCAACTACTATGGCCGATGTTTTCAAACAAAATGGGTATAAAACAGCATTAATAGGAAAATGGCATTTAGGTGATAATTATCCGAGTCGCCCTACTGATAGCGGTTTTGACGTAGCTATTCAACACAAAGCAGGTGGAGTAGGTGAACTATCCGATTATTGGGGAAATACTTATTTTGATGACACTTATTTTGTAAACAACGAACCCAAACAGTTTAAAGGCTATTGCACCGATGTTTGGTTTGACGAAACAATGAAATTTATCGATACGAATAAAAACAAACCTTTCTTTATTTATTTGCCAACTAATGCACCGCACAGTCCTTGGAATGTGGAAGCCAAGTATGCCGCACCGTATAAACACTTGGAAGGAAATACAATTGTTAATGCTAATTTTTACGGAATGATTGCCAATTTAGACGAAAATTTTGGCAGACTCAATCAATTTTTAAAGGACAAAAATTTACTTGAAAATACCATAGTCATTTATATGACTGATAATGGTACTAGTGGTGGATATAGTCGCAATGGAAAATTAGGATATAACAAAAATTTTAGCGGTGTAAAAGGAGATAAAAATGAAGGAGGACATAGAGTTCCTTTCTTTATTCGTTGGTCTAATGGTAAAATTGAAGGAGGAAAAGATGTAGAAGCCTTAACAGCGCATGTTGACTTGATTCCTACTTTGGCTAGTTTATGTCAATTAAAATTGCCCAAACAAGCGGACTGGGACGGGATTGATTTTTCCGCACTTTTAACGCAAAAAAAAGATAAAGTACAAGAGCGTACCGTTTTCGTGCATCATAGGCAAGATTGGCGTCCACCAATGGATATTGATGAAACTTGTGTAATGAAAGAACAGTGGCGTCTTATCAATGGAAAAGAGCTATATGATATTCATAACGACACAAAGCAACAGCACAACTTAGCCAGTCAGTACCCTGAAATAGTGGCTTTGCTATTAAGAGAGAACAAACAGTTTGTTGATAATGCCAAAAGAAAATCGGAATACATTGAACTTCCTATGAGCACCATAGGAAGTAAAATACAAGACGAAATAAAATTAACTATTCAACATGCCATTGGTGAAGATGCTGGAATTTGGAAATGCGAGCAAGTAGCGGAAGGAATCAAAAACAGAAACAATACTCATGCTCTCGAAGTTGCAAAAACAGGGGAATACCAAATAAGCTGTAGAAGATGGCCGAAAGAATGTCCGGGAACAATTTTAGGAATCCCAAAAGAGAACCCTAAAAATTTATTTGAATACAAAACAATTAAACCAACCAAAGTAAGGATTTCTATTGCAAACCAAATGTTGGAAAAAGAAATTTTACCCACAGATGAAGAGGTGAATTTTAAAGTTCATTTAGACAAAGGAAAAACTCTTTTGGTCAATGATTTTGTTGAGGGAAAAGAATCATACGGAGTATATTACACTTATATCCAAAAAATAAATTAAAACGATGAAACTCTCAATGAGTAACACCGCTATTATTATGCTCCTTTTTTAGGATGTATTTTGCTTTGAATAATCGGGAAAAGTTCAATGCTAACAAGTCAATGAATAGGAAACAAAGTTAAAAGTTTAATGATAAGCTGAGAAAACGTTTGAATAAAGAAACAGAAACAATAAAACGATAATTAAGAATTATACAAACAAATTTTACCCATTACCCATGTACATCAACCGACAATCTATTTACAAAGGATTTACTGCTTTTATGGTAGTGACTGCCTCTTTTGCCCAAAACGTCGATTTTTCTTTTCAAAACAATCATTTACCGATTGACAAAAGAGCTGAAATTCTTGTCTCACAAATGACCATTGAGGAAAAAATTAACCAATTGAAAAATGGAGCTGCCGCTATTCCAAGGTTGAAAGTGCCTGATTACGATTGGTGGAACGAAGCCCTGCACGGAATTGGTAGAAACGGTAAGGCTACCATCTTTCCTCAAGCGATTGCATTAGGAGCTACTTTCGACCCTCAATTAGCCGAAAGAGTAGCATCGGCCATATCGACTGAGGCTCGTGCAAAATATGCAATTTCGCAAAAAAATGGCAACCATAGCAAATATGCGGGATTGACATTTTGGACACCTAATATCAATATTTTTAGAGATCCACGTTGGGGTAGAGGGCAAGAAACCTATGGAGAAGATCCGCTTTTAACATCCAGAATTGGAGTTGCTTTTGTAAAAGGACTGCAAGGAAATGATCCTAAATACTTAAAATCGGCAGCCTGTGCCAAACATTTTGCGGTACATTCAGGACCCGAAAATATTCGCCATGAGTTTAATGCCGAGCCTAATAAACAGGATTTGTACGAAACCTATTTGCCTGCTTTTGAAGCCTTAGTCAAAGAAGCAAAAGTAGAAGGAGTAATGGCAGCCTACAATGCTGTATATGGAAAACCTGCTTGTGCTAGTGATTTTTTATTGAAAGAAACCCTAAGAGATAAATGGAAATTTGATGGCTATGTCACTTCAGATTGTGGAGCGGTTAGTGGTGTTTATAACAAACTAAAATATGTGAAAACTGCTGTTGAGGCAGCTGCTGTGGCTTTAAATTCCGGAACAAATTTAGAATGTGGGACTACTTATAGTCAATTGAAAAAAGCCATAGACCAAGGTTTGATTACAGAAAAAATGATTCACGACCGTACGGTTCAACTGTTTAAAACACGCTTTAGACTAGGAATGTTTGACGAAAAGGGTACGGATAATCCGTATTTGAATTTTGGGATTGAAAAAATTCATAGTCCAGAACATATTGCGTTGTCTAAAGAAGTAGCTCTAAAATCAATCGTACTCTTAAAAAATAAAAATAATATTTTACCCTTGTCCAAGGACATCAAAATACCGTATGTAACAGGCCCTTTTGCTAATTCTAATGATATGTTGATGGGAAGTTACTATGGCGTAACATCGGGTATGGTAACTATTTTAGAAGGAGTTGCCGATGTGGTTTCGCCTAGCGCTTCGTTGAATTATCGAAGTGGGGTTTTGCCGTTTCATAAAAATATCAATCCAAAAAATTGGGCACCTTTTGAAGCAGGAGAATCAGATGTAACCATTTGTGTGGTAGGATTAACAGCCGATAGAGAAGGGGAAGAAGTAGATGCTATTGCTGCTGAAAATGTGGGCGATAAAGTTGATTTGAAATTACCTCAAAGCCAGATTGATTATGTCAAAGAAATTGCTAGCAAGATAAAAGGGAAACCCTTAGTTCTTGTAATTGCGAGTGGAAGTCCTGTTTCGCTAGAAGGAATTGAAGAGCTATGTGATGCGATTGTTCAAATTTGGTACCCAGGTGAACAAGGCGGGAATGCCGTAGCTGATATTCTTTTTGGAAACAGCTCTCCTAGCGGACATTTGCCTATTACTTTTCCTAAGAATGTGGCGCAATTACCAGCTTATGAGGATTATTCTATGAAAGGTCGTACATATAAATATATGACTGAAGAGCCGATGTATCCTTTTGGTTTTGGGTTAACCTATTCTAAAACCGAATTTAGGAATCTGAAGTTGAGTACTAGTAATTTAAAAGAAAAACAAACCTTGACAGTGACGGTTGAGGTAGCTAACACAGGAAATTACGATATCGATGAGGTAGTGCAATTATATGTGAATCCAATGGAACTGAGTGGAGGAATACCATTAAAGAGTTTAAAAGCGTTTGAACGTATAAGTTTGAAAAAAGGAGAAAAGAAAAGCATCAACTTCAAGCTTACTCCCAATAATTTAAAAGTGGTTAACGAGCAAGGACAAAGTGTTTGGAGAAATGGAAACTACCAGCTTGTGGTAGGGAATGCATCGCCAGGAGCATTAAGTACAAGGCTAGGAGCGGCAACACCACAGACGGCAATATTGCAATTAAAATAGAGTGAAATAAAAACAGTAATATTCAATTCGGATTAAAAGAAATCCTCAAAATGTAATTTAAGAATGATGCAAAATATTAAAACAAAACGAATTGCCTTTTTGCTATTATTAGCCTTGTTTGCTAATGTGACAATGGTAGCACAAGAACAAAGAGAACAAGACTTTAATTTCGATTGGAAGTTTCAATTGCAAAAAGATACTAAAATCGCAACAAAGCTTCCGCTAAATGACGCCGATTGGCGTGAGGTTCGTTTGCCACACGATTGGAGTGTCGAATTCTCTTTTGATAAAACCAAAGAAGGTGCAACGGGTTATTTAGATGGAGGAGTAGCTTGGTACCAAAAACATTTTTCGATTCCCAAATCCGACAGTGGTAAAAAAGTGTACATCCTTTTTGATGGGGTGTACAATAATGCCAAATTTTGGTTAAACGGAAAACTATTGGGTGAAAACCCTTATGGTTATTCGCCTACCTATTTTGATTTAACACCTTTTTTGACAAAAGATGGAAGTCCTAACGTAATTTCAGTACACGTAGATCACTCGCGTTATGCGGACAACCGCTGGTATTCAGGTAGCGGAATTTATAGAAATGTCAAATTGATTACGACAAATAAACTTCACATTCCTGTTTGGGGAACTTTTGTAACCACTCCAGAGGTTAGTAAAGAAAAAGCAAAAGTACAATTGAAAGTAAAGGTAGCAAACGACTTTTCGGCTTCGAATACTTTTGAATTAGCTACCAAAATCATCGACGAAAAAGGAGCGGTTGTAGCACAGCAAAACAATTCTTTAAAAATAAAAGGAAATACAAACACAGAGTTTACACAACTTTTTGCCGTTGCAAATCCAAAGCTTTGGGATATAGAAACGCCTACTCGATACAAAGCCATTACAACGCTTTCTTCAAAAGGAAAAGTGGTGGATCAATATACAACACCATTCGGGATTCGTAAAATTGAATTTAAGGCGGGTGAAGGTTTCTTTTTGAATGGAAAATCAACCTATATGAAAGGAATTTGTATTCATCATGACGGAGGTTTGGTAGGAGCAGCAGTGCCAGAAGGAGTGTGGCGCAGACGATTGACTTTGTTAAAAGAATGTGGCGTTAATGCCATTAGAACTTCGCACAATCCTTTTTCAGAGGAATTCTTGAACCTTTGTGACGAAATGGGGTTCTTGGTTCAAAATGAATTGTTTGACGAATTTGATTTGCCTAAAGATAAAAGACAAAATTACCATGACAGACACGATGATTATATCACTCGTGGCTATACGGAACATTTTCAAAAATGGGGAAAAAGCGATTTGACTCGTACGCTGTTGCGTGACCGCAATCATCCAAGTGTGGTACAATGGAGTATTGGTAACGAAATTGAATGGACGTATTTGCATTACCGTTATATTTCTGGTTTTTGGAAAGATGAAAATAACCCTCAAAATGCAGGAGACTATTGGGGAAGTTTGCCGATGTATTCACCAGAGGAGTTGAAGAAAAGATACGACGGATGGGACAAAGGCAAATACATTTTGACTGAAACAGCGCAAAGACTGAACAAATGGGTAAAAGAATTAGATGATACCCGACCTACAACGGCCAATTTGATTTTGCCACAAGTAAGTCATGTGAGTGGCTATGCTGATGCGGTGGATATTGCGGGTTATAGTTATAGAAATGTCATCATTCCATGGGCACAAAAACATTTTCCTACCAAACAAGTAACTATTAATGAGTGTCCAGGAACTTGGGACGATTGGAAGCAAGTGTTAGAAAATCAAGGTGTCTTTAGTATGTTTATGTGGACGGGAATTGATTATTTAGGTGAAGCACATAATGATTGGCCACAAAAAGGATGGGATGGTGATCTACTGGATTTTGCAGGCTTCAAAAAACAAGGATGGAATTATTTTAAAAGTCTTTGGGTCAACACACCTAATATCGCCATAGGAACTACACTAGTCAAAGACTCGGAGTTCAAAGTGGATGAATTGAGTGGTAAACTCATTCAGACTTCAAAAAAAGAATTGAAATGGAACAATAGCAGAGCCAATTTCCATTGGAATTATTCCCCAGGCGAAATGGTAATTGTAGAGGTAAGTTCTAATCTTGCACAAGTAGAATTGTTCTTAAACGGACGTTCGTTAGGGGTAAGAAGCATGTCTGAATGTCCGGATCGTATTTTCCGTTGGGCAGTGCCTTACCAAGCGGGTACCTTGACAGCCAAAGCAGGATTTGATGGAGCTGAAGTAAAAGCCGAATTAAAAACGACTTCGGAACCTGTTAAAATTCGTTTGACGACTGACCAAACGCAGTTAAAAGCCGATGGTTATGATGTGGCTCATGTCATTGCGCAATTAGTAGATAAGGACGGAAATGAAGTCACTACTTCTGAAGCAAAACTGACTTTTGATGTAAAAGGAGAGGTTAAAGTTTTAGGTGTAGATAATGGTTGGAATAAAAGTATTCAGGATTATCAAACGAATACAGTAGAGACACATAATGGTCATGCTTTACTCTTAATTCAATCCCTACGAAAAGGTAGCAATGTCTCCGTAAATGTTACTGCCAAAGGTTTAAAAAGTAATGCAATTGCAATAGAAATAAAATAAGGTAGAACCATTTAGAAAAAGGAACTAAATGTTCTTATGATTATATTAGTGTAGCCAAAACGCAATGGGTTTTGGTTACACTTATTTTCGTTTTCAATATCAGTTGATAAAATCATTTTAGTTATGAAAAAAATTATTGTATTTGTTTTTATTATTCTCAGCTATTTTTCTTTCGCACAAAAAAAGAATGTACTGGAAATTACCAGAAATCAAACACCTAGTGACCGAATTTGTTTTGCACTTTATACGGTGCATAACAACATTGTAAAGTTGACGGCTCAGTTTTATCCTATCAAGGATTACGAACCTTTTAGAGCGGTACTCCAAATAAAAAAAGGAGCAGATTGGGAAACCGTTCAGGAATCAGAAATTGAATATCCTGGATATACTGCTCATTTCAGAATCGAAAAATGGGATGATTCTCAGGAGGCAACTTACCGTGTTGTACACAATAACAAAGCTTTTTATGAAGGAACAATTCAAAAAAATCCAATCCATAAAAAGGAGATTACAATGGCTGCTTTTTCCTGTTGGTCATTGTATGAAAGACATGGCGGGCAAATTCCTGCTACTGATATTGTAGATAATTTAAAAAAATTAAAACCAGATGTACTATTCTTCTCAGGAGATCAGGCGTATGACCATAGCGAACATTATAAATATTGGTTAAAGTTTGGAGAATCTTTTGGAGACATCATTCGCAATACACCAACTATTTGTATGGTTGATGATCATGATGTGGGTCAAGGAAATATTTGGGGTGATGGCGGAAGAAAATCTGCCACTCGCGATGGGGACGAAGGCGGTTATTATATGCCTGTTTCCTATATAAAAGAAGTTGAAAGAGCGCAAACCAGCCATTTGCCAGACCCTTACGACCCAACACCTATTGAGCAAGGAATAGGAGTTTATTATACCCAAATGACTTGGGGAGGCATTAGTTTTGCCATCATTGAAGATCGAAAATTCAAATCGGGACCCAAAAGAGTTTTAGAAAAAAAACACTATTCTGATACTAGAGATATGAACGTTGAAGGTGCAAGTTTGTTAGGCCAAAGACAGCTAGATTTTCTGGAAGACTGGACTACTAAGTGGAAAGATGCCGAGATGAAAGCCGTTTTGTCACAAACCATCTTTACGAATTTAGCTACTCATTCACCTACAATTGATAAAAAACAAGGATACAGTACCGATTCCAATGGCTGGCCACAAGCAGGGAGAAACAAAGCTTTGAGTGTGATTAGAAAAAGTTATTCCTGTATGATAGCAGGTGACCAACATCTAGGTTCAGTCGTACAACATGGTATTGAAGACTGGAATAATGCAGGCTATTCTTTTGCAGTACCGGCTGCTGCCAATTTTTGGATGCGTTGGTGGAATCCTGAAGAAAAAGGAAAGAATCATATCAAAGGAATGCCAGATTATACAGGGGAATACGAAGATGCTTTCCATAACAAAATGACAGTTCACGCCGTGGCAAATCCTACGCATAAGGACAATACACCAAGAGAAGATTTGTTAAAAGGAAGAGCCGCTGGATACGGAATCATTAAATTCAATAAGGAAAAAAGAGAAACCACTTTTGAATGTTGGGAACGTAATGTGGATATGTTTGCACCAGGAAGTAAACCTTATAATGGCTGGCCAGTAACTTTTTCGCAGCTGGATAATTTTAAAATAAAAGACGGTTTTGAATTACCAATCATCAAAATAAATCAAGCCAATCAAGTGGTAACAGTACGAAATTATTATACCAGCGAAGTGATTTTATCTTTGAGAATTAAAGGAAATCAGTTCCAACCTAAGGTAATGCAATCGGGTAAATATACGATTGAGGTAGGAGAAGGAAAAAACATAAAACGTTTCTACGAAATAGATGCGGTAAAGAAAAATAAAGAAGTACTCCAAGTATCACTTTAACTATAAATAGAATAGAAAAAATATGATAAAGCTTGCAAAAATAATAATGGGATTAGTTGCATTTGGTAATGTAGTGGCAGGATATTCTCAAACCGTATCTTCAGGGCCACCAGAACCTCCTTTAGGAAAAAGATGGGTAGTAAATCCTGATTTCTCAGATGAATTCAACGGAACGCAATTGGATACCACCAAATGGTATGACCATCATCCTACTTGGAAAGGAAGAGAGCCTGGTATCTTTTTGTCTTCTCAAGTTTCGGTCAAAGATGGTTTTCTTCAAATTAAAGGGGAGAAACTGAAAAAAGACACCATTGTTAAAGCGTATGGAAAAGAGTCGATTTACAACATAGCTGGCGGTGCTGTAGTGTCAAAGAAATCAGTACTTTTTGGGTATTATGAAACCAAAGTGAAAGCGGCGGCTACATCCATGTCTACTACTTTTTGGTTCTCAACGAATGGTACTAAAAAAGGGGCTAAAGACTGTGATAATTATGGTTTAGAATGGGATATTCATGAGTCTATAGGGAGAGATGGTAATTTTAGTGGTAGTTATTTTGCCCATGGTATGCACTCCAATTCACACTATTGGTACACGGATTGCAACAAAGAAAAACACGATTACCGCGCTGCAGCTGTTAATTTTAATAACCCTGAAGTTTCTTCTGCTAGATTCCATGTATATGGTGGTTGGTGGCGTGATGAGCAAAATGCTAGTTATTATTACAACAATAGCGAACCCAAACATCAAAAGTTTTATGATAAAATAAGCGACAAACCCTTTGACAGACCGATGCATATGCGTTTAGTATCCGAAACCTATCCTTTTCCGTGGATTGAATTGCCAACAGATGAAGAATTGGCTGACCCTACTAAAAATGTGGTTTATTATGATTGGGTACGTGGGTATAAATTAGTCGATGTGACTGATGCTAATAAAGATGCTATTCATGACCCGTCGGTGAAACTTTTTGATGAAACCATCCTTTTCCACTCAGCTACTATTGATTTACCAGCATCTAATGTTTTAAAAATACCGTTGGCTTATAAAGCCCTCGAAGACCGTGAAATTTTTCTAAAATTATCAGATGCAGATGGAAAGAAAATCACTGAAACGAAGTGGGTTGCTTATGCCGGTTATGCTCATTTAGAATATGAATTGAAATTGGATAAGCCAATTGAAGTTAACAAAGGCTATTCGTTGATGGCAAAAATTCGTCCACTGAATGTAGCTAAGCCTAAAGATATTGATATGAGTACCTTGATAATTAATGTAACAGAGAATAAAACAACTAAGAATAAAAAGAAGTAAATGATGAAATTAAGAAAGCTAGCAATTTGTTTGTCGGTAATGGGAATGATTAGTTTTCCAATTTGGGCACAAAAAAAGAATACTAAAAAACCAAATATTGTGATTGTCTATTTGGATGATTTAGGATACGGTGATTTGAGCTCGTATGGCGCTACTGAAATTAAAACGCCTAATATGGATGTATTGGCCAAGGGAGGAATTAAATTCACCAATGGCTATGCTACCTCTGCTACTTGTACTCCTAGCCGTTATGGATTATTGACTGGAGTGTATCCGTGGCGCAATGACGATGCTAAGATTTTACCAGGCTCAGCCCCATTGATTATTTCAACCCAACAAGAAACTTTGCCAAAAATGTTGAAGCGAGCGGGCTATCAAACAGCCGTAGTAGGTAAATGGCATTTAGGATTAGGAGTGGGAGAAACCGATTGGAACAAAACTATTTCTCCAGGAGCAAATGAGGTAGGTTTTGATGAATCGTATATTTTGGCAGCCACACAAGACCGTGTTCCTACTGTGTATATTGATAACGGTCGTGTAGATAATCTAGACCCTAAGGATCCTATTTTTGTAAGTTATAAAAAGAACTTTGAGGGACAACCTACAGGAGTTGACAATCCAGAATTAACTACGATGAAATGGAGTCACGGTCACAATCAAAGTATTGTAAACGGTATTCCGAGAATAGGTTATATGAAGGGTGGAGAAGCTGCAAAATGGACAGATACCGATATGGCAGACCATTTTTTAATCAAAGCTAAAAACTATGTTCGCGAGCACAAAAGCAAACCATTTTTCTTGTATTATGCTTTGCAACAACCGCATGTACCGCGCACACCACATCCTCGTTTTGTAGGTAAATCAGGAATGGGACCTCGTGGAGATGCTATTTTGGAAGCTGATTGGTGTATTGGTGAATTCATGAAAACTTTAAAAGAAGAAGGAATTTTAGAGAATACGTTAATTGTTTTTTCAAGTGATAATGGCCCTGTTCTTGACGATGGCTACCATGATGAGGCTGTTGAAAAATTAGGAAAGCATACGCCAGCAGGTAAATTGCGTGGGGGTAAATATAGTTTGTTTGAAGCAGGAACACGCGTACCATTTATGGTGTATTGGAAAGGAACTATCAAGCCTCAAGTATCAGACGCTTTAGTGTGTCAAATGGATTTATTGGCCTCTTTTGCTTCTATGTTGGGAGTAAAAGCGAGTATGGGTGATAGCCAGAACACAATTAATACTTTTTTAGGAAAAGATAAAAAAGGCCGTCAAAACTTGGTTACCGAAGCAGGCTCTAAAACAGCTTTCAGAACGGGAGACTGGATTATGATTCCACCTTATAAAGGAAAAGCGATGAACGAGCAAACGCACACTGAATTAGGAATTGATACCCAATTTCAGCTGTATAATTTGAAAACGGATATCGGTCAAAAAAACAACCAAGCGGCTGCTAATCCTAAATTGGTCAACAGTTTTTTTGAGCAATATAAAAAAATAGTAGGAGACAAATACACACCTATAAAATAAAGTGATGAATTTTAAAACATTGCTAATTGGATTCTCTTTCGGCTTTAGTGTTTTGCTAAATGCTCAGGCACGAAAGACAGTTCCCTATTCAACACCCGAAATAGATGCTAAAGTAGAAGCCCTCATGAGCAAAATGACCATGGAGGAAAAATTAGCACAAATTGTTGGAACTCGTTTGAAAGAAATTATGGTCGATGGAAAAGTTTCTTTACAAAAATGTAGAGAACAAATTCCGTATGGAATAGGTCATTTTTGTCAATTTTCATCAGGATTAACATTAGAACCTGAAAAATTAAGGGATTTGGTTCGTGAGGTACAGCATTATTTAATGACAGAAACCAAGACTAAAATCCCCGCAATATTTCATGAAGAAGCCATTACGGGTTTTGCTACACAAGGAGCCACCACCTTTCCGCAACAGATAGGTGTGGGTTGTTCTTGGAACCCAGATATAGTTCAAAATAATTCAGCATCAACGGCTCGAACCATGCGTGCTGCGGGAGCGACTTTTGCTTTATCGCCCATGTTAGATTTAAGTAGAACAGCCCATTGGAACAGATTAGAAGAAAGTTATGGTGAAGATGCCTATTTGACTTCAAAAATGGGGGTTGCCTTTGTAAAAGGCTTGCAAGGAGATGATTTTAAAACTGGTGTTGCGGCAACGGTCAAACATTTTGCGGGTTATGGTACTTTTAACAATAGTGAAAAAGAATTATACGAAGAATATTTAATGCCACATGAAGCCTGTATCAAAATAGCAGGTGCCAAGAGCGTTATGCCTTCTTATGGTAAATACAAAGCTTTGCCGGTAGTAGCAAGTCCGATTATGCTTGACCAAATGTTACGCAAAGAAATAGGTTTTGATGGATTGGTAGTGAGTGATTATTTTGCGGTTTCCAAAACGTATAAAGGATACAAGCAAGCACCATCTGAAATGGTGGCAGGAGCTATGGCCATTAATGCTGGAGTTGATATTGAACTTTCTTCTCCTATTGCTTATCCTTTATTACCTGAAGCGCTTAAAAACGGTGAAGTTTCAATAGAAACTATCAATCAAGCTGTAAAAAGAGCGCTTATCATGAAAGCCAAGTTAGGTTTATTAGATGAAAATCCCATCATTGGAACCGAAGGGACATTAGATTTTGATCCGCCTGCCAATAGAAAATTGGCTTATGAAACTGCGGCTCAATCTATTGTACTGTTAAAAAACAATGGTGTTTTACCTTTGAAAAAAGGAGTCAAGAAAATTGCATTACTAGGGCCTAATGCGGCTACTTATCAATGCTTGTTAGGAGATTATACCTATCAGTCTATGATTTCTTTTTGGCACAGTACAGCGTTTGATCCTACCAATCCTAAGTTAATTACATTAAAAGAAGGGTTAGAGAATAAAGTAGCAAAAGATGTTCAAATTTTTCATGAAAGAGGTTGTGATTGGAGTGCGGCATTAGAATCAAAAATTGATAATAGTGGTTTAGGTGATGATCGTTTGAGCAAGTTAAAATTATTAAGCATCAAAGGACTTCCGCAGCCGGATTTACAAAATGCCTTAAAAATAGCGACAGAAAGCGATGTGATTATTGCGGCTATGGGCGAAAACTTGTATTTATGTGGCGAAGGAAGGGAACGAAAAGGAATTCGTTTACCAGGTGAGCAGGAAGCGTTTGTTGAAAAATTAATTGCTACGGGTAAGCCTGTGATTTTGGTTATGTTTGGTGGTCGTCAACAACTGGTAAGCAAATTTGAAGACAAATGTGCTGCCATCGTTCAAGCTTGGTTTCCAGGGGAAGAAGGCGGGAACGCATTGGCTGATATTTTGGTTGGAAATGTAAATCCATCAGCTAAATTATGTGTGACCTATCCTCGTACCGAATCTCGTGACGAAATTAATTATAAAAATGGGTACGAAGAGGCTTCTTTGGTACAATATCCATTTGGTTACGGACTGTCATACACAAACTATGAATATTCGAAATTTAAAATAAAATCAGCTGTTAAGATTACCGATGATCGTTTTGCCATTGCTGTAAATGTTAAAAACACAGGAGAACGTGCTGGGGACGAAATTGTGCAATTGTATGTTTCGCCAGTGGATAAAGCATCAACCCAAAAACCGATACAATTAAAGGGTTTTGAGCGTGTGGCTTTAAAAGCAGGCGAAGAGAAAACTGTAATATTTCATGTATCTCCGCAACAATTGGTGCAGTATAAAAATGAAAAATGGATTGTTGAAGCAGGAAAATACGAATTCAAAATTGGCGCTTCCTCCACAGACATTCGTCAAAAAGGGATTATTGAATTTAAAGGAAAGGACTTGATTTTAGAGCATGGAAGGGAAGTTTTTTTTACTGAAAATGAAGTGAAAAACTAAAGCTTATTTTAAAGATTGATTCAGTGCTATTATCAATATATTGGTCCCAAAAATAGTTAAAACTGTACACTTTAGGGCATTTCGCTTTAGCTACTAAAAGTATTTTACCACAAATTACACAAATTCCCATAAATATATTTGTGTTAATTCGTGTAATTTGTGGTTTAAAAAATGCATTCTTTAGCCTCGCAGACTTTAAGTCTACTAATAAAATCTATGAACTTTCAGTCCATAGTGGTTTAGTAGATTAGATGATTTTATTTGGACTAATCGGAATTTGTCTAGTTTTTACGAAGGGTCACGCCCAAATTAAATGATTAAAATTAACTGATTAATGAAACAAACTAAGAACCTTTTTTTATTAATGATTGTTTTTTTATTGGCATTTTCACCAATAAAAATAACAGCACAAAAAAAAGCGCCTAAAACAAATATCATTTTCCTTTTTGCTGATGATGCTGGGTATAATGATTTTGGATTTCAAGGCAGTAAGTATTTTTCGACTCCTAATTTAGATAAGCTAGCCACCGAAGGAATGGTTTTTAAAGAAGCTTATACAACTGATTCTGTATGTGGACCTTCGAGAGCGGGTTTGTTAACAGGGATGTACCAACAGCGTTTTGGTATTGAAGAAAACAATGTGCCAGGCTATATGAGCGAATCCTCACGATTGAATGATGACGAAATGGGATTGCCGTTACCTATAAAAACCATTGCCGATTACTTGAATCCATTGGGTTATAAGTCTATTGTTTTAGGGAAATGGCATTTGGGGAATGCCGATAGATACCACCCTTTGAAGAGAGGTTTTGATGAGTTTTACGGTTTTAGAGGAGGCGCTAGAAGTTTTTGGACTTTGACAGAAACCGAAGCCAAACAAAGACCAGAAGATAGATTGGAGCAAGGTTTTGGGAATTATGCAGAACCACAAAAATATATCACCGATGATTTTGCAGACAAAGCCTGTGAGTTTATGGAACGCAACAAGAAAAATCCATTTTTTATGTATGTTTCTTTTAATGCCGTGCATTCGCCATTGCATACTACCGAGGAAGATATGGCTAAAATTAAACATCTAACAGGGAAACGGAAGCAATTGGCAGCTATGACACTTGCCTTAGACCGTGCTTGTGGGCAAATTTTAGACAAACTAAAAAAGCTAGGTTTAGAGAAAAATACGCTGATTGTTTTTGGGAATGATAATGGTGGGCCTGATGTTACCGAAACTTCTAATTACCCATTGAGTGGTTGTAAATCGACTTTATTAGAAGGAGGAATTCGAGTACCATTTATCATGAAATTACCCTCGGTTATTAAAGCTGGAACGACTTATGATAAGTCGATAAGCATGTTGGATATGACACCTACTTTTATCAATCTGGCAGGAGGAAACGCTGCTCAAATTAAGGCATTAGATGGTGTTGATTTAATGCCTTTTATCACCCATAAAAACACTGAAGCTCCTCATCAAAGATTGTTTTGGAAAATAGCCAATAGAGGCGTAGTTCGGGAAGGCGATTGGAAATTGTTGCGTTATCCTGATAGACCTGCTGAGTTGTATAATATTACTCAAGACGTAGGAGAGAAAAACGATTTGGCTACTCAATATCCAGAAAAAGTGAGAGCCTTGTATAAAACCTTATTTGACTGGGAAGCGGGATTAGAACGTCCTTTATGGATGTTAAAAACCATTTATGAAGTGAATGCTGTGCATCGCACAGATGAAAAAAGAGATCCAGTGATTGATAAATAAAATAGAATTTTTATGATTTTTGGTAAAGCTTTAACTAACATATCTTTATAAACGAAACAACTTAGAATTTTTATAAGATCAATTGAAAACAATTAAAATTTAAACATAAGAATCTTATTAATTACAAATACTTTTAGACATACTTAAATGACAACAAAACCAACTACAAAACAACGATATAAAATTCTTATGATGGTTTTTATAACCGTTGTAATAAATTATTTAGATAGGAGTAATATTTCTGTAGCTGCTTTTGCAATTGCTGACGATCTTGATTTAAATTCGGTACAAATGGGATTAGTTTTTTCTGCTTTTGCATGGACTTATGCAGGATTACAAATACCTGGAGGAATATTGGTTGACAAAATTAAGGCTAGATTTTTGTATTCTTTAATGCTAGTTTTGTGGTCATTTGCAACTTTATTACAAGGTTTTGTTAATTCTTTTTCGATGTTAATAGGTTTACGAGCTAGCGTAGGAATTTTTGAAGCACCTTCTTACCCAACTAATAATTCAATAGTAACTAAATGGTTTCCCGAAAAAGAACGTGCAAGTGCTATTGGCATCTATACTTCAGGACAATATATTGGTTTAGCTTTTTTAACTCCTTTATTAGTTACTATTCAAAACTATATGGGATGGAGGGGTTTATTTATCGTTTCAGGTGTAATAGGTTTAATTTGGGGTATTATTTGGTTTAAAATTTATCGTGATCCAGAAGATTCAAGAAAAGTAAGTGAGTCTGAATTAGAATATATAAATCAAGACAACAAAAATTATTCAAATGAAATCAAATTGAAAAAAAAATTTGAATGGAATGATTTAAAACATGCTTTTATATACCGAAAGTTATGGGGTTTATATATAGGTCAATTTTGTTTAGGAGCTACCGCTATTTTTTTTCTAACTTGGTTTCCAACCTATTTGGTTAAATACAGAGGTCTTGATTTTTTACAATCTGGTTTTTTAGCTTCGATACCTTTTTTAGCTGCTTTTTCCGGAGTTATTTTAGCGGGTTTTACTTCTGATTTTTTAATAAAAAAAGGATATTCAAACGAATTTTCAAGAAAAATGCCCATAATTTTTGGAATGTTGCTATCCACCTTTATTATCGGTGCAAATTATACAGACAATACTTTTTTCGTGATTTTATTTTTATCCTTGGCTTTTTTTGGCAATGGATTAGCAAGTATTACTTGGATTTTTATTTCATTAATGGCTCCGAAGAGATTAATAGGACTAACTGGAGGTGTTTTTAACTTAATTGGAGGATTGTCATCTGTAGTGATACCTGTATCAATTGGTTTTTTAGTTAAAGATGGAGACTTTAAACCTGCGTTGTTTTTTATTGGAGGTTTAGCATTAATAGGCTTGCTATCCTATGTATTCTTAGTAGGAGATATAAAACGAATAGAAATTGATGAAAACTAATTTTATTTTTTTTTAAAATATGAAAATAACAAATATTAAAACCTATCCAATAAATGTTGGTACAGGAACCCAACTAGTAATTAAAATAGAAACAGATGCTACGATTTATGGTTGGGGGGCTTCAGGATTATCAGGTAGAGAACTGGCTGTAATTGGAGCTATTGAACATTTTAAACCACTATTAATAGGAAAAGATCCAAATCAAATAGGAGCAATTTGGCAAGATTTATATAGAGGTCAATATTTTGAGGGAGGGAGAGTTTTAACTGCTGCCATTTCTGCCATTGATATCGCTTTGTATGATATAAAAGGCAAGTATTTGGGGATTCCTGTTTATGAATTATTAGGAGGAAAACAAAGAGATTTTGTAGAATGTTTTGCCTCAGTACGTTTTTCAACATTAGATGAATTACTGAGACTTTCAAAAGGGTTAGTAAATGAAGGATGGAATATGTTACGATTAGCTCCTGCTGAATTTGAAGAACAAACCGATAAAACAATTTTTGAACCAAGGGAATCCATAGCTACTATTGCAGATTGGGTTACAAAATTGAGACAAGAAATTGGACCTAAAATTACTATCGGAATTGATTACCACACTCGTCTGACATTACCAGAAACATATTCTTTTATAAATAGAATGCCTACTGGAACGATTGATTTTATTGAAGAACCTATAAGGGATGAAAACCCAGAAGCTTATGAAGCTTTAAGGAAACTTATTAATGTACCTTTTGCAATTGGGGAAGAGTTTTCTAGTAAATGGCAGTTTTTACCATTTTTAGAACGTAATATAGCACAATATGCACGTGTTGATGTATGTAATGTGGGTGGACTAACAGAAGCTATGAAAGTGGCATCTTTGGCGGAGGCACATTATATTGATTTGATGCCGCATAATCCTTTAGGACCTATTTGTACTGCAGCTACGATACATTTGGCAGCTGCTTGTCCTAATTTTAGTTGGTTAGAAGAAGTAAATACAGGAGCACACGTATTAACTAATGACCCTAAATTTTATCCTGTACAACCTAAACTAGAAGGTACAAGATATAAAATTCTTGATTCTCCTGGCTTAGGGGTTGAATTCAATGAAGAATATGCAAAAAGCCTCTCTTTTAGACCTACTGAAATTCCTCGATTAAGACGTAAGGATGGTTCTTTTACCAATTGGTAATATTGCCTAATTAAATAGTAAAAATTAAAAAAAAAATATGAGTTTTATAACTTTTGGTGAAATAATGGTTCGTTTTACACCTATTAAACAGGGTGAAAAAATATATTCATCCCGCTCATTTGATCTCAATTTCGCTGGTTCCGAATCAAATGTAGCCACCTCATTGTCTATGTTACATAACAAAGTGAGTTTTGTTACTAAATTGCCTGAAAACCAATTGGGAGACGCTGCAATAAACGCTATCAAAGGTTACGGAATAAATGCCCATAATATTATTAGAGGTGATGGAAGGATCGGCACCTACTTTATAGAAATAGGTTCTTCCATACGACCATCAAGTGTTATTTATGATCGAGCCCACTCATCTTTTAGTCAAATCGAAAAAGGCGAATTTGATTGGGAGGATATTTTAAAAGATAAAGAATGGTTGTTTTTATCAGGAATAACAGCATCACTTTCGAATCAATGTGCTCTTGAATCTATTGCCATTACTAAAATAGCCAAAAAGCTAGGGGTTAAAGTTTGTTTTGATATGAATTACAGACGTACTTTATGGAAAAGTGTTACAGATGCAAGGAATATTTTTGATCAAATTATTGAAAATACAGATATTTTGTTTGGAAATTTAGGTGTTTTGAAAGATGTATATCAAATGGATTATTCGGATAATTCTATTGAAGAAACTGTTGAATCCATGACTAAAGTGCAGCAAAAATTTGGAGTTAGTAAAATCGCTTTTACAGTTCGAGATCATATATCTGCAAGTGAAAATAAATTAACAGGTATTATTGTTTCAGGTACTAACCATTACATATCACAAACATTTAATGTGTTAATAACGGATAGGTTTGGAACAGGAGATGCTTTTGCTGCTGCTTGTATGCATGGGCTAAATGCTGGTTGGAACTATCAAAAAACAATCGAGTTCGCCGCCTCTGCTTTTGCTTTAAAGCATACCATTCAAGGTGATCAACATACAAGTACCGAAAAAGAAATATTATCAATAATGGAAGGTAACACTTCAGGACATGTTTTACGATGAATAGACAAGAAATAATCAAAATCATAAGGAAAGAAAAGCTAGTTGCAATACTAAGAACCAAGAATCAAGAGATAATTGAACTTGTTTTAGAAACAGTAATTTCAGAAGGAATTAAAGTACTTGAAATAACGTCTAATACTCCAGGATATTTAGCGGCAATATCAAAAGCTCGTAAAAGTTATCCTGACGTTTTGATAGGTGCTGGAACTGTTATCAATACTAAAATAGCTGAAAAAGTAATTCAAGCTGGAGCTCAATTTTTAGTGACCCCAAATGTTAACCTAGAGGTGATAAGAGTAGCTCATCAAAATAATATACCAGTTATAATGGGAGCTCTTACTCCAACCGAAATTTGCGAAGCTCATGAAAATGGTGCTGATATTGTAAAGTTATTTCCTGCCGGCAATTTAGGAATTGAATATTTTAATGCGATAAAGGGACCATTAGATAATATACATTATTTTGCTGTTGGTGGCGTTGAATTTTCTGATGCTAGAAAATGGTTTGATGCTGGTGTAGAAGGGATTGGTTACGGATGTCTTATGAAAAACCCGGAGAACGGTGCCATTGATATTGAAGAAACTAGAAAAATAGCTCGAAATTACGTAAAACTTGTAAAGGAAAACTCATGAATATAGCATAAGTAAGAGTAATTATTATTTATCTACCAACTCTTTTTTTTCGCAAATGCAAGTAGGTGGGGATAAGAAAATAATATTGTTTATCTTGTTCAGAAATAACCTACAGAATATCTAGCGAATCTTTCTTTCTGCAAATTTAATCTTATTCATATCATTATCTATTTATTGCTAAATATAAAAAAGAATTCAATAAGCATATAAGTAATTGAAATTGTACGGTCGCGATTTAACCAAATTATTTAAGTAGATACAATTTCGTTAAAAACCATGTATGACTGTTATTTTTTTTGACTCAAACTTTGATTTTAGATGAATTGACCTAGAATAAAACATATATTATACTTATAAATGAATATGTTTTATACAAATTCGATTTAAACTTATATTATTGTTGGACTAAAATTTAATATTTCAATTACAAATAAAGAGCAGAATGATTTTTTTTAAAAACTATACACTAGTAGTACTAGGATTAATTACCCACAGTATTGTGGCACAAATAGGAGTGAAACACGGTAAAGATGATCATCGTAGCAGTTGGGGAATCAATCCTAACGCACTTCATGTGGATGTCATTGCTCCTGAACACGGAATGGCCGACCCTCATGCTTGGGTACAAAACGATACCGTTTATGTGATTTGTGGGCATGATGAATCGTGGGAAGGCAAAGGCTCTTTTAGAATGGATCGTTGGGAGGTTTGGTCTTCGGGCGATTTAAAAAATTGGAAACACCGTAGAAATATTTATCCCTCCCAAACCTACATTGGCAATCAGCCGAATTGCTGGGCAGGAGATATAACGGAACGGGATGGAAAATTTTATTGGTTTTTTTCCAACAGAAACAAAGATACAGGTGTCATGGTGGCTGACCATGCAACTGGGGAATACAAGGATTTGTTAGGAAAGCCTCTATTGCCTGAAGGGATTGTTCCAGTACATCCCTATGATCCTGAGGTTTTTGTAGAAAACGATGTTTATACCATTTGTTTTGGAGCAGGAACCTACTATATGGCTACTTTATCTAAGGATATGAAATCGTTGGCAACAGAACCCAAAGCAATTATTATTCAGGATGAAAAGGGACAAAGGATGAATACAGAAGATAAGTCAACGTTATTCAAACGCAATGGTTATTATTATTTAGTGTTTGGAAGTAGGTATGCGATGTCTAAGAATTTATATGGCCCCTATGAATTTAAAGGCGCTTTCTTAAAAGGCGGACATACTAGTTTTTTTGAATGGAAAAATCAATTGTATGTGCTACAAGAAAACCATGATATTAGTGCGTTTTACAGAGGAGCAAGTTTAAAACCTGTTTTTTTTAACAAAGACGAAACTATTATTATTCCTAAAGAAGATCGAATGTATCCTTCTCCTGGCAGGCCTTTTGAATTTAAAAACAGTACCATGGGGTGGAGTGCTTTAGGAGGTACAGCAATTTCATTTAAGGATGGGAAATTAATTGGAAAAATTACAGCCAAAGAGGCAATTGTTCAAAGTGCGCCATGGTTATACACTGAAACAGCATCATGTTCAAAAATAACCATTAAAATAAAAAACAACAGCAAAGCCAAGGAATTAAAACTAGCGCTTTATACCCGTAATCGTTCTGCTAATTTTTGGTCTACAGGAACAGGACAAATAGATTGGAGTAAACAAGAATGGATTTCAGTTCCTATAACAGCCCAAGATACAAAGTTCAAAACCTACACGATTGACTTATCGAAATTTCATCAAATTAACGAAAGATTGATGCAAGTAGGTTTGCAATTGAGCGCTGAAAAAGGAAATTGGGAAATTGATGAAGTGTTGGTAGAATAAGTTTATTTTGCAAAAAAAAAAAGATTAATGCTGTGATGCATTGAAAAATAGAATATCCCTAAAACTTATTGAAATTTATTTCAGTAAGCTTTAGGGATATTTTTTGTTTGTAATGTTTTTGATTGCTTTTATTGACCAAGAGCAAAGAAGAGTTCTTGTCAAGATAGAAAACAAAACAAGACAATTTATTCGGTATCCTCCTCCTTTGAATCGATTTCGTTTGATTCATTTAAATCGGACTCATCCATTTCCTCTTCTCGTAAATATTTACTAGGAATCACTCCAAATTGTTTTTTGAAGCATTTTGAAAAGTAGGAAGCGGTATTAAAACCAGTCATATACATAATTTCTTTGACAGAAAGATCGCTTTGTTCTAATAATTGCATCGCTCTTTTTAAACGAATGTTTCGAATAAATTCACTCGAAGATAAACCTGTAAGTTCTTTAATTTTTAAGTACAAATTGCTTCGGCTCAAAGCCATTTCTTTGACCATCAATTCCACGCTAAACTCGGTATTCATCATGTGTTTTTCAACCACTTCAATTGCTTTTTGTAAAAAGCGTTCGTCAGCTGAGGTTACCGTAACTTCATTTGGTTGTAAGGTCGTTTCTCTGTTGAATTTTCGTCGCAAATCTTCTCTGTATTTGAGAATGTTTTTGAGTTTCAATTCTAATAATTCCATATCAAATGGTTTACGAATGTAGCCATCGGCACCATTTTTTAAACCTTCTTTTTCCCATTCTGTAGATGTTTTTGCAGTAAGCATCACAATTGGAATATGACTGGTCTCAGAAGTGGTTTTGAGTTTTTCACACATTTCAATTCCATCCATAATAGGCATAAAAATGTCTGTCAAAATAATATTCGGCATTAATTTATTTGCCAACTCCAAACCTCGTTGTCCATTTTCGGCTTCATAGATATCATATTGTTTTTCCAATCCATTTTTAATTAAAATGCGAATATCAGGATTATCCTCAACGATTAATAAAACAGGTAATTTAGATCTTGATTTGTGTTCGTTTTGATCTACAATTTCATCCAATACTTCGACGGCATGTGTCTCAGCATTTAATTCGGTAGTGAAAACATTATTTTCTGTTTCACCTCCAAAAGTGATTCCATTGATATTTTCATAGGCACCTTTGTTTTTAGGCAACCAAATAAAGAAGGAAGCACCTCGTTTTTTGTTATTAGTAACTTCGATCTGGCCTTGATGTAATTCGACTAATTTTTTAGTAAAATCCAAACCAATTCCTGTTCCTTGCGTATTCACTTTTCGATAATCTTTATCGACATAAAAACGTTCAAAAATAAATTTTAATCGGTGCGGCGGAATTCCTAAACCAGAATCTTTTACTTTGATGATGATGTAATCGGATGGATTTGCATTAATTTCCATATCAGAAACAATAGTATGGTCTTTACCATCCAATATTTCCACAGTAATTTTTCCTCCTTCAGAAGTAAATTTGAATGCATTAGAAAGTAAATTATTCATAATTTTTTCTAGTGCATCAGTGTCAAACCATAGTATAGGGTTTTCAATTTTTGAATTGATTTTAAAGTCAATATTTTTTTTATGGCTCAAAAACTGAAAGGGTTCGCCAACTAATTTCAAGAATTCCAAAAGGTTGCTTTTCCAAACGATCAAATCCAGTTTCCCCTTGTCCATCTTGCGGAAATCTAACAATTGATTTACCAATCGCAATAGGTAATCAATGTTTTTATGCATGATTCCATATTGTTCGTTGACTTTCTCTGTTGAAATCGTACCACTATTTTTTTGCAAATATTCTAAAGGCCCTTTTATTAAAGTTAAAGGGGTTCTGAATTCATGAGAAATATTGGTAAAAAATTCTAATTTCAAACGATGCATTTCATCGTGTTTTTCTTTTTCAAATACTTCTAATTCCAATTGATGTTTTTTGGCAGAACGAATAATTTCAAACCTTCTAAGTGCCATTAAAAAACCTATAAATACTATAAAATATATAAAATAGGCAAAATTTGTTCTCCAAAACGGAGGAACAACTGTGATTTTTATTGATGCGGGCGTTTCATTCCAGACCCCATCATTGTTAGAGGATTTAACCAATAAAGTATAGGTTCCAGGCGCTAAATTGGTATATGTAGCCAACCTGTTTTTGTAGGAAGTATAAATCCAATCGTCGTTAAACCCTTCTAATTTATACGCATAACCATTTTTTCTAGGGGCAGTATAATTCAAGGATGAAAATTCCACAGAAAAGCTATTTTCACTATACAATAATTCTATTTCATCAATAGTATTAATGGATTGATTTAAAATAACTCTGCCGTTAAATTCTTCCCCTATTGCGATAGGTTTGTTGAAAATTGAGAAAGAAGTGAAAACTGTTTTGGGTTTCACTAAGTTGTCTTTAATTTGATTAGGATAAAAAGTGTTAAAACCATTTATTCCACCAAAAAGTAATTCTCCATTTGTTCTCTTGAGATAGGCTAATTCACTAAATTCATTACTTTGTAAGCCATCATTAACATCATAGTTTTTGAATTTTTCAGATTTGATAGTAAAGCGAGAAAGTCCCTTATTAGTGGATAGCCAGAGATTACCATAACTATCTTCTAAAATACCTTTGATTACATTGTTTGGAAGTCCGTCTTTCTCAGAATAAGATTTAAAACTTTCCTCTTTTCCAATTTTAGCAGGGATTAATTTGTTTAGTCCACCTCCAAAGGTTCCTATCCATAAATCCCCATAGCGACTCTCATGAATGGCCAAAATATAATTATGACTTAAACTGGATGGATCATTAGTCTTGTTTTTGAAAATTTCAAAATTAGGATTGTTTTTCCTTATCTGGTGTGCAGGTAGTTTATTGAGTCCATCTGCTGTCCCAAACCAGATATTTCCTTTGCTGTCTTCGTATATAGAACGTATGATGTTGTTCGAGATACTTGTTGGTCGATTGCTATTTTGATATAGAATATCTTTTTTGTAAACTCCAGTTGTTTCCGTTGCCAACCATCGCTGAACACCGCCATTGTAGGTTCCTATCCAAACATTTTTCTTAGAATCTACTAAAATGGAAAAGACACTATGGTCTATTTGTTTTATATTTTTAATTTGAGCTTTTGATATTGAATTGGGATGGGTAATATCTAATTCGTATAATCCGTTAGTTCCTTCGGCACCAATAAGTAATTTTTTAGAATTGCCTTCTTTTACTTCTGCTAAGGCAAATATCTTAAGTGTGGAAAGTAAATTAGTAAAATCAACATATTTTTGTCCTTTTTTAATATAATTCAGACCTCCTCCTTCAGTACCAATCCACATATATTGATTACTATCTTCAAAAATACAACGTACTTTATCGTTAGAAAGACTTGATGGGTTAAGCGTTTTTTTGATATGTTTAAATCTCTTAACGTTGGGATTGAATTTGTTGACACCTCCACCATTTACACCAATCCAAAGTATGCCCCCTTTATCTAAAAACAATGATTTAACATCACTTTTACTTAAACCTAGTTCTGGATTTTTAGGGTCATAACTATATTTTTTGATCAGATAAGGCAGTTTTAAAGTAGAAGCATTTTCAAAACGATACAATCCATTTGAACTCCCTGCCCACAAATATCCTTTGGTAGAGAGTAAGCAGGTAAAAATTTCATTACTAATTAAATCAACAGCTATCTTGTTGTTTTTTGAAGATATGATAAACAAACCGTTATGAGCTCCGATAATCAGTCTGCCAAATTCATCTTCAGCGATACTTCTGACAGAGATGTTAATTAGTCCTGTGTGCTCAAAATAGTTTTCTCCTTGTCTGTTTTTTACTAGTTTAAATAAACCAAACTTACTGCCAACCCAAATGTTATTTTTACTATCTTCAAATATACTATTGACGTTACTACCATCCCATGAATTTATATGTTGTTTTAGATTAATTTCATAATGATTAAAAACAGCGTTTTTTATAGGTTTGTTTAAATCAAGCATGTCAATTCCTTTAGGAGTACCTATCCATAATCTGTTTTTTTTATCTTTATATAAAGCGCTAATAGTATTACTGACAACACTCAAGTTATTACCAACTTCATTTTTAAAATGAGTAAATGTTTCTGTTTTTTTATCAAAAAAATTCAGTCCACCACCAGTAGTTCCAATCCATAAATTATTATGCTGGTCTTCAACAATTTTCCAGACTAAGTTACTACTGATACTTTTTTTATCGTTTAAATCAGGTTTATAAACAGAAAAATTATAACCATCATATTTATTAAGACCATCATGAGTTCCAAACCACATAAAACCTTGTTTGTCTTGATAGATGGTATTGATATCGCTTTGAGACAAACCGTTATCGGTATTTAGATGTATGAAGCTGTTTTCTTCTTGTGCACTAAGCTGCATAGCAAAAAACAATAAAAAAAATGTTTTAAGTAGGGTGGAACAAGAGTAGGAGCGGGTTGGGTTAGTTAGTTTAGGCATTCTATAGTGGTATTAAATTTGGTTTTTCTTATAGTACATTTTTATTAGAGGATTCTCTAATAATCAATTCAGGAGTTAAAATTATTTTATTCAAACTCGTTTTCTTTTTCGGATTTTTCATTCTTTCCAAAAATGCTTCAGCGGCTAATTTTCCAATTTGGTTACTATGTTGATTGATGGTAGAAATAGAAGGCTTAACCAATGAAGTGAAAGGTTCGTCACTAAATCCCACCAAAGCTATTTCTTCTGGAACTTTTATGCTTTCTTCAAGTAGGACCTGCAAAGCTCCTAGTGCAGCATAATCCCCAGCGGCATAAACCGCATCAGGTCGCTCAGGCAACGCTAATAATTCTTTCATTATTCTCCTACCATCTTCCACACGTAAATTACTTTCAATAATCATTTCCTCGTGGATGGGCAGTCTTGCTTTTTCCATAGCGTCTCTAAATCCTATAATCCTGTCTTTATAGATGCGAGTATGGTTAAAACCCGCAATATGGGCTATTTTTTGGCAATTTTGACTCACTAAATGTTCTACAATCAAATGGCTACTTTTATAATCATCAATCCCTACATAGTCCACCTTAAGTTCGTCCTCACCTCTATCAAACAAGATTAAGGTGACTCCTTTGGATTTTATTTTTTCGTAATATTCTAAATTGATGGTCTCATTAGCCATCGAGGCAATAATGCCATCCACCTGAATTCCTAATAGAGAGTCAATGCTTTGACATTCTTTTTTATACAATTCGTTGGATTGTGTCATTAGCATATTATAGCCATTTGCATTCAAGACATCTTCCATCTCTTGAACCACTGACGAAAAGAAATTACTATTTACTCGCGGAATGATTACCCCTACTAAATTGCTTTTTCCTTTGCGTAAGGCACTCGATAAATAGTTAGGTTGATAATCCAATTCAATAGCCATTTGTCGCACCGCCTCTTTGGTTTTATCACTAATTCGAGGATGATCACTTAACGCTTTTGACACCGCTGAAGGAGTCAAGTCCAAAGCATTAGCAATATCTTTTATGGTTGATTTTTTTTTAATTTCCAATTTCTTTCTATATTTGTTCAATCGTTTGAACAAATATAGATTCTTTTTCATTAAAAACAAAATATCAGATTACAATAAGAAAACAACGGAAACCTAAACGAATACAGGATTTTACGAATAAATACTAATTTAAAGATTTGCTAAAATCTTTTATTTTTCAAAAACTGTTCAAACGTTTGAATAAAATAATAATAAACAAAAAAATAAAATGAAATACATTGTTTGCGAAAAGCCAGGAGAATTTTTACTGAAAGAAAAAGAAGCTCCTATCAGAAAAGAAAACGAAGCTTTATTACAAATTAATAAGGTAGGAATTTGCGGAACCGATTTGCACGCCTATAGTGGCAATCAAGCTTTTTTTACCTATCCTAGAATTTTAGGACACGAATTGGCTTCAACTGTTTTAGAAATTGGGGATAACCCAAGAGGAATCAAAGCAGGTGATAAAGTAGTGGTGATGCCATATATCAGTTGTCAAGAATGTATTGCCTGTCGTAATGGAAAAACCAACTGTTGTACCAATATCAGAGTATTAGGAGTACATACTGATGGCGGCATGCAAGAACAAATTACGGTTCCTGCCAACATTTTATTACCAGCGAATCATTTGTCAAATGACCAAATGGCAATTGTAGAACCGCTTGCTATTGGTGCACATGCAGTACGTAGAGCTGGAATTGTTGCTGGTGAAACAGTAGCCGTTATTGGTTGTGGTCCTATTGGGATTGGGATTATGAAGTTAGCCCAAATTGCAGGTGCGAAAGTAATCGCTATCGATATGAATGAACAGCGTTTGGCCTACGCCAAAGAAAAAATTGGAGTTGATTATACGGTTATAGCAGGCGAAAATGCTGTTGAAGCAATCAAGGAAATTACCAATGGCGATCTATGTACAGCGGTTTTTGATGCTTCAGGACACAAAGGAGCTTTAGAATCGGCACCAAATTATATGTCACACGGTGGTCGTTTTGTACTAGTGGGCTTATCCAAAGGGGAATTGACTTATACACACCCTGCCATTCATGCCAAAGAAATGACTTTGATGTGCAGTCGTAATGCCACTACAGAGGATTTTGAACACGTAATCAATGTATTAGACCAATTCCCAACAGATTCTTTCATTACACATTCAGTGCCTTTTACGGACATGATTGCAAATTTTGATAGCTGGTTAAATCCTGCAACAGGTGTTATCAAAGCCACTGTCGAATTTAATTCTTAATATTTCTTATCATGTCAAAAACATTTGTACAAATACATCCCAAAGACAACATTATTGCTGCCTTAATTGATTTACCCAAAGGAACTATTATTCCGCATAACGGAGACGAAATCACTTTGGTACAAAACATCAAACAAAAACATAAATTCACCACCGTTGATTTAGCTGTGGGTGACGAAATTTATATGTATGGTGTGCTGATTGGAAAAGCGATGTTGCCTATTCAAAAAGGAGAAGCGATTACTATCGAAAATACCAAACACGCTTCGGCTGATTTTAATGATTCCAATGAAAAATTTGTTTGGAACGCTCCTGACACTTCAAAATTTGAAGGACGTACTTTCAACGGTTTTCATAGAGCAGACGGTAGCGTAGGCACAAGAAATTACTGGTTGGTGATTCCACTTACTTTTTGTGAAAACAGAAACATTGATGTACTCGAAGGGGCTTTAGCCGAAAAATTAGGATACGAAACAGTCAAAGATTTTGCTGTGGATACCGATGCTTTAATCCAACAATACAAAGCAGGTGCAAGTGCTGAAGAAATCCTAAACACTCCGATTATTTCCACCAAAGAGGAAATCGCTAAAAACCGACTTTTCCCGAATGTGGATGGCATCAAATTCTTGAAACACGATGGTGGTTGTGGTGGCATCCGTCAAGATTCTGAAGCACTTTGTAATTTGTTGGCAGGCTATATTACCAATCCAAATGTCGCTGGAGCAACCATCTTTAGTTTAGGGTGTCAAAATGCACAAATTCATATGCTCCAAAAAGCGATTGAAGACAGAGATCCAAACTGTAAAAAAACTATCCATTATTTAGAGCAACAAAAAAGTGCGAGCGAGCGTCAATTGATCGAAGAGGCTGTAAAACATACTTTTTTAGGATTAATTGAAGCCAATAAAATCGCTCGTCAACCAGCTCCTATCAGCAAAATTGTTTTGGGATTAGAATGTGGTGGCTCGGATGGATTTTCTGGTATTTCAGCCAATCCTTCTCTTGGCTATGCTTCTGATTTACTAGCCGCTATTGGAGGTTCACCCGTACTTTCGGAATTTCCTGAATTAAACGGTGTGGAACAAGACATCATCAACAGATGTAAAACAGAAGAAGATGCGAAAAAGTTCTCTCAATTGATGAGAGCCTATTCTGCTGCTGCCGTTGCCGTAGGATCCGGATTTGAAAACAACCCTTCGCCAGGAAACATCAAAGACGGTTTAATTACCGATGCTATGAAATCAGCAGGTGCTGCCAAAAAAGGAGGAACTTCACCAGTCGCTCAAGTATTAGATTATACCGAAAAAATAAGAAAACCAGGATTGAACTTGCTTTGTACGCCTGGAAATGATGTAGAAAGCACCACAGCCTTAGCGGGTTCTGGTTGTAATGTGGTGGTTTTTACCACTGGTTTAGGAACGCCTACAGGAAACCCTATTGCACCGGTTTTGAAATTGTCGAGCAATACCACTCTTTTTAACAAAATGAACGACATCATTGATATTAATGCGGGAACGGTCATCACAGGTGAAGACACCATTGAATCGATGGGCGAAAACATCTTAGAACACATCATCAGAGTGGCAAATGGCGAAATTTCGAAAGCCGAAATCAAAGGTCAAAACGATTTTATTCCTTGGAAAAGAGGGATTTCGCTTTAAAAAAGGCGCTAAGATACTGAGTTACTAAGGTTCTAAGAATTTTACAACTCAATATCTTAGTGACTCAGTCCCTTACAAACTTAGAACCTTAAGAAAATGCAAAAATTAAATAGAACAACAGCAAATAAAACCACTATAGCTCCAGAAAGAGTGATGCAATTTGGCGGTGGAAACTTTCTACGTGCTTTTACGGATTGGATGTTTGATGTTTTGAACAAAGAAACCAACTTCAACGGAAGTATTGTCATTATCAAACCTACTAAAAGAGGGGATTATGACGAATTAAAAGAACAAGAGGGTTTGTTTCACCTGGCTTTGGACGGAATCAGAAATGGTGAATTAGTTTCTACCGTTACCTTAGTCGAAAGCGTTAGCCGAGTGATTCAACCGTACACCCAATGGGAGGAATATTTAAAACTGGCTGAAAGTCCTGATTTGAGATTCATTGTATCCAATACAACGGAGTCTGGAATTAAATTTTCGGAAGCAGATGCTTTCAATGACAATCCACCTCATGAATTTCCAGCAAAATTGATTGTCTGGTTGCACCATCGTTTTCAATTTTTTAACGGAGATAAGTCCAAAGGTTGCATCATCATGCCTTGTGAACTGATTGAGCAAAACGGAGACGCTTTGCATGCTACACTTTTGCAATATGCTAAACATTTTAATTTATCAGAGGCTTTTATCGAATGGTTGAATAACTCCAACTATTTCTGTAATACTTTGGTGGACAGAATCGTTTCGGGTTATCCTACGGATCGTGCTGAAAGTATTTTGAACCAAATTGGTTATGAAGACCCTTTATTAGTTGCCGGTGAAGACTATCACAGTTGGGTGATTCAAGGGCCAGCAATTGTACAAACCGAATTGCCATTTGCAAAAACGAATTTGAATGTTCAGTTTGTAGATGATGCTCGTGCGTATCGCGAAATGAAAGTGCGCATCTTAAACGGAGCACATACTTCACTTGTTCCAGTGGCGTATTTGTCAGGATTACGCACGGTTAAAGAGTCGATGGATAATCCTTTGATACTGCAATTTGTAAACGAAGTTTTATCCGAAGAAATCACGAAAACCCTTCAGAATTTCCCTGAAAAAGAATTAAACTATTTTGTAAAGGCCGTTTTAGACCGATTCAAGAATCCTACGCTCAAGCATTTCTTGATTAGTATTTCGTTGAATAGTACGTCTAAATTCATGGCGCGTTTGTTTCCCGCTTTAAGCGAATATACCGTTGCTTATGATGAGTTGCCTAAACGAATTGTGTTTTCATTATCCTGTTTAATCCGTTTTTACAAAGGGGAATTTAATGGCGAAGCGATTGCGGTTAATGATGCCCAACCCACTTTGGATTTTTTCAAGGAAACTTGGAAACAAAAGGAGGCCGGTGAAATTACTACTACTGAATTAGTACAAACTATTCTTTCGAATACTACTATTTGGGGACAAAACCTAGATGCAATGGCAGGTTTATCTTTGGCTGTAGCCAAAAATATCGAAGCTATTGAGAACAACGGAATGGAGACTGAAATCAAAAATATTTTAGCAAAATAGCGCTATGGCAATAGATTCACACCAACATTTTTGGCAATACGAACCCAATAAACACGATTGGATTGACGACGAAATGGCTGTTATCCGTCGCGATTTTATGCCTGATGACCTAGCTATTGTATACCAAGAAAACGGAATTGATGGTTGCGTAGCTGTTCAAGCTGATCAGACTCTAGCCGAAACAGATTTTTTATTAGAACTCGCCACTAAGAATGATTTTATCAAAGGAATTGTAGGCTGGGTGGATTTAAGAGCTGCTAATATTGATGAAGTACTGGCTTTATACAGCCAATATCCCAAAATCAAAGGGTTTAGACATGTGGTACAAGGAGAACCAGATCACAACTTTTTATTGAGACCCAACTTTTTAAGAGGTATTGCCGCTTTGGAAAAATATAATTTCACTTATGATATTCTGATTTTTCCACACCAATTGGGTCCCGCTTTAGAATTAGTGAAAAGATTCCCCAATCAAAAATTTGTAATTGACCACATTGCGAAACCGTATATTAAAGATGGTTTTTACGAAGGTTGGGCAACGTTGATGTTAGCCATTGGTAAACAAAAAAATGTGTATTGCAAATTATCAGGCATGACTACTGAGGCGGATTATAAATCTTGGACACCTGAACAAATTCATCCCTATATGCAACTGGTACTAGAGGCATTTGGAATAGACCGAATTTTATTTGGTTCTGATTGGCCGGTATGTTTAGTAGCGGGAAATTATACCCAAACAAAAGAATTAGTAACTCAATTTATTGCGCCCCTTTCTGTTGAAGAGCAAAGTAAAATTATGGGACAAAACGCAATTAATTTTTATAACTTATAATAAAGATGACAAATACAAAACCCACATATATCACAGGCGATTACACAAAAAGTCCTTTTTTTAATAACGAAAGTCGTTTGGTTGTTGGCTGTTCAGGGCTTGGCGGCGTTTGGAGACCAATTGAAGAAAAAGTGGCTATTGACACACTATTGCATGCTTTAGAGGATGGAGTACGTGTTTTTGACACCGCACCTTCATATAATAAATCCCAATTTTTTTTAGGAAAAACACTAAAAGAATGGTCAGGTGAAAAACCTTTTATCAGTACCAAAGTCGGTCGTCTTCGTTCTGAAAAGGCTGATGATTGTATTGTAGATTATTCACCAGAAACGATGAAAAAAAGTCTTTACGAAAGTTTAGAAGTGTTAGGCTTAGACAAAATTGATTTGTTGTTTTTGCATGAACCGCATTTGGTTCCTGTTGAAAAAATGGATGAAATCATGGATTGTTTGCATTCTTTTCAAAAAGAAGGTATTGTAGGGCAATTAGGTGTTGGTGGAAACCCGACGACTCCTTTTTACCCGCATATGATTAAAGAGAATTTTGATGTGGTTTCAGGATTTTTAAAATTAGACGCTTGTAATATCACTGCTTTTGACAAAGATATTCCACAAATCAAAAGAGAAGGGATGGGGTATTATGCCGCTTCAGCTTTGCATATGGGATTATTAGGTAGAAGATTAGAAACCTATGCCGAAGAGCGTCCAAATAATGAATGGATAACCAATACAGATGTTGATGTTGCATTGAAAATAAATGAAATCGCTAAAAAACATGACATTCCATTATCACGATTAGCGCTTCGTTATGTTTTCTCAACCCAAGAAGCGGATAGAGTAGTTGTAGGTCCTACAACCAAAGACCAATTAATTGATTTATTAGATGCTTGGAAAGAAGGCAAGCTAGAAGAGTCTGTTTTTGACGAAATTACAAATACAATCATTTCAAACCGATAAACCATAAGTGTTACTATTAAAGACAATCCTTATATCGAAGAAGAAGAATCTTTAATAATTTGCACCTAAAAATTAACTAACCTTTAAAAATATTTGCAATGGCGCAAACAGCTAAAATCTCAGTAGTTCGTAAAGACCTACTTTTTCCTTTTGTTATCATCACTTCCTTATTTGCTTTATGGGGAATTGCTAATGATTTGACCAATCCAATGGTGTCAGCATTTAAAAAAGTAATGCCTGAATTGTCTAATATGCAGGCTTCATTAGTACAATTTGCATTTTATTTTGGCTATTTTTTCATGGCATTACCAGCAGCACTTTTCATTAGAAAGTACAGTTACAAGTCGGGAATAATAGTGGGTTTGCTTTTATACGCAACAGGGGCATTTTTATTTTATCCTGCTGCGGCTTATCAAGATTATACTTATTTTCTTCTTTCCTTATGGATTATCACTTGTGGACTGGCTTTTCTTGAAACCACATCCAATCCGTTAATTTTATTCTTAGGAGATCCCGAAACGGCTACCCAACGATTGAATTTAGCGCAAGCTTTCAACCCTATTGGTTCGCTATCAGGAATGATTATGGCACAAGTTTTTGTGATTAATGCCTTAAAGTCGGATGATTATTCAGAAGTAGCTTACAAAGCTTTGTCCTCAGATGAGGTAGCTGCGATTAGAGAAAATGACTTAAATGTTATCAGCGGTCCTTACATTGGATTAGGAGTTTTGGTTTTGATTATTTTAGGGATTATTATTTTTACTAAAATGCCTAAAACTGCCGAAGAGGACAAAATGTCTTTATCGGAGTCCTTTACCAAATTATTTGCTAATAAAAACTACAAATTAGGTGTGGTGGCACAAGCTTTTTATGTAGGGGCACAAATTATGTGTTGGACATTTATTTTCCAGTATGTAGATAACATTAACCAAACTTTCGGACTGGAATTGACTGCTACTTATTTTAATGTGGCTGCAATGATTGTTTTCTTAATAGGAAGATGGATTGGAACTGCCTTAATGAAAACCGTTAACCCTTCTAAAATTTTAATGTTTTTTGGTATTGGTGGAGTGGTTTGCTGTGCAGGAGCCATCCTTTTGCAAGGGATGCCAGGATTAATTTCATTGGTTGCTATTTCGGTATTTATGTCTATTATGTTCCCTACTATTTATGGAATTGCTTTAAAAAACATGGGAGAAGAAGCTAAAATTGGTTCGGCTGGTTTGGTGATGGCTATCGTTGGTGGTGCTTTGATGCCTGTATTACAAGGAAGTATTTTAGACTGGGGAGGACCTGGGTTTTCTGATGTGAAAATTTTAGGATTCATTCCTGAGGTTAATTTCTCCTTCATCTTGCCTTTAATCTGTTTGTCAGTTGTGGCGTTCTATGGTTATACTACTTTTCAACAATCAAAAAAATAAAAAAATGGGGATAACACGTCATTGTTTTTCATGTGATTTGAAAGACGATTCTAAATTAATAGCGGAGTATAAAGCCTACCATGCCGAGGGTAAAGCTTGGCCAGAAATAACTAAAAGTATTAAAGAAGCTGGAATTGTAGACATGCAAATCTACCTTACAGGAAATCGTATGTTTATGATTATGGAAGTAGATGAAACTTTTAATCCAGCTAAGAAAGCGGAGATGGATGCTACTAATCCTAAAGTGCAAGAATGGGAAAACTTAATGTGGAATTACCAACAAGAATTACCATGGGCAAAAGAAGGAGAAAAATGGATTCCTTTAGAAAAAGTTTTTCAATTAATTTAACATTTTAACTGTTAAAAAATACAAATGGCTATCTGTGAAGATAGCCATTTTTTGTTTTCTAGGTTTATTAAGTTCTAATCTTATAGCGGATACATGAACTAGATAAAAACTAGACAAATCTATTTATTTATTAAATTATTGGAGTTTTAAAATTAAATTTATGGCTGTTTTTTTTACGCCTAAACCCTTTGTAATGTTAGTGTTAATATTTTTTGTTGAGTTTTTTTTAAGTTGAAAACGAATGAGTTGATAGTGTTTAAGAATAATAGGACATTATCTTTAAATATAAATATTATATTCGCTAATAAATTATTTTATGTATACCATTTGTTGCATATTGAAAGACATATGTTTCGTCCGTTTTGCTAATAAAATCTAACCTTTGTTAAATAAATCAAAAAAACCGACTAATTATGAATTTAAAATTTCTCATTAATTCAAAGCTAAAAACTATCGTGATGATGGTATTACTGTTTTTTGGCTTTGGATTGATTCATGCACAAACAAACTTTGTAAAAGGAAAAGTACTTGATAACCAGGGAGCGCTACCAGGTGTTAGTGTACTGGTTAAAGGAACTACAACAGGAACCATCACTGATTTTGATGGAAATTATACCATTAAAGCAAAACCTACAGATGTATTAGTATTTTCTTATTTGGGTTATGAAAACACAGAAACCAAAATAGCGAATAGAAATACTATCAATATTATTTTAAAATCTAAGGTATCCTCATTAGATGAAGTAGTAATTGTGGGTTATGGTATTCAGAAAAAAACAGAAGTAACAGGAGCCGTAAGTCGTGTTAAAGAAGAGGATGTTGCTAAAACTGCTACAGCCGATTTAGGTTCAGCGCTTCAAGGATTGATAGCTGGTGTAAATGTAACATCTAGTTCAGGTGATCCAGGAGCTGAAGCTAATGTTCAAATACGTGGTTTGTCCTCTGTAACAGGTAATAACAGGCCGCTCTATGTTGTTGATGGAATTCCATATGAGAACAATCCAAATATCAGTATGAACGAAATTGAAACCATTGACGTCTTAAAAGATGGTGCTTCGGCAGCGATATATGGTACTCGTGGTTCAGCAGGGGTAATTTTAATTACAACCAAAAAGCCACAACCTGGAATCATGAAAATTAGAATGGATAGTTATTATGGTGTACAAAAAAATTACAGACACATACCTGTTCCAACAGTGGAAGAGAAATTATACATTCAATTTTTGAATAAGTATAATCAAAGTGGTACTGTGTTTGGAAATTCATGGACTACTATCGAGGCAAATCCAACGCAATTAACTAATAATAGTAATTTTTACGATGTAATCGAAAATGACTTAGCTCCAATTCAAAGTCACAACTTGAGTATTTCAGGAGGTAAAGACGGTTTGTCTTATAACATTAATGGAGGTTTCTTCGGTCAAGAAGGGTCTTTAATTAAATCTAATTATGAGCGTTACAACGTAAGAGCAAATACCCAATACAATAAAGGAAAATGGAAAATTGCTACAGGTATGTCGGCGAGAAATGAATATACACAGTACTCACCTTGGGGATTGATTCTAGATGCTGTAAGATATAATCCATACGCAACAGCTGTAACAGCTGATCAAACTTCAATAGAAAACACTGGTGGTGATAATACTGAAGCGACTCGTTTGTCATACTTAGGTTATAAATTACAAACCTCTGACAAAGCCTTTAGAGATTATTTTGACGGTAATATTAGTGCTGAGTACAGTTTTAATAAAAACTTTAAATATACTGCTCGTGGTGCTGTAAGTTATGATAACTCAACAAGATACACTATCAATCCTTCTTTTATTGCTTATGATACTAAAGGGGATTTGGTACCAAGTCAACAATCAAGAGTGAGAAATTCAAGCTCTAGAGCTACTAAACGAACATTAGAGCACATTTTAAATTACAACAAATCATTTGGTAAGCATAATTTAGGACTGACTGCTGTATATTCCGCAGAACGTTACCAATACAGTGAGTTTTTTGCAGAAAAATTTGACATTGTAGATAATGAAATCACGGTTTTAAATGGTGCTAACGGATTAGCCAATGCGGGTTCAGGAAACAATCAATGGACGCAAAACAGAGTTACCAAATTTATTGGTACTTTAGGTAGAGCACAATACAACTACAAAGGAAAATACCTATTGAGTTTGAGTGCTCGTCGTGATGGTTCGTCTAAATTCAACGAAGAACACTATAAATGGTTTCCTTCTGCCTCTATAGGTTGGAATGTTTCTGACGAAGATTTCTGGAAGCCATATAAGAGTACAGTATCTAATTTCAAAGCTAGAATGAGTAGAGGTACAACAGGTAACTCAGGTGTTGGAGATTATTCTTATAGTGCGGGTATTATTTTAAATAATGATTATGTTTTTGGAACAGGAACAACTAATCAAAATTTTGTCCAAGGTGCTACTCAAACTGATTTTCCTAATAAATTTGTAAAATGGGAAACATCGGTATCGACTAACTTAGGTTTTGATTTTGGTTTTTTCAAAAACAAATTAACCTTGACCTCTGATTTTTATGTTACAGAAAAGCAAGACATGTTGTTCCAAGTATTATTACCTCCTTCAGCTGGTGGAGGCTCAGGGGCTCAAGTAGTGTTAAACGTGGGGGATATGAGAAATACAGGTATCGAATATACATTAAACTACCGTACAGGTAAGAAATTTAAACATAATATTAATGTTAATTATACTCAAAATTCCAATACTATAACTAAAATGAGTGGAACCAACAAATTATTATATTTTGATGATAGTACGGTTTCAGGACACAGTAATGATCAAGATAAAGTATCAGCTTTGGCTGAGGGTTATATTGCAGGTGCTTTCTTTTTAATGAAAACGGATGGTGTTATTCAAAACGAAGCTGAATTATTAGATTATCAAAAAATAGAACCTACTGCTAAAATTGGTGATTTGCGTTATGTAGATACTGATGGTGATGGAAAAATCACAAATGATGACCGTAGATTTGCAGGAAGCGGAACTCCTGATTTTGAATTAGGGTTAAATTATTCGGCTGAATATAAAAACTTTGATTTCTCAATGCAATGGTATGGATCTTTTGGTGCTGAAATCATTAATGGTGGAAAAGCATTAGGGTACAAAGAATCAAATAACAAAGATTTAATTTACCAATGGACTCCACAAAATCCAACTTCTCAAGTTCCAGCAGATAGAGGGGCATTGCATAACAACTACAGAGGATGGTCAGACTATTGGCTAGAAGATGGAACATTTGTAAGGCTACGTAACGTATCATTAGGGTATACGGTACCAAAGAAAGTAATTGATAAATTGACCTTATCAAAACTACGTTTCTTTGTAACAGCTCAAAATCCTCTAAGGTTAACAAATTATACAGGATACGACCCTGAAGTAGGGAACAATGGTTTAAGCACAAGAGGAATAGATAAAGGAACTGTGCCCCAAAGTTCAAAAATTACAGCTGGTATGCAGTTAGAATTTTAATTAAGAAAACGAACCAACTTAAAAATGAAAAAAATGAAAAAATATATGTATGCCAAACTTTTAATAGCATTGGCAATAATCCTAACAGTAACTAGTTGCCAAAAAGACTGGTTGACTGAAACCAATCCAAACTTGATTTCAACAGATAATTTTTGGAGAGATACTAAAGATTTGCAAACTGGTTTAACAGCAGTATATAAAGCTTTTTCTTCTTCTCAAAACCATGCACTTATTCAAGAGCTAGCTCGTACTGATTTAGCTTGGGCAAATGGATTTCAGAGACCTAGTAACACGAATCCTTATTACTTGCAAATTTTTACCAATGCAGAAACACCTATTAATAATAAATGGGCTGCTAATTATACGACTATTTTTAGAGCCAATCAAGTGATTCTAGCTGCAGAAAAAATTATTCCTACTTTAACAGTAGCTGCGGATATAGAATTGGCTAATAAGATATTAGCCCAAGCACGTTTCTTAAGAGGTTTTCATTATTTTAATTTGTACCATTCATTTAACGAAGGGAAATTACCAATTTTTGAAGATGTTCCAGTTAATGAAGCTGATTTTTACAAACCACTTCAAACCGCTGAAACCGTTAAGAATTTCTTTTTAGCAGACTTGCAGTATGCGGTTAAAAATTTACCTCCAACTTGGACAGGAAAAGACAAAGGTAGAGTAACAGCAGGAGCTGCAGAGGCTTTGATTGGTCAAACTTATTTATATGAAAATAAATTTGATGTAGCAGCTCCTTATTTTAAAAGAGTTATTGAGAATTATGGATATAAGTTAATGCCTAATATTGGAAGTAATTTTACAACCATGGACGAATTAAATGATGAATCAATTCTTGAAATTTCATATGCAACTGGTTATACAGATAATTATAATAATTATGACTGGAGAGATGTAGCAAGTACTGCTGGATTGCAACTACAATTTACAGGGGTTTCAGGAACTTACTTTGGTGCTGTTGCTGCCAACTGGTTGATTAAAGAGTATCGTAATGATCCTATGGACACACAGGATGAGCGTAATTATACTATTGATAAAACAACTGGTAATAAGCGTCTTAGAAAATTCAGTCAAAGAACTTCTTGGTCTGTGGCACTTGTTGATGATATTGATATGCCTTATTACTTAAGAGCTGAAACTGGACAAGCGGCAAACTTCAATGTGAACATGACTTGTTTTTGGAGAAAACATACCAATTGGGATTTAACAAGAGGTGAAAATATTCTATCTCCTGGGAAGGTTCGTTCTGGTGTAAACGAGAGATTGATAAGATTAGGTGGTATTCATTTACAATATGCTGAATGTTTAATTGAAATGGGACAAATAGATGAAGCATTAGTTCAAATCAACAAAGTAAGAAGACGTTCTGGCTTGCAATTATTAGGGCTTGTGGGAACAGGAGAATTCCCTACTAATGACCATGACAATGTAAGTTATACTGCTGAAACCTTGAAAAAACATTTAAGATACAAAGAGTATCCATTGGAATTATCTGCTGAAGGTTACGGTTGTGAAAGAAACGTTGACTTGAGAAGATGGGGTGTAAAAAAACAACGTTTTCAAGAATTAGCTGCTCGTAGATATTATGCACAACATTTTGTTGTAAAAGATGAAATTACAGGAAACAATGTGACAAGATGGCAATCGATTGTGACAGAAGTTACTCCAACTGATCCATTAGCCAATCCGGCTTGGAATGAATTTCAAGAGGCAGCTAAAAATTATAATGAAGCTGCTCATGCATATTTCCCTCTACCAAACGGTGAGATCTTAACCAATCCTAGATTATACGAAAATATTGTAAATTAATCTTTCAAGGAGCGTATTAAAAACAAACTAGAATTTAAAATATAATTACGATGAAAAATAAATTAATCATAATCGGACTAGTATTATCTGGCATCTTTTTCGGGTGTCAGACTGAATACGAGGCGCCAAATTCATTAAGTGATGTTGGCTTTTATAATAGTGCTGGAACTATAAAAACGTTGAATGTTGCGTTAAACAAATACATGTCTTTCACTGATTTGTCACAAGGTGCAATTGAACATTCTTGGCAGATTGAAAAAGGGGTTAACTTTCTTCAAGGGCCTATTAAAGTGAAAGATACTACTTATACAGTAATTAAAAAAGGAGATACTATTACAAAAGACTTAACTGTCATCTTACAATTTAATAAAGCGGGATGGAGTAAAGTAAGACTTTACAATGTGTTTAAAGACTCTGTTACTTTTAGAGGAAATAATGCTAATGTAAACTACTTCAAGGGGTCTGTGAAAATTGCCGAAAATAGATGGGTAATTGATACTACTTTTATGGTAAAAGTATATGATACTATTTCTCCTAAATTTGAAGTGAAGCAAAATGATGTTACGCTCAATCTTAAAAATAAAGATACCATTTATGTGGAAGCAGGAGACAAATTACATTTTTCAGATCTAACAACTCAAGGTGAACCAACAGGTAGAGTATGGTCTATCAAGTCAGTGGCGGCACCAATAACTGTAGTCGCATCTAGTACTAGTGCAGAAGCCGACATTATTTTTAAAAAATTAGGTGTTTTTTCAGCTAGTCTAAATGTAACACGCTCTGGTCAAAATATTCCAAGTGCTTCAAAAACGGTTGCAATTAGTCGTCCTATAAAAGTAATTCCCTCAACTAAACCATTTGTTCTTTCGGGTACTATTAAAGAATTAGAAAATGAAACCATCCAGATTCCTTTTGCTGGAGAATTTGCAACTTTCTCAGATCCTAAAGCAAGTTTTACGGTAAAATTAAATGGTTCAACTGCTGCTATTGCATCTGTTACTTTGAACGCAACAGATAAAACATTTCTGGATCTTAAACTTACTCAAAAAATATATCGTCCTGATGTAATTACGATTTCATACAATGGAACGTCATTAAAATCAACAGATGATAGAGTATTACAGCCTTTTACTGATATTAAAGTGGCAATGCACGATGTTAATTTACTAGGTACTCCAGGTCTTGCAGGATTTGAAGATGGTGGTGTTGCTTGGAAAAAATATTCGTCAAGTGATGCACCTGCTGTTATATCTACTGAAAAGCCTTTTACAGGAAATTACAGTGCAAAATTATCATTAACTACAGGACTTAAAGAATCATCAGTTTCTACATTACCTGCTGGTGGAACTAATTTCCCAGCTATTGTGAATAAAACAGGAGCCAATTATGTGGTTACTTGGAAAATGTTCATTACTCCAGAATCGGATATCGTTGGGAAGAGTATGGGATTATTTTATATTCCTGCATGGGCACAATTATGGGTAAATTTAGCTGATAAGCCAAAAGGTGAATGGTTTACCGTGACGGGTGAAATACCTGCGAGCACATTAACTGGTTTATACTTACGTTTGTTGGATAATAATAAATTAACAAATGTGACTTTATATATCGATGATATGAAAATTGTCGAAAAAGAAGTTAGACCATAGTTAAAAATAATTTTAATTGCTACAAAGAGCTCGATATTCTATCGGGCTCTTTTTTTTGTGCAAAAAAAAAATTGAGTATGAATGAAAAAATGTGATATTATAGAAAATCTTAGTATAATTTTAACTTCTATTAACATTTTGTCCATTTGTTACATTTATAAAAACATATGTTACTAGTTATATATATCTTTTACGAAACCTTTGTATTCTAAATTTAAACAACCAAAGTATGAAATTCAAACTATTAATTAATTGGAAACTCAAAGTTCATTTAATAACACTTCTGTTATTATCCTGCTTTGATGTAACGCACGGGCAAACGGCACAAACAATAACAGGAAAAGTATCTGATGAAGGTGGAGTTTTACCTGGTGTAAGTGTACTTGTTAAAGGGACGACAACTGGAACCATAACAAATTTTGATGGTGTTTATCAAATAAAAGCTAAAGATACTGATGTCTTAGTTTTTAGTTTTTTAGGCTATGGAAAAAAAGAAATTAAAGTAGCAGGAAAAAAACAAATTAATGTTGTCTTGGATTCTGATGTAACTAATCTTAAAGACGTTGTCGTAATTGGTTATGGTACTCAGAAAAAGAAAGAAGTAACAGGCTCAGTAGGACAAATTCAGGCTGAGGATTTGATTAAGAACTCCACTTCTGATTTAGGACAGGCATTACAAGGGCAAATTACAGGAGTAAATGTAACAGCAAGTTCAGGAGAACCAGGAGCCGAATCTAATATTTCTATTAGAGGACTTAATTCGATTACAGGTTTTAATGGACCATTGTATATCGTAGATGGAATACCTCAAGATGGGAATCCTAATTTGAGTAATAACGAAATTGAAACTATTGATGTGTTAAAAGATGCCGCATCAGCAGCCATTTATGGAACTCGTGGTTCTGGAGGTGTTATTTTAATTACCACCAAAAAAGGAAAAGAAGGTAAAATGAAAATTAAATTAGATAGTTATTATGGAGTACAAAATATCTACTCTGAAATTCCTAAAGCTAATTTTGAAGAAGATTTGTATATCCGTTTAATGAAATTACAAACTTTAAACGGTACTACTTTTAATAATTCATTTACTCCATTAGAACAAAATGTTTCACAATTTACTAATGATACCGACTTGTCTAAAAGGTTATTAATAGACAATGCTCCTATTCAAAACCACTCTTTAAATGTTTCTGGAGGAGCAAAAGGAGCTACTTATAGTGTAGTAGGAACTTTTTTTAATCAAGAAGGATCAGTAATCAACTCGGGTTATGACCGTTTTAATATTAGAGCAAACTCACAATTAAGTAGCGGAAAGTGGACCGTAACCACCGGATTTGGAGCTAGAGTAGATAATAGACAGTTTTCAACGGGACAATTATTAACGAGTCTTTATACCTATCATCCTTATCAAGCCGATTTAATTCCAGGTGCTCCCGTAATTGAAGACGCAACACAACAAATATCAGATCAAAATACAACCACCACTCTAAATGCATATATCAATAGAAAGGACAACAATAAAGGGACCAACTTTACTGGAAATATGACTATTGATTTTGAATTAACAAAAAATTTAAAATTAACATCAAGAACAGGTATTGGATATACTAACAACAACAGAATTAGAATTAATCCAAGTTTTAAACTTTTTGATGTGGATGGGAATTCTATCCCTTCTCAAATACGTACTGGAGTTTATAATTACACCAGTAGTGCTAGTAATTACTCAATTGAAAACATCATTACTTACAAAAAATCATTTGGAAAACATAATTTCAATTTATTAGGGGTGTACTCAGCAGAGGAATATAAATTTCAATCTTTTTCAGCAGAGAAGTTTGATTTATTTAATAATGACGTTACTGTACTTGATGGCGCAATATCCGAAGACCGATTAATTAGTTCAGGAGCTAATGACAAGACTAACACATTGACTGGAGCATTAGCAAGATTGCAATACAATTACAAAGGGAAATACTTGTTAAGTTTAAGTGCAAGACGAGATGGCTCATCAAGATTTGGAAGTGCGAACAGATTTCAAACCTTTCCATCTGTGTCGATGGGATGGAATATCTCTGATGAAGACTTTTGGAAACCTTATAAGGATATAGCCAATAGTTTTAAAATGAGAGCGAGTTATGGTACCACAGGTAACCAAGGAATCGCTGATTACTCTTATGCTAATACTATTACACTTCAACAAGATTATGTTTTAGGAGGTGGTTCTTCAAATGTATTAGTAAATGGAGCGACACAAACGGGTTTTGGAAATCCTGATGTAAAATGGGAAACCTCTATTCAAAAAAATATTGGATTTGATCTTGCTTTTCTTAAGAACAGACTTACTTTGACCACAGACCTTTATGAAACCAATAAAAAAGACCTGCTTTTACCTGTACTTTTACCTAATTCTACAGGTGGAGCTGCAAACAATGGAGATAATGGAACTATCGTTCAAAACATTGGAGACATGAGGAATATTGGTATTGAGTATGCTTTAAATTATAAATCAAAAGGGAAAAACTTCAATTGGAACACTGCACTTACTTATTCTAGAAATCAAAACAGAATTACGAAGTTAAATGACGGAGTAACCATTTCTTATTTAGCAAATAGTGTTGTGGTACAAGGGGTACCTAATGAAGATTTAGTTTCGGCCATTGCATTAGGTCATGAAGCAGGTTCGTTTTTCTTAATTAAGACTAATGGAATTATAAAAACACAAGCAGAATTAGATGCTTACAATGCTGAATTCCCTGGTATTGGTGCAAATTTGGGAGATTTAAGATTAGTTGATAATCTCACAGTGGATACAAATGGAGATGGAATTCCAGACAAAGGCGATGGAGTTATCGATTCAAGAACGGATAGACAATATGCAGGAAGTGGAACACCAGATTTTGAATTAGGTTGGAACTTTAATGCTTATTATAAAAATTTCGATTTTTCAATGCAATGGTATGGATCCTTTGGTGCTGAAGTGATTAATGGTAGTAAAGCAGCTGGGTATAAATATGAAACCCATAAGGATTTAGTATTTGCTTGGAGCCCGCAAAACACAGATACTAATATCCCGACTAATAGAGGTCGTGATTATATCAACTTTAGAGGATATACTGATTATTGGTTAGAAGATGGCACATTTGCTAGATTGAAAAATATTGCAGTGGGCTATTCTTTACCTAAATCATTACTTAAAAAAATGACGGTATCAAAATTAAGAGTCTATCTTGCTGCTCAAAACATTATTACGTTGACCAAATATTCTGGATTTGACCCTGAAGTGGGGAATAATGGATTAAGTACAAGAGGTATCGACCGAGGAAATTATCCTATAACTTCTCAATTAAGAGCAGGTTTACAATTAGATTTTTAACTTATAAGTTAGTTAACAGAATGGTTTAACATTTAAACTTTAAAAAAATGAAAAAAATAATTAATACTAAAATAACGGTAATTTTAGCCCTAGCTATACTAATTGCTGGATGTAGCAATGATTTTTTGGATCAAAAAAATCCAAATGAAACTACTACCGATACTTTTTGGAGAGATGCCAATGATTTATCATTTGGACTTGTAGCAGTTTATAATGCGTTTAAAGATCAGGACATTATGTTACTTCGAGAAGAAACTTATCGTAGTGATATATCATGGCCAGGTTTTGGAAGACCAACAACAGACAATGTTTATTATTTACAAACCTTTAATAATTCAGCAAGTGCACCTAACCTAAAGTGGGCTGCTTTGTACACTGGAATCTTTAGAGCTAATCAAGTAATAAAAGCTTATGAAAGAATTGCTCCAACCTTAACTAGAGAAGCTGATATTGCAAATGCGAAACTGTATAACGCTGAAGCAAGAGCACTTAGAGGATTGTTTTATTTTTATTTATATACTTCCTTTAATAATGGTTCAGTACCACTTTTTGATTTCGTTCCACTTGCAGGTAAAGACTTCCAACAACCTTTGAGTCCTGCAGAAACGATTAAAGATTTTTATATAAAGGATTTTGAGTTTGCTTTACCACTTTTACCTAAAACATGGACTGCAACAAACAAAGGAAGAATGACAGCTGGAGCTGTTACTGCTTTGTTAGGGCAAAGTTATCTTTATGAAAAAAATTATCCAAAGGCTACTGAATTATTAAAAAAAGTAATTACTGATTTTGGATATACTTTGACTGCAGATATAGGAAGTAATTTTACAACAAGAGATGAACACAACTCGGAGTCTATTTTAGAAATCAATTATTCAGTTGATTTTAAAAGCGGAATTGGAGTAAATGATGCGCAACAAGTTTCTAATTCATTGGGTTCATTAATGACGCCTGCACCTGTAGGAGGATTTAGATCCTTATTACCATCATCTTGGTTGGTTATGGAATATAAAAATGAAAAACCTGATGTTACTGACCCACGAAATGTTGCTGTAGCAGCAGACGGTACTACTAAAGTAAGAAAGTACAGTCTAAGAGCTTCGCAATCATTAGCCCTAGTTGATGATGAGTTTACGCCGTATTATCAACGTCCTACGGCTGGTGAAGCAACTATATTTAATTCAAATGAAACGGCATATTTTAGAAAATATTCAAACTGGGATATTGTTTCTAATGAAAAACTAGTAGCATCTTCTTTTTACCGCTCTGGTATTAATTATCGAGTACTTCGATTGGCTGATGTATATTTAATGTATGCCGAAGCTTTAATTGCAGGAGGAACCAATAATGCAGGAGTAGAGGAAGCTTTATTATACATCAATAAAGTAAGAAGACGTTCAGCAGTTCAATTATTGGGACCTATTGGCTCTGGTGAATTTCCTTCAAATGACCATAATGATATCACTTATACTGCTCAAACTTTAATGAATCACTTAATGTATGTAGAAAGACCATTAGAATTAGCATTCGAAGGCCATGCGATAAGAACTATTGATATGAGACGTTGGGGGATTGCTAAAACACGTTTTCAAGAACTAGCTACTAGAAGATATTATGCTACTCATTATACCTTTAAAAATTCAACAGGAGCAAATGTAACGCGTTGGACTTCAGTCTTACATAATGCTAGCGAAAGTCCAACTACGCCTATTGATCCTAATTTTAGTGAATTTGGAAATACTGCGGTAAACTTTAATCCCGCTGTTCATTCTTATTGGCCACTACCTAATACTGAATTAGCTTCTAACAGTGGTCTTTAATTTTGTAAGTTTTAATTTAAAAAAAAATATAAAATGAAAAATTTAATCAAAATAATTTGTTTACTAACAGTGGGCTTTTTTGCTGGCTGTTCAAGTGATACTTACGAAGCGCCTGATTCCATATCTGATGTGGGTTGGTACACTAGTGCGTTTAGATCAACAACAATGGTTGTAGGTAGATTTAAGTATATGTCTTTTTCTGATTTATCACAAGGTGAAACGAGTCATAAATGGACTATTGAAGAAGGAAATTTTTTCTTAAAAGGACCTATTCCTTTAAAAGAAACAAAATATAATAAATACATAACTAACCCTGGCACAACGGAAACGACAGATAAAACAATCCATGTGCTATTTGCTAATCCTGGGGAGCAAAAAGTCCGACTTTATAATACGTTTAAAGATTCCGTTGCTTATAGATATGTTGTAAATACCTATTCAGGTGGTGTTACTATTCCAGTAAAGAAAACCTTTAGCTCAAAAAGAGTAGGAAATGAATGGGTTATTGATACTACTTTTAATGTAAAAGTATATGATACTATTGTGCCTTTGATGCAAATAAAACAAAATGGAGTAGTGGTTTCTCACGAAAACCCAACAGATGTTATTACAATTGAAGCTGGAGATAAATTAGAATTTACGGATTTAACTACACAAGGAGAGCCTACAGCTCGTTCATGGAAAATTGGTACTGCTACAGGTTCATCAGTTGTTTCTACTATTACCTTTAATAAATTGGGTGATTTTAAAGGAACTTTTACAGTTAATAGATCTGGGAATGAAATTCCAGGAGATAGTGATACCTATCAAATTCCAGCAACTTTTAGAGTGATTCAATCCACAAAACCTTTTGTATTAACAGGGACAATTGCTGAGCAAGAAAATGAAACAATTCGCATCCCTTTTAATGGAGAGTTTGAGCCTTTCATAACGGACCCTAAATCACATTTTACTGTAAAAGTTAATGGTATTGTATTTCCAATTAAATCAGTTAGCCTAGCTTCTACTGGAACGAGCTTAGATCTTGTATTAGTTGATAAAATCTACAGACCTGATGTTATTACTGTTTCCTATGATGGAACAAGTACTTTGAAGTCGGTAGATGAAAGAGTTCCAGGAGCATTTACAGATAAAACAGTTAAAATGCATGATGTAAACTTAATAGGCGATGAATTTGGTGGTTTTGAAAGTGGTACTGCTACATTTACGCCTACAGGAACAAGTGATGGTAGCTTCAGTTTTACAACTGAAAAGGCAGCTAGTGGTACTACTAGTTTAAAATTGGTTTTAACACCAGGTAAAGCAAAAGCAGAAATTTCAGCTCCTATAAATCCTGGAGTAGTTTTAAAACCTGGTAAAACCTATATTTTTAGATATAAATCGTACATCGTATCAGGGGCTACAGGTGTAGAAGCTCCTGCTCAAACAGGAATTGCTTTTAATAGTTATACCAATCAATTTTTTAGTACTGTAAGAGCTCCACGTCCAACAGATGTGTGGGAAACACAACAAAAAGACGCAACCTTTACAGATGTTTCGCTATCTACTTTATTCATAAGAATATTAGCCAATACTCCTCGAACAACTAATGTTACTGTTTATATCGATGATATTTATATAGTTGAGAAAGAAGTAAGACCATAACTTAAATAGTTTTTATTTTTAGAGCCACTTGGGAGTTACCAAGTGGTTTTTTTATTGGTTTCAAAAATAGTTGAAACTATGAACTTTAGTACATTTCGCTTTAACTTCTAAAATTTTTTGCCACAGATTATAAAGAATCATAAGATTAATCTGTGCTAATCTTTATAATCTGTGGCTAATTATAGCGTTTTCATATACAGACTTTTAATATGATAACCAAATCTATGGACTTTCAGTCTATAGTAGTTTAGTTTTAGAATAAACATTGATAGTATTAATAAATCTAGATTTTAGTTAATATGAGCTATTCTCGAACTAGATATCGTCTAGTTTTGTATAAAAACAGTTTTATGGAAGCGTTTCTTTAATTTCAAGCCTTTTATTCTCTTAATAAAACCATTTGTGGTAATCCTTATGGTATAATTTTCCGAATTTTATTCCATTAAAAATTATAGATATAATGAATTTCAAAACAATTACTTCATTTACCCTTGCTTTGATTGCATCTACGAGTTTAGTGGCTCAAAAAAGCAATAAAAAAGCCCAAAAACCAAATATTATTTACATCATGTCTGATGACCATACCTCACAGGCATTTGGTATTTACGGCAGTCGCTTGGCTAAATTGAATCCTACACCCACCTTAGATAAAATTGCAAAAGAAGGAATCATCTTTGATAATTGTTTTGTAAACAATTCGATTTGTACTCCTAGTCGTGCTTCAATCCTTTCAGGCCAATACAGTCAGGCTAATGGAGTACTTGACCTTGAGGGCGAATTACCAATGGAAAGACAATATTTGCCTATCGAATTGAAAAAATTAGGCTATCAAACGGCACTTATTGGAAAATGGCATTTGGAAGCACAACCTAATTTTGATTACTACAATGTATTGACACAACATGGAGGCCAAGGTTCTTATTTTGATCCGTATTTGACCGAAACAGAAATGCCTTACGCCAAACCGGATGCAGCCAAACAACTAGGCAAACAATACCAAGGGCATAGTACCGATGTGATTACCGATATTTCTATCAATTGGTTAAAAAACAAAAGAGATAAAAACAAGCCTTTCGTTTTATTTCATCATTACAAAGCGCCTCATGATAATTTTGAGTATGCTCCACGCTACAAAGATTATTTAGAGAATGTTGAAATTCCCGAACCTGCTAGTTTGTATGATAATAAAAACAATGGCTCCATAGGAACTCGTGGAGTAAACGATGCGTTGATTCATGACATTGGTTCCTCAGTGTCTAAAAGAAATACTATTCGTAGTCAAGGGATGATGCTGTGGGATAAAAACTCGGTAAAAAACTCAGATCCAAATTTTGACCCAGCCAAGAAAATTCGTGATGATATGTCTGGTAGAGACTATACGCATGCCACTTATCAAGAATATTTAAAGCGTTATTTGCGTTGTGTAAAAGGAGTGGATGACAATGTTGCCCGATTAGTCGCTTTTTTGAAAAAAGAAGGGTTGTATGATAATACGATAATCATTTACACAGGTGACCAAGGATTTATGCTAGGAGAACATGATTATATCGACAAACGATGGATGTATGAAGAGTCTATGCGTATGCCATTTTTCGTTCGTTTTCCAGAGAAAATCAAAGCAGGTCTTCGTACGGATGCCATTATCAACAATACCGACTTTGCACCAACCATCATTGAGTTAGCAGGCGGGAAAGCCCCAAAACAAATGCAAGGTCATAGTTTCAAAAAAGTATTAGAAACAGGAAAAGAACCAAAAGGATGGCAACAATCCACTTATTACAGGTATTGGATGCATATGGCACATGCCCATGCGAACCCAGCTCATTTTGGTATTCGAACAAAAAAATACAAATTAATCTTTTTCTATGGTAAATATTGGGTAGATACCCAAGACCCAAATGCCGATTGGAACAAAAAAAGTTGGGGAAATCGTTTTACGTTCGATACACCAGCGGCTTGGGAGTTTTATGATTTAAGCAAAGACCCTCAGGAGATGAACAATGCGTATAGGGACCCCGCTTATAAAAATATCATTGCCGATTTGAAAAAACAACTCGTAACAAAAAGAAAAGAACTCAACGAAGAAGACGGAGCTAAATTTCCGCACATTCAAAAAGTAATTGATGCTCACTGGAACGATTAATTTCTACCAATATGAAACCATTTTTTAAAATAGCTTTTATTGCTTTGCTACTGTTTTCTTTGCAAAGCAATAGTCAAACTCGTATCGAAAATTACAAACCCAACAAAACCTATACGGTTCCAAAATGGGAGGTAATTGATATCAATATCACTACAAAAACACAGCTAAAACAACCCTTTACGGCAGAATTTGGCGCTATTTTCACTCATAAAAATGGGCAAAAACAACAAGTGCCAGGTTTTTATAATGGAAATAACGAATGGGTAATTCGTTTTTCAAGTTCGCTTGAAGGAGAATGGAGTTACATAACTTTCGGCGACGATAAAGCATTAGCAAATAAAAAAGGAAAGGTTTCTGTCACCAAGAACAAAGCTGACAACCATGGCGCTATTGTTATAAATAAAGAAAAACCACAACACTTTTTTTATGAAGATGGCACGCCTTATTTTCTGTTAGCTTTTGAGTGTGACTGGTTGTACGCTTTGGATTATCATAACGATAAGGGATTACCTAAATCAGACCATTTGTTGAATTTAATCCAAGAAAATGGATTCAACCAAGTGGTGATGAATGTGTTTTCGTATGATGTGAGTTGGAAAAAAGATCCTAAATTAAAATTACATCCTGAACATGAATTTGGAGCGCCTCAAGATATTTTTCCTTTTTTAGGGAATAATAAAAAACCAGATTTTAGTGCATTAAATCCTGAATTTTTCAAAAAACTGGACCGCACCATTAGTTTAATGCACGACAAACGCATCGCTTCACACCTGATGATTTATGTTTGGAACAAGTTAGTAGCTTGGCCTGATATGGATACAGAGGCTGATAATATGTATTTTGATTATGTAATCAAACGTTACCAAGCCTTTCCAAATATCGTGTGGGATATTTCCAAAGAAGCCTTGTTTTATGGCAGAGCCGATGAAAAATACATCAACGACCGAATCGAAAGAGCTCGCAAAGCGGATCAATTTCATCGTTTGTTATCTGTCCATGATTTTAAATTTTGTACCAAATATCCAGAGAACGTTGATTTTATCTCCACTCAAGACTGGTCTGATAATATTTATAACAAAATGTTAGAAGCCAAAAACAAATTCAAAAAACCAGTTTTTAATATCGAACATGGAGGTTATGAAGAATCACCTTATGTGGTTTTCACTGGTGATTATGTCAATGCCGAACATTGTTTGCGTCGCAATTATATGTGTCTTTTTGCGGGTGTTTACACTACTTATTATTGGCAAGGAGCGTCTTGGAATGCGATTATTTACAATCCGTTTGAACAAGCATCTGATTTTATCAAACCTCATTTTGATTATTTCAAGCACATGCAAAAATTATTCACTACAGTTGATTTTACCAAACTAAAACCAACTCCTAATAAAAATGGTAGCGGTTATTGCCTAACGGATGATGATGGAACCACTTTATTATATGTCAACAAAGAAAATTTCGGAATCAACACCTGGCATTTGAAACCAGAGCATGGAGCGAGAACATTACAGTGGATGAATGTTATTACTGGGGAATTCACTCCTGAGGAAACTGTAACGGGTAAAGAAAAACAAATTTCTCCGTGGGCAAATAAAGCAGATGCTATCCTGATTTCAAGATTAATCACTAAAAAAAACTGACAAAAACTAGACAATAATCATTTAAGATACCATTTTAGACATACGTAGCCCTCTAAAAAAACAGTTCTACCGAATTTTGTCAAGTAAAATAACATCATTAATACATTATACAATGAAATTGAAAAAATCAAACGTATTGATTCCATTTGTATGTTCGTTACTATTTTTGTCATGCAAATCACAAAATAGTGCTAAGACGTCAATTGCTGTATCAGGGAAACCAAAATTTGAAGCCAATTGGGAGTCCATTAAGGCAAATTACAAAGATCCAGCATGGTTTAACAAAACTAAATTTGGAATCTTTATTCACTGGGGGGCATACTCTGTACCTGAATTTGGTTCAGAATGGTATCCACGTAATATGTATATGGATTCCATTAAGTTTTCGGCTCAATTGAAACCAGATACCAAAGGTCCTGCTAAAGAATACTTACATCATATTGAGAAGTATGGTGACTTAAAAAAGTTTGGTTACAAAGATTTTATCCCAATGTTCAAAGGAGAAAAATTCAATGCTAACGAATGGATTGATTTATTCAAAAAATCAGGAGCCAAATATGTGATTCCTGTTGCGGAACATCATGACGGATTTGCGATGTACAAATCGACTGTTACCAGATGGAATGCCGTTGACATGGGACCTAAAAGAGATATTTTAGGTGAGTTATTTAAAGCGGGTAGAGAAAAAGGCATGATTATGGGATGTTCTTCTCACTTTGCTTTCAACTGGTCGTATTATAATAAGAAAGATAAGTTTGATACCACTGACCCTCAGTTTTCTGATTTGTACTCTAAAAAAGGGAAAAATATCAACGAACCTACATCGGCGGAATTCAAAGACCTTTGGTGGAGACGTACCAAAGAAATTATCGATGTGTACCAACCGGATATTTTATGGTTTGATTTTATGCTAGATATTCCAGATTTTGCTGACCAAAGACCAAAATTAGCGGCCTACTATTACAACAAAGGAATTGAATGGGGGAAAGAAGTAGTTTTACAAGATAAAAACTTTAGTCATGAAGCCTTTCCAGAAGGAACAGTAATCTATGATTTAGAAAGAGGGAAGTTACCTGGTATTCGAAAATTACCTTGGCAAACGGATACTTCTATTGGAAAAAACTCTTGGAGTTATGTTTCGAATTGGCAGTCAAAAACAGCTAATGAAATTGTAGATGATTTAGTAGATATCATCAGTAAAAACGGTTGTTTATTATTGAATGTAGGACCTAAATCAGACGGAACAATTCCACAAGATCAAAAGGATATTTTACTTCAAATAGGAAGTTGGTTGGAAATGAATGGTGAAGCAGTATATGATACACACTATTGGAAAACTTTTGGAGAAGGACCAACAGAAGTTAAAAAAGGACACCATTCTGAAGGGAATAATAAAGGATTGTCATCCAAAGACATTCGTTTTACACAAAAAGGAAACAAATTATACGCCATTGTCCTAGACTGGCCAGCGGATGGAAATGTAAACATTGAAACATTGGCAAAAAACAATCCGTATGCTAAAGATTTAAAAATCAAAAAAATTAGTGTATTGGGTAGCAAAGAAAAAATCCAATGGAATCAAACAGACAAAGGATTACAAGTAAAAATGCCATCTTCTAAACCAGGAGATTTTGCTTATACGATTGCAATTACTTTATAATATTCAGAATTTTAATTCTCATGAAAGCACATTTTTATCAATGTGCTTTCGTCGTTAAAATAAAATACTAGTAACCATGAAAACCAAAACCACCTCCTTAACCAAAGCCTTATTGTTCACCACTGTCCTGGCAGTAAGTAGTTCTTGGGCGCAATTAAAAACGGATACCAAATTCAAATGGGAAAATCCTAGTTTATCTCATCAAGAACGCATCGACGCTTTGGTTAAAGAAATGACCTTAGAAGAAAAAGTTTCACAAATGCTTGATGTATGTCCTGCTATTCCCCGTTTGAATATTCCAGAATACAACTGGTGGAACGAAGCGTTGCATGGGGTTGCGAGAAATGGTAGAGCCACTGTTTTTCCGCAAGCAATAGGTTTAGGAGCTACATTTGATGATGATTTAATTCAACGTGTAGCTACTGCTATTTCTGATGAGGCTAGAGCCAAATACAATGAAGCCATCAAATTAGACAATCGCAGTCGGTATGCAGGTTTGACTTTTTGGTCACCAAACGTAAATATCTTTAGAGACCCACGTTGGGGGCGTGGTCAAGAAACCTATGGTGAAGACCCGTATTTAACAAGTCGTATTGGGGTGGCGTTTGTAAAAGGATTACAAGGCAATGACCCTAAATACATGAAAGTAGCGGCCTGTGCGAAGCACTATGCGGTACATTCTGGTCCTGAAGAATTTAGACACGAATTTAATGCAGTTGTGTCCAAAAAAGATTTGTTTGAGACCTATTTGCCTGCTTTTAAAGCTTTGGTTCAAGAGGCCAAAGTGGAAGGGGTGATGGGAGCTTATAACCGTACTTTGGGCGAAGCTTGCTCGGGTAGCCCGTATTTGTTGCAGCAAATTTTGAAAAAAGATTGGAGCTTCAAAGGCTATATTGTTTCCGACTGCGGGGCAATCCAAGATTTTCATCAGTTTCATAAAATCACTAAAACACCCGAAGAATCAGCTGCTTTGGCCTTAATCAACGGAACCAATATCAATTGTGGAAATGTTTACAAAGTACTTAAAAGTGCTTTAAATCAAGGCTTAATTACCCAAGAGTTGATTGATATTCGTTTAAAAGAAGGCTTGGCTACTCGTTTCAAATTAGGAATGTTTGACCCCATTGGCACCAATCCATACGATAACATCAAAGCTACGGTAGTCGATTCGGAAGCGCATAGAAAACTCGCCCGTGAAGCAGCTCAAAAATCTATAGTTTTATTAAAGAATAGCAACCATGTACTCCCTATCAAAAAAGACACTCGAACAGTTTATGTAGTGGGACCTCATGCGGCAAGTGAAGAGGTTTTATTAGGGAATTATTATGGCGTGAGTAGCAGTACCCAAACCATTTTGGATGGTATTGTGGGCAAAGTCAGCCCCGGGACTAGTATTAATTACAAATCGGGGATTTTACCTTTTTCAAATAACAACAACCCAATTGATTGGTCAACAGGAGAGGCTAAAAGTTCTGATGTGTGTATTGCCGTAATGGGAATTTCAGGCTTGCTTGAAGGTGAAGAAGGCGAAGCTATTGCTTCAAAAGACAAAGGAGATAAGAAAACGCTCAGTCTCCCTCAAAACCAAATTGATTATTTGAAGAAATTAAAAAAAGGAAGCAAAAAACCGTTGGTTGTTGTTTTAACAGGTGGAAGTCCGATTGCTATTCCTGAAATTCACGATATTGCTGATGCTATTTTATTTGTTTGGTATCCAGGAGAAGAAGGTGGGAATGCGGTGGCAGATGTTCTTTTTGGTGATGTTGCTCCTTCGGGAAAACTGCCCATTACTTTTCCTAAATCTGAAAATCAATTGCCAGCTTTTGACGATTATACTATGGCGGGTCGCACTTATAAGTACATGACAGAAGAACCTTTGTATCCTTTTGGTTTTGGTTTGAGTTACACCACATTCGATTATAAAAATCTAAAAATAAATAAAGATTTTTCGATTACAGTGGAGGTTACCAATACTGGAAAAACAGGTGCAGAGGAAGTAATTCAATTGTATATCAGTTCGCCTTTGGCAGGAAAAGGAGATCCTATTTACGATTTAAAAGCATTCAAAAGGGAGTTCTTAAAATCAGGTGAAACCAAACAACTCATCTTTAATTTAAACAAAACCAGTTTCAATCAAATTGATAAAGAGGGCAAATCGGTTGCTAGAAAAGGAGTTTATACTTTATATTTGGGAAGTTCGCTTCCTTCACAAAGAAGTTTGGATTTAGGAGCATCACCTTATACTAAAATCAACTTTAAATTATAAATAATGTTTAAACTATTCAAAAAAAACGGGCTAGCTATAGTGACTAGTTTTATACTTATCATTACGTATAGCTGTAAAACGAATTCCACAACTGCTTCAGCTGAAATAAAAACGGCGAAAAATATATTGGTTTTTTCTAAAACTTCAGGCTTTAGACATACATCAATTCCAAAAGGGATTTTAGCACTTCAAAAAATGGGAGACCAGCAACATTGGAAAATGACTTTTACAGAAGATGCGACACTCTTCAATAAAGAAACATTATCTGATTTCAATTTAGTCCTGTTTTTGAATACCACTGGTGACGTTCTAAACCGAAGTCAAGAATTGGCCTTTGAAGAATACATGCATAAGGGGGGAAGTTATGTAGGAGTACACGCTGCATCAGATACTGAGTACGAATGGCCTTTTTATGCTGAAATGGTCGGAGCACAATTCAAGTCGCACCCAAAACAACAAAAAGCGGTTTTGAATGTAGATACCAGTAATCCACATCCAGCAACTTCACATTATCCAGCTTCTTTTGAGAAGTTTGACGAATGGTATAATTTTAAAAAACCGGTAGCAAAGCATGTTAATGTGATTTTATCTATTGATGAAAACAGTTATCAAGGAGAGCGCATGGGGAGCCATCATCCCATTTCGTGGTATCATATATATGAAGGTGGTCGTGTTTTTTATACGGCAATGGGGCATACTGATGAATCTTACAGTGATGTTAATTTTTTGAAACACCTTCAAGAAGGAATTCGTTGGTCATTAGGAGAAACGGAAGTTGAAATAGCAAAAGGGGGCGAAAATTTATTGGATGCTAATTTATCAAAATGGGATGTTTGGATGGGGGCGGTTCATCCTACAGTGGACATTGATTTTGAAAAATCAACTAATGTACAAACTGGCAAACCCATGGGCTTAAACAATGATCCTAAAAAAGTTTTTTCAGTCCATAAAGAAAACGGAGATAATATACTTCATATTACTGGCGAAATTTACGGCGGTTTAACCACTAAAAATGAATATGGAAACTACCATTTAAGTGTACAATTTAAATGGGGAGACAAACAATGGGAACCTCGTTTAAAAGACAAAAAAGATAGTGGTATTCTCTATCATGCCAAAGGGCCTCATGGTACGTTTTGGAAAGTCTGGATGCACAGTTTAGAATACCAAGTACAAGAGCAAGATTGTGGTGACTTTATAGCCTTAGGACAGGTTTACGGAGATGTTCCTGCTACTGAAAAAATACAAACTAACGGAAAATCTACATTTATTTATAATCCCAGCGAAAATAATGTTCCCATAAAATATGCTCCTGGTTTTAAATCAGGTAGAGTTGCTAAATCTGCCCTGTATGAAAACCCAAATGGAGCATGGAATACACTGGAAATATACTGTTTAGGCAACCAAAGTATTCATTTGGTAAATGGTCATGTAGTCAATCGGGTTAATAATGCTCGTTATGATGTGGGAGGAAAAACCATTTCTTTAGACAAAGGAAAAATTCAATTACAATCAGAAGCGGCAGAAGTTTTTTATAAAAATATGCGTATTGAACCTATTGTGAATTTTCCATCTAAATTCAAAAAGTTATAATGCAGTAAAAAAAGGACTCCTTTTTTCGAAACTCATAAAGCCTTAGGTTTACTATTAAACCCAAGGCTTTTTCTTTTTTCTTTTTTATAAAAACCATTCGTGTTATTCTCTAAATCATTTGTTCAAGTAAATCATTTGCTCTTGATTTAAATTTGTTTACCATTTAAACTACCAATAAACCAAATTATAAACAATGCTATTGAGATGAATTTTACTTTGAAAAAAACGATAACCGTCCTCTATTTATTTTTGGTAATGACTACATCAGCTAAAAATATCTATGTTGCCAAAAACGGAAATGATTCTAATGCAGGAACCGAGGCCAGTCCGTATTTGACTATTTCTAAAGCAGCTACTGTGGCTGTTGCGGGTGATGTCGTTTATATAAAACAAGGGACTTATGAAGAAACACTAACGCCAACCAATTCTGGAACAGCTGGAAATCCGATAGTATTTCAGTCCTATCCTGGCGACAAAGTGATTATCAGTGCGATGCAGGCACTTTCGGGTTGGACTTTAGATAGTGGAAATGTCTATAAAACAACGATACCATTTGCATCATTGGGTCAGGATAATTTTGTAATGAACGGAGCAACTGCTTGTGATTTAGCTCGCTGGCCTAACAAAATAGATAAAAATCCATTTGCACTCAATACCCTTCGTAATACGGGGGGAAGCGGTAGTGATGTAGCTACGGGTGCGTATTTACTTTCGAATCAAATACCAGCTATTGATTGGACAGGAGGTACACTTTATTTTTATGGAGACAAAGCAGGTTCGGGTTGGTTGGCTTGGAAAGAAACTATCACCAGTAGTTCATCGGGTAGAGTCAATTTTGAACTTAATAAAAATCCCACTTGGATTAGAACGGCACATGCCCCAGCAGATTTAGGGGACTTTTACCTTGAAGGGGTCAAAGGTGCTTTGGATTATCAAAATGAATGGTATTTTAATGAAACGACTAAGGAACTGTTTTTGCAATTTCCTGCTGGAGTAGTTCCTGCAGATGGTGTGGTCAAAATGAAACGTCGCAATTTGACGGTAAATTTAAATGGTAAGAAATACATCGAAATTAAAAATCTAGCGGTCTTTGGCGGACGAATCGAGATAAAAGGAACCACTACAACAAACAATACACTCTATGGAGTAACGGCTTTGTATTGCAATCATACCTTAGGGGTTTTTTCAGGATTTTCAGCTAATAAACCTGCCGTTTTTATTGAAGGAACAAATAATTTGGTTGATAAATGCGATATTGGTTTTGGTGCTGCTTCAGGGATTCAAATTGCAGGAACTTATAACAAAGTAACCAACACTCGCATCCATGATTTTAACTATTTGGGGTCTTATGATGCGCCCTTGATGGCTAGAGGAGGCAACTACAATACCTTTAAAAATAATTCGATTTTTAATGGAGGACGTGATGCCATTCAATATTTTGGTCAATATTGTGAATTTGCTTATAATGATGTTTCTAAAAGTAATCTTATCGCTGACGATTGTGGTTTGTTTTATACCGTGGGCAAACAATTAGGAACTGAAATACATCATAACTGGTTTCATGATGCTGCTTCAACAGGCACAAAATATAAAGCAGCTGGAATTTACCTTGACAATGATGCCGAAAGTTTTTCAGTACACCACAATGTGGTATGGAATACTGAATGGTCAAGTATTCAAATCAACTGGAACGGAAAAGACATCAATATTTTTAATAATACCTTATGGAATGGCAGTACGGTCATGGGTGCTTGGCATAAAGAAGGAACCGCATTTTCGAATGTGAATGTTTGGAACAATTTAGGCAGTAGTGATAGTTGGGAGCCGCAATCGGATAAACAAAATAATTTGGTGGTTACAACAACCGTTTTTGAAAACAGTGCGTTGGGAGACTTTAGATTAAAAGCGAATGCTTCGCCAATTGACAAAGGAAAAATAATACCAGGAATTACTGATGGCTACGCAGGTGTTAGTCCAGATGCAGGTGCTTATGAGTTTGGTGATAATTGGGTAGCAGGTACCAATTGGAATCCTAAATACGGCCCAACAGGAATGGGATGCTACGGTGTACCAGGAGAAGATTGTATAAACGATGCTGACAAGGACGGAATAGAAGATGCGCTTGATTTGTGTCCTAATACACCTGTGGGAACTAAAGTAAACAGTACCGGATGTGCTTATTTTGGATTACCAAATGATAATTTTAAAATTCAAACAATAGGGGAAAGTTGTAGAAACAGTAACAATGGAAGTATCCTTATTACTGCCAAGGAAAACTTGAATTACACCGTAACGTTAGAAGGTACCACGCAATTTAAAACGTTTTCAACTAGTACCCAATTTGATAATTTAGCTGCGGGAACTTATACGCTTTATATCACTACAACTGCCGATGCTAATTATAAACAATATTTTACGGTTGTCATTACAGAACCTAGTGACTTAGCGGTTTTGACCAAGAAAAATACAATCAACAACGAAATCACCTTAACGCTTTCAGGTTCTGACTCCTATAAAATTGATTTAAATGGCGAAAGTTTTAAAACAAACCAATCTCAAATTACCTTAACATTAAAAGAAGGCCTTAACGATTTGACAGTAAAAACCGAAGCGGAATGTCAAGGTATTTACGAGGATAAAATTTTAGTTTCCACCAGTCAAATTTATTATACAAATCCAGTAACAAACGAGTTAAAAATAGAAGGTGATTTTATAGGTAAGCCAATTTCGTATAGTTTAGTTTCATCATCAGCTCAGCGTATTATCGAAAAGTCATTTCAAGCTACAGAAAATAGCATTGTAATTCCAATGGCAAATTTATCCGAGGGAATTTACTTTTTCACGATTAACTATTCAGCCAAAATCAAACAATTAAAAATTATAAAGCAATGAATCATTTTTTAAAAATCATTATGTTATCAATGCTTTTCCTATCTATAAGTTGTAGTAAGGACACAGCTGAAACGAGTCCGAGCCCTGTTGCTGCTCTATTAACATCTCCTTTGAAAGATACGGAATGCAATACAGGAACCCTTGTTTCAACTACAGAGAACAAGGTGGATTTCCAGTGGAAAGCTTCAAACCATACCGATAAATACACTGTTGTGGTGACTAATTTGAATACCAAAGTTGTAACTGAGAAAGAAGTAAGTACTCCTGCAGCTACATTTACTTTAATAAGAGGCGTACCTTATTCTTGGAAAGTAATTTCAAAATCAAATAATACCACAGTAACAGCTAGCTCTGAAACTTGGAAATTTTACAATGCAGGGGAAGGGATTAGTAATTATGCCCCTTTTCCCGCGGATGTTGTAAGTCCACTAATGGGAAGTACTGTTTCATCAAATCCTGTAACGCTACAATGGAATACGACGGATATTGATAACGATATCTCAAAATATGAGGTCTATTTTGGAACTACAAATCCTCCAACTCTTTTACATACGACAACAACCAATAAATCAATTACAAATCTAAATGTAACGCCTAAAACAATTTATTATTGGAAAGTGATAACCATTGATGCTAAAAACAATCGTTCTACTTCCCCTATATTTGATTTTAAAACACAATAAATAAAAACGATCACAAAATTTATCCAATGAAAATATTCTGTTATGTATTGTTGACCGCTGTTACGATTACTGGTTTTGCTCAAAAAAATAACAACCAGCGACCTAATATTATTCTTTTATTTGCTGACGATATTAGTGCACGTGAGCTTCCCATTTATGGTTCTACTGTATGGAGTCCGCCGTCTGGAGGTGATACCTCGGATAAACAGTATAGAGCTCAAACACCTGTTTTAGATAAGATAGCTAATGAAGGCTGTTATATCACAACAGCTTGGGCGGGAGTGGTTTGTTCACCCAGTAGAGCCATGATGATGACAGGGCGATATGCTCATTTACATAAATGGTGGGATAACAAACACATCGGGAAATTTACAGATGAAAACGGAAAATTAACGACTTACAACTTATATTCCAGTTCTCCTTATACGATAGGAACTATTGCTAAAAAAGCGGGCTACGCTTCTATCTGGGCAGGTAAATCCCAAATGCGAAGTGCCGATTTAGAAAAATTTGATTTTGATGAAGGAATTTTTACTCCAGGCGAATCTTCTAGTAAAATGGAAACCAATCCGTTTACAGATTTCCGTTTAGAAGAAAAAATGATAGACGGCAAAAAGCAATTGGTCAATGTCAATAATGGTGCTATCGTAAATTCATATGCGCAAGATGGTTGGTACTGGAGACCTCATGTGTTGTTATTGAATCAACCCAAATCAAAAAAGAAGTACCAATGGTGGCCTAACACCCCCGAAAGCATTAAAAACTATAGCACCAATACCTATGGTCCTGATGTGGAACTAGATTTTATTTTGGATTTTATGGAGCGAAAAACCAAAGAAAACAAACCTTTCTTTATCTATCATACCTCACATCTAGGACATGATGCTATGGATTTTTTGCATCCAACAGAAAATAATAAATGGCCTGGAACACCCATTGTCAAATGGAACGGAACACAATATACTCGTACGCAGCCTAATATAACAGGAGAAAAAGGAGTATATGACACCCATGAAACCGTAACTGGTCCTGGAATTCACAATCATGTTAATTATCTTGATTACCAAGTTTCATTGTACTTGAAAAAGATGAAAGACCTTAAAATTGAAAACAACACCATTTTTATATTCTGTGCTGATAACGGAACTAGTGGTTATGGAAAAAACAGTCCTGTTAGTCAAAAAGGGTGTCATGTCCCATTTATAGTGTATGCTCCAGGAATGAAAATGACTAAAAAAGGAAAACAAGAGGTATTAGTAAATATTTCTGATGTTCTTCCTACGATTGCTGAACTCACAGGTGTTAGTTTACCTAAAGATTATGAAATCAATGGTGAAAGTTTAGTTCCTTTTTTAACAACCAACAAAAAAACGCATCGTGATTGGTTGTATTCGTATAGTGTTGGCATGCAATTAATTCGTGGTAACACCGTTCTGAAAGATGGAAAAGATAAATGGTACGATGTCTCTAAGACACCAGCCGATTTAATCAGTTTTCCTTTCATAACAGATTGGTCTAAAGCCACAGCTGAACAACGAAAAGAAAGAGATTTATTCAAAACCATTTTACCCCGTTTTGACAAATTTTCTGAAAGTCCAAACGGCCCTTTGTCCGATAAAGATCAAGCTAAAATTGATGAAATAGATAAAAAGCAAGCCACTAAACAAGGAACTAAGAAAAAAAATAAAGGAGGAGATGAGGATTAAACTCTTTTATTGGGCGTGTCCCTCCGCAATCCCGAAGCTTCGGGACGGGTCGGGCTATCGGCTACAAAGGCAGTTCACTGAACTCCTATTAAAATTTATTACTAAGTGAAGTAATCTTTAGATGGCATAAAAGTCCGCCATCAAAACGATTTTCGCTTCTATCCCTCACGCAATGCAGTACCATTTACAACAACCCTTACCATGAAAAAAACAATAATCCTTCTCTTTTTGGCTAGCCTTTCGTTTCAAGGATACGCTCAACTAGATAAAAAATATTTCAAAAAATTACAAACTGAAAAAGTCACTTCTACTGATGCTGTGGAGTGGCATCAATTTGGTCCAGGAATGGCGGGTTATTGCGAACAATATTGGTGTCATCCCACAAATACCAATGTAATGTTCATGTCACCCGATATGTTCAATAGTTACGGTACTTGGGATAACGGAAAATCATGGCATACTATCAAAGATTATGATGGAAATGGTAGCGATATCCGTCGGGTGCAAGCCATTGAATTTTCTCGCCAAACCGCCTCTTTTGGTTTAGCTATTGATGTGAGAGGAGATTTATATCGAACAGATAATACAGGGAAAAACTGGAACAAAGTGCCTGATTTTATGAGTAAAGGCCGTTATGCGAGTTTGGCTGTGGATCCTTCAAATGATAACAATTGGTACGTGGGTAGTGGCGATTTTTGGAACGTAAAAGCCAATCACAGAAGCCTTAATAATCTTAAAGGGGTGGTTTATAAATACGCATCTTATGGTAATATTCTAAAAAGCTCCGACAAAGGTAAAACTTGGAAAAAAATCACCAAAGGCTTGCCTGAAACGTTGGATGTAGGTCGGATTATCGTGGATCCAAACAATTCGAAAAATATCATCATGGCAACCAATTCGGGGGTGTATCGCAGTACGGATCAAGGCGAAAGTTGGGAAATCAGCGCTACAGGTTTGCCGAACAATTTACCTCGTGATATGACATCTTATTACAATCCAAAAACAAAAGAGTTTGTACTTTATGTACTCGAACAAACGTTCTATATACCCGATGGTAAAACCCTAAAAGCAAAAGGAGGTATTTATAAAAGTACGGATGGCGGTAAAAACTGGTCGTCTATTTCAGGAAATATAGCTTTGGATTACACTAAAATCACGACTTATGATGCTATAAGAGGCTATTGGAAAACGATGGCTTTTTGGTTTGGAAAACCAGAGAATAGCATCAAGGAGCAATATCCTAATTTACCAACTGAAATGTTTACGACCTTCAATCGTTTAGTGGTAAATCCTTTGAACAAAGACGAAATCTACATTTCGCACAATGTAAAACACGATAAGGCTTTTGGTCCTGGTGATGTCTGGAAAACTACCGATGGAGGAAAGCACTGGATGGCTACCGCTCGTACAGGTAAAGATTGGGCTGCTAATAAAGACAAAGGGTATTGGGAATCCCGAAACAATCCATTAGGTGAAAACACTAAATTTGCACACCTTCAAGCGGAAATTGATCATCGTACCGAAATTTCAGGTAATCGTTTTATGCAAATCAATACTAAAGGCGAACTTTTTATTTGCATCGAACAACAAATTTTACGTTCCAATAACGGAGGTCAATCGTGGGAACAAGTAGATGATATCGAAACCAAATCGGGTAGCAAACATTGGGTAGGTCGTGGCGGAAGCAATTTACCAGGCCGTTTTATGTTATTGGACACCGGTATCAAAGGACGCAAATTCTTTTGTAGTGGCGAACACGGTTTATGGGAAAACGCAAGTTTAGATGATTATCCAGATAAAAATGCGGTTGCGGTCAAGCAAATTGAAGGTCAGGTTAATGAAAAGGGAGCAACCTCGATTGCTTCAGTAGCCGTTCATCCTAAGGATCCCAATACAATTTACATTTTGATGTTCAGACAAGACCATCGCGGTGCTTTCAGACGCAGTACTGATGGTGGAAAAACATGGGAAGACCTTTCTGTTCCTTTGCCTTGGACAGGAAACACTTCATCGGAGCATATTTTTCAATATTCCCTTGTTATCGATTATAAGAATCCCAAAAACATCTATTTTACGGTTATTGCCAATGCCATTTCGGAGGTTAGTGATAGTCGATTATCGGACGAGTTTAAAATTTTAGGTGTGATGAAAAGTAGCGATGGAGGTTTAACTTGGAACTTGAGTAATACAGGTTTGCCTGAAGGCGCTAGTGTGAACCGAATTGCGATGGATCCTGAAAATCCTTCGGTTTTATATGCTGCTTCAAACCAAGGAAAGAAAGGAGTTTTGGGTGGTTTATACAGAACAACCAATGGTGCGAGTAGTTGGGAAGCCGTTGCCATTCCGTCGGCAATTAAATCAGTAAACAACGTTTTTGTAGATAAAAAGACCAAGGATATTTACATTTCTTGTGGAACTAAAATGGGTACTTTTGACGAAGGTGGCGTGTGGAGAAGCAAAAACAATGGAAAAAGTTGGGAAAAAATATTCGATATGCCTTATGTATGGCAAACCGAAACTTCGCCATTAAATCCTAATTTGATTACTGTGGTAGTAGCGGCTCAAAACGAAGCCAAAGGCGCTACTAATGTCAATCCAGGAGCCTATCTCTCAACGGATGCAGGGAAAACTTGGATCAAAATCAATAAAAATTTAGGACAACCCGATACCATTACCGACTTGAAACCAGACCCAGAGGACGAATCCATTTTGTGGTGTGCGCTCAAAGGAAGTGGATGGGCTAAGGCAGTTATTAAGTAAGCGGCTGCGTATGTAAGTTGAGTACTCTAAATCCTTAGCTCCAAAAAAAGTAAGTATCAATAATAAAACAACTATTACTAATGACCAAAAAAATAATTATCGGTGGTCTATTGTTATCGCTTCAATGTTTGATAGCGCAAAACCCTTTAGTAACCGATATTTTCACTGCTGACCCAACCGCTCGTGTTTTTGATGGAAAATTATATGTCTATCCATCACACGATATTGTACCCAAAGAAGGAGTAGAAGCGCCTCGTTTTTGCATGCCTGATTATCATATGTATTCGCTAGAAAATGGTAATACTTGGAAAGACTATGGTGTTATCTTAGACCAAAATCAAGTGCCTTGGGGTAAAAAAGATTCTAACGGAATGTGGGCACCTGATTGCATCAAAAAAGGAGATTGGTATTATTACTTTTACCCAGCTGAACCAGCTGACCAGTCGGCTTTTAGACGTATAGGGGTGGGTATTTCTAAAAGTCCCACAGGTCCTTTTAAATGGGAAAAAAATTATATTGCTGAGGTTTCAGGAATTGATCCAGGATTATTGCTAGATGACGATAATAAAGCATATTTGTATTATGGTGGAGGTCAGGATTTATTTGTAGCACCTTTAAAAGATAATATGATTGAAGTAGCCGCCAAGCCCATCAAAGTGGAAGGCTTGCCTGCAGGGTACAAAGAAGGTTCCTTTCCTATCAAAATTAATGACTTGTATTATTTGACTTTTGCTCATGTATTCCCTAATGAGGGATATACGATTGGATATGCAACCAGTAAAAGTCCGTTAGGTCCTTTTGAATACCGAGGTAAAATCATGGATAATATTAGTAATGGAACCAATCATCATTCGATTGTGAATTATGAAGGTAAGTGGATTTTGTTTTACCATTGGTGGGATATTAGTGGTTATAACAAACTTCGTTCGATTAGAGCTGATTATTTAGAAATGGATGATAAAGGTGGTTTTAAAAAAGTAAAACCAACGATGAGAGGTATAGGTTCGCCAACTATTGGGGAGAAAATTGAAGTGGACCGCTATAACGAAATCAATAATGCGAATACCAATTTTGTGGGAGGCATCGAACCTATTGGTTGGATGGTTTGTGATACTAAAATGATGAGTAATGTAAAGTTCAACGAGGTTAATTTTGATGATGGCTCAGCCACGAAAATGGAAGCTCGAATAGCCTGTGGACAACGAATAGGTCATTTTGAAGTTCGATTGGATAATCCCAAAGGAAAACTCATTGCCGATTTCCCAGTGAAATATACAGGAGGATGGAATTTATGGGAAACTATTGAAACTAAATTACTCGAAAAAGTTACAGGAAAGCAAAATATTGTCGTGGTCTTCATTGGGGAACATGGTATGGAAAAAATAGTTAATTTAAATTGGCTTTTATTAAAAAAATAAAGCGTGTTATCAGCGAGGGGCTTGCGTGAGGGATAGGAACGGAAATCCTTGTGGCGGCTGGCATTTATGCCGCCACAAGATTGCAGTGTATAGCCCGACCCTTGGGGCACGCCCAAAAAAAATTAAAATTAAAGAAATGAAAAAAAACATCCTTTTAGCACTTAGTCTAGCACTAGCTTTAAGTGTTACAGCTCAAAAAAAACCGAATGTAATTGTTGTTCTCGCCGATGATATAGGAACAGGAGATTTGTCATATTACCGTAAATTACACTCGGATAAAATTGTATTAGAAACACCTGCCTTAGATCAATTAGCGCGAGAAGGAATGATTTTTACAGATGCACATGCACCGGCCGCTTTGTGTGCTCCATCACGTTATGCCATTATGACGGGGAACAACTGTTACCGCAGTTATGCGCCTTGGGGCGTTTGGGGATCCTACCAAGAATCTGCGGTAAAGCCCGACCAACTCACACTAGGAAAACTAATGAAAAATGCGGGCTACAGTACGGCTTTCTTTGGGAAATGGGGATTTGGATCCGATTTTTACGAAAAGGATAACCCGAACAAAATTTACCAAGGTTCACGTCAGAAAATTGAAATGGATGTTGATATTCGCCAAATTGCGGGTAATGGTCCTAAACAAAACGGATTTGACTACAGTTTGATGTTTCCATCTGGAATTCAAAACGTGCCCTATGCCGTTTATGAAAATGAAAAATGGATGCCTCTGGAAAGTAATTCAAAAATCGGATTTATTTCGCAAGAAAACATGACGAAAATTGGCGTTACGCTCGACAAAGAGGAAGGTCTAGGAGACACTGCTTGGGATCCACACAATATGGGGCCCCTTTTAGTAAACAAAGCGGTTAATTTTATTGAAAAAACAGATAAAAAAAGTCCTTTTTTTATGTATTACTGTTCGCTAGCGGTGCATTTGCCTCATTCGCCTTCAAAAGAATTGAACGGCAAAAAAATTGCGGGCACAACCCCTTCCGCTCATATGGACATGATTAAAGAGCTAGATGTGCAAATAGAAATGCTCATAGCGGCTCTAAAGAAAAAAGGGGAGTATGAGAATACCATCTTTATTTTCACTTCAGACAATGGAGGCTTGCAAATTAAGGAGACAGCCCAATCTGGACACAAATCAAGTGATATTTACCGCGGAGGAAAAAACCAACCTTATGAAGGAGGACATCGTGTGCCATTTATTGTTTCATGGCCAGGACAAATCAAAGCCAAATCCATATCGGAAACTCCTATTGTAGGATTGGATATTTTGGGTACACTTGCCGCAGTAACCAACCAAAAAATACCTGAAGGTCAGGCCGTCGATTCGGCTAATTTACTGCCTATTTTATTAAGAAAAAGTAAATCGCCTGTGCATCCGTATATCATTTCTCAATCAGGAACTTCCAAAGAAGCCATCATTACCCAAGACGGATGGAAATTAATTATAGCTTTTGACAAAAAAGATAAAAGTGACCAAATCAGAAAACCTTTTGCACTTTACAATTTGAACGACAATCTAGAAGAGAAAGAAATCGAGAACCTTATTAACAATCCAAAATACCAGTCTGAAGTGGAGGCTCTTTTTGAGGCCTACAACCAAATCAGAACAACAGAAAAAGCAACCAAAATTTAAAGGATGACCAAAAAAAAGTTGCTACTGTAGCTTAGCTTTATAAGATAAATGTAAACTATAAATTGATAAAAGGCCTACAAATAATTGGATGAATTATCCTAAAATAGTAATGTGATTAATAATAAATGATTTCATATGTATAACAAATGTCTTTAATACATGAAGGGGTCCATCTTACTATTTTGTCTTTTCTATATTTGTCCCATAACCATTAAAAGAAATTAAAATGAAAAAATTAATTGTATCAGCGTTTTTATTAATGCTTACACTAGGTGTTACTGCACAAGAAGCAAAAAATATTGAAGGAGCTATAAAAGAATTAAAATTAGAAGAAAATCAAGCGAATCAATTACGAACTTTTGTTAAAGAAAAATATGCAAAAGTTAAAGACCTAAAATCTCAAGGGCTATCAACTGATGAAGAAGCTGCAAAACTTAAAGAAATAAACCAAGTACATTTTGCTAGGGTAAATAAACTACTTGGTAAAGAAAAAATGGTGGAGTTTAATAACTATTGGAAAAATTAACAATAGATTTCATTAAATGTTATTGTAATTAAAATAAGGCTTCGATTTATTATCGGAGCCTTTTTCGATTTAGGTGTTGGACAAAATTACTAATTCGGCGACAAACAACAGTTTTTAATATTTACACACAGTTTTTGGTACAGTGCCAAAATATCAATTTTATTTTTGGCTGTATATCTCGATGGACTTTTTGGATAAGCGTTGTTCTAGCCAACTAGCTAATTTTTTCTCTGATTCTTTTTCGAGGACTTTAGTACTTTTGTAAATTAAAATTGGCACTGTTTTTACGCTATCTGTTTCTTCGTTATAAGTGTGATTAGCGATGGATATATTAACAATTTCAGGAAATAGTATTTTGATTTCTGCTAATAGTGCTTTGTTTTTGTATTTGTTGTCTTCTATTTGTTTTTTTAAATTTAAAATAGCAAGATCTTTTTCGCTTAGGACTGATTTGTTATACTTTATTTCGTTAAGTATATCGCTCTTCAAATCGGTTGTATCTTGCATAATCAATAATTTGGTGTTATTGATTTCGTAGGCTTTTAATTTTTCATTTAAGGCCTTAATTTCTTTTTCTGTAAATTTTTTAGAGAGAAAGCCAAGTTCTAATTTTTTTGGGTTTTGATTGAATTTGGTTTTTTTATATAAAATAGCAATTCCTTTGCTAGAAAATTCTTTTTCTAAATAAATGTCAACGGCATGCTGGTATTTTTTTTCTTGAAATAGTTGATAAGCAAAGAAAATACTAGGTAAGATTAGAATTGTAATTAGGGTCGAAATAATGTATTTTACTTTTGTTTGGTATTTGTCTGTAAGCTGTTTTTTTGTAGGGTATTTTAAATATTTGACTATAAAAAATGTAGATATACAGATGAAAACACAATTAATGGCATATAAATAGATTGCTCCAAAAAAGAATCGATAATTCCCAACTGCAAGGCCATAGCCAGCGGTACATAATGGAGGCATCAAAGCTGTAGCAATAGCAACTCCAGGAATAGGATTTCCTTTTTCAACACGAGTAATTGCAATTGCTCCAACTAATCCTCCTGAAAAGGCAATGATTATATCATAAATATTAGGAGCCGTTCTTGACAGTAACTCAGGTTGTGTTTCTTTGAATGGACTAATATAAAAGTATAGTGTGGATACAACTAAGCCTACTAAGGTGGCCACCATTAAGTTTTTTAAGGATTTTTGGAGTAAATAAAAATCATAGACTCCTAGTCCGAAACCGGCGCCAACAATAGGTCCCATTAAAGGAGATATTAACATGGCACCGATTATAACCGCTGTAGAATTCACATTTAACCCTACAGAGGCTACTACTATAGCACAGGCTAAAATCCAAAGATTTGAACCGCTAAAGGAAATGTTAGATTTAACATTTTCTAATACTTTTCTTCTGTCTTCTTCCCCTTGATTAAGGTTGATAAAGCGTAGGAAGTCACTAACTAGCTTTTTCATTTTTGGTTCCTTTTAAGGTTTGTTTTAAAAATAGGAAACCAATAATACCTGCCATAAGTGAGGAAAGTAAAATAATAAATTTAGCGTTGTTGATAATCTCTTGGTCCTCAAAAGCAAGCAAGGTGATGAAAATAGACATTGTGAACCCTATTCCTCCTAAGAATCCTACTGAGATAATTGTTTTCCAATTTAAATCATCTGGGAGCTTACATAATCCTACTGATACAGCAAGAAAACTAAATAAGGCTATTCCGATTGGTTTTCCTAAAATAAGTCCTAATGCAATTCCGATACTGTAATGTTGTTCTAATGTTTCTCCAATATTAGAGCTTAAAACAATCGCAGTGTTAGCTAATGCGAAAAGAGGAAGGATAAAGAAACCAACAGGTTTGTGTAAAAAATGTTGTAACTGATAAGAGATGGATGTTTTTTCACCTTTTTCGAAAGGAATGACAAAAGCCAAAAGAACTCCAGTAATAGTAGCATGTATACCTGAATTTAGCATAAAGTACCACATAATAGCTCCTCCAATTAAGTAAGGGTATAGTTTTACGACTTTCATTCTGTTTAAAACAAACAAAATAAGCATAACTCCTAAAGCTGAAAGTAAATTAATCCAAAATAATGTTTTAGTGTAAAAAGCAGCAATTACTAATATGGCTCCTAAGTCATCAATAACGGCCAAGGCTGTAAGGAAAACTTTTAATGATAAAGGAACTCGATTACCTAGTAATGATAGGACTCCCAAAGCAAATGCAATATCAGTAGCCATTGGGATTCCGGCTCCGGAGCGTGTGATGTCAGCTTGGTTTAATAATAAGTACAATCCTGCAGGAACCAACATACCTCCTAAGGCTGCAAAAATAGGCAGTAGTGCATCCTTTATATTGGATAATTCTCCTATGTATATTTCTCTTTCAAGCTCTAAACCAATTAATAGAAAAAAGATAGTCATCAATCCGTCGTTAATCCAATACTCTAATGTTTGACCTCCAATTGGTGTTAGCCAAGCGTGGTGGTATTGTTCTCCAAAAAGGGAATTGGCTAGGAATAAAGAAATTAATGTACAACCAATTAGTACAAGTCCACTTGATTTTTCATTCTCAAAAAATTCTTTAAATAAATCGGATTTATAGATTTGTTTTATTCTTTTTCTCATAGGAGTTTAATTTCTAGATACTATATGTTATCTTTTGTTTTTTAATTTTTTTCAAAAATACCGAATTTGCTAGTAATTCCATAACTAAATAAGACTATATTAAATTGATTTTGTAGAATAATTTGAGTTTTGGTTTTTTATTCGATTTTTAGTCTTACAATAGATAACGTTTTCGTTTATAATCGATTCTGTTAAAGTGTTTGGTTATTAGTTGGTTATGTTTTTTTGTGATATTTTAATGTTCTCTTTCGATATAATCTAAATCAATGTGAAATGTTTCTTTTAATTTCCAAAGTGCTAATACCGCAATTGCTGAAAGTAAACAACCTACTATCATACCAGCTTTTAAAATATCACCGTTTAATAAGTCGTCTCTAAAGAATGTATAAATTAAAATGATTAACGGCAGTAAACCTCTAACGAAATTTGGGACTGTTGTCGTTACAGTTGCTCGAATATTAGTGCCAAATTGTTCTGCTGCAATAGTAATGAATAATACCCAATAACCAACAGAAAATCCCATGGCAAGACAGATAAAATAAAACGCTTGTACTGAAATGCCAAATGAGTTTAAAAACAAAAAGACCATTGCCAAGTTGAGTATTAAAAATAAATACACAATTTTTTTACGGCTTTTGAACCATTGACTTAATAATCCGCTACCAATATCTCCAAAGACTAATCCTGAATAACACCAAGCAATAGCCTGCCCTGCAGATACTGTTTCAGCAGCTTCGACATTTAATGCTTTTGCAAATTCTGGTGAGAAAGTAATTAAAACCCCCACCAAAAACCAAATAGGAATTCCGATTAGGATGCATTGCATGTATTTTAAAAAACGTTTTTTATTTGAAAATAAAGAGAGGAAGTCTCCTTTTTTCTCATTGCTTTCAGCTACTTTTTTGAAAATCCCAGATTCATTAATTCTAATTCTCATAAAAAGTAATAATATCCCCAGAATTCCACCAGCATAATAACACAAACGCCAATCTTGAAATATTTGGTACACTAGATATGCAGCTATAGCCCCTGAAACTCCAATCGAAGCAACAATCATTGTTCCGTATCCTCGTTTTTCCTTGGGTAAGCTTTCTGTTACCAAAGTGATACCTGCACCTAATTCGCCCGCAAGTCCAATTCCTGCAATCAAGCGCCAAAAAGCATAAGCCTCAACTGTAGTAACCATTCCGTTCGCAATATTGGCCACAGAATATATTAAAATAGAACCAAAAAGTACTGAAATCCTTCCTTTTTTGTCGCCAAGAATCCCCCATAAAATCCCTCCAAAAAGCATTCCGCCCATTTGCATACTTATAAGAAATTCACCTTGATTACGAATAGCATCTCCCACAAGGCCTAAATCTTTCAGACTATCTGTTCGTACAATTCCGAACAACAGTAAGTCATAAATGTCTACAAAATAACCTAAGGCAGCAACAATAACAGCTGCATTAAAAATCGAACTGGGTTTTGAAACGGGGGTAGTGTTCATTGTTAGTGTTTGTATTTATTTTTTGGCAAAAATAAAACAAATCTACTTTAATACTATCTTTATTTTTTATCCTGTCATTGTAGATTTCAATTGTTGAAAGACGATTTGTTGTTATTCAATTTGTACTTTTGGATTGTAAAAAAAATAAGAATAAGAATTTCCAATATGAAAATTGTAATATCACCTGCCAAGTCACTCAATTTCGATAAAGAACTCCCTACGTCTAACTTTAGTGAATCATCATTTTTGAAAGAATCTCGTCAAGTTCATAAAGTTTTAAAAACTAAAAAACCAGCTGAATTATCAGATTTAATGAGTATTTCTGAAAAATTAGCTGATTTGAATTGGCAACGCAATCAAGAATGGAAAACACCTTTCACAGTTGAGAATGCTAGACCTGCGGTTTATACTTTTGATGGGGATGTTTATACAGGCTTAGATGCCTTTTCAATTCCTGTTGAAAAAGTAGTGGTGTTGCAAGACAAGCTGCGTATTTTATCAGGTTTATATGGTCTTTTGAAACCTTTGGATTTAATTCAGGCCTACCGTTTAGAAATGGGAACAAAAATGCCAATTGGCGAACATAAAAATTTATATGAGTTTTGGAAACCAGTTATCACCAAAGCTTTAAATAAAGAATTGAAGGAAGGGGAGTTGTTTGTGAATTTGGCAAGTAATGAATATTTTTCTGCTGTTGATGTAAAAGCTTTGAAAGTACCGGTAATTACTCCAGATTTTAAAGATTACAAAGATGGGAAGTTGAAGATTATTAGTTTTTTTGCTAAAAAAGCCAGAGGAATGATGGTGCGTTACATTATAGATACGGGGGCCGAAACGATTGAAGATTTAAAAGGATTCGATTATGAAGGATATCAATTTGATGCTAATTTATCCAAAGGAAACAATCTCGTATTTACGAGATAAAGTTTTATAACTATGAGCTTATTTTTTTAAACCATTTAAGAAAATAATGATATTTAAGATTTGAGTTTTATTTCTTAAAATATGTTTTACGATATTTAAGAATTAAAAAAAATTATTAAACTTAATTTTTTAATGGTGAAATTTGAGGTGTATATTTTATCAAAAATAGCTACCATAAAAAAAGCTGTTTGAAAGATTTCAAACAGCTTTTTGTAATTTATATAAGAGTAAAAGAATTATTTTCTTTTGATCACTCTTTCAACAGCTTCAACAATTGCTTGATTGTTTAACTTGTATTTTTCCATTAATTGCTCAGGAGTTCCAGACTCACCAAAACTATCGTTTACAGCAACAAATTCTTGTGGTGCAGGAGTGTTTAATGCTAAAACTCTAGCAACACTTTCTCCAAGACCTCCAAGGATGTTATGCTCTTCGGCAGTAACAATACATTTTGTTTTAGCAACTGATTTCAAGATAGCTTCATCATCCAATGGTTTAATTGTGTGGATGTTGATAACCTCAGCAGAAATTCCTTTGGCTTCTAATGCTTCAGCAGCAATCAAAGCTTCCCAAACTAAATGTCCTGTAGCAACGATAGTTACATCAGTACCTTCGTTTAAAAGAATCGCTTTTCCAATTACGAATTCTTCGTCAGCAGGAGTAAAGTTAGGAACTACTGGACGACCAAAACGTAAGTACGCTGGTCCTTCATGTTTTGCTAACGCGATAGTAGCTGCTTTGGTTTGGTTGTAATCACAAGTGTTGATTACAGTCATTCCAGGTAACATTTTCATTAATCCAATATCTTCAAGGATTTGGTGTGTTGCTCCATCTTCTCCTAATGTTAATCCAGCGTGAGAAGCACAGATTTTTACATTTTTTTCAGAGTAAGCTACTGATTGACGGATTTGATCGTAAACTCTTCCTGTAGAAAAGTTAGCGAAAGTTCCTGTAAAAGGAATTTTACCACCAATAGTTAAACCAGCTGCAATTCCAATCATGTTTGCTTCAGCAATTCCGATTTGGAAAAAACGTTCTGGGTGATTTTTTTTGAAATCATCAAATTTTAATGAACCAATTAAGTCGGCACAAAGTGCTACCACATTTTCGTTAGTTTGACCTAATTCAGTCATTCCCGCTCCAAAACCTGAACGAGTATCTTTACTTCCTGTATTTGTATATTTTTTCATTTTTTCTTTGAGTTACAGAGCCAATAAGACTCTAAGGTGCTAAGTTCTAAAATCAGAAATTGTTAATCTCTAATCTAAAATTTAATAATCTGAATTGCCTCCTGTGTTGTAATTTTGACCTAGAGCATTTTCAAGTTGAGCATCATTTGGTGCCTTACCATGCCAAGCGTGGCTATACATCATGTAATCAACACCATTACCCATTTCAGTATGTAATAAAACGCAAACTGGTTTTCCTTTTCCTGTTCTTGCTTTCGCTTCATTCATTCCGGCAATAATTGATTCTAAGTCGTTACCTTTAGTAATCTCAATCACTTCCCAATCAAAAGCTTCAAATTTAGCACGAAGACTTCCCATTGCTAATACTTCGTCTGTAGTACCATCAATTTGTTTCCCGTTTAAATCTACAGTTGCAATTAAGTTGTCAACATTTTTTGCAGAAGCATACATAATCGCTTCCCAGTTTTGACCTTCTTGTAATTCACCATCACCGTGAAGTGTGTAAACAATATGCTTGTCGTTGTTTAATTTTTTAGCTTGAGCCGCACCAATAGCAACAGATAAACCTTGACCTAGAGAACCTGAAGCAATACGTACTCCTGGTAAATGATCATGCGTAGTAGGATGTCCTTGTAATCTTGAATTGATCAAACGGAAAGTTGCTAATTCAGATACAGGAAAGTAACCGCTTCTTGCAAGAACGCTATAAAAAACAGGAGAAATATGTCCGTTTGAAAGGAAGAAAAGGTCTTCACCGATTCCGTCCATGTCAAAACCTTCTTTACGTTCCATTAAGTTTTGGTATAGGGCTACTAGAAATTCAGTACAGCCAAGAGAACCTCCCGGATGTCCAGAGTTTACAGCGTGTACCATTCGAAGAATGTCTCTTCTTACTTGGATCGTTAAATCGTTTAATTGTTGTGTGTTAGGCTTCATTTTATATGTAAAAGTTAAACTGCTGCAAATGTAAATTTTATTTTGCCGTAAGACAAATGATTTTTGGTTTTGTTGACCAAATCTTGTACTAAAGGCCGAAAGCTATCAGTTAAAGATAGTTTTTTGTGTTTTTGATAGAGAATTGTAAATATAAGAATACCCGTTGGGTGAAATCTTTTAAAAACTAATTTCACTCAACGGGTATGTATTTTTGTAAACTTTTCTAGTATCTATTAAATGAAAGGGATTCTATTGTATAATAGAAATAGGAATTAGTTATATAATTCAGTCCACTTATTTATTTTATGTGTTTATCGAATTAGTATGATAACTGTTCTTTTTTGCTAAAATGTCTATTAAACCATGTTATAGCCATTTCTGCTGCTTCTTGTAGTTTTCCTGGTTCTTTGAATAGTTGTGTGGCTCTAGGAATAATTTTCATTTCTTTGATGGATTGTAGTTCGTCAAAGGCCATTTTATTCATACCTATTATTGGAACGTCAATACCTCCAACAATTAATAAGGTTGGAGCCGAAATTTGATTTAATGTGTTGATAACCATGTCAGGTCTACCTCCTCGGGACACAACTGCTTTTATAACTTTTCCAAAATAAGCTGCTGCTCTCATGGCTGCCGCTGCTCCAGTGTTGGAACCCAGATAACCAATAGGTAAATCTTTTATTGATTTTTTTTGCATTAACCATTCGGTAGTTTCAATCAATCGACTAACAAGAAGGTCAATATTGTATTTGTTTTCGTATACCAATTCTTCTTCTTCAGTAAGAAGATCAAATACAAGTGTACCAATATTGCATTTTTGAAGTAATTCTGCTAAAAATTTTGTTCTTGAATTTGCCCTATTTGAACCACTTCCATTTGAAAACACAACAATTCCTTTGGCTTTTTCAGGTATTACTAAGCTTCCTTTTAGTGTTACGGATTTTAATGGAATATCCATATCAATTTTTTTCATGATAGTAATTTTTTAATTGGAACAAGTTTTTTACTGTAGGTTTTAGTAAAAATTGGGTGTAGCGCAGGTGATATTATTTAGTGGTATTTTAATAAAAAGGTTGATGTCTAAATCTAAGTGACTTTTTAGTTATCAGTTTTTTATTTTAATCAAAAATAGAATTAAATAATATAGCAGTAAAGATACTGAAAATCAATTACTTTGAATGTATTTTTTTGATTTTTTTTAGGTTATTACTATTAATTTTAGGTTTGTGTTAACGAATAAATATTTAGATTAATTTTTATTAAAAAAAATGATTTTGGTAGCTCCTTTTATGTTAAAACTATTGGCTATTAAGAAGTACTTTTTTTTTGCTAGCTTTTCCGATAAATAGAATTGAAAATAATAGCAATCGAGCAGATGAATGCCAAAAAGAAAAATGAATGTTTGGTTTTTAGAAGTAGGGATTGTTGTTTGTTTATTGTGTAAACTTTTGTAATTCAAAGGTGAATTGAAATGATTTTATTTGAAAAAGTATAATTAGTAATTGGGTTTAATAAATTTTCGTATATTTGTTTAATCTTTTTATAAAAATGATAAACAATATTAAAACTACGTTTACAATAAAGGATCTGGAGAACCTTTCAGGTGTTAAAGCTCATACCATTCGTATTTGGGAAAAGAGGTATGATTTATTTTGCCCTATTCGCACTGAAACTAATATTAGAGTCTATGATTTGAAAAGTCTTCAAAAGCTTTTGAATGTTGTTTTTTTACAAGATTATGGATATAAAATTTCAAGAATAGCCAGCTGCACAGAAGAGGAAATTCCCGAGTTTGTTAGAAAAATAGTTTCAGATAAAAATGCGGATAATCACGCCATTAATATGTTTAAGTTAGCAATGATGAATTTTGATCATTCGTTGTTTATTAATACATATAATTGGTTAGCGCAAGAGAAAACATTTCGTCAAATATTTCAAGATGTTTTTATTCCTTTATTAGAAGAAATAGGTGCTTTATGGCAAACCGATACAATTACTCCGGCTCATGAACATTTTGTGAGTCATATTATTAGACAAAAAGTATTATTAAATATTCATGAAGCAAGCGTAAATCAGCCCACACAACTTGATAAGGTTTTTGTGTTGTTTTTGCCATTGAATGAAATTCACGATTTAGGCTTGTTGTATTTGAATTATGAGATAGTCAATAGCGGCTATCAAGTAATTTATCTGGGTGAAAGTATGCCTATTGACAATTTAAAAGATTTAAAGAATCATTTTTCAACAATAGTGTTTGTGTCTTATTTTACAGTTCAACCAGAAAACGGTGAAGTCATGGAATATATAGCACAAATGGCAGTAGAATTATTGGACGAAACTAATGAAATTTGGCTTTTAGGAAGAAAGGTAAAAGATGTGGAAACAAACCTATTGCCAGAACGTGTTACTGTTTTTAATGCTTTAACGGACTTGTTCCATAAATTATAAGTGAGTATCCAATAGTTGAATAATCAAAAAATGAAAAAAAATATTTCCATAATAGGTTCTGGTTTTTCTGCTTTGGCAGCTTCTTGTTATTTGGCTAAAGCTGGTCATCAAGTGACTGTTTTTGAGAAGAATGAATCTATTGGTGGCAGAGCCAGACAATTTAAAGCGGATGGTTTTACATTTGATATGGGACCAAGTTGGTATTGGATGCCTGATGTTTTTGAACGTTTTTTTGCTGATTTTGGCAAAAAAACAACCGATTATTATGAGCTAGTAAAACTTTCTCCAGCCTACAACGTATATTATGGTATGAGTGATTGTGTTGCCATAGCTGATAATTTAAACGATATTGAACAAACTTTTGAATCCATTGAAAAGGGGAGTGGAAAACACTTACGTGATTTTATGGCTGTAGCCAAAAGTAATTACGATATCGCGATCAAAGACTTAGTGTATCGTCCGGGAGTTTCGCCTCTCGAATTGGTAACTCTGGAAACAACTATAAAGCTAGGACAGTTTTTTAGCACTATTAGTAAAGATGTCCGTAAGAAGTTTAAAAATAAAAAACTTATTCAGATTCTGGAATTTCCTGTTTTATTTTTAGGCGCTAAACCTTCGGATACGCCATCGTTTTATAGTTTTATGAATTATGCCGACTTTGGTTTAGGAACTTGGCATCCTAAAACAGGAATGTTTGATGTGGTGAGAGCCATGGAAAATTTAGCCATCGAATTAGGGGTGAATTTCAAAACCAATTCGAATATCCAAAAGATTATAGTTGAAGATAAAATAGCCAAAGCTATAGTTGTCAATGGCGAGCGAATCGATTCGGATATTGTTTTAAGTGGTGCAGATTACCATCACACTGAAACGCTTTTGGATGAAAAACATAGAGCCTATTCTGAAAAATACTGGAACAGTCGCGTTTTTGCCCCTTCATCATTGTTGTTTTATGTGGGGTTTAATAAAAAAATAAAAAATGTATCGCATCATGCTTTGTTTTTTGATGTCGATTTTGAGCAACATGCAAAAGATATTTATGATGAACCTCAATGGCCTGCAGAGCCTTTGTTTTATGCTAATTTTCCATCCATGACGGATAAAACAGCAGCTCCTGAGGGAATGGAATCTGGTTTTTTCTTAATTCCACTAGCGCCAGGAATTCACGATACGGAGGCATTGAGAACGGAATATTTTGATAAAATAATAAACCGCTTTGAAACGATTACTCAGCAAAAGGTTAAAGAAAACATCGTTTATTCAAAATCATTTTGCAAAAATGATTTCGTTTCAGAATACAACTCGTATAAAGGCAATGCCTATGGAATGGCTAATACCTTATTACAAACTGCTTTTTTACGGCCGAAATTGAAAAGTAAAAAAGTACAACATTTATTTTTCACGGGACAATTAACTGTTCCTGGACCTGGAGTTCCACCTGCATTAATTTCAGGAAAACTTGTTTCAGAATTAATCAATAAGCAACTTTTAGAATCATAAAGTTATGAAGGAATTATTTGATACCGTTTCGTTTAAGTGCAGTAAGTTGGTCACTAAAAACTATAGCACCTCTTTTTCATTGGCCGTTTATATGTTGTCTCCAAGTATACGAGACGCCATTTATAGCATTTATGGTTTTGTACGTTTTGCTGACGAGATTGTAGATTCTTTTCATGGCTATGATAAAGAGTTTCTAATCAATGATTTCGAAAAAGAATATTATAAAGCCTATAAGGCTGGGATTAGTTTGAACCCGATATTAAATTCATTTCAGCACACAGTCAAAGAATATAATATTACTGATGATTTAGTGCAAGCTTTTATGAAAAGTATGAAATTGGATTTGGTGAAGCAAAATTACGATAGCCAAGAAGAGTACAATGAATATATCTATGGTTCTGCTGATGTTGTAGGATTGATGTGTTTGAAAGTTTTTGTAAAAGGAAATGAAGAAAAGTATAACCAACTTAAGGCCGAAGCGATGCGATTGGGATCAGCTTTTCAAAAAGTGAATTTCTTACGGGATTTGAAAGACGATAACTTGATTTTGAATCGCAATTATTTTCCTGGTGTAGATTTAAAATCATTTGATGAAAAATCCAAAAAATCCATTATCGATGAGATTGAAGAAGATTTCAAAATCGCGTATCAGGGTATTGTTAAGTTGCCTATCGAAGCTAAATTTGGGGTTTATACCGCTTATGTTTACTATAAAAAGCTATTATATAAATTAGAAAAAACGCCTTCACACCAAATAGGAAATGCCAGAATTAGGGTGTCTAATTATACCAAGTTTGGTTTGTTGGCCAAGTCATTTGTGTCCTATAAATTAAAATTAGTGTAATTATGATTTATTTTTTAATAACCCTCGGAGTCTTTTTATTGATGGAGTGCGTCACATGGTTGACACATAAATACGTTATGCATGGATTTATGTGGTATTTTCATGAAGACCATCACCAACCTAAATACGCCAATGTTTTTGAACGTAATGATATATTCTTTGTGATTTTTGCCATTCCGAGTATTATACTTTTCTATTATGGAGCTGAGGCTAATTTTAATTATTTGTTTTTTATAGGCCTTGGCATAACACTTTATGGCTTTTGCTATTTTATGATACACGATGTATTGATTCACCAACGTTTTAAATGGTTCAAAAACACCAAGAATAAATATTTAATAGGACTAAGAAAAGCGCATAAAGTACATCATAAGCATTTAGGCAAAGAAGAAGGCGAATGTTTTGGGATGTTGTTTGTTCCTTTTAAGTATTGGAAAAAGTAAATTTTTAGTTTCAGGTTTAAAGTTTCATGTTAGATGCATCATGTGAAATCTTTGTCTAGAACTTGAAACTTGAAACAAAAAAAAACTTGAAACAAAAAACAATGTCACTATATCTAATTCTAAATATCGCTTCTTTCATCATTCCGTTTTTATACAGTTTTGAAAAAAGAATGCAGTATAGTAAACGTTGGAAATCTTTATTTCCTGCTTTGTTGACAACAGCTGTGTTTTTTATTATTTGGGATGTGTTATTCACTAAAATGGGTGTTTGGCATTTTAATCCAAGGTATCATACAGGTATTGAAATTCTAGGTTTGCCCATTGAGGAATGGTTGTTCTTTTTTTGTATTCCTTATGCAAGTTTATTCATTCATTTTGCTTTTCAATATTTTTTGCCCAAAGTGGCTTTGAGTGATGTGACTGTGAAAAGGATATATTGGGGAATCGTGATTGTGATTTTTCCAGTCCTCATCTTCAATTTAGACAAATGGTATACGGCAGTCAATTATGGTTTTTTATTACTGTTGTTGACTTATACTATTCGTAAAACGCCAACTGTTTTAAAAACGTTTTTTATAACCTTCTTAATAATATTGATTCCTTTTGCAATTGTCAACGGAATCTTAACAGGAAGTTTTATAGACGAACCGGTGGTGTATTATAATGATGCTGAAAATTTAGGCATTCGGCTGGTTACTATTCCTATTGAAGATGTAGGTTATGCTTTTTCGATGTTATTAATGACTTTGGTATTAATGTATCAATCTGAAAATAAATTAAAACGAAATGAAACTTTATAAAAAGGAAACAGTACAGTATGTTAATGCTAGTCTTGATGAATGTTGGGCTTTCTTTTCTAATCCAAAGAATTTGCAAAAAATAACGCCTGAAGACATGGGGTTTATCATCACAGATTATGATGGAAAATCAATGTATGCAGGTCAGATTATTCAGTATAAGGTTAGTCCGCTTTTAGGGATTAAATTGCCTTGGGTTACTGAAATTACAATTGTAAAAGACCGAAGTTATTTTATAGACGAACAGCGTTTTGGTCCTTATGCGATGTGGCATCACAAACATTTTTTTGAAGCTACTGACAAAGGAGTGAAAATGACGGATGTTGTGCATTATGGGTTGCCGTTAGGCTTTTTAGGTCAAATAATGAATACATTAGTTGTTAAAAATAAATTGAAAGCCATTTTTGAACACCGTGAAAGAATGGTGAATGAAATTTTTAATTCATAACAGCTATTCTTTGTGATTCAGTCGCTTTGATTAACAGATTAAAAGGGATTAGCTAATAGAAAAACAACTACATGACAAAAGAAAAAGTAACAATTTTTTGGTTCCGGCGCGATTTACGTTTGGATGATAATCTAGGATTGTATCAAGCTTTACAATCTGATTTTCCTGTAATTCCTATTTTTATTTTTGACGATTCCATTTTAGAGAATTTACCCAGAAATGATGCTAGAGTCGGATTTATTTATGATTCGTTAGCTGGGATTAATGTAACGTTAAATAAGATAGATAGTTCACTTTTGGTTAAAAAAGGAACTGTAATGTCTGTTTGGGAGTCTTTAATTGAAAGCTATGATATTCAAGAAGTACATTTGAATAAAGATTATGAGCCGTATGCAATTCAACGTGACCACTCAGTTGCAGCACTTTTACAAAAGAATACTATTGCTTTTTATTCTCACAAAGATCAAGTCATTTTTGAAGAAAACGAAATTACAAAAGCCGATGGTTTGCCTTATACCGTTTATACGCCTTATAAAAATAAATGGTTGGAAAAGTTTAAAACGCTCTTGCCAATAACAGCCTACGCAACAGCTGATTATTTTTCTAAATTCTATCAGAGCAATTTTGATTTTCCATCATTAAAAAATATCGGTTTTGAGGAAAGTGCTATTAAAGTGAAACCTCATAATTTATCACAAATAAAGACCTATCATGAAACTCGTGATTTTCCAGCACTGAATTCCACTTCGTATTTGTCACCACATTTGCGTTTTGGGACTGTTAGCGTTCGGAAGTTAGCGCAATGGGCGTCTAAAACCAATGCTGTTTTTTTGAGTGAATTGATTTGGCGTGAATTTTTTATGCAAATATTGTTTCATTTCCCTAAAGTAGTGACAAATAATTTCAAGGCTTCGTATGACGGTATTCAATGGCGTAATAATGAGGAAGAGTTTAAAAAATGGTGTTCCGGAAATACAGGCTATCCGATGGTTGATGCCGGTATGCGCGAACTGAATGCTACAGGTTATATGCACAACCGTGTGCGTATGGTGGTAGCGAGTTTTTTATGCAAGCATTTATTAATCAGTTGGCAATGGGGTGAGGCTTATTTTGCTGAGAGATTATTAGATTATGATTTGTCAGCCAATGTAGGGAACTGGCAATGGGCAGCGGGAACGGGCTGCGATGCGGCGCCGTATTTTAGAGTATTCAACCCTGAAATTCAATTGAAAAAGTTTGACGAAAAAGGAATTTATATTCGAAAATGGATTCCGGAGTTTGATTTGGGTTATGGCGAACCGATGGTAGAACATGCTTTTGCTCGGGATAGAGCGATTGCTACTTATAAGGCAGGGATTTTGAAATGATTATTAACATATGAGTTTTTTTGAACAAAATAGTTTTTAATGCACCAAACCCCTAGCCCAGATAGAAGCGGCATCCTTTTCTTTTTTTTCTTTCAAAAAAAGAAAAGATAGAGCGGATAGCTGGATAAAGCTCCAAAAAAAACTAGCCAATTAATTTATTCAACATGCCGTTGAAAATGAATCCGTGAAAAGGTAAAACCGAGTACCAATAGAGTTTTCCTAAAAAACCTTTTGGTTTAAAAGTAGCCGATTGATATAAGTAGTTGTTGATGATTTTGAATTCAAGCCAAGCTTCGCCTGGAAGTTTCATCTCGGCATATAGAATTAGTTTTCCTTCGTCTTTATTAGCGTACAATACGCGCCAGAAATCTAGTGTGTCACCTGCGTTTATATTTTGTTTATTGGTACGCCCACGTCTAGCGCCCACGCCACCAAAAAGTTTGTCTATAAAACCTCTTAATCCCCATAGCCAGTCTGCATAATACCAACCGTTTTCGCCACCTATAGACCAGATTTTATTAATGGTATAGTTATGGTCTTTGATTTCTTTTTTGCGTCTATCTATGAAACAATCCTTTTTTGGGACTTTGATGAATTGAGAGATATTAGTATTGAAACGGCCACTGATTAAGGAATCTTTCCAACTCGAGGCTACATTATCTTCCTGTTCTTTGTTTAGTGCCTTGGCAAGCGCTTCTTCATACGATATAGGGGTGATATTTACTATTTTATTAATGTCATTGTTTTTACAAACGACTTCGACCTTCATGCTACTTACGAGAGATACGGCAAGTTTATATGAAGTAGAGGTAACAAAATAGAGCCAGTAAGAGGATAATTTGGGAGTCATTATGGGAACGGTGAATATGTAACGCGTTAGTTTTTTTGCTTTGGCGAAAGCCAATAACATCTCTTTATAGGTTAAAATATCTGGTCCACCAATGTCAAAACTTTTATTATAGGTTTGTGGATTGTGTAATGTTTTGGATAGAAATAGCAATACATCCGAGATTCCTATGGGTTGGCATTTGGTATTTAACCATTTAGGTGTTATCATGATAGGAAGTTTGTTGACCAAATCCCTTATGATTTCAAATGAAGCACTGCCCGAACCCACGATGATTCCAGCACGCAAAGTAGTTGTGGCAAAATTAGCTTGATTTAGAATTTCTTCTACTTGTTTGCGTGAAGCCAGATGTTTAGATAAGTTTTTATCATTGACTATGCCACTTAAGTAAATAACTTGTTTTACAGTTGTTTGATTGAGTTGAGCAATGAAATTCTCAGCAGAAATTCGTTCGAGTTCATCGTAATTCGTAGCCGAAACAGACATGGAATGAATTAAATAATAAGCCGCATCAATGTTTGTAGGAATGTTTTTTAAGGTTTCTTTTATGGTAAAATCGACTTCAATGATGGTGATTTGGGTTCTATATTTTTCAGGAAAATTAAAACGATTTTTATCTCTCACACAACAGATAATATCGTGACCTTGCTCCGCCAAAAGGGGTAGAAGTCGTTTTCCGATATAGCCTGTTGCACCTGTTAAGAGAATTTTCATAGTTTTAGTGATTTTAGAATACTGTAATCAAATTGATTATCCTATAAATGTAATTAAATTTTAAAGGAGACAATACCGTAATCCATAGGGATAATTTGTCCAGAGATTGATTTTGCTTTTTTAGATAATAAGAAATCAGCCATTTCAGCGACTTCGATAGGATTTAAATAACCTTTCATAGGGTGTCGTTCTATCATGTTTTCTTTCATTCGGTCGTTGCGTAATATGTTTGCAGCAAGTGAGGTATCTGTTATTGTAGGAGCAATCCCGTTTATGCGAATGTTTCCTGCTAATTCGGCTCCAAGTGATTTTATTAGGCCTTCGACTGCTGATTTTGAAGCGGCAACACTTGCATGATAGGGCATTCCGAGTTTGGCTGCCACAGTACTAAATAATAGGATAGAAGGCGCATTCCCTTTTTTTAATACTGGTAAATATTTATGTATGGCTTTTACAGCGCCAATGACATTTATTTCAAAATCATTTCTAAAATCTTCCACGCTCAAACTACCAATGGGTTTGAGATTGATGGAACCTGGGCAGTACACTAAATGATCGAGTGAATTGATCTCAGGCAATTCATCCTTGGTAATATCCAATGAATAATGTACCAAGTTAGGATGTGAAATCTCAGGTGCAGTTCGGCTGATATTGTAGGCTTTATTGTTTTCGAGTTGTTGCATTAGGATTGCTTTTCCAATGCCTTTACTTCCGCCTATGATTAGTGTTTCTTTCATCTTTTTGATATAGAATTATTGCTTATTTGTCTTTGTAAAGCACATTTAAACCGACCTTTTAGGAAGGTTCTTAATTGTCCGTGTTTCGTTTTTCGTCCTTGAACTCTTTTGCGCCATCTTTTAAAACTAGAAGCTTTAATTTGGTTTCGCATTAGTGTTATCACATCCGATTCGTTAAGTCCAAATTGAAATAGGATGGCTTCAAATGGTGTTCGGTCTTCCCAAGCCATTTCAATGATTCGGTCGATTTCAATGGAAGTAAGTGCTCTTTTCATGATGGTATATTTTGATACTGATTAACCGTGATGTTTGCTTTTAAATCAAACATTAAATTATAAAGCCCAAAGAAGGTTCGATTCATGTAAATGAAGTGTTTAGATCCTCTATTTCCGTTCATTTTCTTGAGATTAGTGTCGTTAGAAAACCGTTCGCCTAGTTGCGCAATACTTTCAAAAAAAGCAGGATTTGAAAAGTCAAAGGTCGCTGATTGAAAAGGTTGCGTAAATAACGAAAGTAAATCATAGAACATTTGAGTGAAATATTTCTTTTCATCCTCAGAATCATCCTCTCTTAGAATCTCTAATTTGAATAGTTTTTCTCTGAAAAGAGTTTCGTTATCAATAATTTCTTTGTTTATTAATTCAAAATATGGGATGTAGAAATCCATCGGAATGGTTTTCATACAGCCAAAGTCTAATGCAACTAGTTCTTGGTTTTCATTCACCAAAAAATTACCTGGGTGTGGGTCAGCATGTACTTTTTTCAAGACATGGATTTGGTACATATAAAAATCCCAAAGGGCTTGTCCCAGTTTATTCGCAACAATAGGATTATCATTTTCAAATTCAGACAAATGGACTCCTTGCATCCAATCCATAGTTAGGATTTTTTCTGAAGAAAATTCAGGATAGTAAGTAGGGAGATTTAGGTTTGGAATTCGGCTACAGGCGTTTGCTATTTCTTGACTTTGTTGTAATTCAAGCGTGTAATTTGTTTCTTCAATTAATTTATCTTCAACTTCTTTAAAATACTTGTCGGAGTCTTTTCCTTGAAGATTAAACATTCGGATAGCGACAGGTTTGACTAAGGCTAAATCCGATGATATACTATTAGCCACTCCTGGATATTGAATTTTTACGGCTAACTTTTTATTGTTTTTTAGTGCCAAATGTACTTGACCTATACTGGCAGCATTTACCGAATTGGGGTTGAATTCGTCAAACAATTCATAAGGTGTTTTTCCAAAATTATTCTTGAAAGTTTTAAGTACCAAAGGAGCGGATAAGGGAGGGACTGAAAATTGAGATAAAGAGAATTTCTCTACATAGGCTTGTGGAAGGAAGTTTTTATCCATACTTAACATCTGAGCTACTTTTAGCGCACTTCCTTTTAAGTTTTTCAGGCCGTCATAAATGTCTTCGGCATTATCTTGATTGAGTTTGTCCTTGTTGAGCTCTGGATTAACTATTTTTTCACCATAATATTTAAGGTAGTTTACACCTACTTTAGCTCCTGTTTGAACCAATTTAGTAGCTCTTTCAATTTTTGAGGTTGGGATATAGTCGATTGTTTTCATTATTGGCGGTTTATTTTTTCTTTGAAAATGAATTTTCCAAAGTCAATTAAGCTTTCTATAGGAGCTATATTGATTAATTCAAAACTTAGTTTGACTGATTTTTCAATGTAAATATCTGTTTTCTCGAATGAGGCTGAGTCATCGTCTAACCAAAATTTAAGGGTTAGCAAGAGCTGTATCCAAGCGGCTTCTTGAATTGCTTTTTGTTGAAAATCTTGAACTTTTTCTTGTTTTAGCAAGAAATCTTCAGTTACAATTGAAGCTATATATTTTTTAAATTCTTGATGTAGACTAGATAATTGTAAAATATTTTTGAGCTGATTTTTATAATTGTTCAAGCTTAATTTGACATAAGAACGATTTGCTGTTAGTAGTTCAAAAAAAGTGAAGTAGAAACTCAAAAGTTTCGTTTTGGTATCATAACTACTATAATTGGTGTCGGTTTCAATCATTTCAATGGTATTATTTAAGAAAGTCAAGTAGATTTCTTTTTCAATAGCCTCCATCGCACCGAAGAATTTATAGAAATCAGATTCTGTCATCCCATTTGCTTTTGCAAATGCATGAACTGATTGCGGAATTTCATTATGTTCTAGCTTGTAGTTCATATATTGATTGATAATATACTCTTTAGTAATCTTTATTTTTTTAGTTGCCATGATGTTGATTTTTATTTTCACCATAAAGATAGGTAAAATGTTTAATCTTTTTGGTTAAATGCTAAACAAAATAATGTTGTATATTTGTTAATGAACTAAATTCAGTTAAGAATTATGGTAAAAAAGAACATACTCATCACGGGAGGAACGGGTTTTGTGGGGAAACATCTAACTAACCTGTTAATTAGCAAAGGGTTTTCGGTTAGTGTATTAAGTAGATCTAAAAGAGCCAACAAAGAGTCCTTATCTTATTATACTTGGGATATTGATAAATTTATAATTGATGAAGAGGCTGTTTTGAATGCAGATTGTATCATTCACTTGGCAGGAGAAAATATTGCTGGTAAACGCTGGACACAATCAAGAAAAAAAGCTATTGTTGATAGTAGGGTACAGCCAGTGAAACTCATAGAATCAATTTTAAAGAAACATAATAAAAAATTGGATGCATTTATAAGTGCTTCAGGGGTTGGAATTTATGGGGGGTATAATAAAACTAAGATTTGTTCAGAAGAAAGAGTTGCTGCGACTGATTTTTTAGGGAGTACCTGTCAGAAATGGGAAGCTGTTGCTGATGAAATGGCTTTATATGCAAACAGAATAGTGAAAGTTCGCACTGGTTTGGTTTTAGGGAAAGGTGGTTTTTTGAGTAAAATATTACCTTTGTTTAAATGGAGATTGGGCTCGGCTATTGGTACGGGAAAACAATTTATGCCTTGGATTCATATTGATGATTTATGTCGGATTTATTTGGAAGCTATCGAAAATCCACAGATGAATGGAGCCTATAACGCTGCGGTATTTGATAACACAACCAATGCTATATTTTCTAAAAAATTAGCCAAGGTATTAGGATATAAAATACTACTACCCAATGTACCTGCTTTTATGCTCCGTATTTTACTTGGTGAAATGGCCGTTATTGTTTTGACAGGACAAAGAGTTTCGCCAGAAAAAATTAAGAAGTTGGGGTTTCAGTTTCAGTATAAAGATTTAGAAACTGCAATAAGGAATTGTTTGAAATAAGTTTCTGATTTTTGTTATTTAAGTAAAAAATCGATTTTGATAGTAACCGTTTCGGCTACTTTTTTACTGACCACTTTTGGGATATGGATATCAAAATCCGAAGGAGTAACAATGAATTGAGATTGTAATTCAATATCATTCTTTATTTTTTTGAGTGTTACAGAGGTAGTGATTTCCTTTGTTTTACCATGTATGCTGAGTATTCCATTTAAGACAAGTGTTTTTGGAACATCAGTGCTAAGGCTCATTAGATTAAAATTTTTAATTGTTCCTTTAAAAGTCGCCTTAGGATATTTATTACTTTCGATATAATTTTCATTAAAATGTTCTTCCATTAAGGCAACTTTGAATCGGAATCCTTTTACCAAAGCGAGACTTGCTAATTCACCAGTATTCGTGTTCAAGATACAACTGACACTGTTGTTCGTAGCTTTAACTTCTTCGAATGAAGGAACAGAGGCTTCAAAAGTAATAGTACCTGATTTGGTGATTTTTCTTTCTTGTGAAAAACCAATGGATATCATGAATAGAAAAGCAATATTTAATAAATAAAAATTCTTCATAATATTATTCTTTAAAACCGTCATTTTTCCAGCTTACCACCTTATCAATGGTCGCTTGCGGTAAGCGTGTGCCATTATAAGGCATCAAACCGCTTTCTCCTTGAGCTTTTGAAATTCGTTCAATGAGTTGGTCATTTGAAACGGCATTTTTGACTTTGGTGTAGGTGTTTAATGAAATAGACGCTCCATTTGTGGTAGGGACACCATGGCAAGAAATACAATTGGTTGATATTATGGCATTAATTGTATTGGTATACGTAATTGTCGTAGGAGTAGGCGTGGGATTAGGTTCTGTTGTCAAATCAGACTCAGAATTATTTGAACAACTCAAATTTAAAAAAGTATAAATCGTAATCGCAATTAAGTGGTATTTTTTCATTGGTTTTGGATTTTAAGGCTAACTACCTTAAAATTAGTTATAAAAACTGATAAATTTTAATTAAATTCAAATAATATTTTAATTTAAACTATAAAATCATGAAAAAATATATCCTTTTTGTTGTTGCATTTATCACAATTGCGATAGCTGGTTATTTATATGTCTATAAAGTACATCGCGATATAGAGACTGAAAATGAAGCGTATCATGGTGATGTTAAAACTTTATTTGAGGCTTATCAAGCTGATGAATCTCAATCAAATTTGGAGTATCTTGATAAAACAATTGTCGTTTCGGGTGTAATTAGTTCGCTACAGAGAGAAAATCGAACATTGGTTTTGAATAAACAATTGCATGCAGTCATTAATGAAAATATTCATGATAGCATCAATGAAGGTGATAAAATAAAAATTAAGGGAAGACTGATAGGTTATGATTCTTTATTGGAAGAATTAAAACTAGATCAATCTGTAATTGTAAAATAAATAAGTAAAACGCTTTTTTCTGTAATTATTAAAAAAAAAACACCTATTATGAAATATCTATTGATAACCTTGTTGGTTCCTTTTTATATGTTGTCGCAAAATGATTTATTGAGTGAGATTGATACTAAAAAGGTTGATACAAAATCTACTTCGGCCTTTAAATCTCTCAAAATAGTAAATTTTGAATCCACTAAATTGGTAGGGAAAGGCGATTTGTTTTTTGTAGTGGCCCATCGTTTTGACTATGTCAAAAATGGTTTTGAAGATTTCTTCGGAATCGATGATGCTGTCACCCAAATAAAGTTTGCTTATGGATTGACTGAAGGAGTCACTTTGCATATTTCTCGTACTGGTTTTCAAAAAACCTATGATGCAGGGATTAAGTATTTATTAGTTTCTCAAAAATCGGATGGTTTTCCACTCACCATTGTAGGGTTTAATAGTGTGGCGATAAATTCGGAAATGAAAAAGCAATTTTTTCCTTTATTGGAGTTTAAGCATCGTTTGACATATGTTAGTCAGTTGTTAGTTTCTAGAAAAGTAAGCGATAAATTGTCATTAGAGCTAGCGCCAACTTTTTTTCATGAAAATGTAGTACGAGATATTTTGGATTCTAATAACAATGTAATTACACCAAATCCGCAAGAGAATAGTCAATTGGCAATAGGTATAGGAGGAAGGTATAAATTAGCTAAACGTTGGTCGTTAAATATGGATTATGGAGCACATTTAAATAGGGCTTCACAGTCAATCTATAAAAATCCAATTTCGATAGGAGTCGACCTAGAGACAGGAGGTCATGTATTTCAAATGCATTTTACTAATTCAAGAGCAATGCACGAATCTGGTTTTTTAGGACAAACCACTGGAGAATGGACAAAAGGAGAAATTTCTTTTGGGTTTAATTTGGTTAGAGTTTTTTGACAAGAAAAATGCGTATTGAGTTCTGATTTATTGAAAGATAGAACTTATAGATACTGAGACATTTTTGGATATTTTATCCCGCACTAAATAAGGAATATCGATAGCAAAGTCATCTGTGTTTAGTGAAAATTCAGAAAGAAGTTCAATACCTTTTTCAGACTGTTTAATTTTTCCAGTAACCGTGATATTTTTTGATTGACCATGGATGGTAATTTTGCCTTTGATCACAAATATTTTAGGAATACTAGTTACTATTTTTATTTCGAATTTTTCGATGATTCCTTTAAAAGTGGCTTTTGGAAAACGATTGGTTTCAAGATAATTCTCATTGAAATGTGTTTCCATTAAACTTCTTTCAAATCGAAAATTTTTCATCGGAATTTCAAATGAAATATAGCCTCGTTTTACATTTAGTACTCCCCCAATACTTTCGTTTTTAGCAGCTACAGGTTCAAAGATAGGTACGGATGCTTCAAAAAAAACAATAGCATTTTTGACCGTCATTATTTTTTGAGAATAGGTAGCGGTAAAGATAAAAAAGAATAAAAAGAGTAGCGAATTTTTCATTGTTGAAAAATTTTGAGAGTCTTTTAAAGTTACGATTTTTTTTAGGAAAATAAAAACAAAAAAGCACTGAAAAATACGATTTTTAGTGCTTTTTTAAGGGTTGTAAAAAATAAAATAATTGCAGTAGAACTTTTATTAATTGATTAGTTTGGATTCATTTTTATCCGCTCTTGCTAAAATATTTTCAGGGAGTGATTTTTTGGCTTTGGCCCCCATCTTTTTTAATTTCTCAACGCTCGTGATAAGGTTTCCTTTTCCTTCAAAAAGTTTGTTCATAGCACCGCTATATTCTATTTTACTTTCGTCTATTTTTTTACCAATTTTGATTAAGTCGGCTAGGAAGCCTTCAAATTTATCGTATAGTGCACCAGCTTGGCGTGCAATTTCAAAAGCATTTTCCTGTTGTTTTTGATTGGTCCACATACTGTCAATAGTGCGTAAGGTTGCTAGCAAAGTCGCAGGGGTAACAATCACAATGTTTTTCTCAAAAGCTTTGTTGTATAAACTCGTGTCCTCATTTAAGGCAATTGCAAAGGCAGGCTCTATCGGGATAAATAACAAAACAAAATCAGGGCTTTCAATTTGGTATAAATCCTGATAATTTTTGTTGCCTAATTGTTCTACATGTCGCTTAATCGAGTTGGTGTGTTCTTTTAAGAAACTTATTTTTAAATCATCGTCATCCTCGTTGATGTATTTCTCATAGGCTGTCAACGAAACTTTAGAGTCGACAATCATCTTCTTGCCATCAGGTAAATTGATGACAACATCAGGAAATACACGGTTGCCTTCCTCAGTGGTAAAACTTTGTTGCACTTCGTATTCACGTCCCTTTTCTAAACCCGATTTTTCGAGTACACGTTCTAATACGAGTTCGCCCCAGTTCCCTTGCATTTTACTGTCTCCTTTTAAGGCTTTGGTCAAATTCAGAGTCTCCTTGCTCATTTGAAGATTCATTTCGCGTAGACCCAAAATTTGTTGGCGTAATGCCGCATGATAATCAATACTTTCTTTATGAGTATCCTCGACTTTCTTTTCGAATAGTTGAATTTTATCTTGCAAAGGAGACAAGATATTTTTCATGTTTTCTTTATTCTGTTCTGTGAATTTATTTGACTTTTCGTCTAGGATTTTATTAGCTAGGTTTTCAAATTCTTTGGTGAATTTTTCCTGTAGTTTCTCTACTTCTTCTTTTTGTTCTTTGTTGCGTTCCCAAAGGTTTTCAAAATCGACTTCTTTTTTCGAAAGTTGGATAGCAAGGCTGTCTTTTTCGTTCCGAATCAATTCTTTCTCGGTTTGGCTAGTTTCCAATTGTTTTTCAAATGAAGTTCGGTCTTGGATAAGCTGTTCTTTCAATTGAGTTAGTTGAAAGTTAAGTCCGTTTAGTTTTTCTTCCAAACCACTTTTTTCGGCTTGAAAACGAGCCGATAAAAGCATTTTACCTATTGTAAAACCAAGTGCAAGTGCAATAATAAAAACCAATAAAAAGGAAAGGATTGTAGGCATAGAATGATTGTTTTTTTATAGAAAGTAAAAGTAAGAATAAATTGTGCGGATGTAGTAGGGTAGGATTAATTTTTTTAATGACGTGGGGACAGGTCGCGACCTGTCCGTACATGTGTCCCTATCTGTACATGTGTCTCTATTCGTGTATGTGCTCTCCTGTCCGTACATACGCCCCAGTCCGTAGATGGGTATGTTTTTCCAAATTATAAATTCTGTTGTTTTAATGTAAGAAAAAAATGTATATTTATCGTAGTCTTTATAATGTTAAAAATGAAAAGTAGAAAACGCAATAGAATGTTAGGATATGATTATTCAAGTGATAATTTATATTTTGTTACGATATGTGTAGAGGATAGAAAATGTTGTTTTGGTTACGTAGGGACTGTAGGGACAGGTCGCGACCTGTCCGTACATGCGCCCCTATTCGAACATGCGCCCCTATCCGTACATTCCCCCGAGCCCGTACATTCCCCCCAGCCAGAAGATATGCCCCAATCCGAAGATGAATTACATTCAAATTTGCAAATGGAATCCAAAGAAAGCAATAATCAATTGATGATTTTAAATCAATTTGGTGAAATAGCCTATAAACAATTAGAATGGTTAGAGGAGCAGTATGAGTATGTAGTGTTACATTCTAGTATCGTGATGCCAAATCATGTTCACGCCATCATTGAGATTGATTCTAGTCTGGTTTCAGATGCAACTATAAAAATTAAATCATTATCGGAATTAGTTGGTGCCTATAAAACAACTTCGTCCAAATTAATTCGGCGTTCAGGATTAGAAAGTTTTGCTTGGCATCGTTCCTTTCATGATCATATTATAAGAAACGAGCAATCTTAAATTAGGATATTGAATTATATCATTACTAATGCAGAGCGATGGAAAGCTGATGTGTTTTTTGAGTAGGATTAAAACAGGGTAATTTGAAATAAATAAGACTCACTAAGGCAAGACTAAAGAGTTGAATCTACTGCGTTTTGGCGGATTATTGTAGTATAAGTAAAAAAGTATTGTAAAATAAAATGAAAAGTCCCACCGAAGCAGGACTAAAGATTTTCATCTACGGCATATAGCCTTATTGTGATAAGATTAAAGATTAGAATTGTTTTAATCTGTTACAAATGTAAGTAAAAACTTTTTATGTTGTATTACGGAAAACAGTAATGGGGTTAATTTTTTTCTTACTATTTTTAGAAATTCTTACAAATACAAATTGTTATGGCAAAGATTTTAGGTTTAGATTTAGGGACAAACTCGATTGGGTGGGCGATTAGAGATAATAATATAGATAATAAAAATCAGATTTTAGATTCTGGAGTTATCATTTTTCCTCAAGGAGTTGGAGAAGAAAAAGGTGTTGAGTTTTCTTTGGCATCAGAAAGAACTAAAAAAAGAGCTTCAAGAAAATTGTATTCCAGAAGAAAACAAAGAAAATCCGATTTATTGAAACTACTCATTGAGAATGGAATGTGTCCATTAACTATTGATGAATTGAATAATTGGGCTCTTTACACAAAAGGCAAATCGTCTATTTATCCAACTGAAAATTTTGATTTTAGAGAGTGGTTGAAAATCAATCCTTATAAAGTGAGAAGTGATGCTTCAAATGCTTCTGTTTCTAATTTGGAGTTTGGTAGAGCTTTGTATCACATTTGTCAAAGAAGAGGTTTTAAAAGTGGAAGGAAAGATGCAGATGCTGGAAAAGATTTAGTTGTTTATCTCCAAGAAAGAGAAAATAGAGGAGATAAAACTTTAGGTGAATATTTATTTGAACAATTAGAGAAAGGTGAAAAAGTTAGAAAAGCTAAGTATAAAAGCGATGATAATGAAGTGAATTCTTCGAGAATAAGTTATGTAGAAGAATTTAATGTTTTGGTAAAAAATCAAAAATTAGACATTGAATTAACTGATAAACTTTTTAAAGCCATATTTTTTCAGCGTCCTTTAAAATCTCAAAAAGGAAGTATTGGTAAGTGTACTTTGGAAACCAGTAAAACTCGTTGTGCTGTAAGCCATCCTTTGTTTGAAGAATTCAGAATGTATCAATTCTTGAATTCAATAAAAGTCAAAGAAAGAAATCAGGATAAATTTCAATTTTTATCTAATTATCCAGAGTTTTTTGAACTTACTAAAGAATTGTTTTTTAGAAAAAGTAAACCCAGTTTTAAATTTTCTGAAATCTCCAAAGCTGTAAATACAAAAGCAAAAAAAAATAATTTGTATTTTGAATTTAATTATAATGACAAATTTCCGATAGTTGGAAATCCAACTATGAGTTTATTAAAAGATGTTTTTGAGAGTAATAATTGGGAAGACTGTAAAGAAATAATTCAAACTAAGTATAAACTATTAGATAAAAAATATTCTGAGGAGTTGATAGAAGAATTATGGCATACATTATTCTTTTCAGGTGATTTTGTAAACGATGTTACTTCTGATAAAGTAAAACATTTCATTAGAAGCCGATATGATATAAGCGAAGAGCAGGTTGACCGTTATGAAAAAATAAATCTTAAGCAAGGTTATGGTTCGTTAAGTAAAAAAGCTATCATCAATATTCTTCCTTTTTTAAGGCAAAACATTATTTACTCTCATGCGGTTTTTTATGCCAATATTCCTCAAATAATTGGAAAAGAAAAATGGGAAGAAAACAAAGGATTTATTCAGGATAATATTTCTAATATTATTGATGAATATAAGGATGAAACATTAAAAATAGATATTGTAAATTCTCTTTTGGAAGATTTTGTAAAAGAATATGACAATTCAGATGCTGAATATATTTTGGATGAAACCGATAAAAAAAATGTTTTCAAAAAGATAATTTCATTTTACGGAAAAGACAGATGGAATAAATTCAGTGAAGAGTTTCAAAATCAGATACAATCTGAAATAGCTTTTAGTTTTGAAACACAATTGCAAAAAAGACGATTTGGAGGTTATCATTTACCTAAACCAAGATTGGATGAGATTATTAAGCAATTTTTGATTGATGAGTTTAGAGTTTCGATGGACAAATCGAATAAATTATATCATCCGTCAGCAATCGAAACATATCAGGAAAGTAGTGATGGATTGTTAGGAAGCCCATTTACAGCATCTGTCAGAAATCCGATGGCAATGCGAACACTACATTATTTAAGAAAATTAGTTAATTCATTATTGAGAGAAAAGAAAATCAGTTCTGATACTAATATAATTATTGAATTGGCTCGAGAACTGAATGATAAGAACAAAAGATTGGCTATTGAAAGGTGGCAACGAGAAAGACAAAATGAGAATAAAAAAATAAAAGAAAAATTAGATGAACTCGCTAAAGATACTAATTCAATTGTAACTGAAACAGATATAATTAAATACAGATTATGTCAAGAACAAGGAGGAAAATGTTTATATACAAATAAAACAATAAGTTGTGAAAAATTATTAGGTTCCAACCTTCAGTTTGATATTGAGCATACTTTTCCAAGAAGCAAATCTTTTGATAATTCATTAGTTAATAAAACTTTAGCGGATAAGTCATTTAATCAGCTAAAAGGGAATAAAATTCCTCAGGAATTGGATGATGTTTACATTCAAAATGTATTAATTAATATAAAAGACTGGGCAGAAAAAATTGAAGATTTAAAAGAAAAAATCGAACAACAAAGATATTTTTCAAGAGTAGCTTCAACCGTAGAACAAAAGGATAGAGCTATTCAGCAAAGACACTATTTGTCATTGGAGTTTAATTATTGGAATGAAAAATATAAAAGATTTATAGATAAGGAGATAAATCCAAAGTTTAAAAACAGCCAATTGGTAGATACAGGAATTATTACTAAATTTTCAAAATTATTTTTGGAATCTTTATTTGACAATGTTTTTCCAGCCAAAGGGACAATGGTTGCAGATATACGCCAATCTTGGGGTTTGCCTAAAAAAGACAGAACGTTACATTATCATCATGCTATTGATGCGATTGTGTTAACTTGTATGGATAAAAGTATTAGAGATTCTTTAGCACAAGCCTTTAATGAATCGGAAGAACTTGGGAAAATTGAAAAATTCAAAGTGTTAAAACCTTGGACAACGTTCACTGAAGATATTGATAAATTGAAAGAATCAATTTTGGTAGTTCACAATCATAAAGATAATTTATTGAAGCAAACCAAAAGAAAACTTAAAAAAAGAAATAAACTTCAGTATGATAAATCAGGAAAGGTGATTTATGAAAAAGGCGAAGGAATTAGAAGTTCACTGCATTTAGATACTTTTTATGGAGCCATTGAAAGGGTAAATGAAAAAGATGAAAAAGAAATTTGGTTTGTAAAAAGGGATTGGGCAAGTAATTTGAATGAAGCAAGTGTTGAAAATATTGTTGATGAGGCTATAAAACAGCGAATAAAAAAATATGGTTTTAAAAATTTAGAAAGAACCGTAGAGGGTTTCATTATTTTGCCAGAAGAAGAAAATTTGAAAAGTATGTTGATTAAAAAAATTAGAATAAAAACTAATTTTAAACAATTGCCGACAATAAAAAAACAAAGTCACGTTTCGCAAGGTAAAAGAAAAGAGCATAAAGAAAATTATTATGCCAAATTAGAGAATATTTTTGCAATGGCGGTTTATGAAACATTAAACGAAAAAGGAAAAGCAGAAAGAGTTCATAAAACAATTTCTGCTTTTGAAGTAGCAAAATACAATCAAGGCAAAGGAGGAATGGAACTTCCTATAGAAAAAAATATAATTAAGAATCAAGGAAAGAAAACTGAAATTTTAATACCTCTTTCTTATGTTTTAAAAGTAAATCAAATGGTTCTGTTTTATGAAAATAGTAAAGAAGAAATTAAAGTTTTGCCTAATTCTGAATTGAGTAAACGTTTATATAAAATCACTCAATTTGAAAATGACAGTAGAATTAATTTAAGACATCATGCTCAGGGAGATGCAGATAAAAATTTAATTGAAAAGTCTTCTTTGGATTTTGAAAATCCAGCTCAAAAACTAAGAATAAGGTTAAGTAATTTTACTGCAATAGTAGAGAATAGAGATTTTGAAATTTCATCAAGTGGTAATATTACTTTTTTAGTTTGAAATTTTGGTGTAAATTTACACCAACTAAATTTATTGTTATGACACGACAAAGTATCACTTTAGCCAATCAGAATGATGAATGGCTAAAACAACAAGTAGCGAATGAAGAATTTACGAGCAAAAGTGAAGCGGTAAATTATCTAATCAAGAAAGCTCGTGAGCGTCAAGAATATGATGATTTTGTTCAAATGAAAATTGATAGAGGAATTAAGAGTGGCTTTAGTACCAAAACAAAAGAAGAACTTTTAGTGGAGATTAAAAAGCGATTAAATGTATAATTATAAGCTGTCATTTGAAGCAGAAGAAGATATAATACGCATATTTGAGTACGGTTTGGGTAGATTTGGTCTGCAACAAGCCAATAAATATTATGATATGCTGTTTGATTGTTTTGACAGAATCGCATCAAATCCATTTTTATTTCCAGTAGTAGTAAATTTTAAAAATGCAGAACGATTTTGTGTTTGTGGAGTGGATACCATTTATTATAACATCAATAAAGAAGAAGTAGAAATTATCACCATAATAGGAAGACAAAATTACTAGAAGTTCTTTGACATTAAATTTTCAATCTCTTAAACATCTCAAACCACAACTGAAAGCTATGGCATCTGCCCAGCAGGGATGCATTAGCATTCAGTTGTGGTTTGATTAAAGATTAGAAAACACGATATTTAAAGAAAAACCAATACTCATTTGCTGTTGGTTGTGGTTTGATTAAAGATTAGAAAACACGATATTCTACAAATGCAAAAATATCCAAACCTCATAGTTGTGGTTTGATTAAAGATTAGAAAACACGATATTCAATCAGCGTAAAGCAAGGCGCATCGATAGGTTGTGGTTTGATTAAAGATTAGAAAACACGATATTAGGTGTTCCACAATACAAAAGCGCAGGTAAGTTGTGGTTTGATTAAAGATTAGAAAACACGATATTGCTATAACGTCCTGCGTCTTGGCGAAGTGGTTGTGGTTTGATTAAAGATTAGAAAACACGATATTACCTAAACTAGATAGCAATGTAGCACCTAAGTTGTGGTTTGATTAAAGATTAGAAAACACGATATTATGTAGGGATTAAGGATTTAACCACTTACAGTTGTGGTTTGATTAAAGATTAGAAAACACGATATTATGTAGGGATTAAGGATTTAACCACTTACAGTTGTGGTTTGATTAAAGATTAGAAAACACGATATTCTTCGTTCCATCGTTCCTCTCTTGGCTGCGGTTGTGGTTTGATTAAAGATTAGAAAACACGATATTTGACATAGACTTGAATTGCGAAGTGTTAAGTTGTGGTTTGATTAAAGATTAGAAAACACGATATTTTGTAGATAAGATATCGGCGTGGGTGGAGAGTTGTGGTTTGATTAAAGATTAGAAAACACGATATTACTTCTTTAGCGTTGAATCCGCCCCATTTAGTTGTGGTTTGATTAAAGATTAGAAAACACGATATTTGAATAATTTTGTGGGGTATTCTATCGATAGTTGTGGTTTGATTAAAGATTAGAAAACACGATATTTCGGTTTCATGTTGTATTTCGTCAAAATTAGTTGTGGTTTGATTAAAGATTAGAAAACACGATATTTGTAGCAAACGGACAAGAAGTACCGTATAAGTTGTGGTTTGATTAAAGATTAGAAAACACGATATTGAAAAGCAACACGCAGGACGTTAGTGGCAAGTTGTGGTTTGATTAAAGATTAGAAAACACGATATTCTACCAATAGGTAAGATTACAACTCTATCGTTGTGGTTTGATTAAAGATTAGAAAACACGATATTGTATTATCTTTGACTTATCAAAATAACCTAGTTGTGGTTTGATTAAAGATTAGAAAACACGATATTGTTGCCTGCTTGGCTCTCACCCTGTCGGTAGTTGTGGTTTGATTAAAGATTAGAAAACACGATATTAATTTTAATAATAGCCTATGCGTTCGACAAGTTGTGGTTTGATTAAAGATTAGAAAACACGATATTTTGCTTGCGTCGCTATAGAATATGACTATTGTTGTGGTTTGATTAAAGATTAGAAAACACGATATTGATTGCAGGCGCAAAAAACAAATCCAGCTCGTTGTGGTTTGATTAAAGATTAGAAAACACGATATTAGTGGCATCAATCTGCCTACGTGCTTCAATGTTGTGGTTTGATTAAAGATTAGAAAACACGATATTTGCATGTATCAATTATAAAGAGCTCCAATAGTTGTGGTTTGATTAAAGATTAGAAAACACGATATTTTAAAATTTGCAGGATGAAGAACAGTAAGAGTTGTGGTTTGATTAAAGATTAGAAAACACGATATTCAATACTGAAAACATCAAACTACAGGACACGTTGTGGTTTGATTAAAGATTAGAAAACACGATATTCTTCCAGTTCCAACAATATTAGAAAGACTAGTTGTGGTTTGATTAAAGATTAGAAAACACGATATTTCGTAAGAGTCACACAACCATATTAATCCGTTGTGGTTTGATTAAAGATTAGAAAACACGATATTCTTTTCTCATGTTTAGATTATCGTGAATAAGTTGTGGTTTGATTAAAGATTAGAAAACACGATATTAAGGATAAAATAATAGAATTAGTAAAATCAGTTGTGGTTTGATTAAAGATTAGAAAACACGATATTAAATTGTTATTTACTTTATCGATCAATCTAGTTGTGGTTTGATTAAAGATTAGAAAACACGATATTTTATCCCAAATGCTAGAAAAACTCCCCGAAGTTGTGGTTTGATTAAAGATTAGAAAACACGATATTAGTTGCGGTGTTAGCTTCTGATAATCATGTAAATAGTTTCAAATATCGTTTAAAGTAATGCTTCTTTTTTGCAGTGATAAGGCAAGATTGAAGCATTTTTTTAATTGTAATGCGTAGGGACAGGTCGCGACCTGTCCGTACACAGTGCGTAAATGAATTGAAAAAGAATATTTTGGTAAAATATCGTTTGAAATAATGCTTTTTTTTTGCAGTGATTAGTCTAGATTGAGGCATTTTTTTATTTGTAATGCGGGGGACAGGTCGCCACCTGTCCGTACAATAGATTATGGTGTTTTTTGTGAATTTATATTTTAAGAGAAATCGTAATTGAAGATTAAAATAATTCTAATTGAGTGGGTTGAGGTGCTTTTGGGACTTCGGCTTTTCCCCAAAAATTAAGAATATTTCCAAATTGTTTATCGGTTATTCGTAAGACGCTTACTTTTCCTAGAGGAGGTAAAAGATTGTGAATTCGTTTTTCATGTACATCGGCACTTTCGCTACTGGCACAATGCCGTACATAGACGGAAAATTGCATCATGGAGAAACCATCCTTCAAAAGATTGTTTCGAAACTGCGAGGCATTTCTGCGATCTTTTTTGGTTTCAGTGGGGAGGTCAAAAAACACAAACAACCACATTATTCGGTATCCGTTAAGTTCCATAATTTGGGGTATTTTAATTTTTTTCGTTGGCCTGTATAACATTGTTGGAGCGAGCTAGCAGTTTTTTGTAAGGCCACCATCAAAGGACTTTTTTCGTCTTTGAAATAAACGGTACGAGTTAGAATTTGAAGTAATTCGGATTTAAGTACGGAGTTGAGTTCTTGTTCGTTATATTTTTGCATTATCTCAAATACGGCTTCATCAACAAGGGGACGAAAAGGCTCCATGATATCATCGGCTAATGCAAATGCATTGTATTTACTTTTATGATGAATTCCTAGCGTATTAAGTAATCCACTTCCTGATAAAGCTCTAGCCGTAGCTGCTCTCAAAATGGCATAGCCGTAATTGAGTAAATTGTTGGGATAATCACCAAAACGCTCTCGTTTGAACTTCGAGACATTTTCGTTTGTTTCGAAAAATACTTTCCAATATTGACTAGCGGCTACACCTTCCATATTACTGGTATCTCCGCTCAATACTTTAGTCGCTAGAAAATTAAAACTGTTTTTTTGGTTAGTTATTTTTTGCAAAAGACACCCTTGGTTATTAATTTTTTCAACGATGGTTTGTTGCCATAATTTTTTCTTGAGAGGCACTGAAGCTTCAATTTGATTTTTGAATATTTCTTGTTGAATGTGATGGCTGTTGAGATTAAGAAACATACCATTAGGGAGGTGATTTTTTCCACAAATTATAAGTGCGGAGTTGTTTTCGATTATTAAATTCATTGCTGGAATACTCATGTAAATTTCAACATGATCGAGTACCAAGAAACCAACATCTTCAATAGGAATGGAGCTTTCTCGAAGTTCTGTTTTGATGATTAGTTGAAGATTTTTGGTTGAAATTGAAGCTTTGTTTTCTATGAGAATGGATCTTTTGAGCATAATGTTAGTTTTAAAAATTACTGAATAGGAGTAGTTTACATACTACTTAATGTAAATATTAGTATAAAATCTTGTTTTTCATTACGGATTTCCATAATTGGAATATGGAATTAAAACTGGGATTGTGTAATTAAATTTGCATTTTTGCAGTCTCAAACAATTTAGAATCCATGTCCCACCGCCATTTCATCCTCCATAAACCGTACGGTTATTTAAGTCAGTTTATTTATGAGTTAAAGCGCAAGAAGAAGCTTTTGGGGGAATTGTATGATTTTCCAGAGGGCACGATGGCTATAGGTCGTTTGGATGAAGATTCAGAAGGCTTATTGTTGTTGACTACAGATGGAAAGATGAGCGAAATGATTCGGTCTAAAAAAGTGGATAAAGAATATTTTGTTCAGGTTGATGGTGTCATCACGCAAGAAGCCATTGAAGCTTTGAAAAAAGGGGTGGAAATAGGTTTTGACGGCGGGAAATATATCACCAAAAAATGTGATGCCCGATTGGTTACTGAGATACCTGATTTTGGACCCCGAGGGAAGAAGATTCGCGATGATCGTCATGGGCCTACATCATGGGCTTCGATAACGGTCAATGAAGGAAAGTTTCGTCAGGTGCGAAAAATGACTGCTGCTGTTGGGTTTCCTACCTTACGATTAGTACGAGTGCGAATAGGGAAAGTACATTTAAACGAATTGAAAGCAGGTGAAGTAATTGAAGTGAATGGATTCAATTAAGCCTAGATTACGCATTGAAACACGGATAACACCGATAAAACGGATTTACACAGATTTTTTAATTGTTTTGTAGCATAAAATTTGCGGAAATCTGCCTCATCTGCGTGATAAAAGTCCATAAAATCCTAATGCGGACTTTGGGTTAAACAGTTAATCAAAAAAAGAAATTAAACAAATAATACTAATGTTAAACATTGTTTTAGTAGAACCTGAAATCCCTAATAATACAGGAAATATAGGCAGGCTTTGTGTAGGAACTGAGAGTAGGTTACATTTGATTCATCCTTTTGGATTTGTCATCAATGATAAGAATTTGAAACGTTCTGGCTTAGATTATTGGGTGCACCTTGATGTGACGGAATACCAAAATGTAGCCGAATGGAAAGCTCAAATTCCAGATTTATCTCGAGTTTTTTTGATGAGTTCTCATGCGGACAAGTCTTATTTAGAAACCGAATTCCAAGAGGGTGATTGGTTGGTTTTTGGGAAAGAAAGTGTGGGTTTGAGTAAAGAAGTTTTGGCGCAATTCGAAAATCATCTAACCATCCCGATGTCGAATAAAATTAGGAGTTTTAATATTGCCAATTCGGTAGCTTTTGTGATAGGGGAGGCTAAGAGACAGATTGGATTGAAGTAGTTTTCAGTCGCAGTTTACAGGATTCCTAGGACTGAAAACTGAGACTGAGACTGAAAACTTTAAAAAAAGACTAGGTTTTCTTCACATATTGTGTGATGATAACTATTGTTTGTCCATCGACTTTTCCTTCAATATATTCAGCGTTTTCATGGTCTAGGCGGATGTTGCGAACAGCGGTTCCTTGTTTAGCTACCATGCTAGAGCCTTTTACTTTTAAATCTTTGATTAAAACAACCGAATCTCCATGTTCTAGGATTACTCCGTTGCTATCGCGGTGTATGATTTTGTTTTCGTCATCTTCGCCTTCACCAGTAGCTTGTGCCCAGGCTAGCGTATCTTCGTCAAGGTACATTTGTTCTAATAATTCTTGTGGCCATCCTGCTGAACGCAAACGGCTTAACATTCTCCAAGCCACTACTTGAACTGGGATGTGTTCACTCCACATACTATCATTTAAACACCTCCAATGGTTTAGGTCTTCGCTACCTGCTGTTTCTATTTGGTCTATACAAGTACTACAAGCGTAAATGTTTTCGTCAAGACCTCCTTTTTGTGTTGGTAATACGGTATATACTTTAAGGTTTTCGGTTGCGGCACATAATTCGCATTGGGATCCACTGCGTTTATTTAGTTCTCTATCTATACTCATTGTTGGGTTTTATTTTTGGCTAAAATACGTTTATTCTTGACGTATTGCAAGGTAGTTTTGAATTGTGAAATATGGTTTTGGCAAATGATATGATGTTGTAAGGGGTGAGAACCACAGCAGTTTGTCTCTCTGGGTAGCATCTCTACTGCAATCTTAGATTTGCTGCATAATGTCAAATTGGAAATAAAAACGGGAATCCTAGCCGCGATGGAAGTGAAAATCCTTTTCCTTTTTTCTTTAAAAAGGAAAAGATTGTAACGTACAGCGGGAGCAGAAGTTATTGTGACCGAAATCGTATGCTCCTAATTTATACCATTTATATTTAGAATTTAAAAAGCAATAAAATTTACTTTAGAGTAAATTCTAAGGATAAATGGGATTAGGTTATACAAAAAAGCCATTTGAAAGTTACCCTTCAAATGGCTTTTGGAATTAAAAATACTGTTGAAATATTAGAATTGTAGAGCAACTTCTAATTCGAATTCGTCTGAAATAGCTTTGTCTCCTAGGTTGTCAAAGAAACTTCCTGAACCGTATTTGATGTCATATTTTGTTCTGTCAACATTGAATTTAGTTGTTGCTGTATTTCCTTTTACGGTTAAATCGAAGTTTACTGGATTTGTTTTTCCTTTGATAGTTAAATCAGCAGTTACAGAATAAACACCATTAGCTTTGGTTGCTATTTTTTTGAAAACTAAATTGGATGTTGGGAATTTTTCGGTTCCAAAGAAATCTTCAGACTTCAGGTGACCGTTTAATTTTCCTTGGTATTCACCGCTAAGGTCAGTAGCTGTTAATGAAGTCATATCGACAGTAAAAGAACCTCCTGCAACGTTATTTCCTTTAAAGATTAATTGTCCTTCTTTGAAGTTTACGGTACCATTGTGCTTTCCTGTTACTTTTTTACCAACCCAGTTGATGGTACTTTTTGAGGCATCGATTTTTTTAGATTGTGCCGAAACGGCTACTGAAGAGAAAGCGACTACTAGTGCTAAAGCGATTGTTTTTAAATTTTTCATTTTTTTTTTAGTGTTTAAAATTGTTTATAGTTGATAATTTATATTGTTATGAATAATTCTTCTTGTGATTTTCTGACTTTCTTGTAATGTTGTGTTAGGTCTTCACTGTGTCTGTATCCTAATGTAGCAATTAGACTTGCATTTAAATTAAGTTTGTCAAGCCCTAAAATTTCATTTACTTGTGCGGGAACAAAACCTTCCATTGGAGTAACATCGATTTTGAGTTCGGCAGCTGCATTAAGAAGATTCCCCATAGCAAGATAGGTTTGTTTTGAAGCCCATATGTTGCTAGTTTCGGCACTTAAAGTTAGTATTTTAGACTTCATGAAATCAGCATATCCAGCAATTGATTCTAAAGGTATTTCTCTAATATCGCTAATGTTTTTTAGGTAATTGTCAATCTCAGTTTCAGTCATAGTAGTCATATTCGCAAAGACAATTAGATGAGAAGCATCTACGATTTGCGATTGTCCCCAAGCTGCTGGTTGGATTTTTGCTCTTAGTTCTGGATTTTCTACAATTAATACTTTGTAGGGTTGTAATCCATAGGAGGAAGAACTTAAGCGAATTGCTTCTTTTAAGATGGATAAATCCTCGTTTGTAATTTTTTTTGTGGCATCAAATTTTTTTGTTGCGTATCTCCAGTTCTGGTGTTCTATAAATGTACTCATGATTTGTGGATTATTTATTTCTGTATTTTTCTAATAATTCGTTTAATTGATGTAGCTCCTGGGCTGTTAGTTTTTTAGCAAAAGTATTCTCGTGTTCGATTACTTTTGGGTCTAATTCGGCTAGGATATCCAATCCTTTTTGTGTGATTAGGACTTCTATTTTGCGTCGGTTATCTGGGCAAACTTTGCGAGTAACCAATTCTTTTAATAATAACTTATCAACTAATCGGGTGGTATTACTGGTTTTTGCTATCATGCGTTCTTGTATCAAACACATATTAGCGGGTGTTCCTTTTTGACCTCTTAAAATCCTTAGTACATTGTATTGTTCACCTGAAAGATCGTAAGGTTTTAGTATTTCGCTAAAATGTTCCACTATGACTTTTTCGGTGTACATAATATTCAATATGACTCTTGTTGAATCGTTCAAAATACCGTTTGTTTTAGTTATGTCTTCAATCTTCATGCCTAACTGATTTTATTTGTTGGTACAAATGTAACACTTTTTTTATTTGTATATACAAGTATTTTGTTTTTAACATAACATTAATAAGTTATAGATGTAGTCGTTGTCTTAAAAATGTTGATTTTTATTAGAGAAATGTTGATTTTTATTGTTTAAAAAACTTATATTTAACTCTTTGTTGTAGAAAGAATTAAATGTGGATTATAAATGGATGATATGAACGGAAATTTACCTACTTATGATGAACTGGAGTTAAAGATTAAAGAACAGAATGAGCTTATTAATGATTTAATAGAGCAAAATAAAGTTTTGGAATCGAAAACTAATCTGTTTTCTGAAAATGATCCCCCAGTAATAGGAGGGAATTTAAACGATAATGAGATATTAACTAATATTTTTGAAAGTATTACTGATGCATTTGTTTCGTTAGATAAAAATTGGTGCTATACTTATGTCAATAAGAAGGCAGGAGATATTTTTGGTAGAGAACCTAATAGTTTGATAGGAAAGTATATTTGGAGTGAGTTTCCTGAAGGAATAGACAAGCCGTTTTATAAAGCCTATTATGAGGCAGTTAAGACACAAAAGAAAATTCATATTGAAGAATATTACGAACCATATGATTTATGGTTTGAAAATTTAATTTATCCGTCTCCTAATGGATTATTAATATTTTTTAAAGATGTCACTTTACAAAAAAAAGCTCAAAATTTAATTATTGAGAGTGAAAAACGATTTAGAGCTTTAGTTGAAAATAATGATGAGATTATTTCGGTGGTTGATGAAAATATGAAAGTTATTTTTAGAACGGCTTCTTCAGAAAAAATCACAGGCATGTCTTTTGATAAGGAGAAAGAATCATCAGCCTTAGTACATTTACATCCTGATTTTATTGAATATACTCAGCAAAAAGTTAAAGAATCATTAGCGAATCCTAATCTTAATATTCCTGTTTTATTTCAAGTAAAACATCAAGAGGGACATTATATTTGGTTAGAAGGTACAATAAACAATAAATTGAATGATGGTGTCATTAATGGTATCGTAGTGAATCTTAGAGATGTTACAGAGAGAGAGCAGATTACCACTAGTTTACTAGACGAAAGAGATAAATTTATTAAAATAGCAGCAACTTCTCCGGGGTTAATTTATTCAATGAGACAAACTACAGATGGTAGTATAAGTTTTCCTTATATGAGTGAGGCCTTAAAAGATATTTTTGGATTTCAATATAAAGCTATTGAGAAGGATGCTAATATCATTTTTGATTCTATTTATCCAGAAGACAAAATGTTTTTGATGGAGAATATCCACAAAACAAAGTCAGAATTAGTACCGTTGCATTGTGAATATAGATTTATTCATCCTATAAAAGGGATAGTGTGGCATGAAGTACATTCTTTACCCGTTCTTGAACCTGATGGTTCTGTTATATGTCACGGTATAATTACTGATATTACACAAAAAGTTAATGCGACACTAAAACTTGAAAAATCGCGTCGACTCTATTACTTTATAAGTCAAATTAATCAAATGATTGTTCAAACCACTGATCAAGAAAGTTTGTTTAGAAACGCTTGTGATATCGCAGTCAATATAGGGAAGTTTAAAATGGCTTGTATTGGTTTATTGGATCATCAGACCAAACATTTTGTACCAGTAATGTCTGCTGGTGAGGATAATGGTTATATTGATATATTAAAAACAGTAACTATTGAAGGTAATGTTCCAGAAGGAAAAGGACCTGCTGGAACTAGTTTGCGTGAAGGACGTAATGTGGTATGTAATGATATTGAGAACGATATTTATATGGCACCTTGGAAAACTGAAGTTCTTAAGAGAGGTTTTCGTTCTGTTATGTCATTGCCTATTAAAAAATTTGGAGAAACAGTAGGACTTTTTATATTTTATTCAGACGAAGTTGGTTTTTTCGATAAAGAAGAAGAGGAGTTGCTGGATGAAGCTACTGGTGATGTTTCATTTGCTTTAGAGTTATTTGAAAAAGAACTACAAAGGCAAAAAATAGAAAAAGATTTAATTGAAAGTGAACAAAGGTATCATACCCTTGCCGAAATTTCTCCTGTTGCCATCGTTCGAGCAGATTTAGAAGGTAATATTACATATGTTAATTCGAATACTAAATCGATGACAGGACTATCCTTTGAGCAAATTCAAAATAATGGTTGGTTTGATGCAGTACATCCTGATGATGTTGAGAGGGTAGTCAAACTTTGGACTCAAATGATTGAGAAAAAAGAAAAACAATCAGATGAATGTCGTTTTGTCTATCCTGACGGAAGTTATATTTGGGCATTAGGTATTGGAGTGCCTGAGTACAATTCTGAAAATGAATTGGTGGGCTATATTGCAACTTTGACAGATATTACCCAAAGTAAAATTACAGAAGAAGAATTAAGAAAATCGAATGAAAGGTTCGAAATGATTTCATCGGCCACAAATGATGTGGTGTTTGAATTAGATTTGGTCACAAATAAAAGTTGGCATAATAACGTACATGATGAAATACTTGGAGATTTGAAGAGAGAATGTTTGGCTAAAGAAAGTAGATTAGTATGGAGGTCAAAACTACATCCCGATGATAAAGTCAGAATTATTGAGTCTATAGAAGAGGCTTATAATAGTCAAGCTAAATCTTGGTCGGGGGAATTTCGATTTTTAAAAAAAGATGGTAATTATGGCGATTTTTATGAACGAATTATTATTATGCGCAATGATTTAGGCGAGCCAATACGGATTATTGGTTCTATGTTAGATATAACAGAACTTAAAAAAACTGAAGAAGAATTTAAAAAAGTAAATAAAAAATTAGAAGGAGTTTTTAATGCCTTACCGGATTTATTATTTGAAATTGGGGGTGATGGAATTATAAAAAATTATCATTCACATCGAGATGAACTATTAACTGTTCCTTCGGAACAATTTATAGGAAAGCCCTATGTGGATATATTACCTCCTGATGCAGCGAAAGTGTGTGAAGCAGCACTATTAGAAGCCTATGAACATGGATATTCAACAGGGAAACAATATATGCTAGAGTTACCCATTGGGAAACATTGGTTTGAGCTTTCGATCTCAAGATTAGACAATAAAGAATTTAAAGACACGATGTTTATTTGTCTTTCTAGAGAAGTAACGAAGACAAAGAAAATTGAAGAATCGCTTATAAAAAGTAAAAAAAGATACCGTGGTTTGTTAAGTAATCTTGAGGCAGCAATTATAGTTTATAGTGCTGAATGTACTATTATAATGCAAAATAATAAAGCAGCAGAATTATTTAATGTAAATTTTGAGGATAAAGAGTCTTTACAAAATATTGAAACAAAACTTGTTTTTTACGACGAATATGAAAATGTAATTTCTGTTGATACAAATCCTGTAAATCAAATATTAAAGACTAATAAACCGATTAAAAATTTAGTTGGAAAATTTAAAAATACTCCTTTAAATAAAAGTAAGTGGGTCTTAGTAAACGGTTTTCCATTATGGAATGAGAGTGGAGATATTGATGAAATTGTTATTAGTTTTATTGATATTACTGGGCAAAAACTAATGGAAAATGAAATTAAAAAGGCCAAAGAACAAGCAGAAGCTGCCAACAAAGCAAAAACCGACTTCCTGGCTAATATGAGCCATGAGATTCGAACACCTTTAAACGGAATTATTGGTTTTTCTCATCTGTTAATGGAATCTAATTCTATAGAAAACCAAAAAGAATATTATGCAACGATCAATGAGTCAGCAACTACTTTGATGCAAATTGTAAATGATGTCCTTGATTTTTCTAAAATTGAATCAGGTAATTTAGAATTAGAAATAGAAGAAGTTAATCTAGTTGATCTATGTTATCAGATAATTTATTTGTTCAAACACCAAGCCCATCAGAAAAATATTGATTTGGTATTTAATATTGATGAAAATCTTCCACAATTAATATATGCTGATTCCGTTCGATTAAAGCAGGTTCTAGTAAATTTGATAGGGAATGCTATAAAATTTACAGAAAAAGGTGAAGTAAGCTTAATTGTTAAAATGGAAAATTCAAAAGCTAAGGGAATTACTCAGATTTATTTCTTGGTTAAAGATACAGGGATTGGAATTAAGTCCTTTAACAATGAAAAAATATTTAAATCCTTTGTTCAAGAAGATAATTCTACTAGCAGAAAATTTGGAGGAACAGGTTTAGGCTTGGCTATTTCTAATCAATTGTTAGGTTTGATGGGGAGTCGATTGGAATTAAAATCCAAATTTGGAGTTGGAAGTGAATTCTATTTTACAATTCAATTTGAGACTGTAATTACTGAAGGTGCAGAAGATATTGTAAAAGAAAAAGAGGAACATTTAGATAGAGTAATTATACCAGCTTTTAAATCTGTTTTGCTAGTTGAAGACAATAAAATCAATATGCTTTTGGCTAAAACATTAATCAAAAAAATAATTCCTAATTGTACAATTAATGAAGCCTATAATGGTGAAGAAGCCATAGAACAATGTAATGTGAAAAATGTTGATCTCATTTTTATGGATATTCAAATGCCAATTAAAAATGGATATGAAGCTACTGCTGAAATTAGAAAAAATAAAAAATTTGCTAAAATTCCAATAATTGCACTTACTGCAGGAATATTGGTTGGTGAAAAAGAAAAGTGTTTTGAATATGGGATGAATGATTACCTGTCCAAGCCAATTATTTTTACAGATTTGGAGCAAATACTTCACAAATGGTGTGATTAAACAGCTTGAAAATAAATAATTTTAGAAGATTTAACCAATTCATAAAAGCCAAACTTTAAAAAACGATGTCTATGTGTTTAAAAGTGATTACACCCAAAGGCTAAGATTTAATTGGTTTTCTTGTAACTCCAAATCGCAATAGCATTTAAAAAGAATGCATAAAAAGATATAATTAGAAATTGAAATTTGATGTCTGAAAAACCAGCCCCTTTTAATAGGACCATTCGAATAATCTCGACAAAATAACGAATAGGATTAAACAATGTGATTTTCTGAGCCCAATTAGGCATGCTTTCTATAGGAGTAAAAAGACCGCTCATCAAAATAAAAATCACCATAAAAAACCAAGCAATAAACATTGCTTGTTGTTGGGTTTCGGTAAAGTTTGATATAAACAAACCGATTCCCAATACCACTAATAGATATACGGAGGTAAATAAATAGATTAATCCTATATTACCCAACATAGGAACTTGAAAAACAAATTTTGCGATTAGAAGTCCAATCGTTAAAATGAAGAGACCTATCATCCAAAATGGGAATAATTTGCCAATGATGAATTGGTGTTTTTTAACTGGACTTACATTAATTTGTTCCAATGTGCCTAATTCTTTTTCTCGAACAATATTCATTGACGAAAGAAATAATGACAGCATGGTTACTAATAAGACTAAAATTCCCGGTACCATGAAGGTTTTATAATTCAAGGTGTTATTATACCAAAAAGAAGGAATGGATAGGATGTTTTTTGGAGTAACGATTTCTCCATCATTATATTGAGTCAGTTGGGTTCGAATTTTTTGACTGTAACTCCCAATGATTTGCGAAACATAAACATTTTCAACAGCTGCTGCAGCACCATCAATCGCATCAATCGCAACCGAAAGAACTGTGTTTTTTTGGCTCATAAGATTGCGTTCAAAATGTTGTGGGATTTCTAAAATAACTGCAACTTTTCCTTTTTGCATTTCAAGGTTAGCTTCCTTCTTGGAAGGGAACTGAGCAATAATTTTGAAATAAGGCGAAGCCTCAAATTGACTGATTAATGCTCTGGAAGCTGCTGAATGATCGTGGTCTATATAGGATAAAGCTATATTTTTAACTTCAAAACTAGCTGCGTTTGACAAAATAAGTAGTTGCATAAACGGCATGACAAACAGTAAAGGAAGCATGGCTTTGTTCCTAAATATTTGTCGAAACTCTTTTTGAATGATAAATAAAATGGTTTTCATTTTGGTTTACGATTTTATTGGATATTTATTGCTTTACTACTTAAAACTACTGCAATCTAATTTTATATTTCTTGACACTTAGACCAATAAAAAATAAGGTCATTCCAGTTAAAATTAGCGTTTCTTTCCAGATTGTTGCAATTGTAGCTCCTTTGAGTAAAACGGCTTTTATGATGATGATAAACCATTTAGCAGGGATAATATTGCTAATGATTTGCAAGGGTATCGGCATGCTCGAAATAGGAAAGATAAAACCTGATAGAATGATAACAGGCAACATCAATCCCATTAATGACATCATCATGGCTGTTTGTTGTGAATTGGCCACTGTTGAAATTAAAATACCCAACGAAAGTGCCGTAATAATGAACAAAATAGTTTCAAAAGCTAATAACAACAAATTACCATGAATAGGCATTTTGAAAACAAAAAATCCTAAGAGCAAAATAATTGTAGCATTGATTATCGATAGAAAAATATAAGGAAAAACTTTTCCAATAATCACTTGAAGTGGTTTTAAGGGAGAGACTAGTATGATTTCCATCGTGCCCAACTCTTTTTCTCGAGTAATAGAAATAGACGTCATCATGGCTGAAACTAACATTAAAATGACTGTCATAACGCCAGGGACAAAAGTAAAAACACCTTTAAGTTCAGGATTGTAATACAATTGTGTTTGTGCTGATACTTGATGGTTTGCGACACTATTTACATTTTTTTCATTCGAATAATTTTGCAAGATAGCATTGATATAATTTGTAATTGTATTGGCTACATTAGGGTCAGTGGCATCTGATATAATTTGTACCTGTGCTTTGTTTTGTGTGGTTCTATTTATAGAAAAATCAGGTTCAAAAACTAAGACGGCTTTTATTTTTCCTTTTTTAAAAATAGGTTCTATTTGGGATTCACTTTCTAGATTTTGAAGGATATGAAAATATTTCGATGAATTTATTTTAGCGATAATTTCTTTGGTTTCGGTATCTTTTGAATGATCCAGAATGGCAATGTTTACATTGTTGATTTCGTTTGTAATAGCAAATCCAAATAGCATAATTTGAACAATAGGCATTCCAAAAAGGATAAACATTGAGCGTTTATCTCTAAAAATGTGGTAAAACTCTTTTTGGACAAAACCGATAAATCTTTTCATATTCTGTTTTTTTTAGCAGTTAGAATCATAGTTTTTCTAGAGAATTTAAAGACGCTTTGCTTTTTTATAGAAACACATGGTTGGGAATATTTTTAAAGTTATTCTACATTTCGAGCCAATTTTAAAAACACAGCGTTCATAGAATCGACATTGTACTGTTTTTTTAAATTTTTAGGGCTATCTAAGGCTTCTATTTTTCCTTCGACCATAATAGACACTCGGTCGCAATATTCGGCTTCATCCATATAATGTGTAGTGACAAAAATGGTCGTTCCTTTATGTGCTTGTTCGTAAATCATTTCCCAAAACTGTCTTCGGGTAATGGGGTCAACACCACCTGTTGGTTCGTCTAGAAAAACAATTTTAGGCTCATGCAACATGGCTACAGAGAAGGAAAGTTTTTGTTTCCAGCCCATCGGCAATTCGCTGATTAATTTATCGGCTACCTCTTCCAGTCCGAGTTCTGTAATTAGCTGTGCGGATTTCTCTTTTATTTTGTTACGACTTAACCCATAGATACCACCAAAAAAACTAATATTTTCCTTGAGTGTCAAATCATCATACATAGAGAATTTTTGACTCATGTAGCCAATGCTTTTTTTGACCATTTCTGTTTGTGTCTTGACATCATAACCCGCAACTTTAGCTTTGCCTTCAGTAGGAGTAGAAATACCAATTAACATTTTCATTGCTGTTGTTTTTCCAGCACCATTGGCTCCTAGAAAACCAAAAATTTCTCCTTTCATCACATCAAATGAAATGGAATCCACGGCCGTGAAATCTCCAAATTGTTTGCTGAGGTTTTTTACTTCTATGATTTTCATTGGATGGTTTTTGGGTGTTTAGAATACTCCATAAAAACATCTTCAATCGTTGTTAATGAAGGACGAATTTCAATATCCAAATGATTTTTGCTACTCAAATAATTTTTCAACTGTTGCATGTCAAAGTCGGATAGGGTGTCAGTATAATGAATGTATTCGCCAAACGCATAGACACTATGTTGAGTGGGATACATTTTTAAATCTTGTATTAATTGGTAAGTATTGTTGGAGCGAACCTCATAGATGTTTTTCGGAAAATTTTGAATCATGTTTTGAGGCGAATCAATAGCTAATATTTTTCCTTTTTGAATCAAAGCTATACGGTCGCATAAAGCAGCTTCGTCCATATATGGGGTAGAAACAAGTATGGTAATCCCTTTTTGTTTGAGTCGTTGAAGCATTTCCCAGAATTCTTTTCGGGAAACAGGATCTACTCCCGTGGTGGGTTCGTCTAAAAAAAGTACTGTTGGTTTGTGAATCAATGCACAACAGAGCGCTAGTTTTTGTTTCATACCGCCAGATAAAGCGCCAGCACGTCTATTTTTAAAAGGTTCAATTTGAACGTAAATATCTTTGATTAAATCATAATTAGTTTCAATTGTTGTTCCGAAGATAGTTGCAAAAAAACGAAGGTTTTCTTCAACTGTCAAATCTAAATAAAGGGAGAATCTCCCAGGCATATAGCCAACAGAATTTCGAATCGAAATATAATCTTTAACGACATCAAATTCTGTTACAGTTGTTTTTCCTTCATCTGCTAACAGAAGGGTGGTTAATATTCTAAAAAGCGTTGTTTTTCCCGCTCCATCTGGACCTATAAGGCCAAAAAGCTCTCCTTTTTTCACCTCAAATGAAACCGAATCAACTGCTAAAGTTGAGGCATAGGATTTGGAAATATTTTGAACTTGAATACTCATTTTGTTTGTTTTCGAGTTGTTAATGTCGCTATTTAAATTTAGCCGTTTGCTAATTGATTATTAAGATAGTAAGGACTTTAATCTTAATTTTTCTCACCCAGATTAGGCAGGTTTCTAGAGATTTTGAGTTGTAAAAACTAATAAAAAATCTGTGTATATCTTTTTCATTTGTGTTATCTGTGTTCCAATGCATAATCTAGGTTTAAAATTGGTATTTTTTTACTGTTTAAACCATACTTCGGCGGGCATTCCTATTTTAAGACTTCCGTCATTTTTAACTAACACTTTAACGGCATAGACTAGGTTAACACGTTCTTCCTTTGTTTGAATGGTTTTGGGCGTAAATTCAGCTTGTGAGGAAATCCAAGAAACGATTCCTTCATAGGATTTCATTTCGTTAGTTGTATCGATTTTAACGGTTAGTTTTTGCCCAATTTTAATATTGGGTAATTGGGTTTCACTAATGTAAACCCGCAAATTCATTTGGCTAATATCAGCGATTTTATAAAGCGGTTTCCCAAAAGTAGTAATTTCATTGGGTTGGGCAAATTTGGTTAAAACAGTTCCTTTGATTGGGTTTGTAATTTTGCTTTTTTCGATTTGGTCATTTATTTTTTCAATTTGAACAGCAATTGATTTATTTTCATTAGTAATCGGTGCGTTTTGTGTATTAATGCTTTTTATTTGTTCATTTAAGACTGATACTTTACCATTGATTTCATCGACTTGACGTTGGGTCGCTGCATTTTCGTTGAACATGTTCTGAATCCTTTTTTTCTCAATTAAAGCTGTTTGAAGTTGGGCATAAAGCACACTTTTTTGAGACAAAACATTGGCCGATTTTGAATTGATAGTTTGTGCCGCTGCTTTCAATTGTTCTTTTGAGTAATGCAATTGGATAGTGTCAATGATTCCCACAATAGTATTGGCTTCTAAAATGCTACCTTCTTCCAGATGTAACTCCTTGATTTTTCCATTGGCTTCAGCCGAAACCATAACTTCTGTGGCTTCAAAATTACCGTAACCATCGGCCTTGTCGTTGTTTTTTGAACAAGCCAATAATGCTGTTAGGATTAGAAAAGTGATTGCTTTTTTCATTTGTATTTCTTTTAAATGGCGTTTTTATGGTTATAAAGTTCCTTTGGTAACTAGGTAGTTCGCTTGGGCAAGAGCAAGCTGAATCTCGTGTGTTTTTTGAATTGTTTTGGCTTCAAATAAATTAGTGATTTCAATAATATATACAGCGCTATTAATGACTCCATTTCGTAATTGAGCGTCGGCGGTTTTTAAAATATGCTCTCTTAGTTCGATAATATCATTATCGGTTTTGATAAAGGCCTGAAGTTTATTGATTTCTGTTTCCTGTTCTTGTAATTGCATTTGGGTGTTGAGTAAAAAAGTCTCTTTTTCCGTTTGAATCATTGATTCAGAAACCTGAAGCAGTTGTTTTTCTATTTTGGATTTATTCCAATCAAATAGATTCCAATTAGCCTTTAATCCCACAATATAAAAAGGTTGGAAAGAATTGTCCAGCATATTCAAACCTGGATTTCCATAACCTGCTTGACCAAAGGCATTTAATTTTGGTAGTGTCGATTTGTCAATTACTTCTTTGTTTGCGTCTAATTGTTGGGTTTGTAAGTCAAATAGTTGAAGTTCAGGTCGCTTGTTATTGACTTTGAAATCAACATTGTTTGTAGGTTTTAGTAATTGCGTATTTTCATCAAAGGGCGAGTAGGTGAGCGAGGCTAGGTTGGCAAGCATCTTCTTTTTTTCAAAAGATATTTCGGTGAGTTGCTGTTGTAATTTTAAATTTTCGGCTTCTAGGTTTTTTTCTGAAGCGGGTAGTAAAGCACCAAATTTAACTCCCGATTTAACTTCTTTTATTTTTGAAATCAGTTGTTCTTGTTTGGATTTTAAGATTTTCGTTTGTTCCTGTAGTAATAAAACAGAAAAATACAGTTGATTAATTCTCGGTTTGAGTTGGTGTAAACTCACTTCAATCTGTTGTTGTTGCGTTTTGGTTTGTGATTCTTTAATTCTTGCATTAGCATCTATCAATCCACCATTATAAAGTAATTGATTTACATCTAAAGTCGCCCGATATTGGTCTTTATTAGGTGGTATAATAGTGGAGTTGGGGATTTTGATGGGTACTTGGGTTACGGCCGACTGATAAGTTGCTTGTGCATTCAAGTCTATTTTGGGTAACTTTCCTTTGTTTAAAACATCGATTTCTAAAGTTGACTTTTGAGTCATGTATTCATTTTGTTTAGCAATCGGATAGTTTTTGTATGCTAATTCATAGCAGGTTTCCAAGCTAATTGTTTGTTGTCCAAAAGAAATTAACGACAAAAGGAACAAGCTAAGTTGTATTGACTTTTTCATTTTTTTATCGAATTAATAATTTGTTGTGCAATGCTAGTTTTTCGTTCTTCCATCATCTGATTAAATTCGTCATCCGTAAGATGCAAGATGCCTTTGACCAAAACTTGTGCTGCAAAAGGAAATACGGTCAACGAAAATATATTTAATAAAAGCTGTTTTGGTTTGATGGCTTTGATATTTCCCAATTCAATTTCTCGTTCTATTTGTGCTATAAGTAAATTAGGATTAGGTCTTTTTTCATCATTTAAAAAAGAAACTACAAACTCAGGGTTATTATTCATTTCCTGAATGATAAAAGCGGGCAAATAGGGGTTGTCAATGACAAACGAAATATAGCTATTAGTGAACTCTTTTATCTTCTCAAATAAGCTTGAATCCGATTGGAAAATCTGATTTATTTTTGGGGCTAATTGATGAAAAGCTTTTTTGAAAACAGCTTCAAATAACACCTGTTTATTTTTAAAACAATAGTGTAGCATGGCTTTGTTTATTCCTGCCTCATCTGCTATTTCTTGCATACGAGCTCCAGCATATCCTTTTTTATGAAAGACAATTTTGGCGGCATTAAATATTTTTTCTTCAGTAGTCATTAATGTTAACTTTTTGGTTTAACCATTTAGTTAGTAAAGGTATAAAAAAAAGTAGCGGGAATTACTTTTTTAATTCTTCCACCTCTAAATCAAATAATCGGATGGATTTGGAGTTGTTTTTACTTTGTTAAACTACAACTGTCAATGTATTGATTTAAGATACTGGTTTTTAGTATTATGCATTTTTAAAACACGGCTTTATGTGCGATGGTATTTATGATTTCATTTTTATCAAGGACCCCAGATTGTCTCCAAAGTTGTTCTCCTTTTTGAAATAAAATCATAGTTGGAACACCGCGTACTTGGTAATGGGCCGCAACGCTAGGATTCTTATCGACATCAATTTTTACGATTGAAATTTGGTCTCCCAAATCGTCTTTTACTTGTTTTAAGATGGGCGCTAGTGTTTTACAAGGACCGCACCAAGTAGCGAAAAAATCGATTAAAACGGGTTTTTCTGAATTGATTAGGGTATCGAAATTAGCATTCATTTTTTTACTTATTTAGGATTAGTAAATGGTTTTTTGTTTTAAAATAGTACTTGTGAAATTGGAATGGTCGAGTCTTTAAAACAGAATATTAAATTTAATCTTTTTCATTAGTAAAACATGGCACTCGATTGAATATTTGTACCTAATTATTTAGGCATTTTACTTTGACAAACAAAATCAGTTTTGGGTAATTTCGTTTTTTTGATAGTAGCAAAACCACCTTCGATTTCAGTAAAATTTCTAAATCCTCTAGCTTGTAAAATGGATGCAGCGATCATACTACGATATCCGCCGCCACAATGCATGTAAAAATGCTCTTTTGGATTAATAGTTTCAATCCAATCGTTGATGTTGGCTAAGGGTCTGAGGTAGGCGTCTTCCAAATGTTCGGCGAGATATTCACTTTCTTTGCGAATATCTAGTACTTTGCTCTCGCCAATTTTTACTTCTTTTTCGAATTCATCAGCTGTGATTCTTTTTACAGTATCAATTTCTTTTCCAGCTTTCTTCCAAGAATCAAAACCACCTTCTAAATGCCCAACGATGTTGTCAAAACCTACACGACTCAGGCGAGTAACGGTTTCTTCTTCTTGTCCTAGTTCAGTAACTAATAATATGGGTTGTTTTACATCGGCAATTAATTCTCCAACCCAAAGTGCAAAGCTTCCATCAATACCAATATTGATAGATTGAGGAATATGACCTTTTGCAAATTGGTGGTCATTACGACTATCTAGGATTAACGCTCCTGTATCTTCAGCAACAACTTCAAAATCTTTAATGTTGATTTCTTTCATTCCATGGTTTAAAACACTGTCAAAGCTTTCGTAACCTTGTTTGTTCATCGCTACATTCATTCCAAAATAAGCAGGTGGAGGCAATAAGCCATCGGTAACTTCTTTAATGAATTCGGCTTCTGTCATATCGGCTCTCAAGGCATAATTGGTTTCTTTTTGGTTGCCAATGGTTGAAACCGTTTCTTTGCTCATGTTTTTTCCACAAGCACTTCCAGCGCCATGTGCAGGGTAGACAATCACATCATCAGGTAATGTCATTACCTTATCACGTAGCGAATGGAATAATATTCCTGCCAATTGCTCTTGTGTCATTGAAGCTGCTTTTTGAGCCAAATCAGGTCTACCTACATCACCAATAAACAAGGTGTCACCAGAGAAGATAGCATGTTTTTTACCATTTTCATCAATCAATAAAAAAGTACTACTTTCCATAGTATGACCAGGAGTGTGTAATACCTTGATTGTAATCTTTCCGATTTTAAATTCTTGTCCGTCAGTGGCAATTATAGCATCAAACTCTGGATTTGCATTAGGGCCGTATACAATAGGCGCTCCTGTTTTTTCACTCAGGTCCACATGGCCAGAAACAAAATCTGCATGAAAATGGGTTTCAAAAACATATTTTAGTTTTACCTTATCTCTTTCTAAACGGTCTAGATAAGGTTGAGTTTCGCGTAAAGGGTCAATAATAGCCGCTTCACCATTTGAGGTAATATAATAAGCTCCTTGAGCTAAACATCCTGTATATATTTGTTCTATTTGCATAATTGATTGCTTTTTAAGTAGAATACAAAGGTAGAACACGTATTCGTTTTAAAAGGTGACTAAAGTTACACAAAAGAAATCAATTGTCTAAATAGGGAGGGGGAATTGATTTTTATTGGTCACAGATTATAAGGATTGATTAAGCTGAACACTTTTTTAAACACATAGAAACATAGATTTTGTAATCTTAAAAAAAGACGTTTTACTTTCAGAGGTAACACATAGCTATGTGAATCAATAAATTGATCTATCTTTTCTTTTTTTCTATGTTCCTATGTGTTTAAAAACTTATGCGCTAATAAACAGTCATTCTTTATCAAATTTTCATATCTGTTTTCTTCTAATTTATGACAAAAATAAACTTGTTTTTTTGACCAATAAAAAGCCTGTTTTTATATGTTTTTTGTACCCGTTTTATGGTCTGTTTTGGTTAAATTTGCACAAAAAAAAACTTCTTATGGAAGAAATGCTCTTTTATGACCGAATGCAGTTCGCATTTACCATTACTTTTCATTATCTCTTTCCGCAATTAACAATGGGACTTTCGTTAATCATTGTTTACTTCAAATGGAAATTCTTAAAAACGAATGACCCACATTACAACAAAGCCACTCATTTTTGGATGCGTATTTTTGCACTCAATTTTGCGATGGGTGTGGTTACAGGAATCCCCATGGAATTTCAATTTGGAACCAATTGGGCTAAATTCTCGGAGCTCACAGGCGGAATCATAGGGCAAACCCTTGCAATGGAAGGAATGTTCTCCTTTTTTCTTGAATCATCCTTTTTAGGAATGTTTCTCTTTGGTGAGAAAATTTTAGGGCATCGCTGGCATTTTGTCACAGGTTTGTTGATTTGTTTGGGTTCATGGGCAAGTGGATTTTTGATAATTGCTACCCATTCTTGGATGCAACATCCCGTTGGTTATGAGGTGTTAGAGAATGGTAAATTTGTGCTAACTAACTTTAGTTCGTTGTTTACTAATGTGTGGTTATGGCCTTCTTTTTTACATAATCAAGCTGCTTCAATGGTGACGAGTTCATTTGTAGTAGCAGGAATTGGAGCCTTCTATATTTTAGGGAATCGCAATGTTTCATATGGTAAATTATTCCTGAAAACAGGAGTCGTTTTTGGATTGATTTCGAGTATCATTGTGGCTGTACCTACAGGAGATTTATTAGCTAAAAATGTAGTGAAACACCAGCCAGTAACCTTTGCCGCTATGGAAGGAATCTTTCATACGGAGAAAAAAGGTGCCGAAATCGTCCTAATAGGACAACCCGATGTAAAAGACAAAAAATTAGATAATAAAATCGCTGTGCCTAATATTTTAAGTTTTTTAACCTATGGAAACTGGGATACTGAGGTAAAAGGATTGGACCAATTTGAAGAAAACACTCATCCTACAAATATTTCAGGGTTGTATTATGCCTATCACATCATGGTAGGATTAGGAACTGTATTTATTGGTTTGATGGTATTAGCAGCTTTCCAATTGTCGCGTGAAAAACTTTTTCAAACCAAGTGGATTTTATGGGGAATTATGTTCATGATGCCTTTTCCATACATTGCTAATATTACCGGTTGGTACACGGCCGAGTTAGGAAGACAACCGTGGTTGGTATATGATTTATTACGTACCGCTGATGGAGCTTCGCCAACGGTTTCTTCAGGAAACACCTTGTTTACCTTGATGGGATTTGTTGGGCTATATGCATTGCTAGGGATGTTATTTGCTCTTTTGGTAGGGAAAATTATTAATAATGGGCCAGAGCCAGTAAAATAATAGTATATGGAATTTTTTTGGTATATCGTTTTAATTGGAATTTTAGCAACCTATTTGGTTTTGGATGGGTATGATTTTGGAGCAGGTATCATTCATTTGTTTTTTGCCAAAACGGAGAAAGATAAAAAAGCCATCACCAATGCCATAGGGCCTTTTTGGGATGCAAATGAGGTTTGGTTAATCGCTGCAGGAGGAATACTCTTTTTTGCCTTTCCTACCTTGTATGCCGCTTCGTTTAGTGGGTTTTACCTGCCGTTGATTATGATTTTATGGTTGCTTATCTTTAGAGCCGTTGGATTAGAGTTAAGAGGTCAGTTTCACAACCATATGTGGGAAGCCGTTTGGGACAAAGCCTTCGGAATTGCAAGTTTGTTACTTGCTTTGTTTTTTGGAGTAGCTTTAGGAAATGTAGTAAGAGGGGTAAACTTAGGAATGGTCGAAAATGGAGTTTCTACACAAGAACCGCATTATTTCTTTTTGCCGTTGTGGAATTCAAGCTTTAGTCCACAAGCAACACAATTAGGAATTATTGATTGGTTTACTTTATTTTTAGGTATTGTAAGTGTTGTCGCCTTGATGATGCACGGAGCCAATTGGATTATATATAAAACCAATTCGGATTTGAATGCAAAATTAAAAGAGGTTGTTTATAAAATGAATTTTGTGTTGCTAGGTTTGGTCTTCGTTTCATTGGCAGTTTGGAACCAAATCGAAGCAGAACCTTTTCATAATTATATAGAATATCCACTGTTATTCATTTTTCCTATAATTACATTTACGGGTATTTTTGGTTTGTTCAAGGTAAGAACTTTCAAAAAAGAGGGGCAAGGTTTCTTGTATTCAACACTTTTCCTTGTAGGCGGATTCGCTTCTACCACCGCTTCCATTTTTCCAGATGTATTGCCTTCAACTAATAAAGTGAATCCATCTTTGACAATTTACAACGTAGCTAACGATGCTTATGCGCTAAGTACAGGACTTTATTGGTTTCCAGTAGCTTTGATTTTGGTTATCGGTTACTTTATCATTCAGTACAAAGTATTCAGTGGAAAAATGGATGATGTAGGCTACGGCGAACATTAATTTTTTTAGGACCACAACATTCGGTTTTTTAGGAAACATCGCTCCCGCTATACGCTCAAATCTTGTGGCGGCATAAATGCCCGCCGCCACAAGGATTTCCGCTACTATCGGGGGTATAGAGGATGATTTTGGTTACTATGATTCATCTTTAGTAGTGCGAACTAAACTTATTCCTGAACTAAAAAATACCACTCCAAGTATTCCAAATATAATCATTGATTTCACATCTTGATTATTGCCAACTGTATCACTAAAGACGAAGGCGGTATAAATAAGTCCAATAATGCCAAGTACTGTAAGTATGGCTCCAAATATTCTTTTAAGATTCATGATGTTGCTATTAAGTTAGTTAATAATCAAATGTACTTATCTTGCTTACAGTATGTGTTATATCATTAGTAATAATATTAGTGTAATTACCATGCTAGTTTGATTATGAAATAAAAGGGTTTCTGTTATAAAAGTGAAAATCAAAATCCCTTTCATTAATTAATAACGAAAGGGATTTCTTTTCAAAGGAAAAATTTGCGTGGTATGTATTTTTTATATTAATTTTTTAAAATGAGTTAGAGCTTGATGTTTAAAATAAACGTAGTGTTCTCACTGTAATCTTTGTGCTCATTAGTCTCTTTTTTTAGTTTTTCTTCGTGCCTTTGTGTCTTAGCGGTAAAAAAAACTTGTGTTCTTAGTGTGGTCTATGTTCCTTTAGTGTGTTTAGTCTCATTTTTTAGTTTCTCTTCGTGCCTTTGCGCCTTAGCGGTTAAAAAAAAACTAGTGCTCTTAGTGTGTCTTAGTGCTTATCTCTTTTTTTTTAGTTTTTCTTAGTGCCTTTGCGCCTTAGCGGTAAAAAAACTTGTGTTCTTAGTGTAGCCTTTGTGTCCTTAGTGTTTAAAGAGTGTTTAAAGTACTTATCAAAAAAACACTTCCTTAGTAATAATGTAAATCCCCATTACCAAAACAAACCATCCAAAAATAGGTTTGAGTTTGTCACCATCAATTTTTTTAGAAAGTTGGATTCCCAACAGCATTCCTATAAAAGCCATCCCTGATATCAACAACAAAAGTTTGTAATCGATAACCGTACCGATGTATAAATCACCTGCAAATCCGATAGCCGAATTGATAAAAATAATTAGTAGAGATGTTCCTACAGCTTCTTTCATGGGTAAATTAGCAAAAAATAATAAAGCAGGAATTATTAAAAAACCTCCTCCAGCTCCCAAAAATCCAGTCACGATTCCAACTAGGAATCCAATAAAAGCAAGTTGTTTATAATTTGTTTTAGGGTTTATAACGGTTATCTCTCTATCTTTTATCATTGATAAAGCAGCGCTAATCATTAATATAGCAAAGACAATCATGATTAGTAAATCCTTTGAAACAGCATAAGAAGCAATGGTGAAGAGGGTAGAAGCAATCTGCGGAAAAATAACTTCTCGAATAATCAATATTGAAATAATCGAAGGGATAGCAAAATAAAATGCAGACTTTAGATTGAGGTTACCTAATTTATAATGACTATAACCGCCGGATATTGCTGTTAAACCTACAATAAATAAGGAATAACTGGTTGCTAATTCAGGATCGACTTTGAATAAATAGACTAATATAGGAATAGTCAGTATTGAACCACCACCGCCAATCAAACCTAATGAAAGCCCTATAATAATCGAAGCAAAATAACCCAAATATTCCATCTGTAAATTTTTTTACAAAGGTTGGGCGATTATTATGTTCTCACAGTAACTTTTATCACACTAGACTATTTTTAAATCCAAAAGTTCAATATTGTTGCGGTGAAGTTTGACCAATCCACGTTGTTCCATTTTTTTGAGTAATCGCGAAATAACTTCTCTTGAGGTATTTAATTCGGTTCCAATTTCTTGATGAGAAAGTTTTAATAGATTGCAACCACAAGCGTCACGATGCCGTTTTAAATAAAACTCTAAGCGCTCGTCCATAGCTCTAAAAGCAATGCTATCAACAACCTCTAATACTTCTTCAAAACGACTGCGATAAGTCTCAATTACAAATTCGTACCAAGAGCGATGTTCCATCATCCATTTGTCCATCAATGATAGCGGAACGATTAAAAGTTCGGCATCTTCAACTACTTTAGCCATGATTTGGCTTTTTTCGTTTTTGGTTGCACAAATCATCGAAATGGCACAAGCTTGTCCAGGTTGTAGATAATACATGAAAAATTCGCCTCCATTTTCTCCTTCGCGATAAATTTTGATTTTACCTTGGGTTATCAAAACAGTGTTCTTGATGTATTGTCCCGTTCTCATGATGACTTCGCCTGCTTCAACATTTTTAAAACTAGCATTGCTTTCAACATCAGCAATTAATTCTTTAGAAAATGAGGGAAAGATTTGTTCTATACTGTTTTGCATGCGAAATAATATTTAGTAGTTGATTTCAAATTTTGAAATCATTCTGAGGATAATTATTGTAAAAATAGAGAAAATCTTAGCTATGCCTGTAGGTTTAACTTAAAATTGTAAAATAAACTAGTCTATTTTATTATTTTATGAATCAATATTATCCTATTCTATGTTGGTTTTTTGACTTTTTTTTAAAACTTTGTGCAATAATCTAAGTTGTTGTAAATCTGTCACTTGTGTCAACTAATACGTTTTCGTAATTGATAAATTCATAAATTGAGCCTTTTTTATATTGTAAAAACGTTGTATTTTTACTAAAAAAATAACAAATTATGAATTTATCACAAGAGGAATGGGTTGCTCAGCTAGAAGCTGATGAGAACGTTGTTATTCTAGACGTTAGAACTGAGGATGAATATAATGACGGTATTATTCCAGAGGCAATAAATATCGATATTCATAAAGGTCAAGAGTTTATTTCGGAGCTTGAAGCTTTGGATAAAAATAAAAAATACTATGTGTATTGTCGTTCTGGGGCAAGAAGTGGTAAAGCCTGTGAGATTATGAATGAAATGGGATTTGAATACGCCTATAATCTCGAAGGAGGAATCCTTGGTTGGGATGGCGAAATTGTTTCACCATAAAGCATAAAAAAAAGAGGGTTTTACCTCTTTTTTTAATTTCTAATATAACTACAAAAAAAACATGAACACAATACCTGAAGAATTTCAAATAAAAGAGATCTTAAATCAAGATACTTATTTAATAAACGGAGAATTAAAAAAATGGACGGGAGAGACCACTCCTGTTTTTTCTACAATTTCTTCGACTGAAGAATACGCACCTACAATTTTAGGTTCTATTCCATTTATGGGAGAAAAAGAAGCATTAGAAGCTGTTGAAGCAGCGTCTGCTGCATTTGATAATGGACAAGGATTATGGCCTACTATGAAAGTGGTAGATCGTATTAAATGCATGGAGAATTTTGTCAAACAGATGAAAGAAACTCGTGCAGAGGTTGTTAAATTATTGATGTGGGAAATTGGTAAGTCATTAGGCGATTCTGAAAAAGAATTTGACAGAACAGTAGAATACATTTACGATACGATAGAGAGTTATAAAGAATTGAATGCACGTAGTGCTCATTTCTCAAAAGTACAAGGTGTAAATGCAATGGTACGTAGAAGTCCATTGGGAGTAGTATTGTGTCTTGGACCGTACAACTACCCTTTAAATGAAACTTTCTCATTATTGATTCCAGCAATCATTATGGGGAACCCTGTAATTTTCAAGCCTGCTAAACATGGGGTACTCTTAATATCTCCTTTATTAGAAGCTTTTAGAAGTAGTTTTCCAAAAGGTGTTATCAATATATTATATGGTAGAGGTAGAGAAGTAGCTTCGCCAGTAATGAAATCAGGAAAAGTTGATATTTTGGCTTTGATTGGAAACAGTAAATCAGCGATTGCTTTACAAGACCAACACCCTAATAAAAACCGTTTGCGTTTGGTATTAGGATTAGAAGCAAAAAATCCAGCCATTATTCTTCCAGAAGCTGATTTGGATTTAGCAATTAACGAATGTATTGCAGGAACATTGTCATTTAATGGACAACGTTGTACTGCTTTGAAAGTATTATATGTACACGAATCTATTGCAGCCGAATTCAACAAGCGTTTTTCTGACAAAGTAGATAGTTTGGTTTTTGGTAATCCTTGGGAGAAAGGAGTGTCGTTAACGCCGCTACCTGAAAAAGAAAAACCAGCTTATATTCAAGAATTGATTGATGATGCAACATCTAAAGGAGCAAAAATAATTAATGCCAAAGGTGGTCAACATTCTGATAATTATATTTTCCCTGCAGTTTTGTTTCCTATCAACAAGGAAATGAGAGTATACCAAGAAGAACAATTTGGACCAGTCGTGCCTATTTTGACTTTTAAAGATATTCAAGAACCATTGAAAGATATGGCCGAATCTAATTATGGACAACAAGTAAGTTTATTTGGTAAAAATGTAAAAACAATAGCTCCGCTAATTGACTCATTAGTCAATTTAGTGAGTAGAGTAAACTTGAATAGCTCTTGTCAAAGAGGACCTGATGTGTTTCCTTTCACAGGACGTAAAGATTCTGCAGTAGGAACATTGAGTATTCATGATGCTTTGCGTTCATTTTCTATTAGAACTTTTGTGGCTTCTAAGGATAATGAATATAACAATGCCATTCTGCAAGAATTGTTGAGTAGTAAAGAATCTAACTTTATTAATACAGATTATATTTTATAATATATTTCTTTTAATTTTATTAAACCTTCTTGATGTAAAAATTAAGAAGGTTTTTTTTGTGCTGAATCGTTAGCTATAACGTTCTATGGATATGAATAGTAAGGTTTGTATTCCTATATTTTAGTCTTTCTAATTATTGTTTTTTTTAACTGGTTTACCAGATTGGGTTATTTCAGCCGTTTTCTATATTTCCTACAATTAAAACAGTAGTACTATTCTGATTTTTAATCGTTTTTTTCTCTTTTTCCAACCTTAATTTTAACTTAATATTTTGTTATATTTTCTGTAGATGACTGTTTTTTGTTGATTATTCTCAATGATTTCGGTCTAAACAAAATGAAAGCGTTTTTATTTTGATTTTTTTATTTTTTATGATTTTTAACTTTTTTTTTGGTTGAAAAAAAATTAAGTTTGTCTTGTTGATTGGTTAACCACATTGGTTGTTTAAAATGGTTTTTTCTAAAAGTAAAAAGTTTTTTTAATAGTTTCAATCGATATAGTAAATAGTGGAAAGGCTATTGTAAATCTTTCAAAAAAAAATAACTAAACAAATGGATTAAATTATGAAAAAAACAATTTTAATGTTTCTTTTAGTTTTTTCATCAATTATTAATGCTCAAACTGGACAAATTAAAATTTCAGGAAAAGTAGTTGATAATAATGGGCTAACTATACCAGGTGTAACGGTAACCACTAATGGTAGGAGTACAGTAACGGATTTAGATGGGAAGTATGTCATTATGGCAAATGATGCTAAGTCGGTTATTAATTTTTCTTATTTAGGTTTTGCTACAAAGAACATTACTGTAGGTAAGATGACGACAATTAATGTTACTTTGGTTGAGGCTAATAATCAACTAAACGAAGTTGTTGTAGTAGGGTATGGTTCTATGAAAAAGGAAAATGTTACTGGATCAGTTGCAACTTTTAAGACTGAAATTTTAAATGACTTACCAGTTTCTAGAATTGATCAAGCTTTGCAAGGTAAAATTGCTGGTGTTCAAGTACAAAATACTTCTACTGAGGCAGGAGCTGATCCTACAATTCAAATTAGAGGTATTGCATCTATTAATGCAAACGCACAACCTTTAGTTGTTGTGGATGGTCAACCAATTCAGGATGGATTATCATCTTTGAATATGAATGATGTAAAAGATGTAACAGTACTTAAAGATGCGGCTTCTGCTTCTATTTATGGTTCTAGAGGTGCTAATGGGGTTATTTTGGTTACTACTAAATCAGGTAGTGAGTCAAAAACTAAATTCAGTTTCACTTATTCTAGTGGTATCAAGACTCCTTACAAGAAATGGGATATTATGTCAATAACTGATTATGTTCATCAAGGTGTAATAAATGACCAAATAAGAAGAGATGAAGGTTTTACTGCATTGGGAACTACAGCACAAGCAAGTACTGTAAGAAGAGCAGCTTATTTTATTGAAAATATTTTAGGTGATGGTCCTACGAATTATCAAGATGAATTCTTAAGAACTGGTGATTTTAAAAATATCCAATTAAGTGCATCTGGTGGGACAAAAGCTGTAAAGTATTATGTTTCAGGAGGGTATAATGGTGATGAAGGTACTTTTATAAAAAGTAGTTATAATAAGTACAATTTTAGATCAAAGATTACTGCTGAATTATCAAAGAAAGTTACTTTGAATTTAAATATTAATCCTTCGTATTCTAAAACACAAAAACCTGTTGCTGATTTCAATAATTTTATTAGGTTTTCAAGTTGGTTGCCTAAAAGTTTAAATCAAAGAACAATTGATTATATTTTAGCAAATTCTGATCGAGGATTTTTTAATGCTAATGAGTTAAAAGTAGGAGGATTTGCTCATCCACAGTACTTTAGAAACATGAAAGTACCTGCTTTTGATTATATAAATGGTTCTGGTACTAGTGCAGCAGTTGCAAGTGCATCTGCGTGGACAACAGGAGGATCTAATCCTTTGTATTCTGTTTTGGTTTCTGATGATGATAAAGAGGATTTTAGAATTCAATCCAGTATGGATTTGAATTTTAAACTAGCTAAAGGTTTAGTATTTAAAACTTCGGTTGCGTATTATTCAAAATTTGTAAACAGATTACAGTTTTTAGGACATAGAGCAAATTTATACGGAGCAGCTACTGGATTAAATAATAACAGTGCGTCCTATACAGACCAAAAATTTGTTGATTTATTGAATGAAAATTTATTGACCTATAAAAATACTTTTGGTAAAGTACATGATTTAGAATTAACAGGGTTGTTTTCTGTAAACAAGCAAATTATTGAAGAGTCAAAATCAACTGGTCAATTTTTTCCAGATGATAATATTCGTACCTTGAATCAAATGTTAGGTAGTACTAATGTAACTGTTGATGGTACTAAAAATAAATTAGGGTTGATATCTTATATGGGTAGAGCAAACTATTCATATAATAGTAAATACAATTTAACAGCGAGTGTACGTACAGATGGTAGTTCATTGTTCTTAAATGATAAATGGGGAGTTTTTCCAGCCGTTTCTGTAGGTTGGAATATAGCAAAAGAAAATTTTATTGCTAATAATGCTAGTTGGTTAAATAAGTTTGGTTTAAGAGCGAGTTATGGTGCTACAGGTAATAATAGAATTGAATCTATTAGTACTACTAATTTAACGAATAGTTATAATCCAGGTTATTCAGTTTTGACAACGACTTCTACTATAACAGGAGCAGGTTCCGGATCTGTAGTGACAGCTTTCCAAGTTCCTAGTGTGTATTCAAATCCAGATCTTACTTGGGAAACAACTTGGCAAAAGAACTTTGGTTTAGATATCGGTCTTTTGAAAAATAGATTAAATTTATCATTTGATATTTATGAATCTAAAACAGATAACTTATTACTTTTAGATTCAAATTTACCTAGTACAGGTTCTACTTTCTCTTGGTTGAACGTAGGGTCACTTCAAAATAAAGGTCTTGAAATCGAGTTGTCTACAACGAATATCAATACTAAAAACTTTAATTGGTCTACTTCTGCTAATTATTCTACTAACCGTAATAAATTATTAAATTTCGGTTCATTAAATGAAAAAATTAGTAATAATACGACATCTACTACAGGTACTACTTCTAGTTATAGTGATGTTTATCAAACAAAAGTTGGACAACCCCTAATTCAAATGTATGGATATGTAACTGATGGTGTTTGGAAGAGTGCACAAGAGATTACTGATTCAGGTTTAACAACTACTATTACAAATGGAATTCAAGTTGGTGGTCTTAAGTTAAAAGATCTTAATAAAGATGGTAAGCTTGATGCTAGTGACCGTACAGTTATTGGAGATCCTTACGCAGATTTTACTTGGGGTTTTACTAATAATTTCAAAATTTATAATGTTGATTTAGGGTTTAGTTTTCAAGGAGTTCAAGGAGTTCAGGTGTTTAATGGAGAATCTGTTTCACAAGAAGCAAGAAGATACAATAAAAACTTTACTACAGGTCAGTATGTTAGCCCTTTGAATCCAGGTACTGGTACTCCATTTGAATCACAAGGTATTAACTGGGTATTAACAGATTATAGTATTGAAGATGCTTCTTACTTTAAATTAAATGATATTACTTTAGGTTATACACTAAATAAAGATTTTGTGAAGCAATTGGGACTTAGTAAATTAAGAATTTATTATTCTGCTCAAAACTTGTATTACCATTTTGCTGATGGTTATAAAGGAATTAATCCAGAGGCAAGAAATACAAAGTCAACCGATCCATTGACAAGTGGAGGATTGCAATATCAAGGTTATCCAATTTCAATGTCTATGTTGTTTGGTTTTGATATTAATTTTTAAACATAAAAAATACATTATGAAATTAATTAAATATTTATTGTTGTCTTCGGTACTAATTTTCTCAAATTGTACTGATGTTATTGAGGTGGAGCCTCAATCGTATATTGTTGATAATGGTGATTTCACTTTATTAGTAGCTCAAAATTTATTACTAGGTGCTTATGCTAGTATGAGGGCTCCAAAAGAAACGGAATGGGCTTTAACCGAAGTCTTGTCTGATAATACCTACAACAACGTAACGTCTACTAGTGATTTAAGAAGGTTGCAGGTTATTAATTATGATACCTTCAATTACGATAATAGTGATAGGAGTTATTATTTGGGGCCATATTGGTTAGCATCATATACTTCTATTCGTGCGGCAAATACAGTAATTGAAGGTGTGGGATATACTTATGAACCATCATCACAGAGTTTGAACTTTAGTGAAATAAAAATTGCAGAAACGAGTGCTAAGACTTTAGCTGCAGAAGCTTGTTTTATTAGAGCTTATAATTATTTTAATCTAGTTAGGATGTTTGGTAGTATTCCTTTGGTATATGTGCCATTTGAGACTCCTAGAGATGCTTATACTTTACCTAACGCTAGTGTTGAGGATGTTTATAAATTAATTATTGCAGATTTAAAATTTGCTGTAGATAATGGGATTTCTGAAAATTACAGCCCTCTTACTACAAATGTAAATATTGGAAAAGCGAACAAATGGGCGGCTGCTGCACTTTTAGCAAAAGTTTATTTGACTTTGGGAGATAAAGCTTCAGCAAAGACACAATTGGAATCTATTATTGGTACTACTGTAGCTACTACAGGAATTAGAGGGTATGGTTTAGAGACTTCTTATGCAAGTGTTTTTTCTACTTCTAATGAAATGAATAAAGAAATTTTGTTCTCTATTAGATATAGTAATGCTAATACAACAGTTGGTAACAGTTTTACTGAAAGTTTTGCTGGAGTAGGACAGACGACTCCTAATTCAAGAACTGATAATGGTGTTACAGAAGATTTGTATAATGCTTACTCTTCTACAGATACAAGGAGAAATGTTACTATTTTAAAAGGTGCAACTCCAACAGGTACAGGTACAGCTGGAATTCAAAGATATTTTTTAACTAAATTTTACTCAGCTGTTACAGTGGCAGGTTTAGGTCCTAATGATTGGCCGGTAATTCGTTATTCTGATGTATTATTGATGTATGCTGAAGCTTTAGGTAACACGCCAACTGCAGTTCAATTTATTAACTTGGTGAGAACGAGAGCATCGGCTACGGCTTATTCAACAACAATGACAAATGCAGATTTTGAAGAGAATTTGTTCAAAGAAAGAAGATTGGAATTAGCAGGAGAAAATCAACGTATGTTTGATTTATTACGTAGAAACAGCACTACAACAACTGGTTTTAATTTAAAAACGCATTTTATTAATTATTTTACTAATGCTTTTCCAACTTTTTACCAACCAGATTTAATATATCCATTGAGTTTTTATATTGATAATATCAATAAAACAAATTTCTTGTTAGTGATTCCTGCTACACAAACGCAGAGTTAGATATTTAGATTTTTTTTTTTTTTTTTTTTGACGCTCAATAACGTATTATCACTGATAGTATAGTTATTGGGCGTTTTTTATTTGTAGTTGTATATTAGTGTTTTTGTGTATTTGGTTCGTTTTTGCTTGGATAATCTAGTACGTTTTTATTGTAATTGCGTTTGATTAAATTTTTTCTAAAAGGAATTTAAGAAAAAGAACGCTTCTATGTTAAAAAGCTTATTTTGGAGACGATACAGCTAATTACATAAAAAAAAACTACTCTATACTATAGTGAAGAAAACGATGTAATATAAGGCGTTAAAGCGATAAGGATAAATGTGGGATGAAAATACTGCTAATAGTGATATTGTATAGCGATTAGTGATTTGAGTTAGGTGGTCGTTATTAAAAAACAAATCAAAATGGACAGAGAATCAATTAGAATGAGTACTGTTGTTTGGATTATTTCAGGGCATGAAAGTAGCTTATAATCTATCCCATGGTTTACGTAATATCTTTGAAAACACAACTGATAAAATAATTGCTTTTACTAGACTGGCCAAATGGCATGAAAAACTAAATCAATCAGGATTTAAGTCTTTCAATACAATATCTCGAACCATAACCAATCATTATCAAAACATATTAAACTATTTTGACAACAGAAGTACTAATGCTTCGGCAGAATCCTTCAATGCCAAAATAAAAGCTTTTAGGTCGCAGTTTAGAGGAGTTAGAAACATTGAGTTTTTCCTTTTTAGGCTAACTAATATTTATGCTTAATTTTTGTCGCTCCACAGGTTTTAGGATTGATCCCTTGATCCTCCGATTTCTGATTTTGGTATAAAAAAAACGCTGTAATAAAAATTACAGCGTTTTGTGGGGAGAGCAGGATTCGAACCTGCGAAGTTTTCACAGCAGATTTACAGTCTGCCCTCGTTGGCCGCTTGAGTATCTCCCCATGGCCAAATGCTTAGTGTTTGTTGCTCTAAGCGGTTGCAAATATAGGAACTGTTTTGATTTTTACAAACTATTTTTGCACTTAATTTTGATATTATTTTTAACCTATTGGAATTGAATAAAATATAATAACGAGATGTTGTGTTTTATTTGTTTCTGTCCGAGTTTGTATCGGTATGTTGGATCTATTTAGTTAAAGTAAGGGGTGTCTATTTGGATAAAAACGGATTTGCTGTTATTGCTTTGTTATTTAATTGTATGTTTTATATTTTTACTTGGTTTGGTAGCAAATAGTAATATGATGACTTTATTATTTACGTAAAAGATAGTCTGGATTAAGTAAGTTTTTATCTGCTTTCTATTTTTGCACTTAAATATGCTAACATTGATATTGAAATGGGTTTAGATAAAAAATCGATTACCATTGGGTATTTTTTAGCTTTTTCTAAGTCTTCAGGGTCAATCGTAGAGGATAGTACTACAATCTTAATTTCGTTGAATTGAGTGTACTTAGGATCACTGAAACTATCTAAAAATTCCCAGCCACCCATTACAGGCATATTTAAGTCTAGAAAGATGAGTTGGGGTAGAATAGTGGTTGTAGGTTCAGTTGTCTCATTGATTTTGTCAAAGTATTCAAGTGCTTCTTCTCCGTTTTGTGCAGTTACGGTTTCTTTAGAAAATTCTGTTTTTATGATGACTTTTTTACATAACATTAATGTAATTGGGTCGTCGTCAACGCATAAAATTTTATCTAGCATTTTTTATTTATTTATAAATGTTAAGGTGAATGTTGTTCCTTTATCAACCTCGCTATCGACACTAATTGTTCCTCCAAGGGCTTCAACTTGTGACTTTACTAAGTAAAGACCTAGTCCTTTACTGTCAGGGTGATCGTGGAAGCGTTGGTATAGGCCAAAAACCTTGTCTTTATTTCTTGCTAAATCAATCCCAATTCCGTTGTCCTTGAATGTTAAAGTGATGATATTATCAACTTGTTCAGCTGCTATATTAACTTTCAAAGGTCTTTTGTCTGATTTGTATTTTAAAGCGTTTGATAGTAGGTTTAGTAATATGCTTTCAATATAGGGTTTGTTGATGTTTAAAGCGGGAACTTTACTGAAGTCTATTTTTAATATAGGTCTGTATTTCTCAATTTGAGAAGATAACTGATTGAAAACATGTTCAAAAACATCATTGAGAAATACGGTTTCTTTCTCGGTTGCTGTTTTATCTTTTATTATCATGACATTTGTAAGGTCGTTGATAGTTTCGCTAAGTTGGTGAGTTGATTTGTTAAATCCGTGCAAGATTTCTTTAAGCTCAATGTCTTCGATTGTAATATCTTCAATCAGACTGAGTAAGCCTATAAGGTTTGATATCGGGGCTCTAAGATTATGAGAGGTAATATAAGAGAATTGTTTTAGGTCTTTATTGTTTTTGGTTAGTTCTCTAATAAGTTGTTCTTTTTCTTTTTCCTGTCTTTTTTCTTCCGTAATATCTCTTTGTATTGAAATCCAATGTGAAATTTCTTTGTCTGAATTGTGAATTGGTATCATCGAAAAGTGAAGCCAAAATTCTTCACCATTTTTCTTGTAACTAATCATTTCAACAACACATTCTTCTTGGTTTTTTACCGCTGCGATTATTTTTTTGATTGTCTTGATTTCGGTATTTGGACCACTCAGGAAATCAGGGGACCTATGAAGTATTTCATCAGACTGATACCCAGTCATGGTTGTGAAAGCAGGGTTTACATATACTATCTTAGGAAGCTTTATTTTGTTGAAATGAGCTTCAGTAATAATTATGGAGTCTTTGGTTTGTAAAATTACTGTTTCGAGTAATTTAAGTCGTAGTTCTTCTTCTTTTCTTTTGGTGATATCTTGGATAGCTCCAATCATTCGGATGGCTTTTCCAGTTTCATCTTTTAAAAGGAAGCCTCTATCGAGTACGTATTTATAGGTGCCATCAGCACATTTAAAACGGTATTCGTCTTGCCAATTTTCTGTTTTTTGTTCGATAAAAGAATACAGCTTAATAGACATTCTTATACTGTCTTCAGGGTGGATATTTTGAAACCACCAACTGGAACTATCTCCTACTTGATTTTGGTCATATCCGTAAATCCCCTTGATTCCCCTGTTCCAGTGAAGTTTGTCTTCTATAATGTTCCAATCCCAAATAGTATCACTGGTAGCTTTGGCAACGATATCATATTTATCGTTTGATTCTTTTATTTCGTTATTGATTTTTTTTAATTTTTCGAAAACAGTCTTGTTTTTTTTATTGTTTTCAGATAGGATGCTTCTGAAAATCAAGCCAGTAAAGGTGACTAGGATGATGTCTTTTATGAAGTTAAAACTGGGATAGTTTTCGGCTTGTATATATTTTAGAGAAAGTTTATGAAAAACAACTACTGCAAAGAGAGCAATAATTAAATAGACAAGCGTTATTTGGTTCGATTTGTTTTTCATTACTCAAATGTAATTAAATAATGTGAATTATAAAATATCTAATAAATTATTTTAAAAGATTGATTCAAGTGTTTTTATGTGTTTATATGTAGTTAACTCTGTGTAAACTATTTAATAAATATTTTTTATATCAAAATAAAGTGTACCTTTGCACCCATTAAAAATCACAGATGGAATCTATTAGAAATATTGCAATTATTGCCCATGTCGATCACGGTAAAACAACTTTGGTTGATAAAATTATGTATCACTGTCAATTATTTCGTGACAACGAAAATACAGGTGACTTAATCCTTGATAACAATGACTTAGAACGTGAAAGAGGTATTACTATTACATCAAAAAACGTTTCAGTTCAATATAAAGGAACCAAAATCAATATTATTGACACTCCTGGTCACGCCGATTTTGGTGGTGAGGTAGAACGTGTATTGAATATGGCTGATGGTGTTTGTTTGTTGGTTGATGCTTTTGAAGGGCCAATGCCACAAACTCGTTTTGTATTACAAAAAGCAATTGATTTAGGTTTGAAACCTTGTGTGGTTATCAATAAAGTTGATAAAGAAAACTGTACTCCTGAAGAAGTTCATGAGAAAGTTTTTGACTTAATGTTTGAATTAGGAGCACAAGAATGGCAGTTGGATTTTCCAACCGTTTATGGTTCTGCTAAGAACAACTGGATGTCGGATCATTGGGAGAACCAAACCGAAAATATTGAGCCTTTATTGGATATGGTTATTGCAAATGTACCTGCTCCAAAAGTATCAGAAGGAACGCCTCAAATGTTGATTACTTCATTAGATTTCTCTTCATTTACTGGTCGTATCGCGATTGGTCGTTTAGAGAGAGGTATTTTGAAAGAAGGAATGCCTATTTCTTTGGTAAAAAGAGATGGAAAAGTAATTAAATCAAGAATTAAAGAATTACATACTTTTGAAGGTCTTGGACGTAAAAAAGTAGAACAAGTTATAGCTGGTGATATCTGTGCTATTGTAGGTGTTGAAGGTTTTGAAATTGGTGATACTATTGCTGATTTTGAAAATCCAGAAGCGTTACAAACAATTGCTATTGATGAGCCAACAATGAGTATGTTGTTTACAATTAATGACTCTCCTTTCTTTGGTAAAGAGGGTAAATTTGTAACTTCTCGTCATATTAGAGAGCGTTTGACAAAAGAGTTAGAGAAAAACTTAGCAATGAAGTTAGGTGAAACTGATTCAGCTGATAAGTTCATGGTTTTTGGTCGTGGAGTATTGCACTTGTCTGTTCTTATTGAAACAATGAGAAGAGAAGGGTACGAATTACAAATCGGACAACCACAAGTTATCATCAAAGAAATTGATGGTGTAAAATGTGAACCAGTTGAGGAATTGACTATTGATTTACCAGAAAATCTTTCTGGACGTGCTGTAGAATTTGTGTCTATCCGTAAAGGAGAAATGCTTTCTATGGAAGGTAAAGGAGAACGTATGGTAGTAAAATTCAACATTCCATCTCGTGGAATCATTGGATTACGTAATCAATTGTTGACAGCTACTGCAGGTGAGGCTATTATGTCACACCGTTTCATTGGATACGAACCATACAAAGGAGAAATTCCAGGTCGTAACAATGGTTCGTTAATTTCTATGGAAAACGGAAAAGCTATTCCTTATTCTATTGATAAATTACAAGATCGTGGTAAATTCTTCGTAGATCCAAACGAAGATATTTACGAAGGTCAAGTAATTGGTGAAAATACTCGTAGTGATGATATGACTGTAAACGTTACGAAAACTAAAAAGTTATCTAACGTACGTTCTTCAGGAGCAGATGATAAGGCTAAAATTATTCCTGCTATCAAATTCTCATTAGAAGAGGCATTAGAGTACATTCAAAAAGATGAATATGTAGAGGTTACTCCAAAATCAATTCGTCTAAGAAAGATTTACTTATCAGAAACAGATAGAAAAAGATTCAAATTCTAATTCTTTCTTTCAAATATTTAAGAAGGCTGTTCATTTGAACAGCCTTTTTTGTTATATTAAGAGCGAAGAATAACTGCTTTTGGAACTAATTTTTGGAATTCACCTCCATTACGGATTACGTCACGAACAATACTAGAACTGATAAAAGAAGTACTTGCTGCCGTCAATAAAAATATAGTTTCTATTTTGGATAATTCACGATTGGTATGAGCAATGGCTTTCTCAAATTCAAAGTCGGCTGGGTTGCGTAAACCACGTAAAATAAAATCGGCATTTATTTTTTTGCACAACTCTATAGTTAGGCCTTCATAGGTAATGACACTTACTTTGGGTTCGTTTTTGAAAGTTTCTTCTATGAAACGTTTACGTTCTTCGAGTGTAAACATGTATTTTTTTTCAGCATTAACACCTATAGCAATGACAATTTCATCAAATAAAGGTAAGGCTCTTTTGATAATGTCTTCATGACCTAAGGTAATAGGATCAAAAGATCCAGGAAATATGGCTTTTCTCATGGTTTGAGTTGATTTTTTTGAATATTCAAAGGTACAAAGTTTTTTGCAGAGCGATCTTTCAAAAAGAGAATTGTACGGTTATTGTAGTTTTGAAGGATAAAAAAACCGTCGCAATTTGTATTGTGACGGTTTGTTTTTTTAATGCATGGCATCAGCGGGATTTATTTTATTTTTTCCTCTCTTGATTAATAAAGTAATCGGAATACAGAGTAAGAATAATACGCCTAGATATAAAAAGATATCCATATAAGAGAGTACAGTACTTTGTTTCATTACTGAATAATCGATGGATTGATATGCTTTCTTCAAGGCTTCATTAGTACTAAATCCTTTGGATATAAATCCTTTTTGTAATAATGCAAGACGTTGTTGAACTTCATATTTAGTAGCATCTAAATTGGCTATTAAATTCACACGGTGCGATTGATTAAAACGAGTGATAAAAGTAGTAATGATAGCAATTCCAAAAGAACCACCCAACTGTCTCATCATTCCTGTAAAAGCAGCTCCTTCACCAATGTTTTTTCCTGAAAGGGTAGAAAGAGAAAGGGTAGTAATGGGTACAAATAATAATCCTAATCCAATGCCTCTTAGTATCAATGGCCAGAATAAATGTTCTACGCCAGTGTCTGGTGTCATGTTCCCATACATCATTAGACAAAAAACAAAGAATATGGCAAATCCAGTAGCTACCATATATCCTTGAGGCACGCCTTTTTGAATCATTCTACCCACAAAAGGCATCATGATTGCTGTAGTGATAGAACCTGGAATAAGGAGCAAGCCTGCATCAGTAGCCGTCCATCCTAATACAGATTGGGTGTAGATGGGAATGATTAAAGTTGAACCATATAATCCAAATCCAAGGATGAAACACATAATAGTTCCTATTCTTAAATTTCCATCTTTCAAAACACTCAGGTTCACAATGGGATATTTGTAGGTCAATTGTCTCCAAATGAATAATATCAATCCAAATAACGAAACTAGGCTAAGTCCTAATATCAAATTATTACTGAACCAATCATCCTGTTGCCCGTGTTCCAAAACAAATTGTAGTGAACCAATAAAGGTTGCTAATAAGATGATGCCATACCAATCGACTTGGTTAGATTTTAGTTTTTCACCATATTTAGGACTTCTTACAAAGCTTAATGTTAAGATTGTAGCAATAATTCCCAAAGGGATATTGATATAAAAAATATACGGCCACGAAAAATTATCTACTAAATAACCTCCTAAAGGAGGACCTAATGTAGGACCTACAATTACTCCCATGCCATAAATGGCCTGTGCCATTCCACGTTTAGCAACAGGATAACTTTCGGTTATGATGGTTTGAGCGGTAACTAAAAGAGCACCTCCTCCTAAACCTTGTACAAATCGAAAGGCTACTAGTTCCCAGATATTTGTGGCATTACCACATAAAAAGGAAGCTGATGTGAAAATTATAATTGATACGGCAAAATAATTTCGGCGTCCAAATTGTTGTGATAACCAACTTGTCATAGGGATTACAATAACATTAGCAATAGCATAAGCGGTAATTACCCAAGCTACATCTGTTAGTGTTGCTCCAAGACTTCCTCTCATATTAGTCAGGGCCACATTGACAATGGTGGTGTCTACAATTTCCAGCAAGGCACATAGTACGGCAGTTATCGTGATGATAATGCGTCTAAAGCCATATTCTACTAAATCGTCTTCTCCTTGTGTCATTTTATTTTATATGTACGTCAACATCCACATTCATTCCTGGACGTAACAGTTTTACTTTTTCGATATCATTAGTAGCGTCAATATTTATTTTCACCGGCAAACGTTGAATTGTTTTTACAAAGTTTCCAGTTGCGTTATCTGGAGGTAAGATTGAAAAACGAGATCCAGTTGCTGGTGAAAAGGAAGTAATCGAACCGTTGAATTCATAATCAGGATAAGCATCTACTTTCAACGTTACTTTTTGACCTGCAATCATTTTATTCAATTGTGTCTCTTTGAAATTTGCAATAACCCAAGCTTCAGAATTATTGATGATGTAAAAAAGAGATTGTCCAGGTTGTACTAATTGCCCTGGTTGTAGATCAATTTTAGAAACTTGTCCATCAATGGCAGCAGTGACCACTGTGTAACTCAAATTCAATTGTGCTGTTTCTAATAAAGCTTTGGCTCTTTTGATGTTAGCAGCAGCTACCTCTGTTTGTTTGTCTGAAACTTTAGATTTGGCTTGATTTACTGATTTTTGAAAAGAAGACGCTTTTTGTTGTTGTTGTAAAATTCGAACTTGATTTTCGGCCTCTTGTTTAGCTGCTAATGCTTGTTCATATTGTTGTTTTGTAATGGTATGGTTTTTATATAAATTACTGTAACGGTTGAAATCATTAGTTGCTAATCCTAATTTGATTTTAGCTGATTCGATATTGCCATTCGCTGATTGTACATTTGCGTCAGATACAGATACGCTTGCTAATACGGTTCCGATATCTGCTTTTGAAACTTCAAAATTTCCTTCGGCTGTAGCCAAGTTTGCAATAGCTTCTTCGATCTTCAATTCGTATTCCTTAGCATCAATAGTAAATAAGGTATCTCCTTTTTTTACAAAATTATTGTCTTTAATATATACTTTGTTGATGTACCCTGAAACTCTAGGTATAATTGGGTTCATTTTTTTCTCTATTTGTGCATCATCTGTTTCTTCGTGAGCGAGTGAGTGCATGTATTTAAAGGTGCCGTATGTAATTCCAAGAATTACTAATGCGGATATGATTAGGATAAACTTTGTATTGTTTTTTTTATTTTCCATTTTGCTAATAATTATATTTTTGAAAGATTGAATTTTTGGTTTAACTGTCCTGAAACTGATAATAAGGCATAATATTTTTGGATGCTATTAGCTTTGGCTAGCGTTTGGTTTATTTTGGCTCCTAACTGTTCTACATCTGCCTCAAGAAGGTCGTTGGTATCGGCTAGACCATTGTCATATTTATCTTTTAGTATTCTGTAATTTTCAGTAGCTTGTTCTACAGCTTGTTTGTAAACGATTCCCTGTTTTAAGGAAAGGTCGAATTCTTCCATAGCCTTTTGTACTTCAATTTTGATATGGTCTGTTAGCATAGCTTCATGTTCTTTAATTTCTTGCGCTTTGCTTTGAGCAATTTTTACATTAGTACCGTTTTTTAAAATGCCACTTAAGTCATAAGAAATTCCCACACCAAAATTTATTGCATTTTGTACTGTAACCAAGTTTTTTAAATCCAATGAAGTATAGCCACCTATAAGAGATAGTGATGGGTAGTACCCGCTTTTAGCTACATCAATTTGGTTTAAGCTTGCTTTTTCTTCTAAGCGGATGGCTTCAAGATCTTTTCTGTTTTCTAATGCTAGTTGCGCATTTGTAGGGATATTATCCATTTGGAAGTCAACAAAATCACTTTCGATGATGTCTAAATTAGTTTTAGAATCTAGTTTTAAGAATGTAACCAATTCAAAATTGACATTATTTAATTCACTAATGGCACTATCCAGTGATAGTTGTAATTTAGATAATTGTAACTGTGCTTTTAGTAAATCGTTTCTGGGTATGATGCCGTTTTTTTCTAAATCTGTAAAATCAGTAACACGTTGTTGCGCACTTTTTTTGTTTTCAGCGATTAGTTCCACTGTTTTTTTAGACTTGTACAAATGAGCATAAAAGTCAATCACTTTCAGGGCTACATTTTCTTTGGTTTGTAACGCAGTAGCTACTTCCGCTTGGTACAAGTTATCCGATGATTTGATATTGTTTTTGAGTTTAAAACCACTAAAAATAGGTAGGCTAGTATTGATTTGACCAATCATCAATTGATTTACCACTGGAGTTGGCTCGGCGCTTGATGAAGAGGAACTTTGTGGTAAACTGATAGAAGCATTTGTTAATCTTTGGTATTGTCCTGAAGCTTTCAAATCTGGGTAAGCATGATTTTTTACAGCTTTTAGTTCCAATGCTTTCGTGTTTACTTTTCTGTCAGCTAATGAAGTTTCGTTACTGTTTTTCCAGGCCAAATGGATGGCGTCTTCGAGTTTTAAACTCTTTTTTTGCTGTGCATTTAGGGTGTTAAGGAACAACAGCGATGTTCCTAGCACGAGGAATGAATTAAATTTCATGTTCGTAAAATTATTTGTTAACAATCTGAATGTTATTGTTGTTTTATTGATTTAGCCTAGGTTCAAACGCTTCTTAATGAGCTATATCATACGTTAGTAAAGCATTAATTGTTTGTTGAATATGTTTAGATAGAGTTGTTTTGATATAGTTGTCAAAAGATTCTTCTGTTTTTAAATTCAGTATTTCTTGGAAGTACATTTTATTGATATGAAAATGAAAAAATGTTCCGAGAATAGTAGGTGGAATTAAAGGGATGATGACATCTTTCCTGAAAATTCCTTTGCTTTGACCTTCTTCGATGATGGAGGTTAGCGAAAGTAAATTAGCATATCTAATTTCATCAAGTGCTTTGATTTTAGAAGATTCTTTTCCCTTGGTTAATTCAAAATGGATAATTCTAAAGATTCCTTTGTTGCAATTGATTCTGTTGATGTATAAATCAATTACTTTTTTAATTTTTTCAATAGGATCAAGGTTTTCTGTTGAAAGATGGGCCATCTCAAAACGTAAATCTTTTGTTCTGTAAACGACTAACGCTTCTAGTAATTTGTCTTTTGAACCAAAGTAATAGGAAACCATAGCCACATTGATTTTAGCTTCTTTTGCAATGGTACGAATGGAGGTTCCTTCAAAACCATTATCAGCAAAAAGGGTTTCTGCTACTAATAGAATTTCAATTTGTTTTTCGTTAAAATCGGTATTCAAACTCATGTTGTTTCTAATTTAAAACAAAATTAAACAACTGTTTAATTTAAACAGTTGTTTAATTTCTGTTTAACAGAATATTAACATGCGGAAAAATGTAAATGAGGGGAGTTTAAAAAACTAAACTATGTTGGTTTTTTGTGGTGAAAGGTCTTGTAAATGCGGTGTTTACGAGGATTATAAACCGTATTGTAATAATTTATTTCTCAATATCAAAACACCATCCGAAGCATTCATCGGAATCAATTCTAATGGATTTCTTAAGTTTGGAATCGAAGCGGGTTTAGGATCAATATAGAAAACGGGAGTGTTTTTTGAAGTAAAATCAATCAATCCTGCTGCAGGATAAACTTGTAATGATGTACCAATGACAGCAAAATAATCGGCTGTTGCTGTGATTTCAATAGCTTCATCAAGGGCAGGAACGGCCTCGCCAAACCAAACAATATGCGGACGTAATTGGTTGCCACTGCTGTCGGTATCACCTAGTAATAAATCGGTTTTCCAGTCTAAGATGTTGTTTTCATTATTGATAGCTCGTACTTTTAATAATTCGCCGTGTAGGTGTAAAACGTTAGTGCTTCCCGCTCTTTCGTGTAAATCATCGACATTTTGGGTGATGATTTGTACGTCAAAATCATGCTCCATTTGGGCTAAGATTTGGTGCCCTAGATTGGGTTGTACTTCAAAAAGTTGTCTGCGTCTTTGATTATAAAAGTCGAGTACTAATTCGGGGTTTTTATGGAAACCTTCGGGAGTGGCAACTTCCATTACATTATGACCTTCCCAGAGACCGTTACTATCTCTAAAGGTTTTAATACCACTTTCGGCACTGATTCCAGCTCCTGTGAGTACTACGAGTTTCTTTTTCATAATTAGTTTTTTTTATACACAAAGGGCACGAAGGATTTTGAGGGACTTAGTTGCTAAGGTTCTTAGGTTCTAAGTTTTTTTAATCCTAATAACAATATTTTTTAATTACCAAGACACTAAGTTACTTAGAGATTTCTTACTATTTCTCTGATTTCTTTAATTTGTGTTCCTTTTTTTAGTAAAAGTAATGCATCAAATTTATTAAAATGAAATACATAATGAAATTAATAGTGATTTATTGAATGATTGCAGGGTTTGCGTGAGGGATAGCAGCGAAAATCCTTGTGGCGGCGGGCATTTATGCCGCCACAAGATTGTAGCGTATAGCCCGACCCAGAGGGACACGCCCAAAAACTTGATACTTTTTCCTTTTTTGTTATTTTTGCACCAAAAAAAATCAGATGATAGATTTGGATTACCTTCATTTTCTTGAAAATATTATAACGACTGAGCGCAAAGAAAAGTTCTTAAAAGTTCTCGCAAATCGTACCAATCATTTTACGGTAGCTGTTGAGGATGTTTTTCAGATGCATAATACCAGTGCGGTGATGCGTAGTTGTGAGGTTTTTGGGATTCAAGAACTCCATGTTATTGAACAGCGTTTTGGGAAGCGTATTGATAAAGAAATTGCCTTAGGAGCTCAAAAATGGGTTGATGTAAATCGGTATGACTCAGCTACTAATTGTATTCAAACACTAAGAAATAAAGGGTATCAAATCATTGCTACAACTCCACATGAAAATGATTGTTTGCTTGAAGATTTTGATATTTCAAAACCCGCTGCCTTGTTTTTTGGAACCGAAAAAGAAGGATTGTCAGAGGAAATTATGCAACAGGCCGATGGTTTTTTGAAGATTCCAATGGTAGGTTTTACAGAGAGTTTGAACATATCAGTTTCTGCGGCTATAATTATTCAAAACCTAACAACTAGATTGCGTCAATCGAATCAAAACTGGGGTTTATCAGCCGAGGAGTTAGTTGAAAAACGATTGTTGTGGACTAAAAACTCCATTAAAGATATCAAACGTATCGAAGCGAGGTATTACGAGGATAATCCGAGATAGATTGTATTCAAAAAAACTAGCCACAGATTTCACGAAAGTGACGGTATTTTACTTTGTCCGTTTGCTTTATCTCGGTTGATAAAGTGGTACTATTTTTAATTTAGACTAAAATCCAAATTATTATATTAGAAAATCTGCCAAATCTGAGTGCAATGTTTTTCACGCAGATTTAGCAGATTTCAAAAGAGTTTGATAGAATTGAAAAGATTAATTTGTTTTAATCTGTGACTATTTCTTTAATTTCTCAAATCTGTGTTCTTCTACTTTACATGAAAGATGTAATCTATTTTCTTTTTAAGAATAAATACAAACCCAAAAGGCTTACTACCAAAACCCCAAGAGCCGACAAGGCCATTACCAAATCACGGATGTTTTTTCCAGCCCAATCCATAAATAAATATTTGTGTAGGATGGCAAAACTGTAGCCTTCGGTTCTTTTAGAATCGGTTACTAGAGCCGCTAATCTGGAAGTAGCAGGTTCAATATAAAAAGTAGCTTTATCGGCTGTGTCGTAACTCAATTTCACTACTGGCAAACGTTTGTTTACAAATCCATATTCCCGATTATCAAACTGATACAAGTATTCTGTATTTAATAATTTGGCGTTTTTGATACAGGAATTAGTGTTTTCGACATCACAGCAATCTGCAGGAAGTGCCGTGTCTTTTACCATCATTTTGGCGAATTTACTAGCTAAAAATTCAGCATATTGCGCTTCTAGATTTGGAGTTTCAACAGCTGTTTTAGAGTCAATATATTTATTTTGTACTTCACCTTCTTCATTAGGTGCTAAGCGTACTTGGTAATAATTTTTGTTTTTAAACTGAATTAAAGAAACATCTGTCCAAGTGGAATCCGGTTTTAAGTCTAAATGATTTGATTGAAAATCAGTCGCTTTAAAATCAGGTGTAAACACCATTTTGTCTAAAACATAAGGCTCCCACTTGGTTAAAGCATGATAACCACCGCTGAAAGTAAAAGTAAAGGTTACAAATGCGACTGCAATCCCGATTTTTCGGTGGTGTTTTTTGAACTTGCTTTCGTTCTCGGTTACAGGTGTTTTTTTGAAGACTTTCCAAAAGAAACCATAAATAACAATGCCGCTAATAGCTGATATGGCAATAATTCCCAATAATAAGAGCATCACTATAATTCGAAGAGCGTTATTCGAAATAGCTTCCAGAAAACTCCAATTGTGAAAGTTGTCAAAAATCCATAGCTGTATCTTTCTTGAAGTAGGATTGTAAGTTGCCAGTTTGCTTGATGTAGTTTCTACATAGACATCCATGGCATCGTCACGCTCGAAAGTTACTTTCCAAACGGGTAAATAACGGTTGACGTATTTGTACTGACTGTCAAATTCAGTTACTAATGAAAGACTAGCCAGTTTACTTTTTTGATCCTCTATGAAATAACGTGACAACCATTCGGCATAGATTTGATCTCCATTTTTTAATTCCTCAGCCGTTTGGGCATCAAAATACAAGACTTCGTTTTCTTTGGTTGTTTTTATTTGGTAATAAGTGGTATTGTTGAAAGCTACCAGATGAAAGTTTTTAAAAACAGGAATCTTATTTTTTTCTAAAACATCTCCAATGGACAGTTTGATTTGGGTACTGTCTATGGGTTTTACTTCTAATTTTTCATGAGCAATAGTGGGTTTAAACCAATGTGCCATCACAGGATGCATCAAGCCCGAAATACACCAGAAAATCACTGGGATAATCGTGATGATTCCCAGTGTTCTGTGCCATTTGTACATTTTTTGCTTGAGTTTTTTAGACCACTTTTTATTTTTTGACTTTGTCATTTGTTGTTATTTTTTCAATGAAAAATTATATTGTAACCCAACCATAAAAGTTCGTGGTGCTGCTGCTGTATAGGTCGATTGGGAGCTTGATAGATTTCCTCTACTAGCATTGTAAGCATATAGTTTATCCGTTAGGTTCATGATGTTACCATAGATTTCAACACTTTTGTATTTGTAACCTACTCTTGCATTGAATAAGTTGTAACCAGCATATTCGACAGTGTTGATTTGGTTTTGGAAATAACTACTAATGTATTGCCATTCGATTCCAGCTCTGAAATTTGGCAACCAATTTGGGTAATAGGTCACTTCTGAATTTCCTGCCCATCTTGGAGCCTGAGGCATTTCGTAGCCGCCTAAATTTTGTAAAGTATCGGTTGATTTATCCGAAACCTGAAAGTCAATATAACGATGCTCAGCCACAGTTCCTCCAACACGGAAATTCCATTGAGAATTAGGTTTGTAATTGAAGCCAAATTCCACACCTTTATGTCTTGTTTCCCCAGCAGAACGATAATCTGTCGAATTATCTTCAAGTTTGATACTTAAAAGTTCATTTGTTCCATCCATATAATACAAGGCATAATCAAAGCTGAATGTATTTCCTAACAAAGCTACCCAACCACCTACTTCATAATTTTCGAAAGTTGCGGGTTCTAAATTGTAATAAAACTCTGCTGGCTTTCCTGTGTTTCCTCCCGTTCCTGTTTTGGCTCTAAAAATAGATGTAATTCCAGGAGGTGCAAATCCTTGCGAATAGTTTCCGTAAAATCCAGCTTGTTTTATTGGATTGTAATTGACTCCTGCTTTGAAAGTAAATTTGTCATAGTTTTTTGTACCATTTGAATTATCTAAAGCATTTTCATATTTAATTTTCATGGCATCATAACGTCCACCAACAGTAACAATCGTTTTGGCAATTGGGCTAAAACTAATTTGTTTGAAAATAGCAGTATTGTAGATGTCGGCAGTGTAATTGGCTAATTTAGTCTCAGGATGTTCGGCCACAATTTCATATTTATTGACTGTTTGTTTGCCTGTTTCACCTGGGTTTAAAGTCGCTTTTATGTCTAATAAGTACGACCAATATGTAACTGGTGAAAAATCATAAGAAGCGCCACTCACCATTGTTGTGTTCCAAAAATCAAATTTTTGAGTGTGCTGTCCGATAGTTCCATAGCTTTTGAAGTTATTAGAGTTCACTTCTCCTGTTGCTGTAGTTGGATTTACGGTTGGACTCCAACGAATTCCGTACGAAGGATTTTGTCCTAGTTTGTTGTCTCTATGATAAACCGTTAAGTAGGAGCTTGCATTTGCATTCCAGTCGTGCTCTAAGGTCAATCGGGTGCGCAAAGCATCTGATTTTCGATAAGTAAAGTCAGAAGTGCTCGTGTAAGTTCTATTGTTAAAATCACTTTCATTCACGCTACCACTCATGTCTGAGAAGTATTTTCCAATCATTGTATTGCTTATCAATCGAGTATTGTCGGTTATATTGTAATCTACTCGTACATTCAAATTATCCTTTTTATAATCAGATTGTGCCATCCAAGAATCCTCTTGAAGACTCGATATCCCAGCAATATGAAAACCAACTTTTCCAATCGTTGCACCAGCCGAAGCCTGAATACGCTTATAACCCCATTGATCTGCTTGGATTCCAAATTTAAACTCAGGGTAATAGGATGGTTTTTGTGAAATTAAATTCACCGTACCGCCCACGGCTTCTGGACCGTACAAGGAAGATACTGGTCCTTTGATTACTTCGATAGTTTGTAAATTAAATTGGTTAATTTCTAATAAAGCATTGTGATTAAAAATTCCCAACGGTCGTATTGGCAAACCATCTTCTAAGTACAAATAGTAACTAGAATAGGAGATAGGCTGTCTAATCGACATGGCATGTTGTTCATTACCAAGGTTCACCATTACCACTCCAGGAGTTTTATTAGCAATTTCATATAAGGCTGATGCCTTAGCTTCATCAATCGTTTTATAATTGATTTTACTTATGGCTACAGGTGTTTCTTGACGTAAAGTTTTTGTTCTGTTGGCGGTTATAAAAACATTATCTAATTCTGTTTTTGTAGTATCGATATGTTTTTTTTGTGCGTGGATAATGGAACCTACTAATAGGAGTAGGAAAACTATTTTTCTCATTTTAATTAAAATTATAATACATAGATTTTCTTTGGCGTAAAGCCAAAAACTTTTTGAATCCTGTAAAACAGCATTCTCTAAAAATTATAATTTAAACGAGGGGAGGATGGAAAATAGCGAACGAAATTTTTATCGGATTTTGACAAAAATGAGTTGTTGTAGTTCTTTCTTCTTGAAAAAGAGTCAATGGAGCAACAGTATATTCTAATTTAGCTGCAGTATAAACCAACTCGGTTTTCTCTTTCAAATTAGTGTTGTCCATTCTTTTTTCGTTGTCTTCGTATTTTTTTAGGCTTTTTTGAAGTTCACAACGACCATTACAACTATTGTTAATGTTTGCACGTTGCACACAAATAGTTTTTGCTATCTGTTCTTGCGCCATTTTAAATTGCGTAAATATCACCATACTACCCAATGAAGGTAGTAAAAGCGTCAGTGATAATAAGGTCGCAAATAAAAGTTTCAATTCTGTAGACTTTAAAAGTGATGCAAAAGTAATAAAAAGTTTTAATTAGCGTTTTCTTTTTTAAGGAGTACAACGTTATTTTCTTTCAAGTTACGTTTTGCCCTGCTGTACGTTACAATCTTGTGGCGGCATAAATGCCCACCGCCACAAGGATTTTCACTCCCATCAGGACTATATTTCACGAATTATTTCCATAATAAGGAAAGAAACGATCGTCTGCTAAATCTAATTTTTCGGTCTTTAAAAAAAACAAACGAAATAATTACCAATGCGAGAACCATCAATCCGTAGATAAAGTTTTTAGACTGAACTATGTTATTAATTAAAATAGAATAGTTAGTTGCTTCTCGCCATTTTCCGTCTTTTAATTCAAGTTCGATGGTTTGTTTATTCGTGTTTTCTAATATATACTGTTCATTGGGCAAACCTTCAGCAACTAAGATAACCGCCATTTGGTTGTTAGGCATGTCTTTGAACATGGTGTTGGTATAATTAAAGTGATGAATCTCTTTAGGAAGATTTAAAACTTCTACAATCAATTTAGTTTCGTGTCCTAATATTACCAAGGGCTGAGCAAAATCAAGTTTTACATCATCATTTACGGTAATAGAAACATTTTTTCTAAAATAATCGACCACTAGTTTATTGAAATCTTCAGCAGTTTTGTAGGCGTTTTTAGAATAGCGATAATCAATTTCACCTTCAAAGGCAGAGAGGGAGCTAGTGATTTGCAAAATGTATTTTCCATCTGTAGTTTTTGAAAGTACAGAGGTTGATAAATCAGGTTGATGAGCATAGCTTGCAAATGAGAACAACAAGGCTATGAGTAAAGCATATTTTTTCATATAATTCTTATTTAGCATACACACCGTGTAAACTATTGATAAAATTGTTTTTACCCGCTGCATCTACATGGTAGTGGTAGCCTCTGCTTGTGTCTGTGTGACCACGTGATGCATCAAGGTCTGTTGATTCATTGCCTGCTGTGTCTAAACGTTCGTATATTCCGTAACCATCTAAGGCATAACCTATCATTGCCGCATGACCATCTGTTTGTGTTTTCTTGGTAGTCAAACCAGTTGCGGCATGGTAATGATAGCCTGCGGCCAAGTTAATATGACCACCCGCATCGTCAAAAGGGGCTAAGGTATAAGCGGCTAAAATCACACTTGTAGGTGCTGGTGCATCAAACACAACACCGTTAAATGCTAATCCTCTCACACTTGGACCAGAGGACATTGGCCCTGTTCCAAATGCAATAGGGGAACTAGCTGCTTTAGGTGTCACAGGAATATAATAGGTATGTGATAAGTTTGCTACATAGGAAGGCAAGCATTCCACACAAAAGTTTTTGTATTGTGCTCCTACATTAGGATTTGCTGCTTCTTCACATTCGGTCTTAGTGCTGGTTTTTGTAATTGCTCCAGTGGTCGCATTATACATCATCCAATTGCTGTCTTTGTAAAAAGTGGCAAGATTTTTTACAAAAGCGCCGTCTACATCGTATTTAACACCTCCTTCTAGCCAAATTCCACCTTTTGAGGCATCATCTGAAATATTTGTAGGACACCAAGGTCCCATAGTATGGTCTGAGGCTAAACTGTTTACGACTATTTTGTAACAATCTGCAGTCGTACCATCAGATAAAGTGCGAGATACAGTTGTGATAGGTTCGACTAAACCTCCTGATAGGAAATCAGCGGCGTTTACTTTGACGACTGTACCTGTTTCAGTTGTTGTAGTCGTTGTGTTGTCGTTACTGGAGGAGCAAGCAAAGAAAAGTTGTATGGCAGCAATTACTATAAAGCTTGAATTTTTCATGATTAAGATTGGTTTGTTTGTTATTTTGAATAATCAAAAATAGAGATTGCAAACTGTTATCTTTTTTAAAATCAGTGAACGGACAGATGTTTTCAGTCAATTATGATGAACATACTTTTATATATAGAAAGAAGTTTAAATATGTTTTCCATTGTATTATCCGTAGCGTCTAATTGTCCCCAAGAATTTTAAAATATAACCGATGAATCTTTTTCCCAGTGAAATCCGAAAGCCATTTGTCACTTTCAAAAATTAATAAATATTGTAAGCACAGTTTCTCCTTAATTTCTATGGATTATATTTATATTTGTCCCATACCAAAACAAAGGATTTTATGTCACTTATACCGCAATTCAAATCGTTGTCACAATCGTTAGAAGGAACATTGTTGTATGACGAACTTCATAAAATACTATATTCCACAGATGCTTCAGCTTATAAATTAGTACCTCAGGCGGTGGCTTTGCCCAAAACGGTTGCTGATATTGTGAAAATAGTCAAGTTTGCTGGCGAATATAAAATTTCTTTAACACCCAGAACCGCAGGTACTTCATTAGCAGGACAAACCGTAGGAAACGGAATTGTAGTAGATGTATCCAAACATTTTACAGAAATCGTTTCATTTGATGCCGAAAAGAAAACAGTGACGGTACAACCAGGGGTGATTCGGGATGAATTGAATTTATTCTTGAAACCGCACGGTTTATTTTTTGGTCCCAATACTTCAACATCTAATCGTTGTATGATTGGCGGAATGGTGGGGAATAATTCTTCGGGGACAACCTCTATTCGTTATGGTGTTACCCGTGATAAGATTGTCGAAATTAAAGCGGTTTTGAGTGATGGGTTTGAAGTGGTTTTTGGCGAACTGACTTCGGCCGAATTTATTGAAAAGACCAAAGGCGATACACTTGAAAACCAAATTTACAAGAAATTATACGAAGAGCTTTCGGTTGAAGCGACTCAACATGAAATAAAAAACGAATTTCCAAAACCAGAAATCCACCGTAGAAACACTGGTTATGCGGTAGATATTTTATTGAAATCGGATTTATTTGGAGGAACGGAACCTACCATTAATGTGGGCAAACTTCTTTGCGGAAGCGAAGGGACATTGGCTTTTACTACAGAGGTTACTTTGAAAGTGGATGTGTTACCGCCTACCAATAATGTGATGGTGGTCGCTCATTTTAACAGCATTCAAGAAAGCTTAGAGTCGGTTTTAATAGCCATGAAACATCATTTGTACACTTGTGAAATGATGGATGATACCATTTTGGATTGTACCAAAACCAATCGTGAACAAGCCAAGAATCGATTTTTTATTGTGGGCGAACCCAAAGCTGTGATGATGTTTGAAGTAGGTTCATACGAAAGTATGGAAGATGCCGAAAAACAAGCTGATGCGTTGGTAGCCGATTTGCAAAAGAACAATTTTGGTTATGCTTTGCCTAAAATTTACGGGACGGATATTGATAAAATAAACGAACTCCGTAAAGCGGGATTGGGACTTTTAGGAAGCATCGTTGGGGATGATAAAGCAGCCGATTCTATTGAAGATACTGCCGTTGAATTGAGTGATTTGCCTAATTACATCGCTGATTTCTCGGCTATGATGGCACGTCACGGTCAGTCGGCTATTTATTATGCTCACGCAGGAGCGGGTGAAATCCATTTGCGTCCTGTGCTGAATTTAAAAACTAAAGAAGGTGTTTATCAATTTAGAAATATCGCTACTGAAGTAGCGCATTTGGTCAAAAAATACAGAGGTTCACTAAGTGGAGAACACGGTGATGGAATTGTCCGTGGCGAGTTTTTGCCATTTATGATTGGAGAGAAAAACTATGAATTGCTGAAACGTATTAAATTGGCTTTCGATCCCTATTCGGTTTTGAATATGGGAAAAATTGTCAATGCGCTCAAAATGGATGAAAATCTACGCTTTGAGCCGGGAAGAGTAGAGCCTGAGATTCAAACGCTTCAAGATTTCTCAGATAGTTTAGGGGTACTTCGTGCAGCCGAAAAATGCAACGGTTCTGGTGATTGCCGTAAGTTACCATCAGCGGGAGGAACGTTGTGCCCGAGCTACCGTGCCACCAGAAACGAAAAAGACACCACCAGAGCGCGTGCCAATGCCTTGAGAGATTATTTAACCAATTCAGACAAAGTCAATAAGTTTGACCATAAAGAGTTGTACCAAGTTTTTGATTTGTGCGTAAGTTGTAAAGCTTGTGCTAGCGAATGTCCTAGTAATGTAGACATCGCTTCATTGAAAGCCGAGTTTTTGTATCAATACCAAAAAGCAAATGGTTTTTCATTACGCTCTAGAATCTTTGCAAACAATGCCAAATTGAATCAATTAGCCAGTGGTTTCCCTTCGTTTACAAATTATATGGTGAATTTGCCAATTGTCAAAAAAATGATGGGTGTTTCACTGAGAAGAGAAGTGCCAAGACTTTCGAAAATAACCTTCAAAGATTGGTATGATGACCAAAACGAATCGATTCATCAAACAACCTTAGTGAGTGGAAAAGTCTATTTGTTTTGTGATGAATTTACCAACTATTATGATGTTTCTGTAGGTATTGATGCATTCGAACTTTTAACAGCTCTAGGATATGAAGTAATTATGCTAAACCACGAAGAAAGTGGAAGAGCCTATTTGTCAAAAGGATTCTTAGAAGAAGCCAAAGAAATTGCAAATATCAATGTAGAGATTTTTGCACCATTGATCTCTAAAGAAACACCTTTAATAGGAATAGAACCCTCGGCAATTTTGAGTTTTAGAGATGAATATTTACGATTAGTGGATGACAAACCAAAAGCAGAAAAATTAGCTAAAAACGTTTTTACTATCGAAGAGTTTTTCAAAAAAGAAATCGAAAAAGGAAAGATACACTCTGGACAATTTTCGGATGTTTCCAAAGAAATAAAAATCCACGGACACTGCCATCAAAAAGCATTGAGTACTGTCGAAGCTTCTTTTGCGATGTTGAATGTACCCAAAAATAGTCAAGTGACGATTTATAATTCCGGTTGTTGCGGCATGGCGGGTTCTTTTGGATACGAAAGAGAACATTACGACATCAGTATGCAAATGGGCGAAGATACCTTGTTTCCAAAAATCAGAAACACAGCCAAAACCACTGAAATTGCCGCAGCAGGAACCAGTTGTCGTCATCAGATTTTTGATGGTACGAGTCGTAAAGCTCAGCATCCAGTGAGTATATTAAGAAGTTGTTTGAAATAAAAAAAAGGAACACAGATTTCACAGATTAACACAGATTATTAATTTCAATAATAAAGTTTGAAAAGTAGAAGGTTTTTTTTTAACCATATAAGACATATAAGTTTTTTTACATTAAGGAGTGCTGAAAATTTTAATTGGTATTATAAATATAAGCCCATATAAGTAGTTTTATACAAGTATAAAAGTTTGAAAAGAAGAAGGCTTTCTTTAAACCATATAAGACATATAAGTTTTTTACTTTATGGAGTGCTGAAAATTTTAAATGGTATTGAAATATAAGGCCATATAAGTAGTTTTATACAAGTATAAAAGTTTGAAAAGAAGAAGGCTTTCTTTTTAAACCATATAAGACATATAAGTTTTTTATATTATGGAGTGTTGAAAATTTTAAATGGTATTAGAAATATAAGGCCATATAAGTAGTTTTATACAAGTATAAAAGTTTGAAAAGAAGAAGGCTTTCTTTAAACCATATAAGACATATAAGTTTTTTTACTTTATGGGATATTGAAAATTTTTAAATTATATTCGAAATATAAGACCATATAAGTAGTTTTATACAAGTATAAAAGCTTGAAAAGTAGAAGGATTTTTTTTAAACCATATAAGACATATAAGTTTTTTATATTAAGGAGTGCTGAAAATTTTAAATGGTATTAGAAATATAAGGCCATATAAGTAGTTTTATACAAGAATAAAAGTTTTAAAAATGAGTCCTCTTTAATTGTTATAAAGCTGTTTTGTTGGTCGCTTTTAAGCGACTATAACACTTATATGTTCTATTTTTATTTCCATGATAAATAAGGTTAAAGAGAAAAACTTATATGTCTTATATGGTTTAAAAAAAAATACAGATTGTGCCTTCTTAGCGACCTTAGTGTTTAAAAAGTCTTAGTGTCTTTGCAGTAAGAAAAAAGGGAACACAGATTTAAGAGAATATAGAAATAAAAAAAATCTTAGTGTTCTTTGTGCCTCCTTAGTGCCCTTAGTGTTTAAAAAAAACTCAGCACCTCTAAAAAAAATGCTCGACTTATTCACACCAGATATCGACCCCACACACAATTGGCTTCCGAAAGATGGAACTGTGAATTATTATGGAACATTATTTTCGAATGATGAAGCCAATAAGTATTTTGATATTTTATGGAATGATATCAAATGGAAGAATGACCAAGCCATCATCATGGGTAAATTGATTGTTACCAAACGAAAAGTAGCTTGGTATGGCGACTCAGAGTTTAGTTATACCTATTCCAAAACAACTAAGAAAGCTTTGCCGTGGACACCAGCGTTATTAGAACTCAAAACCATTATCGAGGTCAAAACAGGCGAAAGTTTCAATTCCTGTTTGCTTAATTTATACCATTCTGGCGAAGAAGGGATGGCTTGGCACAGCGATGCCGAGAAAGATTTAAAAAAGAATGGTTCCATTGCTTCATTGAGTTTCGGAGCCGAACGTAAATTTGCTTTCAAACATAAAGAAACCAAGGAAACGGTTTCACTATTTTTAGAAAATGGCAGTTTATTAGTTATGAAAGACGAAACCCAAACCCATTGGCTACACCGTTTGCCACCCACTAAAAAAGTTTTGAAACCTAGAATCAATTTAACTTTTAGGATGATTGTTCGTTAGTAGCAGTTTTTAGTATTCAGTCTCGGTTTTCAGTTTTCAGTCTTTGAGAGTAATTTTGTGTTTCTATTTTTTACATTTTTAGCAAAACCATTGTGAACTTTGTGCCTTCTTGGTGCACGTTGTGGTTAAACTTCAACAAAAAATTCTTAACAAAAAACCTCAAACTTTAAAGTTTAAACAAAACTTAATTCCTTAATTTTGTAACCGCAAAAATAATAATACACACATAAAAAATATACTATGAGTTCATTTGACGTTGTCATCATTGGTTCAGGACCAGGCGGATATGTTTCAGCTATTCGTTGTGCACAATTAGGGTTTAAAACAGCCATTATCGAAAAATATTCTACTTTAGGAGGTACTTGTTTGAATGTTGGATGTATTCCATCTAAAGCATTGTTGTCTTCTTCTCATCATTATGCTGAAATTAAGCATTTTGAAGATCACGGAATCGAACTTTCTGGTGAGGTAAAAGTGAACCTTGAAAAAATGATTGCTCGTAAACAAGCGGTAGTTGATCAAACATCAGGAGGTATCAACTATCTGATGGACAAAAATAAAGTGACTGTTTTCAATGGTTTAGGTTCGTTTGTAGATGCGACTCATATTGCTATCGCAAAAGCAGATGGTACTTCAGAAACTATTGAAGCTAAAAATATCATTATTGCTACAGGTTCAAAACCTTCTTCTTTGCCATTTATCAAAATTGATAAAGAAAGAATCATCACTTCAACTGAAGCTTTGGCTTTGAAAGAAGTTCCAAAACACTTGGTCATCATCGGTGGTGGTGTCATCGGAATCGAATTAGGTCAAGTGTACTTGCGTTTAGGAGCACAAGTATCAGTAGTAGAATTCATGGACAGAATCATTCCAGGAATGGACGGCGCTTTGTCTAAAGAATTGACTAAAGTATTGAAAAAACAAGGAATGAAATTTTATACGTCTCACAAAGTACAGTCTGTTGAAAGAGTTGGTGATGTGGTGACTGTTAAAGCAGAAAATGCTAAAGGTGAAATCGTAACTTTAGAGGGAGATTATTCATTAGTGTCTGTTGGTCGTCGTCCTTATACAGATGGATTGAACGCTGAAAATGCAGGAGTAAAAATTTCTGAAAGAGGTCAAATCGAAGTAAACGATCATTTACAAACTTCGGCTTCTAACATTTATGCTATTGGTGACGTAGTTCGTGGAGCGATGTTGGCACACAAAGCAGAGGAAGAAGGAACTATGGTTGCTGAAATCTTAGCAGGACAAAAACCACATATTGATTACAACTTAATCCCAGGTGTTGTGTATACATGGCCAGAAGTTGCTGCTGTTGGACAAACAGAAGAGCAATTAAAAGCGGCTGGTGTAGCATATAAATCAGGAAGTTTCCCATTCAAAGCCTTAGGACGTGCAAGAGCAAGTGCTGATTTGGACGGATTTGTAAAAATCTTAGCAGATGCTAAAACTGATGAGGTTCTAGGAGTTCACATGATTGGAGCAAGAACAGCTGATTTAATTGCTGAGGCGGTTGTAGCAATGGAGTACAAAGCGTCTGCTGAGGATATTTCAAGAATGTCACATGCACACCCTACATTTGCAGAAGCGATTAAAGAAGCGGCTTTGGCTGCAACTGATAACAGAGCATTGCACGTGTAATTTTATCAGCTAAGATTTAATAGTTGTTATTTTTTATATGAGAGGCTGTCTAAAAGTATAGACAGCCTCTTTTTATTTTATTCGAGATGTTGTTATGGTTACATCGGCGCTCGACCAACTTTTTTTGATCAGTTTTTCAATATCTTTGACTTTCTTTTTTTGATTCATTTTTTCGTATGCAAGCTTGAGCCCGTGATGAGCCCATCCGTTCTTTGGCAATCGTTTTAAATCGTCTTCATATGTTTTTATTGCATCTTGATATTTTCCAGATTCAATTTGTACTGCTCCAAGATGGTGTCTCACTGAAAAGAACCAATCAGGAGGTTCATTGTAATTTAAAGAGTCTTCAATGGTTACAGCATCTTTAAGCAAGGCGATACTCGGGTTGAATGTTTTTTCGCTGGCCAATATTTCTGCTTTCAATACTTTTGTGGCAATTTGTAATAAAGTGTAAACAGAATTTATTTCCCAAATGGTAATTTGCTTTAGTTTTTCATCTTTGGCTATTTCTTCAAGCATAAATAATTCTTGTTTGGCTTTCTTTAAATCTTTTTTGCCTAAATAAGCCATTCCTTTTGCATAATGTGAAACGGCAAGGGGGTATTTTAAAGTGTCGCTTACCAATTTCATTTTAAGTATGTCATCCCACTTTCCAAATTTAACCGCTACATAATATGGAATTACGTAGTAATGTTGTAGTGTCCCCCAACCAGGTTCTATCATAATCTTCGGATGAACATGTTTTGATACTTGATTAGCTCCTATCATTGCCCATTTACTATTGCCCTCTAAGGTTGCTGTCCCGGCCATAAAATGATAATTATGTGGATAATAGGCTAGAGGATAAACTCCTTGAGCATGACAGGTGGTGACATAATTGCTGTCCACTTTTACGGCATTAATATTAGAGATGGTACCCTTGTGATATTCGCCAGTTCGGATGTATATGTGCGAAGGCATATGAACCAAATGTCCAGCACCAGGTATCAATCCATCGTCAAATACTTTAGCAGCATTATTGCCCCGTTCGGGTGTGTTAGAAGCCTCGACAGCATGTATGTAAAAATGGTTTGCTCCAATATGTTTTGGATTCTTTTTCAAAATTTTTTCTAATAGAGAAACGATTTCTGATGTCCATTTTTTTGGTGCTCCGTTTTTTTCATATAAATCCCAAGGATGTAAATCCATAATTGATTCAACATAGAGCGCATTAATATCAACATCGTCTGAAAATTTTTGACTAACTTTTTTCATTGCACTAGAATAGGCAATGTCTAAATTACTTCGGTCATCAACCGGTTTTTCGACATACCTTTTGGCTAATGCATTTATTAACGCTTTCTCTTTTTCAGTAGCTTTGTCTAAGAGTTTTGTTGCTTTTTGGATTGCTATATAAGCTCTTTCATAGTTGTCAGGTTCCATACCAGCATTGTAATTTGGGCCAAGCACATAAGCAAAACCCCAATAACACATAGCACACTCTGGATCTAATTTTGTTGCATAATAAAATGAACGAGCAGCTTCGGCATGGTTGAAGCCATACGAAAGAGCTAAACCCTGATTAAAATATTTTTGGGCTTCAATGTTTTTGGTTGTTATCGGATATTCAATAACATCGAGTCCTTTGAAAACAGGAGCCTTGTTGTCTGTTAAATACCAATTTGAATCTGTAGTTTGAGGGCTGCATCCATAGGATGACTTTTTAGTTTTTTCAATTGGTGTTTTCTCATTTTTTTGAGGTTCATTCTTGCAAGAAAATACAAAGGCTATCACGATTATTAATATAATTTTTTTCATGATTTATAGCGATTTATAAGTAAAAAAAAATATAATTGCGAATTAATGTATTTTGAGAATTATTGATCTCAAAAGATTCTATTTCGATAGATCAATAAAATTTTATTGTTTATAAAAATCAACTAAATTTTATCAATGAGACTTTCTATCGTTTTTTTTCGATTCTTAAATTATACCAAAAAACCCTGTTCAGTAATGAGCAGGGTTTTGTTTTTATAGAGAAATTTAATTTGCTTTGAATAAACCTTTGTAGTTTTCCCAATGGGTAAAAATTAAGAATATGTTCCCCAAGAAAACAAAAATGGCTATTGGTAAGTTTTCAGGAGTTAAAAAATAGTTGATTAATAAGATATTTATAGTCACTGGAAAAATTACCAAATTAGCTAAGGTCATGTATTTTCCAGTCACAAAGGAGAGTCCACATAATAATTCTACAGTTTTAGCAAGTGGAATTAAATAGGTAGAAACGACTAATCCAGCTTGAAAGGCTTGGAAATCCCCTGAGGAAACTGGTGTTGGGTTTAAATGTAAAAAATGACTTATTGAAGTGTAGAGGAACAATAGCCCGAGCATAGTTCGAATGATAATGGTTGCAATTTTCATGATATATTGGTTTTTAGGTTAAATAGTTAAAGTAACATCACAAATATTTCTATTGACTTCCGTCAGAATTCTTAATAAAATGGCTGGTTTGCTGTTGTTAATGAACTTAAAACAAGTTTTCTATAGTAAATTTACGAAATTTATAACTGATTTTTCCTATATTGATTTATTAAAGCATTTTTTTTGTCGTAATTTTGAGTTTTTAAAGTAAAAATCAATTGAGACTTACCCTAAACAAGACTATTGCTGACCCGAAAATATTCAAAAAGCAATTGCTATTTTGGTCACAACAATTTCGAGAAATTGTTTTTTTGGATAGTAACGACTATCCTCAAGATTATGCTACCTACGATTGTATTCTTGCAGTAGACGCTTTTACATCTATTAAAACAGACTATCATAACGCCTTTGATGATTTAAAACAATACCAACAAACCACTCGAGATTGGATTTTTGGCTATTTGTCGTATGATTTAAAAAACGATACTGAGGCTTTGCATTCCAAAAATCAGGATGGTCTCGAGTTTCCAGATTTGTTTTTCTTCCAGCCTAAAAAGTTGTTTTTAATTAATGGAAACAGTGTTGAAATCCAATATCTAAATATGTGTGATGATGAATTGGAAGAAGATTTAGAAGCAATATTTAGTGTAGAACTAGAAAACACTTCAACTCATTCTCCTCTTTTGATAGAGCAACGAATTCCGAAAGAAGATTATATTAAAAAAGTAAGCCAAATTTTGGAACATATCCATCATGGAGATATTTATGAGGCGAATTTTTGCATGGAGTTTTTTGCGGAAAACAGTAGTGTTCATCCTTTAGCTAGTTTTTCAAAATTAAACGAGATTTCAAAACCTCCTTTTTCGGTCTTTTTTAAAAATAACAAACAGTTTTTGTTGTCGGCTTCTCCTGAACGTTATTTGAAAAAGGTGGGAGAAAACATTATTTCGCAACCCATAAAAGGGACTGCCAAACGTTTTGAAGACCCTATTGAAGACGAAAAATCAAAACACGAACTAGAAAATAATCCTAAAGAACGAGCGGAGAACATCATGATAACCGATTTAGTTCGAAATGATTTGTCTCACACGGCTCAAAAAGGTTCAGTGGAAGTAAGTGCTTTATGTGAAATAAAAAGCTTTCTTCAAGTACACCAAATGATTTCGACTATTACTTCAAAAATAAGTGATAAATTTACTGGTGTCGAGGTAATTAAGTATAGTTTTCCAATGGGAAGTATGACTGGAGCTCCCAAAATTTCAGCGATGAAAATCATTGAAGAATTAGAGGAAACCAAACGAGGATTGTACAGTGGAGCAGTAGGTTATTTTACACCAACTGGCGACTTTGATTTTAATGTCGTGATTCGAAGTATCTTGTACAATCAAGAAAATCAATATGTCTCTTTTTCGGTAGGAAGTGCGATTACGTCGCTTTCAAATCCAGAAAAAGAGTATGAGGAATGTTTGTTGAAAGCGAAGGCAATGCGGGAAGTGTTGTCTTAGTTTCAAGTTTCAAGTTAGAAGTTTCAAGTTAGAAGTTTCAAGTTAGAAGTTTCAAGTTAGAAGTTAGAAGAGGGAAGTTTGAATATTATGAGTTTAATTTGTTCCAATGTCTCCCAACTCCCATCTTCCAACTTCCATCAAAAAAAAAAATATGCTCAAAAAAATAAAACTACATCTTGAACAGCGATTGTCTTTTCTAAAAGGTAAAAAACTGCTACTCGCTACCAGTGGAGGTCTTGACAGTATGGTCATGTTGCATGTTTTTCAGCAATTGGGATATGAAATAGCCATTGCGCATTGTAATTTTCAATTGCGAGGATTGGAGAGTTTTGGGGATCAAAGTTTTATTCAAGAATACGCCCAGGAATATCAAATTCCCATTTATGTAACACAGTTTGATACTACGGCTTTTGCCAAAGATTACAAACTTTCGACTCAAGTCGCCGCTAGAGAGTTGCGCTATAATTGGTTTTACGAATTATTAGGAACCGAAAATTACGACTACATTCTCACAGCACATCATGCTGATGATAATCTGGAAACCTTTTTAATTAACTTGAGTCGTGGAACGGGATTAGACGGTTTGACTGGGATTCCAGAGCAAAATAATGAAATTATTAGACCATTCTTAACTGTTTCTCGTGAGGATATTTTGGCTTTCGCCAAAGAAAATAACATTAATTGGAGAGAAGACAGTAGTAATGCATCGGATAAATATTTAAGAAATAAAATTCGCCACGATTTGGTTCCTTTGTTGAAAGAATTGAACCCACATTTTATGGAGGCTTTTAGCAAGACGCAAACCTATTTACAAGATGCGGCGGGTATGGTAGAGGACGCATCGATTATGGTTTATCAGCAAGTGGTAACCCAAGACGAAGATTTGATATATATTGACCTTAAACAATTGTTGCGTTTGCCTAATTACCAATCTTATTTATACCAATGGTTGAAGGAATTTGGGTTTACGGCTTGGGAAGATATATATGATTTGGTTGAAAGCGTGTCAGGAAAACAAATTTTCTCGTCTCTTTTCAGATTGCTAAAAGATCGTGACCAATTAATATTGAGTCCTATTGAAAGAGAAGACGAAGAGGATTATTATGAAATCCAAAGAGAAACTACAGACGTTAATGTTCCCTTAAAACTGTCGATTTGCAAAGTAGATAGCATTTCTAATCCTTCAAATACATCTATATTTGTGGACGAAGATTTATTGCAGTTTCCACTGGTTTTACAAAAATGGAACGAAGGCGATATTTTTCAACCGTTCGGGATGAATGGCAAGTCTAAGAAAGTGAGCAAACTATTTAAAGACGAAAAATTATCCTTGGTAGAAAAAGAAAGTGTATGGATTCTTTGGTCAGGAGAAACCATCGTTTGGGTCATTGGATTGCGACAAGATGAACGATTTAAGGTTTTGGCAACCACTAAAAATATTCTAAAAATACAATTACAATAAGATGAAGAAATTATTCTTTTTGGTTATTACACTATTGGCATTTGCTTCTATCGATGCACAAATTTTGGATCCTGCCAAATGGACCACCGCTATCGAAAAGAAATCGGATAACACCTATGTGTTGACCTTCAATGCCGTTATTGAAAAGGATTGGCATATGTATTCGCAATTTACCCCTGAAGGAGGACCATTGCCGTTAGAAGTTGTTTTTAAAAACCAAAAAGGGAATTATACACTTATTGGCAAAGCCAAAGAAAGCAAAACCAAAACAGCCTATAACGACATTTTCGAAGTCAACGAAACCTTTTTTGAGGGAAAAGCCCAAATCCAACAAGAAATTAAGTTAACCAATACCAAAATTTCCAAAATTGAAGCGGTACTAAACTACCAAGTTTGTAAAGAGGTTTGCATCAATCAAGAAAAGAAATTCACTTTTATAATTCCCGCATCTACTTCTGAAATAGTTGCGCCAACAGTTGAAAATCCAATTACTGAACAGGTACAAGCAGATTCTCTAGCACCAAGTTTAGGCGAAGCCAGTGTGATGCAAGCTGAAACAATTTCGGCACCAGCAGAAGTAATTCCAACAGAAGATACCACCACTAAAAAAGGATTGTGGACGATTTTCTTTATCGCTTTTCTTTCGGGATTTGCAGCCTTGCTAACACCTTGTGTATTTCCGTTGATTCCTATGACGGTTAGTTTTTTTACCAAACAAAGTAAAACCAGAGCAGCAGGAATCCGCAATGCTATTTTTTACGGTATTTCGATAATCGTGATTTATGTGGTTTTAGGATTGATTGTCACTACTATTTTTGGAGCCGGAGCTTTGAACGCTTTGTCAACAAATGTTTGGTTTAACTTGATATTTTTTGCTTTACTGGTACTTTTTGCAATTTCTTTTTTAGGAGCCTTCGAAATTGTCTTGCCTAATTCTTGGGCAAACAAAGTCGATAGTCAGGCAGATAGAGGTGGAATTGTGGGTATATTATTTATGGCATTGGCCTTAGCCATTGTATCTTTTTCATGTACAGGTCCAATCGTTGGAACCTTATTAGTAGAAGCCGCTTCAAAAGGCGGAATCGCACCTATTGTTGGGATGTTCGGATTTTCATTGGCCTTAGCCTTACCTTTTATGTTTTTTGCCTTATTCCCAGGTTGGTTGCAATCTTTACCTAAATCTGGTGGATGGTTGAATACCGTGAAAGTATTTTTAGGATTTATAGAATTGGCTTTGGCATTCAAATTTTTATCGAATGCTGATTTGGTGTTGCAATTGCATTTATTAGAAAGAGAAGTTTTTTTAGCGATTTGGATAGCTATTTTTGGAACCTTAGCATTGTACCTATTTGGAAAGATTACGATGCCACACGACAGCCCGTTGACGCATCTTTCAGTAGGAAGAGTGATGATGGGATTAGTAGTGTTGAGTTTTACGATTTACATGATTCCAGGATTATGGGGTGCGCCATTGAAATTGATTAGCGCTTTCCCACCACCGATGGAATATAGCGAAAGTCCACATGGAGTAGGAGGTTCGGCACTTATTCCTGCGACCGACTTGCCCGAAGGAGCTAAAATAGGCGTACACGGACTAACTATTTTTGAAGATTATGAAAAAGGTTTGGCCTACGCCAAAACAGTCAATAAACCCATTCTATTGGATTTTACAGGCTATGCTTGTGTGAATTGCCGAAAAATGGAAAACAATGTATGGTCTGATGCTAAAATAATGTCTATTTTGAAAAAGGATGTTGTATTGATTTCGTTATATGTAGATGATAAAAGAGCCTTACCCAAAAGCGAACAGTTTGTGTCAACCTCAGGTTCAGAAATTGAAACCATTGGCGATAAGTGGACAGATTTTATGATTTCGAGATATAAGACCAATACACAACCTCTTTATGTCTTAACGGATTTGGAAGGGAAAAGTCTAAATACTGCCAAACCTACGATTAGTTATGTAGGTATTTCAGAATATGAAAATTGGTTAAAAGATGGTCTTTCAAATTTTAAGTAGGACTCCAAGTTTCAAATAAAAGACAGCCGCATTTGAGAAATAATCTTAAATCAGTAAGGCTTGGTGATGGTTGACTAATGACTCCACGAAATTTCCTTGATGGCAGGATCTTTCTTTAGTTCATCAATCAGATTGTTAATCTTAGCTACTTCCATGTTTTCTAATTTTAATTGAAAGGTGAATTCATTTTCATTTCTTTCAAAAGTAAAATTTTGAATTTTTGACTCATCTCCATTAGATAAGTTTTTGAATAAGTCTGTATTATTGATATTTAAACTGGTAACAATTGTCAAGGTTTTTTGCTTAAATTTTTTAGTATACATAAGCTCTAAGGGTTGTAAAGCCCAAAGTATGGTCAACGCGATTGCAGTGGTTACTCCCGCAGCAAAATACATTCCACCTCCAGTGGCGAGTCCAATGGCAGCTACGGTCCATAAACCTGCAGCTGTGGTTAGACCTCTGATAGTCCCTTGTTTTAGAAACAAAATAGTTCCTGCGCCTATAAAACCTATTCCGCTAATGACTTGTGCTGCTACTCTTGAAGGATCGAGTTCGACATGTTCGGTTCCGAGAATGTCTGAAAAACCAAAAGCTGATACTATCATAATCAATGAAGACCCAACACAAACCATCATATGTGTTCGCAAACCTGCAGCCCAATCTTTTCTTTCTCTTTCTAAACCGATTAGTCCTCCAAAGAGGCAGGCTAAGGATAAGCGAATTAATATTTCATCCCAATTTAGCATAGCTTATATTTATTAGAGTTATTAGTAGGATAACAAGAAGTAAAACCTTTCGTATTAAAGCTAGTAAATGTTACGCTTTTATACAATTTTATCTAGTGTTTTTTTATCCGCAAAATTTCAAGTAATCAAGGACCTAGTTATATTGATGAACCCGTTGGCTGAAATTATTAAAAACGGCTCTCAATACCTGCCTGTCGGCAGATAAGTGTTTTTTAGTCTTTTTTACAACACAAAAACACTCGAACTTACTTTTTTAAATAATTTCACCCAACGGGTTCTTATTTATCCTGCATTATTTTTCAGGACTTGACAATCACTATTTAATTTAATAAATTGAAAAATAGATGATTTTTTTTCCAGTATAATTATCTTCTGAATCACTATAAAAACGAAAATAAAGTCTTTCAGTTAAATATTGGTAACCAATGTTACTTATTGGAGGTGTATTAGAACTAGTTTTTATAGAAGGTGCATTTAATTTGTTAATTACTGCATCCATCGTTGTTGCGGAATTATTTAATTTCCAACCATTACCAATTTCATAAGGATATGTCGTATAGGGTGTTTTTATATTTTCACTATTGGTATAATAGTAATAGAAACTTTTTACATCAATTTGTGTAATGATATTTGTCGTTTTAGATATATAAACATCAAGTCCTTTTGATAAATACAACCAGGCTTCTATATTATTACTATCTGGTATACTTACTTTATAGTCAGGCTGGCCTAAGAGGTTAATTAATTTTCCTGATTTGTCTACATCTACGGTAATACCTTCTACAATTTTAAAGTTCTTTACCCCGTGTTCAGCAAAGTTTATAGTTACACTTTTAGTTTGATTATTACTGTTGTTTTTTAACTCAGCAGTTATAGTTGCGGTAGTGGCTTGGCTACTAGTAATTTCAAATACTGAGGAAGTGATTTTATTGATTTTAATTTTTGTATTACTTGTAAACAAGTTGGCTTCTGTATAACCTGTTCCTTCAAGATTAATGGTTACAGCATCCTCAATGAAAAGGTCTGTTTTATTAGCGGTTAAAGCTGTAAATACAACTGCTGGATCTTTGTCTTCTGAAGAGCAAGAAACAGATAAAATCACTAGTAAACTTAGTGAGAGTAATGATTTCAATGTGTTCATTTTTTTTTGATTTGGTTTATAGATTTTTAATCGCAAACGTATCGTATTTAGAATCATATTACAATACCCACTTTTAGTGATATTTTAATATAAATATGGTTTTTATTTTTAAATTCTAACTAACGGTGTTAAAATCATTAAAGGATGTCATTATACTCAATTTTTATCCGACTGATATTTATCATATTTTAAGTTGGACTGTTGGTCTAATTTTGTAAAAATGTAATTGTAATTAAAAATAAAAGAATGAAATCAACGCACTCACCACATAGTTTCCACATTCCTGTAATGGGGTTGGGATACACGATTGATAGTCCCATCAAAGTGGCACAATACGGAATTTCCTCTGTAGTATCCATAGTAGATGATGATTTGATTGAAAAAATGAATCAGTTTTATAGCAATGAATTCCAAATCAAATACCAAGAAATCACTCAAAAAATGCACGATTACCGTGCTAAGAGAGTGACTGCTTATTTGAATTTGGTGGATACGATTGTAAAACAAAAGTTTGCTGCTTACAAACAAGAATTAGCCGAAAGCAAAGAGGCTTTGACTAATTATATGGCTATGTTACCTAACAGTTCGACAATTAAAATTGGATTACTAACCCTTATAAATGAAGGTAAGGAAGCAATTTTTAATTATCTCGAAGAACACTTATCTGCTGGTGCTATCGATGTCAATATTATGACGAAGGTCGATAAAGATAATTTTGATAAAGACGAACAATTACCTACAGAATTCAATGATGCACATGCTTCACTTCGTGGTTTTGCAAATAGTACTTTGACCTCTTCTGTAGTGCTATCAGCGGGGATGAACCCAAGGTTGTACAGCTATTTTGAGAATTTCGATGTTTTTTTTCCAGATGAAAATAACCAATTGCAAAAGAAAATTATCTTGAAAGTGAGCGATTTTCGTTCGGCGATGATTCAGGGGAATTTCTTAGCCAAAAAAGGACTTTGGGTGTCGGAATACCGCATCGAATCAGGGTTGAACTGTGGTGGTCACGCTTTCGCTACCGAAGGACTTTTATTAGGTCCTATTTTGGAAGAATTCAAAGCCAAGAAAGAGCAATTGATTCAGTCGGCCCATGAATTGATGGTAAAAGCCTTAACGGCCAAAGGGAAACAAGTACCAGAAAGTCCGTTAGAATTAAAAATAACTGCTCAAGGTGGCGTAGGGACCGCTCAAGAACACGAGTTTTTACTTAATCAATACGAATTAGATTCTATTGGTTGGGGGTCTCCATTTTTATTAGTTCCTGAAGCGACTTCAACGGATGTAAATACTAGAAACTTATTAGCAAATGCCAAAGAAGACGATTTTTACTTGAGTAATATTTCGCCTTTAGGAATTCCGTTTAATGCTGTAAAAGGAACTACGAATGAATTCCTGAAACAAGAACGAATTAAAGCGAATGTTCCGGGAAGTTCTTGTCCGAAGAAGTTTTTAGCGTTAAGCAAAGAATACGGTGCCAAAGGAATGTGCTCGGCATCTAAAAAATTTCAAGATTTAAAATTAGAAAGTCTTGAAGCCGAAAAAGAAACCCTTTCGACAGAGAACTATCAAAAAAAGAAAATCGAGATTACAGATAAATCTTGTCTTTGCGTTGGATTAGCGAATGCCTCGTATCTTGAAAACGGTATTGCGATTAAAGGGCAAAATCAAGGCGTGGTCGTTTGTCCAGGACCTAATTTAGCTTATTTTGAAAAGGAAGTGTCATTGGTAGAGATGGTGCAACATATTTATGGAAAAGCCTCTGTTTTAAGCCGAACAGATCGTCCAAATTTATTTGTCAACGAACTCAAAATGTATGTTGATTATTTGCGAAAAGAAATTTTAAATTTTTCAGACACATTGGCTGAGGGGCAAATTAAAAAATGGAAGAATTTTAAAAATAATTTATTGGAAGGAATTAATTACTATCAAGAGTTATTTAGCAATACCAATGTTTTACCTGAAAACAATATACAAACCAAACAGTTGTTATGTTTTTATGAGGGACTAATTCAGGAAATTAAAATACCAGAAATGGCTGTGGCTTCTTAAAGATAAAAATGAAATATTTTACGATTTTGAGGAAAAATCGTTGAGTGTGCTTATTAAAAAAGTCAATTTTTTAAAGCCACGAATTCACGAAATAAGAATGGAATTTGTGAATTCGTGGCTTTTATTTTTTATCTTTTAATTCTATCTAAATCAATTGAAAATCTGCTAAATCTGTGAAAATCTGCGTGAAAAATAAGTGCGTAGATTCGGCAGATTATTCCGCTATTTTTTTCAATCCTTTATGGTCTTTAAGAAGTATTTTTTTTCCGTCTAATTCAATTAAACCTAATTTTTTAAAATCAGATAGCAGGCGGATACAACTTTCAGTAGCTGTTCCAATCATGCCGCCAAGTTCTTCCCTTGACAGCTGAATGTGTAAAGAGCCATCATTATTTTTTCCAAAATTGGTTTCTAGATGCAATAAAGTTTCAGCAAGTCTGGATTTGACAGGTTTTTGAGCCATCGATACAGTATGATCGTCGGCCTCTTTCAAATCACCGCAAATGCTTTTCATCACATTCATTGAGAATTGATTGTTTTTATCAAAGAAACCTAAAATCTCCGCTTTTGGAATAAAACAAACTTCCATGTCTTCAAGGGCTACAGCACTCAAATTAGCAGGTTCATCACTAATCATCGAGCGTTGACCCAATAATTCTCCAGGTTTGATTAGTTTGACAATTTGGTCTTTACCGTTAGCACTAAGTTTAGATAATTTACAAACACCGTCTTTGATACAATAAATACCATTCACAGTTTCACCTTCTTCAAACAAATGCTCGCCTTTTTTGACACTATAAGAAGTCTTACAATCTGCAATTTGTAATAGTTCATTTTTATTCAACGCTTTGAGTGAGCTGAATTCTCTAACGATACATTGTTCACATTTGCTCATTTCTTCTTACTTATTTTATTGAATTAACTCGTTGGATGTAATTGTTATTTATAGTTAAATTCCATAACTATTGTCACATTGAGCTTGTCGAAATGTCCTTTATAAGAGGTCTTCGACAGGCTTAGACTGACATTGTTGGTATAATCGACTTTAGATTTTAATATAAATCATCTTTTAAATGTTTTGATTAATTGCACCCAACGGGTTTTAATTACCAAAATTAAGAATTTATATGACATATATCATAGTTTAGGCTACAATCATTATGGAACTTTGCCTCAGGTAAATGAGTAAATTATGGATACAACAAATTGTTTCCATTGTGGATTAGACATAATTAAAACAGAACAAATTCTTTTTGATGACAAAAAGTTTTGTTGCAACGGTTGTAAAACGGTGTACGAAATTTTTTCCGTTAATGATTTGGGCTGTTATTATGATTTTGAACAATCCCCTGGAGCAACCCCATTAGATAGTAAGGGTAAATATGACTTTTTAGACAACGAGCAAATCGTTAGTAAACTATTAGAATTTCAAGAGGAAACCAGTGCCGTAGTATCCTTAAATATTCCGCATATTCATTGCAGTTCGTGTATATGGATTCTTGAAAATTTGCAAAAACTTCAAAACGGAATCCTAAGTTCACAAGTCAATTTCCCTCAAAAAACGGTTAGAATAACCTATCGTTCCAACGAGGTTTCTCTGAAAGAGATTGTCTATTTATTGAGCTCCATAGGATACGAACCGTATATTAGTCTGGAAAATTATGAAACAGGAAACCATAAAGTAGATCGAAGTTTGACCTATAAATTAGGACTAGCTTTCTTTTGTTTTGGAAACATCATGTTATTATCGTTTCCAGAATATTTTGAAGTGGGCGAATTTTGGTTAGACACTTATAAGCCTTTTTTTAGATGGTTGATTTTTGCGTTATCAATTCCCGCCTTTTTGTATTCTGCAAGTGGGTATTATGATTCGGCTTATAAAAGTATCCAATCTAAAATGTTGAATATTGATATTCCCATTGCACTAGGAATCATTGTGATGTTTGTGCGTAGTGTAGTGGATATTGTATTTGATTATGGTTCAGGATTTTTTGACAGTTTAACAGGATTAATTTTCTTTATGTTGTTAGGGAAAATATTCCAAACCAAAACCTATAGTTTCTTGAGTTTTGAACGTGATTTTAAATCGTATTTTCCAATTGCGGTTACCAAAATCAATTTGGATTCATCCGAAGAAAACATAGCTGTTTACGAAGTCGAGAAAGGAAACCGTTTACTCATTCGTAACCAAGAATTAGTACCCGTTGACGGAATCTTAATCAGTGAAACCGCCGCCATCGATTACAGTTTTGTAACTGGCGAGGCCGAACCAATTATCAAAAAATCAGGGGACAAAATCTTTGCAGGAGGGAAGCAAGTAGGGAAGAGCATTGAGATGGAAGTTTTAGAATCCGTATCTCAAAGTTATCTGACACAATTGTGGAGCAATGAAGTGTTCCAAAAATCCGTACATCAAAAACACAAAAGCATCACCGATAGCATCAGTCGTTATTTTACACCTATTTTGCTGTTGATAGCCTTTTTAGGGTTTGGCTACTGGATTTTTATCGATGTTAATACCGCTTTCAATGTCTTTACGGCCGTTTTAATTGTGGCTTGCCCGTGCGCCTTGGCTTTGACCGCACCCTTTACCATGGGGAATTTGCTACGTATTTTAGGAAAGAAAAAAATATATCTCAAAAATGCTTTGGTTATCGAGCAATTGGCCGCTGTCAATACCATTGTTTTTGATAAAACGGGAACCATTACGACTAATAAAAAAGCATCGATTAGTTACCAAGGAAAAGCAATTAATATGGAAGAGCAGGTTTTAGTTAAAAATAGCCTTCGTGCTTCCAACCATCCGTTGAGTCGTATGCTGTATGATTTTTTACCTGAAGTAAAATCTATAAAATTAGACGATTTTAAAGAAATCACGGGTAAAGGAATTCAAGCTAGTTGGGAAGGAACTATTATAAAATTAGGTTCGGCTTCCTTTTGTAAAACAGATGCGGAAAGTATTCAAACGGACATCAAAAATACCGCTGTACACATCACCATTGGAACTGAATATTATGGCGCCTACATTTTTGAAAATCAATACCGCAATGGACTTGAAGAGTTGTTTAAAACCTTGAGTACTACTTATGAATTAAAAGTTTTATCCGGTGATAATGAAGGCGAGCGTGCTACTTTAGAACGCATTCTGCCTCCTAGAACCGAATTAATTTTCAACCAAAAACCGGAACAAAAACTAGAATTCATCAAGCAATTACAAGAGCAAGGCAAAAACGTCATGATGGTGGGTGACGGACTCAATGACGCTGGTGCATTGGCACAAAGCAATGTAGGAATTTCAATTTCGGAAAATGTCAATGTCTTTTCTCCCGCTTGCGACGGAATTCTAGAAGCCAAGGAATTTGACCAATTGCATTATTTCTTGAAACTTGCTAAAAAAGGGATGACTACGATCAAAATGAGCTTTGCTTTATCGCTTCTCTACAATGTCGTTGGTTTATCTTTTGCTATTACGGGGCATTTATTGCCTTTGGTCGCCGCCATCATCATGCCTTTGAGCACGATAACCATAGTGAGTTTTGTGACGATAATGAGTAATTATTATGCTAGAAAGTTGGGTGTTAAAAGTTAGGAGCTTTACGTTATAGATCTCTTAATAACGAGTCGTCCCGCTCTTCGCATTATCTTTTTTGAAGGCTTCGTTCCTCTCCCTTCAAAAAAGGATAATTTGCTGCGATCGGGGCTGTTTTGAACGTTTTTTTATTCCTAATAAATTTCAAAGTATGATAAATATCATAGTATACCCGCAATGCTAAAGTTAATTTTGTTTCATAAAATTTAAGGTATGAGTGTTATTTATTTATTAATAGCTATTAGTATAGTAGTGGCAATATGTTTTTTTATTGCATTTGTCATGGCCGTCAAAACCGGTCAATATGATGATGACTATACTCCTTCAGTACGGATGCTTTTTGACGACGAATTAAAGAAGTCAGAGGCTAGAAGCCAGAGGTCAGAGTGTTCAAAATCTAAAGCTAAAGTTTCGTAGTGAAAAATATTATTCCTACTGTCTTTGCGCCTTTGCGGTGAAACAATCAATTTATTAAATCAATTAATATTTACTATATGGAAATGCAACAGTTTTATTACGACAACAAAATTGTTAAAAAATTCATCTACGCCACCATTGTTTTTGGAGTGGTCGGGATGGCTGTGGGGCTCTTATTGGCCACACTATTTTTATTCCCCAACCTTACCGATGGTGTTTCCTGGTTGAGTTTTGGGCGTTTACGTCCTTTACATACCAATGCGGTAATTTTTGCCTTTATAGGTAACGCCATGTTCGCCGGAATTTACTATTCATTACAGCGTTTGCTTAAAACCAGAATGTACAGTGATTTTTTAAGTAATCTAAACTTTTGGGGCTGGCAATTGATTATTCTTGCTGCCGCTATTTCTCTTCCTTTAGGGTATAGTACTTCAAAAGAATATGCCGAATTAGAATGGCCAATTGATGTGGCCATCGCTTTGATTTGGGTAGTTTTTGGTATCAATATGATTGGGACGATTTTAAAACGTAGAGAACGACATTTATATGTGGCTATTTGGTTTTACCTCGCGACTTTTGTGACCGTTGCGGTTTTGCATATTTTCAATAGTTTGGCTTTGCCTGTTTCTACGATGAAAAGTTATTCTGTTTACGCAGGAGTGCAAGATGCGTTGGTACAATGGTGGTACGGTCATAATGCCGTTGCTTTTTTCTTGACAACACCATTTTTAGGATTAATGTATTATTTTATTCCTAAGGCGGCAAATCGTCCTGTGTATTCTTATCGATTGTCTATCGTTCACTTTTGGTCTTTAATCTTTTTATACATCTGGGCAGGACCGCACCATTTATTGTATTCTGCTTTGCCTAACTGGGCTCAGAATCTAGGGGTTGTATTTTCAGTAATGTTGATTGCACCTTCTTGGGGTGGTATGATTAATGGATTGTTGACTTTGCGTGGTGCTTGGGATAAAGTACGTACAGAGCCGGTATTGAAATTCTTTGTAGTAGCCATCACGGGTTACGGAATGGCAACTTTTGAAGGACCAATGTTGTCTCTTAAAAACGTCAATGCTATTGCCCACTTTACCGATTGGATTATTGCTCACGTACACGTAGGAGCTTTGGCTTGGAACGGATTTATGGCTTTTGGATTAATCTATTGGTTGGTTCCTCGTATGTCAAAAGGGGGGCTACACTCTTTAAAATTGGCAAATGTCCATTTTTGGATGGGTACTTTAGGGATTATTTTATATGCTTTACCCATGTATGTTGCAGGATTCTTACAGGCGTCTATGTGGAAACAATTTAATCCTGACGGAACTTTAACGTATGGTAACTTCCTTGAAACAGTAACCCAAATTATTCCAATGTATTGGATGCGTGCCATTGGGGGAACTATGTACATAATCGGGATGTTTGTGATGGTTTATAATATTTACAAAACCGTACGTGCTAATGATACCATCGAAGATGAATTAGCCGAAGCACCAGAGTTACAACGCATTAGTAATGGTCGTTTGAAAGGCGAAAAATTCCATACTTGGTTAGAAAGAAAACCAGTACAATTGACCATTTTAGCTACAGTAGCGATTTTGATTGGTGGTGTTATCCAAATTGTACCAACGATTATGGTGAAATCAAATATACCAACAATTACTAGTGTGAAACCTTATTCTCCACTTGAGTTAGAAGGTAGAGATTTATACATACGTGAAGGTTGTGTGGGCTGTCACTCTCAAATGGTAAGACCTTTCCGTTCAGAAGTTGAGCGTTATGGTCCGCAATCTAAAGCAGGAGAATTTGTTTATGATCATCCGTTCTTATGGGGGTCAAAACGTACGGGTCCTGATTTGTTAAGAGTAGGAGGTAAGTACAATGACAACTGGCACTTTAATCATATGTGGAATCCTCAAAGTACGTCTTCAGGTTCTATTATGCCGGGCTACAAATGGTTGTTTGACAACAAAGCCCTTGATATTACTGATATTGAAGGAAAGATGAAAGTAATGCAAGATTTAGGAGTGCCTTATTCTGATGCAGAAGTTGCCAATGCTAAAGTAACGCTTAAAAAGCAATCACAACAAATAGAAGAGAACCTAAAAGCCGACCCTGATTTTGTAAAAAGCTATGAAGAAAGTAGAAAACGAGCGACAGCCAAAGGGGAAACATTTATCCCAATGCAAGACCGTGAAATCGTAGCCTTAATTGCATACATCCAGCGTTTAGGTACAGATATTAAAGTGAAAAAGTAAAAAAAGTAACTGAGAGGCTAAGTCTCTAAGACTGAATAAAAAGACTTAGAATCTTAGTCCCTCAGAAACTTAGAACCTAAAAAAATAAAAAAATGTTCGAACAAATAAAACACAATATGGAAACGATTGCTGGGGTATCCATTTATCCTATTTTATCGTTGTTGATTTTCTTTTCTTTTTTTGTTGGACTTACCCTTTGGGTGGTTTCTTATAAAAAAGAAAAAATCAATGAGTTGAGTAATATTCCATTGAATGACAATATAATTGACTAATTAGTAATAAAAATAATTTCATATGAAAAAATTATTTCCAGTCTATGTACGAGTACCAGCGATTTTCTTTATCATTTTTGGTGCAATGGAATATTTTATTGATTCTGGCGATAGAGCTGCATTTATAAAATATCCTATGGTTGCTGTTTTTCTAGCCGTTTTCTTGTTTCTTTTGGTTGCCATCGAAATAACAGTGAGCGCTATTAACAACATCACCTACAACCTGCTAACTGAAGAAGAAAAAGCAAGACAAGCAGCGGAAGAAAATAGTAGCTATAAAGAAAAAGCCTGGTATAAAAACCTGATGCACAAACTAACCCGCACCCAACCAATGGAAAGCGAAGAAGAAATAGTTTTGCATCATGATTATGATGGTATCAGAGAGTTAGACAACAATTTGCCACCGTGGTGGGTGTACTTGTTTTATGCCTGTATTATTTTCTCAGTTGTCTATTTGGTTCGATTCGAAATCATGGGAGGTGACAACCAAGAAATGGAATTGCAAAAGGAATTGGCTCAAGCCAAAATTGAGGTAGAAGAATACATGAAAACCGCTCCCGATTTAATGGACGAGAAAACAGTAACCCTATTAACTGATCCAGCCGAATTAGAAATAGGAAAAACTATTTTTACGAATAACTGCGCTGCTTGTCATAGAGCTGATGCTGGTGGACAAATTGGTCCAAACTTAACTGATGAGCAATGGATTCTAGGTGGTGGAGTTAAAAATTTATTCCACACCATCACTAACGGTGGGCGTGACGGTAAAGGAATGATTGCCTGGAAAGGAACTTTGAAACCAAAAGAAATCCAAAAAGTAGCGAGTTATATTCTCTCTCTTAAAGGCAGTAATCCAGCTGATGCCAAAGCTCCTGAAGGAGAAGTTTGGGTTGAAGAAGCAGCTGCTACAGAGGCAAAATAATTATTCGAATGAATAAACATATAAGTCATTAAGTTTTTCTTACTCATAATTGTAAAAGTATGATTTATAGTGAGGTATAGGATATAGAAGATGTTTTATTGTAAAACGAAAAACTGTTTTTAAACAGTTATGTTAATTTAAATGTCCTTATATATCTATTAGGTTTAAAAAAAACTTATATGACTTATATGTTTAAAAAATAAATTAAAATGTCAAAAGTACCAAACGAAGCTTTTAGAGATACGATAGGAACCATTGATGCCGAAGGAAAAAGAAAGTTCATTTTTCCTAAAAAACCTTCGGGTAAGTTTTATAACTATCGCAAATGGGTGAGTTACTTTTTACTATTGATTCTTATTGCCAATCCGTTCCTAAAAGTCAATGGCAACCAGTTTATGTTATTCAATATTTTGGAACGACGTTTCAATATTTTTGGATTTCCTTTTTGGCCACAAGATTTTTACATTTTTGTGCTCTTTATGATTGTTGGGGTGGTCTTTGTGATTTTGTTTACGGTTATTTTTGGACGTCTTTTTTGTGGTTGGATTTGTCCGCAAACCATCTTCCTCGAAATGGTATTCAGACGTATAGAATATTGGATTGAAGGCGATAGAGGAGCTCAAATGCGTTTGCAAAAACAAGAATGGAACGGGGATAAAATTAGAAAAAAAGGCTTAAAATGGACCATTTTCTTGATACTATCTTTTCTTATTGCCAATGTGTTTTTAGCCTATTTAATTGGTAGTGACGAATTGTTTCAGATGATTGAAGACGGACCGTTGAATCATTTAAAAACCTTGATTTCGCTGTCCATTTTTACTGGAGTATTCTATTTTGTTTTTGTTTGGTTTAGAGAACAAGTTTGTATCATAGCTTGTCCTTACGGTCGTTTGCAAGGCGTTTTATTGGATAATAAATCAATAAATGTAGCCTATGATTTCGTTCGAGGAGAAAAAGAAACTGGTAGAGCCAAATTCAACAAAAATGAAAATCGTGAAGAAACCGGCAAAGGAGATTGTATTGATTGTAAACAATGCGTAAACGTTTGCCCTACAGGAATTGACATTCGCAACGGAACACAGTTGGAATGTGTGAATTGCACCGCTTGTATTGACGAGTGTGACACGATTATGGAAAGTGTAGGACTTCCTAAAGGTTTGATTCGCTATGCTTCAGAAGATGAAATAGAGAAAAAAGCGCCATTCAAATTCACCACTCGTATGAAAGGGTATACGGCAATTTTAACCATTTTGGTGGGAATATTGCTAGGATTATTATTCTTGCGAAATGATGTCGAAGCGACTATTTTGCGTTTACCAGGGCAATTGTTTCAACACAAAGGAGAGAATATTAGTAACGTTTATACTTTCAAAATCATCAATAAAACACACAATGACTTTAATGATATTCATTTTGAACTAAAAGACATTAAAGGAAAATTAAATATCGTAGGAAAGTCGGAATTTAAAGTGCCTAAACAAGGTATGAGTAGTGGAACTCTTTTTATCGAAATCAACCAATACTTATTAGAAAGTGATAAAACGAAATTACTCATAGAAGTATTTGAAGGAGATAAAAAAGTCGAAACGACCACAACCACTTTCTTAAGTCCAAGGAGTTTCGATTAGTTTGAATTCAGAAATTAAGTTGAAGATTTACACTTTAGTGCATCTCGCTTGAACATAAAAAAAAGAGCCACAGATTAAAATGATTAGCATAGATTAAACCTTATAATCTTTTTAATCTGTGTCTTATTATCATTTTAGTCTTGCAAACGTTTAGTTTGTAATGGTTTGTAAATCATTTTAGAAAAAAAATCATGGAAAATAATCCCATCATTATCCCAAGAAAACCGCTAATCAACTGGGGAACAGGTATCGTCATAGCCATCGCTTTGTTTATGAGTTTCATCTTGTACTTTGTTATCAAAGTACAGTCCAACTCAAAATATGACAATGAACTAGTCGTGGAAGAATATTATAAGAAGGATGCCCTTTTTCAAGACGAAATTGACCGCACTCAAAACGCCCACGATTTAACAAACAAACCAAGTATTACCACAATGGAAGAAGGCATATCTGTTGGTTTTCCAGCAGACTATGACTTATCAAAAATTAAAGGAAAAGTGTCCCTTTACAGACCGTCAAGCCAGAAATTTGATTTCGAAGTTCCGATTTCGTTATCTACTTCTCATCCAACTTTACTCATACCTAAATTAAAATTGGTGGGCGGTCGCTGGGACATTACTTTACAATGGCAATACGAGGGAAAGGAATACATGACTAAGGAAACACTTTATATAAATTAAATAAGTAATCAGTAATCAGTAATCAGGAATCAGTATTCAGTTTTTTAGTGGTCAGTTACCTATGATTAACAATAACAACTTTAAACTTTAAACAAAACATTGCTTTACACCGCTTTCATATTTGGATTAATCAGCAGCTTTCATTGCGTTGGGATGTGTGGTCCTATAGCGATGATGCTTCCTGTGGATCGAAATAATCAAGCGAAAAAAACGCTGCAAATTTTGACCTATCACTTAGGGCGTTTGACTGCTTATGCTACGATAGGTTTGTTATTTGGACTTGTGGGTAGGGGATTGTTTATTGCAGGATTACAACAAAAAATGTCTTTGTTTATTGGTGTCGCTATGATTCTAGTGGTACTAATTCCTGAAAAAAAACTAGCGGCTTACAGCTTCTCAAAACCAGTTTTCAGGTTGATTTCAAAATTGAAGTCGGCTTTAGGACAACAGTTCAAAAACAAAAGTTATAGTTCCTTATTCACCATCGGACTCCTCAACGGATTCCTACCTTGCGGAATGGTCTATGTAGCCTTGTTTGGTGCTATTGCCATGCAAAGTGCTAGTTTAGGAGTATTGTACATGCTTTTGTTTGGTCTAGGAACTGTGCCCTTGATGAGTATGGTGGTTTATATTCAGTCTTTTTTGACTGTTTCGGTTCGCAACAGAATCCAAAAACTAATTCCGTATGTGGCCGTTTTTATTGGTGTCCTTTTTATCCTGAGAGGATTAGGCTTGGGAATTCCTTATATTTCTCCTGCTACAACAAGTTTGTTTGTGCAAGCCAATGCTAATTGCCATTAATTAGGTCTTTAAAAATTAATATTATGGCTCATAAAAATACCCCTAAATAGAATTTCTCTTTTTTGGGGTATTTCATAAATAAACTCTTGATGAAGAGTTCTTATAAATATCTTATTTATTGATATTAACTTCTGTTTTAGTACTTCCATCTTTAGTTGAAAATTCTAATCCGTCTTTGTCAACACTAATTGATGTACCGTCTGGATTTTCTTCTTTTACCTCTTGAGCTTCTTTTTCGATAATTACAGTGTTTGTTTTTTCAATGACTTGAGGTGAATCTGAAGTTGATTCTTCTTTTTTTTCTTTACAACTTAAAACACTAAATAGGGCTAAACTTGCTATTGCTATGGATACATTTTTCATCATTTTTATTTTTAATTGATTAGTAACTGCAAGGTAATGTATTTGTTAACTTATTGATTTATACTATTTTTTGTTTATGTTGTCAAATTGCCATGTTTGACAATGCGGATTTTTATTATTCTAATACTAGAATCAAAACGGTTTGCGCTTCAATACTAAAGTCAGTTTTTAAATTGATAGTTTTATCAGTTATAACATCTTTTCCCAAAGTGTAATTTTTGATGTTTTCTTGAAATCGATTGGTATTTAGTTTTTGTGTTTCTGTTCCGTTATTGATAACTACCATTACTGTTTTAGAATTGGTATATCGGAAATAGACATACACATTGTTCTCCGGAATATAATGCGTCATTTTACCAAAATGTACGGCTTCATTCCTTTTTCGCCATTGAAATAATTTGGACGAAAAATCAAAAAACTCTTGTTGCATAGCTGTTCGTCCTTCTTTGGAAAAAGCATTGTTGTCATCACTTTTCCAACCACCAGGAAAGTCCAAACGGATGGCACCATCACCTTCGTCCTTATTTCCTGCCATACCAATTTCCGACCCATAATAAATTTGGGGAATACCACGAACAGTGGCGATGAGAGCCATTGCCATTTGGTATTTCTTAAAGTCGTTTTTATAAATTTCGTTAAAGCGTAGGGTATCGTGATTTTCAACAAAAGTCAGTAGATTGTTGGGGTTTGGATACAAAAAATCATTCGTAAAATTCTCGTATATTTTAATCAATCCTTTGTCCCAATCCGATTGGTTTTCGTTAAAAACGGTTCCTAAAGTTTCCATCAGTGTAAAGTCCATCACAGATGGTAAATACGAATTGTAGTTTTGTATGGCAGCGATTTTACTGTCTTTTTGCCAATAGGCCATTTGAGCTTGGTCGTGCATCCAGACTTCGCCTACGATATTAAAATTAGGGTACTCATCGGTGATGGCTTTGGTCCATTTGGCAATGCCAGCTTTGTCATTATAGGAGTAAGTATCCACTCTAAAGCCATCTAAATCGGCGTATTCAATCCACCAAATCGCATTTTGAATCAAATAATTCAATACCAATGGATTCGATTGATTCAAGTCGGGCATCGATTTTACAAACCAACCGTCCACGCACATTTTAGTGTCAATTAATGAAGCATTTGGATCAAATTGAGTTGTCATTCGATAATTGGTCTGCGCATAACCTGGAAATTGATGAATCCAATCATAAGTAGGCAAGTCCTTCATCATCCAGTGTTGGGCTCCCCAGTGATTAGTTACATAGTCAAGGATGAGTTTCATATCTTTTTTATGCAATTCGGTTGAAAGTCTTAGGTAATCTTCATTAGTACCATATCGAGGATCAATTTTATATACATCCGATTGGCCGTAGCCGTGATAAGAACCTTCAGCATCATTGTCTTCGCATAGCGGTGTGTTCCAAACGGCGGTAACTCCTAATTCTTTTAAATAGTCTAAATGCTGAATAATACCTTCGATATCGCCACCGTGACGACCAGAGGACTTGCTACGATTCATTTTCTCTGTAACTGATTTGTGGCTGTCATTATCAGAGTTTCCATTTGAAAAACGATCCGGCATGATAAGGTAAATCAAATCGGAAGCATCATAACTTTGGCGTAAAGCCGAATTATCTCTACGTTGTTTTAAAGAATAGTTTTGGGTAAACTGTATTTTTTTGTTTTTCAAAAATGAAAAAACAAGTTCTTGCGCAGGAACGTTTTTAGTATCGATAGTAACAAATAGATAATTTGGATTTTCGGTTTTAAGAACTTCTTTAATGACTACTTTATGTGAAACTGAAACTTCATTTACCGCAATGTTTTTACCATAAAAAACAATTTGTAATTCGGGATTGTGCATGCCAGCGTACCAAAAAGGAGGTTCGACTTTTTGAATTTGGGCGTAAGTGTTTAGCGAAAAAAGTACCAGTATGAGTACTAATCCTTTTTTAATTTTTATATGATTTGTAATCCAATGCATGATTATTATAAACTAAGAGTTAGTAAAAAAAAACACATAAGCTAGGTTGAATAGAAAGTTATAGTATATCAATCGTACAGATAGTTTTGATTTACTAAAAAGTGTAACAACTAATTTTCTAAGGACGCACTTATGTGTTTAAAAAAAATTATTCTTTAATTAGTTTGATGATTTGTATCGAATGAGTATCGGTTTCTATTTTAACCAAATAGATTCCTTTGTTCAATTCTTGAATAGCAAACAAATGCCCTTTCGGTTGTGCTGAAGAAAAGCTCTTGATGCGTTTTCCAGTGAGCGAATAGATCTCTATCTTAGTTACCGCAGTGTTTAGACTAAAAAAATCTTTTGTAGGATTTGGATAGGCAATTAACGAAGACTGTTTTTCATAATTTTCGATGTCAAGTACAGCTTGTTTATTACCGTAAATTTTAAATTGTCCTGCGGCAATGTTGATTGTTACATTGACATCTGTAATCGTAATTGCTGTATTGTCCATTAGGTCGTACCAAGTTCCTGCATAAGGAAACTCCGTAGCCACATTTTGAGCAACGACGTCAAAGTTGGTCAATATCAAAACATCTTTCAATACGTTACTAGATAAAGTACTATTGCTAATTTTAATATTAGGCTGTAAAGTGTTGCCACTGTTGATTACAGCTGTACCAAGGAAAACGGGTTCCGTAGTTTTTAAAGCAATCATTTTGGACCAATCGTTATAGATTTTCTTTCTATTGATTTCATTTAACCAATCGTTTACCCATTGTGGTTGAGGTTTGGTGTCCAATTTACAATCGCCTGAAGTGACGTCAAAATCTGTATTTACAGTACCATTGTTACAACTGAAAATAGAATTTTCCATTCCAAGTTCTCCAAAATGCCAAATCATTTTGGGACCAGGAACAAGCAAGCTTACTGCACCTAAAGCCGACATTCTTGACAAAGCGATATTAGTTTCTTTTACATTGTGAGCACTATTGGAACTATTTCCGTATTGGATGTTTTTATACATCAATCGTTCTTCATCATGACTCTCAGCGTATCCCATCAGCCTATTGGCAGTAAAACCTCTTGATGAGCTATTCATTCTATTAAAATTATTATCAGAATTATAACCCATTGTCAATTGGTTGTACTCATTGGTCATTTTTCCCCAAATCATAATTCCCTTGCTAGGTAATTCATTAATACGGTAGTTTGCCCATTGTTGTTCTTCGCCATCAGTTCCTAAATGTTCAAAAATAGTGTAATGTGTAGGGTCTAAATTCCAAGAGTAATCAGCATACGATTTTAAAATATCTACTCTGTCTTGTTGGTATGCATTGGTACAGGATTCATCACTAGCAGTACAGTTTTGTGTAAAACCTTTGGTCAAATCCCAACGGAAACCATCAATTTTATATTCTTCAATCCAATGTTTAATAACTCTTTTGACATAGTTTTGAGTCAAAGGCTGTTGGTGGTTGAAATCTTCTCCAACAGAGTAAGTATGTTTGGCAACGGTATTGAAATATGGATTTTCAACCGAAGGGCTTCCCCAGCCATCTCCATCGGCATCATTCATCCACATGCGCACCATTGGGTTTCTACCAAAGGCATGATTCAAAGCAACATCAAGAATTACTGCAATTCCGTTTTGGTGACACACATCTACTAATTCTTTGAATTTGGTTGATGTTCCATAAAATTTGTCTAATGCCATGTGGAAAGAAGTGTTGTATCCCCAGCTTTCATTCCCCTCAAATTCCATAACGGGCAATAATTCGATAGCATTGATATTTAATTTTTTGAAATATGCAATTCGGTTAATCAGGTCTTGGTAGTTTTTATTGGCATCAAAATCACGAACTAAAACTTCATAGACGATTAGGTTTTCTTTGGCTGGTTTAACAAAATTTGTCGTTGCTGTACTCCAAGCGTAGGCTGTTTGTCCCGTTTGTAAAACCGTTACTTCACGTTCTTGACCTACAGGATAAGCAGGTAAATTAGGATAGGAAGCAGAAGGAATATAAGCATCATCGAAAGGAGATAACACTAAAGTAGAGTAGGGGTCGGCGGTTTTTACTAAGGCAGGAGAATTAGCAATAGGCGTTGTTTCGCCCACCCAGTATTGATAGGTATAATTAACTCCAGAAGTCAAATTGGTCAATTCCAACCAGAATTTACCTGTTGTTGGATCTTTTTTCATAGCATAAGCTGCAGTAGGTTCCCAATTATTGAAACTACCCGCTACATATACAAAATCTTTTAGTGGTGCATCCAAAACTAAAGTTGCATGAGTGGTATTCGAAGCATCGTAATTAATACCATCAACCAATCCACTAGGCATAGCTTGAGAAACCGTATTTGGATTTACAATAACCGTAAACTTTTTGATTATTGTTGTAGTTCCTTGGGTAACCTCTAAACTAAAGTTTTGATTGGTGGTCACATTTGAAATAGTATGATTATAAGTGGATGAATTTACAGAAGTGTGTATCGAATTACCATTAGACTTTAAGTTGTAATTAGCGTTTCCACCAGAGTTATTAGCTGTAATAGTATAGCTAGCACCTGAATTGATAATAGTAGTACTGTTTTCATTAGGAGTAGTCATTGTAACTTGAAAAATACCTACTTCAACTGTAATGTCCTGTGATTTTTTGTCGCCATTACCATTTTTAGCTTTAATAAGAAATCCTATTTTACCGATGCTTGTAGTATTGAAATAAGTGGTAGGAGTGATGATTTTGGTATAGGTGTCTGATAGTGCATTATAGGTAAATTTGCTCGCAGTGGAAGAAGCATCCCATGATCCGTTGTTAGGAGTTCCTTTTTGCGTGGTATCGTTTGTGTCAAAAGCCCATGCCCACATATACAATTCATTATTGGAAATACCCCACAGAGTTTCGTTTATACTGTTTCCGTTGATGGTAATTGTTATTTCAGTCGTTTCTTCAAATGTTGGTGGACTTATAGAATAGGTTACTGTTTGTTGTTGGGCAAATATTCCCATTGAAAGCAGTAAAAACAAGTATAGTAAAGTGTTTTTCATTATTTATAGGGGTAAAAAAAGGGCTATCGTAATGGATAACCCTTTTGGTTTTTAGTTTTTAGTTTCTGTTTTATTCTTGGTTTGGTAGCATTAGGTAACTGCCATCTAAATCATTAAAGTAAATTTTATATTTAGATTTAGCAACGGGAATATCACCTCCACTAGCACCGTTGGTAGGGAATCCAGAGAAAGCTGTATCACCTCCCCAGTTTTTATCCCAAGAATTATTAGCTCTGAATTTTCCTTTTCCATCAAATAATGCCGTTTTTAATGTCCAGATATGAGGGTCAAAAGTGGACTTGGTCATAGCGGTATCATCACCAGCCCAACCAGCATCAGTTCCAGTTCTTGACGAACCGATATAACCTGCTCTTGTGTATGTTGTTGCGGCACTAGCATCATAAGCTACTAAAGTATAAGTCAATGTTTCAACATTCATAGTGAAGGTATAATAACCAGCAGTTGTGATTTGGAAACTATCAGGGTCAGCATCTGCTTCTGTATTTCTAGCAACAAGTTTTCCTCCTGCTCCTTTACCGTACATTGGTGCCCATTTTCCTAGCGTTGAAATCAGTTTGAAATAACCCGCTTTGAAATAACCAGTAAATTTGTATTCTTTAGTGTTCGTACCACCTCTAAATAAAGGTTGGTTGTCTTTGTTATTATCCCAACCAGCAACTGTTGCATCTCCTACAAAATACCAATCAGTATAAGGATAGTTAACTAATCCAGTATAAGCGTTAACACTAATGGTATAGCTATTTTGAGATGTTTTTACTAAGGCTCCTGAAAGACTAGATTTGACTTTAACATCGAATAGAGTAGGAGTACCTGTTACCGCGCCTAATTCAATCGCCGCTTGGTTCAAAGTTTTCACTGTTACTGAAGCTTCAGTGATATCACTAGTTGTGGCTAAGATTTGAGGTTTGGTAAAATTTCCTCCTTTAACATCCATCATTAAGGTGTATGTTACTACCACATCTTTTGAAAATTGGGCAGGAGTCCATACAAATTTGTCAGCTACAGTTGCGCTGTTCTCTTCTTTAAGGACAAAAACTTTCCCACTCACAGGTGTGGATATTTCTGGGATAGTTAGGCCTTCGACTACGGTTCTAGTATCTACAGCATCGGCAGTACAGGATACGGCGAATGCGCTGATAAAAGCTATTAAAATTTTTGATATCTTTTTCAATTGTATAGTTTTTATAAATTAAAAGTCAGTTTAGTAACCTGTATTTTGTTTCAAGGTTGGGTTTGCTTGAATAGCAGTTGATGGAATTGGCATTAAATCTCTGAAAGATTCTGTTGAGGCACCATCTTTAGTACCACCTTTCCATTGCCAAATTTTACTTCCTCCTGAGAATTTTCCAAAACGAATTAAATCAGTTCTTCTGTGACATTCCCAAAACAATTCACGTCCTCTTTCGGCCAAAATAAAATCAAGAGTTAAGTCGGTTGCCAAAATAGTCGAAGCGTTTGCTCTTGCTCTGATTTTGTTCACATAACCTAAAGCAGTAGTAAGATTACCATCAGCAGCACCTCTAAGAGTGGCTTCGGCATACATTAAATACGCATCAGCAATTCTAAATACAGGGAAATCTGTATCAGGAATATCATTACGTTGTGCTGCGCTTCCGTCAGCATTTACATTGGTATACTTTTTAACAGCATAACCATTAGTAAAAGTACCTACGTTAGCAATATCAAGTGTTTGTCCATCCGTATGAAAAGTTCCTCTTTTATCTCCAGTAGCTGTAGCGTCTGGGAATAATTGAACAAATTCTTTACGGGTACGGATACCTTGCCATCCACCATTCATTCCTTGAGCCGCAGCATCCATGCTACCTCCAATGGAAGCGTGAAGAATAAAACTCATTCCACCACCAGTCGCTCTAATTGCATTACCATCACTGACGATTGGGAAAATAGTTTCTACTTGTGCACCATTACGGTCGTTATCCGCTGAGAATAGGTAACGGTACGGAACATTTGCAAAAGTGTATCCTGAATTGTTGATAACATCGGCACATACTTTAACGGCATCGTTATTTCTTTCCGTTCCAGTGTATACTTTGGCATTCAAATAAATTTGTGCCAATAAGAATTTAGCAGCAGCTTTATCCACACGTCCGTACTCATTTGTTCTTGAAGGAGCCAGACTGTTGTCTAAATCTTTTAATTCTGATTCTACATAAGCAAAAACTTCTGCTCTTGATTTTTGTACTGGGTAATAAAAACCTACTGCATCATTTTCAGTAGTGATTGGCACATTTCCAAATAAATCCATCAATTGCGTATAAGAGAAGGCTCTTAAAAAGCGAGCCTCTGCTCTAAAAGTGGCAATTTGTGTTTTTAAGGCAGCGTCAACACCTCTAGCCGTTAGTTTTTCGTCAGTAGTTTGTCTTAAAAACTCATTCGAAAGACTAATTTGGTAAAAAGCTCTAGAGTAAACACCGTATAAAAACTCATTATTAGGAGACCATTTTTGAGTGTTTAATGTAGGTAAGGTTCCATCAGCCCAAGCAATAATAGCTTCGTCTGTAGTGAATTCTTGCATTACAAAAAGCAAACGCAAATAACTACTAAAGTCACCACCAATACCAGTAATATCAGCACTTCCGTCACCATCATTACCTCCTACATAAAGTCCAGAATACATTTTTGACAATACTTGCATGTAGGAATTAGGATTTTCAAAGAAGGTTTCAGATAGGAATTCATCATCATCTGTTGGGATTACTTCCAAGTCATTGGTACATGAAGTAAGGGTCATATTCAAACCTAAAATTAATAGGAGTAAATAGGATATATATTTAAATGAATTTTTCATTTTATTTGTTTTTTTTAGTTAGAAAATAGATGTATTTATTTTTAGAAATTGGCATTTACTCCAAACAAATACGTTCTTGCTCTAGGATAGATATTACCATCAATACCGTTGAATTTTTCAGGATCTAATCCGTCGTATTTCGTGATTGTCAATACATTTTGAACCCCTGCTGAAAATCGAAGTGTAAACGATTTAGTCACTGATTTGTCAAGCGTATATCCTAAATTGATATTGTCTAGTTTAATAAAAGAAGCGTCTTTTACAAAATAATCAGAGAACGCTCTTTGAGTTCCGTTGTCTTCAAATGTGAATCCCGTATTGTAATAATCAGTTGAAATATTTGACAAATCGGTATCTCTTCTTAAAGCAGCATCTAAATAGCCTTTATCTGAGCTCACATTGTCATAAATATAGTTTCCTAAACTTGCTCTCCAGCTCATTGTGAAGTCAAAGTTTTTGTAGTTAGTTGTACTAAACAATCCAAAACTGTAATCAGCAGCAGGTTTCTTGAATCTATAACGATCTAAGTTGTCTATAGAACCGTCATTGTTTCTGTCTACATAAGCACCTTGGATAGGTTTTTTATTCGAATCATATAATTGTTCGTATACAAAAAACGAATTAGGAGCATAACCTACAGAGTTAATCTGGATTTTGTTATTACTACCTCCTTGAATGTCTCCCGTAGTATATCCTTGGAAGCCAGGAACAGTAATTCCTAAATCAGAAACCTCTTGTTTGATGTAAGTTGCATTAAAGGCAAGGTTCCATTTTAAGTTATCATTTTTGATTACATCAGATTCGATACTAAATTCAACACCATTGGTATTAACACTTCCAATATTAGCAAAACCTGAGTTTCTTAAGTTGGCTCCATCAGGATAAGCGATAAAAGCCAAAAGATCGTTTGATTTTTTATTAAAGTAGTTTAACGAACCGCTGATTTTATTATCAAATAAACCGTAGTCTAAACCAATGTTAGTTTCGGTGATTTCTTCCCATTTGATGTTTTCATTATAACCTTCAATACGAGCAACTGGATAAACAGTATTTCCAAAGATGTATTGTGAGTTAATGGTTCCCAAAGTTACTCTTCTTAGGTAATCATAAGAAGCTGAGATGTCTTGTTGACCTGTTTCTCCATAACCTACACGAAGTTTAAGATTTGATATCGTACGGTTGTCTTTTAAGAAATTTTCCTCTGAAAGATTCCAAGCAAAAGCAGCTCCAGCAAAGTTTGCCCATCTATTTTCTTTTGAGAAACGTGAAGAACCATCTCTTCTGTAGTTAACAGTCAATAAATATTTACTATCAAAATTCATAATCAAACGACCAAAATAAGACTGTAAATTGATGTCAGCATCTGTTTCTACATCTTCAAGCGGATTTGGCTCTACTGTTTGTCCTGATTTGTAACCTACTCTTTGAAATAATTGGTAGTTATAACCAGCGGTAGCGTCTAATTTTAATTTTGAGGTTAAATTTTTAGTGTAATTAAAATAAGTATTTAAGTTTTTATTTTGTCTAGCATCTGTAAAGTTAGTATGACCACCAAGATTCACCCAGTTTGGTTCACTAAAGTTTCTTGGTTGAAAACCTGTGATACTTTCAGTACTTACGTTTGTATAACCACTTCCGTCGTATCTATCAATTCCAAGTTCTGTAATGATACGCAAGTCTTCCAAGAAGTGAAATTTATAATCCAAACGTACATTTCCCCATTTTCTGGTTGAGGTCGCTCTGTTGTCTGTTTGATTTAAAAGGGCAACTGGATTTTTAGCGGCTAGTAAGTTTACGTTTCCGTTTGACTCTAACCATTCAAAATAACCTCCATAACGAGAACCTGCAACAGATACTGGTTGTGTTGGATCAAATCCGATAGCACTACCAATAACTCTTCCTTCATCTTGAAATCTGTTTTTACTGAAAGATAGGTTTCCACTAATGTCAATTCGTAAGTGATTGTCAAACAATACAGGATTCAAAGAAAGTGAGGTTGTTGTTCTTTCAAAACTAGTATTTTTCAAAATCCCAGGATTGGTTGTATTCCCTACAGATATTCTAGCCGGAACTTTATTAAATAAAGCACCACTTGCTGAGATATTATTATTAGTCGTGATAACTGTTTGAAAGATTTCATCTTGCCAATTTGTGTTAGCAGTTCCTAATTTTGCTATTTTTGCAGCAGTTCCTTTTTCGTTTACCAAAGCACGAAATTCATCGGCTCCTAAAACATCTACAGTGTTTGCTACTGTATTGATTCCAGTTTGAGAGCTAAAAGAAACTTTGATTGCTCCTTTTGAACCTTTTTTTGTAGTAATTACAATCACACCATTGGCTGCTCTAGAACCGTAAATAGCTGCTGCCGAAGCATCTTTTAAAACCGTAAATGATTCAATATCATTTGGGTCAATAGTCGAAAGGATACTGGTAGCACCGCTTGGTGTAGCATTACTCAAAGGCAAGCCATCTAAAATAATAAGAGGGTCATTAGATGCATTTAAAGAAGATCCTCCACGAATACGGATATCCGCTTTGGCTCCTGGTGCTCCTCCTCCTGTTACATTAACTCCAGAGATACGACCATTGATTAAACTTTCGGCAGTTACATTTTGTCCTTTGTTGAAGTCTTTGGCAGAGATAGAAGAAACAGAACCTGTTGCATCTTTCTTTTTTACCGTACCATAACCAACTTGAACAATAACTTCTTTCAGTTGATTAGAATCTTCAATAAGGATTACTTTAAGATTTTGTCCTGCTTTAATCTCTTTGGTTCCATAACCAATAAAAGAGATGCTTAATACTGGGGCTTTTACAGAGGAAACCGGTAACGAAAATGCTCCGTTAACATCTGCAATAGTTCCTATGTTGGTTCCCTTAAGCGCAATACTAGCGCCTATCAGGGGTTCACCCTTTTCGTCCTGGACAACGCCCGAAGCCACTTTAACTGTAGTTTGGGCTACTACAGTTGGCATAATAAATAGGATGCTGCATAGTATTAAAATGCTAAACATACTTTTTTTCATTTGTACCATAATTTTGGTTTTTGGTTGTTAGTTAAATTGGTTTTACAAAATGTATTTTAATGAAATCTGTTGTCGAAATCGTTGATACATTTTGATTAATGTAAATTTATAGCCTTTAAAAGAGTCCCATTTTTATAAGTTTAAAAATGTAGTGATTTAAAGATGTTTTTCTGTTGTAAACCCTTGTTATTAAAAGGTTTGTTGTTTTTTGTTTCTTTGAAAAAAGTAGTGCTTTTGTAGTGGTAAATAGTGCTTTTGACTTAATAAAGTGGTGCTTTGCTTCCTTAATTACTGAAATACTTTTTAATCAGTCTAAGCATTAAAATACGTTTCTAAAAATTACTACTTATTTTCAACATTATTTGATTTCAATCACACTAATTGCGAATCCTCCACCTGGAGCAGATAACTGAGAAAGTTTTGATTTACTCGTTAGTTTCATTTTACGAATGGTGTAGGCTTGCGGATTTGTTTTGTAATGCGCATCCTTGGCATCTGCATAAATAGTAGCTTCGTATTTCTTTCCTTTTTCCAAAAAGTCAAATTTAATTGTCGACACACGAGCTGTTTCACCATTTGCATTTCCAATGAACCAATTATTCTTTCCCTTTGCTTTTCGAGCTACGGTAACATATTCACCTGGTTCAGCTTCTAGGTATTTACTGTCGTCCCAATCAATAGCCACATCTTTAATGAATTGGAACGCATCTAGAAAACGGTTGTAGTTTTCAGGTAGGTCGGCAGCCATTTGTAATGGGCTGTACATCGTCACATATAATGCCAATTGATTTGCAAGAGTGCTGTTTAAATGTGAAGTGTTCTCAGGATTCAATTTACTAATATCCATTTCGAATATCCCTGGCGTATAATCCATTGGGCCTCCAATCAATCGCGTAAAAGGTAAAACCGTAACATGATTAGGTTTGTTTCCTCCAAAAGCTTGGTATTCTGTTCCTCTAGCCGCTTCATTTCCAATTAAATTAGGATAGGTTCTACAAATTCCTGTTGGACGAATTGCTTCGTGTGCATTGACCATAACTTTATAATCGGCTGCTTTTTCAACTGCATATTGATAATGGTTTACAATCCATTGGCTGTAATGGTTTTCACCACGAGGAAGAATATTTCCAACATACCCACTTTTTACAGCATCATAACCGTTGTCTTTCATAAATTGGTAGGCTTTGTCCATATGGCGCTCGTAATTACGAACAGAACCTGAAGTTTCATGATGCATGATCATTTTAACTCCTTTGGCTTTTGCGTAAGCATGAATTCCTGCTACATCAAAATCTGGGTAAGGGGTTAAAAAGTCAAAAACATAATCTTTAGAATGACCAAACCAGTCTTCCCAACCTTCGTTCCAACCTTCAACGAGTACCGCATCAAAACCGTGTTTTGCCGCAAAATCAATGTGTTTTTTCACATTAGCGTTATTGGCTCCGTGTTTGCCATTTGGTTTCGCTTTCGCAAAATCAGTTTCGCCAAGGACAACGGAAGGGAATTCATCGGTATACGCCCAAGAACTTTTTCCAGTAATCATTTCCCACCAAACACCAATGTATTTAACAGGTTTAATCCAAGAAGTATCTTCTATTTTGCAAGGGTCGTTTAAGTTTAAAGTTATTTTTGAAGCCAAAATATCTCTAGCATCATCACTAACAATAATTGTTCGCCAAGGGGATTTACTTGGTGCTTGTAAATATCCTTTATCTCCCGTTGCATCAGGTGTTAACCAAGATTCAAAAATCATGCTTTTGTCATCCAAGTTCAAATGCATACAAGAATAGTTAATCAAAGCAGCCTCATGTAAATTGATATACAAACCTTCTTTTGATTTCATCATCAATGAAGTTTGTACTCCTGTAGGTGAAAACGTTTTTTGAGATACATTTTCAGTAGTCGCTTTTTTGATTAAACTTCTAATTTCGGATAATTTAGAAGTAGTGTAGTCGTATTCTTGAGTGTCATAGTCTCCTGGAATCCAGAAAGCGGTATGATCCCCAGTCATAGCAAACTGAGTACGTTCTTCTTTGATTACAAAATAAGTCAAGTTTTTTTGCGAAGGGAATTCATAACGAAAACCGAGTCCATCATCAAACAATCGAAAACGTATAACCAATTTTCGGTCGGTTCCTTTTTGATTTAGAGTGACCGCTAGTTCGTTATAATGGTTGCGAATTGATGACCATTCTCCCCAAACTGGATTCCAACTTTCGTCGAAAGTACTCGTTTTAGAATCGATAATGGTAAAATCATTTAATAGTGATTTAGTATCGTTTTTTAGTTCTAAACCTAGCTTACTTGTTTTAATAACAGCTTGGTCTTTGTAGTTTAAATTATAAATAGGCGTTCCATCTTTTTGCAATGAAAATTCCATTTGCAATTTTTGATTGGGGGATTTTAATTGTTGTGCAAAAGCAGTATTGAATAAAGCCATGCAGACGAGGGTTGATAGGAGTAGTTGTTTCATTTTTTTAATTAAATAAAAATTATGGTTAGCTAAAGAAATATTGATAACCCAAATTTACAGCGCTTCTTAAGCGTTTATTTTTTTTAAATGAAAATGGTAGTGATTTGAAGCTTGTTTAGATATGTAAAGTATTGTTTTTTAAGGGTTTATGATTTTTAAGGTTGTTTAAAAAAGTAGTAGAGAGGTAGTGCTAAAAAAGGTCTTTATGCTTATTTTAAGCGTAAAGACCTTTTTTGGATGATAAACATTTTGCTATTTGTTGGTTCCAATTCGCATTACATTCGCTTCAAATTCATCACGAGGACCTAAGGACTTATTTCTTAATTTGGTTCTGTAATTGTAAATAGTAGATAATGAATAGCGTAAAAATTCGGATATTTTAGCGCTATCAGATATTCCTAAACGAATCAAGGCAAAGATTCGCAATTCAGTATTCATAAGTTCTCCTTGTTTTAATTTGATGTCATCAGTATCAGTAAGCAAATTACTAAAGTCGCCAATGAAATTTGGAAAAAGCAATAAGAAGGTCTTGTCAAAATTATTGTAGAATTCTTTAAGTTCTTTCTCAATAAACTCATCCGATTTAATGGCACGGACTAATTCGGTCATTTTTCCGCTAGCCGCCATGATATTCAATTGTCGTCTGTATTGGTCTAATTTGCTAATGTAAACAGAACATTGATCCATATAACGACCAATGTATATTTCTTTAACTAGACTGGCTTCTTTTAAAGTATGGTTTGTTTCATTCAGTTTTTCATTGGCTATTTTCAATTCTTCATTTAGAACTTTGAATTGTTTATTGGCTAAACTTATTTCATATTTAGCTTTGGATAATTTTTTGATTTGTTTGAATAATAAAACCAAAGCTGTTAAAAGGAATAAGGATAAAATACTAGCACTTACAAGAAACAGAATCAGCTGTTTGCGATTGGTCTCATTTTGTTTTTGATAGGCTTCATTGATGATGGGCATCATCTTCGAAATTTCGAAAGTTCTTAAGCGGGCATTGCAAAATAAGGCATCTTCCAGCGTTCGTTTAGTGTATTTGTACGCACGGTCGATATCTCCTTCTTCATAAAGCATATAGGCCAAAGAACGAAGAGAGATGTATTCTTTTTTTTCTAATTTCAAATCGGAGATTGCCGAAATGATGAGCCATTTTTTTTCATTGCCAAAATCTTTTTGTTTTTGATAAGCTTGCGAAATTAGGTAGGCTACTATCGCTTTATCGGTATTATTATCTTTTATTTTTGAAAAATAATTTGTTAATAATGGAAGCGCATCACCATATTTCTTTTCCTCAAAATATTTGTTAGCTTGGTGAATAATTGATGATTCTGATGTTTTAGGGTAAAAGTTGTAACTGGAATCTCTATATTTTTTGGTTAGTTCAATGTAGTTGTTTTTTTCTTGCGAAGTAGCCGCAAAATCCGACATTGAAAGATATAAGGTACTACAGACACCATAATAATCACCTCTAAGGTCTGGAGTAGCTTTGATATTAATTTTATTCAATATATCAGTAGCTTCTTTGTACATTCCTAATGTACCCATAATCGAAGCAAGGTTTAACTTGGTGGTATTGATTTTTGTTAAATCGTTTAAATTATTGGCAATCTGCATGCTTTTTCGAGCATAACTTATCGCAGAATCCGATTGGTAAAACCGATATTCCTTAAATAACTTCTCGTAAACCTCATATTTTAAAACCTCAGTTGTAGTTATTTTTTTGAGTTCAATTAGCTTTTTTATTTCAGATTCTTTCTCATTTTGGTATTGTTGGCTGTTATCAATAGTAGCATCTAATTCTTTTAGTAGCGATTTAATTTCTGTTTGTGAAAATAGGAGTAGAGGTAAAAGTACAGCAATAACAGTAATTTGAAATTTATGCATTTTAGTAGGGTTTAGTTTTAGTAGGTTTAGTTACTGCTAAAATAATTAATAATTAATATTTATGAGTAGAATATAGCACTTATTAAACAAACTTTTAATGACTAGAGGGTAATTTAAGTGCATGTAAGAAATTAGTAAGGAAACCTAGCTCAATAAGAATAATTTCTGTTTTAAATAGATTCAAGATTGTTTACTAACTACAATTTTTTTATCTCTATTCTGAGTTGGGGTAAATTAGATGTATTTATAGGTAAATTCTACGAAGCAAGTTCAGTTTATTTTTTACTAATTTGTAAGTCCAATAATGATTTACATTCTTAAATTCAAAAATAGGCTTACTTTTCGTGAATTTGAAGGTGTTTTAAAATTTTAATTAATGAAAAATAAAAGTTTTTTTAGTTTGCTTCTAGCAGGGTTAATCTTCACAACTGTTAGTATTTGCGCCCAAAAAAAGAAACAACCCAATGTACTTTTTATAGCAGTGGATGATCTTCGTGCGGATTTAGGTTGTTATGGTTCGGATGTGGTAAAATCTCCTAATATTGATGCCTTGGCACAATCTGGAGTGCAATTTAATCGTGCTTATTGTCAAGAGGCTATTTGTGGTCCATCGCGTGCTAGTTTGATGACGGGAGCGCGACCTGAGACAATTAATGTAATTGATTTGTTTCAAGATTTTAGATTGAATTGTCCAAGTATAAAAACGATTCCGCAACACTTTCGTGAAAATGGCTATGAAACGGTTTATACAGGAAAAGTTTTTCACGGGAAATATACTGATGATGCCCTTTCATGGAGTCGTAAACCTATTCGAGTAAAAACCAAAGGAGAATCCGTTGAAAAAACTGGGGGCTATGCCTTGCCTGAAAATCAGTTGATGTATCTTAAAAATAAAATTGAACTAGAGGAAAAGTATGGTGAAAAAATGATTCGTGAAAACTGGCTCGCCAAAGGTCCAGATACTGAATGTGCCGATGTGCCTGATGATACTTATGAGGACGGTCAAAATACCAATTCGGCTATTGCTACTTTGAAGGACTTGGTTAAAAATGATAGTAAACCTTGGTTTCTGGCTTTAGGTTTTCATAAGCCACATTTAGATTGGATTGCTCCAAAAAAATATTGGGATTTATACGATGAAGCGACTATTCCAATCGCCACTCAGGTGAATCCACCTAAAGACGGTGCGGCCATGGGATTGTCCGAGTCTTTAGAGGTGCGCGTAGGTGCTGATATGCCTAAAACGGAACCTTTTTCACCAGAATTACAGCGTAAATTGCGCCATGGGTATTATGCTTGTATTAGTTATATCGATGCACAGTTAGGAAAAATGATTACTGCCTTAAAGGAGTCAGGGGAATATGATAATACCATTATTGTATTGTGGTCAGATCATGGTTTCAATTTAGGTGAAATGGGTTATTGGGGTAAAGCAACCAATTATGAACTAGCAACTCGTGTCCCTTTTATCGTTGTCGCTCCTGGAGTTACAGATAAAGTTAAAGGGCAAAAATCTGATGCTTTGGTAGAAATGGTAGATATTTTTCCAACTCTTTCAGACTTAGCAGGCTTAAAACGTCCAGAGCATTTAGAAGGACATAGTATTGTTCCGGTATTGAAAAATCCAGCGATAAAATGGCAAGAGGCTGCTTTTAGTTTGTTTCCAAATCCAGCAATGCGTGAGTGGGCAGCGAGGCCTTTTACGCCGCCATTTCGTAATTCATTCTTTGGTCCGCTAATCAAAAAAATTGAGACTAAAATCGAAACCCAAATGGGAGACAAATGGGATCGTCAAGTTTTTGAAGATTTTGTAATGGGATATGCAATGCGTACCAATCGTTATAGATTAGTCGTATGGAAAGACAGACGTTTTCCTAAAAATGAACCACTGTTTGTAGAATTGTTTGATCATGAAAAAGACCCGCAAGAAAGTGTAAATATTGCGAAACAAAATCCAAAGTTGGTTAAACAGTTGATGGTTACCTTCAATGGAGGATGGCAATCAAGTTTAAAAGGGTATAAAAACTAAGTTTAGAACTAGTGAGTATAAAAAATGGCTGTCAAATACGACAGCCATTTTTTTTGTAATGTCAAGTAAGAACTTGAATAGATATATTTATTGTTTTAGGTCTTTTGCTTTTCGGCTGCTTTTCATATTCAACATTTCAACAAATAAAGAGAATGAAATGGCAAAATACAAATATCCTTTAGGGATTGGAGTAACGTGACTTCCCAAGATTAAGGCATTGGATAAGTGCGCACTTTCAGTCAATAACATCATTCCAATCAAAATTAAAAAGGCCAAACCTAATATCTGTATCGAAGGGTTTTTGTTGACAAAAGTCCCCACAGGAACAGCAAACTGCATCATTATTAATACAGAAATAATCACTGCTGTAACCATGATATAAAGCGCCCCTTCAACACCATTTGTCATTCCTACAGCGGTCAAAATACTATCAAATGAGAATACTAAATCAATCATAATAATTTGGATAATCACAGATTGAAATGATTTTTTTGCAGCATTTTCAATCTTGTGTTCTTCCTCACCTTTATGGTCTACTTTTTCTCTAATTTCATTGGTGCTTTTGTAAATCAAAAACAATCCACCAGCGAGTAAAATCAAACTTTGACCTGTTATTCCTGCTGAGAACCAACTCAAATCAATCGTAAACCAAGGTTCTTTCATTTGTATTAATAAGTTGATACCAAACAAAAGCACAATTCGCATAAACATCGCTAGAAACATCCCTATTTTGGTCGCTTTTTTACGATTTTCTTCAGGTAGTTTTCCTGTGGCAATTGAGATAAAAATAATGTTGTCAATCCCTAGTACAATTTCTAGAAAAGTCAGGGTTAATAAGGCAATCCAAGCATCTGGATTCAAGAATACTTCCATTTTAATTTAATTAAGTTTTTTGTTTTTAATCAGTTGGTAATCAGTATTTAGTTAAGTTTTGTCGCTGTTCCACGTTGTTTTTGAGCCATACCAACAATTCCAAATTCAAATAAGTAGCTATTGTCTTTAGTAGATAAAATTTTGATGTTCACTGCTTTTTCTTCGGCCATCGATTTAGGATTTAACTTTGTCAGCACGTATTCACAATCGTTCACCCAGCGTATGGAAGCCGTATCGGTCTTTCCTTCGTAAGTTTCAATTTCAATGCTGTCATTGCGTTCAAAAAAGGTTGTTTTGATAACACCATCGACCTCGTGTTCAAACTTGAATTTTCCAGTTTTAAAGTCGGTACAATTGCGTTCTGCCTGCATACAAGAAACCAAAAGGCTAAACACAGAAACTAATAGGAGTAATTTTTTCATTATTATTTGGGCCTTATCCAGCTGTCCATTACAAGTCCTCCTTCATAAACCTTTTTTTCTAATGGTATAAAAGGAGCTTCCTCTGGTCGCTCTTTTCTACCAAGAAAAAATAGTTTTATTCCGTCCGGGCTTTCCATTTCCAACTGGGGCAAAAGACGTTATTTGTTATTTAATCGCTTTAATTCGTCATCGGTAAAGTTCTTAATTTCTTTGGCTTTGGCAAATTTATCTGCGTTATAATTTTCAGATTTATTTCGAGCAATTGATAAGCTGTCCCAAGGCGTTTTTTTCAATTCTTTGGCATAAAAAATAATTTGTCCCACATGATACGGATAATGCGCCAGTTGTCTGTTGATGGCTTCTATTACCGTGTGTCCCTCATTTCGGATGTAGATGATTTTTGTTAAATCCTCGGGTTGCAAACTGTTTAAAGTACCGAACAAGCAATCCCAACCCTTATTCCAAGCTTCTAAAACAGCTGCTTTGGAATCCAAATCATTTTCAAATTCTCCATCGCGATTACGCCATTCCTTTTCTCCATCGGTTGTCATGAAATCAGTCCAACGCGAAAGCATATTTCCTGAGATATGTTTGACAATAGTAGCAATGCTATTGGTATCTTCGTTCGTTTGAAATAACAATTGTTGCGGTTCTAGTTGTTCCATAGCTTTTTCGCCTATGGTTTTATAGTACAAAAACTGTTTTTTTACACTTTCCAGGTATATTGTATTCGTTTCCATAGTGTCATTTTTTAAACAGTCTAATTTACGAAACTCTTTACAATTAGACGAACTGAAATTCCCTTTAAAACTTCAAAAAGATTCCTCTAAATTATTCAAATTTCTTAGATCTGTGTTCCAAACAAAATCACACAATTTTAATATCGTACTTTCGTAACAAACCCAGAATTCCATCCGAAGCGAATCGAGCCTTTTTCATGGGGTTAAATTCGGGGTCGATGTTGTAATTGTAAGCGGTAGTGAAATTCACTTCTTTCAATTGTGTATTATTGAAAATAGCTCCGGCCAAATTGCAATTATCAAAAACTGAAAGAGATAAATCAGTATTCATAAAAGCTACTTCTTTTAAAGAGCAGTTAGAAAACGTAGTTTTAGGCATCTTTTTATGGGTAAAAGAAGCATAATCCAAAACAGAATCCTGAAAACTAACTTGGAACAAAAAATCATTACAAGCATGAAATTCAATTCCCATTAGCTTGCAATTGGTAAACGTAACGGTTTTCAAGCCCGTTTTTATCAATTTGGTCATCGAAAGATTGCAATCGATAAATTGGCAATCCATAAAAGTATTGTTAGAGAAATCACTATTTGAAAAATCACAGTTTTTAAAAATGCAATCTTCAAATTCTCGATTGTGTACACTTTTGTTGATAAAAGCGACTTTTTCAAAGGTTTTTTGGATATGAAGTAATTCTTCCATTAGTCGTTAAATAAGGATTTCATGATGAATTGCAACCCTTTAAACATTAAGATGACAGCGGTAATACAAGCAGTGATACCAACAGCTAAAACCAAATAGTGCCAAATATTCTGTTGATTCATAAATGCATTATAAATCACAGAGGGGCCAATAAATAATAGGGGTAAAGCCCCAGATAAATATTTGATTCCTTTGCCTAATAGCTCTTTGTTTGTCCCCATTTAAAATCTTAATTGTAAGCCATAGCCCAGTTGATTGCCAACAACATTAAGTTCTAGTTCCGAATGATTAATTCCTGAATTTTGCAAACCTTCGTTATAGAGTTCAATGGCGTGATTCATTTTTTTTCTTTTCCCAACGATAACAGGAATAGAGACAGCCAAACAAGCGAGTCCACCATATGTGGCAGCCGTAGGATATTGCACATCCGAAAATGCTCCGATAACAACATCAAGTACAACTAAGGCACTTCCTAATCCCATAAAGAAACCACCCAAGGCTTCTTTGTTTTTGGCGGTATTAAAAAGCGCTAAAGCTTCGGTATTTGATGCTATTAATTCACGTGCCTCTCTAGATGAAATTTGTTTGCCTTCGATAAAAAAGCGTCCTTTTTCTTTTTCTATTTTTTGTGAAAATGTTACTAGCGATAGTAACAAGCATAGTAGGGTAATTAAATTTTTCATTTTGATAAACTACAGTATTATTTCCAGTTGTCAACGGCTTTACGAACGCTGCCAAATTTACGTAATAATTCGGATGCTTCGTCATAGCTTACAGGAATTTCTCCCATTATCATTTTGACACCGCGATCGACTAATTTGCTATTGCTTAATTGCATATCGACCATTTTGTTTCCTTTTACTTTTCCTAGCTGAATCATGGTAGCGGTCGAAATCATGTTTAAAACTAACTTCTGTGCTGTTCCTGCTTTCATTCTAGAACTTCCTGTTACAAACTCAGGACCTACCACCACATCAATAGGATATTGTGCTGTTTTCGAAATAGGGCTTCCAGCATTACAACAAATACTACCCGTGATAATACCGCTGTCATTACACATTTGTAATCCACCAATCACATAAGGTGTTGTTCCCGAAGCTGCAATTCCAATTACGACATCGTCAGCATTGATATTGAATTCTTGCAAATCAATCCAAGCTTGAGTAGCATCGTCTTCGGCATTTTCTACAGCTCTACGAATGGCAGTGTCACCGCCAGCTATAATTCCAACCACCATATCAAAAGGCACTCCAAAAGTAGGAGGACATTCCGAAGCATCCACAACGCCTAAACGTCCCGAAGTTCCAGCGCCAATATAAAACAAACGACCGCCTTTTTTCATTTTGGCTACAATTTGTGTGACCAAAGCTTCAATTTCAGGAAGTACTTTTTCGACAGCAAGAGGCACGGTTTGGTCTTCTCGGTTGATGTTAGTCAAAAGTTCGCTGACAGACATTTTTTCTAAATGCTCGTATTTTGAGGATTGCTCTGTAGTTTTAGTAAAAGTCATTTTTTGAGGTTCTAAATTACAAAAACTCAAAGGTACTATCTTTTTGAAAAGTATAATAGGATTTCGCTTTGATTTACATTTGAATCATTAGTTTTTCAAAAAGGAACTATAATAAAAAAAAACAGAAGCAACTATTTAAAGTCACTTCTGTTTTGGGTATCCACGCTTTAACCAAACAATAGATAGTGTAAAAAAGACTAGCGCCAGTTAATTAATTACATATTGTATACTCCGCCATTAATGTCGAGAGTAGCACCTGTAATAAAACCGTCGTATTCTGACGCTAGATATAAAACGGCACGAGCTACATCAGCTGCGTTACCTGCTCTTTGAATTGGAATGCTCGCTGTTGTTGCATCCGCAGATTCTTTTGTTGTATGCGTATTGTGAAACGAAGTACCAAGAATAAGTCCTGGAGCAACAGCATTTACTCGAGTACCTTGAGGTCCTAATTCTGCCGAAAGTGCTCTAGTAAAAGTTAAGATAGCCCCTTTGCTAGTAGAATAAGCAAGTGACCCTGGATGACCACCTTTACGTCCAGCGAGTGATGCTAAGTTAACAATACTACTGTTCTCATTTTTTGCCAAATATGGAGCTGCAGCACGAGTCACAAACATCATAGACGTAAGGTTGATGTCCATAACCTTATGCCAGAATTCTGTTTCCATTTCGCTTAACATTTTACGTGCCACTAGAGAACCAGCGTTGTTTATTAGTATGTCCAGACTACCAAGTTCGGCAACTGTTTTCTCAACCATTGCAGTAACATCAGCTTCATTAGTTAGGTCACCACTTATTGCCATTGCTTTTTGTCCTTTGCTGTTAGCGTATTTTACCAATTCTTTGGCAGTATCAGCACTTGAAAAATAGTGAATAGCAACATTCGCTCCACTATCAATAAAGTGCTTAGAGATTGATTCTCCAATTCCTTGAGCTCCAGCAGTAATTAAGACGTTCTTATTTGTTAATTTATTATTTTCCATTTTCTTGTATATTATTTTTTATGATCATTTTTATTGAAATAGCCTTCATTTGAAACCGCTTTATCACTTACCGAGATAGAGGCAGTTTTAAACCAAACTTCAGCATAATTCCCATCTTTGTACTGTTTTTGAACATCTCCACCATGAGTTTCGGCACCAGAACACCAGTTTTTATTGATTTCAGGAGATTTTCCATTGGTTTGATTGTATGCCCCAAGTTTAAAGAAAAGACCTTCGTCAGTGTAGGCATTTTTACGTTCCACTCCGTTTTGACCAAGTGGGAAATACATTTTTTGTATTTGCATAGGGATTTTATCTGTCGTGGCATAATCTGACACGAGTAAGTTTTTTGTAAATGTTTTGGTTTCATGTCCTTCACTTGTAAAAGTCAATTTCATAATACCATCTTTAACCTCGACACTATAGCTAAACTCTTCGCCTAATGCGATACCATCTTTAGGTTCTGCAGGATAGCTATTTGCTGTAGGACCAACAACCGAAAAGTCATTTCCCCAAACAGCTGTAGAAAAATCCCAACGTTTCCCATTATCATCACCAGCGGTATTGATTTCATAATGCCAAAACACTGAACCTTTTGTATGACCAGGAAATTTTTTGTAGAAGATTTTTAGAGGTTCGTTTTCAAAGGCATCAGCACTATGAATTTGACCTACAACTACCGCATGCGAAGCTGCTACACGAGCATCACCCGTAGAAGAAACGTTCATTACTTTTAAGGTAGCCGTCAATTTATCATCGGCTGTTTTGGGATACCATTTTTTTATTTGGGCCAATTCGGTTCTGGTATTGTTTGAGGTTCCGTGAGTTTGACCCGCATTTGGAGTTTTGAAAACAACCCAATTGGTTCCATTTTCATTTATGGTAAAAAAGTAATCTTTATTGGTGAAATTATTGGCAATACCTGCGTTTGTACCATCACCCAAAATCAATTTCCAATGATCGAAGAAGGGAATAACTTCACTAGGGTGAACTGTTTTTTCAGCTTCTGTAGCAGTAGCATCAGTTGCAGTCTCATTTTTTTTGTCTTTACAGCTGCCTAGGATTAACAAGGTGCTTAAAATTAGTAATTTGGATACGGATGTAATCATTTTTTGATTGCTAGTTTTTGTTGGTCTTTTCATTTTAATGGCTGTTTTTTATATGGTTTGATAATTTTGTAAAATGTTCGTTCATCATTTTTGTTGCAAGTTCGGGGTCATTTGATTCTATCGCTAAAAAAATAGCTTCATGTTTTTTAATTTCAGAATCTACTTGGTCGCCTTCACAAACCGTATCTCGCTCATAGGTTTTAAGAATTGGTGGTATTAATAAAAGCATTAAGGAAACCATAGTACTGTTTTTACTGGCTTTTGCGATTGCTAAATGAAATAGTAAATCTTCCTCTAAATAATCATCACCAGCTATAATTTTAGTTTTAAAAGCGTTTAATGCGTCTTCTATGCGTTTTAAATCAGCCTCTGTTCGTCTTTGAGATGCTAACCAAACCGTTTCTAGCTCTAAGGATATTCTAGTTTCTACCAGTTCATTAAAAGAAGGAGCATCTAGTGCGATTATTTCCTCAACGATACCGTTAAACCCAACTAATCCAATAGCTAGAATAGTACCGCTTTGAGACATTGATTTGACCACTCCATAAAATTCTAACCTTCGAATAGCTTCTCTAATATGATTTCTTTTCACATTAAATTTCTCAGACATCATTCTCTCTGAAGGCAATTTGTCTCCGCGCTCTAATTTTTTAGCATTAATCAAATCTCGAATTTGGCAGATGATAGCATTCTGCATGATTCGATTTGAATTTTCATCTATCAAACTTATTTTCACTGTGATGGACTGTTTTATATTGGTTACGCAATTTTCTTTTTTAGATTCATTTTTGAATAAATATCAATAATCTAAAAGGGCTAATACACCGTTGTATGAAATCACCAAAGAAAAGAAGAAGGCGGCATAGAGTCCTATATAAACTCCTAAACTAGTCTTATAGTCTTTCATTATTTTCTTATTACTGAGCATGAGGATAATTCCGAGGACAACAATTGGCAAAACAAATACATTAAATACCTGCGATAGAATTTGAATTTCAATAGGATTGGCTCCAAAAATAGGTCCTATCAAAGCAACTAACGAAGCAACTGCTGTAATGATTCTAAACTGTCGTGAATTGGTATCTAAGGTTCCTGATTGATAATCGGCGATTAATAAGGGTGCGATTAATAAACAAGGAAAAATAGAGGATAAGCCAGCACTTAGGGCTCCGATAAAGAAGATGCTTACAGCCCATTTACCAGCAACGGGTTCCAAAGTATTGGCCATGTCCAAAACTTGAGTCACAACTTTTCCTTCATGAAATAATGCGCCACAAGCTACTGCCATAATCGTAGCACTGATGATGAAAATCAAAATTGCTGCTGTAATAGAATCTTTTTTCTGTTGTTTTAAATCCTTAATCGTCCAACCTTTCCCTTTTACAAATAGCGGTCGAGATAAGAAGGTAGCAGAGGCCATAGTGGTACCCACAAAAGCTGCGACCAACATTTTACCGCCAGGAACTTCGGGTATGGTAGGGATTAATCCTTTGACCACATCAATAGAAAGTGGTTGAACAAAACATAATGACAATACAAATGATAAGCCCATAAGTGTTACAAAAATGACAAGGATTTTTTCGAAAAATGAATACTTTCCAACCAACATCAATAAGTAAAAAGTAACGATTATAGTTATGGCTGTAATCAAAACCGTTTCATACTTATACGGAATCAAACCTTCATAGTTTATGGCTAATATTTCAAAAATGATATTGGATGAAATACCTAAAATACCCATGAGTGAATTCCATTGCCCAAACGTTATTCCGATAATGATTAAAATGGCTAAAAGTTTACCAAATTTTAAATGTTTTTTGAATCCAAAAAGGGCAGTTTCACCAGTAATCAAGGCATAATTTCCATAGGCAAACATTAATACTCCCGAAAACAAACAACTTAACAAAAGCACCCACAATAATTGCATTCCAAATTTACTTCCTGCAACAATCATAGAAGTTACACTGCCTGTACCAATAGTATAACCGATGGCAAAAATACCTGGCCCGAAGCCTAAAACAAGGGCGATTATTTTTTTAAGAAACGATTTTTTATGTGCTGATGTTGGCATAATTTAGTAGTTTTTTTAGGTTAGTTAGTTTTTCCAATTGGTATGATAGAACTGCTCAGTAGCATCATCTTTTCGTTGGTAGGTGTGCGCTCCAAAATAATCTCTTTGCGCTTGAATTATATTTGCGGAGCAATCGGCTACGGCAAAACTGTTTATGAAATTTATGGATTCACATAAATTAGGAATCGCTATTTCGTTTAAAATACAGTCCGAAACTACTTTTTTAATGCCTGGTTTTAATGCTTTTAATTGTTGGGTTATACCATCATCAGTTAATAGATTATTAGTGTTTTTAAACACAGTCACCAAGTCTACCATAAGGTCTGATTTGATGATGCAACCGTTGGTCCAAATTCTAGCTAACTCGCTTAAATTCAGACCCCATTTGTAGTTGATAGAAGCTTCATGGATTAATTTAAAACCTTGGTAATGATTGATGATTCTAGCAAATTGGTAGGCTTGTAAAATAGTATCGTTTTCAAGAGATAAACTAGTATCAATATCGGAGCTTAGTTTGTTACTTGCTGTGGTTCTTTCATCCTTATAAAACGAAGTATAACGTGCAAACAATGCCGAAGCAATCATGGTGCTTGGTACTCCTAACTCAGCGGTGGTAATGGTGGTCCAGTTTCCTGTACCTTTATTTCCAGCTTTGTCCATTATTTTATTTACTAACCAATCATCGCCTTCTTTTTTACGTAAAATATCGATAGTAATTTCTAGTAAGTAGCTGTTTGTAGTGGGTTTCCAAGATTCTAAAATTGTAGCAATTTGGTCTGGATTTTTGCCTTGAGCTTGCAAAATAGTGTAAACTTCGGCGAGTAATTGCATTTCAACATACTCAATCCCATTATGAACCATTTTGACAAAATGCCCACTTCCTTCGGTTCCAATATAAGTACAGCAAGCTAGGTTGTTTAGGTCTTTTGCCGCTATAGCTTCTAAAAATGGTTGGACTTCTTTGTAACTTTCTTTATCGCCTCCAGGCATTATAGATGGGCCTGTTAAAGCACCTTCTTCACCGCCAGAAACACCAGCGCCTATAAAATGAATGTTTTTTGATTTTAAATCGTCAAATCTTCTTTTCGTTTCATGGTAATTTGAATTTCCGCCATCAATGATGATATCACCTTCAGAGAGGAACGGTAGGAGGTCATCGATAACATAGTCTGTAGTTTTACCAGCATTGACCATAAGCATGATCTTTCGAGGTGTTTGCAACGAAGCTACAAAAGCTTCTAAATTGTCAAAGGCTTTAGCTGAAGCTAATGCTGCAAACTCGTTCTTGAAATTTACGGCAACATTTTCTTCTGAGCCTTCAACATGTCTGTTGAATAAAGAGATGTTAAATCCCTTGTTAGCTAGATTTCTACTAAGGCTTTTACCCATAACGCCAAGCCCAAATAAACCAAATTCAGATTTTGGCTGTAGTTCTTTTTTTATCACTTCTATAATCGTTTCAGGAGTTAAACTTATATCTATTTTAATTGCTTCTTTTGGTTCTTCAAGGATATCAAATTGAGACTGCAATAAATTGGACTTCATATAATGTCCCTTACGGCCATTAATCCTTTCGGTAATTTGCTCAAAAGAACCATGAAGAAAAACCCATTTTGTATTTTGCTGAATATTGGTGCTCAAAAGCTCTCGATATTTCTCTTTTAAAGCCGAGCAAACAATTACGCAACCTTTATCAGCGAGATGCTTAATTGCTAATTTGTTGAGTGTTTGCAACCAGCCTAATCTATCATCATCATTTAAAGGTTGGCCACTTGACATTTTTAAAACATTAGCTTCAGGGTGAAAATCATCACCATCAAAAAATGGAATGTCTAAGGATTCAGCTAATTTATTTCCAATAGTGCTTTTTCCAACACCCGAAACTCCCATAACATAAATAATAGTTGCGCTCATTTTTATAGTTTATTTTTTGGCTGCCCAAACTGGTTTTCCAGTATGGGTGTCCAAATATAAGTAATTTATTTAGTATAATAACTTGATAATCTATTTTTTATAGAAAATAGTTGTAGAATGATTGACTAAGAAGTAAAAAAACAGCTCACACTAACCCCAATCTTTCCTTTCCGACGAAGGAAGATTCAAATGAGCTATTTTATTATTTCACAGAGACACTCCAAGGAAACACTAAGATTCACAAAGTCTTTAGTCACAGTGACCCCAATCTTGTCTTTGTTGTAAAGAAAGATTTAAATGAGTTTTTTTTTATTTCACAGAGATACTCTAAGAAAACACTAAGATTCACAAAGTTTTAAGGCACAGTAAAACCAATCTTTACTTTGCGACGAAGGAAGATACAAATGTGTACTTTATTATTTCACAGAGACACGCAAAGGAAACACTAAGATTCACAAAGTATTTAGTCACAGTAACCCCAATCTTGTCTTTGCGACGTAGGAGCAATCTCCGCAAGTAGCTCGACAAAGTATTGTTATTTGTTATTTTTTTACCGAGTTGGGGTAAACAGACTTATTAAGTTCGCTTTATTTTTACTGGATTTTGTCGAGAATCAAAAACATCACTGATTTCTATTCGATTTTCAGAGGTGTTTATCCAGTAAATTATTTTGTAATTTTTATAAACTAAATATCTGAATTGATTGGGTCTGTCTATCAACAATTCTTCAATTTGTCCAATCTCAGGCTGTTTTTTTAGTTTTAAAGTTTCTTTGGCAATTCCAATTGTAAAGTTTTTAGCAACTTTTAAACTTGCTTTTACTTTGTAGTATTCGAAAATTTTTTGGAGTTCTTTTTTTGAAAAATCGGTCCAGTAAATCTTTAGCTCCATTTCTCAATTTCCGAAATTAAATCCTCTACTTCGGTTAAGTTTCCTTTTTTAGAATCTTCCAAAGATTTGTCAATGCGTTGATTGAATTCTTCAACAGACATTGGTTCGATATTCTCAAGTTCAGAAGTTTCTTTAGCATTTTTCAAAATAGTTTCAAGCATAGCAATAGTTTTCTCACTTTGGATTTTGAGAATTTCTTGAATGAATGATAATTTTCTGGTTTCTAAGTTCATAACTTCATTAGTTTAAATCAAAATTACAAAATCTATTTAAGGATTAAGATTAATTTGGTAAACTTTTTTAGGAGTCGCTTATGGTTATTTCACAAAGATACACGAAGAAAAAACGCTAAGATTCTCAAAGTTTTGAGTCACAGTAACCCCAATCTTGTCTTTGCGACGAAGGAGCAATCTCCGTAAGTAACTCGACAAAGTATGGTTATACGTTATTTGCTTATTGTTGTGGGCACAGATGAATATCTGCGCATCAGGTTAATCGAAAATTCTATCTTTTCCCAGCATGTCTTTTATGTTTTCAATATGCTTATTTGAAATTTCCTTGTTGTCCCCATTCAAAACGGCGGTAGTTAATACATTAACAACATCCCGTTTGCTTTTGTAAATTGCTGGTTGATTCTCATTAATGATTTTTTTTACCACCTCGATTACTCTATTTGATTTAACTAGAAAAGTATCTTTTGGAATGAAACTCACATCTCTAAATTCACAATTTCCAAAGAAAACAACAACGGAATAAAAAGGAATATTTTGAAAATCGGTTAGTTTCGTTTTTAAATCTTCAACATGTTTTTTGTTTTGAAGTATAGGATTGTAGAAATAATATTTTTGTTTTCCATATGCCAAAACCTGAGTCCATTTTTGTTGATGTCCTGTTCCAAATATCCAACCACTATAATCTTTCACTTCAAACACAATTATCCCAACTTTGGTAGCAACTGCTACATCAATTTGAGAATAGTTACCATATCGATTCCTTATATATAAATCATGGAAAATGGTTTGTGCTGGAAATCCCGATTTAAGAAGTTTTAAAACTAATTGTCGTTCTGTTTTTGTTCCTCGGTGACGTTTTGTTACAGTCGCTAATAATTTTCTATCCTTTATCTTACGAAAGAAGTAAAGGAAAATTAATGAAATTAGAAGTATTCCGAAAACAATCATAATCAAATTATTACATAGTTTTTGTATCGAATTGCAAGCTCAAAGTGAGAGTTATTATTTTACAAAGATACTCAAAGAAAATAGGTTGATTCACAAAGTTGTGAGTCACAGTAACCCCAATCTTGTCTTTGCGACGAAGGAGCAATCTCCGCAAGTAACTCGACAAAGTATTTCCAGTGATTCTGGTGCTCGATTGCATCGAGTACCTACTTACTTTTGAGTACTAAACTAAGCGTTTTTAACGCGGTTACTTTCCTCAAAACGTAATTTAATGTTTTGTGTTTTTAGAGGACAACAGTAAAAAAACAGAAACAACTATTTAAAGTTATTCGTGTTTAGTTATCCGCGTTAAAAACGCTACGATTTTTGCTTTTAATTTAAGTAGGTACTCGATGCAATCGAGCACCAGCTTGTGCACCAGATTGTGTAGACAAACGAGCACCAGTTGGGTTAAGCCTAAAACCCCAATCTTGCCAAATGCCTGTTAGTGGTAGTTACTGTGAGTTTTCTTTTAAAATGTTACCGTAATCACTGATTTTATATTCAAATTTTGGTGGATAAAATTCTCTTCTCCCCGTATTTTTATAAACATATTCTTCGTGGTCTCTGTTGTCTTTTATTGTTTGATTTAGGATACCAACTTGTGATAAATTATGTTTTATATCGTTATCAATATTTTCTAAATATTCATTGTCTCTTAACACTTTTAAGTCTTCCAAATAAACTCTGTCAACCATAAAAGAAAGTCGCATAAAAGTTTCCATTTCAATTTTACCCTCAATTGTTAGCTTAAATAATTTTCCTAAAATGGTAGCTTTATCAACATCATCTAACTTATTGATGATAATTAATATTTTTTCTCCAATTTTTGCACTTTCGTTCTCATTATCAAGTTGCTCAATAAAATTTAATCTTTCTTTATTTGAAATGCTACTCAATTCAAATAAGAATTTTAAGATTTTTTTTGTAAAAAATGAATTTGAAATATTTTGTGATAAATTGTATAAATTAAAAAATGTTCCAACGATTGGAATATCCTTCAATATTCCATCACTAAAAAAAGCATCGATAGTAACTTCAGTTAAATCTTTTGTAATTTCTTTAATTTGGTCTGATTTAACAACATTAAGTAAATTTATTTCAGAATTATCCATCATTAATATGATACTTTAAAGATTTGAGTTATTTCGAACTTTGGAATGATGTTACTATTCCGTTTTCTAAATAAACATATTGATTTGAATACACAAACTGTTTGTGTTGTTTTCCAGATACTGTTGTTTCATTTATGCTATCTGGACCGCCCCAAGACCATATCAATTCATCTTCGGTAAACCCAATTTTTAATTTTTTCTCACAAATCAAATCCCAATTTTCATCTTTTCCTTTAAATTTGTCTTTTGGATTTTCAGTTGAAAAATAATTATTCATAGTATTTGAATTAAGATAAACAGAAGAAACATTTGTACCGCAGGTACAAAAGTCAATTTGTTCTTTATCTCCTTTTTCATTTATCACGACAGCTCTTATTGGTTGGTTTTCAGTTCCTGCACCAACTTCTATAATTTTTACTTTCTGATATCTTTTTCCTTTCACTAAAACTTTTGAATAAAATTCTTTGTTTAGAAACTTTTCTTTGAAACTATCTATTTCTCCAGTATAAATAGCATCAGGTAAAACGGAAACTTGACCATCTGTTTCATCTTTTTCCCATTGACTTTTAAGAAATATTCTGTCAAACATAGATTTATGCTCAATTGTAAATGAACTATCAACTTGTTTTAAAGTAATGTAAGTATATTCTCTGTAACCTGGTTTTCTTTCTTCAATTTTTATAATTTCAAATAACTTACCAGAAATATTTTTATACTTTATTTTATTGATTTGAAATTTGTTTTTCTTTATTTGTTCTACGGAATAATATTTATCATATCCATACTCGTCAAATCGAAGTTTTGAATTATCTATTGGAAAATAGAATTTCATTCCTACTGTATAATCGTGAAATGGAATAAATTTACAGCCACCAGTTTCTTCTCTTTTTTGCTGTTCATTATTTCTTCTTTCCTTTCCAGTTACTCTTTTAGTTTTGTTTATATCAACATCATATTGAGCAAAAATGTTAAGTGAGATTACTAATGCTAAAATTGTAAATAATTTGCTTTTCATTTTTATTTCGGTTTTGGTTTCACGTTTTTTGGGCTAATTGCCACTAACTAGTTTATAGTCGCATAAACTAAACCAGTTTTATTCAAAAATGGCATATTAAGCGCAAGTTTTTGTTGAATTTATGCGTGTAATTTTTAATAACACAGTACAAAAATAAAAATATTTCTTACATGGAAAAGAGTTGAAGCAATTTTTTAAGGTAGCACAAATAATAAAATAACCTCAGACAAAATTATTACCAGAATCCCGCGTGAGGGATAGCAGTGGAAATCCTTGTGGCGGCGGGCATTTATGCCGCCACAAGATTGAAACGAATAGCCCGACCCGTAGTTTTTACGGAGGGTCACGCCCAAATTTATAAGAAGTAAGCCAATACGATTCCGAGAACGATCATCGAAACTTTGGCGACATTGAATTTATGTCCTTCGCTACTTTCGAAGATGATGGTCGAGGAGATGTGGAATAAAATCCCGATGACAACTGCGGTGATTTCAGTGTAATAGTCGTTGAGGACGGGCATGAAATCGGATATTAAGGTTCCTAGTGGCGTCATGATGGCAAAGGTGATCATGAAGGCAAAAATGGCCTTGGCATTTAGGTGTGCATTGATGAAAAAAGTAGTTAGGATAATAGCAATTGGAAGGTGGTGAATGGCGATCCCGATGGCTAAATCATCGTGATGACTTACGGGGAAACCTTCCAGAAAGGCGTGAATACAAAGGCTGATGAACAACAACCACGGAATGTGCGACATATTAGGATGTCCGTGTACGTGTCCGTGTTCGGCACCTTTGGAGAAAAATTCTAGGATGATTTGGAATAAAATACCCAACATAATGCAAATTCCGATGTTGCTATTATGGCTTTCGTAAACGTCTGGCAATAGATGCATGACGGTCAATGACAACAAAAACGAACCACTAAACGCTAATAAGAGTTTGAGGTTTGTTTTCTTTTTTGGTTTTAAAAGCAATGCAATGATATAACCAAAAAGGACAGAAAGTAGGGGTAAGATGTAGTTCATCTGTATTTGTTGATAGAGTGGTTAATCGGTTAATCGGTTAGGGGTTAAGCGATTAACCAGTTAACCGATTAAACCTTTTTACTTAAAAATCATGATTAATCGTTCGCTTTCTGTTTTGTGGAATTTCTTCAATTTGTAGTCTCCAAAGATATCCAAAAGGTAAATTCCTGCTTCGTCCATCATCGATTGAAAATCCTGAAGGGTCATGGCTTGGACTTTTTCGGTGAAATGAAATTTTTGTCCGTTGTCTTCAAAGTCAATTTCTTTGTGAATATGACCGTCTTTGACATAACGCTTTAGGTGAAAGTCGATTCCGTCCACGGTTTTTACTTCCTCAGGCACTAAATTATTAATGACATGGTTGACATTCATAAAGTCAATCACCGCAAAACCGTAGTCTGTCAAACTATCTTTGATGGCTTTTAAGGTTGTTAGATTGTCTTCGTCGTTTTCGAAATACCCAAAACTGGTAAACAAATTGAAGATGGCATCGTACTTTTCTTCAAAAGGTTCGCGCATATCGTGTACCTTGAAGTGTAAGCTGTCGTTGCTGTTTTTGGAAGCTTCGGCGATACTGTTAGCCGATAAATCAGCTCCAATAACGTCAAAACCCAATTGGTTCAAATAAATAGCATGGCGGCCTTTGCCACAGGCTAAATCTAGCACTTTTGCTTTTTCAGGCAGGTTTAAATAATGCGTTAAATTATCCATAAAAAGCTGGGCTTCACGGTAATTTCTTTCTTTATAAAGGATGTGATAGTATGGAGTATCGAACCAAGAACTGAACCATGTTTTTGTAGGTTGTTCTGTATTTGTTGTAATCGGTTTTTGTTCTGAAGACATTTATTCTTTTCAATTTATTCTATCCGGCAAATTTAGTGTATTTTTGCTGAAATATTGCTTACTGTTGTGAACAGTTAAAAAAGTTTGCCACAAATTGCACAAAAGGGGATTTAGGACTTTAATAAAAATTTGTATTCTAAATATATAGATTTTTTTAAACACATAGGAACATAGGCTATTCTTTATGATTAAGTCGCTCTGCTTGAGATAGAAAATCATAGTTGCGTGGACATAAGACTACTTATTAAAAGTATGATAAACTATAATATTCGATATTGTTTTTATAGGGGTAACTGGGAAAGTGAAAATATTGTAAATAACATAGATGCTATGTGTTACTATGTGAAGCAAAGCGTTTTTTAAGTTCAGTGAAACCTATGTTCCTATGTGTTTAAAAAAATGATTTAGATTAGTAGCTTTTACAATAAAATTAATAATAGTGTAATTCTCTTTTTGATTAAAAAACAGAATTACGGGATACATACACATGGAAGATAATTTTAAAATGATTGCCAAAACCTTTTATGGTTTTGAAGAAATACTAGCCAAAGAATTGACACAACTTGGTGCGCAAGAGGTTGAGCAAGGGGTGCGAATGGTAAGTTTTAAGGGCGATAAAGGTTTTATGTACAAAGCCAATTTGTCATTGCGTACGGCTTTGAAGATTTTAAAACCGATTTATACTTATAGAGCGAATAACGAACAAGCCTTGTATAAAGGTATTTTGGGTGTTAACTGGTCAAAGTATATCAATGCCAATCAGACTTTTGTGATTGATGCAACGGTGCATTCGACTATTTTTACACATACCGAGTTTGTTTCGCAAAAATGTAAGGATGCGATTGTGGATCAGTTTAGAGAGCGTATGGGGCAACGTCCTAGTATTGACAAAGCGTTTCCGGATTTGCGTATCAATATTCATATCGACCGTGACCAAGTTTCGGTGGCCTTAGATACCTCTGGGAATTCTTTGCACCAACGTGGATACCGAATCGCAACGAATATTGCTCCTATTAACGAGGTTTTGGCGGCAGGTGTTTTGTTGCTTTCAGGTTGGGATGGTCAAACGGATTTTCTGGATCCTATGTGTGGTTCTGGAACATTCCTTGCCGAAGCGGCGATGATTGCATGTAATATTCCTGCGAACATTAATCGTAAAGAATTTGCTTTCGAAAAATGGAAAGACTGGGATAATGATTTGTTTGACAAAATCACCGATAGTTTGTTGGGTAAAGTGCGTGAGTTTCATCATACCATTACAGGTTATGACAAAGCACCATCAGCGGTTCAAAAAGCAAAGGATAATATTCGAAATGCGAACTTAGAAGAGTACATTAGTATCAAAGAAGAAAATTTCTTTGACACTGAAAAAAATACCGAGGGGAAATTGCATATTGTTTTCAACCCACCTTATGACGAGCGTTTGGACATTCATATGGAGGAATTCTACAAAAACATTGGCGATACCTTGAAGAAAAATTATCCAGGGACTAATGCTTGGTTCATCACGGGTAACTTGGAAGCTTTGAAGTATGTAGGTTTAAAACCTTCCCGCAAAATTAAATTGTTCAATGCGAGTATCGAATCTCGTTTGGTGAAATACGAAATGTACGAAGGAAGTAAACGTACAAAGTTTCAAACGAATACGGAAAGTTAATTAAATTTTGTTTAAAGTTTCATGTTTAAAGTTCTCAGCTGTAACTTTAAACCTGAAACCTAAAACCTGAAACTTATTTATTATGACAAAATTAGAAGTTAGAGCGTTTTTGTATCAATTGGGTTGTTTTGCTATCTTGTTTATTTCTGTACGCTATTTGGTAGCGGTTTACACTCATTTGACTGGATTATGGATTCCAATGACCGCTTTTGTAGTGGCGACTTTGTTGTCTCCAAAATTCAAAGCCATTAAGACACAAGAGGGTGAGCGTTTGTTTATGAAGTGGATATTTATGAAAGGCGTTCGCGAAATAGGCTAAGGTTATAAAATTAAAATATGGGAGTTACAATACATTTTGAGGGAAAACTCAAATCAGATTTTGAATATGAAAAAATAATGCTTGACGCCAAAGCTTTTGCGGAAGCGAACAAAATGGAGCATGAATTTTTTACTGAAACAGAAAAACTGTTATTGCGTCACAAAGATGGGGAAGAGTGGGACTATTCAGGACCAACCAAAGGAATCAGAATTCAGCCTCATGATAATACCGACCCTTTGCTGTTAGAGTTTGACGAGAATAATTACATTCAAGAATATTGCAAAACGCAATTTGCAGACATTGCTATTCACATCAAAATAGTGGAATTTTTAAAGTCGGTTGAAAACTACTTTGACAACTTAAAAGTCAATGACGAAGGTGAATATTGGCAAACAGCAGACAAAGGTATTTTACAAAACCGAATTGATACCTGTTTTTATCAAATAGAAACACTTAAGCAAAATGATCCTACACTTGATGGTCCTTATAAAACAGAAGGCGATCGCATTGTAGATTTACTACATGCTTAGGGAAATCACAAATGACACGTTGGGTGAAATTAAAAGAATAATTAATTTTAACCTATTGTCACATTGAGCTTGTCGAAATGGAGCTTGTCGAAATGGAGCTTATATAAGGTATTCGAACGGCTTAGACTGATATTTTGCTTTTAAATTAGGATTCCCATTTTTAAGAGAATCTGATTACGGATACATATACTAAAAAATCCACTAATTTTTCAATAATTTGAAAGAGTAGTGGATTTTTTAGTTGCTATAAGCAGTGATTATTTTTTGCTGTTGGTTGTGTTTTTAATACTAGCAGGAACCACTTTTTTCTTGTAGATAGGTACAAAATAAGTGACTGTATAATTAAATCCTACTCCAAAACTACCATTATAAGTTCTGTTGAATCCAGGAATGTAAAGATTATCAAAGTTGTCTGGTTTCTTGTTGGTTACCAAAGTGTTTAATCTCAAGCTGAATCCCAAAAAGACATTATTGAAAACTTTTGCTTTTACCCCAGCGACCACTTCAATCCAGCTCGCTGTAAGTCCGTCGAATTTCTCCCCTGAACTGATAGTCGCTGATTCTCCAAAATATTGAGAAGTATTGTAAATTCTATAATTTTCAAGCTCTTGACTGAAAGTACTAAAACCATAACGCAAGCCTATCGAGATGATATTTTCCATATCCAGCCAGTTTTCGTATCCATTATAATCAAAACCAGCTTTTAGGTAAGAGCCTTTGGTTACAAAATCAAGACGAGCATCTTCTGTGGTTTTGTTTTCGGTTCCTAATTCGGCTGCCAAGAAATATTTTTTGGTCAAACGATAATCACCTACTAATTCGATTCCCTTATAATTGTTGTCATAAAAGCCACGAGTCAGTTTAAATAAATCAACTCCCACACGCAAACCGTATCTGTCGGTTTTTGGTGGTGCTACATTGTCCTTTTGTACTTGATTGGGTAAGGCTTCTGCATTAGCAAAAGAGTTATCAGGTATAACGGCGGTTTCTTTCTTAGTGGAAGGAAGCGGTTTTTTTTCAGTTGTTTCCTGAGCATGAGCGCAAAAAAACGCGAAAACGAGACAAATATTAAAAATAGATTTCAAGGTGGGTTTCATTTTCGTTAGTTATAGTTCGGTTTTTTACGGATATACTTTCTATCCATTTTCCATCAGCAACAGTAGCATCAGTATGGGTAAAAGGATTGGCTTGATTGAGTTCATAGTTTGTCTTGAAACCACAAGCTCTAGAGACAAAAATAGTACTTCGGCTGTAGTCAAACTGTATTTCGTCTTCGTTTATCAAGGCCGTAGTTGCATTGTCGTAATTTAGGATAAACTTAAATTTGACCACATCAGCATCTATTTTAAGAGGAATAGCAACGGTGCTACCATTTATTAAAGTACTCCCGCTATAGGTTATTCCTTCTTCCATTCCTTCGGCTATGATTTTTAAATCAGTTACCGACTTTAAAGTTGAAGGGTCGTTAAAATCATAAAAACTGATAATTAGTCGGGGAGTCGTGCTAGTGTTTTCATCACAAATATCATCTTTCTCACAGCCCGAAAAAGCCAATGAGAAAACCAGAACAGTAATAAGAAATATTTTTTTCATAGTTGTTTATTGGTCACAAAAATAATTAAAAAGGATACACTATAGTGTGTTTTGCATTAGCTTCTAAAAAAAATCTGCCAAATCTGCCAAATCTGCGTGAAACAATGAGCACGCAGATTTTGCAGATTTACGCAGATAATAATTTGCATTTTTATATAAACAATAGTTAGCAATTATTTGAAGACACACTTACTTTCTTGAAATCTGCGAGCTAAATTAAAACTTTAGCTCGCAGAATCTAGTTAATAATAGATTAGCGTCTTTCTAATAAAACTACATTTTCAACATGATGCGTTTGCGGGAACATATCCACAGGGCGCACACGGCTTACTTTGTATTTTTCGTCCATCAAGGCCAAATCACGTGCTTGTGTAGCCGAGTTACAACTTACATAAACTACTTTTTGAGGAGCAATTTTCATAATTTGTTCTACCACATCTTTATGCATTCCGTCTCTTGGTGGATCTGTAATAATAACGTCTGGTTGTCCGTGTTGAGCGATAAAAGCGTCGTTGAAAACCACTTTCATATCTCCTACATAAAACTCACAATTGTCAATATTATTACGTTCGGCATTGGCTTTAGCATCTTTGATAGCATCTGGAACACTTTCAACACCAATAACTTTTTTCGCTTTTTTAGAAACAAACTGAGCAATCGTACCTGTTCCTGTATATAAATCATACACAATTTCGTTTCCTGTTAATCCAGCAAAGTCTCTTGTGATTTTGTATAATTCGTAAGCTTGGTCTGAGTTGGTTTGATAAAATGATTTAGCGTTGATGCTAAATTTCAAGCCTTCCATTTCTTCCAAGATATAGTCACGACCTTTGTATAAAATCACATTTGTATCGTACAAAGTGTCATTTGCTTTATTATTCACGACATATAATAATGAAGTAATTTGTGGAAACTTCTCGTATAAGTGGTCTAAAAGCAATTCTCTGTTGGCTTGGTCATCTTCAAAAAACTGAATCAATAACATGATTTCACCAGTCGAAGCAGTACGTAACATTAAGGTACGCAACAAACCTTCGTGAGCACGTGGGTTAAAGAAGGTTAGTCCATTTGCGTTAGCAAAATCACGAACTTCGTTTCTAATCGCATTCGATGGGTCTTCCTGCAAGTGACATTTAGTGATGTCAAGGATTTTATCCCACATTTTAGGAATATGAAAACCAAGGGCATTTCTGTTCCCTAAATCTTCGGTGCTCCCTATTTCTTCTTCCGTTAACCAACGGCTGTTAGAAAACGAAAATTCCATTTTATTTCTGTAGAAAAACTTTTTCTCCGAACCTAAAATCGGCTCAAATTCTGGAAGTTCAATTTTTCCTATGCGTTGCAAATGATTTTTAACCTCATTTTGTTTGTAAAACAACTGTTGGTCGTAATTCATATTCTGCCATTTACAACCACCACAAACACCAAAGTGCTGGCAGATAGGTTCTACACGGTGCTCTGAAAATTCGTGAAATTTCACCGCTTTTCCTTCGTAATACGCCTTACGTTTTTTAAACGTTTGTACGTCAACTACATCTCCAGGAACCACATTAGGTATGAAGACAACTTTACCATCGGGAGCTTTCGCTACCGAAACGCCTTTAGCACCTGCATCAAGGACTTTTATCTGATGAAAGACAACTTTGTCTGTATTTTTTCTTCCCATGCCGCAAAAATAAGCGTTTGAAAACTTTTATAAATTCAATTTGCCAACTATTTTCAAAAAAGAGTAAAAATTGTGGTTTTGTTTATAGGGTTATGGTTTGTTTAGCTTTAGAATTTTTAATTTAATTCGTCTAACAATTCTTGATACGTATAATTGTTTTTGTTTTCTGATTCGGTATTGATGACTTTGATTCGCATAGCTTTCAATCCAGAAACGCCTTGTAGTTCTTCAATGTCAAATTTTTCAACTGTTGGCTCAATGATTTTTTTGAACTGTAAATACTCAATGTATTTTAAGTATTCTGATTCTTCATTTTGATGCGAATAGACAATGGTGATTTTTTCAGTTTGAGTGATGCGCTCTTGAGTTCCTTTGATGTGTGCTTTGTCGATTCGTTTTTTGACTACTTCATAACGGGCATTGTAGGTGCCATCAACGTCAAAACGCTTTTCGTCCATTCGGAAACGAATGGAAAGCGGTGAGCTAAATACCAATATCAAGGAAGTAACGTCAAGTTTATAAGGCAGTATGGACTTAAGGCGATGATGCTCTAATTCCATTTTGCATAATGTGAGTAATTGCCACAACCTTAAATTATTAAGGTATATCATGTCAAATTTTTGATTAGGTGTAATGCTTTGCCCAATGTAAAGGTTGTGCTCTACACCATCCGTTTTAAAACGTTCAAAATAATGGGGGAAAAGCTTTTGTGCTTCTTGTTGTTCCTTATCTAAAACCGAAGCCATTTTTTTATTGATGATCGACATGGCTTCATCAAATTTTCTTCTTGAATGATAAAATAAGTCTGTTTTAGGGTCAAGTTCAGCAAAGTAAGAATCCATCAAAAGTTGCTGTTTTTCATCGTTTTTAGCGTTTGATAAAATAGGATGAATTTTTCGCTGAATATAATGTTGGATTTGTTGTTCTGTATCTGCTTTTAATTCTAGTTTTAATTCTTTCGCATACGACTCTAATTCAAAAATTCGTTGCTCTAATAATTCCAGCTTATTGTTGGTTGTTAAATAATTTAATAGTTCTAAAAGATGTGAAATTTGATTTTTCAAATCTTCTTTTACGGTTTCATTTCTATGCTCAGAAGAGCTCTTAATGTCAATTTGACCATACAAAGGATAGACTTCTTTAAAGGTGATTTCTTTAAAAATATAGTCTTTACTTGGTGATTGTGTTTGATAGTATTTTTGCGCTTCATTACGGAACTTCCAATACACACTCGAATGGATAGCCGTATATTCTCGTTGGATAATGGCTTCTATTTGATTTTGTAAGTCAATGTTGTAACGGTCTAAAGTATCTACAACATAAGGTAATAATAAGTCAAGGTTGTTTACATTGATGCTGTTAAGTACTTTGGGTTGTGAGGAAACCAATTCTATAATACCTAAAAGCTTTTTTTCTTTGATAACAGGTGCTAGAATGCAACTTTTGATGTTTTGCTTTAGCAAATGATTGGCAAATGAAGTATTGGTTGTCTTTTTTGAAAACGAATCGATATCCGAAATAATAAAAGGTTTTTTGTCCTCTAATAGTGTTTGCAAAGAGCAACCAAAAATTGCATTTTGACAGCTTTCTTCTTCTTTTTCACATAGAATATAGCTCGTAGCTTCTTTGTTATTGTTATAAGGTGGTTTGGTAAACTTGTTTTCCTCCTCGTTATACATTATGAATCCAACTCTCAAATCGGGAATTTTAAAAATCGTTCGGAAGATGGTTTGAATACCTTCTGAATTTTTATTTTCATTGTTGTCCGATTTTAAAAGATTGGTTTTTAAATTGGAAATAGCACTTTCGACCGAAGCATCAAATAATGAAACGATTCCAAATCCTTTTAAATTCCAGCTATTCTGTGGGAATTTAGATTTCCACAATGCTATATCTTCATAATTATCCTTTAATAAGTCAATGTCTTCTGGAGTTAAAATAGGGGAGTCAGAAGTTGGGGATATTTCAATAAAATCGGCATTGTATAAAATTCGGTAGTGTTTCAAAATCCCATTTTCATCTGGGATGTCATAAAATAAAGGTTTGTTATAATCAAATTTTTGTCCGTAATGAGTATTTAAAATAAGAATACAGCTTAGGATGTACAATTGATTTTCATCAAAATCTCTAATGTTCATGTCAAAAGTTGTCCCAGCATGTTCAAGGATTTTGGTAAAACGTTCAGTAAAATTGAACGTTAAATTTTGAAAAGGAACTGTAATAGCCTTAATTTCATTTTTGGTCAAAGCCGTGGGAAATAAATCAGCTAGCAGGTTTTTTAGAAGCTTTTCGTGTTTTGTGATAACACTATAATCTTCAATTCCTGTTCTGAATTCAGGTACAAATTCAATTTCTTTGAGTAATGCTTTGGCATAATTAGAACGGTAATCCACATCGGTTAATGCGATTTGTTCTAAAGACTCAATGAGTTTATGAAATGAAATTTGAGTCTTAAACGGACTTTCAGTAAATAACGGATGATTCATTGATGTGTCTTTGGTAAAATGCATGGAAATGCATCAACAGTGAAATAAAAATAGTTTAACTATAAAAGTAATAAAAAATCTCCAATCACAGTTGCGATTGGAGATCTTCATTGTTTTAGGATGGTATTTGTTGTTTAAACTGTGGAAATTTAAAAAAATATATTAGACTGTATTTTGTCTAATTCCATCGTTAAGCGTTAAATTCTATGGTAGATTTGGGGACTGCTAATATACAAACACATCCTTTAAATTTAATATAAAGTCGTTAAACTACATGTTTTTTGTTTAAAAATAAGATATATATTACTTTTTAACACCTAAAAAGCCCCTTAGCTACAGTTTTGTAGTTGAGGGGCTTTTGTAAGTAATAGGAGTTTATTTTTAGCTCTTTTGCTCTTTATTAAAGTAAACCAAGTAGTAGTACATTTGTTTTTCTTCGTCCCATCCTTTTTCTACAAATTTTTCGGCACTTTCAGGATTGATAAAATCCATTTTGATTTGGATATTTGTATCTAGGTTGATGACGTTTTTAATCGATTTACGAGCATCACTCACCGCTGCATTGGCAATAGGGAATGAGGTTACATCTTCAATGCTGTATTTCTCTCCTTTGTCTACTTTATAGTTCTTGAATTCCGGAATTAAATCAGGATTATCCAATACTTCGTTCAAGAAGTTAGTTTCTTCAAACTGATCGTTCTTTGCAAAATAATTTACTGAACGGTTCATGAACATCACTTCTTCTTTTTTGTCTTCAGCTGGAAACACAACATCTTTAGCAAAACCTTGACAAAATTTCAAGTATTTCTTTGTGATGAAGTTTTCGTCCTCAAAAGCATCTACTGACAAGAAATGCTCTAGCCAATAACGCGCATCATAGCGGTTGCTGTCTACAGTAAGGATCTTGAAACCTTCTTCTTTTTTGTGATTGAAAATGATACAGCCTTTATCTAGTTTGTTCAAGTTGATTCCTTGTTGTAGAATCATGTCAAGATGCGTTTCTTTTTCTTCAAACTGCAAAAAGTCTGATTGTAACTCGCTCTTGAAAATCCCAATCGCATCCACAGGAGTGTTGTCAATAGTAAGATTAGTCAAATAGGTTACATACACTTCACCATTCTTGATGTGTGGGTGATTGGATTGCTCAAACAAATGTTTGGTAATCTTTTTTGAACCTTCGTGCAAAGTCGTAGGATCATCAAAAATCTCACAGGCAAACTTATACATATCGTTATAATCCAAATCTACTTCATGAGCAAACTGATAGTAGTTCTCCTCTTTTTCTCTAAAGGGCTTTAAAAAAAACTCCTTGATAAGAGGCACCACTTCATCCGAAAGGCTAAAAGGTTGCTGAGATAAAAAAATAGCTTCATTACGACTTTTGTTCCCTACACGGTGTATAGAAAGCGTCTCGATGTGCGTGTTAAATAAGTTGATCATTAAATATGTTTGATGTTGTTTAAAAGATTTAAAGTTTAAAATTGTTTAAGATTGGGGATCTATAAATTTCGTTCCTTTAAAGTCTTTTTTATTTAGATAAGTAATAAAATTATGAATTTTGATACTCAGTTGTTCGTACTGAGAAATTAATGTTTTTAATTGTTCTTCGCTGATATATTCATTGTCAAAAACTCGGTATAATTGGGAACGAGATTCTCCTGCTGAACCTTTAGCGACAGATAAAAATTGGCGAAATTCAAGATTTCCATTTCTTTCAAATCCTTCTGCAATATTGTCCATGACAGAACCTGATGAAGCTTTAATTTGTTCTTTTAATTTAAAGTCTCTATTTAAGTCAGTGGTTTTGGCTATTAAAATGATTTCTTTAGAAAGTCTTCTAGCTTCTTGCCAAATATCTAAATCTTCAAATCTTTTTATCGTTGCCATCCTTAAACAATTTTAAACAATTAAACTTTAAACCATATTGAACTAAGTATTCCTAATTCCAATTCTCCTCAAATCCAAAGTCTTCAAAATTACTATCGCCCTCAAACATGTCAAGGTCGTCATCGTCTAGGCCGTCTTCAAAATCATCGTAAAAATCGTCTGCATTATCTGCTTCAAAATTCTTTTCGATGGCTTCTTCAGGGATTTCTCCATGAGAGAAAAGTGTTTCTGGATAAATCGCTCCAGCAGTCGTTTCCTCAATAGCAGCAAGTTCAACAAGGAACGTCCACATATTGATGAAATCATACACATAAATGATTTTGGTATTTTCCTCGTCTAAAATCTCTGATAATTTATAATCCCCCATCGTTTTGATTTCACCAGGAACATCTCCCGTATCAAAAAGCGGAATTTCATCTTCCTGATTCCAAGTTTCATCACAAGTATAAAAGGAAGCTACCTCCATACCATCAAATCCAAAGGCATTAAAAATAGCATTGTGTAAATCCTCTAAAGTGTCGTCTTCCAATATCGCAATATCTCTAAAGATATCTTCTTCTGCATCTAGAATAGCTCTGAATTTGTAAACCATAATCGTTGTTTTTAATGAAAGGCCAAAGGTAAAATTTAATTTTTGATTTTAGTTTCCCTAAATTGATTTGTTGATAAGATTTTAAATACTTGATAATCTATCTGTACCGTTTTATTTTTCTTTAGGAGCAGAAAGTCTAAGGTTTTTCAAGTAAGTTGGGTCCCTGCTGTCCGCTATATCTTGTGGCGGCATAAATGCCAGCCGCCACAAGGATGCCGCTCCCATCAGGGCTAGAAACCACGAATAGTTTTCCAAAACAAAATAAAAGCAATTCTAATACAACCATTCCAGAAATCCAGAGGATTTTAATATGTATAGAAATGGATATGGTGGTGTTGATACGACCCCGCTGGGGTCGAATAGCTGCATGATTATTTTTTCTATAAACATTTGACCTTTTCAAGGTCATTTTAATAATAGCGTTTAATGATTGCCAAGCGGATGTTTTATTATTAATGTAGAAAGTATCAAAGAAGGAGAGAAACGAGAACTTGTTAATTCAATTTTTGATTTTTATAACCTCTAGTAACCACAATCTTGTCTTCCTGACGAAGGAAGGATCTCCGTATGTAGCTCTACAAAGATTGGGTTTTAGAATTTGTTTCAGTTTAAAGTAGAACGTACCACACGAAAGGATTCGTGCCTATACTTTCCAGAAGACAAAAAAAATATTAAATTTATTCAAAATGTTTTCTAAAACGATTTACGAGTATTTCTGTAGATGTCAATAAATTTTTTAGGTAATCAATATGTAGAATTTCTTCGAAAACTTCGATAGCAATATTGTAAGTTAGTTTAAATTGTAGGTCAATTTCATGAATATGATTTTCTGTATGAAATTCAAAGAATTTTAAATTTGGAGTCACGGCTAATTGAATTTCAAATTTTCTGTTTTCATTTATTGTAATATAATCATTTTCGTCGAAATAAATTTTACCAACAATATTTAGCTCATCAAAAATAGCTACTAGTGATGAGGGACTTCTGTGTTTGTCAGCGTTGTTAAGGTATGTAATTATGGACAATATGTAGGACTCACTTTTGAACCCAGGTACTTCATTGAACATGAATGGTTGTAGGGAAAGAATTGTTTCTCGGGCTTGCAATGGGATTTGCCGTAGAATATCAATTGTTGAACGATCGAAATTTTCTCTTTTTTCATAGATAGGAAAGCATAATTTCCTAGGAGCTATTGGAGGGTCGTTATGCATTCGAGCAAGTGCATAAACTAAGTTGTCAAGAATACTTCTAAGATTGTGAATGTATTCGCCGAGTCTTACGCTCAATTCTTCTAAGAAATTATCTTCAGAATAATCCCCTACATATAAAAAATAACCTAATTTATTTTCAAATTCATTGCAAGAAAATTTTATTCTATTATCTTTTACAGATTCTTCTAAAAATAAAAACATTTCATCAATCTGCATATTTGCGCGTTTAAGTTTTAAATCAACTGGGCGTAGGTAATCTTTTCTTTTTTGCATTGATAAGTTATAATTAGAGTATTTCTGTTTTATGACTAATTATTTGTCTGTGTTTATTTTAAAATAGCGACTATGTAATTATAATTAGTAGACTGTCACAATTGGATGGTGAAACTAATATATGAAAAAAGATTATTGATGAAATTAAACTTTTTCTTATTTTTAACCACCAAAAGTTCTTACAAAAGTAAAACACACCAATTTAGCCCCGATAGAGCCGATATCCTCCTGTAGCGGAGCGGAAGGAGATAAAGGCGAAAGCGGGAGGGTAGTTGTTATGGAAATAATACGGACTGCTCCTAAGACTTTTTTAGCAAACGCTTTCTGTAGATATGGTAATTACGGTGGAAACGGTTGTTGCTAGGGTAGCTTCTTTTTTCGGTGATATTGTTGACAATCAAGGCGACGGTTAGTAAAATGAGGGCGCCTACTAGTACTGGAGAAAAAACATACCAATAGCCTAGGGTTTTTATCTTTTCGGTACCTATGATAGCAATTAATGCTGTTGCTCCTCCGGGAGGGTGCAAGGTTTTGGTTACTTGCATAGCGATGATGGAAAGGGAAACTCCCAAGGGTGCGGATAACCAAATGGGTTCAGGAAGCCAGGTCTGAATCGTGACCCCGATAATGGCAGAAATGACATGTCCGCCTATTAGGTTACGAGGTTGTGAAAACGGACTTTGGATGATGCCATAAATTAAAACACTGGAGGCTCCGAAGGAACCAATCAGATAAACCCCATCCGACCCTGGGAAATGGGTAGAATGAAAGTATGCGATACAACCAATCCCAATAAATGACCCAATAAAAGACCATAGTTGTTCTCTAAAGTCAATTAAAGTCTCTTTGTAGATAATGTATTTCGTTTTGCGAAGGCTTCGTTTGATTTGAGTTACTGGCATTTTATTTAATCGTATTTGGAGTAAAACTATAGACGGTATAAGGAACAATCATTTGTGCAGTGTATTTGGATACGAAGCACGCCATCAGGATTGGGAAGAACAAAATGTAATTATTGGTCAATCCCATTACTAAGAACAGGGCGGTCAAAGGTGCGTCAATACTAGCGCTCAAAACGGCTGCCATGCCAAGTACCATAAAATTTAAAACAATAACATTTGCGTCAAAAAAATGGTTAATGGTGGTTGCGGTCAATAATCCTAAAAATGCACCAATGAAAAGGCTAGGGGCAAATACGCCTCCGTCGCCACCTGAAGCGAGTGTTATCGAAGTTACAACGGGTTTTAAAATCAAGATAAGTACAAAACTCATCGCAGCCGAAAAGGTAAATAATACAGGTCCGGAACCGTTGAGGATGTTTTTGATGGCATGATAGCCTTCGCCATACAATTGCGGAAACAACAGCAAGGCTGAGCTTAATAAAATAGAACCCAAAATGATTTTAGAGGAATAGCGGTTGATTCTCAAGAACTGTCCTTTGATAAATAAAACGCATTTGGTTAAATATGCTGCATTCAGTCCTGCAATAATTCCTAAAACGATAAAATAGGGAATGGCTTTGAGGTGCCAAGTTGTGATGACGATATTGAATAAAGGCGGTTCGTTGATTAGGGTTAGCAAAGTGTAAGCAACGCCTACGGCTATACTATTAGTCAATAAATAATAACGAGAGGTTTTTTTAGAAATGACTTCGTACGCAAATAACATTCCTGCGATAGGACTGCCAAACAAAGCGGTAACTCCTGCTGCAACACCTGCACAAATCAATTCGGTTTTGAATTTCCGAAAAACATTCTTTTTTTGCTGCGCTACAGAACCAATGGTTGCCGAAGCCACGACAGTGGATATCTCAATTCCAGTTGAGCCTCCAAAGATTACAGTAATCAATCCGTTGATAAAATGAGACGGAATTTTATAGTTGGGTAAATTCTTGGATTTTGATTCGGTGCTTTCAAAAACTTCTTTGATGCCTTTGTTTTCTTTCTTTTTGAATAGATGCTGACGTAAAAAGTAAATTAAAGACAATCCTATAATAGGGAAAATGAGATAGTAAATAAAGTTAGTGTTGGCTCTTTCGAAGAATATTTCTTCATAATACTCAGTCATTCTTTTTAGAATAATTCCCAAAAATGAAGATAAGAAACCAATTAAAACCGAAACGATTATTAATTTTTTAAGAACAATGAATTGATGATTTTTCTTGATTTTAGTCCTTTTGGTCATCAGTGTATTATTTTTTTTGGGCTACAAAAGTAAATAATCAAAAATGAAAATGTTATAAATTTAACTTTTTTTAATGTTTCTAGCAGAAATCCATAAGGAGGTTGTTGGGGATGTTGCTGAAGAATGAGAGTTTTGAAAGTAGTTGAGAGTAATTTTTAGAGTATCTCACTGTGACTTCTAAAATTTTAGCCACTGATTTCAAGAAAGTGATTGGACTTTGACAAAAAACAGCTAACTTTTAAGCATATAGAATTTTAAAACACATAGAGTCATAGGCTTTTCTTTGTGAATAAGTCGCTTTGCTTAGGGATAGTGAAACATAGCTTTCGGATTAGAAATTCACTCTCCTAAAATAGGAGAATGAAATTATCATTTATAAACTGAATTAATCAAGATTGTACTAAATCCTCTGTGTAACTATGTTAAGCAAAGCGCTTTTTAAACGTCACTAAATCTATGTCCCTATGTGTTTAAAAAAAGAGTTAGATAGAATTAAAAGGATTAATCTGTGCTAATCCTTTTAATCTGTGGCCAACTAAAATGCGTTAGCTATTCCTTTTCTTTCGCTTTTAAGCCAAAAGGAATTTTTAAATCCCCAGTATCATACATATTGATATAAATGTCGATGGTGTCTTTAGTGCCAATTTCTGTAAGTCGGTATCTGTCTAACATTCCACTGTTGTTTATAAATCCATTAGGGGTTTTAAACGGGCAACAGCTTCCTGCTCTGAAATAAGTCATTTTTTTATCGCTAGGACCAAACAAAGCGTTCAGGAATCTTCTTTCATTCAATGGTCCTTCTTGGGTTTTTACTCCTCCAACTTTGATTGGATTAGACTGATTGTATCCGTATGTTTTGTCATCGCTCTGTTCGGTAAGTAAATATGTACTGTGGTCGATTAATTCAACAGTTTTAGTTCGTGTGTCACCAGTACCTTTGTCTTCGGTTGTGATTGTTTTTTTTGAAGAACATGAAATAGTGATTACGGCAATTGATGCCATTATTTTCTTCATAGTTGTATCATTTTATAATTTGAGAAGGCGAAAGTTTTTGCTTATTTCAAATATATCTAAAAAAGAGTTATGAATTTTAATAAAAGTAATTTTCTTATAAATCTTGATTGAGCTTTTTAATAACCTTTGCTGGATTGCCTACTGCCAACGAGTTGTCAGGAATGTCTTTTGTGACTACTGAACCTGCACCAATCACACATCCGTTTCCTATAGTAACGCCAGGACAAATAATCGCATTTCCACCAATCCAACAATCGGTTCCAATAGTGACCGGAAAAGCCATTTCATGAGTGCGTCTGGTGACAGCATCAAGTGGGTGAGTGGCAGTATAAATTTGCACGCCTGGACCAATTAAGGTGTTGGAGCCGATGGTTACTTTGTTGCCATCAAGCACTACGCAATTGACATTGAAAAACACATTTTCGCCACAAAAAATATTATATCCATAGTCGCAAAAAAAAGGTGGTTCGATGTATAAATTTTTGCCCGAATTTGGAAGTAATTCGGCTAAAATAAGTCGGGCATTTTTGGTGATTCTGTACTCTGTTATATTCAATCTGTGTAGTAGGTTTTTGGCTTTTCGACGGTCTTTCTTGAGGTCTTCTCCGCCTGATAAATAGAGTTCTCCATTCATCATTTTTTCTTTTTCAGTTTGCATGGTTTTCAAAAAATAGTGTTCGTAAATATACGCTAAATAGGGTAGGGTTACAAGCTGGTTTTTGGGTAAAAAAAAATGATTTTTATAATCTGCTATGTTGGAATTGTGTTGTTAAAGTAGTTTTTTTTATTAATTTGTGTGTATTGGGAAAATGTAAAAGTTATGAGTTAAGTTAGTTATTTTAATGTATTGGTAGTAAATACTATAACAGGTTGTTATAGAATTTATCTATAATGTGTTTTTTGGGTGTTTTTTAAAGTTTTTTTGGTTGGAGCGGAAAAATTAGAGTTGTATCGCTTGAATGAATTACAACCTCCGTCTATACTTTTTAATTAGTTTAAAACAACTAATACTATAATTCAAATAAATACTTTTTAAAGGAATTTTGTAAAGATGATTTCCTGTTTTATACTTTACAAATAAAAGAAATAATCTTGATGAAAAGATATTTTTTTTAGTGCTTTTCTGAGGCTTTTTTTAGGTGTTGTTAGTATGAGGATTAGGGTGTGAAAGTCATTTTTTAAATTGTTGATAAAATAAAGTTGTTTTGTTGTTTTTTTTGTTTCGTTTGGAAGTGAAAAAAAGCATGTTTTTGAAGTTTTGGATTTGGTGCTTTTTGGGGCTTGTTAATTGTTGTTAAGTAATAATTTTTTGTTAATCATTTCGATAAAACAGGATAAAGATTGTAAATTCGTTTTGAATAGTTTTTAAATTCTATACTATGAGGTGGTTCTTGATTATGTTGTTTTCTCTGTTTTTTTCAAATGCTATTTTGGCTCAAAAACCAGTTGTTTATGATTCTTATTCGGTCTTGGAAGAAGCGATTTTAAATGATAAAAACACCACTTATGTAGTTAATTTTTGGGCGACATGGTGTGCGCCTTGTGTCAAAGAATTACCTTATTTTGAAAAGCTAAATTTGGAAAACAAGGCAGTGAAAGTAGTATTGGTGAGTTTAGATTTTAAAGATCAATATGAATCAAGATTGATTCCTTTTTTAAAAAAGAAAGCTATTCAGTCCCAAGTTGTTTTACTAACCGATAAGAATTATAACCATTGGCTCCCAAAAGTGGATAAAGATTGGTCGGGTTCTATTCCTGCTACTTTGATTGTTAAGGGTAATAAAAGGATTTTTGCCGAAAGAGATTTTGCATCATATGAAGAATTGAATAATTATATAAATACAAATAGCAACTAACACATTTAACATTATGAAATTTTTGTCTTCCTTATTTTTGCTTTTTACTGTTATTATTGGAACAGCCAATACAATTCCGCCAACGGGATATAAAACAGGTGATGTGGCTACTGATTTTAAATTAAAATCGGTCGATGGTAAGTTGTATAGTCTGTCTGATTATAAAGGCGCAAAAGGCTTTATTGTGGTTTTTACTTGTAATCACTGTCCTTTTGCAGTGAAATACGAAGATAGAATTAATGATTTAGCTAAAAAGTATAAATCTAAAGGTTATATTTTATTAGCAATCAATCCTAATGATCCTGAAGTTCAACCCGCAGATAGTTTTGATTTGATGAAAGTAAGAGCTAAGGAAAAAGGATTCGTTTTTCCTTATTTATTTGATGAAGGACAAACAATATATCCGCAGTATGGAGCAACGAAAACGCCACATGCTTTTTTGTTAGATAAAAACCGAGTAGTAAAATACATTGGTGCTATTGATGATAATGTGGATAGTGCAGCTGATGTAAAAGAGAAATATCTTGAAAATGCGATTGCAGCCATTGAAAGCGGAAAAACACCTTCACCTGAAACAACAAAAGCGATTGGTTGTTCAATTAAGTATAAAAGGTAGTAGGTTTTCAAATTCATAAAAAAATCTCTAAAAATGAAAATGCCCCAAAAGTTTGATACTATTTGGGGCATTTTTTATGGAAAGAAAAGTTGAATATGATTATGCATCTAAATTAGAATGTGTAGAATTAGTTTCTTATAGGCAGACTTTTAGTTTGACAGCCAAATCATGGATTTCCGGTCAATAGTAGTTATTTTCCAAACATACCGCCAAGCATTCCGCCAAGGCCACTTTTTTTAGAAACGGCATCCATAGCGTCGTTTAGGTCTATATTTCCATCTCCATTTTGGTCTAGGCCAAATTGTCCTCCATATTTATTGATGGCATCCATAATTCCAGCATTATTCCCACCCGAAATGGCGCCTATAATGTCCGAAATTTGAAAACTCGAATCATTCGGGTCTTTTGCTTTGCTAACTAAAGCGCTTATTATTTGTGGTATCAACTTTGTTGCTATTCCAGATGCGTCCGAAGCGCTCAATCCGAATTTCTGCGCTAAATTATCTGTAAGTTCAGATGATAATTTTTGAACGACTATATTGGATTTGTCATCTGCGTTATTTCCTTGAAAAAGGTTTGCTAATTGGTCGACACCACCTTCAGAAGCTATTTTTTGTAATCCCCTAACGATGGAATGACTCGCTTCGCCTATGACGGCTTCGTTTTTCTCTTTAGGGACTGCATTGTTTTTAATTACTGATTCTACTCCAAATTGTTGTGCTAGTTCTGTTAATTGTTCAAACATAGTTTTTCTTTTTAGTGTGTCTCTCAAATTTAGCAAAAAAAAATGGGTTTGTTGCTTTTTAAACAACAAACCCATTTAAGTATAACTATAAATTAACTTAATTATCCAATCAAATTAATGATTTGTGATGCTAATTCAGTACCAATTCTATCTTGTGCTTCTCCAGTTGCAGCTCCAATATGTGGAGTCAAAGAGATTTTTGGGTGCATTAAGATTTTCATTTCTGGTTTTGGTTCGCTTTCGAAAACGTCTAAACCTGCAAATGATACTTTTCCGCTATCCAAAGCAGCGATTAAAGCGATTTCGTCAATTACACCACCACGTGCACAGTTTACAATACCTACACCGTCTTTCATGATTGCTAATTCTTTCTCACCGATGATGTAACCATCTTGAGCAGGAACGTGCAATGTAATAAAGTCAGCTTCTTTGAATAATGATTCCAAAGATTGAGATACAATAGTAGTAGTGATTGATTGTCCGTCAAAGAATTCAACTTTTACGTCCACTTGTGGGATGAAGCTATCAGCAGCGATAACTTTCATTCCTAGACCAAGAGCCATTTTTGCAGTAGCTTGACCGATACGACCAATACCAACGATACCTAATGTTTTTCCTCTTAATTCAATTCCGTCAGCATATGCTTTTTTCAAACCGTTAAAGTTTGAGTCACCTTCCAAAGGCATGTTTCTGTTTGAGTCGTGTAGGAAACGTACTCCTGAGAATAAGTGTCCAAAAACCAATTCAGCCACAGATTCTGATGAAGAAGCTGGAGTATTGATTACGTGAATTCCTTTGCTTTTTGCATAGTCCACATCAATATTATCCATACCTACACCACCACGACCGATGATTTTAATGCCAGGACAAGCATCAATAATGTCCTTACGAACTTTAGTTGCACTACGAACTAAAATAACGCTTACGTTATTTTCGTTAATGTAGTTAGCTATTTGTTCTTGAGCAACTTTTGTAGTGATTACTTCAAAACCACCTTTTTCTAAAGCCAAGATTCCGCTATTTGAAATCCCGTCGTTTGCTAATACTTTCATGTTTTTTTATTACATTACGAGGTGTTATCCCCAAATTAATTGAATGGTTTAGAAGCTATTTCCTGCTATCCGTTTCAATCTTGTGTCGGCGTAGATGCCTGCCGCCACAAGGATTTCCACTTCTATCAGGGCTAGAGCCTCTGCTAGCGATGTTGATTTAAAATTCCAATTTATAAATTCCAAATTCCAAATGTGAAATTCGGTATTTTCAAATCCTGAATTTTTTCAAATCCAAAATCCTCAATCGAAAAATTAAACCGCTTTTTCTAAAGCTTGCATAGTATCTACTAATACTTGTACGCTTTCAATTGGCATAGCATTGTAGATAGATGCTCTGTAACCACCCACTGAGCGGTGTCCAGGTAATCCTGAAATTCCAGCCTCTTTCCACATTTTGTCAAATGTTTCTGTGTGTTCTGGATTGTTTAATAAGAACGTAACGTTCATTGTAGAACGGTCTTCTTTGACAGCAGCTCCTTTGAATAATGGATTTCTGTCAATTTCATTATAAAGCAATTCTGCTTTAGCATTGTTTAATTTTTCAACAGCTGCGATACCACCTTTTTCCTTGATCCATCTCAATGTCAATAAAGACGCGTAAACAGGGAAAACTGGAGGAGTATTGAACATACTATCAGCTTTGATGTGTTTGGCATAATCTAACATGCTTGGAATTGCACGACCGCTTTTACCAATGATTTCTTCTTTGATAACGACAAGAGTCGCTCCTGCAGGTCCCATATTTTTTTGAGCACCAGCATAGATAATATCAAATTGAGTGAAATCTAATTCTCTAGAAAAAATATCCGAACTCATGTCACATACCATTGGTACATTCGTTTTAGGAAATGATTTCATTTGAGTACCAAAAATGGTGTTGTTACTAGTGCAGTGAAAATAATCTGCATCAGCTGGAATTTCATATCCTTTAGGAACGTAAGTGTAGTTGTCTTCCTTAGAAGAACCCACGATAACAGTTTCGCCAAAGAATTTTGCTTCTTTAATAGCTGCAGTAGCCCAAGTTCCTGAATCTAAATAAGCTGCTTTTCCACCTTCTTTCATCAAGTTGTAAGGAACCATCAAAAATTCTAAACTAGCTCCGCCAGCAAGAAAAAGAGCTTGGTATCCTTTACCTTCTAATCCTAGTAATTCAAGTGCTAATGCTCTTGCTTCATCCATTACAGCAACAAAGTCTTTGCTACGGTGTGAAATTTCTAAGATAGATAATCCTGAATTATTGAAATCTAAAATCGCTTGTGCTGATTTTTCAAAAACTTCTTGTGGTAAAATACAAGGTCCTGCGCTGTAGTTGTGTTTTTTCATGGTGTAGTTTATGTCCAAAAAATTAAAATGCAAATTTCGGTAATAGTACTCGAATAAGCATTAAATTATTCATAATAATTATTAAATTTTTCCTGATGTTATTAACAAAAACGATATAGTATCGATATTATCTGCGTAATCCCATAAATTTGGACGTTGGGTTTGACCAAAAGGGATGCTTTTTTTTATTAAATTGTTACTGACGATACATTGAAGATTTTCAGCTTCCGAAACGAGTTTTTGTTGCAGTGTTTCAAGGTCTTCGTAATATTCGTAAAACACACTCGAAATTGGCGAGGCGTGACTGCTGTCTTCTTTGATGGTCAAAAAACCATTGTCGAGTAATTTGAAGTTACTCATCAAGAAAACGGCTTTGTTGTAATCGTAATTATTGGCGTACTTTTCATACTGAATCACGTCTTGGTACTCATATATTGCTTCAAAAAAAGCATCAAAAGAATAGCCTTTTGGTACAAATAGTTTAGAAACATTGCGACAACCTAGCCCAAAATACCTAAAAATATCTTCGCCAAGGGCAATTAAATCTTCCTTGCTTTCTTGACCGTTTAATACTGCTACTGAATTTCGGCTTTTGCGGATTATTGATGGTTTATCTTTAAAATAATAGTCAAAATAACGCGCTGTATTATTGCTGCCAGTGGCGATTACTGCATCGAAATTCTCTAATTTACCATCGACAAATGTGATTTTGTCAGCCAATTCAGGTTCGATATGAATTATATACTTTGCTAAAAAAGGCAATAAATGTTGATCATTGGAGGAAGTTTTAATCAAGGCTTGGTTCCCGGTAATCAAAACAGATAAGAAATCATGAAAACCTACTAGTGGAATATTTCCTGCAAGAATTAAAGCTACTTTTTTAGAAGTAATATCCTTAAAATCATAGGGTTTTAGCCAAGTGTTAAGGTTTTCTTTTGTTAAGGCATTGGCCCATGATGCTATCGAAAAATAAACTTGTTCTGGGGTATACCAACCGTTATGTGACTGTGATAAATGGATTAAATCAACAAAGGGGTCAAAAAACAGATCATTCGCTAAAACGCCCTCTTTTCGGGTGTTTTCGCTCTCAGAAAATTGACTCAGAAATTTTCCGAGTGCTATAAAAACATTTTTTTTTGTTTCTAAGGTCATATTGCTTGTTTATGAAATGTTTTGATTGTAATTTTGCACAAAAATAAGTATAATAAAGTCGAAAGACAAAAGTTATATTCCATTGGTTTATGAAACTTAAAACTTTTGTACTTTAAACCTTAAACTAAATAATAGAATGGCAATTATCATAACAGACGAATGTATCAATTGTGGTGCATGTGAACCAGAATGTCCAAATACAGCAATTTACGAAGGAGCTGATGATTGGAGATATAAAGACGGTACTAAATTAACTGGAACAGTGATTCTTCCTGATGGAACTGAGGTTGATGCTGAAGAAGCTCAAACTCCAATTTCTGACGAAGTGTATTATATCGTACCTGGAAAATGTACAGAATGTAAAGGGTTTCATGATGAGCCTCAATGTGCTGCTGTATGTCCTGTTGACTGTTGTATCCCTGATGATAATCATGTGGAAGACGAAGAAACATTATTAAATAGACAAGCTTTTTTACATAACGAATAAAGTTTTGTTAGTCAAAGTAAAAAAAAAGCCTGAGTTTATAAAACTCAGGCTTTTTTTATGGACTTATATTTTTTTAGAAATTAAAACCTAATCTAGCATAGTAATAAGCTCCGCCAAAACCCATTTGAACAGCATCCCAATAACCACCACCTTCAACCCAGTCATCTTGTTGGTCAGGGTAAATATTGAAAAGGTTATTAGCGCCAAAGCTTAATTTTGAAGATTTACAAAGTTTAAAGCCTAATGTAATGTCTGTTACTACTTTTGGCGAGTAAATGTCAGTTGCTGCTTTGATTTTGTTGGCAAAACTACCACCATAATCAGCTTCATCTTCTGCGGCTTGATAATCGATAAGTCGTACTTCGCTAAAACGAGTGAAAGCCAAACCAGCATTAAACCATTTTTTTGTATAGTTTAGGTTTAAAGCGAATTTATTATCTGGTGCTGAAGCCAAAAGAAAAGCTTTTTCTCTTTCGCCAAAGAAAATTTCCTTATCTAATGTGCCATTGTTGACATTGCTAATTTTCATGTTATTGATATTTCCAACCAAGGTTGCGCTTACTGTTTGGTCATCAAAAGTTTTTTTCCAAGCAAATACAAGGTCTAAACCTGTAGTTTTGGTATCTACACCATTTACGAAAAACTGAGCTGAATCGACACCGATATTCAATGCTGTTGCATCAAAATAACCTGTTAATACAATTCGGTCATTTACATTTATTAAGTAACCATCAACAGTTGCAGTAAAGTCTCCAAAATTTGCAGTGAAACCTAAAGAAGCGTTGACTGCTTTTTCTTCGTTTAGTTTTTGAATTCCAAATCCTTTGGTTACTGGGCTGTTGTTTGGAGAAAGTAAAACTTCAGACGCACCTCCTGAGCTAAAATTGGTAAAGCGTAGGTTATAATAGATTTGAGCTAATGAGGGTGCTCTAAAACCAGTACTCACAGAACCTCTTATGTTAAAATTATTTGAAGCCTTGATTCTAGTTGCTAATTTCCCGTTTAGGGTACTACCAAAATCGCTATAGTTTTCAAAACGAACAGCTCCACTTACTAATAATGCTTTGGTTATATCAAGTTCAACATCAGTATAGAGTGAGATATTAGAGCGGCTTTTGTTTACTTCGTTTAGAGGACTGTAACCAGGGAAGCCTTGAGAGCCACCAGGTCTTGCTTCTCCTGATATTGGGTCTATTGGTGCTGATTGTGAGGATGGGTCAGAAATGACTCTTCCGTTAGTGTCGTAAGTAGCATACGAACCTTCGTCTCCAGCAAAAATTGTAAATTGTTCTGTTCTAAATTCAGAACCAAAAGCAATATTTAAACCATCTAGTACGGTATCAAAATTTTTAGAAAGGTCAAAATTTGTTGTGTTTTGGCTTAAACTATGACCACCAGCATCAAATTCTGTTGGGGAAGCTTGCTCTAATGAAGCATTAATAGTACCTTTTACATAATAATGAAATAGGTTTTTACCAAAAGTATTACTAAAGTCAATTTTCCATCCACTAGAAGTTTCTGTTCTGATTCCAGCTGCGAATGAATTGTCGAGGATGTTGGATGTAATTCTTGGGGTAAAACCACCCGGGTAAATTGACTCAACCACTCTTTCGCCATCATTTCTAGTAAAAGCATAGGCATCTGTGTCTCTGTAATTTTTTCCACCAAAGGCATAAATTTCAGTTTTATCTGAGACAGGTATGGATAGATTTCCAAATAAGTTAAATCCTAAAATAGAGGCTTCTCCAAAACCTTTTCTAAAGTCAAATCCAGGACGTAATGTTTTGTTTTTATTCAGATATTCAGCTGTAAAATTGGCAAATCCACCTTTTTCACCAATGGCAACTCCATAATTAGCTCCTACCTTTACAGAACCTCCGTCAAATGATTGGTCTTTACCAAAAGAGTTTCCATTACCATTCTTATCTAATCTAAAACCGTCCGTATTGGCAGTTCCTGTTGGGAAATCGCCTTTCGCATTAGTATTGTATGCACCATAAGTAACTGAACCTGTAAATTCGTCTACATTGTCATTCAATACAATGTTAACCACTCCTGCTATAGCATCTGAGCCGTATTGAGCAGCTGCACCATCTCTAAGGATTTCAATTCGTTTGATGGAAGTGGCCGGAATAGCATTCAAATCTGTTCCAGTATTTCCTCGGCCTCGAGTACCAAATAAGTTAATTAATGAAGATTGGTGTCTTCTTTTTCCGTTGATTAAAACTAAAGTTTGATCTGGCCCTAATCCTCTTAAGGATGCAGGGTCAACGTGGTCTGAACCGTCTGAACCCGATTGTTTATTGGCATTAAATGAAGGGGCAACGTATTGCAGTAATTCGTTAATTTCTAACTTTCCACTTTGGGTAGTCACGTCTTTGACGTTTATAATGTCTATAGGGACAGCAGAGTTGACTACGGTTCTTTTTGAATTTCTAGACCCTACAATAACAATGTCGTCTAATATTTCACCTTCTTCAGAAGTCATTATAACATTTAAAGGACTACCAGAAACTAATTTTTCGACAGTTTTATACCCTATATAGCTAAATATTAAAGTAGACCCTTCTTTTACTTTGATAGTAAATTTACCATCAAAATCGGTTGCGACACCCGTGTTAGTGCCTTTTTCAATGATATTTACTCCTGGCAAGCTATTGCCAGATGGGTCTTTGACTACTCCTGAGATGTTTTTTTGTGCCAAAAGGGTACTAACGCTTAATAGCAAAATAAATAAGTAGATTTTTTTCATATGAAAGAGGGGTTAAGTGATTTGTACGCTGCAATATAACATTTTTTTAACACTTTAACTTGATTATTATGAAGGTTTTGTGTGAATTAATAAGGAACTGTTAAGGCGGTCAGGGGGCAAATTTCCAAACTAGAAAAGTTTTAAAAAAAAAAGTTAATTAATTTTATCTTTCGTTAATAGTTACTAAAACATTTATTAAATCTTATATTTGCAAACTTTTAAAATAGAATTTTCAATACGTACTAATATAAACAGTACCGAATAAATATAAAAAACATGAAAGCAGGAATTGTAGGATTACCTAATGTTGGAAAATCAACACTTTTTAATTGTTTGTCAAATGCCAAAGCGCAAAGTGCAAACTTTCCTTTTTGTACTATCGAACCTAATATTGGAGTGGTAAACGTGCCAGACCCACGTATCAATAAATTAGAAGAATTAGTAAAGCCAGAGCGTGTGCAAATGGCAACTGTGGATATTGTAGATATCGCGGGATTGGTAAAAGGAGCAAGCAAAGGTGAAGGATTAGGAAATCAATTTCTTGGAAATATTAGGGAGTGTAATGCTATTATTCACGTTTTACGTTGTTTTGATAACGATAACATCGTGCACGTTGATGGAAATGTAAATCCAATTCGTGATAAAGAAACCATTGATATTGAGTTACAGTTAAAAGATCTTGAAACTGTTGAAAAACGTTTGGAGAAAGTTAATCGTGCTGCAAAAACAGGAAATAAAGAAGCGCAAACCGAAAAAGCGCTTTTAGACCGAATTAAAGATGCTTTATTGCAAGCTAAGTCTGCTAGAACAATCAGTCCGCAAAGTAATGATGAGGAAGTTTTGATGGAAAGTTTTCAATTGATTACAGCAAAACCAGTTTTGTACGTATGTAATGTGGATGAAAATTCAGCTGTTAATGGTAATAAATATGTTGACCAAGTAAAAGAATTAGTAAAAGACGAAGATGCTGAGGTAATCATTCTTTCAGTAGGTGCTGAGGCTGATATTACCGAATTAGAAAGCTACGAAGAACGTCAAGTTTTTCTTGAAGATATGGGATTGACAGAGCCAGGAGCTTCTGTGTTGATTCGTGCTGCTTACAAATTATTAAAACAACAAACGTATTTCACTGCAGGTGTTAAGGAAGTTCGTGCATGGACAATTAATATTGGAGCAACTGCACCACAAGCTGCTGGAGTAATTCATACTGATTTTGAAAAGGGATTTATCCGTGCTGAGGTAATCTCATATGAAGATTATGTGAAATACGGTTCAGAGGCCAAAGCCAAAGAAGCTGGTAAGTTTAAAGTCGAAGGAAAAGAATATATAGTTAAAGATGGTGATGTGATGCATTTCCGTTTTAATGTGTAATTTGTATTAAGTACAAAGTATTAAGATTTAGAAACCTGCAAAAGTCATTTTGCGGGTTTTTTTGTACCCATTTCCCGCTTTCCACTACAAGATTTTGCCATCTTGCCTTTTTTTCTAAGTCAAAAAAGGAGCTTCCTGCGGTCGCTCTTTTTTGCCAAGAAAAAATAGGCAATCCTGTCAAAATGCTTTTCGTTTCAATCGGGGGTAGGATATAGGCGGGAAGTAGGATGTTGGGAGCATTGAAATATTTAAAATGATAAAAATCTGTTCCATCCGTTTAATCTGTGTTCCATTTATTATTTGCTTTGTGAACTTAGTGCTTCCTTCGTGCCATTGTGGTTAAATCCTTTTTCACTATTTTTATAAAAAAAACATGAAGATAATCGCCTTTGGAGCTAGTCCAAGTAAAAAATCTATCAATAAACAACTTGCCACATATGCAGCTTCACTTTTTAATAAGGCCGAAGTGGAAGTACTGGATTTAAACGATTTCCCGATGCCTGTTTTTAGTGTGGATATCGAAGCCGAAATAGGACAGCATGACAATGCCAAAGCATTTCTAGCTAAAATAGCAACAGCCGATTTTTTAGTAGTTTCAATGGCTGAAAATAATGGAAATTACTCCGCAGCTTTCAAAAACATTTTCGACTGGTGCACCCGAATCCAAAAAGAAATTTTTCAACATAAACCAATGCTTTTGATGGCCACTTCGCCAGGGGGTAGAGGGGGAGCAACGGTTTTGGAAATTGCTAAAAATGCTTTCCCACGTTTTGGAACTGAAATCAAAGGGACGTTTTCATTGCCGAACTTCAACGATAATTTTGATGTAGAAAAAGGAATAATTTCTAATCCAGAATTGGATAAGGAGCTGAGAAGTATAATTGAAGGGATTTAAGAATTTTAGTATTGATTAAATAATGAGGAAAAAATTGTACTGCTTATTGGTTGTTAGTTTGTTTTTTTTAACCAATGGATATTCTCAAAAATATGATAAAGTTGATTTAATTGTAGATAACTATCCTAAGACGATTACGACAGCAGATCAGCTTGTTGCTTTGGTTCTCAAGGATTTTACTCTTCCAGATGAAAAAGCTAGGGCAATTTTTAGATGGGTTTGTACTAGTGTAGCCTATGATGTCGTTTTATCTGAATCTATGAACCACTCTTCTATTAAAGCATTTTCGTATAAGACGGAAAAAGAAAAAGAGATTAAGGAGAAAAAATTTAAGCAGGATTTGATTCAAAATACTATGATTACAAAGAAAGCCGTATGTCATGGCTATGCTGTATTGATAGAATATTTGTATTTAAAGTTGGGATTAGAAACTAAAATTATTTTAGGAAATTTACGTACTGATGTTTCTCAAATTGGTAAGTTACCAGAAGAGTTAAATCATGCTTGGAATGTGGTTAAAATTGATAACAAATGGCAATTTGTGGATGCCACTTTGGCCTCAGGATTTGTTTCAGCTAAAACAAATCTGTTTAAGTTTTATTTTAATGAGGGATATTTTTTTACTAGTCCTGAAAAATTCTTTTTAAACCATTATCCTTTGGATGAAAAGTGGTTATTTGTAGCTAAAAACAAATCTGATTTTGCCAAATTGCCTGTGTTTTTTGGTGCTTTTTTTGAAAACACTTATAATATAGTGAAACCTGAATCAGGGATTTGCATGTCCAAAAAATCTAATGAACTTCATTTTAGTATTAGTGGTTTAAGTGAAAATGATGTGATTCAATATCTGGCAAGTTCAGACAACAAAAAGCGGTATTTAAAACTGGAGAATCAATCCAATTTTAGTATCCCTATTCAAGGAAATGAGAATACTATTTTATACTTATTTATAAATGGTAAAGTCATTGCGATGTATAAAATTGTGTAATTTTTTTTCAAGAATTAAGAATTAAGAATTAAGAATTAAGAATTAAGAATTAAGATGAAACAGTAATAGACTGAATAAAAACACAATTCTCTTTCTTTTATCCTTTTCCATCTCCCATCTCCCATCTCCCATCTTCCTACTTCCTACTTCCATCTTCGATCTCCCCACTTCCTCCCTTGTCAATATCATTCTTGATAACTTTGAATCTAGGGGCTTTTAAAATAGTTTGAGAAATGGTATATTAGCGCATCCGAGGCTTATTCTTAAAGAGTAATAGCTATACGGAATCCAATTAAAATTGATAAAATCCCGAAATGTCAGAACAAAATCAATATACCGAAGATAATATTCGGTCACTCGACTGGAAAGAACACATTCGCATGCGTCCAGGTATGTATATTGGGAAACTGGGTGATGGTTCTTCACCAGATGATGGTATTTACATTTTATTAAAAGAAGTAATTGATAACTGTATCGATGAGTTTGTCATGGGCTCTGGTAAAACAATTGAGGTTTCTATCAAAGACAAGACAGTGGCTGTACGTGACTATGGACGTGGAATTCCTTTAGGGAAGGTAGTTGATGTAGTTTCTAAGATGAATACTGGAGGTAAGTACGACTCGTTAGCCTTTAAAAAATCAGTGGGTTTAAATGGGGTAGGAACCAAGGCTGTGAATGCTTTGTCTAATTATTTTAGAGTTGAGTCTGTAAGAGATAATCAACAAAAGGCAGCTGAATTTTCAGCAGGGAATCTAACTATTGAAGAGGAAGTTTCAGAAACCACAAAACGCAAAGGAACGAAAGTTACCTTTATTCCAGACGAAGCAATTTTTAAAAATTACAAATTTAGAAATGAGTATGTAATCAAAATGCTTAAAAATTATTGTTACCTCAATGCGGGATTGACTATAATTTATAACGGTGAAAAATACTTTTCAGATTATGGACTTCGTGATTTATTAGATGAAAATATTGCGGAAGAGGATAAAGTGTATCCAATTATCCACCTTAAGGCAGAGGATATTGAAATTGCGATGACTCATAGTAAATCGCAATATAGCGAGGAATATCATTCTTTTGTGAATGGACAAAATACAACTCAAGGAGGGACACACTTGGTGGCTTTTCGTGAGGCAATAGTAAAAACGATTCGAGAGTTTTACAATAAAAATTTCGAGCCTTCAGATATCAGGAAATCTATCGTTGGAGCTGTAAGTATTAAAGTTATGGAACCTGTTTTTGAATCGCAAACAAAGACTAAACTAGGTTCTACCGATATGGGCTCAGAGGCAGGAATGCCATCTGTGCGCACGTTTGTTAATGATTTTGTAAAAACCAAACTAGATAACTTTTTACATAAAAATCCTGAAACAGCTGATTTGTTATTACGCAAAATTTTGCAAGCTGAAAGAGAACGTAAAGAACTTTCAGGCATTCGAAAGTTAGCAAAAGACCGCGCCAAAAAAGCGAACCTTCATAATAAGAAATTGCGTGATTGTAGGGTGCATTTGGCTGATGTCAAAAACCCTCGTTACTTAGAGAGCACCTTGTTTATTACCGAGGGAGATTCGGCTTCGGGGTCGATAACCAAATCGCGTGATGTCAATACACAAGCGGTATTTAGTTTGCGTGGTAAGCCTTTGAACTCGTATGGCATGACTAAGAAGATTGTGTATGAGAATGAGGAATTCAATCTTTTGCAAGCAGCGCTTGACATCGAAGATGATATGGAAAATTTGCGTTACAACAACATTGTCATTGCTACGGATGCCGATGTCGATGGGATGCACATTCGTTTATTATTGATTACGTTTTTCCTGCAGTTTTTCCCCGAATTAATCAAAGAAGGGCATTTGTATATTTTGCAAACGCCATTGTTCAGGGTTCGTAACAAAAAAGAAACGATTTATTGTTATAGTGAAGAGGAACGAAAAGACGCCATCGAAAAGCTAAAACCGAAACCAGAGATTACTCGATTTAAGGGATTAGGAGAGATTTCTCCTGATGAGTTCAAGCATTTCATTGGGGATAATATCCGTCTCGAACCGATTATGCTCGACAAAGCAACTTCTATCGAAAAATTATTGGAGTTTTATATGGGTAAAAACACACCTGACCGACAAGAATTTATCATCAAGAATTTGAAGGTAGAATTAGATGTTTTGGAGAAGGAGTAAAAACGATTCTTTAAAATGTAATTATGGAAAATCAGGATATTCGTTGGAAACAAAGATTTGAACATTTTGTTAATGCTTTTAGACAATTAAAAAATGCCAAAGAATTAAAAAAGCAAAGAGAATTTACAGAATTAGAATTACAAGGGGTGATTCAGGCTTTTGAGGTTTCACAAGAATTGTCTTGGAAAGTGATGAAAGATTTTTTGGAAGAACAAGGGAGAACGGATTTGTTCGGTAGTAAAAATGCAGTGAAAGAGGCTTTTAATGTTGGGATTATATCTCATGGGGATATTTGGCTTGACATGATTAAAAGTCGTAATCTAACCTCACATATTTATGACCAAAAAGAAATTTTAGCCATCCTAGATGTAATTTTACTCACGTATTTTCCAGTATTTATTGAATTTGAAAATAAAATGAAAACCTTTTTATAATGTTTGGAATCTATCCCAATAGTTATAATGAAATTCTAGACATTCTAGAAAATTGCAGTTCAATAGATGAGGTGATCATCTATGGTTCTAGAGCAAAAGGCAATTATAGAGAAGGTTCAGATATTGATATAACATTGAAAGGGGAAGTTACACCTTCCGATATGAGTAAATTATGGCATGATTTAGACGATAGCTATATTCCATATAAATTTGACATATCAGTTTATAAGGATTTAAAATCCCCAGTTTAATTGAGCATATAGATAGAGTAGGTAGGGTTTTTTATAAAAGAAAGTTAAAAAGTAATGTCAGAAAGCCTTCCAAATAATGTTTTGTTTTCGCAAGTGGTTGAGTTGTTGCAAAATGCACGACAACAAGTCTTACGCACCATTAACTCAACAATGGGGTATAGTTATTTTGAAATAGGTAGAATGATTGTTGAGGAAGCACAAAACGGAAGTGAAAGAGCTCAATATGGAAAACAAATCTTAAAAGGGCTATCTAAAACGATTGGTATTGTTCTGTGTCAAAACAAATACGTTTTAGTGGAATATACTTTTCCAGAGAATAACGAACAAATATTGGCTAGTAAATACAAAACAGTATTAGCTAGTAAAGAAGATTTAATAAAATTAATTTCGTAATCACTATATGAAAGACGAAGAAGACGATAATATAATTCCGGATAACGAAGAGAATAATTCTGAAGACAATTCACTTGATGAAAATCAAGATGGAGATGATGAAGAAGAAATTATTGAAGTTGATACCAAAGATTTTGAAGGAGGCCATTTTTACGATAACAATAGTGATGAATCGGATACGATTACTAAGGTTACGGGAATGTACAAAGACTGGTTTTTGGACTATGCTTCGTATGTAATTCTAGAACGTGCTGTTCCTGCTATTGAAGATGGGTTTAAGCCTGTACAACGTCGTATCATGCATTCTTTAAAGGAGTTGGATGACGGGCGTTACAATAAGGTAGCAAATGTAGTAGGTCACACGATGCAGTATCACCCTCACGGAGATGCGAGTATAGGAGATGCTATGGTACAAATAGGACAAAAAGATTTGTTGATTGACTGCCAAGGAAACTGGGGAAACATATTAACAGGGGATAGTGCCGCGGCGTCTCGTTATATTGAAGCACGTTTGTCAAAATTTGCCTTGGAGGTTTTGTATTCTCCAAAAATTACGGACTGGGGCGTGTCCTATGATGGCCGTCGTGCTGAACCGAATAACCTGCCTGTAAAATTTCCTTTGTTATTAGCACAAGGAGCGGAAGGGATTGCAGTTGGTCTTTCGACCAAAGTTTTACCCCATAACTTTAATGAGTTAATTGACGCTTCTATTAAAATTTTAAAAGGAAAATCATTTACACTTTACCCTGATTTTATGACGGAGGGTATTGCAGACGTTTCCAATTATAATGATGGTTTACGAGGTGGTCGTGTTCGTGTACGTGCAAAAATCGCTCAACTTGATAAAAATACTTTGGTGATTACCCAAATCCCGTTTTCAACTAATACGACTACTTTGATTGATAGTATTTTGAAAGCGAATGATAAGGGAAAAATAAAAATCAAAAAAATTGAAGACAATACCGCTGCTGAGGTTGAAATTTTAATACATCTTTATCCAGGTGTTTCTCCAGATAAAACCATTGATGCGTTGTTTGCTTTTACCGCTTGTGAAACATCGGTAGCACCGCTGGGATGTGTGATTGAAGACAACAAGCCTTTGTTTATTGGTGTGTCCGAAATGTTGAAAATATCGACACATCGTACGGTTGATTTACTGAAAAAAGAGCTTGAAATTCAACTGGACGAACTAGAAAATAAATGGCATTTTTCGACCCTTGAAAAAATATTCATTCGAGAAGAAATGTACATCGATTTCAAATTATATTCGGATAAAGAACAGTTGTTTGAGTATATGTACAAACGCTTTGAGCCTTTTAAAAAGAGTTTTGTGCGTGAGATTCATGATGATGATTTGCAAAGATTAACGCAAATCCCAATGATTCGTATTACACGTTTCGATTCGGATAAAGCGGATGATTTTATAGCGAAATTGGAAGCCGAAATGGAGCAAGTAAAACATGATTTGGAACATCTGACTGAATTTGCCATAGCTTATTTTACAAAACTCAAAGAGAAATATGGTAAAGGTCGTGAGCGTAAAACAGAACTTCGTGTTTTTGATGATATCGAAGCTACCAAAGTGGTGCTACGTAATACAAAATTATACGTTAATAAAGCAGAAGGTTTTGTAGGGACAAGTTTAAAACGTGATGAATATGTGACGGATTGTTCAGATATTGACGATGTGATTGTTTTCTTGCGTGATGGAAGTATGATGGTTACTAAGGTAGACGCTAAAACTTTTATAGGTAAAGACATTATCCATGTTTCTATTTTTGACAAAAGTGACAAGCGAACCATTTATAATATGATTTATAGAGATGGTAAATCAGGTCCTTCTTATATCAAACGCTTCAATGTAACAGCTGTAACCCGAGATAAATTATATGATTTAACAAATGGAACTAAAGGTTCTCAGATATTGTATTTTACCCATAATCCAAATGGAGAAGCAGAGGTAATAACGATTATTTTACGTCAGGTTGGAACGATTAAAAAATTGAAGTTTGATATAGATTTTGCTAAAATGGCAATCAAAGGTCGTGCTTCCAAAGGGAATTTAGCGAGTAAATATCCAATAAAGAAAATCGAAATCAAGGAAAAGGGAATTTCAACCTTATTGCCTAGAAAGGTTTGGTTTGACGATACGGTACAGCGCTTAAATGTAGATGCGAGAGGGGAGTTGCTAGGCGAGTTTAGACCAAGTGATAAGATTTTAATAATCCAACAATCTGGAAAAATTAAAGTGATTACACCCGAATTATCGACTCATTTTGACGAGGATATGATAGTATTGGAAAAATGGATTCCTAAAAAACCAATCTCAGCTATTTATTATGACGGTGAAAAAGAGCGTTATTATTTAAAGCGCTTTTTGGTGGAAACCGAAAATAAAGAAGAATTGATTATTACGGAACACCCTAATTCGAGATTAGAAATAGTTTCTACAGATTATCGTCCCGTAGCCGAGTTAGTATTCCCAAAAATAAAGGGAGTTCAAAAAGAAAGTGTTACTATTGACGTGGAGGCTTTTATTGCTGTAAAAGGTTTTAAAGCCATGGGGAATCAATTGACCACAGATAAATTGAAACAGGTAAATTTATTAGAACCGTTACCTTATGAAGCTCCAGAGGAAATAGTTCCTGAAGAATTGGAGGTTAAAGATGGTCATAATGCTGACGATTCAGATATCCAACTGGATGATGATGGTCAAATTACTTTGTCCTTAGATTAATAACAATATGAGTAATAATTAAAAGAGGCTGTCCGGAAAGACAGCCTCTTTTATTTCTATTAAATGGTCATTGAGAATAATTCAGTTTGTGGAGCTTTTCGTTTAAGTCTAAGGTCAAATGCCATACAGATGTTTCGAACAAAAGGTTTTCCTGCATCAGTTACAACAAGATGGTCTTTGTAGATTTGAATTAAACCATCTTTTTCCATTTCGTGTAACTGAATCAAGATTGATGGTATTTCATCAAAATAATCAATGGAATTTTCCCAAGATGTATGGAATTGGCACATTAAATTCAAAATGTGCTTTCGTATTTTTAAATCTTCTTTTGTTAAAGTATGTCCTCTTAAAACTGGCAATTTATGATCATTTATTAATTGATAATATTCTTCAATCGTCTTTACGTTTTGAGCAAAGCTATACCAACTATCACTTATAGAAGAGACTCCCAGTCCAATCATCAATTGTGTTTTGGTAGAGCTGTATCCCATAAAATTACGATGCAGTTGTTTTGAGTTGAAAGATTCATAAAGGCTGTCTTTTTTGAGGGCAAAATGGTCCATTCCAATTTCATGGTATCCATTTTTTGCTAATAAAAGTTTTCCTATTTCGTATAATTTTCTTTTTTCGTCATCTTTAGGCAGGTCTTCCTCTTTAAAACCACGTTGTCCGTTTCCTTTTATCCAAGGTACATGGGCATAACTATAAAAAGCTAAACGGTCAGGTTGTAATGTTTTGGTTTTTTCAATTGTGTCTACAACATTTTCAATGGTTTGAAAAGGTAATCCAAAAACTAAATCATGGCTGATAGAAGTGTAGCCAATCTCACGAGCCCAAAGCGTAACTTTGGCTACATTATGAAAAGGCTGATACCTATGAATCGCCTCTTGCACTTTTGGGGAATAATCTTGAACACCAAAACTGACTCTTCTAAAGCCTAAATCGTATAGTTTTTGCAAATGTTGAAAACTAGTATTATTGGGGTGTCCTTCAAAACTAAACTCATGCTTGGGTGCTTTGACTGCTTTTTTGAAGATTCCATTGATGAGGTATTCTAAATTTTCAATTGAAAAAAATGTAGGCGTTCCACCCCCTAGATGAATTTCTTTGATAATAACTGTTTCAGGAAGTAAATCGCAGTACAAATCCCATTCTTTTAGAACGGCCTCAATATATGGACTTTCGACTTGATGATTTTTGGTGATTCTTTTGTTGCATCCGCAAAATGTACACAAACTTTCGCAAAAAGGTAAATGGATATACAAACTAATCCCTTCGGTGGTATTTGTTTCTATAAACGATTTTTTAAGACTTTTTTCCCAGTTAGTTATGCTAAATTGTTCTTCATCCCAATAAGGAACGGTTGGATAACTAGTGTATCTTGGTCCAGGAACATTATATTTTTGTACGAATGATGGCGATGTCATAGTATTATTTTCAATTATTCAAAAGTAAGGAGCCTGTTGAATAATAAAAATGATAAATGTCATCTCTTAATTTTAGTAGGTTGAGACTCAAATAAAAAACCTCAAAGTTTTTTTGCTTTGAGGTTTGTGATTTAAGAATTTGAAAGAGTTAATTATTCGTCTACCTTTTGATTTAAATTACGTAGTTGTGCTAATTTTTCCTTCCAAATATCAAGATTTTCCTTGTGTATAGCAATGTTTTTACGCACTTCTAATACAATTGAATTTTCTTTCTTAGCATTTTTAGTATTGGCAAAAAACTGGATGTTATTTTCTAATTGGAAAATTTCATTCTGCACTTCGTCTATTTTTCTAATGATAAAAATTTTCTCATTTTCTATTTTGCGAGTATCATTATTTTCAGATAAACTATCAATTCGATTTGAGAAACGAAGTAAATCGCCCTCTTTTTTGCTTAGACTTAATTTATCAAAAAGAGCATCTAATATTTTATTGAATTTCCCTTCGATATGTCTTCTTTGAAAAGGTACTTTACCAAAGTTTTTCCAAGTTTCGATATGTGCTTTTATTGCATCTAAATCAGTTTTGTGGTCACCAACTAATTGGAATTCTCTAATGGTGTCTAAGTAGGCTTTCTTTTTGTCAAAAGCTTCAATTTCTTCGCTGTTTTCTTCGTTTCTAACTTCTTTTAATCGGTCAAAATAGTGATTACAAGCAGCTTTAAATTCTTTCCAAACTTTGTCAGAGTATTTTCTAGGAACATGACCTATTTGTTTCCATTCCTCTTGAATTTTCTTCATGATTGGAGTTGTAGCAGCAAAGTCGGTACTTTCTTGTAATTCTTTAGCTTTGGCAACCAAGGCATTCTTTTTGGCTAGATTGTCATTCTGGTCTTTTTTTATTTCTTTATAAAAAGAATTTTTAAGCGCATTGAAATTTCTAACAGCTGTTTTGAACGCAGCCCAAGTTTCTTCATTTACATCTAACGGAACTTTTCCGGCATTAAAGAAAGCGGTTCTTAATGCTTCTACTTTTTCGATTTGTACTAACCATTGTGAATGGCTATTTACTTTTATGGTGCCTAGATTTTCAATTTCTGCAATGATTGCTTTTTTATTTTCTAGGTTTTTAACTTCGTTTTCTCTTTGTTTTTCAAACAATACTTCTCTTTTGTCATGAATTTGTTTGGTGTAGTCACTAAACTGATTCCAAATTTGATCTCGTATGTCTCTTGAAACAGGTCCAATATCCTCTTTCCAGATGCGGTGTAAATCTTGAAGTTCACGGAAAGCTTTATTAATGTCCTCTTCGTTAACAAGTTCAGCTACACGTTCTATGATTTTTTGTTTTTGCTCAAGATTGTGTTTGAAATCTAAATCACGTGCTTCACGGTCTAAGTGCAAATAGTCGTAAAAATTCTCCACGTGAAAGTGGTAGTTATTCCACACATGATTATACTTATCTTTAGGAATAGGTCCTGCGGTTTTCCATCGTTCCCTTAATTCGTTAAAATGTTTTAAGGTGTCTTTAATGTTTTCTTGTGGGTTGATAAGTTCTTTTAGCTCTTCGACAATTGCCAAACGATTTTCTAAATTTGATTTCAAGTTGCTTTCTAAACTCTTGAAATGTGCATTTTTTTTGTTTTTATATTCGGTATAAAAATGATCAAATGTTGATTTTAAAGGCAGATGATATTGAAAATCCTCAGTTGTATCGGGATTTTCAGCATGATATTCTTCCTTTTTCTCTTCGATAAAATGATTGTATTTTGCTAAAAAAGCTTTTTTAATTTCATCAATATGGTCTTTGATAGACATTACTTTATCAGTTGCCACAAGTTTTTGTAATTCCTCGACTAATGCCTCCATAGAAAGGGTGTCATAGTCAAGCATAGGAATTTCATGGCGTTCCTTTAAAGTTTCGTCTTCACTTTCTTCAGCATTCGATTCTTCAATAGCATTTAGCGCTTTTTGATTTTCGTTTACAACTGTGCTCTGTTGTTCTTCTGCTTTCTGTTCTTCTGCACTTGCTGCTGATGTAGATTCATTTGAATCTGTAATTAAATTTCCATCTGCATCTTGCAGGTTATCGTGTTGTTCTTCTAACATTGGTTCAATGTTTAAGGTTCGTAATTATGAACACGAAAGATAGTGAAGAGTCGTTGAAATACAAAACAATTCTTTTGATTAGGTGGTTTTTGTATGAATAAAGCGAATATTTGTATGGAATATAGATAAAAATGAACTACTTAAGGCTAATTAATAGGATTATGTAGTAAAATGTAATACTAAGGTAATTAGTGTGTTAGCAAGTGAAATAATTGGGTTTTATTTAAAATAATTTCTTAAATTAGGTTGTCTAAATCGATGTTTCTTTTCAAAGACTGAGTTGGGTTTGAAAGGAATATCATAAATTATAATTCCTATCAAAAAGAAAATTAAAATAGTAAAAAACAATATTCAAGAAAAATTGAATAGCGATTCTATTTTCACCCATCGAAGGTTAAAATTCATTCCTAATTTTGTCATTAATATAATTAGTTTTTTGGTAGCCTTGATTGTTATTTTAACAGTATTGTATTTCTTAGTTCGTTTCTTGACAAATGTTTTTTATAATTCATAATTGGGTAGTTTATTGATTTTTTGATGGAATAAAAAGTTAAATAATTTAAAAAATAAATGTATTTTATAGTTTATTAGGTCGGAAAATAGGAACTTTGTTTGTTCTTAAAAAAATGTATTAGTAATAATACGCTATTAATAAACCATACTTAATTAAAATTCTTGTGAATAAAAAACAAAAAAAAATCGGGTTGTACTCCTTAGCTGTACTCGGTATTGTTTCAATTGCTTTTGGATATACTCAATATGTTAAAAATTCAAATAAAGATATTGCTTTAGATTGTAATGATTCAAATTCAGTTTCTAGAGGAGACTTGTTTAAGCCTACAATCGAAAACAAAAATAATAAACCTAATATTGCGGCACCAAAAGGAATGGTTTGGATTCCTGGAGGAGAGTTTTCTATGGGAAGTGATGTTGCTGATGAAAGTTTGTGTAACATTAAAGGGGTTACTAAAGATGCTACTCCAATTCATCGCGTGTATGTAGACGGTTATTGGATGGATGAAACCGAGGTTACTAATGATCAGTATGAAGCTTTTGTGAAAGCTACGGGTTATGTCACTGTAGCCGAGATGAAGCCTACTGTCGAAGAATTTCCTAATATTCCTGAAGAGTATTTGATTGCTGGGTCGGCTGTATTTAAACCTACTCCAGGAAAAGTTGATTTGAATAATTATATCCAATGGTGGGACTTTAGAGGAGGAGCCAATTGGAGACATCCAGAAGGTCCAGATAGTACTATTAAAGGAAAAGGAAATTATCCTGTCGTGCATATTGCGTATGAAGATGCTGTAGCTTATGCTCAATGGGCAGGAAAGCGTTTGCCAACCGAAGCGGAGTGGGAATTTGCTGCTCGAGGCGGAAAAGCAGGAGATTTATACGCTTGGGGTAATACCTTAAAAGTAGACGGTAAATTTCAAGCTAACATTTTTGAAGGTGAATTTCCTGTTGCTAAAGGAGATACTGGAGAAGATGGTTTTGTGGGTATTGCGCCTGTAAAACAATACAAACCCAATGCATACGGATTATATGATGTGGGAGGAAATGTATGGGAATGGGTTTATGATTGGTATAGCGAAACCTATTATGAAGAAATTAGTAGAGACGGAAAAGTGGTTCGTAATCCCAAAGGTCCAGAGACAGCTCCCTATGATATTACAGGGAATAATGAAAAGAAACGTGTACATCGAGGAGGTTCTTTTTTATGTACTAGTGAATATTGTAGCCGATATATGGTAGGAACGAGAGGAAATGGAGAAATCAGATCGGCAGCAAATCATTTAGGTTTTAGATGTGTTAAATAGTTTAGGATAAACTTAAAGTAAACTATATAAGTCAAACCCGCAAGAACAATTTGTTTTTGCGGGTTTGTTTTGTTAATGAGTATCCTATATTTGATTCATTTTAAGTTGGTTACTAAATGTTTCTTATTAATTCTTTATATTTATAGAAAAGAATAAGCAGAATCCGATAAGAAAAAATGACTACTAGACTATAAAGTAAAATTATTGATTTAGGTTGTTACTTAGTATCGGTATTTTTTTATAGTTAGCTTAAAAATGAGTAAATTATAGCATAATTAATATTTTAAAGATGGATTTAAATATTATTTTAATGTTTTCGGTACTCTTGGCCACAATGGTTTTATTTGTCTTTGAAGTTTTCTCCATTGATAAGATAGCCTTTTTAATCATTGTGTCATTAATATTATTAGGGTTGGTCACTCCAGAAGAAGGTGTTAGTGGTTTTTCAAACAGTGCCACGATTGCAGTGCTATCCCTAATGATATTGGCTATTGCTATGGAAGAAAACGGTGTTATTCATTGGCTCACATCGGGTATGGAAAAAATAAAATCTTGGCCTATTTTCATAATAGCTCCCGTTTTTATGATTGTTACCGCAAGTATTTCTGCTTTTATTAGTACAACTGCTGTAGTGGTTGTTTTCATTAAGATTGTCAAACAACTTTCAGAGAAATATAAAATACCACAATCAAAACTCTTATTGCCAATTTCTTTTGCGGGTATATTAGGAGGTTCTTGTACATTGATGGGGACAACAACAAATTTGATTGTAAACGCTGTTGCAAAAGATCTAGGGGCAGAAAAATTAGGTTTTTTTGAATTTTCAATTTTAGGGATTACTTTTTTATTAGTGTCTATTGTATTTATTACGATTACGCTACGTTGGCTTCCTTGGGATAAGACAAAAAAACTTACCACGGATTATGAAATTGATGATTACATTACTAAAGTTCGGATTCATCCAGATTCACAATTAATAGGGAAAACAATTGAAGAAAGTTTTTTACTTGAAAAACTAAATGTATCACTCCTACAAATAATTAGAAACAACCTGATTCATAATTCTCCAGGTAAATATATTACATTGAAAAAAGACGATGAATTGCTTTTAATGTGTAATATCGAAAATTTAGATCGTATTAAAAAGTCAGATAATTTTATTGTTAATAATGATAATAATTTGGACACTTTAGAGTCTGAAGACGAAAAAGGAAATGATAAGGTGACTAGTGAACTTAATGAGAGTGTTTTTGTTGAGCTTTTAATGCTTCCAGGAGCTGCCTTATTGGGTAAAACTTTGGGGAGTTTGCGTAGCTTTATGTTGCAAGGCGCTATTCCATTGGCAATAAAGAAAAGAAAAACCTTTATTAGCATCAAAGAAAAAATCCTAAAAAACAGTATGAGTCCTTTGTTTTTAAAAGTAGGTGATAGATTATTAGTTGAAATTTCTAAGGGAGATCTTCCTGCGCTCCAATCTATGGAGAATGTAGTTTTGTTACAAGAATATTACACAAGTGTAAGGAACCCTAATTTCAAGAAATATTTTTCATTAAGCGTTTTAATTTTAGTAATTGCACTAGCAGCGACAGGCTTATTGTCAATAATGGTAAGTGCTTTAACGGGGGTTTGTATATTACTAGTGACCAAGAATCTAGACTTGAAAACAGTCTATAAAAAGGTGAACTGGCAAATATTTTTCTTGCTTGCCGGTATGATTCCGTTGGGTGCCGCAATGCATAATACTGGTGCGGATATTTGGATTTCCGAAAAGCTATTGTTTTTTTTAGGAGGACAAGATAATTATGTAATTATTGGTTCCCTTTTCTTAGTTACAATGATATTAAGTGGTGTAGTGAGTAATAACGCTACTGCAATTATTATGACGCCAATTGCTATTTCGTTAGCACAAGGTCTAAATTTGGATTTTAAGCCTTTTATATTGACCATCATGTTTGCAGCAAATTTTAGTTTTTTCACTCCCATGGGATACCAAACAAATACTTTAATTTATGGAATTGGGAATTATAATTTTAAACATTTTTTATTAATAGGTGGGATGCTAAGTATAATACTATGGCTATTAGCCACTTTTTTGTTAGCCAAAACGATATAAATTGTAAATTATGGACGAAAAATTTTCAATAGAAGAAACCTTGAACGCACTCTGGGATAAAGTGGGGGATTGGGCAAATGAGATCATATTTAAATTGCCAAACTTTATTATGGCTGTTTTTATTATGGTCTGTTTTTATTTTATAGCGAGATCGATAAAAAGAGTTTTGCAGAAATTTTTATTGCATCGTATTGCTCAAAAATCGATACAAGATATATCAGCTAAAATTGCTTTTATAATAGTGATTTTTATAGGCTTTTTTATCTCTTTAAGTGTATTAGGACTCAATAAGCTTTTAACGAGTGTTCTTGCTGGTGCTGGTGTCATGGGGTTAGCGATTGGTTTGGCGCTTCAAGGGACTTTAAGTAATACTTTTGGTGGTGTTGTTTTATCTTTTATGCATAAAATTAGAATTAATGACTACATCGAAACGGATGATGCCAAAGGCTTTGTTTCTGAAATAAGTCTAAGAAATGTGGTGTTGCGACAAACTGATAATAATTATGTGATTGTTCCAAACTCAAAATTCGTTGAAAACGCATTCACTAATTATTCCATTAGTACTCGAAGTAGAATAGCGGTAAAATGCTTTGTGAGTTATGATAGTAACCTTCAAGAAGTAGAAGATTTAGTGATTCGCATAATAGGTGATAATTTTAAGCAAAAGGAAGGGGAATATGTAGAGTTCTTTTTTACTGAATTTGATGATTCATCCATCAATTTTATGACACGATTCTGGATTGACATGACTAAAATCAAGCAAGAGCATAGCGCACGTCATAAAGCTATAAAACTAATAAAAACTCATTTTGATGCAGAGGGAATTGTCATTCCATATCCTGTTCATACTGTACAAATTGAAAAAAAATATTTTAATACCGAAACAAGAACTGAAAACAACGAACAAGAAGATGACTTGACAACCTAAATAAAAAAAATAGTCCAGTTGAACTACTTTTTATTCTGTTTGCTGGTTTTGTATTTGAGTTTATTTAGTGCTTAAAAAGGTAATTGAGCTAAGTTCGTTTTGGAGCTTAAAAATCCTATATAGCAAAACTTTTAATTCAGTTTTAATCGTACGTACACATGTTTTATTCCTTTTTTGTCGGAGTCTTTCTCGTCAATGTCAAGAATATCTGTTAACGATTTAAGCATAGGCGTAAGTTTCGCAAAACCATAATTTCGAGGGTCAAATTCGGGTTTTTTCTTTACGATTAGGTTTCCTACATCGCCCAGAAAAGCCCAACCGCTATCGTCGGCGATATCCTCAATAGAATCTTCAATAAGGTCAATCGTTTGGGTGTCAATTGTATTTAAATTCTTGGTAGCAGATTTTTTTGCTCCTGTAGGAGGAGGGGGGGCAGGTTTTTTGGTCTTTTTCTTAATGGCACCATCCAAAACTTCGATATAAATAAATCGGTCACAAGCTACAATAAATGAGTTGGGTGTTTTCTTTTCGCCAATCCCTATAACTTTCATCCCAGATTCTCTAAGACGAATCGCTAGTCGTGTAAAATCACTATCACTAGAAACAATACAAAAACCGTCCACTTTATCAGAATACAGTAAATCCATCGCATCAATAATCATGGCCGAATCCGAGGAATTTTTACCCACAGTATAACTGTATTGTTGAATAGGAGTGATGGCGTGTTCCAGTAAAACACTTTTCCAACCGTTAGCGTTAGGTTTCGTCCAGTCGGCATAAATACGTTTGGTGGTAGGAGTACCGTATTTTGTAATTTCCTCCATCATGCCTTTTACATTGCTGTAAGGCACATTATCAGCATCAATAAGTACGGCGAGTTTTAATTCTTTTAGTGACATAATCTTCATTTGAGAGTGATAAAGATAATCATTCTTAAGTTTTAAAAAAGACTATTCCTTCATTTAAACTTTTGTTAACAGCAATTTTTAGGAGCACCACTTTCAGACTTTTATTCAAGATTGCTCCAGTTGTCCACTGTATCTCTAGCTCCGAACCCCGGAGCTAGAGGATGCCGTTCCCACCTGGGCTAGACAAGAACGAAAGCGTTTTTTAAGAATGTGTGCAAGAATCCTGTCCCTTCAATTTAGTTTCGGTTCATTAAAGTTCGAGAGTGTTTTTACTTTAACTCAAAAAAAAAGTAATTGTCATCGGTATGTTGAGTTTTAAAACATAAAAGTCAACTAAGAGCAGATAAGATTGGCTGTAAATTATTTTAAAGTACAATTAAGTGTAGCCCAAGGATTGATAAAAAATCTGCTAAAATTATTTTATCTGTTCAATCTGTGTTCTAAAAATTTCTCCATTGTAATCTATTCCATTTTTTTTATTTAGGATGTTGATTTGAATTTTCGCTCAAAAAAAGCCTTTGAACTATAAAAGTTTTCATTTTAAAGAAGTAAATTTGAGAAAACAGAAAAACTTAGAATTATGAAAAGAAATGCAACCGCAGTTTGGAAAGGTTCCTTAAAAGAAGGAGCAGGAGTATTAACTACACAAAGTAAAACCTTAGAAAACACTCAGTATTCTTTTAATTCCCGTTTTGAGGAAGGGGTAGGAACTAATCCAGAAGAATTAGTCGCAGCAGCTCATTCGGGATGTTTTACGATGCAGCTGTCTGCTTTTATCAGTGAAGGGGGATATGAAATTGAGAGTATTGAAACTAAATGTGTAATCAACTTAGTAGAAGGAACTATTATCGGTTCTCATTTGATAGTAAACGCTAAAGTAAAAGGGATTTCGAACGAAGTCTTTCAAGAATTAGTGACTAAAGCCGAATTGAACTGTCCTATTTCAAAATTGTTTACTGCTGAAATTACTTCAGAAGCGACATTACATTAATTATAATAACTATTCAAAATATATTGTATCGAACCCCTGGGGTGTAATTTATCAGATTCACTTAAATTAGGTTATTCCAATTTAAGTCTAAAGTTTTTTAGAACCAAAACAGCAGTCTGAACTATGCCTGTCCTGAGTTTGTTGAAGGCCTTGTTTACAGTACATTTTTGATAAGTTCAAGACGACCATTGGTTAAAAATATCAAATTATTTTTTTTCAACGGCTTTTACTAATTGTATTTTTACGAATAGAAACATAAAAACAATCCGATTGCTTCATACCAAGGAATCGGATTTTTATTTTAGTTATCCTGTCATCAAATAATGATAAGCAAAAATAAGTCTGAGTTTCTAGCCTACATCGTACCTAGTCGCATTGTGTTTTAATAATGGATGTATTGTTATTACTAGTATTGCAGTAAATCCATTTTTAAACTTTGTACTCATTTAAAGAGGCACATTCATAATAACACAAAAAGTTGTTTTTCAGTAAAATAGATGTTATTTTAGAAGAAACAAACCCCGAAATTGCTCAAAACGAGTCAAAAACGGGGTTTTCTTTTAAAGTGTGATGGCAAAAATAGTACGTTTAAGCGAATTTCAATACAAATTTTCAATTTTTACTATCAATGAAAATTTTGATAGTTTTTACGCCCAATTTTTAAAAACGGATTTGGGTAAAATATACCTTTCAATGCCTTTTTCTGAGCTTAGTCAAGCCTTCAAATTGAAAGATTCTAACAAAGGGACTCATTGTTATTTTAGTCCCAAGGGTAAGATTGCCCTGATGATGTTAAAAAATTACTACGGTTGCTCGGATAAAAAACTTATTGAGCTTTTGAACGGTAATATTTTCATGCAGTTTTTTTGCGACATTCTAATTCCTATAGACAAGCCCCTGACTAATTTTAAAATCGTGAGCCAAATCAGAATGGAACTCTCCAAAGGTTTAAATATTCGAAAGAGTCAAGAAATATTAGCTAAAAACTGGATTCCATTTATGAGTGATTTGGATAAAATTTTTACCGATGCCACTTGTTACGAAAGCGAGGTACGCTTTCCAACTAATCAAAAACTACTATGGGAATGCGTACAATGGAATTACAAACAAATGGAAGCCTTATGTGGTATGTTAAAAATCAAGTTACCAAGAACCAAGTATTTGGATTGGTGTAGACGCTATAATGAATATTCTAAAAAAAGAAAAAAGCAATCAAAACACCGTACAAAAGTAACCAGAGGACTGTTGAAATTATTGTACAAACTTAACGCTGAACTCAATAAAATTGAGAATCAAAATTCTTTTGAAGCTACTAAAAAATACAAAAACCAACGTTCTCTAATCGCTAAGGTGTATCAACAACAGTCTCAAATTTTTAAAACAGGCAAAAGTGTTCCAGATAGAATAATAAGTATTAGTAAAAGCTATATTAGACCTATTGTAAGAGGTAAGGAAGTAAAACAAGTTGAATTTGGAGCCAAAGTCAACAAAATCCAAATTGATGGAATTAATTTTATAGAACATATTCAGTACAGAGCTTTCAATGAAGGTACACGTCTTCAAAGCACGGTTTTTTGCGCTCAAAACTTAACCAAAACTAAAGTAAAAATGCTTGGTGCTGATGCAATTTATGCCACCAATAAAAATCGAACATTCACCACTTCAAACAACATCCAAACCGATTTTGTGCGAAAAGGAAAAGCTGGCAAAAATGAAGAACAGCGTAAAATCTTAGCTAAAGAAATCAAAAAAGAACGCTCCACTCGATTAGAAGGAAGTTTTGGAAAAGAGAAAGAACATTACAATCTAAAAAAGATAAAAGCCAAAACCCAAAAAAGTGAAATGCTTTGGATCTTCTTCGGAATACATACAGGAAATGCCCTGGAAATAGGAAGAAGAATTCTCAAGCAGCAACAAATTTTAGCAGCCTAAAAAAACAAAAAACACCTCCGTGGAGAACGTGCGTCTAGTCAATACCTAAAAAAGACTTTTTTGATACATCAGAGTCCGTGAAAAATAAAAATGACCAATTTTGAAACTGAAATTTGGTCATTTTTTTTATTTCTTGGAAAAAATAGGATTACTTCTGAATGTGCCTAAAGAGTGCTACTTTTTGATAAGTTTCTCCACTTTGGTGGCTTTTACATTTCCAGTTTTATCTTTTGCTGTTATTTGGATCATATAAATACCAGAACTAATATTAACCTCATGAGACAATGAATGGAATCCTATTTCGAATGACTGGTTGTTTATAATCGTATTTATTAATTTTCCATTTAGGTCGTATAATTCAACATCCAAATTGATTTCTTGATTAAGGTTAAATTCTATATTGAGGCTGTCTTCAATAGTAGGATTTGGGTATATGATGATATCACTCCCTATTGTTTTTATAAAATTTTGGGTACTTAATGGCGGCATCAAATACCTTGGACCAGTATTCTTTTCGGTAACATATGGTTGTATTGTAGCGCTTGCATCATATTCCTCACAACCAACATCCTTTGATGTAATTAATGAAGGTCTTGTTGTTCCTATAATGTCTAGTTTAATCTCATGGTCGTAGGTTAGATTGGGTATTGTAGATAATGGAAGACTCATGGATTGTGCTGCATTAATCGCTGGACTGGCAGCTGCCAAACTATAATAACCTTCAGGATTAAGGCTTAGATTTGGATTTATTGCTGTAATACCGCTGCTAGGTGGTGTAATTCCTAAAGTTCCATTTGCAATATTTCCTATCCAAGTTTCGGTTCCAGTGGCATTTATGAATAAACTACCTTTCGTGGATTCGAAAAAGATGTTATTGGCTAGGGTGATATTTATGGGGTCATAGGTAGGATTGTTACTTCCTAATATTACATAGGCACTTTTGACGATAGTATTAAAGGCGACAAGTACATTTTCGACTCTATCGGTGTCGTCTGCAGGAATAAATATGGATCTATCTGCTAATTCGTTGAAATAATTGTTGTAAAGTATGTGATTCTTTCCTTCTTGAACCCGAACGCCACCTTTATTTTTTATAAAAAAGTTTCCGTAAACAATAGCTTGGTCACCATGGCGAAGCACCAATTCACCATAAGGATTGTCCATGAATGTGTTGTATCTATAAATACATTGCGTTGCTTTGTGCGATATAATTTCGCCATCACCATCACATTTGGTGAAATAGCAATATTCTACAATAGACCTACTTTGGTTGGCGGCTGTGGTACTAACTCCTATTCGAATAGGTTCAACGCCAGCGTCACCGCCATAGTTGCTTCCAACAAAGTTTTTGAAGGAACAGTATTGTATTTTGTGATAACAAGGATTCGTCCCGACTAAAATTGATAGGATATTTTGATCGGGGGTATTTATTCTATTTTCAAAATTGCAATACTTTACGGTTACATATTGACAGGCATTTTGAATTATTAAATACTTATAACTGGTATATCCCGAAATATTGATGTCCGAAACAATAGTGTTGCTCCCAGAAATACTAATAACATTATTGGTTCCTATGTTTCCATTTTTATATTGAAATCCACTAAAATTGATAGAATTCCCAGACATCGTAACACGCGAATTTCCATTGAAAATTACTTCGCCAAGAGTAACAGCAGTAACTGTAATATTGCTTTTAGTGATATTCATGTATATGTTAGAAAAGGTGCCTGAGCTCCATTTTATGATATCACCCGATGCCGCTGAATTATGAGCTGAGTCAAAGCTAGCTTGAGAATTCACAGTAATTGTGGCCGAAAAACCAATAGAAACCGAAAATAATACTAATGCAGTGAAGATTTTTTTTAACATAGGTGGTTTGTTAGTTGTAAAATGTATTCCGAATTTTATTCGTTTTCTAAAGTTATAACAATTATTCTGTAAATCATAAATTTTGGTTTTTAACTTGTTGAATATGTAGTTTTTATATGAATTAACGCGTTGGGTGAAATTCCCCATATTCGCACCAAATTGACTCCTTCAGCTAACGCTTGCAACACATAAAAAATACGTAAATTAGTTTAAATAGTTTTTACAGCAATTATGTGTTTAAACTATTTTTGAAAGATATAAAATAAGCGACTAATTGGTTGAGCAATAACTCATTATGTAAAGCCTATGTTTATTAAAATAAAATTGGTAAAAGTGTGGAAATTTTTGGTAGAAAATGAATTATAGATGATGCCATATACAGTGTTTTAGACATTATTGATACCGAATTGATTTTTTGTGTTTTTTAGGAAAGTTGTTAATTCGTAACGTTTTTATTTAATTTTTTATATAATTAAAAATTTTCTATTAAAATTTTAAGGATTTCACTTTTATTAACCGAATGAATTATTATTGTAAACAGTTGTATATCTTTGCACTAACAATAGAATAGTATATATGAAAAAACTGACTATCGGATTTATCGGACTTGGCCTTATGGGCGGAAACATGGTTGAAAATCTGCAAAAAAGAGGATTCGAATTAGTAGTAATGGATCTTAATAAGGATGAGGTTGCCAAAGTTATCGCGCGCGGTAATGCAACTGAAGCTTCTACTCCTAAAGAATTAGCTGAAAAAAGTGATATCGTAATGTTGTGCCTTACAACTTCTGCAGTTGTTGAAAAGGTGATTTACGGTGAAGAAGGTATCTTAGCTGGAATTAAAAAAGGAGCTGTTTTGGTTGATTTTGGAACTTCAATTCCTGCATCAACTATCAAGATTGGTAAAGACTTAGCCGAAAAGGGAGCTGGTATGATAGATGCCCCACTGGGACGCACTCCTGCACATGCAAAAGACGGACTGCTTAATATCATGGCTGCTGGAGATAAGGAGACTTTCGAAAAAGTAAAACCAGTTCTTGAAGAACAAGGTGAGAATGTATTCTACCTAGGAGCTCTTGGTGCTGGTCATACGACTAAATTGATCAACAATTTTATGGGAATGACAACTGTGGTTGCTATGTCACAAGCTTTCGCAGCAGCGAAATTAGCTGGTGTAGACACGCAGTTATTGTTTGATATTATGTCTACTGGTCCTTCTAGCTCTCCGTTTATGAAGTTCTGTAAAAATTATGCTGTAGACAACGTTAGTGATTTAGGTTTCTCTATCAATAATGCAAACAAAGATTTGGGGTATTTTGTACAAATGATGAATGATCTTGGTACAACTTCTCTAATTGCTGAAGCTACTTCTACAAACCTTAAAGCGGCTGTAAGTGCTGATATGGGGAATGGAAATGTTCCAGAGATTTTCGATTACTTCATGAAGCTACAAAAATAGTTGTAAAAACGAGTTTTTTAAGCTGAACGAAAATAAGATTAAAAATACACTACCACTAAAAATCAATTATCGAAAGAGTTGGTTTTTGGTGGTTTTTTTTTTTTGATTGTTTTATTCTTTAAGCACCTATTTTAAGAGCTTACGCAAACTATTCCCGTAATCAACTAACTATTTTATTCCGAAAATGTAAGTGATTATAGTTTTGTGCGTTAGGCTAAAATTGAAGGAGAGAAAAGTCAGAAGGCTTTGAGAAGCATATCCGTTTTATTACCGCTTTTAAAGTCTCAAAGTCTGAAGACTTTTCGGAGAGGAGCAACATTAATTATTTTACTATATACTTTGTCTTATTTAGGTTTCCGCTACTTTCAAACAGTTGTAATTCCATTCCTTTTTTTAGATCTCTACTAGCAGTTGCTGATGATAGGTCTTTAAAAGTATTCATATAATCTTTTCGGGTAAATTCTTTTAATCCAAGTTTTAAGAAATATTCTAATCTATCTGTATTTTTTAAAACTCTATTGTTGTAATTAAGTAAGTTCTCAAGAGATTTGTTTATTACATCAAGCATATATTCAATAAAGAATGTTGATTTTCCAGCTTTATCACTCAATGCAAGAGATTTGTAATATTCATCCTGCGTTTGGCTAATTAAAGTTTCAAAAGGCAAGAATTCAAATACAGGATATTGGTTCATTAAAATTAAAGTTTGCCACAATCTTCCCATTCTACCATTACCGTCTAAAAATGGATGAATGAATTCCATTTCGTAATGAAAAACACAGCTTTTAATTAAGGTTAATTCTTCAGAATCGTTGAGGTAATCAAACAAATCTTTCATAAGAAAAGAAACATTTTCAAATGGAGGAGCAACATGTTCCACTTTATTTCCTTTAACTATTCCAACTCCTTTTGTCCTGTATTTCCCAGCACTTTCAATCAATCCGTTCATTAATAAAAGATGGGCTTTTAAGAAGCTTTTATCCGAATTGTATTTGTATTCATTAAGTTTTTCGTAAACCTTTATAGCGTTTAACACTTCTAAAACATCTTTTTCTGGACCGATAATTCTTTTATTGTCTATTAGCGCTGTAATCTGTTCTTCTGATAGTGTATTACCTTCAATCTGTAAAGATGAATAAATTGTTTTTATTCTATTCTGTTTTCTTAATTGCGGAGATTGTTTACTCAGATAATTAGCATTTACTTCTCCTAGCTTTTCAGAAATGGAAGTAATTAACTTGAGAATTTTTGGAGTAATATCATATGGCGGCTTCATTGATAGTATCATTTGATAGTATCAAAAGTAGATTTTTAAAATTGAACGTCCAAATGTTTTATTGCCAAACGTTCTGCAAGAATGGGGGAATGGATTCGCGCAGGAGCGGCTCAGACTGATAGTATTGGTTTAGTTAATTAGAATACTTGATATAGGTTTTTATTTGACGTCATTGTTTATTTCTATCCAGTATCCATTTGGGTCTTGAAAGTAAATCTGTTTAATTCCATCTTTTCGAACGTAAATTTTATTCGGGACATCGTTCCAGTCAGAAAATTCAATTTTTAAATTATTTAGATTATCTATTAAGGAATCTAAATCAGAGGTAGATAAAGCAAAATGAACAGCTTTATTAATTTTTATTTCAGAATTTGGATGAGGAATAAGGTGAAGTTGTTTTCCTTCATTTAATGACAACCACCTTGTTTTAGAGTCAGAAGCTGTATTCTTAATTTCTTCAAGTTTGAATAATTTTTGATAAAATTCGACTGATTCGTTAACATCTTTTACAGAAAGTGCTAAGTGGTTAAATGAGAAATTAGGCATTATTAAATTTTATTAGGAGATAGAAAATTATTTAATTGAAAGTTAGTAACTATTCAGGTCAATTTGAATTTTGAGCTAAAATAGTTGTTTTTGATACTATTTATCAGTTGTTAACTTTTTTTGTTTTTTCAGAACGAAAATTCGATTTTACTAATTTTTAGCTTATCGATTTGACCTGAGTAGCTTTTTTCAAATGTATGATAACGTCAGTCTGTGAATAAAACTAACATTTAGTTCAATCAAATATAAGTAATTAATTTTATTGTTAGAGAGAATAGCTAGATGTTTAAATATGCAACTAATCAAGGAATTGTTACACAGGTCGAACTGTACCTAACATTATTACACGTGCTGCGCAAATGTCTCAGACTTTGCGCAATTTTAAAATGTTGTTATAAACGAAATCGTTCTAAAGTCTCCTGACTTTTGCACAAAATGTTATTTTTAAGAGGCTACTAATTGATACAGTTATTAACCGAATTATTGACGTTTTGAATCCAGCATCATTCGCTCAATGCAATTAACAAGATTAGTCAAAAGTCAGGAGACTTTGGGACGAATTTATTTAATAAGTCGATTTTGAAAATTTCGCAAAGTCATGAGACTTTGCGAAGCGGGTTATTAAAACCCATTTAAAAATATTTAATATCAAACTCATTTTTTCTTCTCAATTTTATCTAATAATTCTTTTGCGTCTAACATTCCGTATTTCGATGCTTCTGTCAAATACTTACGTGCATTAATCGTATCGTTTAAATGATAATATGCTTCTCCTGTCCAACTCATTGCATTTGGCAAATCTTCTACATATTTCATTGCTTCTATTAAGTCCGTTATTGCAAGGTAATATTTTTTTGAGTAGACATATGAAATACCGCGTTCGTATTGAATTTCGTATTTCCGAACATAATAGTCAGAATCTTTATCCCATTCATTTGGTAAATTGATAATCAAGTATGTGCTATCAGATTTAATTGCTCCTTTTGTATTTAATGCTTTTGTATAAAATTCAATTGACTTTTCGTATTGTTTAAGTCTTTTATGATTGTTTCCGATGTTCATTAAAACCAATGTATTGTTTGGTTCAAATGCTATAATTTTTTGATAGTCCTTAATAGCTCCATTGTAGTCTCCAATTTCAGATTTGTCAGCTCCTCGGTTTAATAGTGCAGGTCGAAATTTTGGGTTCTTTTCAATTGCTTTATCTAAAAATGGAATTGCTTTTTCATATTCTCCTTTTTGCTCTAAATCGAATGCAATATTATAGTAATCATCTGCTGTTTTTAAATCACAAGAGATGAATATTATGAAAGTCAGTAGTATGTATATTTGGTTTTTTTGCATTACTTACAACGTAAGTCCACTTTGAGATGGCTGGAAGTTTGTAATCGCTCAATTTTCGGCTTAACGAAAACTTGATGCGAAACGGTAATTCCACTAAATTCCAGCTATATCAAAATGGCGGTTAGCAGTAGCTTTTATTCTTTTAGATTGATGTTTTTATGAACTTCTTTTCCTAAAGTTACGCTCATTTTAAGATTAGTTATAAAATCAGAAAGTTTGTTCGCTACATTTCGTTTTGCATTATTTATTTCTTTCGACATTTTTGGCAGTTGCTCAATTGACGTTAAAAATTCCTGTAAATTTATTAGAGATTTTTCTATTTGGGCTATTAAAAAATCTAATGAATCACTAGCCTCAATAATATCCTCTTTTTTATTATCAAAATCTGATTTGTAAATCATTATTAATTTTGAAAAAGAGTCTATTCCTTTTTCAAAATTAGTCATATAAATTGGTATTTCAGGTTCAATTCTTTGAGCAAAATTATTCATACTTTCTGCTGTACGCTCAAATATATTTCTTTGCACTTTTATAGATAGTGGTTGATTTTTATTTTTAGCAACTAATTTATTAATTTCACTAGTTTTTTTATTCATCTCTGAACCAATCCAAGACGTTGCATCTGAAATTATTGTCAAAGATTGTGTAGAGGTTGCAAAGCTTTCTTCAATTAATTCTTGAAAATCTAATACGCCCAATTCTTCCTCAATTTCTATAATTTCTCTCTGTTCAGTTTCAGAAGGAATCTTTTTTTCTATAGTTTCATAGGTATTTTTAGATTTTAAATTTTCAATTCGTGTAGGTATATGTATCCTTAAAAACCTGCTAAGTTCCTCCTTTACAATAAAGTCCCAATAAAGTACGTTTTTTTCTCCTAATGATGATTTGAATAATTTTACTTTCCCTAATTGTTCTGTGTTTATATCATCTAAAGATTTTGGTGTAGCATTTTTAAAATATAGTAAAATTTGAATTGAATTATTATCTTCTTGAAATTTTTGATATGCTATATTAAATTCTTCTTCTGTTCCAGATCCAAATTCACTTGTTGGTGTTCCAAATCGCATCCATAATAAACCAATGAACAAATCGTAAGTTGGTATGTCATTATTAATTATATTTTGCACTCCATTATTACTTATTGCAGGTGCAGAATTTGTTTCCCATTTTAATAATTCTAAAACTATATTGTTTTGATTACCATATGTCAAATTCAGTTCCTTTATGACATCATTAATAGATTCTCTTTCGTCATAAAGATCTGAAGGAGAGGCTAGAAATATTCTATACTTTGTGATTAATTCTGGCATATAATTTTTATTTAAATTTTCAATCAATTAGTTTGGGATGTCGCGTGAGAGAAAGTTACTGCTAACTTGTATATATGTATGACAAAACCATACAAAGCCACCCAACAAATATGGGTACATGTGTATAACAAGTGTCATACTTTATTTATTTTCAAATATATTATTTTTTTCTTACAAATCATCAAAAGGATTTTTTATTTGTAAGATATTTTGCAGTCTGATATTATGGAAATAAACACGTCCTATCTAGCCCTGATTACTTCACTTATATTGACTTTAATCGGAGTTCAGTGAACTTCGTTTGAGTCGATATCCTCCTGCAGCGGAGCGGAAGGAGATAAAGGCGATAGCAGGAGGGAAGCTGGTTTTGAAAAACGGGATTTTCAGCTCCTAAAAACGAATATAAGCGGAATTGCAACAAAGGGAGCTGTTGCTATTTTCTAAGTTCGTACCTTTGCGCCTTTAGAAAATAGCATACCATGATTAAATTAGGAAAATACAATGCATTGAAGATTTTACGTGATACTCAAGTTGGGTTGTTTCTGGGGGATCCAGAAAAAGATCCAGAGGGAATTCACGATGTCTTATTGCCAAATAAATATGTGCCCAAGGTTTTCGATATAGGCGAGGAGCTTATCGTTTTTGTCTATCTTGACCACGAGCAGCGTCCTGTTGCCACTACATTAGAACCTTATATTTTGTTGAATGAATTTGCGCTTTTGCGTGTAAATTATGTCAACCAAGTAGGGGCTTTTATGGATTGGGGAATGGAAAAAGATATTCTGGTTCCGTTTAAGGAGCAAGCCCGCCCGATGGAAAAAGGGAAACGTTACCTGGTGTATTTGTACATGGACGAGAAAACAAACCGTTTGGTAGCATCGAGTAAAACGAATCAGTTTTTGAAAAACGATGTCTTGACAGTTGAAAAAGGCGAAGAAGTCGATTTGATTGTGTCGCACATCACTGAACTGGGGATTAATGTCATCATCAACGAAAGACACAAAGGCTTGTTGTACAAGGATGAGGTCTATGATGATGCGATTCGTACGGGAGACCGTATGCGTGGATACATCAAAAACATTCGTCCTGATAACAAAATTGATGTTTCGTTACAGATACAGGGCTACGAAAACGTAGAGCCTAATGCCGAAAAAATATTGGACGAATTGCGAGCAAGCCGTGGATTCCTTCGTTTGAACGACAACTCACATCCTGAAGACATCAAAACGGTTTTGAAGATGAGTAAGAAAACATTCAAAAAGGCCATTGGTGCTTTGTACCGTGAAAAAAGAATTGAGATTAAGGATGACGGGATTTATTTGATTGAGCAGCAGAATGGTTAATCGCTTATTCGTTTAATTGTTTAATCGAAAAATACGATTTGACATAGAATCTTAGTATCTCAGGACTTTCTACGTTTAAATGGTATAAGTAATACAATAGTAGTTTTTTATTGAAAAAGGTTCTCGATACAAATTTTCTGAAAAAGCTATTCGCATTTTCTGAAAATTCACTCGAACTGACGTATTTAGGATTGATCCGCAAAAAGGTATTGAAGAAAAAGCTTAGCAACTTAGAATCTCAGAAACTTATGCAAAAAAAGAAAGACTAATCCTTGCGGGTTAGTCTTTCTCTTTTACAGCCTTTCTTATTTTGGAATTGCTGTATATGTTTAATAAAATGAAACTTTAAAAGTTTCGTTCTCGTACTCTTTCTTTATCTTTTTTAGCGACTACAATTTATAATGAAGCCATTTCACATTTTAACCGCAGGTTGGGTTTGACGTCTTTGGATTTTACTTATTCATTTTAATGATTTTTTGTATAATCAAGTATAGTAATCCAACAGGGTAACCATAGGTGCTACTTCCGGTCAATCGTCATAAAAACTAGTGCTTCCCTCATGGGCTCTTCTCTTCGGATGATTAAATTTAGTACCGTACAAAAAAGAGTGATAAAGCTTGATGTGTTTTTCAAATATTCTTTTTTTAGGTTAATAAATCAGTGAAGTATGCTCTAGCTAGTTAGGATTGTAAATATTTGACCAATGCGCTAACTAACTATGTCTAAATTAGTAAAAAAAATATATTTAAACATACAAAACGCATTTTATTTTTTGTTTTTTAACAGTTTTTAGCGTTTAACGGGATAAAGATTACTGGGTTTTCATAGGTGCTTAATAGTAGTAAATGCAAAAAAATGATTTATTTTTACGCTGTAATTATTAAACGAATTTTAGCATGGATTGGATTACTGCCAAAGAATACGAAGATATCACATATAAGAAATGCAACGGTGTGGCGCGAATCGCCTTTAACCGTCCGAATGTACGAAACGCATTCCGCCCTAAAACTACTTCTGAATTATACGATGCGTTTTACGATGCTCAAGAGGATACCTCTATAGGGGTAGTCTTGCTTTCGGCTGAAGGTCCTTCTACTAAGGATGGTGTGTATTCTTTTTGTAGTGGTGGTGACCAGAACGCTCGTGGCCATCAAGGTTATGTAGGTGAAGATGGGCAACACCGTTTGAATATTCTTGAAGTACAACGTCTCATTCGTTTTATGCCTAAAGTCGTTATTGCAGTTGTTCCAGGTTGGGCAGTAGGAGGAGGGCATAGTTTACATGTAGTTTGCGATATGACCTTGGCAAGTAAAGAACACGCTATCTTCAAACAAACGGATGCTGATGTTACTAGTTTTGATGGTGGTTACGGTTCTGCGTACCTTGCCAAAATGGTAGGGCAAAAGAAAGCTAGAGAAATTTTCTTCCTAGGTCGCAATTATTCCGCTCAAGAAGCTTTTGAAATGGGAATGGTCAACGCTGTTATTCCGCATGACGAACTAGAAGATACCGCTTACGAATGGGCTCAAGAAATTTTGGCTAAATCGCCAACATCAATCAAAATGCTGAAATTTGCCATGAACCTTACTGATGATGGAATGGTTGGCCAACAAGTTTTTGCTGGAGAAGCCACAAGACTTGCCTACATGACCGAAGAAGCTAAAGAAGGACGCAACGCCTTCCTAGAAAAAAGAAAACCAAACTTTGAGAAAAAGTGGTTGCCATAAAAAGAGTTTCAAGTTTCAAGTTTAACCTTGTTAGAAGTTAACTTGAAACCTTAAACTTGAAACAAAATCAAACAAAACAAATAAAATGAAACATTGGATTGAAGCAGCAAGACTACGTACTTTACCATTATCAGTATCTGGGATAATCGTAGGGAGTATGTATGCACTTGCACACCCCACAACTGATATATTAACCCCAACTGAAGTATTCAACTGGAGACTCTTTGGTTTTGCCATATTGACGACTTTAGGACTGCAAATCCTTTCTAATTTCGCCAATGATTATGGTGATGGAGTCAAAGGAACGGATAATGACGATAGAGTAGGGCCTAAACGAGCTATTCAAAGTGGTGTGATATCGCGTAAAGCAATGAAGCAAGCCATCGTAATTACGGCTATGTTGACATTACTTTCTGCTGTCCTATTGATTTACTTTGCCTTTACGGATACCAATATTTTTTATACACTGTTCTTTTTAGGATTAGGGATTTTGGCTATTATTTCGGCTATTCGTTATACTGTTGGGAATACGGCTTACGGTTATCGTGGTTATGGTGACTTGTTTGTGTTTGTATTTTTTGGTTTGGTCAGTACTTTAGGGGTGAATTTCTTGTATTCTAAGGAAATCGATGCGTTGCTTATTCTACCAGCTGCGGCTATTGGATTGTTAAGTGTTGGAGTGCTAAACTTGAACAATATGCGTGATGAAGAATCGGACAGAAAATCAAATAAAAATACCATTGTAGTTAAAATTGGAGGTGCCAAAGCTAAAATTTATCACTATTTTTTGATTGTATCGGCGATGGTTTCCGTACTTATTTTCTCTATCTTAAGTAATTTTAAATTTGATCAATATATCTATTTAGTAACCTTTATTCCTTTACTTAAACATTTGCATACGGTCTCTAAGAATGAAAATCCTAAAGACCTAGATCCTGAATTAAAGAAACTGGCTTTGAGTACATTTGCCTTGGCTGTGTTACTTTCATTGTGCATAATTTTCTTCTTTTCGGATATATTAGTGAACTTGTTTTTAGGAGGAAGATAGATTTAAAGAGTGATTAGTGAGTACTGCGAATCAAGGGTTGAAATAGTATCCTATAGTTCTTAGTGTTAAACCTTACAGGTTTTAAAAACCTGTAAGGTTTGCTTTGAAAACCAAAAGTTATAAATTCAATTCATGATTCGCATGAGTAGTAATTAGTAAAAAGATACAAATGAAAATAACATTTTACGGTCATGCATCCCTTGGAATACAAGTTGGAAATGTCAATATTATAGTAGACCCATTTATTACAGGAAACCCCAAAGCGGCTCATATTGATATCAATACGCTCAAGGCAGATTATATTTTGTTAACCCACGCACACGGAGATCATGTTTTGGATGTCGAAGCCATTGCTTCAAATACAGATGCTGTGATTGTTTCAAATGCTGAAATTGCAGGTTACTACGCATCCAAAGGTTTTACAGCCCATCCTATGAACCACGGCGGAAGCTGGGATTTTGATTTTGGAAAAGTAAAATATGTCAATGCAGTACATTCTAGCTCATTTCCTGACGGTACTTACGGCGGTAATCCTGGAGGTTTCGTCATCGAGGGTGAACGTAAAAACATCTACATTGCAGGTGACACCGCCTTGACAATGGATATGAAATTGATTCCAATGCGTACCAAATTAGACTTGGCAATCTTACCTATTGGTGACAACTTCACCATGGATGTTGAGGACGCCATCATCGCCTCAGACTTCGTGCAGTGCGACAAAGTGCTCGGGATTCATTACGACACTTTCGGTTATATCGAAATTAATCACAAGGAAGCCATTCAAAAGTTCTTTGATAAAGACAAAGATTTAATGTTGTTGGCCATTGGCGAAAGCATCGAATTATAATTTTTTTGGAGCTTAATCCTGCTGTCCGCTATATCTTTTTATTTTTGAAAAAAAAAATAAAAAGGATGCCGCTTCCATCAGGGCTAGGGCATATCGTTATTAAACACATTTATAGGTGAGAAAAATATTTTTATTGCTATTCGTTAGCATTTGTTTTCAGTCGGTTTTTGCTCAAAAAGAAGGTTATTGGGATAAAGACCGTGCCATTACCAAAGAAATTAAAGTTTCGGCACGCGACCGCATTGTCATCAAAACCGATGATTTGCCTACTGGAACCACTGAACTTATCTATAGGATTACGCTGCTGGATGAAAACCAACAAATGGCGGGGAGTTTGACTTCCATTCTAAAGGCTATTCCTGACCCAACAGGAATTAGTCAAGGTTCGGCGGGAGCTGTGTTTTTGATGTCTAAAATTTCAGGAGACGACAAATGCAAATACGCCATATTCAATAACAAAGAAGCCGCAACCGACTATCAAAAATCGGGCAAAACCATTGACGCTTGTTTGGTGCAAGACACACCAGTAAGCAAAGATGCTAAAAGACTTTCTATTGATAAATCGACTTGTTTGAAATACAATTCGGGGACTATTTGGTTTGGTTTTGAAAGCACCAATTGGATTATGAAACAAAAAATAATTCTCGAAATTGTGCCTTGGGTCGATAGCAAACTCAGTCGTGGCTGGACTGTCGAAAACCGAAAATTCATCATCAATCAATGCAAAACTTCGGCTTTAGCAAGTAGAATGACCAATTCGGATGATTTTTGTATTTGTTTGGAAGAAAAAATCCAAAAAGAATACCGTTTTGACGAATTTCAAAAATTACTAACCATCGAACAATCCAAAATCTATAAAGACTTTGGAAACGCTTGTTATGGTGAAACCACAGTTTCTAAAACTGTTTATGCTGATTTACGTTCTGCGGCAGCTACAGCTGTCAAAAAAAGAGATTATGCTTTAGCAATCAAAAACTACAGCACCATCATCAACGACAATCAAGGCAGTGTTTTAGATTACTCCAATTTGGGGTATTGTTACTTGATTACCAAACAATACGGAAAGGCGCTCAAATACTTAAAAGAAGGAGAACAAAAAGACAGTACCGAATTGTTTGTTAAGCTTAATTTAGCGCACGCTTATTTATTGAATGATAACTATTCCGCAGCCAAATCAATTTATAAAGAATACAAAACGCAAAACCTTACGGATAGCCTAAGTTGGACTCAAAAAGTAAAAGACGATTTTATGTTTTTCCAAAAATTAGGATTACCATCTGGAGATTTTGATAGGGTTTTGAAGTTGTTTAAATAAGCTTTAGAAAGATTTTTGAAGGTAGATTAACGATTTTTGATTTTAGATGTGCGAACCTGATAAAGTCAATGAATTTTTATGTGCTAACGCAAAATCTGAAATGCTTCACCTGTTCGCTGACGCTCGGGTCAAAAATCGTTAATCAACAGTCTATAATTAATTTGATCATTTCAATCCGTTATTTCATGACGGAACGGAAATAAAAAAAAATGTAGTGAATCTTTGTGCATCCCTTTGTGGCTCTTTGTGGTTAAACTATTTTCATACTGTTTTTTTATAGCTATAAAGTATATCTTTGTTAAAAATTAATTCCACTCAAGAATATGTTGTTTTCTTTGATAATTCCGGTTTATAACCGTCCAGACGAAGTAGAAGAACTTTTAGAAAGTTTAGTGCAAACTACTTATAAGTCACCTTTTGAAATTGTTTTGGTAGAGGATGGTTCTACGCTTCGTTGTGAGGAGGTAGTGAGTAAATTCACCAACCAATTATCTATTTCGTATTACTACAAGGAAAATTCAGGACCTGGAGATTCTAGAAATTACGGAATGCAAAAGGCCAAAGGAGATTATTTTATCATTTTTGATTCGGATTGTATTATTCCTAAACAATACTTAGATGAAGTAGCAGCCGAATTACAATCGAATTATGTAGACTGTTTTGGTGGTCCTGATGCGGCACTGGATAGTTTTTCGGATATCCAAAAAGCCATTAATTTTACGATGACCTCTTTCTTAACTACTGGTGGAATCCGTGGTGGCTCAGAGAAGATTGGAAAATTTCAACCCCGTAGTTTCAATATGGGCTTGTCACGCAAAGCTTTTGAAGCTTCGAATGGTTTTGGAAATATTCACCCAGGTGAAGACCCAGATTTGTCAATTCGTTTATGGGAATTAGGTTTCGAAACCCGACTTTTTACAAAAGCCTTTGTCTATCATAAACGTCGTATTGATTGGGATAAATTCACTATTCAGGTGAGTAAATTTGGGAAAGCCCGACCTATATTGAATAGTTGGTATCCTAAATATAATAAGCTTACTTTCTTTTTTCCGTCATTATTTATCATCGGTTTTTTTATAGCCGTTTTTATGTTGATTTTTGCGAATGACTTTTTGTTGAAATTGTATTTTGTGTACTTTTTGATTTTGTTTGTAGCGTCAACAATAAAAAATAAAAATCCTAAAATTGGGTATTTATCAGTAGTAGCTGCTTGGAAACAATTTTACGGTTACGGACTAGGGTTTATGGAGTCCTATATTAAGGTGATTGTATTAAAACAAAAACCAGAAACTGCTTTCCCGGAATTATTCTTTAAAAAGTAAATCACTATATATAGGAAGCTAATATAATTAGTAAGTAGACTTTATGTTTATAAAGTTAATTTTTAGCCACAGATTAAATGGATTGGCACAGATTAATCTTTTTAATCCTTTTAATCTGTGGCTAGAGTTTTTATATATTCAAGCTGTTTTAGCTAAAATCTATACTTTTGAATTTAATTGAAATTAATAAAATGACGAAAACGATTGGATTAACAGGAGGTATTGGAAGTGGCAAGACAACAATAGCTACTTATTTTCAGTCAAAAGGGCTACCTATATATATAGCTGATGATGAAGCACGTAAAATCATGCAATCAGAGGCTGTGATTCAAGCTATAAAAAATACCTTCGGACAAACTATTTTTGAAAACGATATTTTAGTTCGCCAAAAATTAGCTGAAATTGTGTTTAACGATGCCGAAAAATTAAAACAGCTAAATGCTATTATTCATCCAGCTGTTAAAGCACATTTTAAAGAATGGTTGGCTGAAAAAAAAGACTTCCCCTATGTGATTTATGAAGCCGCAATTTTATTTGAAAGCGGTTCGTATAAAAATTTCGATATAATAATCAGTGTACTAGCTCCGTTAGAGATTAGAATAGAGCGAGTTATGAAACGTGATAAGAGTTCACGCGAACACATTTTAAAGCGTATGGAAGCGCAATGGACTGATGAAGAACGAATTTCAAAAAGTGATTATGTTATCGAGAACTCTGATTTAGATGAAGCTAAAAGAAAAATAGATGAAATTCTTAAAATTTTGAAGATTAAACAAAAAGAATCTTAAATGTTAATCTTTGGTTAATGCATTATTCTTCATAATGTTAAAATACTAAATTTGTTTCGATGAATAAATTGTTTTTTAGATTATTGGTTTTATTGATGAGTTTGTCTTTAATAGGCATAATTCTTGTTCAGGTGTATTGGTTTAATACTTCGTTTAAGAATAATGACGAACAATTCAAATTTCATGTCAAGCAAGTAATCGGTAATGTGGCTGATAAATTGCAAAAGCAAGAAGCGTATAGTTTTTACGATAAATACAACCATTACAAGGATAGTACAGGTAAAATTCCGCAAAAAGATGATTTGTTAGAATTTTATTATGTACAAAAAAATCCAAAAACAAATGAAACTATTGTTTATTCAAACAGTGTCATTTCTGAAGATTATAATATTTCCTCATCGTTCTTTGATAAAAAATTTAATAGCGAAAGATTTAAAAATTTTAGCTCTAAGCGAGTAACAGAGGTTTATAACAATAGCAGTATTGATAAGCCGAACTTTCAGCAAGAATTAACACCAAATGTTAAAATTGAAAAAACAGGGAGTTTAGATATCCTTGATAACGCACAATTTGAAATCTTTTTTAAAGATATTGCTTCGGTTATGCCTTTGGAAGAGCGTATTACAAATGAAAAATTGCATAAATTAATTAAAAAAGAATTAGAGCAATACGGCGTTAATACTAAGTTTGAATTCGCAATTTATAATAATGGTGTTGAGTCAAAGATAAAATCAAGCGGCTTTTGTAATAAGGAAGAAGGATATTCTATTCCTATATTTACAGATAATGAAGGAAACGAAAAATACAAGCTGTTTGTGATGTTTCCTAATAAAAAGAAGTTTCTTTTGTCAGAATTAGTAAGTATCACCGTCTTATCGATTATCTTTACTTTAATCATTCTGATTGCCTATACAAGTGCTTTGAATCAATTGATTAGACAGCGTCAGATTTCAGAAATCAAAACAGATTTCATTAATAATATGACGCATGAGTTTAAAACACCTATTGCTACGATTAACCTAGCCTTAGATGCGATAAAGAATCCGAAAATTATTGAAGACAAAGAAAAGGTCTTTAAGTATTTACAGATGATTCGGGATGAAAATAAGCGAATGCATGCTCAAGTTGAGAATGTCTTGCGTATTTCGAAATTAGAGAAAAAAGAACTAGATATTGAAAAGGAATCTACTAATATTGAAGAAATTATAGAAGATGCAATCGAGCATGTTAGCTTAATTTTGGAAGATAGAAAAGGAACCATAACCAGTCATTTTGAAGCGAGTCGTAGTTGTGTCTTGGTTAATGAAGGACATTTTACAAACGTCATCGTTAACATATTAGAAAATGCTATTAAATATTCGCCAGAGCCACCAGAGATAGATATTTTTACAGAAAATATTAAAGATATGATTTTGATAAAAGTACAGGATAAAGGACTTGGAATGAGTAAGGTAGCTCAAAAAAGAGTTTTTGAAAAGTTTTACAGAGAACATACTGGTGATATTCACAATGTAAAAGGGCACGGTCTTGGATTGGCATATGTAAAACGAATTGTTGAAGACCATAATGGTCAAGTTTATGTAGAAAGTGAAAAGGGAAAAGGAAGTACCTTTATAATAAAAATACCCCTAATTAATTAAGATATGGAAAATATAAATAAAAGAATACTCTTAGTTGAGGACGATTTAAATTTTGGAGCAGTCCTAAAAGATTATTTAATGCTAAATGACTTTGATGTTACCTTGGCAAAAAATGGAATGGAAGGTTTCGAAAAATTCAAGAAAGATAATTATGATTTATGCATCCTAGATGTTATGATGCCTTATAAAGATGGTTATACATTGGCAAAAGAAATTAGAGAAAAAAATAGCGAAGTGCCTATTATTTTCTTAACGGCTAAGTCAATGAAAGAAGATGTCTTGAAAGGATACAAAGCAGGTGCTGATGATTATTTAAACAAACCTTTTGATTCAGAAGTGTTGTTGATGAAAATAAAAGCGATTATCCAACGTAAATCTTCTGATGTAAAAGCTGAGCAAGTACAATTTGAATTTAATGTGGGTAAATTTCACTTGAACTCAAAACTACGATTCTTAACTTTTGACAATCAAGAGCCAATAAAGTTGTCTCCAAAAGAAAACGAATTATTAAAAATGTTGATTCTTCACGAAAATGATTTAATGCCAAGGGAGTTAGCTTTGACTAAAATCTGGAGAGATGACAATTATTTCACATCACGTAGTATGGACGTATATATTGCAAAATTACGTAAATACCTTAAACAAGATGAAAATGTTGAAATCCTGAATATTCATGGTGAAGGATTTAGACTAGTGGTTAAAAAAGACTAATATTAGAAAGCTTCGAGAAATCGGAGCTTTTTTTTTGAATTAAGATGAAGATTAGTTTGTGGTATTTTGTTCAAATTCAGGACAGTCAATACGAATATCTTCTTTTTTTAGTTTTTGTTGGAGTAAGTTGCAAAACGAATTTCCTTCGTTTAAACTATAATAACGGCAATTATAGCAAGTTCTTTGTACACTTATGATTTGTAATTGATTCAATTGCTGAATCATAGTGGTAATGGTATCCCATAAAACCAATTTGTCGTCAGGATTTGATTTTTCAATGATTTTCTTGAGAGGGTTGATGAAATCCTCTGTTTCTGCGACTATTTTTTGCCCTGATGCTGTAATTTTAATACTAAAACTGCGGCTGTCTTTTTTGTCAGTAACTTTAGTGATGAGTTGTTTTTGTTCCAATGTTTTAATGGTGTCACTAATAGTAGGTTTTGTAACATTAAACTCTTGAGCCAAATAGCTTACAGTATTTTTTTTATCGGAATGATATTGGATAAAAATAAGTAGTTGAATTTGTATTGGACTTAAATTTAAAGTTTTAGATTTTTCCCAAAGTAAGGTTTTAAAAACTTGCGAAATACGTTCTAAGCCCGCAATAATTTTGTTATCGAGATTAGAATTTTGATGGTCTAAATTAAAGATACTTTCCATACTATTTTATATAAAGAACCGAAAGTAGTGTACTTTCGGTTCTCAAAGTTAGTAATCCTAAATTTAATTATTAAAAAATAATTTTTAACTCAAAATCTGCATTAGGTTTTTATTAATTTTTTTACATAGATCTTTCTTCCGACAGCTCTGTGTTCCAATGCGGATTAGGGTTGTATTATTTTATCCTTTTACATCAGCGATAGATGCTCCAAAATTGATGTGGAGTACATTGCCGTTTGGTGTAACCAGTGCGGGTACACTTTTGATTCCAGCTTTTACAGCTTCGTCAATTTTTGTTTTTTCCTCACCCAAATGTACTATTTCAACATTTGACTGACCAATTAATTCGATAATGTCTTGTTCTGCACTAAGACAGACTGGACAACCTGCGTGGTAAAAAATTGATTTTTTCATGATAGTATTTTTTAAGGTTATTAAGTGATAGTTAAAGTACAATACAAAGTTAGTTAGTTGTCCTAACAAATAATAAAAAATAGAGCATATTTATTTAAATTTTAACGTTCTTAACAAGAAAACTAAATAGCGTAAAAACTAAGGAAGGGTATTTTTATTAAATTAGATTAATCATTGTATCCAAAGCAAGAATGAAAAAATTACTAGAAAATATAAAAAGTTGTAGAGTCTGTGAATCCTATTTACCATTTTTACCCCGCCCAATTGTTCAAGCAAGTGCTACATCAAAAATTGTAATTATAGGACAAGCTCCAGGAAGGAAAGTACAAGAATCAGGAATTCCTTGGGATGATCAAAGTGGTAAAGAGTTAAGACGTTGGCTTCAGGTAACAGATGAGCAGTTTTACAATCCTAAGTTATTTGCATTGATACCAATGGGTTTTTGTTTTCCGGGTTCAGGAAAAAGTGGAGACTTGCCTCCTCGTCCGGAATGTGCTCCTTTATGGCACCCACAATTATTACAGGAAATGAAGGAAGTGAAGTTGATAATCTTGATAGGTCAATATGCTCAAAAGCGATATTTAAAAGAACAAAGCAGTGTTAGAATAACGGATAATATCAAAAATTACCATCAGTTTTTACCACTCTATTTGCCATTAGTACATCCCTCACCTCGAAATAAAATTTGGCAAAAGAATAATCCTTGGTTTGAAGAGGAAGTCATTCCTGTTCTTAGAAATATTGTAAAAGAAGTGATTTAAACCAAGTTTAGCTGTAAAGCATAACAGTTTTTGTCTTCTTTAGTGATGCTAAAAACGATGGATTCATCGGAAACGTTTTCATGAATCACAACCTTATCTCTGAGTGATAGTTCTCTCATGAAATTCATTTCGAAGCTTTTTATTTCTTGATTTAAGATGATTTTTTCATCTACTAAATCCATGCACCATTCTAAGTACTTGACATTATTGACATGGTTGACAATGTCCAAATCAGACAGAATCACTGTTTTTTCAAACACTTCTTCTTTTTCAGGATTGATATCAATTTTGGAAAATGCTTCTGCAGTTGCTTTACGGTCGGGGAATAACTCAAAATGATCGTGAGGTAAATTCAGTAGTTCTGGACGCCGTTTTTCAGTATTAAAAACAGCCCAAAAGGTTTCACATCCTGCGATTTTATTTCCATTGACATACATTTCTAATGCACGTATAGAACGTGAATTCTCTAATGTGTTAATCCAAGTTTTTACTGTCACTACGTCGCGCCATTGTGGCAAAGCTGTGATCTCTACACGCATTCTACTCAAAACCCAAGCTTGATTAAATTCTTGCATATCACTAAAACTAATACCTCCTAAATCTGCATGCGTAGCGGCTGTAAGTTGCAATAAATTGCATAATTCAGTATATTTTAAACATCCAGATGGTAAGCATTGAGTGAAATTGATTTCATATTCTTTGCTGTAAACAGAGGTGAATAGAGATGATAGTGGCATTTTTTGGTTTTAGTTAAAAGTTATGTGTTATTGGTTAAAAGGTATTTGTTCAGTATTAGAATTTGGTTTATAGTATTGGATTTTGAATTAAATTATCGATTTAATTTCCCATCAATATATTTAATGATTGCTTCTTTTGGAGTTAAAAAATCAAACCATTTGGTGTTTTCGTCTCTTTTAAACCAGGTGAGCTGGCGTTTTGCAAACCGACGGGTGTTTTTCTTGATTTCCTCTATAGCAAAATCTAATTTGATTTCGCCCTCAAAAAAACTGAATAATTCTCGATAACCCACTGTTTGCAATGCATTTAATTCTTTGTGTGGGTGAAGTTTTTTGGCTTCTGCCAATAGCCCTTCGTTAATCATAATATCTACTCGTTGATTGATACGATTGTACATTATGGCTCTATCAGCTTCAAGACCTATGAGGATAGGGGTGAAGGAGCGGCTGTTTTTCTTTTGGTTTAAAAAAGAGGAATAGGGCTTTCCAGTACCAATACAAACTTCGACAAAACGCATCATGCGTTGTGGATTTTGTAAGGTTTGCGGGTTTTCGGTTGTGATAGTTTGGTAATATGTTGGGTCTAATTTTTGAAGTTGTTCTTGCAAAAAACCGATGCCTAGTTGTTCGTATTTTGCATTCACTTCGGCACGAATGGATGGATCAATTTCTGGGAATTCATCAAAACCTTTTAAAACAGCATTGACGTATAAACCTGAACCACCTACTAAGACCACATAATCATTGGTTTGAAATAATGCTTCGATTTTGGCAATGGCTTCTTTTTCGTAATCACCTACAGTGTAGTTTTCAAAAATAGATTTGTTTTGGATGAAATGATGTGTTGCCGAAGCCAATTCGGTTGGATTAGGAACAGCGGTTCCGATGCTCATTTCCTTAAAAAACTGACGGCTATCACAGGAAACAATTTCGCATTGAAAATGATTTGCCAATTGAATACTCAAGGCGGTTTTGCCAATAGCTGTGGGACCGATAATGGTAATTAGGTACTTCATAGTTTTTAGCCCAGATAGAAACGAAAACCCCGGACGACTGCAAGTTAGTATTTCTTGTTATAAAAGAGCGACTTTAGGAGCTCCTTTTATGACTTAGAAATACAACTTGAAGGAGGAGGAGTTGTAGTGTATAGCTGGAAATAGCTTCATAAAATAATTTATTCCTTTAGTATATGTCCGCATTGAGGACAATAAAGTGCGTTGTTAGGATATTCATCCTTGCCGCATCCAGGACAAGGAGCTTCGGGATGATTATGAATATATTGATGTCTTTTTGCAATTTCGGCGGTAACGATACCAGTAGGAACTGCTATGATGCCGTACCCTAAAATCATAACGAAAGACGCTATGAATTGTCCCAATGGGGTGACGGGTGAAATATCGCCATAGCCAACAGTTGTTAGGGTTACAATGGTCCAGTAAATACCCGCAGGAATGCTGGTGAAGCCACTTTCTTTGCCTTCGACAAGATACATGACAGAGCCAACGATGATGGTGATTATGAGAACAAAATAGATAAAAACAATGATTTTTCCTTTGCTGGCACTAATGGCTTCTTTGAGTTGTATCGATTGTCGGCTGAATTGTGGATGGTTTAGGATTTTAAACAATCGCATTAGACGCAGGGAGCGTACCACACTAAAGATGTTTGAACCGAGATAGAGAAGCGATAAATACATGGGTAAAATGGCAATTAAATCGATAATGCCATAAAAACTAAAGATGTATTTCCAAGGTTTATTAATGGTGAGAATACGTAAAATATACTCTACAGTAAAGAAAAAAGTAATTAACCATTCTAGAAAAACGAGCTCAAAATGGTATTTGGCATCAAATCCAGCAACGGTTTCCATCATAACCAATAGGACGCTAAGGAGAATAAGTCCTAATAAAATAAAATCGAATAAGCGACCTGCCCTAGTTGTAGTACCGTATATAATGATATAGACTCTTTGTCTAAAAAGCTGGTAATTTGATTTTATGTTTGTCATAATCTGTGGTTGAATGGTGGTCGTTTGGTTAGAACTTCATAATCTTATGGCCTTTATTTTTCTTGAGATAGGTTTGTATGATGTGTCTTGTTTCACGTGTGTTAGTCATAGGAATCAAAATGTTTTTAAGAATATCGATTTGAGTGATTTGATAGTTTAAATCATAAAAAGCATAACCTTTTAATTGTCCATTTTCGATTAAAATAGCAGAACGTTCGTTGATGGTGCGGCCTCTATCCACAATCACTATATTGGTATTCTCAAAATTGTTCTTATCGATGTATGATTTTACACGCTCATTGTATTCAGCTGCAGAAACTTCACCAAGGCAAGCGCCATCACATTCTTTAATTTTATGTTGGAAACAGGCTGCTTTAGTTTGGTACAAGCCCGTTAATTTTTGGCAGAGTTGGTAATCAGCTGTGATGCGAAATAAGGCATTTTTTCCATCTGTTTCATTGGCGTAAGAGGTGATTTCTTTTTTACGTCCGTCCGTTTTTTGCAATTTGAGATTGAGGTATCCGTTTTTGTCTTTTTCTGAATAAATAGACCAGGCTAAGCTGTTTTTACGTGGAATCCTGTTGTAAACAGGGCGGTTTTTCTTGATGGCTTCCGTTTCCTTTAAAATAGCAATCAATTCGTTTCCAGTTTCCTCATAAGTTACTGTAAAGACTTCTTTCTGTATTTTTTTAGCAGTATGGGTGATTCCAGTAAAATGTTGGTTTACTCTTTTTTTGATATTACGACTGCGACCAATATGAATAATAGTACCCGCTTCATTATGGATGAAATATACCCCAGTCTTGGCTGGTAATCCGTTGACGATATCAAGTAATTTTGGTGCAATTCCTTTTTCAACTTCAAGTTTGATGAAGTCTTTTACAATGTTTTTCTCAACGTCTTTTTCCAGTAACATTTTAAAAAGCTTTACTGTAGCTAAGGCATCACCACTCGCTCTATGTCTGTCGGTTACGGGGATTCCTAAAGCGCGAACTAGTTTTCCTAAGCTATAGGATTCTTGTTCTGGAATCAGTTTTTTTGCTAGTTCAACAGTGCAAATTGTACGGGATTCAAAATCATATCCTAAACGACGAAATTCTGTTCGTAAAATTCTATAGTCGAAGGTTGCGTTATGGGCAACAATTACAGTTCCTTCAGTCATTTCGATGATGCGTTTGGCAACTTCAAAAAACTTGGGAGCCGAGCGTAACATGGCATTGTTGATGCCGGTAAGTTTGACTACAAAGGGCTGAATTGGAATTTCAGGATTCACCAAACTGATAAATTGATCCACAATTTCATGGCCATCAAATTTGTAGATAGCAATTTCTGTAATTCCTTCTTCGTTGAATTGTCCTCCTGTGGTTTCTATGTCGAGTATTGCGTACAAAATAAGTATTCAGTTTTCAGTTATAAGTTTTCAGGTAATCTGAAATGCTTCGCCAGTTCGCTGGCGCTCGGGTCATAAATCGTTAATCAATAATCATCCATCATTTTCTCCCTCCAAATATACTACTTCCAATTCGAACCATAGTGCTGCCACATTCAATTGCTAATTGGTAATCACCAGACATTCCCATTGAAATAGTGTTCAGTTTACAGTTTGTAGTATTGATGTTTGGATCTGTAGATAGGTTTTCTTCTGTAGATAGGTATTGTAGTGCCTCTTTACTTTTTAATAGTTTATCAAAAATAGATTTTAAATGTAAAAATTCTTTTTTGACTTGGTTTTCATTATCCGTAAAAGTTGCCATTCCCATCAATCCTAGAATTTGAATGTTTTTCATTTCGCGGAATTCAGAAGAAGATAAAAGGCTATTTAATTCGGTTTCATCGAGACCAAATTTTGTTTCTTCTTCAGCAATATGAATTTGGAGTAAACAGTTGATTACACGGCTGTTTTTGGCTGCTTGTTTATTAATCTCTTTAAGTAGTTTTAAACTGTCTACTCCATGAATTAAACTCACAAAAGGCGCCATGTATTTGACCTTATTTGTTTGTACGTGACCTATCATATGCCATTCAATGTCTTTGGGCATTTGTTCCCATTTCTCGACCATCTCTTGGATTTTATTTTCACCAAAAATGCGTTGACCAGCATCATAAGCTTCCATTAAATCAGCAACAGGTTTAGTTTTGGAAACAGCAACTAAGGTTACCGATTGAGGTAAGCTTGCTTTTATATTTTGAAGATTTTGAGCTATTGACATATTGAAAAGGTATTATCAGATTTTTAATATTTTTTTAAACACATAGAGGCATAGATTAAATACATTGAGATCAGTCGCTTTGCTTAACATAGCAAACATAGCTATGGTTTTCTATTCTAAACGGAGTGCCTCCTTTTAAGAAAACAAATCTATGTCTCTATGTGTTAAAAAAAAACTTTTTTATGTGTTTAAGTAAACTGCTTCGCTACTTTTTCGGCTTTTTTATTTTCACTATAATCATAAAAACCTTCACCTGATTTCACGCCTAGTTTGCCTTCATTAACCATTTTAATTAATAATGGAGCAGGAGCATACTTCGGATTATTGAAGCCTTCATGCATCACATTTAGTATGGATAAGCAAACATCTAGTCCAATATAATCAGCTAGTTGTAATGGTCCCATTTGATGGTTCATACCTAGTTTCATGATAGTGTCAATTTCGAGTACACCGCCAATTTTGTTTTCTAGTGTTTCAATCGCTTCGTTAATCATGGGCATCAAAATACGATTGGCTACAAAACCAGGTGCATCATTAACTACCACTGGGTTTTTATCTAGTTTTTCAGCTAAAGCTACGGTGATTTTGGTTACTTCTTTGTTTGTTTTTTCTCCTTTGATAATTTCTACCAAAGGCATTAACGGAACAGGATTCATAAAATGCATTCCAATTACACGTTCTGGATGTGTCACCACAGTCGCAATTTCTGTAATCGAAATCGAAGAGGTGTTGGAAGCAAAAATGGTGTTATGAGGACAATATTCGTTTATTTTTTTGAATATTTTTAACTTCAGATCTCGGTTTTCCGTAGCGGCTTCAATCACAAAATCAACACCTACTACACCGTCTTCGATATCTGTATAAGTGATAATATTAGTTATGGTTTTAGCAAAATCATCTGATGTGATGCTACCTTTGATTAGCATTCGGTTTAGGTTAGTGGCAATGGTGTCCATCGCTTTGTCCAATGCTTTTTCCGAAACATCTATAAGTTTGACTACAAATCCGTGTTGCGCAAAAGTATGTGCAATTCCGTTGCCCATTGTTCCAGCGCCAATAACCGCTATTTTTTTCATATTAGGAAATATATTTTAGTAGTTACAAATGAACATTGAAGGTATGTTGTTTTTTAAACACATAGAGACATAGTTTTTTTGAGTCTTAAAAAAGGCGTTTTACTTTTGGATAGTAACACATAGCTATGTGAGTCAATGAATTAATCTATCTTCTTCTTTGTCTCTATGTTTCTATATTTTTTTTGAGTCTTAAAAAAGGCGTTTTACTTTTGGATAGTAACTCATAGCTATGTGAGTCAATGAATTAATCTATCTTCTTCTTTGTCTCTATGTTTCTATGTTTTTTTTAAACACATAGAGATATAGTTTTTTTTGAGTCTTAAAAAAGGCGTTTTACTTTTGGATAGGTACACATAGCTATGTGAATCAATGAATTGATCTATCTTCTCCTTTTTTTCTATGTTTCTATGTGTTTAAAAATTATAAGTGTTTTACTTCTTAAAGCAATCAATAATTTGGTACGCCACTCTCAAAGCGTTTGTAGCTTGCTCTAGCGTCACAATAGGAGTAGTGTCGTTGTTGATAGCATCGCCAAAAGTTTCTAATTCATCCAATATAGCGTTATTTTGACTTACACTAGGATTAGAGAAATAGATTTGTTTTTTCACACCTTCGGCATTTTGTAAAATCATGTCAAAATCGCCTGGTACTTCAGGTGCATCTTTCATTTTGACTACCTCACATTTTTTCTCCAAGAAATCTACAGAAATATAAGCGTCTTTCTGGAAAAAACGTGTTTTACGCATGTTTTTCAACGAAATTCGGCTTGACGTTAAGTTGGCTACACAACCGTTTTCAAACTCGATACGAGCATTGGCAATATCTGGCGTTTCACTAATTACGGATACACCACTAGCCGAAACGCTTTTTACAGGCGAATTCACCACACTCAAAATCGCATCAATGTCGTGAATCATCAAGTCAAGAACCACGGGTACATCGGTACCACGAGGATTGAACTCTGCCAAACGGTGTGTTTCAATAAACATTGGGTTTTCAATCATGTCTTTGGTAGCGATAAATGCAGGATTAAAACGTTCCACATGTCCTACTTGACCTTTGACATTGTATTCCTTAGCAAGTGCTATAATTTCTTCGGCTTCTTCAACGGTATTCGAAATAGGTTTTTCAATAAAAACATGTTTTCCTGACTTGATAGCAGCTCTCGCACATTTGTAATGCGAAAGTGTAGGAGTCACAATATCAATAACATCTACGGCATGGATTAATGAATTTATAGTAGTGAAGTGTTTGTATCCAAATTCAGCTGAAATCTTCTCAGCATGCTCTTGATTAGGGTCGTAAAAACCAACTAATTCATATTTTTCAGATTGTTGTAATAGTCTTAAATGTATTTTTCCAAGATGCCCAGCACCTAATACTCCAATTTTAAGCATAATGTTGTAGTTTGTACAAAAATAACAATTAATAGTTGGAATAAGCAAGTGAAAAGAAGGAAAGTATGAGTCTATTTTGGACCACTAGATTAGGTTATTTATTGCGTATCGCCCTGCTATCCACTCTATCTCTTGTGTTTGCTATCGCCACACAAGAGGATGCCGTTTCTATCAGGGGTAGAGTAGTCGTTTTAGGTTTAATGTGGAAGTTATTTATTGTGGAATTATTAAGGGTAAGCCAAATGTGTTGCATTGCATTATTAATTTTTTTTAAGTTCAAATGTTTATTGTTTTGTTAAGTATATGTAAGAGTATTATTAAAATCGATAATTATTTTGTAAATTAGTAGGCCATATTGTAACTAATTAGTAGTAAATTATAAAAAAGTAGTATTATGAAAAAAATAGGGATTTATTGTGTAATGGTTGTTTTTATTGGATTCACAAGTTGTAAAAATGAAGAAAAAGAAAAAGCTAAAATGGAAGCTAAACTACCAGTTAGTGTAGAGTGTTATCAAGCTTTGTATGAAAACGATACGATTGATTTGACAATTAACACATTGAAAGACGAAAAAATTACAGGAACAATGCTCATGAAGTTTTCTGAAGAACCAAATAACGATGGAGAATTTTCTGGAGAATTTCATGGCGATACTTTGTATGCTGATTATTCTTTTATGCATGACAAGAATGATAAAGAAATGTTTAAAAATCCAATTGCCATTTTAAAAAAAGGTGACACCCTTATTCTGGGTAATGGAAAAATAGAAGTCTACTTGGGGAAATCCTATTTTGATAAAAAATCACCAATCGATTTTGATAATGTAAAATATAAGTTCACAAAAGTTGATTGCGGACAATAATACTTAAAATAAAAAATGGGGCCTAATAGCCCCATTTACTTTTTGCGAATGTATTTTATTATTCTGAAACCGTGATTTCAAATAATTTATCCCAGTTTTTCCCAGTTACAAATATAGTTTTGGTTTTAGGATTATAGGCTATTCCATTGAGTACATCATCTGCTGTAACGTTTAATGATTTGCGCAAACCTGATAAATCCAAAATTCCTTCTACAGAACCAGTTTCAGGGTTGACAACTGCAATGGCATCTTTTTGCCAAACGTTGACGTAGAATTTCCCGTTAATCCATTCGAGTTCATTGATAGCTTTAATTTTGGAAGTCCCTGAATACACATTAATATAGCTGATTTGCTTTTGATTTTCAGGGTTTGTCGTCCAAATTTTCTCTGTTCCATCAGATTGATAGATGTTTTTCCCGTCATTAGTCATTCCCCAACCTTCAATGTCTTTATCGAAAGTAAAAGTCTTTTCTAATTTCATGGTGTTTGCGTTGTAGATAAAACCTGTTTTTTCTTGCCAAGTCAATTGGTAGATTTTATCATTTAAAATTGTGGTTCCTTCTCCAAAATATTGTGGATCTAAATCAACTTGCTTGTATACTTTTCCTGTTTTGTAGTCGTATTTACGTAAAAACGATTTTCCTTTCAAACCAGTACTTTCATAAAGAGTGTCTTTATAGAATTCTAATCCTTCAGTAAAGGCAGCCGTATCATGAGGATACGTATTAATGACTTTATATTTTAATAATTTAGGTGTAACATTCGAAACTAATTCGATTCTAGCGGTAGCTTCGGCATTTTCTCCTTCATAATAAACTAAGGCTTTTAGGTTTTGGTAACCTAATTTTTGATTTTTAAGTTCAAATGGAAGTTTGCTACTACCTTTAGTAGTTCCTACTTTTATATCATTCACAAAGTAAATAATACTGTCAATTTCTTTGGATTTTGGGTTTAAAACACCCAATTCTATTTGTTCTTCTGGCATGTAATGAGCTGCAAATTGAGCAGAATCAAAAGTAAATATAGAATTTTCACCTTTTTTTTTGCCACCACAATTAGAAAAAGTTATTCCTAATAAAATGACATATAGTAAGTTATGTTTTTTCATTTTTAAAAAATTAGTGAGGCCAATATACAATGTTATTTTTAAGAGCACAAAGGTCTTGCAAAAATATAAAAAGATTGTATATTTGCACCGGCAAGTCCTACACGACCAGCTCCTGCAGACTCCCCCAGGATGGGAACATAGCAAGGGTACGTGGTTGAGCGGTGCGATGTAGGTCGCTTGCCTTTTTTTTAATAACACAAACGTAGTCTTCCATAGGGAAGATTTTTTTATTTTTGGACGTTTTGAAATTAAGGTTTATCTCGAACGGATTAAATGTTTAGAATTATAAACATTTTTCATTTTGTAAATAATAAGAATTTTAACCATTAAGAAGTTAAGAAAAATTAAGCCTTAATGACTCTTAATTTCTTAATGGTGAATTTCATTTTAGTATATAAAACTTAGTTTTAAAAGTAATGTCCATATATAATAGGTAACATCATGAGTAAAGTAGTATTAATTACAGGCGGCTCTTCGGGAATTGGGAAATCAATTGGCGAGTTTTTGCACCAAAAAGGATTTACCGTTTATGGTACGAGTCGTAATCCAGAACGAATTACTGATGCTATCTTTCCCCTGCTAGCTTTGGATGTTCGTAAAGTAGACACTATTCAAGCGGCTGTTAATGAAGTGATAAGTCGCTCTGGTCGAATCGATGTTGTGATAAATAATGCAGGTGTTGGAATTACAGGTCCGCTCGAAGAAATTCCAACAGAGGAGATTAAAAATAACTTTGAAACTAATTTCTTTGGCCCAATCGAAGTGATGAAAGCCGCTTTACCACAAATGCGTGCTCAAAAGTCGGGTTTGATTATTAATGTAACCTCAATTGCGGGGTATATGGGATTGCCCTATCGCTCGGTTTATTCGGCTTCCAAAGGTGCTTTGGAATTGATAACGGAAGCTTTGCGAATGGAAGTGAAACAATTTGGTATTCAAATTACCAATGTTGCCCCTGGAGATTTTGCTACTAATATCGCATCGGGACGTTATCATGCTCCTATAATCAAAGGTTCTTCATATGAGAAAGTTTATGGAGAGATGCTAAGAACAATGGATGAACATGTTGATAATGGTAGTAATCCACTAGACATGGCAGTTGCTGTTTATAAAATTATTCAAGCGCCTAAAGCTAGAGTTCATTATAAGGTTGGGGCGTTTATGCAAAAGTTTTCGATTGTGTTGAAACGCATTTTACCAGACACTTTGTATGAAAAAATGCTAATGAACCATTATAAGTTGTAACCTCTTATTTTAATTTTATGAATAAGTTTTATTTCATTTTTATTTCTTGCTTTCTACTTTCTTGTTCTCCAAAAATAAAAACCTCTATTGTTGAAAAACAAGAAAAAGCAAGCTTTATCAAAGAAGTTGTTGTTATTCCTGAAAATACGACTATAAATACAAAATATAAAAAGATAGGGGAGACTCAAGCGGGTGACTCTGGTTTTACTGTAAATTGTGGGTACAACCTAATGATCAATTTACTTAAAAATGAAGCTTTAAAAAATGGTGCCAATGCTTTACGTATAACAAAGCATATTTATCCAAGTCTTTATGGAAGCTCTTGTCATAGATTTAAAGCTGATTTGTTGTTTGTAGAGGATATTGATAGTTTGAAGAACAGTTTAAATATTTCAAGACCAATACAAACAGAAACAAACGATTTTGTAGCAAATAAGCGTATTGAAAATGGTGAACCTAGTACTGTAACAGAAACAACAACAAACGGAACTCTTAAAAAAGATAAAGCTTCAAAATTTGTTGTGATTGCTAATGTGGGGCCTAGTTTTAGGGTAGCAAAAACGCCAGATAATACCTCTGCCGAACAAAAAGCATATATCAAAAAATTGAAATCAGGTTTAGGTTACGAATTGACGGCTTATTATATGAAAGACGAAAATACTGGATTTGGATTCAAGTATAATGTTCATAAATCTAGTGGCTCTTTATCAAATCAAACGATGGAATTTGGTGATGGCTCTGTTTGGACGGGGACTATTTCTGATGCTATTGCAATTCAATTTATAGGGGCTTCATTTCTTTTTACTGAAGGTCAAAATGCTCGAGTAGGTGAAGGAACTATGGAATTGGCTTTGGGGTATATGAGCTATAAAGATATAGCCTCTTTCTCAGGAAATAGAATGACTATAAAAGGAGGTAATTTGGGAATTGTTGGTGGTTTTGGCTATCATTTTAGAATAAGTCCGAGTTTTTTGGTTGGTCCTCAAGTTAATTTTGTGGGAGCTGTTTTGAATAAAGTTACTGTGAATTATGCTGATGGTAGTTCTGAAAAAATAACATTTAAAGAGGATGAAAAGGAGAATTTATGGAGAATTGATTTGGCTCTTGGTGCTAAATTTAGATTTTAAACTGTAAATTTGCATTGTTTTTTGGAAACAAAAACTGGATTAAGAGAATGAGTGAGGGATAGTAGTGGAAAGCCCACAGTATTATGTAGCGATAGCGGAATAATACGAGGACTTGTAACGAATAGCCCGACCCGTAGTTTTTACGAAGGGGCACGCCCAAAGTAGGAGACAATTAATATAAATAGATAAGTATGAAATTTTTTATTGACACGGCTAATTTAGCTCAGATTAAAGAAGCGCAAGAATTAGGTGTTTTGGATGGTGTAACTACAAATCCATCATTGATGGCCAAAGAAGGTATCACAGGGAAAAACAATATTTTAAAGCATTATGTGGATATCTGTAATCTTGTGGAAGGTGATGTAAGTGCTGAAGTGAATGCTTTGGACTTTGAAGGAATGGTGAAAGAAGGAGAAGAATTGGCTGAATTACATGATCAAATCGTTGTGAAATTACCAATGACTAAAGAAGGTGTAAAAGCTGCAAAATATTTCTCTGATAGAGGTATTAAAACGAATGTAACTTTAGTATTCTCTGCAGGTCAAGCGTTATTGGCTGCTAAGGCTGGAGCGACTTATGTATCTCCATTTATTGGTCGTTTGGATGATGTTTCGACTGATGGATTGAACTTGATTCAAGAAATTAGAGAGATTTACGATAACTACGGTTACGAAACTGAGATTTTGGCAGCTTCTGTACGCCACACGATGCACATTGTAAACTGTGCAAAAATTGGTGCTGATGTGATGACTGGACCATTATCTGCAATTTACGGATTGTTGAAACACCCTTTAACGGATATTGGATTAGCGCAGTTTGTTGCTGATTTCGAAAAAGGAAATAAATAATTCTAGATACTAGAAATTATATTTTTATAGATTTATTAAAGTCTCACATCTTTTGATGTGGGACTTTTTTAGTTTAAGGTCAAAGCACCAAGTACTTCTTCAGATAAAAATGGACCACCGGGATAATCAGCGGTATAGTCTAAGTTTAGCCAAATTTGGTTGCGCTCGTCGATATGGTAATGCAGTTGTTTTTGGTAACTTTCTTTTGAGAATAATATATTTTTAATCAAGAAATTTACCGTTTCTAAATCATTCATTTTGCCAATGAGGATTTCGGGATATATATGGCCTTTGGTATGAATCAATCGTGGCGTACCTCCTATAGCTCTTACACAAGCCGCCATAAGAATCGAGTGATCATCACAATCTCCAGAAAAATAATTGAGGGATTCGCTTGCTGTCGCAATGTAATCTCCGTCTTTAGGGTCACTAACGTAGTTCCAGCGTTTGTTGATTTCTTTAAAAACGGCGAAACATTGGATGATAGTTCTGTAATCCGAGTAGCCACGAATATTTTTGAAATTTTTGGTAGTGGCCATAATAGCAAAATTTCGGACTTTTGGGTTTTTGTATTCTATTGCGTTTAATATCAGTGTTTTGTTAGGGAAGGGTAAGAGCTTAGATACAATGATATCTTGCGGAAAAGGATTGTCAGACATGGTGTATATCATCGAATTGTAATCTTCGTATATGCTATTGAAGCCGTAATTACCAATGAGGGTACCATAGAATAAAAACAAGATATAGACAAAAACACAAATAATGATAATAGTGCGTAATAATCGTAAAACCAACTGAATGACGAGTATTATCCCAATGAAAATCAATATTCTATCTAGATTTAAAACCCAGTTGAGCTCAATTAAATTTTCGTGAGCAATAAGAAATAAAGGAATAGTTATAAAAACATTTAAAACAAAAATAATCACATCGTCCCAAGGTTTTTTTACCTGAAGACGCTGTCTTATTTGAGTAATCGAAATGTTTTTAAAATTTATCATAGTAACCTAAAAAGGTAATTTCTAGAGCGTTTTTACAATTTGCTCAAAAGTACCTATTTTATCAATGATTTTAAGTTGAAATAGCTGTTTTTGAATATTGTTTAACAAATTTTCTTCAATATTTTTTTGAGACCATTCGGTTAGGTCTAACCATTCTTGAATGTCTTCCAATTTTTGGTGGTAGTTTTTAGCCAGTAGTTCATCAATTCCAGGGATGTCTTTAAAGTTAGCCGTTGTTAGGTTAATGGTATTTAATATTGCTTGAATGATTTCGGGTTGGCTGTTTAAAACTTCCTCACGAACCGCAATCACAAAACACGGCCAAGGAGTAGGGCAGTCTGCTACTTTTCTAAAAACACCTTTGTCAACTAAAGGTTTAGTCATAAAACGTTCCCACATGAAATAATCTGCTGTTCCGCTAGTTAATGCTTCAACAGCACCATCTATGGTATTTACAATTTTAAATTGGAGATTATCGGTTTCCCAACCTTGATTATTCGCGTTAACATAGGCCATCAATTGAGAGCCAGAACCTAACCTTGAAATAGCAGCTTTGGTGTTTTTTAAATCATCAATGGTTTTAAAATTAGAATTGGCTCCTACGTGAACCCCCCAAATTAAAGGCGAATCAACATAAATTTGGACAATTTTACTCGGGTTTCCAGCGTTAATATCTTTGACAATTCCCTCGGTTAGGATTACGGCAATATCCGTTTCTCCTGAACGTAACATTTGGCACATTTTGCCAGTTCCTTCGGGAACATCAGTCCATTGTAAATCAATATTTTGTTTTTCGAATGCTTTGTCGTCGATGGCTAAGTGCCAAGGAAGATTGAAATGTTCGGGTACGCCTGCTATTTTTATCGTTGTCATTTTTTTTTTTTTTGGAATACAGATCTAAGAAATTGGAGAAATCTTAAAAATCGGTATTATCCTTTACTTGTTATCTTTTGTACTAGTAACCTATTTAAGAATCTTATAAGATTATTCAAATTTCTATAAGTTCTCAAATCCGTGTTCCTCCTTAGTTTATTGAATATGTATTCTATCCAAAACGTAATCAATCAATTTTTCAATTGTATCATCAGGATTGCTACTAAAAGTCCCGTTTGCACGATTAGCGATAATGGCATTCAATGAAACAGCATGATGACCAAGCAATGCGGATAACCCATAAATAGCAGCAGTTTCCATTTCGAGGTTCGTGATTTTTGTTCCATTATAATTGAAAGAATCCATTTTGGTATTCAGTTTTTCGTCTTGAATGGCTAACCGTAATACCCTTCCCTGTGGACCAAAGAAACCACCTGCGGTAGCTGTAACTCCTTTGTGAACGCTGTCGCTTTCAAACTGTTTTTCTAGTTTTTCAGAACAATGTACTGCATAAGGTCTTCCTTTTCGGACATCCCAATTGGTATGCTTGATAAACGCCTCTTCGAGTTCTGGAATGGTAACCGAATCGTTTTGATAGGAGCGAAGCATAGTGTCTAGTCCTAATCCTATCTTAGACATTACAAACGAATCAACAGGAATATCTGTTTGCAAAGAACCCGAAGTTCCAATTCGGATGATGTTTAAAGAAGTTAGATTCTCTTTAATTGTTCTGGTTTCCAAATTAATATTAACCAAAGCATCCAGCTCATTCAAAACAATATCAATATTGTCTGCACCAATACCGGTTGAGATGACGGAGAGTCGTTTGCCTTTATAGGTTCCTGTTTGGGTTTTGAACTCTCTTTTTTGAGTCGAAAATTCAATAGAATCAAATAAAGACGTAATTTTTTCCACTCGATCAGGATCGCCTACAAAAATAATATCACGAGCGATGTTTTCAGGTTTTAGATTTAAGTGGTATATACTTCCATCAGGATTGAGTATTAATTCAGATGCTGCTATCATTTTTAATAAATAAATTACCCGCCTACACGTTTTACTTTGAAACCTTTTTCTTTAAGAATGGTCATGATTTTATCACGATAATCCCCTTGAATGATAAGTGCTCCATCTTTAAAACTACCACCTACACTAAGCTTTGTTTTTAGTTCTTTGGCTAGGATTTTAAAATCTTCGTCTTCGCCTTCGTAGCCTTCGATGATGGTGGTTGCTTTCCCTTTTCGTTTTTCATATTTACAAATCATAGGTTCTTTTTGAACGTATAATTCATGTGGGGAATCGTCAATTTCCTCAGGCTCGTTACTAGGAACGTGGTCTGGGAATAAGTTTTTTAATTGGTCTTCTAGGTTCATAACTATTTTTTTTAACCGCTAAGACGCTAGGGTTTTTATTAAAATGTGTTGAATTATATCTCTTTGTTTCTTTTCGTCTTTGCGGTAAATTTTGAAGTAAAGATTTGAATAATAATGTAGATTTTATGTCTTTATTAATCCCAATTCCACCAAACGTTCATATAAAAACTCCCCTGCAGTAATGTCTTCGAACTGTTTAGGGTTTTCATCATCAATGCAGTTTTCTAGGCAATTCAATGGCATATCGCTCACAGGATGCATAAAAAACGGAATAGAGTAACGAGATGTTCCCCATAATTCTCTCGGAGGATTAACCACTTGGTGGATGGTTGATTTTAATTTGTTGTTTGTATGTCTTGAAAGCATATCACCAACATTGATCACTAATTCGTCCGGTTGTGCGATGGCGTCAATCCAGTCGCCGTTGTGGTTTTGTACTTGCAATCCTTTTCCTTGAGCACCCATCAATAAAGTAATCAGGTTGATGTCTCCATGTGCTGCGGCACGAATGGCATTTTCAGGTTCACTGGTAATAGGAGGATAGTGTATTGGGCGAAGAATGGAATTCCCTTCTTTTCCATAATTGTCGAAATAGAATTCATCCAATCCCAATCGTAGCGCTAAAGCTCTCAAAATATAAATTCCTGTTTTTTCCAATTTTTGATACGCTTCTTTTCCTACGATATTAAAACGTGGTAGTTCATCGACGTTCAGGTTTTTTGGATATTCAGAAGCATATTTTGAGCTGTCATCAACATATTGTCCAAAATGCCAAAACTCTTTTAGGTCACCTTCTTTACGACCTTTGGCATGTTCTTTACCAAAAGAAACATAACCACGTTGACCGCCTATTTTAGGATCTTCGTATTTGCGTTTGGTTTCGACAGGAAGGCTAAAGAAATTTCTAATTTCGCTATACAATTCATCGACCAAATTTTGTTCTAAAAAATGTCCTTTAAGCGCTACAAAGCCAATATCTTCAAAGGCGGCACCTATTTCGTTTACAAATTTTTCTTTACGCTTCGGATCTTCGGATAGAAAATCAGCTAAATCAACACTAGGGATATTTTGCATTTTTTAATACGTTAATGGGTTAATTGGTTAATTGTTTAGGAGTTTAAGGGTTTAAGGGTTTGAAGGGGGGTAATAGCGTACATTATTAAAATTGGTCATAACTTCTAACTTCTAACCTCTAAACCTTTAACCTCGTATATCTGATTCTCATCGATTCCCCAACTTTGCTTTTTCTTTAATAATGTCTCCAATTTTTCGATTCTCAATTTTACTTTCTAGCCAAGAAATAATATCAAGGTATAGGAAAGCTCTTTTTTCATAAGGAATCTTTTCCAACTCGATAAAACGTTCTCTCATTTTGATGAATTCCTTTTTGATATCTGATGGATAAATGGAATTCAGGTTTTTCATAAAACGAATAATTTCCTTTTGCACTTCATGCAAATCATTCATTTTAAGTAAGAACTTGTAGGTATTTTTGATTTGGGTTTCTAAATGAAAATCTTTTCCTAATTCGTAATGTACAATTAGGTATAATAGTCTGGCAAAACACATCAAATCCTCACGCATGGTCAGGTTTTTGTTGTTGATGATTTTTTCTAAATAGTAAATCGACTCATTGAATTTATCCGAACCAAAATAAATACACGCAATTTTGTAATAGAACAACATCTCGTGGTGCTCGTCTAAGTGGTCACTGTGTAGTTTTATTTTGTCTAAAACTATTGGGATTAAATATTCACTTTCTTCAAAAGTTCCTTCAAGAATGTGATAATTTAATTTGTTATTGTACAGATACAAAAAAGACAAGGAAGCAATATTATCATTCGATGGAAAACGGGAGTCTTCAATCGTTTCTTCTAATAATTTTAAATATTTTTTGAATTTCGATTGGTATTTAAGCATAAAAACCGACTCTAAAAAATAATTATTCCCTTTTAAGAAAAATACAGGATTTAAGTAAATCATGTTTGGATTGTCATAAAACAGGGTTACCCATTTGTAGGCATATTTATAACTGGCTAAGAAATCTTGAACCAAAAAACTACGCCATAAGTTGGCATTATAAAACCAATATTTTTCTCTAAAACCAAATTTATTTTCGTCTAGTTTTGAAGTATGTTTAACGAAATAATCATCAATATATTTGTATTCTTCATCGTTTTTTACATAGCCCGTTTTAAGCATAATTCCATACAACTGAAGCGATAAATTGGATAATTTACTGGATATGGTATTTTGATAATTTAATTCCTTGGCTTGTACTACAAGTTCGTCAGCTCGACCTTGAATACTGCGTGTGATGTATTGTGACTCGATGAGTTTTTCAAATTCAACAATTTCAAAAGCGATGTATTTTTCGTCGTTTTCTAGTGCTTGTATCTTAGTTTTATCTAAAATTTTTAAGCTTTGTTTATATAATCCTTTGTTATACAAAATAGTAGCAAAATCAATTTGTTCACGCAATTGATAACGTACATTTTGACTAGGAATATTCAAGCGAATACTCACTAATATTTGTTTGTATAAATATGATTTTAGATTTGATAATTGCACCTTTTTGATGATGCCACTTTTTAAAATTATTTTTTCATCATATACCTCAGATTTGTCTAAAATGTTGAATAATTCAATAAATTTTGTATTTGAACTCGTCTCCAAACGACTTGCAAAAATCTTGAATTGCCTTTTTTCAGATTTTGAAAGTGATTTTATTAATACAAATAAGAAATCTTTTTGATGGTTAGCCATTGTAAAATACAGGTACTTAAGTGTTTGTTAATCAGTTTGTTATAAAGTTTAAATAGGCTTTATAAGCAGTATATTTCATTATTTTGTGTTTTCTGTTAAAGTAATGAAATCTATATTTGTTATGAAGTTGTGAAATTACATTAAATAAATTAAAATGAATAGAGAGAAAGTTCAAATTTTTGATACCACTTTAAGAGACGGAGAACAAGTTCCAGGATGTAAATTAGATACCCAGCAGAAACTCGTTATAGCTGAACGATTAGATGGCATGGGGGTTGATATCATCGAAGCTGGATTTCCTGTTTCTAGTCCTGGTGATTTTTTATCTGTTTCTGAGATTAGTAAAATTGTAAAAAATGCAACCGTATGTGGCTTAACACGTGCAGTGAAAAATGATATTGATGTAGCTGGTGCTGCACTTAAATATGCCAAAAAACCTCGTATTCATACAGGGATTGGTACTTCTGATTCACATATTATCTATAAATTAAACACAACTAAAGAAGATATCATTGCAAGAGCAAAAGCTGCTGTAGCACATGCTAAAACTTATGTTGAAGATGTAGAGTTTTATGCAGAAGATGCTGGTAGAACGGATAATGCTTTCTTGGCACAAGTCTGTGAGGAGGTCATTAAGTCGGGTGCTACTGTGCTTAATATACCTGACACCACTGGATATTGTTTGCCGCATGAATACGGTGAAAAAATAAAATACCTAAAAGAAAACGTAAAAGGAATTGAAAACGTGACGATTTCTTGTCACTGTCACAATGATTTAGGTATGGCTACTGCTAATTCTATTGCGGGTGCGATGAATGGAGCAAGACAAATTGAATGTACTATTAATGGTATTGGAGAACGTGCAGGAAATACAGCACTTGAAGAAGTAGTGATGATTTTCAAACAACATCCTTACCTAAATTTATATACGGATATCGATACAAAACAATTGAACGAAATGAGTCGTTTAGTATCTGATAGTATGGGAATGATGGTACAGCCTAATAAAGCGATTGTAGGTTCGAATGCTTTTGCGCACAGTTCTGGAATTCACCAAGACGGTGTGATTAAAAACAGAGAAACATACGAAATTATGGATCCTCTAGAAGTTGGTGTGACTGAGTCATCTATCATCTTAACAGCAAGAAGTGGTAGAGCAGCATTAGCTTATAGAGCTAAAAAAGTAGGTTACGAATTAACAAAAGTACAGTTAGATGTTGTCTATCTTGAATTTTTGAAATTTGCAGATATTAAAAAAGAAGTAATGGATGATGATATTCATCAAATCATTGCTGCTTCCAACTTGAAAGGCGATTTAATTAGAAATTAACCAAAGTCATGAATTTAAAAATAGCGGTACTTTCAGGAGACGGAATAGGACCCGAAGTGGTAATGCAGGCCAAAAAAGCTTTGTACGCTATTAGTACGGCTTTTGATCACGAATTCATTTTCGAAGATGCTTTTATTGGTGCTGTTGCTATTGAAAAATCTGGAAAAGCGCTTCCTACTCAAACATTGAATTTATGTTTGAATACGGATGCGATTTTGTTTGGAGCCATTGGAGATCCTAAATACGACAATGATCCTGAAGCTAAAATTCGTCCAGAACAAGGGCTTTTGCAATTAAGACAAGAATTAGGGCTCTACGCCAATATTCGTCCCATAAAACCTTATAAAGAATTACTAGATGCTTCTCCATTAAAAAGAGAACTTTTAGAAGGAACCGATTTGGTTTTTTATAGAGAATTGACTGGCGGTTTATATTTTGGTGAAAAAACTTTAAATGAAGAAGGAACTTTGGCAACTGACTTATGTTCTTATTCTGAAGAAGAAATAGTAAGGATTTCTCATTTGGCTTTTGCGGCAGCGCAAAAAAGGAGAAAGAAAGTAACCTTAGTTGATAAAGCTAATGTTCTTGAAACTTCAAGGTTGTGGCGAAAAGTAGTAAAAGAAGTTAGTAAAGAGTATCCAGAAGTAACATTGGATTTTTTATTAGTGGATCATGCTGCTCGATATTTAGTCATGCAACCTAATAGATTTGATGTCATCTTAACCGCTAATTTATTTGGTGATATTTTATCAGATGAGGCTAGTGTTTTAACAGGCTCAATAGGTGTTTTAGCCTCTGCTTCGATAGGTGAAAAGCATGCGATTTTCGCACCAATTCATGGTACTTATTCTAAGGTAAAAGGACAAAATATAGCCAATCCATTTGGGGCTATTTTATCTGCTGCCATGATGTTAGAACATTTTGGATTGGATAAAGAAGCTAAAAAAATCTATGATGGAATTGAAAAAGCGGTACAACTAAAAGTCGTCACGCAAGATTTGAATCCCGATTCAATATTTGGAACAAATGAAATTGGTGAGTTTATCATCAATTATATTTTGGACAGAGAGGATTTATTATACTTCAACAACGATAATGTAAGTATTGGTAGATCAACAATAGTATAAAAAAAAAATAAAAACATACACTAATTATATCATAATGGAATTAAATAAATACAGCAAAACAATCACACAAGACGAAACACAACCAGCTTCTCAAGCGATGTTGTATGCACTTGGATTAACTGAAGAAGATTTAAAAAAGGCGCAAGTGGGTATTGTAAGTATGGGTTACGATGGAAATCCATGTAATATGCACTTAAATGATTTAGCCAAAGATATTAAAACAGGTGTCTGGAAAGAAGATTTGGTAGGTTTAATCTTTAACACGGTTGGTGTAAGTGATGGTATGTCTAACGGTAACCCTGGAATGCGTTTTTCATTGGTTTCTCGTGATGTAATTGCTGATTCTATTGAAACAGTTATGGGAGCACAATGGTACGATGGAATGATTGCCGTACCAGGATGTGATAAAAATATGCCAGGTGCTTTAATGGCTATGGGTAGAGTAAACCGTCCATCGATTATGGTTTATGGTGGGTCTATTCACCCAGGAAAATGGAAAGGGGAAGATTTGAATATCGTTTCTGCTTTTGAAGCCTTAGGTAAAAAAATCAAAAACACTATTACAGCTGAGGATTTCAAAGGAGTAATTCAAAATGCTTGTCCTGGTGCAGGTGCTTGTGGTGGAATGTACACGGCTAACACCATGTCATCAGCAATTGAAGCTTTAGGGATGAGTTTACCATATAGCTCTTCTAACCCAGCTTTGAGTCCAGAGAAAAAACAAGAATGTGTTGATGCTGGTAAAGCCATTAGAATTTTATTAGAAAAAGATATCAAGCCTAGAGACATCATGACTCGTAAAGCATTCGAAAATGCAATTACAATGGTGGCTGTTTTAGGTGGTTCTACTAATGCGGTGATGCACTTAATTGCAATGGCGCACTCTGTAGGAATTGTGTTGACATTAAAAGATTTTCAAGATATCAGTGATAGAACTCCATTGTTAGCCGACTTGAAACCAAGTGGTAAATATTTGATGGAAGACTTACACAATGTAGGTGGTGTTCCGGGTGTAATGAAATATTTATTGAAAGTAGGTTTGCTACACGGAGATTGTTTGACCGTAACTGGAAAAACAATTGCTGAAAACTTAGCTTCAGTTCCAGATTTACAAGATGGTCAAGAAGTAATTTTTGAAATCCAAAAAGCATTAAAAGCAACTGGAAATATTCAAATTTTGTACGGAAACATTGCTACAGAAGGTTGTGTGGCTAAAATTAGTGGAAAAGAAGGAGAGTTCTTTGAAGGTACAGCAGTAGTTTTTGAAGGTGAAAAAGATGTTATCAGAGGAATCCAAGCAGGTGAAGTTAAGTCTGGAAACGTAGTTATTATTCGTTATTGTGGTCCAAAAGGTGGTCCAGGTATGTCGGAAATGTTGAAACCAACATCGGCGATCATGGGAGCTGGATTAGGAAACACTGTGGCTTTGATTACTGACGGACGTTTCTCTGGAGGTTCACACGGTTTTGTGGTAGGACATGTTACTCCTGAAGCGTATGAAGGTGGAGGAATTGCCTTAATCGAAAATGGAGATGTGATTACCATTGATGCAGTAAACAATACTATCAATATGAAAATCTCTGACGAAGAGTTTGCAAAACGTAAAGCAAACTGGAAACGTCCAGAATCAGATATCAAACAAGGGGTTTTGCTTAAATACATGCGTTCTGTATCTAGTGCATCTGAAGGATGTGTTACGGATAAATTTTAAGACAAAAAAAATAAAAGTATAATATATCCAACTCGTCTCTCCCTCCTTCGGAGGGGGCTGGGGGGAGGAAAAAAAGATAGACAATGAAAATATCAGGAGCAGAAGCAGTTATCAGATGCTTATTAGCCGAAGGAGTAGATTTGGTTTATGGTTACCCAGGTGGTGCCATTATGCCTGTTTACGATGAGTTGTATAAATTTAGAGATCAATTGCATCATGTGTTAGTACGCCACGAACAAGGGGCTGCTCATGCTGCACAAGGATTTGCTAGAGCTACTGGTAAAGTTGGGGTCGCTATTGCTACTTCAGGACCAGGTGCTACCAATTTAGTAACTGGTATCGCAGATGCGCAAATCGATTCTACGCCTTTAGTATGTATTACAGGACAAGTAGGAAAGCATTTATTAGGTTCTGATGCTTTTCAAGAAACAGATATTATCGGAATTTCGACACCAGTAACGAAGTGGAATTACCAAGTTACCGAAGCAGATGAAATTCCAGAAATTTTGGCTAAAGCTTTTTATATCGCAAAATCAGGCCGTCCAGGCCCGGTGTTGATTGATATTACTAAAAATGCTCAATTTGATACTTTAGATTTTAGCTATGAAAAATGTAACTCAATAAGAAGTTATAATCCTGTGCCTAAATTGAAACTAAGTCAAGTAGAAGCAGCTGCAGCGATTATCAATCAAGCCAAAAAACCAATGATTGTTTTTGGGCAAGGAATTATTTTGAGCGAAGCAGAAGCTGAATTGAAAGCTTTTATCGAAAAATCAGGAATTCCTGCAGCTTGGACTATTTTAGGACTTTCTGCTTTACCTACTGAGCATCCTTTGAATGTAGGAATGGTGGGTATGCACGGAAATTATGGACCTAATGTATTGACAAATGAATGTGATGTTTTAATTGCATTAGGAATGCGTTTTGATGACCGTGTAACTGGAAATTTAGCTACATATGCAAAACAAGCTAAGGTAATCCATTTCGAAATTGACCCAGCTGAAGTAGATAAAAACGTAAAAACAGAGGTTGCCGTTTTAGCTAATGTGAAAGATGCTTTATCAGCGATATTGCCTTTGATTAATGAAAATTCACATGACGCTTGGCATAATGAGTTCAAGAAACATTACCAAACAGAATTAGATATGGTTATCAACGAAGAGTTGAAACCTACTAAGAAAGTGGGTATTTCAATGGGTGAGGCTATCGAAATGATTAACAAACACTCAAATGGAGATGCTATCATCGTTCCAGATGTTGGACAACACCAAATGTTTGCGTGTCGTTATGCGAAGTTCAATTCTACTAAAAGTATGATTAACTCAGGCGGATTGGGAACTATGGGATTTGCTTTGCCAGCAGCTATTGGAGCTAAAATGGGAATGCCAAATCGTGAAGTAGTTGCCGTAATTGGTGATGGTGGATTCCAAATGAACATTCAAGAACTTGGTACCATTTACCAATCAAAAGTTCCTGTGAAAATTGTGGTTTTGAACAATGAGTTTTTAGGAATGGTACGTCAGTGGCAAGAGTTGTTCTTTGACAACCGTTATGCTTCTACTGAAATGATTAATCCAAACTTTATTGCTATTGCCGAAGGCTATTATATCAAAGCAAGAAAAGTTACGAAAAGAGAAGACCTTGACGAAGCAGTAGCAGAGATGATGGCTTCAAAAGACTCTTATTTCTTAGAGGTGATGATAGAAAAAGAAAATAATGTGTTTCCTATGATTCCTACTGGAGCATCGGTTTCAGATATGAGATTAAGCTAAAAAGTTTAAAGTTTCATGTTTCAGGTTTCAAGTTCTAACAGCAACTTTAAACCTGAAACTTTAAACAAAAAATAAATTATGGAAAATAAAACATTCACGATTTCTGTGTATTCAGAAAATAACGTAGGTTTGCTGAATAGAATTTCGGGTATATTCCTGAAACGACATATTAATATATTGAGTTTAAATGTTTCTGAATCAGAGATTGAAAACGTTTCTAGATTTATCATTGTAGTGGACACTACGGAGAAATGGGTTCAGAATATTGTAGGCCAAATCGAAAAGCAAATCGAAGTCATCAAAGCATTTTATCATGTAGACGAGGAAACGATTTATTTAGAAAATGCTTTGTTTAAAATCGAATCAAGTTTGTTATTTGACGAAAGACAGATTCAAAACATTATTAAAGAAAGCAATTCAGAGATTGTTACAGTTTCTAGAAAATTCTTTGTGATTTCAAAATCAGGAAGACGTTCAGAAATAGAAGAATTACACGAAAAATTAAAACCTTTTGGAATCATGCAGTTTGTTCGTTCAGGACGAATCTCAGTTTCAAAAGAACCAATGGAAATATCAACGTTATTACAAGAATTAAATATAAATAAATATTAAAAAATGGCAAATTACTTCAATTCATTACCACTTAGATTACAGTTAGAACAATTAGGCGTATGCGAATTCATGGATAAATCTGAATTCACAGACGGAATCACTGCTTTAAAAGGGAAAAAAGTAGTTATCGTAGGTTGTGGAGCTCAAGGTTTGAACCAAGGTTTAAACATGAGAGATTCAGGTTTAGATATTTCTTATGCTTTGCGTGCTGAAGCTATCGCTGAAAAGAGAGCTTCTTACAAAAACGCTGCTGATAACGGTTTCAAAGTGGGTACTTATGAAGAATTAATCCCAACTGCTGATTTAGTATGTAACTTAACTCCAGACAAACAACATACAGCTGTAGTTAACGCTATCATGCCTTTGATGAAACAAGGAGCTACTTTAGCTTATTCTCACGGTTTCAACATCGTTGAGGAAGGAATGCAAATCCGTAAAGACTTAACAGTTATTATGTGTGCTCCTAAATGTCCAGGTTCTGAAGTACGTGAAGAGTACAAAAGAGGATTTGGAGTACCAACATTAATCGCAGTTCACCCAGAGAACGACCCTAATGGTGTAGGTTTAGCTCAAGCTAAAGCGTATGCTGTTGCAACAGGAGGAGATAGAGCAGGAGTATTGCGTTCTTCTTTCGTAGCAGAAGTAAAATCTGATTTAATGGGAGAGCAAACTATCCTTTGTGGATTGTTACAAACAGGTTCTATCTTGTGTTTCGACAAAATGGTAGCTGAAGGTGTTGATGCTGGATATGCTTCTAAATTAATCCAATACGGATGGGAAACAATCACTGAAGGTTTGAAATACGGTGGAATCACTAACATGATGGACAGATTGTCTAACCCAGCTAAAATCGAAGCATTCAAAGTTTCTGAAGAATTAAAAGACATTATGCGTCCGTTGTTTCAAAAACACATGGATGATATCATCTCTGGACACTTCTCTAAAACAATGATGGAAGACTGGGCTAATGATGACAAAAACTTATTAGCTTGGAGAGCAGCTACAGGTGAAACTAACTTCGAGAAAACACCAGCTGGTGATGTTCAAATCTCTGAGCAAGAATACTATGACAACGGTACTTTAATGGTTGCTATGGTTAAAGCGGGAGTAGAGTTGGCTTTTGAAGCAATGACTGATTCAGGAATCATTGAAGAGTCGGCTTACTACGAGTCATTACACGAAACGCCACTTATTGCTAACACTATTGCAAGAAAGAAATTGTTCGAAATGAACCGTGTAATCTCTGATACAGCTGAGTACGGATGTTATTTGTTTGACCACGCTTGTAAGCCATTAATCGCTGACTACGTGAAAAACGCACCATCTAACTTAGTAGGTCGTCCATTCAACGATGGCGCTAACGGTGTTGACAACAAAGAATTAATCGAAGTAAACGCAATCATCCGTAACCACCCAGTTGAAGAAGTAGGAGCTTGGTTAAGAGAGTCAATGACTGCAATGAAAAAAATCGTTTAATTCACGATTCATATCGTTGTCAGGCTGTCCCGAAGCATCGGGAGTCGAAGTAATGTCAGACTGTCCCGAAGCGTCGGGTGTCGAAGTAATGTCAGACTGAGCTTGTCGAAGTCCTAATAACGATAATAAAACTAAAAAGCGGAGTAATTCATTTTACTTCGCTTTTTTTTGTGCCTATTTTTTTTTAGGAGCAGAACATTTGGTGTCTTTTAAGAAAGTTAGGTTCCCGCTTTCGGCTATATCTTGTGGCGGCGTAAACGCCAGCCGCCACAAGGATGCCACCTCAATCGGGGCTAGGGAGGAAGTTTGTGTTTTCAAAATAGCATTTGAAAAATCATCTTTAAAAGTATTTCCCTTCATTTATTTGTAAGAAAAAATGAATATATTTGAAAACAAATAAAGTTTAGCTGTAACCAAATCTATATAGAAGTTGGCAGTAATTTAATCAAAATTGAAGTGAAATGATTGATGCTATTTTTTTTTTTATTGTATTTGAGTTCTTTTTCTTGATACCATCTTATTTTTTGTATAAAAATTTTTTGAAAAGAAAATATGGAGTTAAGAACTTAAAGCTTAATTCTTTTTTAACGACAATATTAATGCCTGTAATTTGGACAGCATTGTTTATTGGAATCGGTTACGGAATAGTAAATCCAATATTGAGAGCGAAAAAATTTAATTCAAAAGACTGGGTTGAAAATGTAAATTCACGATACAGAATGATTAATGATTTAAAAGAGAACGTACTGATTGGGAAAAACAAAACAGAAGTGCTTAAAATTTTAGGGAAAAGTGACGGCGAATGTGGATATAGAAGCACTGAAGATACAATTTGTTATCTTGTGCCCGACCCTGATGACCCAGGATTTTTGGATCATTATGAGCTGGTTATTCTATTTGACGAGTTTGGTAAAGTCGTAGAAGTAACATCTGAATTGATGTAAAGCCAATCTGGTGCTCGATTGCATCAAGTACCTACTTAAATTAAAAAACAATTCATAGCATTTGCAATACGAATAACGATAGAAATTATTTATGCTATTGCAATTATACATAATGTAACATCAATGAAATCAACATTTAAAATTTGGAAAACTAATAGAAATCTAATCTTAGATTATTTTGAAAGTTATACGCTAGAGCAATTAAATACTATTCCTGACGGATTGAGTAATAATTTGATTTGGAATATTGGTCATATAATGGTCTGCCAGCAAGTATTGATTTATAAATCTTCGAATTTACATGGCTATCTTTCAGCTGAATTAATGGAACGATATAAACCCGGTACAAAACCAACAGGAAAATCCTCAGAAAAGGAAGTAAAGGAATTGAAAAAGCTCTTGATTTCATTAATTGAAAAAACGGAATCTGATTTTTATAATAATCAATTTAAGGTTTACAATGAACGAACTACAAGTATGGGATTTCATTTAGGAACATTGAAAGAAACATTGGAGTATAATAATTATCATGAAGCATTGCATTTAGGGATTATGATGAATATCCGAAAGTTTCTTTGAAATTGAGGTTTTGTTTTGGTCTCATAGTAGTTACTAAGGCTATGTTATTAAGATAAGAGAAATCCAGAGGATTTCAATATTTATAGAAACGATTGTATTAGTGCTGTTTATGCGACCCCGCTGGGGTCGAATACATAGCTTTCACCTTTTTCTATAAATATTTGACCTTTCCAAGGTCATTTCAATCCGCTTCCCCGCTTCGCAAAGTATCATGACTTTGCGAAATTTTAAAAATCACCCCACCAAATAAATTCGCCCCAAAGTCACGTTGGAGTCGATTATACAAACCTTCATTTTTTCTATAAATATTAGATCTTTCCAAGTTCATTTTAGGCCTTAACTTCTAATATTAGTTATTACTTTATTTAGTACTCTGTTATCCAATAAATTCTTTTTATGTGGTATCTGTCGTAATTTTAATAAATTTGTTAAAACCTAAAATTTCAATCAATGTCAGGAACCAATTTACTTAGAATGGACAATGTAGGCATTGTGGTAGAATCGCTAGACGATACCATTGCTTTTTTTGTTGAATTGGGCTTAACGTTAGAAGGACGAGCCATTATTGAAGGTGACTGGGCAGGTCGTGTTACGGGACTTGGGAATCAATCCGTAGAAATAGCCATGATGGTAACACCTGACGGCCACAGCCGACTAGAGTTATCAAGATTCATCAATCCAAAAGTAATTGAAGATCATCGTACCGCTCCAGTAAATGCCTTAGGTTATTTGCGGGTGATGTTTGCCGTTGCGGATATTGACGACACCCTCGAAAGATTGTATAAGCATGGTGCACAACTGGTAGACGAAGTGGTTCGATACCAAGACGCTTATAGACTTTGCTACATCCGAGGTCCAGAAGGAATTTTAATCGGGATTGCCGAACAACTTAAATAGTTTTATTAAGTTAATAAAATAATCGTCACTTCGAGTGATTTTTACGAGTAAAGCTATTGCATTACTCGTAAAAATTGTATCGAGAAGTTTTGTTTAAACGAGTGTTCTCGATACTGAGAAAAAATTTTCTATCGCAAATTTTTTCTCAACTCGAACTGACGATAGGTTGGTTTATTGAAAATTTGTTCGGTTTGATAAAAGTTTTAAATTGAATGAAGAAGTTTATCATCATATACAAAAACAACCCATGAAATACTTTAAAATACTTTGTTTTTTACTTTTTACATATGGTGTTAAAAGTCAAAATGTGTATAAGACTCCTTCAGGTGCAAAGTATCACTTGGCTAGTTGTAGAATGGTGAATAATGTGTCTCAAGTAATACCGATTGCATCAGCTGTTGAAATAGGTTTAGAACCCTGTAAAATTTGCAAACCACCTATAAGTATTCGTTCAAATTTAGCATCACAAAATAGGGCAAAGGGAGAATCTTCTACCGTTCAATGTAGAGGAACAACCAAAGCTGGCACTAGATGTAAACACCGAACTAGTATTGCTAATGGATATTGTTTTCAACACAATCCTGACTAATTAATGATTGATTTTTTTTAAAGAAATACAAATGAAACCAACAGCAGAACATAATGAGCGAATGGAAAAGTTGACCTTTTCATCGGTTTATCCACATTATATTACGAAAGTCTTGAAGAAAGGAAGAACAATCGAAGAATTGCATCAAGTAATCGAATGGCTGACGGGATTTGATGATATTAAAATACAAGAACTCATTGATGAGGAAGCAACTTTTAAAACCTTTTTTCAAAAAGCAAAATTAAATCCAAATGCGAACCTCATTACAGGAGTTATATGTGGGTATCGAATAGAAGAAATTGAAAATCCATTAACGCAACAAGTACGCTATTTAGATAAACTAGTGGATGAATTAGCAAAGGGAAGAAAGATGGATAAAATATTACGATAAACATTGTAAGGAGTAATAGAATACTTTTCTGAAAGTGTTGTAAAGAATGCAGTTATCCATTTTTAAAAATAAGAATCACTTAAAACTCCAAAACTCACCTAATTACCCCCGACAGAAGTGGCATCCTTGTGGCGGCGGGCATTTATGCCGCCACAAGATAGAACGGATGGCGGGAGCGATGTTGTTATAAATGCCTGTTGTTGTGGTCCAAAATAAAAAAAGTTGCGGATGTTTTAATAAACTTTTTTTGGAGACTGATTTTTTTTACTTTTACATTTAATATTTTCAAGAATCGATATAGTTTTAATATATTTATAAAAAATTAATAAAAGGATGAGTTATTATAAAATAGACAACTTAGAACAATACTTTAAACATTATAATAAATCGGTTCGTGAACCAAGAAAATTTTGGGGAAAAATTGCAGAAGAAAACTTTACCTGGTACCAACAATGGGATAAGGTTGTTGAGTTTAATATGGCTGAGGCTGAAGTAGAATGGTTCTCAGGCGCTAAAGTAAATATTGTAAAAAACTGTATTGACAGACATCTTAATAAAAGAGGAGATAAAACCGCTATTATCTTTGAACCAAATAATCCAGACGAAGAAGCTTTACATATTACATATAACGAATTGCACCAAAGAGTCTGTAAAATGGCTAATGTGTTGCGTGATCAAGGGATCAAAAAAGGCGATAGAGTTTGTATTTATTTGCCAATGATTCCTGAATTAGCTGTGGCTACTTTGGCTTGTGCTAGAATTGGAGCGATACATTCGGTTGTTTTTGCTGGTTTTTCGGCTTCGGCAGTGGCGAGTAGAATCAACGATAGTGAGTGTAAAATGGTGATTACTGCTGATGGTGGTTTCCGTGGTAGCAAAACGATTGAGTTAAAAAATATCGTTGATGAAGCATTAGAGAAATGCAAGTCAGTGGAGAAAGTCTTGGTCGTAAAACGAACTAATTCGACTATCAGTATGAAGGAAGATAGAGACATTTACCTTCAGCCTTTATTAGACGAAGCTTCAGACAATAGTGTGGCTGAAATTATGGATGCCGAAGATCCTTTGTTTATCCTTTATACCTCTGGTTCTACAGGGAAACCTAAAGGAATGGTGCATACTACAGCGGGTTATATGGTGTATAGTGCTTATACATTTAAAAACGTTTTTAATTACGAAGAGAATGATATTTTCTGGTGTACTGCCGATATCGGTTGGATAACAGGTCACTCTTATATTTTATACGGTCCATTATTGAATGGAGCGACTACGGTTATCTTTGAAGGCGTGCCATCGTATCCTGATTTTAGCCGTTTTTGGGAAGTTATCGAAAAACATAGAGTGACTCAGTTTTATACAGCTCCAACGGCAATTCGTGCCTTGGCAAAGGAAAAATTAGAGTACGTTTTAAAATTCCCTTTCAAATCATTGAAAGTGGTAGGTTCAGTAGGTGAGCCAATTAACGAGGAAGCTTGGCACTGGTTTAATGACCATGTGGGAGCAAAAAGATGTCCTGTGGTGGATACTTGGTGGCAAACAGAAACAGGTGGAATTATGATTTCGCCAATTGCTTTTGTTACGCCTACAAAACCTACTTATGCGACTTTGCCATTACCAGGTATTCAACCTGTATTAATGGATGAAAAACGCAACGAAATTGAATCAAATCAAGTAGTGGGAAGTTTGTGTATTAAGTTTCCTTGGCCTGGAATCGCAAGAACGATTTGGGGTGATCATGAACGTTATAAACAAACTTATTTCTCACAATTTCCTGGAAAATATTTTTCTGGAGATGGCGCTTTGCGTGATGAAGTAGGGTATTATAGAATTACAGGTCGTGTGGATGACGTAGTGATTGTTTCTGGACACAATCTAGGAACAGCTCCTATTGAAGATGCCATCAACGAACACCCAGCAGTAGCTGAAAGTGCGATAGTAGGTTTCCCTCATGATGTGAAAGGAAATGCTTTGTATGGTTTTGTAATTTTGAAAGAAACAGGAGAACTTAGAAATAAAGAGAATTTATTCCTAGAAATCAACCAACATATTTCAGGACACATTGGGCCAATTGCGAAATTAGATAAAATTCAATATGTTTCAGGATTGCCAAAAACTCGTTCTGGTAAAATCATGAGAAGAATTTTAAGAAAAATTGCTGAAGGTGATTATTCAAATTTTGGAGACACAACCACTTTGTTGAATCCAGAAATTGTTGAAGAAATAAAAGAAGGAAGAGTAGAATAAGGACTCTTTTAGTTATATAAAATAAAAGCTCAAGTATTATTGCTGAACATGCCCCAAAAAGTTAGACACTATTTGGGGCATTTTTTATGGAAAGAAAAGTTAAATATGATTATGCATTTAAATTAGAATGTGTAGAATTAGTTTTAAAGAAACATTACTCAATGTATCATGTTTCAAGATTAAAAGGTATTAACAGATCCAATATTCGTAAGTGGGTCAGTTTTTATAAGGCTTATGGTGAAATTGGTTTATTACCGCGAATAAATCAAAGTTATTCCGCTGAATTTAAGTTAAAAGTACTCAAAACCATAGAAAAAGACTCTCTTTCATTGATGGCAACTGGTATAAGATTTAATATCCCAGATATTGCCATAATTTTAAAATGGAAAAAAGATTATGCTAACTTTGGCCTTAAAGGATTAGAGACAAAACAAAGAGGCAGACCAATTTCTATGAGCAATAATCGTAAAAAAAGCAAATCAAACAAACCCTTAACAAGGGAAGAAGAACTATTAAAAGAAAACGAAAGACTTCGTTGTGAGAATGAATTGCTAAAAAAGTTACAAGCCTTAATTCAAGCCAGGAAAAATTCCAAGCCATAGTAGATTTAAGGCATAAATTTGATTTAGAGTTACTTCTAGATCTAACAAATATGGCGCGCAGTAGTTTTTATTATCATCAAAAACAGAGCAGATTACCTGATAAATATAAAGAAACTAAAGAGTTAATTAAAGTCATTTATAAACGACATAAAGGGCGTTATGGCTACAGACGAATAACTGATGAACTTCAAAGTAAAGGAGTCGTTATCAATCATAAAACCGTTTTAAAATTGATGAAACTATTAGGACTAAAGAGTATTGTTAGAGTAAAAAAATACAAATCTTATAAAGGGGAAAATGGTAAAATAGCTCCAAACTTATTGCAAAGAAATTTTAAATCAGAAGCTCCAAATCAAAAGTGGGCAACCGATATAACAGAATTTAATGTCTCTGGAAATAAGTTGTATTTATCACCTATAATTGACTTGTTTAACCAAGAAATAATCAGCTATGAACTTACTGAACGACCAGTTTTTAACCAAGTAGTTATGATGCTAAAAAAAGCATTTAAGAAAATACCAAATAATACAAATTTACTACTCCATTCTGACCAAGGTTGGCAATATCAAATGAGGCAGTATCAATATTTATTAAAGAAAAAAGGTATTGTGCAAAGTATGTCACGAAAAGGAAATTGTTTAGATAATGCTATTATTGAAAATTTCTTTGGAACACTAAAGTCTGAAATGTTTTATACGCAAAAATTCAAATCAATAGAACAATTAAAAAAGGAAATCGATAAATATATAATCTATTACAACAACGAGAGAATTAAATCAAATTTAAACAAAATGAGTCCGATAAAATATCGAACTCATTATTATCAAAATTAAATATAAATTTGTCTAAACTTTTGGGTGCAGTCTATTGCTTGGGCTTTTTTTTGAGTTCATTTTAAGTAGAATAATTTTATAAGGTTATTATGAATGTAATATATCAATTCACATTTATACTGGTGATTTTTTGTTTGACATCTTTTACTACAAAAGATGAAGAGACTAAGCTGGTAGCTAAAAAGATAGTAACTCATTCAAAATATCAAGAAGTAACAATCAAAAAATCAACTTTTGGGATTACTCCCGAAGGTGAAAAAATTGATAGCTATAAGTTGAAAAATCAAAACGGAATGGAAGTGGACATCATAACTTATGGCGGGATTATTACGGATTTAAAAGTTCCTAATAAAAAAGGGATTTCTGAAAATGTGGTTATTGGTTTTAAGACATTAGAAGAATATTTACAACCTAATCCATATGTTGGAGCCATTATTGGACGATATGCTAATAGGATTGCCAATGGAAAATTTTCATTAGATGGGAAAGAATATCAATTAACACTCAATAGACCACCTCATTCTTTACATGGAGGCGAAAAAGGCTTTAATCGAGTGGTGTGGAAAGCTGTCGAGGTCAAATCAGGAAAAAAAGCCTCATTAAGATTGTCTTATTTAAGTAAAGATTTAGAAGAAGGTTATCCAGGGAATTTACAAGTTTGTGTAACTTATACATTGACAAATGAGAATCAATTAGAAGTCCTTTATGAGGCAACTACAGATAAGGAAACAATTGTAAACCTAACACAACATTCGTACTTCAATTTATCTGGAGATTTTTCGAACACAATTTTAGAACATGAAGTAGTATTGCAATCGGATAAAATTGTTTCGATTAATGAAAATGGAATTCCAACAGGGGAATTTGAATGGGTTGCCAATACTCCTTTTGATTTTAGAACAGCAAAAAAAATAGGAAAAGAAATTGGGGTAAAAAACGAACAATTAGAAAGGGGAAATGGTTATGATCACTGTTGGGTTTTAAATAATTCTGAAAGAGGAAAAACGATCGTCGCTAAGGCTTATGATAAAGTGAGTGGACGATTGTTAGAAGTGACCACAGATGAGCCTGGAATTCAGTTGTACACGGGTAATTTTCTTAAAGGAAATTTACCGATGCGAACTAGTGGGTTTTATGAACATCGTACGGGATTTTGTTTCGAAACACAACATTTTCCAGATTCACCAAATCAGAGTAATTTTCCAACCACAGTTTTAATTCCCGGAAAAAAATACAAGACCAAGACTACCTTTACATTTTCTGTAAACTAGTTTTTTAAATAGTATTACTAAATGATGCCTGAATAATTTTTTCGGGCATTTTTTTTAAATGTAGTGAATGTGTCTTTTAGTATAATTTAAGGTTGCTTTATAGTTAAAAATGTTCTAAAGCCCAAAAGTAATTCATGCTTTGATTTCTTTTTATCTGTTTTTTTTATTAAATTTATGGATAACATAAAACTATCTATTATGACTGTAAATCAAATATTAGCGGAAAAAGGGAATGAAGTTCATTCTATTGTTTCAACCATCACCGTTTATGAAGCTTTGAGAATAATGGGTGAAAGAAATGTTGGTGCAGTATTAGTGATTGAGGATAATGTTTTGAAAGGAATTTTATCTGAAAGAGATTATGCCCGAAAGATTGCCTTGAAAAATAAAGCTTCGAGAGAAACTTTAGTTCATGAAATCATGGATACCGATATGATAACTGTAAAACCTACAGATGATATATATTACTGTATGGATTTGATTACTAATAAGAGAATTAGACATCTACCTGTATTGTCAGAGGAAAAAGTCATTGGGATTATTTCAATTGGTGATGTGGTCAAAGCTATTATTGAATTGCAAAAAAATACAATTGATCATTTAGATTCTTATATCAGTGGCACTAAGGCTATGTAATCGTTATTTTATCCCAATTAATAGATTTAATTCTTAATTATGGCAACTATACTACTTTCGATTCTGCTTTTGGGCCTAGGGATTGGTGGGATTGCCATCAAACTCTTAGTGAAAAAAAACGGACGCTTTTCAGGTACCTGTAGTAGTAATAATCCATTAGTACAAGGTGAAGGAGGGGCTTGTGGTATATGTGGAGCGAAACCCGAGGAAAAATGTAAATCTTAATGTAATTCTGTTAGTTGTCTTTTTAATTTTTCTGAAGCATATGTTTTCCATTGACCTTTATCGTCATATATAAAGTAAACTTCAAGATTTAAATCTTTATTTTTTTCTAAAAAGGCAATGGAATTATTTAATCCCATTATCATAAAAGCCGTAGCATAAGCATCGGCAGTGATTCCATCGTTGGCAATTACAGTAGCACTTAATAGATTTTGTTTAGCTGGATAGCCTGTTTTAGGGTTGATAATGTGCGAGAATTTTTGATTTCCCTCAATATAGAATTTTCGGTAGTTTCCAGAGGTCGCCAGTGCTTTATTGTTTAATTTAATAATCGCTTCTAATTTTCTTTCAGACGTTTCTTTATCATTAGGCTGATCAATACCTACTTTCCAGTCTTCTCCTTCTTTTTCCCCTTTAGCTCTTAATTCTCCACCTAACTCTACGAGGTAATTGTTGATTCCTTTGCTTTCAAGAAAGTTCGCCAAAACATCTACAGAATAGCCTTGGGCTATAGCATTAAAATCAATTTTAATCTGAGGATTTTCTTTTATGATTTTGTTGCCTTTTAATGTTACTTTTTTATAATCAACCAATTGTAGTAAACTATCAATTTTGGCTTGGTTTAAAGAGTTTTTCTTTTGAGCACCAAATCCCATAGCATTTACCAAAGGACCTACGGTGATATCAAAAAGGCCTCCTGTTTTTTCAGATACTTCAACAGATTTATTAAAAACGGTTCTGAAATAGTCATCAACCTCAACATTTTTCTCATTATTATTTATTTTGGAAATAATCGAATTAGGAACCCATGTTGACATTGATGCATCAATATCAGTTAGTAGGGAGTCAATAGCGGTTTTGTAAAGAATACCTTCATTAGAGAGATAGGTGATGTGATAAGTGGTTCCCTGTGCGTTTCCTTCGAATTTAATAATTTTATTTTGATTGCTAGTACAGCCCGTTAAAAGTATAAAAACAATAAAGAGAGAGACTATTTTTCTTTTCATAAATTATTATTAACCTAGATTACGCATTGGAACACGGATGACACAGATGAAGCGAATTTACACAGATTTTTAATTGTTTTATAAATTAAAAACTGCGGAAATCAGCGTGAAAAAAAATTATAAAATCCTAATGCGGATTTTGGGATTAACCTCCAAAATCATCAAATGCAATGTTTTCTTGAGGAACTCCTAGTTCATCCAGCATTTTGAAAACTGCAGCATTCATCAATGGAGGACCGCAAATATAATATTCAACATCTTCAGGAGCTTCATGATTTTTTAAATAGTTTTCAAAAAGCACATTATGGATAAAACCAGTATAACCTGTCCAATTATCTTCTGGCGATGGTTCAGACAGTGCTATATTGTATTGAAAATTTGGGAATTCATTTTCAATTTCTCTAAAATCTTCCGTGTAAAACAGTTCTTTAGAAGATCTTCCTCCGTACCAAAAGCTTATTTTTCGGTTTTTCTCATTCAATGTATGGAAAAGATGGAATAAATGAGAACGCAAAGGAGCCATTCCCGCACCTCCACCAATGTAAATCATTTCTCTTTGTGTAGGTTTAATATGGAAATCACCAAAAGGTCCTGCAATAGTTACTTTGTCGCCAGGTTTTCGAGAAAACACATAAGAAGATGCAATACCAGGATTAACGTTCATGAATCCACCCACTTTACGGTCAAAAGGAGGAGTAGCGAGTCGAATGTTAAGCATAATAATATTCCCTTCCGCTGGATGATTTGCCATGGAGTAGGCTCTAAAAATAGGTTCGGAGTTTTTCATTGTTAAATCCCAAATCCCATATTTATCATAATCTTCTTTGAAACGGTCGTCAATTTTGTACAATTCATTTTTAAAATCAATTTCACACTCAGGTACATCTAGCTGAATGTAACAACCTGATTGAAAGTCTAAAAATTCGCCCTCAGGTAATTTGACTACAAATTCTTTGATATAAGTCGCCACGTTATGGTTAGAAACGACTTCGCATTCCCACTTTTTGATGCCAAGTACACTTGCAGGGATTACTATTTCCATATTCTGCTTTACTTTTACTTGACAACCCAGTCTCCAATTTAATTGTTGCTCTTTTCTTGAAAAATACGGGGTTTCGGTTGGTAGAATTTCACCACCGCCAGATAGTACTTGGCATTTACACATCCCACAAGTGCCACCACCACCACAAGCTGAGGGTAAGAATATTTTTTTATTTGAAAGAGTAGAAAGTAGGGTTGAACCCGCTTCTGTTTCTAGTTCGTCATCCTCGTTAATGACTATCTTGACTAATCCTGAAGGAGTAAGTTTGGATTTGGCATATAGAATTATATATACCAATAGCGTATTGAATAGTAAAAATACAATCACGCTGCAGATTATCGTTGTGCTATCAATACTTAATATTATCATTTTTAATATGATTATAAATTTATAATGAAATCCCCATAAAACTCATAAATGCAATTGCCATGAGTCCAGTTAAAATAAATGTAATCCCTAAACCCCGCAATGGACCAGGAACATTAGAATATCGTAATTTTTCACGTATGGCAGACAAAGCTACTATGGCTAGAAACCATCCTACACCAGAACCGAAGCCAAAAACAGTTGCTTCGCCTAAGCTAGCATACTCTCTTTCTTGCATGAATAAAGCACCGCCTAGTATAGAGCAATTCACGGCTATAAGAGGGAGGAATATCCCTAATGATGTATATAACGCAGGTGCAAATTTTTCAACAATCATTTCGACTAATTGTACAATAGAAGCAATGGTTGCGATAAACATAATAAAACTTAAAAAGCTAAGATCTACATTCACAAAGTCGGATGATAACCACTGTAAGGCTCCGGCTTTTAATATGAATTTCTCTAAAAGATAACATACAGGTACTGATATTAATAAAACAAAGGTTACCGCAAGTCCTAATCCTACTGCACTTTTTACTGTTTTGGAAATAGCCAAATACGAACACATACCTAGAAAATAGGCAAATATCATGTTCTCAATAAAAATTGCTTTTATAAAAATATTGATGTGCTCCATGATGAAATTTTTAAATCTCGTTAATGTTGAATTATATGTATTTTAAACACGAATTAGACTAATTTACACAAAAACTAACTTTTTTAAAATTTCACGAATCTGCCTTAGGCAAATAGTATTAGTTAATTTTTAGCATTAGTGTAAATTTTTATAACTCATCTCATTTGTTATAATTAGTGAAATTCGTGTCCATATTTTTTTAATTTATTGTGTTCAATTACTTCGACTCAATTAGTTTTTGGTTTCGGCTTCTTTGCACCCAGATTAAAATCCCCACAACGATTAACGCCATAGGAGGCATGATAACAAGGCTATTGTTGAAATATCCCATAGCATAAACTGATTCAGGTATCACCCGAAAGCCCATTAATTCGCCTGAACCAAATAATTCTCGTATCATCGAGACGATTACCAAAATCAAACCGTAGCCAAATCCGTTACCGATTCCATCTAAGAAAGCAGGCCAAGGTTTGTTTGACATGGCAAAAGCTTCTAAGCGTCCCATGATAATACAGTTAGTGATGATTAATCCAACAAAAACAGACAGTTGCTTACTGACATCGAATACAAAAGCCTTTAAAAATTGATCTACTAAAATTACCATGGCAGCAACAACAGTAAGTTGGACAATAATTCGGATACGGTTTGGAATTATGTTTCTGATAATAGAAATTATAACATTTGAAAAAGCACAAACTACTATTACTGCTAGTGCCATTACAATCGACGGCTTCATTTTTACTGTAACTGCCAATGCAGAGCAAATCCCCAATACTTGGACCGTTATGGGATTATTGTCATTCAATGGGTCGTATAAAAGTCTTTTGTTTTTTTGCGAAAACAAAGGTTCTTTTACTTTTTTAGTTTTTGCAGGAACTGCGATGGTTTCTTTGCTCATATCCTGTTATTTTAGTTTGTAAATGCTATTGTTTTTTGTTTCTTGAAATAGGGTATGTAGTTGTTAAGTGTTCTTTTAAACATTTCCGTAACTCCTTTGCTGGTAATGGTAGCTCCCGAAATGGCATCTACACCATGCATATTATTCGGTTGTGCTCCACCTTTAATAGCAGTTACTGAAACAAAATTTCCTGTTTCATCAAATATTTTTTTACCAACAAACTGATGCTGAAATTTTTCAGTTTCAATCTCGGCACCTAGTCCTGGTGTTTCACTTTTGTGACCAAAACTAGCACCGTAAACCGTATTCATATCGCTTTCTAGTGAAATAAACCCCCATATAGGCCCCCATAGTCCTTTTCCTCTAACCGGAATGATATAAAAAGATTTACCGTCTTTATTGCAAATAAAAAGGGGAAATAATTGTTCATTTGTTTTTCCTGTTTTGGCTTTATCCAATTCCTTTTTAAGATCTATATCGAATGCTGTCACGCTACCAGTAACTTCTTCACCTTTATTGTTTAAAACAATTTGTTTGGTAATGTATTGATTAAATGCAGATTCTGTCTTTGCAGTTTCAGTAGCGATTGAAACACTGGTGAGAATGTTTTTCATCTTTTCAATCCGAATGTTTTTCTCTTGATAGGGTGCAAGACTAATCGCTGTTACCGAAAGTAGTATAGCAATTACTACCACCATAACAGAGGAGAAAAGAAACGTGGCTTTGTTACTGTCTTTATCCATTTTGCTTTTGTGTTGAGGTAACTCTTTTTAATCTTCGTTTAATATTGGCTGCAACTACATAATGATCAATTAAGGGTGCCATTACATTCATAAATAAAATTGCTAACATCATTCCTTCAGGATATGCTGGATTGAACACCCTAAACAGAATCGCTAGCAGACCTATTAAAAAACCATAAATATATTTTCCTGAATTTGTTTGCGCTGCACTAACAGGGTCGGTGGCCATAAATACGGCACCAAAAGCAAAACCTCCTAACGCTAAATGGTGTAAGGGACTAATTTGCATTAGTGTATTTAGTCCAAACAAATTGAAAACCAAAGCCATCAAAAATCCGCCTACAAAAACGGAGGTCATGATGCGCCAACTGCCAATTCCAGTGTACAATAAAATGGCCGCTCCCAATAAGCAAGCTATAGTAGATGTTTCTCCAACAGAACCCGGAATAGTTCCTATGAAAGATTCCATTATACTTGGGATTTTATCGGCATGGCCAGCAGCTGCTTCGCCCAAAGCAGTTGCACCACTATAGGCATCAACAACCGTTTGTCCTTTTTCTGTACTTATGTTTATCCAGACTTCATTCCCAGACATTTTGGTAGGATAAGCAAAGAATAAAAACGCTCTGGCGGTAAGTGCTGGATTTAAAATGTTCATTCCTGTGCCACCAAAAACCTCTTTTCCAATAATTACAGCAAAAATGGTAGCTATAGCCAACATCCATAAAGGTACATCAATAGGCATAATTAGTGGAATCAACATTCCTGAAACTAAGAAACCTTCATTTATTGTATGTTTTCGAATAATAGCAAAAATAAACTCGGTGGTCAATCCTGCTCCATAAGAGACGAGTATTAATGGAAGTACCTTAATAGCTCCAAAAATAAAAGTATCTATTAGAGTGACATTCATAATCCCTAAAGCTAAATAATGTTGGTAACCAATATTCCACATTCCAAATAGCAAACAAGGAATTAGAGAAAGCACAACTAATATCATCGTACGTTTCAAATCAATTGCATCACGTACGTGGGTTCCCTTACTTTGTGTCGTGTGATTAGGTACAAATAGGAAGGTTTCGAACGCATCAAATGCTGGAAAGAATTTTTCCAGTTTTCCTCCTTTTTCAAAATTAGGTTTGAGGTTATTCAGTAATTTTCTTAGTGGCTTCAAATTCAAATATTTTTTTAATGATTAAATTTAAATAGCTGTTTGTTAAAACACGTTTCTCTGTTGTATTATCAAAAAGCAAGCTGAAAACAATATGTTTTAGCTCATCTCAGTTTTCTTCTAAAATTAAAGGCTACAGATTAATCTGTGCTAATCTTTTAACCTAGCTGTTGGCCAGAAGCTAAGTGTTAAATTAAAAAAAAATGAACTTAAAAAGGTTTAAGTAAGGCTTTCTAATATACGGATTTTCAGACCGTAGTGCTAAAATGATTAACTAAATTCTTTTCGAACTATATCCAATCCTTGACGGATGATTTCTTGTGATTTAATCTTTGATGTGCATACGAGTTCGCAGAGTGCAAAATCTTCTTCAACCACTTCATAAATACCCAGTTTTTCCATCATATCAATATCTTCTATTAGTATAGATTTTAAGAGTTGAACAGGGTAAATATCCATTGGAAAAACCTTTTCATATTGTCCCGTCATTACAAAAGGACGTTCTTCACCATGCAAATTGGTATTCAAATCGTGTTTTTTATTGGGTGTCAACCAAGAGAAAAAAGTGCGAGACAAACTAAATTTATTAAAACCGGGTCTTAACCAGCCCATAAATTCATATTCGTTACCTTCGGGGATTACGGTAATTTGGGAATCATAAAAACCTAAATAACCATCAGCAGGTATTTGCCTTCCTGATAAAATTGAACCACTTATAATTCGGTTTTCTCCTTTTTTTAGGCCAGCATCTTCAATCATGTTTTTAATAGAAGAACCTACAATGGTTTTATAATATTTAGGATTAGTAAGCTGAGAACCTGTTAAAGCTATAGTTCGCGAAGCATCAAAAATTCCTTCGTTAAATAATTTTCCTATGATAATTACATCTTGTGGTTGAATATACCAAACTACTTCTCCTTTGTTAATAGGGTCAATATGGTGTATTTGAACACCTACATTTCCTGCTGGATGTGGACCGTCAATGGTGTTGATTTGTACCTTTTGTGCTTGACTAAAAAGGGGAGCGGGGGAACTACTAGCGTTCACATTTAGGTGTACTATACCAGTCGTTAATTTTTTTAAAGCGTCTAATCCGGTTTGAAAATTAGAATTTTTACCAGACATAATAAAATCGATATCTGGAGCCAGTGGGTTCGTATCAAAAGCTGAAATAAAAATAGCTTTGGGGTTATCATTTTGATTAGCAATGGTCCCATAAGGTCGCTGACGAATAAATGGCCAAACACCGCTATTTAATAATTGGTCAGTAATGTCCGTTTTTGAAAGTTCGTTGGGGTTTGATTGGGAGAATCTTAGGTGTTTAACTTCCCTGTCAGCCAGTATTTTTATTTCTAAGATAACTCTTTTGTGACCCCTTAGAATTTCTACAACTTCCCCACTAATAGGAGAACAAAATTTTATAGCTTCATTATTTTTATCGTAAAAAAGAGGACTTCCTGCTAGCACATTTGTTCCTACTTTGACTAACAATTTTGGAGTAAGTCCCACAAAATCTATTGGTTTTATAGCAAATATATCAGCAATAGGCATGTCTGATACTGACTTAACAGCTTCACCTATTAATTTTAGATTCAATCCCCTTTTAATTTTAATATATTTACTCATACATTAATTTATTTTTTTAGTAGGTATTAATTTTAATTTTCTGATATATGGACGTGTCTTTAGTATGCTATAAGATAATGTTTATTAGTTATTTGTTAAAAAATGCGGGAATTTTGTACTAATTTAATGATTTTATGTGTTTAAAGCAACAATAAAAGAATTTTTATTAATGATTTCTCTGCAATCCTGTTTAAAAAACATTTTCTACTAAAGACAATAAACATTTTAATTAATTCGGCTTTTTTTCTTAAAGTCTAAAAAATAAATATTTAAACAATTTGTGTTTATTGTTTTTAATGCTGTAATTTTAATAAAAATCTTGATAATAAATTATTTTCAAACTAAAGATAAGATTCAACTTTAGTAAACATCAAAATTTAATAACTATGTTATACAGTACTATAGACAAGGCGACGGGTTTTGAAAAAAGGTTCGAAAAGATAGGTACTATTGTTTACGAAAATTCTATTATCGCCTCTAAAGCAATTGCACAAGAAATAGCTGAACTAATAAAAGAAAAACAAGAGCAAGATCTTCCTTGTGTGTTGGGTTTGGCAACTGGTTCCTCACCAAAGGGTTTGTATGCTGAATTAGTGCGTTTACATAAAGAAGAAGGGCTGAGTTTTAAGAATGTGATTTCGTTTAATTTGGATGAGTACTATCCGATGGAACCAGATTCCGTTAACAGTTATGTTCGATTTATGAAGGAATTACTATTCAATCATATTGATATTTTACCTGAAAACTATCATATTCCAGATGGGTTATTGACTAAACAAGCTATTTCGGATTATTGCAGTAAGTATGAAGAAAAAATTGAAGCCCTAGGTGGGATAGATCTTCAAATCTTAGGAATTGGAGGAAATGGACATATTGGATTCAATGAGTCGGGTTCTCTTCAGAATTCAAAAACCAGATTAGTTGCCTTAGATCATATAACACGTGTTGCTGCCAGTAAAGATTTTTTAGGACTTGATAAAACGCCAAGAACCGCAATTACGTTGGGAATTAAAAAGATAATGGAGGCGAAAAGAGTGATATTAATGGCTTGGGGAGAAGGAAAGTCGAATATTGTCAAAGCTTCTGTTGAAGAATCTGTGACAACTCAAGTGCCTGCGTCCTTTTTGCAAGAACACGATAATGCTATTTTTGTTTTGGATAAAGCAGCTGCTTCAAAACTTACAAGATTAAATACACCTTGGTTAGTTGAAAAAATCGATTGGACAGACCGATTGATTAGAAAGGCAGTTTTGGGGTTAGCACTTAGCTTAAATAAGCCTATTTTAATGCTTAGAGATGCAGATTACATAGAAAACGGAATGAGTGATTTGTTGGCTGATTTTGGATATGGTCATGCCTATGATATAAACATCAAAATATTTAATGAATTACAAAGCACCATTACAGGTTGGCCAGGAGGAAAACCCAATGAAGATGACAAAAATCGTCCTGAACGTGCTGCGCCTGCTCGTAAAAGAGTACTTATTTTTAGTCCACATCCAGATGATGATATCATTAGTATGGGAGGAACTTTCAAGCGACTTTATGAACAAGGCCATGAAGTTCATGTAGGGTATCAGACTTCGGGTAATATTGCGGTTGCTGACGATGAAGCTTTGCGTTTTGCAAGTTTTGTTTGTGATTATAATGAGAAATTTGGAATTGATAATACAAATGCTTCTGCCATTTTCAAAAAAGCATTGGCTTTTCTAAAAAACAAAAGAACAAGTGAAGTAGACAGTCCAGAGGTAAGACAAATTAAAGGGCTTATTAGGAAAGGTGAGGCTCGATCTACTTGCCATTATATAGGGATTCCAGACGAGCAAATTCATTTTATGGAATTACCATTTTATGAAACAGGAACTATCGAAAAGAAACCATTAGGAGAACATGATTTTCAAATAACTATGGATCTTATCGAAAAAATAAAGCCGCATCAAATTTATGCTGCAGGAGATTTAGCGGATCCTCATGGAACACATAAACATTGTTTGGACGCAATATTTGAGGCAGTAAGAAGATTGAAATCTAAGCCTTTTATGGAGGATTGTTGGGTTTGGTTGTATAGAGGTGCTTGGCAAGAATGGAATATCGATGAAATAGAAATGGCAATACCTATGGGACCTGATCAGGTTTTAGAAAAAAGGAAGGGAATCTTTAAACATCAATCGCAAAAAGATGGTGTTGTATTTCAAGGAGCTGATAGCAGGGAGTTTTGGCAGAGAGCCGAGGACAGAAACAAAGAAACAGCAGATTTATATGACCAATTAGGTTTGTCACATTATGCTGCAATGGAAGCTTTTGTTCGGTGGAGGTTCTAGTTTTTTGTTTTGAACTGCTCACTGAAAATTTAGAACCTATTTTATTTCATAGAATGTATTCCAATGATATTGCCTTCGGTGTCTTTGGCGAGAACGATAAATCCATACTCTCCAATGGACATTTTGGGTTTAAATATACTACCTCCAGCGTTTTCAACTCTGGCTTCTTCTATGCTGCAATCTTCACTCATAAAATATACAATGGTACTGTTATTACCTGCTTTAAATCCTTCCATTTTTACTAATGCTCCCGATGCTCTGTTTTTGGACTCCATATCACTTGGAAAAGCTAGCATTTGAAAATCATTTGATGTAGGGTCTGTTAGTGGTGTAAATTGAACATCAAATACAGTTTCGTAAAATTTTTGGGCTCTTGTCATATCGTCAATATAAATTTCGAACCATACTACTGGGTTTTCATTTTTCATGATTTCAATTGTTTAATGATTTTGGAGTTGAAGTTTAGGCTTTACAAATGTTTGTAATTAAGGTAGTTGAGTCTTTTGTAAAGATAATAAAAATATTTTACAGGTTTTTTTAAATTTTTGGTTTTGCAAAATAGGTGTATTTGAGTGTTTTTAGCAAATGATGAGTAGAGATTGCATAAAGACTTTATAGTTAGATGTTAAAAAAAAAAGAATAATTTGATCTAAAACAGCAACAAATATCTTTATTTAAATCAAAGTTGTAATTCAAAAATCTTTAGTTAATTTTACAAATTATAAATACTACATTTTGAAAGATACGGCCAAGCATCAAGGACTTCGAAACCAATTAGTAAGCGTTTTGCAAGAAAAAGGAATTACAGATAAAAATGTTTTAGAAGCAATAAAAAAGATTCCGAGACACTTATTTTTAGACTCTAGTTTCGAGGAACACGCGTATCAAGATAAGGCGTTTCCTATTGGAGCAGGACAAACTATTTCACAACCCTACACTGTGGCTTTTCAATCACAATTGCTAGAAGTAAAAAAAGATCATAAAGTTTTAGAAATTGGTACAGGATCAGGATATCAAACAGCTGTACTGTATACGATGGGAGCTAAAGTTTTTAGCGTAGAACGTCAAAGTGAGTTATATAGACAGACTTCGGCATTGTTACCTAAACTAGGTATTAGACCTAAACATTTAACTTTTGGTGATGGTTATAAAGGATTGCCAGGATTTGCTCCATTTGATAGTATTATAGTTACAGCGGGAGCTCCGGTGATACCACAACCTTTGATGGCGCAACTTAAGATAGGAGGAAGACTGGTTATTCCCCTTGGTGAGGATGTACAAATAATGACATTGTTAATTCGAAAAAACGAAACTCAGTTTGAAAAACACGAGTTGGGTGAATTTAGATTTGTGCCTTTATTGGAGGATAAAAATTAATTTTGTTTAAACACGAATTATACTAAGAAGGCACAAAGTTTACTGAGAAATATAACGGTTTAATATTGATAAAAATCTATCTGTAATCCGTACTCTCTTAATGTAACCTTTGTGCCTTTGTGATAAAAGTCTTTATTGCGCAATTATCCCAATATAGCGCTCTAAGCTTTCTTTCTCAATTTGAGCAATAAACAACAAAAAATCTTCTTTGTTGTTTTGAGTTTGCGCTGTTTCTAGCGATTGGTAGTATTGCATTCGATTCTCATAATCTCCTTTGATATTTGCAATTACATAACCATGTTGTAACAAAATCAAGTTCATTACCAAACGTGACGTTCTCCCGTTTCCATCAATAAAAGGATGAATGGTCACCAGGCGTTCGTGCATTTCAGCAGCAAGAACAATAGGGTGAAGATTGTTTTTGTGGGTTTCATACCAGATAAAGAAATCTTCCATGTCCTTAGCGACCATATAAGGTTGTGGAGGCATATAAGTACTTCCTTTAATCATCACTTGTACTTTACGGTAGCGACCCGCATCTTCTGGCTGAATCCCTCTTAAAATTAAGTTGTGTATAGATAACAATTCACGTTCATTGAGATTGCTGTTTTTCTCCATCAAATGCTTGATGTAAGCAATAGCCTCTTGATGATTAATGGCTTCCAGATGTTCACGCATACTTTTACCAGAAATAGTCAAACCTTCGTTGATGACTAAATCAGTCTCACGCAAAGTAAGAGTGTTTCCTTCGATACGATTACTCTCAAAAGTATATTCCAACTCAAGTGCTTGTGCAATCCTAAAACTATCAAACTGACGAAATTTATCTAGTTTAACCTTCAATGCATCAATTTCATCCAATAATTTTTCAAGTGCCTTAGAAATTTTTTGATTAGGAACTGTGGTTCTGATGTATTTTAATTCGTCTTCGGCTTCTTTTAGGGCTTTTAAGGCAAAAACTTCTTCTCCTATTTCATAAAGAATTTTTTCTTTTAACCAAGCAATCATTAAGGTTTCATAATCTATTTCTAGAATAGAAGCTAGTTTGATAATTTGTTCTTTGGTAGGTTTTCGTGTGCCACTTTCAAACTTACTTACTAAAGCCTGGTCAATACCCATTAATTGAGCTAACTCTCTTGTTTTAAGAGATTTTGCTTCTCTAGCGTTTTTCAGTAAGGTTTTCATGATTTAAAATGTTTAAAATTGTCTTGACAAATTTAGTCATTTTTTGGAATAAATCAAAGTTTTTTACAAAGATTAATCAGTAATAAACCTCTTTTCTAAGGACAATAAACTACGAGTCTATATCTTGAAAAAATAAGAATTCAATAAAATCTGTGTTTATTTGTGTAATCTGTAAAATCTGTGGGCTAAAAAAAATCTAAGTATTTTAATTAAAAAGCCTTCTTGATACGATCTAAATCACGTTTGGTATCTTGTTCTTTCAATGACTCACGTTTGTCATAGGTTTTTTTACCACGACAAAGACCAATTTCAAGTTTAGCAATTCCTTTTTCATTGGTAAATAATTTCAAAGGGACGATAGTCAAACCTTTGGCTTGGACAGAACGCGCTAAATTTTTTAATTCTCGTTTGTTTAAAAGTAGTTTTCTTTCGCTTCGGGCTTTGTGGTTAAATTGATTCCCAAATGAATATTCTTCAATATAGGTATTGATTGCAAAAAGCTCATGACCACTAAATTCGCAAAAGCTTTCAGTGATATTGGCTTTCCCTAAACGAATGGATTTGATTTCTGTTCCTGCTAAAACAATTCCAGCAGTAAATTTTTCGATTATTTCATAATCAAAACGCGCTCTCTTATTAAGTATGTTGACAGTTTTTAGCATAGGATTGCAAATGTAGGAACAATTACGAAAACTCCACAATTTTTTGAGGAATTTGGCATAAATTTGTAATATGGAAAATAATGCTTCAAAAGACCCGCTTCACGGAATAACCTTAAAAACGATTGTAGAACAATTGGTGAACTTCTATGGTTTTGACACTTTGGGTGAATTAATTAAAATTAAATGTTTTAAAGAGAATCCAAGTATAAAATCAAGTCTTACTTTTTTACGAAAAACAGATTGGGCCCGAAAAAAAGTAGAAGACTTGTATATCAAAACACTACCAAAATTTTAGTTATAGAATTTCAATCGTGAATTTGGAGTTAAATGTTTCTTTTGAATTCAAAACTTGAATACCTTCTTTTTCAAACAGATTGCCGTTACTTTCGGTTGTGTCTGAATAACCAAACCAAGGCTCTATACATAAGAAAGGAGCGTTAATCATTGTCCAAATTCCGAGATGTGGAAAATCTTCAAAAACTACTTTTAGCAATGGTTTGTTGTTTGTAAGTATAGTTATGTTTTTGGATTGTAATGATTTGAAAATTAGCGCATCATCTTTGAATAGTTGATGATTTAGTTGAATGGAGTTGTTGGCGGTTTTTAGTACTGCTTTTTTATTCGATATTAAATTATTTTCTAATAAATGATATTCTAAAGGTTCTTCTTTTTCGAATTGAAGACTATAGTTTTCGAAGTCACCAGGCAAAGCAAAGGCAGGATGTGCACCAACAGAGAAAGGCAATTTTGTCAAACTTTTATTAATGACTTTATAGGCAATGTCGAGTTGGTTTTCTTTTAGTGTATAAATGATTTGAAATTCAAAATCAAGCGGATATTTTGTTAAGGTTTCAGCGTTTGATTGAATTGAAAAGGTCGCACTATTATCAGTTTTGGTTACCAATTCAAATTCCATTTCTCGGGCAAAACCATGTCTCGATAAAGAATATGTATTTCCTTCGTATTTGAAAGTATTGTTGTTTAAAGTTCCTACAATTGGGAATAAAACAGGGGAGTGCTTGCCCCAAAAATCGGGATTTCCTTCCCAGATGTACTCTTTACCACTGTTGTTTTTCAATGAATTCAATTCAGCACCTAAATGATTTATTTGTGCTGTTAGTTGGCTATTTCTTAGAGTTGTTTTCAAAAGGAATGAATTTAATGTTTAAAAAAGGTATAAAAATAACCTAAAATATGGTTATCTAGATAAGATTAGGTTATCTGTACGTTTTTTTTTCATTAATTTGTTTTTATAAAGTAAAAATATATGATAAACATTAGATGTAAAGGAATTATTCAATTGTCATTATTGTTGGTAATATCTTCAATTTGGTCACAAGTAACTTCAGTTACTGGTTCGTTTTCTAAATACAATTATAATGAAACTTTTAATTCACAATTTTACAATGACCATGGTTCGGCTACTCGTTCAGCTAGTGGACAACCAGGAGCAGAATATTGGCAAAATAGAGCTGATTATCAACTAACAGCTTATTTGAATCCACAGAAAAACGAAATCACAGGTACCGCTGTTATCAGTTATACCAATAACAGTCCTGATAAACTTTCGTTTTTATGGCTTACTATTGATCAGAATTTATTTAAAGATGACTCAAGAGGAAATGCAGTTATTCCATTAACAGGAAGCCGCAATGGGGCTAGAGGACAAATTTTTGATGGAGGTCATAAGATAAAATCGGTTAAAGTGGTTTCAGGTTCAAAAGCCAAACCATCAGAAACCGAAGTGAAATTTTTAATTACCGATACCCGAATGCAAGTTTTTTTACCTGCGGAATTAAAACCAAAGGGTGATTCAGTAAAATTGAAAATTGATTTCTCTTATATTTCACCTAACGAAGGTTCAGATAGAACAGGTGTTTTAGAGACTAAAAATGGCAAGATATTTACCATTGCGCAATGGTATCCGCGTCTGTGTGTGTATGATGATATTCGAGGGTGGAATGTGAAACCTTATCTAGGAGCAGGAGAGTTTTATTTGGAATACGGAGATTTTGACGTAAGTATTACTGCCCCAGCGAATCATTTTGTGGTTTGTTCGGGTGAATTAACAAATCCTAATTCAGTTTATTCGGTTGCTGAGCAAGGCAGAATGGCAAAAGCCAAACAAAGCGATTCAACTGTTTTAATTCGGACTGCCGAAGAAGTAGAGGCGGGGGCTAAATTGCCTACTACTGCCACTAAAACTTGGAATTTCTCTATGAAGAATGCTCGTGATGTATCTTGGGCGTCGTCTGCGGCTTTTATTGTGGATGCTGCTCAAATCAATTTACCAAGTGGTAAAAAATCATTGGCGATTTCGACCTATCCTATTGAGAGTGCTGGAATGTTAGCATGGGGAAGGGCAACAGAATTTACCAAAGGAGCCATTGAAAATTATTCCAAGAGATGGTTAGAATATCCTTATCCTACAGCAATCAATGTGGCAGGAAACGAGGGAGGAATGGAATATCCAGGTATCGTTTTTTGTAATTGGGAGTCCAAAGGACAGCGTTTATGGGGGGTAACAGATCATGAATTTGGACACACTTGGTTTCCTATGATTGTAGGTTCAAACGAGCGTCTATTTGGATGGATGGATGAAGGTTTGAATACCTTTATCAATTCCCTAAGTAATGTCGATTTTAATCATGGTGAATATAAAGAAGCACCAGAAGATTTGCATAGAAAAGCAAATGAATACAGTAAAGATGTTCTTGAGCCTGTCATGACTGCACCTGATAATATGAAAGAAGTACATATTGCCACCTTATGTTATTCTAAACCTGGTGCCGCCTTAGTCATTTTAAGAGAACATATTTTAGGAATAGAACGTTTTGATTTGGCTTTCAGAACTTATATCGAGCGTTGGGCATACAAACACCCAACACCAGATGATTTTTTTAGGACTATGGAAAATGTTTCTGGCGAAGATTTAGGTTGGTTTTGGAGAGCTTGGTTTACTAATAATTGGAAATTTGACCAAGGGATTACGGCTATTAAATATATTAAAAATGATCCTAAAAATGGCGTTGTGATTACAGTCGAAAATTTCGATAAAATGGCATTGCCTATTATTTTAGATATCAAAACCAAATCAGGAAAACTAACACGTGTAAGACTTCCTGTTGAAGTGTGGCAAAAAAATACAACTTGGTCTTTTAAGCACAACACCACTGAAGAAATTGAAAGTATTAGTTTAGACCCTGATCATGTGTTCCCAGATGTGAATGTGAGTAATAACATTTGGTCTTCTTTAAACGGAGCAATTGAAAAAGATCTTGTTTTGGATGGGTATTTGGGAACTTATTCTAGTACTAAAATGCCAATCAAAATAGTTCTTACTGAAAAATTTAATGTATTGAATGTCGTAATTACAGGATATCCAGGATTTGCTGTAGAAAATATCGGTAAAGACTTATTTGAATCTCAAAGCGCAGGAGTGAAATTTCAATTTAATGAAAAGCTAACAGGGTTTGATTTGCTTTTAAATGATGGTCAAAAAATACCGTTTTCTAAAATTAAATAATGGATTAAGCACAAAGAGCACGACGAGGCATAAAGTTTACCAATATTTTTAATTGAAAAAAACTGATTTACTACGCCAGTTCGCTAACGCTCATGTCACAAATTAGCACAAATTAAATTGTGCTAATTTTTTTTTGATTTTTTTAAAAGTAAACACAAAATTTCTCTGTGCTGATTTCTATAATTTCTAAAATCTGTGTTCCAAAAAGTTATTTCACGAAGTCACACAACGATTTATAAAAGTAAACACAGATTTCACAGATTCCTTTATTCTTATTTCTATATTTCTCAAACCTGCCTGTCGGCAGACAGGTCTGTGTTAAAAAAAACTATAAAAAAATCTGCTAAATCTGCGTGAACAAATTTCGCACGCAGATTCAGCAGATTATATTAATTAAATGGTTTTAAAAAAGAAAAACTTAGTGAACTTAGTGCTTCCTTAGTGGCCTTCGTGTTTAAATAAGTCTAAGCAGGAATCTGCTGGCTCAAGCAATGCAACGTCCCGAATCCCCAAATCAAATCAATTGCACTAATTCCAATGACTTCTCTATTAGGGAAACATTCCGCTAAGATATTCAAAGCCTTACGGTCATTGGCATCGTTAAATGTCGGCACCAACACACAGTTATTCATAATCAAGAAATTAGCATAACTCGCAGGCAAACGCAAGTCCTCAAAATCCAAACGTTTTGGCATTGGTAAACTAACGATGATAGGTGATTGACCATTTTCAAGTTTGGCGTTTTGTAAACGTTTCAGGTTGTCTTGTAGCGGTTTAAAGTTGGCATCATTAGGGTCGGTTTCTACGATTGTTACAATCGTGTCTTCGTTTATGAATCGAGCCAAATCATCAATATGTCCGTGGGTGTCGTCACCTTCGATGCCATCGCCGAGCCAAATCACATTGGTCACGCCCAAATATTCTTTGAAAACCGCTTCGTAATCTTCCTTTGTAAACCCAGCATTTCGCACCTGAATATCAGGATGCATCAAGCATTCTTCCGAAGTCAAAAGCGTACCACGACCATTTACATCAATCGCACCACCTTCTACTATCACAGGTTTTCCTTTGTACGTCACTTGTGTCAATGGCATTTGTAATGCCTCAGTTACAATCGCAGGAACATGCTTGTCTAACTGAAAGTTTTTATACTTCGCCCAACCGTTAAAGTTAAAGTTCAAGCCTTCTCTTTTCCCGTTGTTATACACCACAATAGGTCCCGAATCACGCATCCAGCTCCTATTGGTTTTATGAATAATATACTGAATTTGTTCCAAGTTTACACGGGCTCTTTCGAGCATATCAGTTACTTTGGCTTTTAATTTTTCGTCAGCGACAACCAAAAAGACTTTTTCGTAGGTCGCTACTTTTTTAATGAACTCCACAAAAGCCCACTGAATCGCCTCGTATTTCCCTGGCCAATCATTTCCATTATGCGGAAAACAAAGTAAAATTCCCTCTTGTTTTTCCCATTCAGCAGGAAAACGTCTGTTTGTAGTAGTCATATAAACGAAGCTAAAATTTAATGACCGCAAATATAAGCATTCGCAAGGATTATAAAAACCAAAGCCCATAAAACAACCGCATTTCAGGATTTATCTTCCATTTATTTCAGGAGCTAATTCTCGCTATCCGTTTCAAGCTTATTGCCGTAAACCCTTTTTTCTTGGGGCATGCAGGAGCTTCCTCCGGTCGCTCTGCCTATCCCCAGAAAAAAATGGATTTACAACAACAAGGCTTTCCACTTCTATCAAGGCTAGGGGAGTTGGGTTTGTAGGAAAAATGTTTTTATTGATGGGGGATTTGTAGTTAAATGTTTATTATATTTGAAAATACTTTTTAGTACGAAACTAAAAAAAAAGTGTGGGCATGATGCTAGAACCAACCGAAAAAATCCGATATTAAATAATAAAAACAAATTTATGAAGAATTTAGTAGTGGTAGTTTGTCTGTTCTTTTTTCAAATAGGTATGAGTCAAGCCAGTTCAGAAACACAAACTGTAAATGACACGATATACACTGAAAAGCAAGTCGATATTAAACCTCAACCTCCAGGGGGTAAAGCTAAGTATTGTGGTGAATTTGCAAAACGTTTTAGGACTCCAGAAAATTATAAAGGTAAAATATATGTGAATTTTGTAGTAGAAAAAGATGGAAGTTTGTCTGATATTAAAGTAAAAAACGGTGATAAAAATTTAACGGCACAAGTTCAGAAGATTTTAGAACGTTTCCCAAAATGGACACCTGGTCAATATAAAGAAAAAATTGTTCGAGTAAGTTCGTCAATCCCAATAGTTATTCATCAACTAAATTCTAAAGGTGAAGTTAAATCAGCATTTGATGATCCTTTTTTCAAAAATGAAAACAAGAGAAATGGGTATTGATTCAGTTGGATAGTAAAAAATAAAATTTCATAGTTATGTGCACTGAGATGAGTTAAAATGTTTGTTTTTGTTGTTCGTCTGTTGGAGTGTTTTAATAAAAAATGTGATAGAATTTTTTAATAAATTGTATTTAGAACGCTCAAATACTCAAAAACTTCTCGATACAATTTTGATTAGTAAAGCTGTCGCATTACTAATCAAAATCACTCGAAGTGACGAGAAGGAAAGATACAAAGAGTTTATATTAGATAAACGTTATGTTCACGTCAGTTCGAGTGTTTTAATAAAAAATGCGATAGAATTTTTTTATTTAAATGTATCGGAACCTTTGTGTGTATTAAAGCTTCTCGATACATTTTAGTATTATTTTTTAATTTCTAGCCACAAAATGACTTAAAGTAATATAGATTTTACCTGTTGCCATATCATGGTAGATATTGTATTTTGTTGGATAATTACCTGCTTTTTCAAAATGGTCTGGTTGTGAAAATGACATACTAAAATCTTCACCAGTCATTAGGTATTCTGTGGTAATCATGGGTTCAATAAACGTTAAATGGCCATCATAAGTACCTAGAATCATGATTTTAGAAAAAGGTAATAAATCGAGGAAGTTTCCTGGTAACCAGTGTTTACCCATTTTTTCTTCGGCGGTGTCAGCTCCTGGGGGGGTAAAATAATCGGCTGGCATATATCCTTCAGGGGGATAGTTGTTAAAATAGGCATCGGTACTTTCTGACCAAGCAGGTATATTCATTCGGTCTTGGTAAGAAATCAAATAAAAATGAATATCAAAATGCGGTACATCAAACATGCCTGGTGGTTCGTGACCTTCAGGGTTCCAGTCAAAGCCTATGTGGTCAAAAGGTGTGGCTTGTTTAGCTTTTAAGTGTAAAGGAATAGTATTCATTGAAGCTCCTAATGGTGATTTCTTTTTATCTCTTTCAGGGTTCATTAAAGCTTCTTTGGTCATTTCGATTCCAATTTCCATAGGGAAACCTTCTTTATTTAAACTTACCCAAGAGCGTACTTTGCCAAAACCTATAGTCACTTCTGGGCCTTTAAAAACATTTAATTTTTCAGCTTTCATCTTTTCAAATATTGATGAAGTTGAATTTACAGGATAATCAGAATCGATTTTCTCTTCCTGACTGCAAGAGAGGAGTGCTAAAATAGATGCTAAGAGCATCAGTCTTTTTGATAAAAAATACAAATTTTCCATAATCTAAATATTTAAAGGGTTGATTTTTAATATTGTAGATAAGTTAAATTTGGGGTAATAGAGTGTTCTTACTACCAAATTTACAAAATTGAAATGCAACTAGTAGGCTAATAGTATTTGTTATGATTTTTTTATCATTTTTTGAAGGATATCGATAGTATTGTTATTTTTTAATCATAAAAGGTGATTATATTTCATGGATACCAATTAGTTATAAATAATAATGCAATGTTTTTTTATGAAACATTCTTATGGAAAAATAATCGTGCTGAATAGCCCCGGTAGTAGCGGCATCCTTTATGTTCTTTCTTTAAGAACATAAAGATATAGCGAATAACGGGAGCAATGTTGATTGAATTAACTATTCATTCTGCTCTTACTAATTAGTAGTATCTTATTTGTGAAATATTTTTATTTGGTTTTCTCATTTTTCAATGGCTTAACGCCAAAGTGTTTTTGGAAACAATTTACTAACACGATAACTTCCTTAAATAAAGATTTTATAATACTGTGTTAATCCAAAAGGAAAGACGTAAATCTATTTTTGTCCGAAACAAAAAAATAAGAAACATGAAAAATTTTGGTATTTCAGTATTGACTGCGCTTTTTATTTTAACGAGTTGTGAAAAAGACAAGGTTGATGGTAGTACAGAACAAGAAATCGAAGTAAATGAAGATGCGGCTACGTTTGCAGAAATAGGAAGCATCACGATAGGCGGCGAGGGTGCTGCCGAAATTAGTGCGTATGACGAAACGACTAAAAAACTGTTTACAGTAAACAACAGCGGGACGAACCAAATTGATGTGGTAGATTTATCTGACCCTGCTAATCCTAAAAAATTATCGGCGATTAGTTTGGCTACCTTTAACGGTGCTTCGAACAGTGTGGCGACTTATGGCGGGAAACTGGCTGTGGCGCTAGAATCGAGTACTAATAAACAAGGAAACGGTAAAGTGGTGGTTTTTAACACGGCGGATAATAGCTTGGTTAAAGAAATTACAGTGGGAGTTTTGCCAGATATGGTGACTTTTTCGCCTGATGGAAAATTTATTATGTCGGCTAATGAAGGTGAACCCAATGCAGATTATACAGTTGACCCTGATGGCTCGATTTCGATTATTGATGTTGCCAATAATTATACGGCTACGACCTTGACTTTTGCGAGTTTTGAAAATCAGTTGGCTACTTTAAGAACTAAAGGTTTCAGAATTTCGAAAACGGCTAAAAGTTTTGCTGCAGATATCGAACCAGAATACATTACAATTTCAGCCGATTCCAAAACGGCTTGGGTAAGTTTGCAAGAAAACAATGGTGTGGCCAAAGTAGATTTGAGCTCGAAAACAATAACAGCAATTTTTGGATTAGGCTATAAAGATTTTAATTCAGTTGCGAACGGAATTGATATTAGCGATAAAGACGGAAGTATTGTTTTCAATCCTTGGAAAGTAAAGGGAATGTTTATGCCAGATGCTATTGCAAGTTATACGGTAAGCGGAACACCTTATTTTATTACAGCTAACGAAGGTGACGCTAGAGAATACGGAACTTATGCCGATGTGAAAAGATTGGCTAAAATGACGTTTGACCCAACGGTTTTTCCTGATGCTGCCACTTTTAAGGCAGATGAGAAAATGGGACGATTAAACCTGATTTCGACTGAAGGAGATACAGACGGTGATGGTGATTTGGATGAGTTAATCAGTTTTGGAGCGCGTTCTTTTACGATTTGGAATGGTAATACAGGAAGTTTGGTTTTTGATAGTAAAAACGATTTAGATAAGCGTTCGAATGATTTTGGAACCTATGATGATGGTCGTAGTGATGATAAAGGTTCAGAACCAGAGTCGGTTGTAGTGGCAAAAATGGGGAACAAAAATATCTTGTTTGTAGGTCTTGAAAGAACCGATACAGTGGTAGTTTATGATATTACGAATCCATCAGCTCCAGTTTATTTGCAAAGCATCAAAACAGGTGACGCTCCTGAAGGTTTGTTGTTTATTCCTGCTTCGAAGTCGCCAACCAAAAGAAGTTTGTTAGTAGTGAGTAGTGAAGGGGATGGAACGGTGAAAATTTTCCAGCCTAACTTGAAGTAAAAATTATTTAAACATTATGCGCACAAAGTAGGCACGGAGGACACAAAGGATTTAAAAAAATCGGTGTTAATCTTTTTAATTCTATCTAACTCTTTGTCTAAATGTGTGTTTATCAAATATTTCTATTAAAAAAAATCTGTGTAAATCTGCGTGCAAAAAATAAGCACGCAGATTTGGCAGATTTTTGCAGATAATAATTTTGATATTAATTAGAAATTTGTGTAATTCAATTTAATACATTTTTGAATTTGTGCTAATTTGTGTAATTTGTGGTCTTTTTCCAAGTTAGCAACTCTTTGTCAAAGTCCGACCACTTTCTTTAAATCTGTGGCTAGAAAAAACGTATGAAAAATAAATGGACTAAAGCATATTTGCCTTAGTCCATTTTATGTTTTAAACCTTTGTGCTCTTCGTGGTTCCTTTGTGTTAAACCAAACTTTTCGAAACCTTAGCGCAGTTTGCGGTTAATTTTTTACTAGTCGATTGCTCTTTTCGTAATATCTCCAAAGGCATCAATGCGTCGGTCTCTAAAGAACGGCCAGTTTTGACGTACGTTTTCTTGTAAATCTAAATCTACTTCGGCAATCAAAATCTCTTCTTTATCGTGTGAGGCTTGTGCTAAAATTTCTCCTTGTGGTCCACAAATAAACGAAGCACCCCAGAATTCAATTCCTGCCGTTCCTTCGATGTATTGCTCTAAACCGATACGGTTTGCAGCTGCTACATATACACCATTGGCTACAGCATGTCCTTTCATCACATTCATCCAAGCGCCATATTGGTTTTCGCCATACTGCTCTTTTTCTTGTGGATGCCATCCAATAGCAGTTGGGTAAAACAAGGCTTCAGCACCTTGTAAAGCCGTCAAACGAGCTGCTTCTGGATACCATTGGTCCCAACAAATTAGTGTTCCAATTTTTCCTTTTTTGGTTGGAATAGTTTTAAATCCTAAGTCACCTGGAGTAAAGTAGAATTTTTCATAAAAATGAGGGTCGTCTGGAATGTGCATTTTACGGTACAATCCTGCTTCACTACCATCTGTGTCAATAATGTAAGCACTGTTGTGGTAGATTCCAGCCATTCTTTTTTCGAAGAAAGGAACAATAATAACCACTCCTAGTTCTTTGGCTAATTCGCTAAAAGCAATAAAAGAAGTACTATACAAAGGTTCAGCTATCGAGAAATTTTCGACATCTTCACTTTGACAAAAATAATGACTGCTGTACAATTCTGGTAGCGAAATCACTTCGGCTCCTTGACTGGCAGCATCGCGTACCCAACTGATACATTTTTTTAAGTTGTTTTCGGCAACATCATTTAAGTTCAATTGGATGACCGCTATTTTATATTTTTTGTTTGGCATGGCATAAAATTTAGACTGCAAAAATAAGGATTTTATAAAGAGTCTTACTAGTGTAAAAAGGAATTTTTTGTAGAGAATAATTCAATTGCTATTTGTTTTAATTTTAATCAAATGAAATAAAATACTCTATTTTTGTATTTCATTTGAACTAATACCCTTAAAAACTATGAAATCCAATTTCAATTTTAAAACAGTTATTTTACTGTTTTTGATGCTTTCTACGAGTCAACTTACAGTAGCACAATCAGACTCTGAAAAAGTCAATATTATTGTCAACCAAATGCTAAAGGCTATGGGAGGCATTAAAAATTATAACAACACGCATTTCATTCAATGGGAATTTGGAAAAAGAAAATTGTATTGGGACAAATGGTCGGGTGATGTACGTGTGGAAAGTCCGGAAAACAATCAATGTATTTTGGTTAATGTAAATACCTTAAAAGGAAAAGTATTCGAAAATGGAATTCTAGTTGAAGACGAAGCCAAAACAAATAAATTGCTAAACCAAGCTAAGAACTGGTGGATTAATGATTCGTATTGGCTAGTTATGCCTTGGAAACTACAAGATCCAGGAGTGACTTTGACGTACATTAAAACTGATATATTACCCAACGGAAAAACAGCAGATGTTTTGCAAATGACTTTTAATGCTGTAGGAGTAACTCCTGATAATAAATATTGGGTATATGTGGATCAAGAAGATCATTTAATCAAACAATGGTCTTTTTATAAAAACTTCAATGATGCCGAGCCACAGTTTACAAGGGCTTGGGACAATTATCAAAAAACTGGAGAAATTTTATTATCTTTTGATAGGAGTAAGGGGGCTGGTGGACCTCGCAATGTGATTGTGAGTTCCAATTTGGATTCGGCAATATTTACAAAATTGTAATAGAATTTAGAAGGAGAGGTTTTGCACCTCTCTTTTTTATGTTTAGTATTTCTAACTTTAACATAATAGTATTTTTTTCATGTAATAAGAACAACTACTTTTGGTTAACCAATTAATAATAACCAAAATAATTTTTATCTTAAGTAATGAAAAAACTAATTCTACTGTTTGTCCTCTTTTTTGTTTCGCATACACAAGCTCAACTCGTGCTTTGGAATTTTAAAAGTTTACAAGAAGCTAAACAAGGTAATGCCCCTAGCTTAAAAACCATTATTCGAGATGCTGATAAAGTTTTGAATAAAAAACTAATCACAGTTACCGATAAGGAAATGACACCTCCAAGTGGCGATAAGAACGATTATATGAGTATGGGAAGGTATTGGTGGCCTGATCCTAGCAAGGCGGATGGTTTGCCATATATTCGTAATGATGGGGTTTCAAATCCTGAAATCGAAAAGTTAGACCGTTATCCATTAGGGAGTTTTGCTAAAAGTATCGAAAATTTAGCCTTAGCTTATTATATCACTGATGATGAAAAATACGCTAAAAAAGCAGTCGAAAATCTTCAAATTTGGTTGATAAATAAAGAAACCAAAATGAATCCGAATATGAATTTTGGTCAAACTATTCCTGGTAAACACGGTGGGAAAGGACGCGGAGAAGGTATTTTGGATACCTATTCTTTTGTTGAAATGCTTGATGGAGTGGAGTTGTTGCGAAAATCAAACCATTTCACTAAAGCAGATCAACAAGCCGTAAAAGAATGGTTTACAACCTATTTAGATTGGATGCTCACTGCTGAAGTAGCTGCAGAAGAGCAAAATGCAAAAAATAATCACGGAACCGCTTTTGATGTGCAAATAGTACGTTTTGCAATGTTTGTAGGTAAAAACGACATTGCTAAAAAAATGATTGAATCTTTTCCTAAAAATCGCTTGTTTGCTCAAATCGAACCTAATGGTGCACAGCCTTTAGAATTAGAAAGAACAACTGCTTTTGGTTATTCCGTGTTCAATTTGACCCATTTTTTAGATATGGCAAAATTGGCTACAGTATTCAAAATAAATCTATTAAAAGCTACATCAGATGATGGTCGTGGCATTTTGAAAGCTATTGATTTTCTGGTTCCATACATCGGAAAACCGATTACTGATTTCCCGTATAAGCAAATAAAAGAGTGGGAGGAAGTACAACAAAAATTATGTTGGCAACTGTATCGAGTAGATAAAATGCTAGGAAAACCAGTTTATAAAAAATACTATAAAGATCATTTGGATACCAAAAAAGTAAATACCGATGCTGTTTTGTATTAGTAGTTTTAGGAGCATAACCGTTAGTTTTTCATAGGAACGACTTCACCTGCTGTACGCTGTATCTTGTGGCGGCTTAACGCCTGCCGCCACAAGGATGCCGCTCCCATCAGGGCTAACGAAGAAAAATAATTTCCAAAATTTAAATAGCCAAATTCCAATGTCCGAATTGAAAAAAGGGCAATTTTCCTTTTTACTTCAAACTCCCAACTTCAAACTCCCAACTTCCAACCAAAAATCTACTTCGTTTTAACCTCTTCCACCAATTCTAATTCTTCTAAATTCACTTTGGAAGTGAAAATCCCGTAATTGACCGTTGCTTTCTTTTTTTCAATGCTGTCAATGCTTCCCACGGCTTTTCCGTCAATCATACGCACACGATCACCTACTTTTAAAATGTGTTTTGGCTTTTCAATAACTGGTTTCAGTTTCTTTTCTTTTTTCTCTTTTCGGATTTCTTCAACGATAACTTCGGCCTCTTTGATAATTTCTTTTTTCTTAGCAACTATAGCTTTGACTTCTTTAGGAGTAGCTTTTTTACGTTTAGAATTTTCGATTTCAACGATTTTCAAAAACTCACCAATTAACTCTTTTTTATTCTTACTATTGAAATATTTGGCAGCCAAATCATCCACTTTTTGACCTAGATATATCGTCTTTTGGTTGCTATCATAGAGTTCTTGATAACTTTCCAGTTTGCTCTTGATTTTCTCGTTGATAGATTCCATTTTCTTCCCTTCTTCACGGGCTTTGGTTTCTTCTTCTTTTAGAGTTTGCGAGGTTTTTTCTAATTTAGAACGTTCTTTTTGTAAGGTAGCTATGGTTTTGTCAAATCGAACTTTACCCACCTCAATTTTCTTTTTCGCACGATTAATCAAGCTAAACGGAATTCCGTTTTTTTGAGCAACTTCAAAAGTAAAAGAACTTCCTGCTTGTCCAAGGACTAATTTGTACATCGGCTCCAGTGATTTTTCGTCAAAAAGCATGTTGGCGTTTGTGGCAAACGGCAATTCGTTTGCTAGTATTTTCAAATTAGAGTAGTGGGTTGTTATGATTCCAAAAGCTTCCCGATGGTAAAACTCTTCCAAGAAAATTTCCGCCAAAGCACCTCCCAATTCAGGGTCAGATCCTGTACCAAATTCGTCAATCAAAAACATGGTTTTGGAGTTACATTTCTTCAAGAAGTAGTTCATGTTTTTCAATCGGTAACTATAGGTACTTAAGTGATTTTCAATAGATTGATTATCGCCGATATCAGTTAATATTCTGTCGAATAAAAAGGTTTCAGAACGTTCATGTACTGGAATCAACATTCCTGATTGCAGCATTAATTGTAGTAAGCCCACGGTTTTAAGAGAGATGGTTTTACCACCTGCGTTAGGACCTGAGATGACAATAATGCGGTTTTCTTGTTGTAACTCGATGGTTTGTGGATAGGTAATTTCCTTTTTTTGCTTGTTGGTTAGATACAAAATAGGATGGTAGGCATCCCTAAAATACAAACGTCGATTATTAGTGATTTCAGGTAAGATTCCGTTGATTCTATCCGCATATTTTGCTTTGGCTGCAATTACATCAATATCACTCAGGAAATCTTGGTATTGTTTCAATAAAGGCAAAAAGGGTCTTATATTGTTTGATAGTTGTTTTAATATTCGTTTGATTTCTTCCTTTTCTTCGTATTCTAATACGCTTAATTCACGTGAATAACGAAGCGTTGTTTCAGGCTCGATATAAGCAATGCTTCCCGTCTTTGAACTTCCTAAGATGGTTCCGCGAACTTTACGACGGTACATAGCTAAAACAGCTAAAACACGTCGGTTTTGAACGAAACTCTCTTTGATATCATCCAAATATCCTAAACCGTTGTATTGCGATAATGCAATACCAAAACTTTGATTGACTTTTCCACGAACCAAATTCATGTTTCTACGAATGTCCACTAAATCTGGTGAGGCGTTGTCTTTAATTTCCCCGTATTTGTCAACGACTACGTCAATGAGCGAGATAATGTCTTTGGTTAGTTCGACTTCATTCGCTCTTTTGTTGATGTGTGGGTAGTAATCGTCAAATTTTCGTAGAAAGTTCAACAAGAAATTTACGGTAGTAGAAAGGTTGGCAATTTTTCTAAAACTTCCTACTTCAAGTATGCTGTCTTCAATGGCTAGGAACTTGATTTCGTGCGTTATCGCATCAAAACCGTGATTAGGAATAGCATTGTTGTTTTGAAAAGACGAAACATACTCTGAGGTTTGCATCAAGGCTTCCATCAAAGTTTCTTTGTCTCTAAAAGGAGTTATATCTAAAGCTTTTTGTTTTCCAAGGTCAGTGTTGCAGATATCTGAGATTGTTGCTAGAACAGTTGGAAATTGTAAATCTTGAAGTGTTTTTTCGGTAATGGATATCATTCTATGAAATAAGTTGTAAAGTAGCAAAGTTACAAACTTGTTAAGTTGTAATAATCCAAAACAATTAATTTTTATATTTGTTATATGAAAAAAGATGAAATCATACACACTTTGCAAAAAGAAAAACAATACCTGAAAGATAATTTCGGTGTCATTTCTATTGCGTTGTTTGGTTCTTATGCCAAAGGAATAGAAAATTCTGAGAGTGATGTTGATTTTTTTGTAGAATTTAAAGAACCTTCTTATAGTTTTTTGATGGGATTGTACTCTTTTTTAGAAAACAAATTAAAATCTAAAGTAGATATTGTCCGTAAAGGTCCTCATGTATCCGAACGTTTTTTGAGTACTATTAAAAGCGAGTTGATTTATGTATGATGCTGTTTATAAATATTCACTAGAAATTATTTTAGAACACATCTCAATATGTAATAAAAGATTCTCTGCTATTAATACTCCAGAAGACTTTGTTAGTACGGATTACGGCAAAACTTTGTTGGATGCCATTGTAACTCGGTTACAGGCTATTGGTGAGAATATTAAAAATATTAATCGGAAGCATCAGTTATTAAAACAGCATTATCCTGCTATTGAATGGAATAAAATCATTCGCTTTAGAGATTTCATATCGCATCATTATGAAATGCTTGATTATGAGATTATCTTTCAAATTTGTGAAGATTACTTACCGCAATTAGAGTTAGTTATTAAACAAGAATTAGCTAAATTTAATTAAAATGCAAAACACCCTTACACCAGATTGGGAGGCTCTTTTAGCTGATGAATTTCAACAAGCTTATTTTAAGGAATTAATAGATGCCGTTGATGAAGAATACCAAACAAACAGCTGTTTTCCACCAAAGGAGTTGATTTTCTCGGCTTTTAATCATTGTAGCTTGGCTGAATTGAAAGTAGTTATTATTGGTCAAGATCCGTATCATGGAGTGGGTGAGGCGAATGGCTTGAGTTTCTCAGTGAATGATGGAGTGAAGATTCCGCCGTCGTTGCGTAATATTTATCGCGAAATCTGTGAGGATTTGGATTATATTTTTATGCCAACTTCTGGAAATTTAGAATCTTGGGCAAAACAAGGAGTTTTATTATTAAATGCATCTTTAACCGTTAGAAAAGACAGTCCGAATAGCCACAAGCATCTAAAATGGAATAAGTTCACTGATGCTGTTATCCAAAAAATATCAGAGGAGAAAGAGGGAATTGTTTTCTTGCTTTGGGGAGGATTTGCCCAAAAGAAAGGTGCTAAGATTGATAGAACCAAACATTTGGTTTTGGAATCGGGACATCCATCGCCGATGAGTGCGAATCAAGGGAAATGGTTTGGGAATAAGCATTTTAGTCAAACGAATGCGTATTTGAGGGAGAAAGGAGTGAGGGAGATTGAATGGTTTTTTTGAGGTGAAAAGGTTCTGAGTTACTAAGATGCTAAGATGTAAAAGAGAAAGGAATAAGAGATAAGAGGTTGGCTTAAAGTTTTAAAATAAGAACATTGTCACCATTGGAATTTGGAATTTGATTTTGCGTGAGGGATAGTAGCTAGCTACCGAAGTAGCGCGTATAGCCCGACAGCAATAAAAAAGGGACTTAATCACCGTACTGATGATTAAGTCCCTTTTTTATTGCTGGCACGCCCAGATAAAGAGTGTGCTATTTTTTTATGATTTCTTCAAGTGTAGCGCTTTCGGCCTTGTTGCTTACTTTTAAGATAATAGCTTGATTGTTCATTGTTTTTCCTTCAATGATATATAATTTAGTGCTTTGTCCAAACTCGGTGTTGCTTTGATCAAAATCTACATCTCCAAATTGTAAAGTATTTTTGATGTCGATGGTATCAATCCAAGATTCAGCTAAAACGGCTGAGGCTTTTTCGGAATAGTTGAAAGGTTTACTGCGTAGGTCATTTAAAACTCTTGAATTAGGAAAATAGTTGCAACGGGTGTCTTTTCCGCTAAAAACCAAACCAACAAAAAATAGACCTATTACTAATCCTACCAAGTAGTAGGCAAAACGTTGAAAAAACTTCATGGATTTTTAATTTGCTGCAAAGGTAAAATAAAGATTCCTTAAAATACAATTAAATTGATGTCGTTATTGGGTAAATTGAACCAATCGCCTATAGCTTTGTTAGTCAGGATGCCGTGGTAAAGATAAACACCATTTTTAAGTCCTACATCACAACGAATGGCGCTTTCGATACCACCATCTTCGGCAATTTGCATCAAATAAGGAGTAATGATGTTGCTGATAGAAAGGGAAGCCGTTTTAGAGTAGCGAGAAGCAATATTAGGCACACAATAATGCAATACATTGCTTTTGATAAATGTTGGCTTTTCGTGTGTCGTTACTTCGGAGGTTTCAAAACAACCTCCAGTGTCGATACTCACATCGACGATAACTGCCCCTTTTTTCATGTGTTCAACCATGGTTTCAGTAACGACCACAGGGCAACGATCTACACCACGTAAAGCACCGATGGCAACATCACAACGACGCAAAGCTTTGGTTAATGCTTTGGTTTGAATAGTTGAAGTGAATATCCTCTGGTCTAGTGTATTCTGTAACCTTCTTAATTTGGTAATGGAGTTGTCAAATACTTTAATATTCGCTCCTAATCCGATGGCTGTTTTAGCGGCAAATTCGGCTACGGTTCCTGCTCCGATGATGACAACATCTGTGGGAGGAACTCCGGTAATATTTCCAAATAACAACCCTTTACCAAAATCATTTGTAATCATCAATTCGGCTGCTATAAGTATGGAAGCAGTTCCAGCAATTTCACTCGAAGAGCGTACTGCTGGATAGGAACCATCTTCGTCTTTGATATATTCAAATGCTAAAGCAGTAATTTTTTTCTTGCTCAAGGCTTCGAAATAAGCTTTGTTTTTGGTTTTTAGTTGGATAGACGAAATGAGGATGGTTTTACTGTTCATCATTTCAATTTCATCAATGGTAGGTGCACCTACTTTGAGAATCATGGGACAACCAAATACTTTTCGGGTGTCGTGCGTGATTTCGGCACCTGCATCACTATATTCTTTGTCTGTATAACTAGAACTTTCTCCCGCTCCTGATTCAATCATCACGCGATGACCGTGGTGCGTTAATGAGTTTACGGCATCAGGAGTTAGGCAAATACGACGTTCTTGATAACTGGTTTCACTGGGGATGCCAATAAAAAGTTCGCTTTTTCGTTTGCTTACTTCCAGTTTTTCTTCTTGAGGTAGTAACTGTTCTTTAGTAAAAGGAGTAATTGCTATCGATATTGACATTGTAAATGTGATAATTTAAAAGTAAAATTACGCAAAAAGATTAAAAAAATCATCTTCTGTTAGTATAAATCGTCAAAAGCAAACATTTTAGTAACAGTTAGTTGATTCAGGAATTAAGATTGTGATTTTTTACTTTAATTCTAAAATTCGTTTCCCATCGGGTAAGGCTTTGATAGTGATAGTTGTGTGTAATTCAGGAATAAGATTGGGGATTTTTTCTGCCCATTCAATAAAGCACCAGTTACCCGAATACAGATATTCGTCAACTCCCATATCTAAAGCTTCCATTTCGTTTTTTAAACGGTAAAAGTCAAAATGATAAACTAATTGGTCGTTAGCAGCTTCGTATTCATTAACTAAAGAAAAGGTGGGACTGCTGGTAGCACCAGTAACTCCAAGTTTTTTCGATAATTCTTTGATAAATGTTGTTTTTCCAGCACCCATTTCGCCATGAAATAAAATGACCTCATTAGGTTTTGCTTCAAGCACTTTTTTAGCTACTGTGTCAATCTCGTTTAAAGAAAAAATAAATTCCATTTTAGTTTTTTATAAGTTTTTGCCACGAAATAAGTGGTTTTTTTTTTGACACAAATTGCACAAATTATCACAAATTCAGAAACCTTAAATAATTACACAAATATCTATTTTACTGATCGATTTTAAATAAACTAATTAGTGTAATTACATTTTAATTTAAAATAATTTGTGCCAATTCGTGTAATTTGTGGCTACTTTTTTTAAAAGTCAAAATGATTATTTAGGATTAAAAACCAAACAAGGAATAATCATTTCTTCTAATGAAATTCCTCCGTGTTGATAGGTGTTTTTATAATACCCTACATAATGGTTGTAATTGTTTACATAAGCCAAGAACAAATCATTTTTAGCAAAAATATAAGAACTTGTCATATTTATAATAGGCAAACCGATTTTTCTTGGGTCTTTTACTGCATAAACATCTTTACTTTCGTAAGTAAGACTACGTCCTGTTTTGTATCTTAAATTCAAACTGGTGTTTTTGTCACCTACAACTTTAGATGGATTACGCACATTGATGGTACCATGATCAGTTGTTAAAACCAATTTGAATCCTAATAATTGTGCCTGTTGAATGATTTCTAACAAAGGCGAATTCTTGAACCAACTTAATGTTAAAGAACGATAAGCTTTGTCATCAGAAGCTAATTCTTTGACTACATCCATTTCTGTTTTAGCGTGTGAAAGCATGTCAACAAAGTTGTATACTACGGTAACCAAGTCGTTGTTTTTTAAAGCTTTGAAGTTTTCGGCTAGTTTTTTTCCTGCTGCTAAATTGGTGATTTTGAAATAATCCTCAGTAATATTAAGTCCTAAACGTTTTAATTGTGCTGTTAGAAACTCGGCTTCATAAAGGTTTTTTCCTCCTTCCTCAGGGTCATTTTTCCAGTATTGCGGAAACTTTTTTTCCATCTCTAATGGCAATAAGCCAGAGAATATAGCATTTCGTGCGTATTGAGTGGCAGTAGGAAGAATAGAGTAATAAGGCACTTCTTTTTCTAGCTTATAGTAATTTGCAACGACATCTTCAAACACTTTCCATTGGTCGTAACGCAAGTTGTCAATTACTACAAAAAGTACGGGCTTGTCTTTTTTGACTAATTCTGGTACAACTAATTCTTTAAAAAGAGTATGTGACTGAATAGGTTTATCTGCTTTTGGCTCAAACCAATCTTCATAATTGCGTTCAATGAATTTTCCGAATTGTGAATTGGCTTCCATTTTTTGAGATTCCAAAATTTCAGTCATCGCTTGGTCGTTGATGTTTTCGAGTTTGAGTTCCCAAAAAATCAATTTTTTATACAATTCAATCCAGTCTTCGTATGAGTTGACCATAGCCATTTCCATCGAAATCTTACGAAACTCTTTTTGATAATCGAGTGTTGTTTTTTCAGTTATTAGTCGAGAATGGTCTAGATTCTTTTTTAAACTCAATAAAATCTGGTTTGGATTCACGGGTTTGATTAGATAATCAGCGATTTTAGAACCTATGGCTTCCTCCATAATATATTCCTCTTCGCTTTTGGTAATCATAATCATTGGCACAGCCGATTTTTTTTCTTTCATTTCTGAAAGGGTTTCAAGGCCGCTCATTCCAGGCATATTTTCGTCTAGGAATACGATGTCAAAATTTTCGCTTTCAAATATTTCAATCGCGTCACGACCGTTGTTACATGTGGTTACACTATAATTTTTTTTCTCTAAAAAAAGGATGTGTGGCTTGAGATAATCAATTTCATCATCAACCCATAATATTTTTATTTTGTCCATATTGTAGTTTTAAAATCTGTGGTCTAATTAACAATCAATGTGCCAATTTACATTATTAGAACTATTTTGTTCCTAATATTTTTATAAAATTATTTTGCTAATATTAATTTAATTTGGTGATGATTTTTAAAACAGATAGGGACATAGCTTTTTAGAGAGAATAAAGGCGTAATGCTTTACATAGTAAATCATAGCTTATAAAAACTTAACTAATTTTTGAAAAAAAGACTTAGAAATTGACTCTGAAACTAACATTTGGCGTCAAGCCTAAGGATGTATTGTTGACTTCGACTGCTTTATCAGTATTGGATTGATCCACACGATAATAGCGATTAATGATATTTTCTTCATTGGTCAAATTGATAATTCCTGCACGGAGAATTCCTTTTGCGGAAGCGGAAATAGGGAATTTATAACTGATTGATGCGTCTAACCTTTTGAAATCATCGAGATTACTGCTGTTTGGATTATCATAATTGACAATCGTTGTGTTACCTGATTTAGTAGTTTCACTTCCAGAAACGGGTTGTGTATATGGATGACCGTTTCTCCAGATTCCACCAATAGATAAGCTTAGGTTTTGCATTACATTGTAATTAAAACCAAAAGTCACCGAATGGCGAATGTCTACATTATTGGGGAAACTTGGTGGTGTAAAACTATCAAATTCATAGTCGTTTTTGCTCAAGGTATAACTTGTCCAAATACTATAATTGGATGTTGTTTTGTTGGTTAAAAATTCAATTCCTTTGGCGGTATAACTACCATGTGCATTTTTATATTGGAAATTGTTATAAAAGCCTTGATTAGAAGCTGTAATCCCTTCAACAATTTTGTAAAAACCCGTTAGGTCAATGCTGAATGTTTTCTTTTTAAATTCGATTCCAAAGGAAGTTTGTTTGCTTGTAGCAATTGGAATTGTGGTATTGTTTACCAATACCCAACGTCTTTTTTCAACTCCCAAAAAATCATCTTCAAAGTCAATGATTTGTGTCGTAGTTTGGTTTTTGAATTCTCCCTCTAGTTTTAAAGCCCAATGATTGGAAAGTTCTTGCCTTAAATTGATTCGAGGTTCAAAAAGTAATTTACGGAATTTTTGAAAATAATTAAATCGCATTCCCAGTCTTAAAAAAGTACGGTTGTTGCGGAATTCAGCTTCGGTAAAAACAGCTTGGTTAATCAGTACGGTTTTCTTTGTACTAGAGTAAGACGGAGCGCTAACCGTGGTTTGATTCAGCATTCCTGTTTCGGTGATTTGATATCCTGCCAAAAGCTGAAGTTGTTCTTTAGGCTTGTATTTGATATTGACTTTAGCTCCCGTTTCTAAAACTTCATTGGCTTCGGTCAATAACTGATCGTTTAGGAATCGATAATCTCTTGAGTTGATATTATATTTTGAATAATAGGTGTTGAAGTTGGACGTCCATTTGTCAGTCCATTTTGCGTTCCACTGCGCACCAGCACCGAGGTTTTTTTGTCCTAAAAAGCTTGATTTAGCTTCTGAATTGTTTTGGTCATCCTGAAATTCGTTATAGTCTAGGGCATTGTTAATTCCGATAATATTGGCTCTTAATTGATGATTTTCGTTCAAATCGAATAGTAATTTGGCAGTATAATCATAAAAATAAAAATCTGATTTAGCATCAGCGTTTAGGTTGTTGTTAATTTCAGTGTCTTGAAAACTTCTTTTGTAATAGTTTGAAAAGGTTGGTGTGTTCAGCGCATCCGTGATAGAACGACGTCCAGAAAGGTGTACTGACCATTTTTTTGCCAAAGGAATTTCTAAAAAAACATCGGCATCAATAAGATTAATTCCTGCTCCACCAGAAAATTTGGTGCTCAGTTCATTTTTGGTAAACATGGAAATAGTACTTGAAACGCCGTCGCTGAATTCGGCACTTGTTCCGTTTTTTGTCACAATAACTTTTTCGGTAAGATTAGGATTGTAAGCTGAAATTAAGCCAAAAAAATGACCTGAATGATACATTTTAATATTGTCCCAAAGCGTTAAGTTTTGGTCATTCGTTCCTCCGCGGACATTGATGTTGGCTATGCTTTCGTTCGTGCTTTCAATTCCGGGTAATACTTGGATAGATTGTAAAACATCAGGTTGTATGAGTCCTGGTAAAATTTCGAATTTCTTAGTGGTAAGTACAATGCTTCCATCGGTGAATTTTTGTAAACCGGGAGTAAGATAGGTATTGATTAAAACAGGATTTAGTTCTTCCTTAGTAGGTTTTAGAAAGATGTTTTTACAAACGTTAGAAGTTGAAAAAAAATCTTTAGCAGCGATTTGTTGGCTTTCATAGCCTAAGTAAGAAATAATTAGGTAGGCATTTAAATCCACATTTGATAGATTGAAAACTCCTTTGGAATTAGTAGTTCCCTTTAAGGTGTTTCCTAAAATAATAGAAGCACCCGATAAAGGATTATTTGTGTCAGAAGCAACAATTTCACCACAGAAAGAAATGGTTTTATTAGCAACAGAAACGGTGATATAGCGGGAGTCTAATGCCTTGAAATTAAGTAAGCTGTTGGCATTCAAATAATCTATAGTTTGCGCTATAGTAAGACCTGTATTTGGTTTTTGAATTTTGATATTAGCAACATCCGAAACGGCATAGGAAAACTTCACATCAAACTGTTGTTCAATTTGTTTTAAGTAGTTTTCTAATGCTATTTTAGCAGTGTTTTTTTGTCCATAACTCGAAATTCCGAGAAGGAAAAGTACACAAATGAGCCATTTTTTAGTTTGCATTTTTGTAAAATATAACGGTTTTACCTTCTATTTTATAACGTATTTGTAATGGAATTGTGATAGCGTCTAATGCGGTTTTTTCGTTTGTATGTGTAAAAGTTCCTGTAAATAGTGAATCCGTATTAATGTCTTTTGTATTGATTTTAAGACCATATTGTCTCTCTAATTCATTAATTACTTGAATTAACGGAATGCGATCAAAACTAGATTCTTTTTGTAGCCAAGATGGAGCGTTAGCTTCAAAATCGGCTACGTTTTCAATTTGATTATTAATTAATCTAAATGTTTTTCTAGGAGGTAATTTTACGGTTTCATTATTATGAGTCACACTTACTAAACCCTCGTAACAACGAACTTCAAAATAGTTGTCGCGTTGTTTTACATTGAAATGCGTCCCTAAAACTTTTACGATTCCGTCAACGGTTTTGACACTAAAAGTCTTTCCTTTTTGTACCAAAAAATAAGCTTCACCTTCTAACTCCAAATCGCGTTTTTCGTCCCAATCGTTTTTCTTAAAACTAATTTTAGAAGCAGCGTTCAAAATCACTTCAGAGTCATCTGGTAACTGAAAGGTTTGTGTTTGTGCTATTTGTGTTTCAAAGGTAGTTGGACTATTATTCCATAAGAAATATGCCGATGTCAAAACGATAAAAAGTGCTGCTGCCACTTGAAACCATCTTGTAAGGTTCAGAGGAATCACTTTAGATTTCTTGTTTTTATCACGAGCTTGAAATGCGGCCAAAGCTTCCTTAGCATCTACTGTTGGTGTTTGTAGATGGGAACTGTAATGGGCTATTTTTTCGAATGTTTTAAAATCGGGGGATTTTTTTAACTCCTCGATTTCTTGGCTCGAAAGTTCGCCATTAAGCCATTTTAGTATTTTTTTATCATTTTCCATAATTGAAACGTTATACTGATAAGACAACTCAAATTAGAATTACCCTACTTTATAAATTTAATAATTAGATGTTATCGACTTGTGATTTCAGGATTTTTAATGCTGCTGACATTCTTTTTTCGACGGCTTTTTGTGAAATATCAAGTAGTTCCGCTATTTCACGGTATTTTTTTCCTTCAATTCGATTCATCAAGAAAACTTCGCGTTGTGATTCACTTAAGGAAGCAATAGCATTTTGAAGTTTTAGTTTGAATTCTTCTTCTTCTAATAAGTATTCAGGATTTTGATTGGTGATGTCTAAATTAGGAACTTCTTTTTCATATTGAAAAACTACCTTTTTATGCTTGATGGTATTCAAGAATAAATTATTGACAGTCGTTAATAAGTAAGTCTTGACTTTATTAAAATCAATTTGAGCGCAGTTTTCCCAGATTTTTGTAAAGGCATCTTGTACCAAATCCAATGCTGCATCACTATCACCACATTTATAGTAAGCAAAATTGGTTGCAGATTGGACATTTTTGATATAAAAGTCATTAAAATGTTGTTCTTCACAAAGACTTATTTTTTCTTCGTTCATTAGGGAAGGTTTGGGTTTTTATATTGGTAAAAGTAAATTATTTTTTAGATAGCTGGTGTTGATATTATTTTTTTTCCATTTGTATAAAATAAAGTGCGGGTGTAAGGTTTTGATAATTAGTTGGTTATTTGTTTTTTGGTTTTTTTATATACTTTTTTTTAAAAGTAGGGTAGGGTAAAATAAATATTGGTTGTCTTACTAACAGAAAGGGTTACTAAATAAGACTCAATAAAAAAATAAAAACATTAAATTTGAAAATTATGAAAAAGTTAAGAATTATTACAGGAATGGCATTATTAGCCGTATTAGGTTTCACATCATGCCAAAGCGAAGTAGATGAAGTACAAGGTGAAAATCCAAATTCAGTAAATTCAACTACTGCTACAAATATTAAAAGAGTGTCTATGTATGATGGTTCTTTTGATGATTTCTTAGATGGAGCCTCTTGTTCATCAATCGTCTTGCCAGCAACGGCTAAAGTAAATGGTATCAATGTAACTTTGTTAAGTCAATTAGATTACCAACAAGTGATTTCTATTTTAGGAACATATAATGATGATCAAGATACTGTTGTGTTTAATTTTCCAATAAAAGTTAAAACAAGCAATTACTCAGAAGTAACTGTTAACAATCAAACAGAGTACAATGCAATTATTAATGCTTGCACAACAGCTGAAAATGAGGGGAAAGCTGCAATTTCTTGTGTCAATTTTGAATTTCCTATTACCATTTTAACGTATAGTTTGACTTTTGAGCAAACTGGAAGTGTAGTGATTCAATCCAAAGAAGAATTATATGCCTATATGAATAATACGAGTAGTGATGTGTTATTTTCATTAAAATATCCAATTTCGATAAAATATAGTGATAATACTAAGGCTACAATTTCGAGTAATGCCCAATTGCAATCAAGTATAAATGAATGTACTGCTAAAGATGATGCTAAAGATGCAGCCAAAGAAAATGCAAAACGATTAGAAAAAATATTGGTTGATGGAGCTTTTAAAGTACAATCATATGTAAAATTAGGAGTAGATACCGCTAATGACTATAAAGATTTTACTATTGATTTCACTAATGATTATAAAATTAAAGCAACTAATCTAGTAGTTACAACGGTTAATGGAACTTATGCTGTTAGTTCTCAAACAGATGTGTTCTTGCAATTGAATTTTACAGGAAACGCTAATTTTAATTTGTTGAATAATACATGGAAAGTAGTTAGTTTTACGAGTTCAACGATTACCTTACAAAGCTCAACGAATGCTGCTATTAGCTTAGTGTTGAAACAAATTTAATAACCGAAAACGGTTAAGATAAAACAGCTTCTTTATTATTAAGAAGCTGTTTTTTAAACATAATTTAGGATAAAATAAATCAAGATGAAAAAAGGATTTGTAGTACTGATTACGGCTCTAACTTTGTTTGTATCATGCTCTAAAAATGATGCTTCCACTGATAAGCTTGTAGGAGGAAACCCAGTAAGTAATAATCAAAAAGCTACTGGACGTTCAGCGTTTGATTTATTATCTGATAACCAATTTAAAAGTATGGTTATTGAGTTGGTTTACGTTGAGGGGTATGAACCTAATGCTACTACAATTACTAATTTTGTTGCTTTTTTGAATGAACGCATACACAAACCTGATGGTATTAGAGTGGTAAAGAGAGCCATGGCTTCTCCAGGGAAAACAACTTTTTCGAATCAAGAAATTATCGCTATCGAAGAAGAAAACAGAACACTTTATAATTCTGCAACCGAGATTGCCGTTTGGGCATTTTTTGTAGACGGTGAGTCTGTTAGTAGTACGGAAAGCTCAGTTGTTTTAGGAACCGCTTATCGTAATACATCCTTTGTTATTTACGAAAAAACAGTTCAAAAACTATCTGGAGGCCCTTTTAAGCCTAGTCGAACTTTACTAGAAACAGCTGTTGTTGAACATGAATTTGGCCATATTTTGGGTTTAACCAATTTAGGGACTAATTTGCAAAGCAACCATGAAGATACAGAGCATGCTAAGCATTGTAATGTAAAAAGCTGTTTGATGTATTGGGAAACAGTGTCAGGTTCGGGGTTGATTTCAGGAGGAACTGTTCCTAAATTAGATGCACAATGCTTGGCTGATTTGAAAGCCAATGGAGGAAAATAATTGATTAAATTTAAAATAGATAAAAATGAAAACGAAATTTTTTTTACTAGCAGTTTGCTTCGCTCATTTTACAGCCCTTTTTGCCCAAGAGACTTCAAATGAAAAATCCAATGTTGGTATTAAAGGAGGATATAATCTAGCCGCAGTCAATTTTGATGGCGATGGAGAAACGGATCAAAGACATGGATTTCACATTGGTTTATATGGGGAGTCATTTGTAAGTGATAATTTTGCTATCCAACCAGAGATTATGTTTTCACAACAAGGATATGTGATTAATAATGGTAATGAAAAATTTACTCAAAAATTAAATTATATAAACATTCCATTAATGTTTAAAGCTTATCCAGCTGATAATTTTTTCCTAGAAGTTGGTCCTCAAGTAGGATTAGCAGTTACCCATAAAGAAGAATACAGTAATGGTTTTTTGAGTAGTAATAATGAGTATGATCCTAAAAAATTCGATTGGGGAATGAATTTTGGTACGGGTATAAAATCAAATTCAGGATTAAGTATAGGTGTTCGTTACCACTTAGGATTGGGAGATTTGTACGAACAAAGTAAAGCATTCAATAGAGTATGGCAGTTTTCTTTGGGGATTGATTTTTAATTTTTTGTACTAAAGAGTATATTTTAAATACAAAGGGTTTGACTATTTTATTAGTCAAACCCTTTTTTACATTTGTTAGTTACTTTTAAACTTCGTTTAAAAGTTTTGTATGATAAGGAAATAGATAGGCATTCCGATAGTGATGTTTATTGGGAATGTTACCGCAAGTGCCATTGGTAAGAATAATCCAGGATTTGCTTTTGGAACAGTAATTTTCATTGCTGCAGGTACCGCAATATAGGAAGCACTAGCTGCTAATATGGCAAAGATAAATCGATTTGCAATATCAGTTGTTACCATCGAACTTAGCACTGCAAACATACAACCGTTTACTAATGGAATGATGATGGCAAACAAGAAGGGAAACCAACCAAAAGAGAAGAATGCTTTTAATTTTTTACCACTTGTAATTCCCATGTCTAGTAAGAAAATTGCAAGGAATCCTTTAAAAAGGTCATTGGTAAAAGGCTTGATTCCTTCTGCTTGTTGCGCACTAGCTAGAAAACCAATCACTAAACTACCGAGTATTAGCAGTACACTACCATTGGTTAAAGAATGCTTGATAACAGTACGTTTTTTTACGGCGTTGGTCTCTTTTTTATTAAAAATAGTGATAAGTACTAATCCAATGATTATGGCAGGAGACTCCATCAAAGCCATGATAGCTACCATATGCCCGTGTAAAATCAAATTTTGTGATTCGAGATAAGAAACAGCAGTTACAAAGGTCACTGCACTTACGGAGCCATAGGAAGCTGCGATTGCACCAGAGTCAAACACATTTAGTTTTTTTCTTAAGATAAAATAGGTGTATAGAGGAATGATTACTGAAATGGCAATACCGAATAAGATTGACCATGCTATTTCGTTACTGAAAGTTTCGTGTGATAATTCTTGACCTCCTTTGAAACCAATTGCAAATAGAAGATATAATGAAATAAATTTAGAGGAATTTTGTGGTATTTCTAGATCACTTTTTAAACAGGCTGCTACTATTCCTAATACAAAAAAAAGTAAAGCTGGATTTGTTAAATTTTCTGTCAGTAAATTAAAGTTCATTTTGTTTTTCTATTGTTTAAAGGTTTTTTAAATAACTAGGTATTAATTTAGATTATTTTAGGATTTAATTATTTTCTATAAATTGTATTTCTACAATTGACTTAATTATTAGTTTCTTATTCAGTTCTTGAGCTTCTTTAATTTTAGTTTTAATAGTTTCAATATCTTCTTTAAGTTCGGCTATTCTTTTAGCTGCTACTGTATCGGTATTTCCACTGCATACTTCAGAACTAAAGTTTTTAAGTTCATGAAATTCTATTTTTCGATTGTAAACATTCATTAGTATTTCAATTGCTTCATTTGGAGTGTAAACACCATCTATTAGTTTTAAATCTTGTTTTGTCATAATTACTTTTTTTGAATTGATTTTTTTATTGTTTTAATGATTAGAATGCTTTTTGATTTGTTGAGTGTTTTTTTCTGTTGCAAAGGTTAGAATAGATATTCATAAATTTTTATTTATATTTGTGATGAAACGTATAAAAATAATTTATGAATTATACTCTAAATCAGCTTCAGATATTTTTACAAATCGTAAAAACTCAAAGTGTCACTAAGGCTTCTGAAGAATTACATTTGACCCAGCCTGCTGTTTCAATACAGCTCAGAAATTTTCAGGACCAATTTGATGTTCCTTTGACAGAAGTTATTGGGAGAAAAATTTATATTACTGATTTTGGTTATGAAATAGCCGAAGCAGCCGAAAAAATCATCAATCAGGTTCAGGAAATCAATTATAAAACGATGGCCTATAAAGGGCAGCTATCTGGTAAACTGAAAATATCAATTGTTTCAACAGGGAAATATGTTATGCCATACTTTTTGTCTGATTTCATGAAAGAACATTCAGGAATCGAATTGCAAATGGATGTAACTAATAAAACTAAGGTATTAGATAGTTTGAAAAATAATGAAGTTGATTTTGCTCTAGTCTCTATCGTTCCTACAACAATTGCTATAGAGAAATTTGATTTACTGCAAAACAAACTCTATTTAGTTGGGAATACAGAAACGAAATTCCAAGAAGAAAAAGCTCCTAAACGGATATTTGAAAATTTACCACTCATTTTTAGGGAAAATGGTTCTGGAACAAGGCAAACGATGGAGCGATATATTGAGAAGAACAATATTTCTATCTTTAAAAAAATGGAACTTACCTCAAATGAAGCAGTAAAACAAGCCCTTTTGGCTGGATTAGGTTATTCAATTATGCCTTTAATTGGTATAAAAAATGAACTTCATACTCATGAATTACAAATCATTCCGGTAAAAGGATTGCCCATTAAAACCAATTGGAGTTTGATTTGGTTAAAAGACAAAAAACATTCACCTATTGCCAAAGCCATTTTAGAGCATATCAAAAATGAAAAAGCTAAAATTGTTCATGATAAATTTAGTTGGTACGAACAATATTAGTCATTATTGGACATATCGGTTTAAAAACAGATATTTGTCATTACTTGCTTTAGAGTATTAGAGTAGATATTGTTGAAATAATAATAAAAAGAACAACATCCGATTATGAGTTGCAATTTAAAATTTAGTATAATCATCATTTTTTCAGTTTTGTTTACTTCCTGTAATTCTACTTTAGCCGTTGCTGTGGATAATCTAAATCCACTACCACAAGAGACAGATACTACTTTTGTAAAACTGAAAGACTACAGTCCAGATTTTGTATATGACATGAAATATGCTACGGCAGATAATTTCTTAAAAGCAAAAGTATATGATTGTCCAGAATGTTTTTTGAGGCTAAAAACAGTCAAAGCATTGGTTTTAGCAAACCAAGAATTTATTAAAAAAGGCTATCGTATTAAGCTTTTTGATTGTTATCGCCCTTTGGATATCCAGAAAAAAATGTGGGCTATAGTTCCTAATCCAGAATACGTGGCTAATCCTGCCAAAGGCTCCATTCATAATAGAGGAGGAGCGGTTGATATTACCTTAGTGGATAAAAACGGAACCGAATTAGATATGGGGACAACTTTTGACCATTTCGGCGTCGAGGCTAGTCATAATTATGAAAAAGTTTCGGATGAAGTTAAACAGAATCGAAATTTACTTAAAAGTATAATGACAGAACGTTACTTCATTTCATTCGATTCAGAATGGTGGCACTACAATTTAAAATCAGCGCTAAACGATAAGTTATCTAATGCTAAATGGGATTGTTTAGAGCAATGACTTAACTACAAAGAACACGAAGGAAGCACGGAGCAACACTAAGTATTTTTATATGAGAACTTAATATTTTGTGTATACAGATTAAAACATATTCAAAAATCACTAATCCATTCAAAATAGCATCTTGAATAATAGTTTAAAAAAACAAAACCTTTTTGAATCTTAGTGCTTCCTTAGTGACCTTTGTGGCTAAATAAATTATTCAATGCATTTTAAATAATTCATGAAATAAGTTTCAGGATAATAAACCTTTCCATTCATCTCCGAAGTAATTTCTTTTTTCAATACATAATCGTCTATACTAGTAAGGAATTTAATGCGCATTAAATTCACAACCGAGCTTTTAAGGTCTTCAATACTTCCTTTGATAAACATGAAAGTACCAACAGAAACTCTATTGTCAAAGCCTTTGTCATCTCGGATTAAACTACCACAACTTTCTTTGTCAAGATGTAAGAGCGTCACTATTTTTCCGTTTTGCAATTGTAAATAGAGTTTAGAGTTTTTATCAAAACAATTGGCTGGAATAAAATCTTTGCTTTTTTGAATCATTTGTACATTTAATACAGGAAAACCATTATCAGAAGCCAAAGAGCAAAAGATATAACTCGATTTTCCAGCAAAATTTTTCTCAGAAACGAGGTATTCGTTTGTCAATTTATAAGTCCCAATAGAATCTTTGATATTAGAACTATAGTCGCAGTCTTTTTGTGCAAAAACAGGAATTGATAGTAAAAACAAAAGTGCGAGGATAGTATTTTTCATAAGTTGATTTATTGTATTTTGTTGCAAATTAAAACTATTTTGTCATTATTTTCAATGGTTGTAAAAAAACAATAGCGGTTTCCTCCATCTTTTATTTTCCATTTCTTACGGATGTTTTCTACGGTTTCTGGAAAATTCCGAGTGGTAATATTGGCTTTTCCTTTTTCAAGTACCTTTTTCATCTCTGATTTTGCATAGGGAATATAATTTTCAATTTCGAAAATGCGTCCAGGAAAATCAATTAGAGTTGTTGAAGTGTATAAATGGGAGTGTTTGTGTAGTTTATCTAAGTTAAATTGTATTCCTACTTCATCAAAACCACCTGATTTCATAATGGCGCTGTTGGGTTCGTACAGGTACTTTTGTGGCAATCCGTAGTTTGGTAATCTTTCATTTTGATTCATTTCAAAACTAAAGGATTCTTCTTTTTCTTTAGTAAGATTGACGGTTTTAATAGTGGTTTCTCCTTGATATTCTTTGTGAATTTCCCACAGTAATTCTTTTACATCATTTTCAAGAGCGATAATATGGATGGTTTTTACATTTTTTAATTCAGATAAGCCAGAACTAAGGTCTAATAATGGCGCCGTTTTAATAAGTAGCTTGTCTGAATAATTAAAATAATAATCTAGATTTTCTGGAACATTAGGTAAGCAATCTTGAAGCATAAAAACTTTGCCTTTGGCATCATTTCGTCTGGAAGGATCGATGTATATCCAATCCCATTTTTGATTTAGTTTTTCCAAGGTTTCTTTGCTGTCGCCCTCATAACAGTCAATATTATCAATGCTTAATTGCGCTAAATTGTGTTTGACAATTGATGAAAGTTCCGAATTGATTTCGCAATGGGCTACATTTTTTATTCTTTTAGCAAAATAAAAATCGTCAATTCCAAAACCACCTGTAAGATCAATTAAACTATCACCAGAAATAAGGCTAGACTTATATTTAGCTGTTTTTTCAGAAGATGTTTGTTCAATAGAAACCTTAGTAGGATAAATAATGTTATTGGTTTTAAACCAATGTGGTAACTTATCCTTTGATTTGGTTTTTGCTTCAATCTGTTTCAAAATATCAATCCATTCTACTTCCGGAAAAGGATTTTTTTGAAGTGCTAATTGCGCAAGCGAAGTACCAATGTTTTGGTTTATAAAATCTTGAATTTTAGATTCTAAAATAGGATTATTCAATTCTAAATATTTTCAGTTAAAACAGCGACTATTTTATTGTTTGGGAAAAACTCTTTAGCGACAACTTTCAAAATAGTATAAATAGGAATTGCTATTACCATTCCAAAAACACCAAAAGTGATTCCGCTTATTAGTATGACTAAAAAGATTTCTAATGGATGTGAATTGACACTTTTCGAAAAAATAATAGGTTGGTTGACGTTGTTGTCGATGACTTGAACAATCAAAAAACCAATAACTACATAAATGGTTGTTGGTAGCATTTCTGTTCTAAAATCAGTTCCAATTCCGCCTATTAATGTCAATATAGCTGCTAATATAGTTCCAATAATAGGGCCTATATATGGTATGATATTCAGTAAAGCACATAAAAAAGCAATCACAAAAGCATTACTAGAATTGAAAATTAATAGCACGATATAGTAAAGGATAAAAACTACCGTAAGCTGAATCAATAAGCCTATAAAATAACGGGTTAGCAATTGGTTAATTTTCTCAATAGAGTTTAAAATTTTATCCTCATTTTCATCTGGAAGAATCATTTTGGCTTTTTCTTTAAATAGTAATTGGTCTTTTAAGAAGAAAAAAGTAATAAAAAAGACCGAGGCTATCCCCATACCAAAACCGGCTATCAAATTCATAATGGTATTAATAAAATCCGTAAAAAAGTTGTAATCAACTAATGAAGATAAATTGGACTGTTTCAGGATTTCTTGTAAGTCAATATGGTTGACATTAAAATAATTCTCAATATTTTTTTCGAGAATAATAAATTGATTTTGAAGTAAATTGGTGTCTAATAAAGATAAATTTTCGGCTTGAGAAATTATCAAGGGTACAAATAGAAAAACAAAGCCTACAAGTAATCCCATGAAAAATAAAAGGGTAATAATGGTTGCTAATGTTTTTCCAAACCTTAGTTTTTTATTCATAAATCGAACAAAAGGATTTGCAATCAAACAAAGAATAAGTGAAATGGCTATGTACAAAATCACGGTTTTGATTTGATATAAAAAATAGAGCGAAATACTTGATAATAATAGGAAACCTATAGCTTTAAGAATTCCGTTAGCAATTATTTTAGATGTAATCATAGGATTTGTTTTTATTCAATTTTTTTAAAAAACCGTTCTCAATTAATTATTGAAAATATAGTAAATGATATTTGCTCCCATTTTTAATGCCTTTTCTCTAATAGGTAATGGATCATTGTTAACCTCGGCATTTTCCCAGCCATCACCTAAGTCAGACTCGTATGTATAAAGTAAAACCAATCTATTTTTGACAAATATACCAAAGGCTTGTGGACGTTTTCCGTCATGCTCATGAATTTTAGGTAATCCGTTGGGAAAAGAATACGGTTTTTGAAAAATAGGATGACTACTTGGAATTTCAACAAGATTAATATTCGGAAATAGTTTTTTGATTTCTTTTCGAATGTATTGATCTAGTCCATAGTTGTCATCAATGTGTAAAAAACCACCCGAATTAAGGTAATTTTGAAGGTTTTTTACTTCCGAATTATTGAAAACTACATTTCCGTGTCCTGTCAAATGAATAAAAGGATAGGAGAAAAGATTAGGACTTCCAGGTTCAACAGTTGCTGGTTTTGTTTTTAAGGTTGTTTGGATATTAGCATTACAAAACTGAATTAAATTAGGTAATGATGTAGGGTTTGCATACCAATCGCCACCACCGTTATACTTTAATAATGCTAGTTCTTGTGAATAAGATGTTAGTGATATAAATAGAAAAACAAACCAGATTTTTTTCATTAGATTTAATTTTCATTAAAAAAAACAATACTATGACAAGCTACAATAGCAGCAGTTTCAGTTCTTAATCTTGTATTCCCTAGAGATACAGGTTGGAATTTATTTTCTAAAGCCAAATTGATTTCTTTTTCAGAAAAATCACCTTCTGGTCCTATTAATAATGTAACATCTTGATTGGGTTCTAAAACTAATTTTAATGTTTTCTTGTCTGTTTCTTCGCAATGAGCTATCAGTTGCAGTCCTGTGTGTTCTTGTGCGACAAATTCTTTAAAAGAAATAGCTGGATTCAATTTTGGCAAATACAATTCGTTAGATTGCTTTAAAGCGGATAAAATAATTTTCTCAAATCGTTCCATATTTACCACCTTCCTTTCGGAACGATCACAGATAATAGGGGTGATTTCTTGGATACCAATTTCGGTCGCTTTTTCCAAAAACCATTCGTAACGATCATTCATTTTGGTAGGAGCAACAGCTAAATGTAAATGAAATTTAGAAGGTTCTTTTTTGCTAAAAGATAAAATTTCAACCGTACATTTATTGTCTGATGCTAACGTTATTTTTGTTTCAAATAAATAGCCTAATCCATTGGTTACGTATAAGATGTCTCCATCTTTTTTACGTAAAACTTTAATAATATGTTTGCTTTCTACTTTGTCAAAAGAGAAGTTTTCTGTAGTTTCGTTTAGGTCTGTATTGTAGAATAATTGCATATATTAAAATTGTATTCGTGCTTTAGAAACTACTGTAGCAGTTTCAAATTTTTGAGATAAAAATTTTTGATATCCTACAATACCAATCATTGCAGCATTATCCGTTGTGTATTCAAATTTGGGAACAAAAGTTTTCCAACCGTACTTTTGTTCAGCTTCTTTTAGTGTTTTCCGAATGCCAGAATTAGCAGAAACTCCACCGCCAATCGCAATTTGATTGATGCCTGTTTCTTTGACTGCTAATTTTAATTTGTCCATCAAAATTTGGATAATAGTGTATTGAACTGACGCGCAAATATCATTGATGTTTTCCTCAATAAATTCTGGATTTTCAACTTTCTTTTTTTGAATAAAATATAAAATAGCCGTTTTAAGTCCTGAAAAACTAAAGTCTAAACCGGGAACTTTGGGTTTTGTGAACGGAATAGCTTTTGGATTTCCTAATTGTGCGTATTTATCGACTAAAGGTCCTCCAGGATAAGGCAGTCCAAGTATTTTAGCAGTTTTATCAAATGCTTCTCCTACTGCATCATCTGTGGTTTCTCCGATAATAGTCATATCAAAAAATCCATCCACTTTTACAATTTGAGTATGACCACCACTAATTGTTAATGCTAAAAATGGAAATTCAGGTTTGTCAAATCCTTCTTCATCAATGAAATGTGCCAATATATGAGCATGCATATGATTGACAGAAATTAATGGAATATTCAAGGCTACTGCCATAGATTTAGCAAACGAACCACCTACTAAAAGTGAGCCCATCAATCCAGGACCTTGGGTAAAAGCAATGGCACTGAGTTGTTCTTTTTTAATATTTGCTTTTTTCAAAGCAGCATCAATCACAGGAACAATGTTTTGTTGGTGTGCTCTCGAAGCTAGTTCAGGAACCACTCCTCCATATTGTGTATGGATAAGTTGATTTGCAACAACATTTGATAATACTTTGTCGTTATATAAAACAGCGGCAGCAGTATCATCACATGAACTTTCGATGGCAAGAATAAAAACTTCGGAATTTTGCATAAAAAGGCAGAAATTTTGAATTATATATGAAAAACCGATTTTAAATTTTTTACTTTTACGGCGCAGCCAAAATTAAAGAATTTTTGTGAAAGGAATGACTCTTTCCTCAGGCAATGTCCTAGTTTTTATAAAAAAATAAATAGCAAGAAGATCAAAAAGTTTTTTAAAATAATATTCCGATTCATAATAGGGTTAATTCTTCTATTGCTATTGCTCGGAATAGCACTTTCGACTTCTTATGTTCAGACTAAAATTGCGCAATATATCACTCAAACTTTAAATACCGACTTTGGTGTTGATATCAGTATTAGTAAAGCTAAAATTAATGTTTTTGGCGGAGTAAAACTAGGAGATGTTTTAATCAAAGACCATCATAAAAAGGCTATGATTTCTTCTAAGATAGTTAATACTACTATTTTGGATGTAAAGAAATTAATTGAAGGAGATTTGTTATTTGGAGATATAAAACTTGAAAGAGTTTTGTTTAATCTGACCACTTATAAAAATGAAGAAGATACCAATATTGATGTTTTTATAAAATCATTTGAGGATGATAAACCTTCTTCGGGTAAACATACCACTTTTATTGCAGATAAAGCGGCTATAATTGACGGACATTTTGTGCTTGTTGATGAAAATAGAGAGGTGCCTAAAGATCTTGATTTAACAAAGTTGAATGCTACTTTAGAGAAATTTGATTTATATGGTCCAGATTTAACTATGGTTGTCAAAACACTTTCCTTTTTAGACCATAGAGGATTGTATGTTTCTAATTTAAGTACGGATTTTAGTTATACCAAAAAGCAAATGAAGCTTCAAAATTTGGATATCACTACCAGAGAATCTAAGATTAAAGCTGATTTGTTTTTAAATTATAAAATTTCTGATTTTGCTAAATTTAATGATAAAGTAAAATTTAACGGAACTATTTATTCCTCTTTAATTGCCTCAAACGATATTCGCCATTTTTATAATGAATTGGGAAAAGATTTGTTTTTTAATCTTGAAACTAAGGTTAAAGGAACTTTGAATAATTTGACTTTAAATAATTTAAAATTATTTGATAAAAACGATACTCGAATTTTTGGTGCTATCAAGTTTAAAAATATTTTTGGCAAGGAGCATCAGTATTTTTACATGGATGCAAACCTCAGTAAAGCATCGTCATCCTATTCTAATTTAGTTACGGTTTTGCCAAATGTCCTAGGAAAGAAATTACCCATTGAACTGAAGAGAATTGGGAAATTTAATCTAGTAGGAAATGTACAATTAACAGCTAAGGCATTGGATGCTGATTTTTCTTTAACCTCAGAAATCGGGAAAATTAAATCAGTATTAAGTATGGATAATATTGATTTTATAGATAAAGCCTCATATGTAGGTAATGTAAAATCAGAAGATTTTGATATCGGGAAATTATTTGAAGAAAAAGATTTAGGTAAAATAACATCTGATCTTGAGGTAGAGGGAATTGGGTTTACTGAAAAATATTTGAATACAGGTGTTCGAGGTTCAGTTTCAAAATTAACCTATAATAATTACACTTATAGAAACCTTTCTTTAAACGGAAAATTTAAATTACCCTATTACAAAGGAAAGCTAATTGTAAATGATCCTAATTTGAAAATGGATTTTGAAGGGTTAGTTGATTTAAGTAAAAAAGATAGTAAATATGATTTCCATATTGATGTTGCCAATGCGGATTTGTATAAATTAAACTTAGTAAAGGATACCACTTCAATTTTTAAAGGGGATGTTGTTGTTCAAGTAGATGGAAACACAATTGAAAATTTGAACGGAAATATATATATCAAGAATACTTCTTATCAAAACAGCAAAGACATTTATGCTTTTGATGATTTTATGATTAGTTCGAGTTTTGATGGCGATAAAGTAAGAACAATTACTTTAAATTCTCCAGATATAGTTCAGGGTGAAATTGTTGGGAAGTTTCGTTTTGAGGAACTACCTTCTTTGATTCGAAATTCTCTAGGGAGTCTTTATACTAATTTTGAGCCTGAAAAGGTCAATAAAGGGCAGTTTTTAAAGTTTAATTTTACGATTTATAATAAAATTGTCGAGATTTTTTATCCAGATATTGCAATTGGTACTAATACTGTTTTAAAAGGAAATATTAAATCGGATTCAAAAGAGTTTAAGCTTAATTTTAATTCGCCAAAAATTGTTGCTTCAGACAATACATTTGATAATATAAGAGTTGCTGTAGATAATAAAAACCCACTTTATAATGCCTTCTTAGAATTGGATAGTATAAAAACAAAGTACTATAAAATTCGTGATTTTAGTTTGATAAATGTGACCGTAAAAGACACTTTGTTTTTTAGGTCAGAATTTAAAGGAGGTTCTAAAGGAGAGGATTACTTCAATCTGAACTTATATCACACTATCAATAAAAATAATGAAAATGTTGTTGGGATTAGTAAATCTGAATTGAAGTTCAAAGATTATCTATGGTATTTAAATGAAAATGAAACCTCTGAAAATAAGATTGTATTTGATAAATTATTTAAAAATTTCACTTTAGATAATTTTGTTTTATCACATAAAAATCAAGAAATCGCTCTTAAAGGAAAGCTTTCAGGGACTACCAATAAAGATTTAAAACTAAGTTTTAAAGATGTTGATTTATTCAAGATAACACCAGCAGATGATAAGTTTGTGTTTAATGGAAATTTAAATGGAGAGATTAATTTTTTACAAAATAATGCTGTTTATAAACCAACAGCTTCTTTGGCAGTTGACCATTTGAATATTAATAATACAGATTTAGGGGTTTTAAAATTGAATATTGAAGGAGACCATAATCTTGAAAAGTTTACTATTGATTCCTTCTTAGAAAATAAAAATTTAGAATCTTTTAATGCTAAAGGTAGTTTTAAGATTGTTGAAAAAGAAGCATTATTAGATTTAGATTTAAAGCTGGATAAATTTAATCTGGGTATTTTAAGTTCACTTGGGGGTGAGGTTTTGTCAAATATTAGAGGTTTTGTAACAGGAAATTCACGGGTTGAAGGAACGGTAAACAAACCAAAAATTAGTGGAAGGCTATTTGTGGATGATGCCGGTATGACAATACCTTACTTAAATGTTGATTATGAGCTAGCCAATAGGTCTATTGTTGATTTAATAGATAATCAGTTTTTGTTTAGAAATAATACAATCACAGATTCTAAATTTGGAACTAAGGGGATTTTAAAAGGTAGTATTGAGCATAACAAATTTCTAGACTGGAAATTAAACCTTGGAGTAAATACAAATCGATTGTTAGTCTTAAATACGGTTGATAGTGAGGATGCGGCCTATTATGGGACAGCTTATATTGATGGAAGTGCTACTATCTCAGGGCCTACTAATGGATTATTTATTAAGGTCGAAGCTCGGTCACAAAAAGGTTCAGCTTTGAAAATACCAATTAACGAAGCTGAAAGTATAGGGGATAATAGCTTGATTCATTTCATCAGTGAGAAGGAAAAAAATAATATTAAAAAAGGGATAATAGGGAATGATCGTAATTATAAAGGACTTGAGTTAGAGTTTGATTTAGATATTACACCAGATGCTGAAGTTGAAGTGATTTTGGATAGAAACTCAGGTCACGGAATGAAAGGTAAGGGTTATGGTTCTTTGTTGTTCAAAATAAATACACTTGGGAAGTTTAATATGTGGGGGAACTTTCAAGCATATGAAGGAACTTATAATTTTAAGTACGGCGGACTTATAGATAAAAAATTTGATGTCAAAAAAGGAGGGTCTATTTCTTGGGAAGGGAATCCAATGCGAGCACAATTAAATTTAGAAGCGGTATATAAAACAATTGCTAATCCTGCTGTATTGTTAGATAATTCTTCATTTAATAGAAAGGTTCCTGTAGAAGTTGTTATAGGGATAAAAGGGGATTTAGCTAGTCCAGAACCTGATTTTAATATTGAGTTTCCAACAGTAAGTAATGTTTTAAAGTCTGAGATTCAATATAAATTAAATGATAAGGATGTAAGGCAAACGCAAGCATTGTATCTATTATCTTCTGGTGGTTTTTTGAGTTCAGAAGGAGTTACACAATCGGATTTTTCAGGAAGTTTATTTGAAACGGCTTCCAGTTTAATAGGAGGTATTTTAAAAACAGATAATGATAAAATCAGAGTTGGATTAAACTACGTTTCTGCCGACAGACGCCTTGGAAAGGAAACAGACGGTCGAGTAGTTGCAACTATTTCTTCAAAAATAAATGAACGTTTTACTATAAATGGTAAAGTAGGGGTTCCTTTTGGAGGGATTAATGAATCGGCTATTGTGGGTGATTTAGAAGTACAATATAGAGTAAATGAAGATGGTACCTTAAACTTAAGGTTGTTTAATCGAGAGAATGATATTAATTATATTGGACAGGGTATTGGTTATACGCAAGGCTTAGGTGTGACTTATGAAGTAGATTTTGATACATTTAAGGAGTTAATAAATAAGATTTTTAAAAATGTAAAATTAGCTCCTGCTGTGCGTTATATCGATCAGTTTCAAGATTCAAATTTAGCTCCCGAATATATTAATTTTTCAAAGCAATCTGAGCCTAAGCCAGATAAACCAAAGTCAAATTTTGAAGGGATTATTCCGGAGGAGGAATAGTAAATAAATTTAGTTTTTTGGTCTTAAATAAGTGCTGTTATAAATGAATGGTTTTTATACTTTTATATTAAATTGTTAACAAAAATCGGTTTTATTTAATTTATGTTAATTATATGTGATTTTTTTTGTTTTTTTGAAAACTTATTAACGAAAACGTTTGAATTTACTGAGGTTGAGTAAATTAGCATTTAGATAGGGCGAAAAGTGCGATATGTTTCCTAAATTTACATTTTCAAAATAAAAAGTAATGTCAAATAAGATAAAAAAAATAGGTGTTTTAACATCAGGAGGAGATTCTCCAGGTATGAATGCTGCCATTCGATCTGTAGTTAGAACTTGTGCTTTTCATAATGTAGAATGTGTAGGTATCTATAGAGGTTACCAAGGAATGATTGAAGGAGACTTTATCGAAATGGGTCCTCGATCAGTAAATAATATAATAAATAAAGGAGGGACGATTTTAAAGTCAGCGCGTTCAGCTGAGTTTAGAACTGCTGAAGGAAGAAAGAAAGCTTACGATAATTTAGTAAAAGAAGGTATAGAAGCCTTTGTAGTAATTGGAGGAGACGGAAGTTTTACAGGAGCTTTAATTTTTAATGAAGAGTATAAATTCCCAGTAATGGGTATTCCTGGAACGATTGACAATGATATTTATGGGACAAGTCATACTTTAGGTTATGATACGGCTTTGAATACAGTTGTTGATTGTATTGATAAAATTAGAGATACAGCGAGTTCACACAACCGTTTGTTTTTTGTAGAGGTTATGGGACGTGATGCTGGTCATATTGCATTGAATGCAGGAATAGGAGCAGGAGCTGAAGAAATTTTGATACCTGAAGAAGATCTAGGATTAGAGCGTTTGTTAGAGTCACTGAAAAAAAGTAAGGCTTCTGGTAAATCATCTAGTATTGTCGTTATTGCTGAAGGAGATAAAATTGGTAAAAATGTATTCGAATTAAAAGATTATGTTGAAGCTAACCTACCAGAATATGATGTAAGAGTATCAGTATTAGGTCATATGCAACGTGGAGGTTCTCCTTCTTGTTTTGACAGAGTACTTGCTAGTCGTTTAGGGGTGAAAGCAGTAGAATCTTTGTTGGAAGGTATTTCTAACTTTATGGTTGGATTAAAAAATGACAAAGTTAATCTTACTCCTTTATCACACGCCATCAAAGGAAAATCAGAAATTGATTCAGAGTTATTGAGAGTTTCTGATATTATTACAACATAAGAATAAAGAATTTTTAAAATTAAAATAAATACTAAATAATAAACAAATGTCAAAAGTAAAATTAGGAATAAACGGATTCGGTAGAATTGGAAGAATTGTGTTTAGAGAGTCTTTTAATAGAGATAATGTAGAGGTTGTAGCAATCAACGATTTATTAGATGTTGATCACTTAGCTTACTTGTTAAAATATGATTCAGTACATGGTCGTTTTGATGGTGATGTAGAAGTAAAAGAAGGAAAATTATACGTTAACGGAAGAAATATTCGTATCACAGCTGAAAGAAATCCAGCTGACTTGAAATGGAATGAAGTTGATGTTGATGTTGTTGCTGAGTGTACAGGTATCTTTACAACTGTTGAAACAGCTAATGAGCATATCAAAGGTGGTGCTAAAAAAGTAATTATTTCTGCACCTTCTGCTGATGCTCCAATGTTTGTAATGGGAGTAAACCACGAAACTGCTAAAGCTACTGATTTAGTTGTTTCTAACGCTTCTTGTACAACTAACTGTTTAGCTCCATTGGCTAAAGTAATTAATGATAACTTCGGAATTGTTGAAGCTTTGATGACAACTGTTCATGCTACAACTTCAACTCAAATGACTGCTGATGGTCCTTCTAGAAAAGACTGGAGAGGTGGACGTGCTGCTGCTATCAACATTATCCCATCATCTACAGGAGCTGCAAAAGCAGTTGGAAAAGTAATTCCTGAATTGAATGGAAAATTGACTGGTATGGCTTTCCGTGTTCCTACAGCTGACGTTTCTACAGTAGATTTAACTGTAAAAGTTGCTAAAGAAACTTCATACGAAGAAATTATGGCAGTTTTGAAAAATGCTTCTGAGACTTCAATGAAAGGTATCTTAGGATATACTGAAGATGCTGTTGTATCTCAAGATTTTATCTCTGATAAAAGAACATCTATCATTGATGCTACTGCAGGAATTGGATTAAACTCTACTTTCTTCAAATTAGTATCATGGTATGATAATGAGTATGGTTATTCAAGTAAATTAATTGATTTATCAGTTCATATTGCAGGATTAAAATAATCAACAAATTACACATAATAAAAATCCCGTTATGATTATTTAACGGGATTTTTTTATACTTTAGAATTTAGATTAACTATAAAACCAAAAAAGAAATGAGATTATTAGTGGATAGTGGTTCTACAAAAGCTGATTGGGTTGCAATTGATGATGCTGGAAAAGTATTATTTACTACCCAAACTTTAGGTTTGAATCCAGAGGTTCTGGAAAAAGAGGTTATTGTGGAGCGTTTGAATGACCGTTTTGATATTTTACAAAATAAAGATACTGCAACCCATTTGTTTTTTTATGGAGCTGGCTGTGGTACTGACAAAATGAAAAAAACACTAACTGGGATATTTAAAGAGTATTTTTCAAATGCCAGTATTGTGGTTGAGGAAGATACCTACGCGGCTGTCTATGCTACAACACCAAAAGACGAAAAAGCAATTGTATGTATTTTGGGAACTGGTTCTAATTGTAGTTATTTTGATGGTACTACATTACATCAAAAAGTACAATCATTAGGTTATATTGTGATGGATGATTGTAGTGGAAACGTTTTTGGTAAAGAATTAATTAGAAAATATTATTTTAATAAAATGCCAAAAGAGTTAGCTGTTGAATTTGAAAAAGAATATAATTTAGAGCCTGATTTCATTAAGGCAAAATTATATAAAGAAGCTAATCCCAATGCTTATTTGGCAACTTTTGCTAAATTCTTAATTCAAAATAAAGAGCATCCTTTTTGTCAAAAAATAATTTTTAAAGGGATGAAATCTTTTGTTAAAAATTATGTAAAGCAATATGATAATTGCAAGGAAGTACCTGTTCATTTTGTAGGTTCAATTGCATTTTATTTAAAAGAAGAATTGCAGCAAACTTTTGATAAATATGAATTACAATTAGGAAATGTATTGAGAAGACCAATTGATGGTTTAATCGCATTTCATGGTCAAAATAAATAAATAATTATTATGGAAATAGCAGTTATAGCTCACGATGGTAAAAAAGTGGATATGGTTCAATTCTTAAATAAGAACATCGACTTATTACGACAAGAAAATATTAAAATTATTGCTACTGGAACTACAGGAGGTAAAGCTGAAAATGCAGGTTTTAAAGTTAAGAAAATGCTTTCAGGCCCAATGGGTGGGGATGCTCAAATTGCAGCCAGAGTAGCAGAAGGAAAAACGAAAATGGTTTTATTCTTTAAAGACCCCTTGGCAAGTCATGCACATGAGGTAGATATTAATATGCTTCTGCGTGTGTGTGATGTACACAATGTGCCTATTGCAACAAATGAAGCTTCGGCACAATTGTTTTTAAATGCTATAGCATTGCAATCATAGAGATTTCAATATTTACATTTTTTGGCAAACATGATACTTGAACCGTTTCACGAGCTGGAGCGGTTGTTTCATTTAAATAGGAGCCGTATACTGCATTGATACTCGCAAAATCATTCATATTTATTATGAAAATAGATGTCTTTACAACATTTTCAAATGTCATACCTGCTGCTAATAATATAGCATTTAAATTCTCCATTACTTGCTTCGTTTCAGCTTCAATAGAATCACTAATGACTTCTCCTGTTTTAGGATTTATAGGAATTTGGCCTGAAATATAAAGAGTGTCATTTTTTAATATCGCTTGATTGTATGGGCCAATAGGAGCAGGAGCTTCTGGTGTAAAAATTACATTTTTCATGGTTTAGGTATTAACGTGAATTATAAAAATAGATAGAATAGTAAATTTACAATTTTAAATTTATTCTAGAAATAAATTAACTTCCTTTACCTTGTTGTCGTGCTGTTTTTATCCCATTTAATGTCGCTAAGAACACCTGATTTGATTCCGATAAAAAAGTTCCAGTTAGCATTTGTTCCAAATGGAGTCCAGTTCACACTCATTCTCCAACTCAATAAATCTCTTTCAAGACGCAATTGTGTGTAGGTTACACCCTTTTGTACAAAATCGTATCCAGTAGAAACTCCAACTTTCCATTTTGGAGTTAAATCTGTATTGGCTGAAATCATAATCGAGTTAGCCGTAATTGATTTTTCACGGTTATTATTCCCATAAGTCAATGAGTAAGCAAAAGTAATATCCCATGGCAATTTAGAATGGAAAAATTCAGATACTACGTCGTCCCCTTTTTCTTCACTTCCGTCAAAAGAGCTTCTTCGGTTATTTCCAAAATCATTACTGGTTCCAAACAAATCATCTTCACGTCCACCGTTACGAGTAGTCTGTGAGTCTTTAGCTTTATTTCTGTCTTCCTTATCGGTACTAGAAATCGAGTAATTCAGAGTCATATTAGCACTTGTCATACGAAATAAACTTCCTCCATTGTCAATATTAAAGGTGTTAATTCTGTTTCCTGAATTGTCAATGGCATAAGGATCTAATGTCGCTCCAAAATTGACATTCATTTTATCTTTGAATAGCTGAGTACCACCACTTACCCTAACAGGTGACCATGCAAGATTAGTTTCTCCGTCAGCATTCAAATTATAGCTTGTTGATAAATTGAAGTTGTTAAGCAGCATTATTTTTTTAGGCTCCGTTTTAGTACTGTCTCTATCGGTTACTTTAGCTTCAAATGTATTGCTAATACTAATTCCTAAATTACTAGAGTTAGTTAAACCAGGGGCTCCATAGATGCTGTTTTCAAATCGTGAGTATTGTTTGGTCATTGTTCCACTAGCATCAGTAGCATAAGTGTCGTAGTATTTTTCAAAACTAGGAGTATAGCTATACGATAACGATGGACGCATAACGTGTCTTATAGATTTAATTTTTTTGTCTTCACCAAAATTAAAAGTACCATAAATAGTTGTTCCTAAACTTGAAGAAAAATTGTACGTACGGTAAGCGTCAAATCCATTTTTGGTTACATCTACAACGGCACTTTGGTCAACATCATAGCTTCTATTTAGTGTTTTTGCAGTCCAAACCTCTTCGTAATTAGCAGATGTTGATGCACTGAAATATTTAAACAACTTAAAGTTAGTACTAATTGGAATACTATGTTGAACTCCCAATTTAGCATCATCAAACATTTGTGGTTTGAAAAACAACGAATCGGTTGTTGTAATACTATTTCTTCCGTTTAAGTTATACTGTAAGTTGATGTTTTTGATAAATCCTTTTTTACTATCATTTTCTTTTGAGAATGGGTAAATACGGTCTACACTTAATTGAAGTGTAGGAAGGGTCATATCTATGGTTTCGGTTTGGGTGTTTTGAGAATGGGTTGCCGTTAGCGACATTCTAACTTGAGGAACCGAATTGAATGTTTTGGAATAGGAAACAGATGAGCTTAGTGTATTATTTAATCGGGAACCAATATTAGATTGATTTATCGATTGATTGAAATATTTACTACTTCCTAAATTGACAGAAGCAGAAAAGCTAGCATTAGGATTCGCTTTTGAATCTCTAGAGTGCGACCATTGAATATTGTAGATTTTCTGTTTTGAATAGTCTGGATAACCTCTCTCGCTGGTAATTAAGTTTTCATATCTAAAATTCATATTCCCTCTAAAACGGTATCGTTTAGCGTAGGACGATTCAAAACGTAATCCATAACTTCCATTGGTATAATAATCTCCAATAGCTGTTAAGTCATAATTATCTGTTAGTGCAAAATAGTATCCTCCATTTTGTAATGAAAAACCTCTTGTATTTGAATCATTATAACTGGGTAAGATAATTCCAGATACACTCGTTTCTTTACTCATTGGGAAATAGGCAAACGGTAGAGCGATAGGTGTGGGAACATCAGCAATGACCATATTAGTTAAGCCTGTAATTACTTTTTTTCCAGGGATAAATTTTACTTTATTTGTTTGAAAATAATATTCAGGTTTGTCCACATTTGTAGAAGTTGTAAATCGGGCACCTTTTAAAAAATAAACAGAATCATTTTCTTTTTTTGTTATAGAAGCTTTGACTTTAAACTCTCCTTGGTCAGTTCTAGAATTCCAAATTAATGCTTTTTTGGTTTTGAAATTAAACCTAATTGAGTCTGGTTCTACAACATTAGTTCCTTGTTTGAAATTAGGATATTGGGTATATTTACCAGTAGAATCTTTAATTCTTCCTGCGTAAACTTCATTTTTTTCATAATCTAGTACAATGATTCCCGATTTTAATTCAACATCTTGGTAGTAAAGTTCGGCTTGATCATATAAAGTGATATGCTTTTTCTTTTGGTCTATTTTAGCATATTGAGCAGCCTTATACTTTACTTTTCCATCAAGAAAAGGCTTTTTAGTTTTTATACTATCTACTTTTTTAAGGCTATCGATAGGTTTTTTAGTATCTATGTTCTTTTTTTGAGAAACTTCTAAGGAGTTGTCTATTTGCGTTTTGGCGGGGATAGAAGTTGACTTTTTGCGCAAATCCTGTGAATATAAATTATTATATCCAAGACTTAGAATGAACGATAATAAAACGATATTAAATAAGTTTGTCTGCAAAGGTTTAAATACTATTTTTGTAAAAAATTATGGCTTGTTATTTGATGTGACAAACTTACATATTATTTTTTGCCAAAAATAATCAATTGAACAAATTATAGCGATAGCTTTTTAATTAAATTAACTTTATAATTTATGTATACTTTGAATAAAATTAAAGTGATTTTTACTTTTCTTGTAATTATATCTTCATTCTCTTCTTATAGTCAATCCAATATATTTAAAGTAACATTAGATGCTGGACATGGTGATCATGATTTTGGTGCTGTTTATAGTGGTCATGTTGAAAAAAACATTGCTTTAGCTATTGTACTTAAAGTCGGAGAAATGCTTGAAGCGTATCCAAAAGTTGAAGTGACGTATACACGAAAAACAGATGTATTTATAGATTTGGTTGAAAGAGCAAATATTGCCAATAGAGCTAATGCAAGTGTATTCGTTTCTATTCATTGTAATGCCAGTAAAAATACTTCTGCTGATGGTACTGAAACTTATGTGATGGGTATGAATAAGATTGCTTCTAATTTAGAGGCAGCAAAGAAGGAAAATGCAGTTATTACTTTAGAAAAAGATTACAAAAGAAAATACGAAGGTTTTGACCCCAATTCTCCAGAAACGATGATTGGAATGAAATTAATGCAAGAGGAATATTTAGAAAACAGTATTTCTTTGGCCAGTAAGATCGAAAATGAATTTGAAAAGATTGGAAAAAAGATTAGAGGAGGAGGGGTAAAGCAAGCGCCATTTATGGTGTTGCATAAAGCCTATATGCCTAGAGTTTTAATTGAAACTGGGTTTATTTCAAATCCTGTTGAAGGTAAAATATTAGATTCAGAAGAGGGGCAAAGAGAAATTGCGAGAGCGATTACCAATGCAATCATTAGGTATAAAAATGAATATTTTGGGAATGGTACTGAAAGTTACGAACCGGCAAAAACGACTCCAAAAGTAGCTGAAAAACCAGTTGCCAAAGACACTTCAACACCAGTTAAAACGACTGCTGATACCACAAAAACATCTTCAGTAACGTCACAGGGTAATAATGACACTGTTTTTAAAGTACAAATCACAGCGATAAGTAAAAAAATAGCTTTGGTTCCTAAAAATTTTAAAGGACTTGATCGAATTTCGGTTAATTATGAAAATGATTTGTATCGTTATATGTATGGAGAAACAGCAGATTATAACGAAGCAAAAAAGCTTTTAGATGAGGCAAAATCAAAAGGTTATGAATTTGCATTTATCACCGCATTTGTAGGAGGGAAGAAAGTCAGTGTACAAGATGCTATCAAATAAGCAACCGTTCTAAACTATTTTATATTAAATTTGTAATAAATTCAATCATTTTGAAACTATCAAGAGAAATTAAAACAGCAATTTTAGTAATTGCGTCGATATTGTTATTTATTTGGGGATACAGTTTTTTAAAAGGAAGAGATCTTTTTACAAATTACAAAACCTTTTATGTTGAGTATGAAAATGTAGAAGGGCTTGCACCTTCGGCACCAGTAACACTTAATGGTTTGGTTATTGGAAAACTAAACGGAATAAAAATCAATGAATCTACTGGGAAATTATTAGTCGAACTTCAGATTAAAACAGATTTCCCTATCTCAAAATCAAGTGCGGCAATAATTTATGAGCCTGGTTTTATCGGAGGAAAGCAAATCGCAATCGAGCCTAATTTTGAAGATAAGGTGTTGGCAGTTTCTGGTGACCATATAAGCGGTAACGTAAGAGTTGGCTTGACTCAAAAACTAGGTGATCAACTAGTTCCTTTGCAAGAAAAAATCGAAAAGTTAATGGCTAATGCTGATTTACTTATTACCAATGTTAATAACGTTTTAGATAAAAAAGCACAAGAAGATCTGAAAAAATCTTTGTCTGAAATGAGCAAAACAATGGAAGAATTCCATAAAGCATCTGCAAATGTCAATACTATTTTAGATGAAAATAAAACACAAATTAAAGGCGTAGTAACTAACTTTAATAAAATTTCTACTAATTTCTCTAAAATTTCTGATTCAATAAACAAAGCTAATCTGGGGAAAACTATTAGAACATTGAACAGTACCATGGTAAAGGTTAATGGCATTATGACTGGTTTAGAAGCTGGTAAAGGATCAATGGGGAAACTATTGAAAGATGATGCTTTATATACCAACTTTTCTAAGAGTTCTAAAGAATTAGAATTGTTATTACAAGATGTTCGATTATATCCAACAAGATATATTAATGTATCGCTTTTTGGTAAAAAGAACAAACCATATAAAGCTCCAGTTGTAGATTCTCTTTCTATTAATAAAAACAAATAGTTATGAACTATTTAGATAACATATTATTTGCAGTATTACTGATTGTAGGTTTCGGTTATTTTTATACTAACGTTAAAAAACTAATCCGAAACATTAATCTAGGTATTGATATTGACCGTACTGACAATGCTTCGGCTCGTTGGAAAAATATGGCGATGATTGCATTAGGGCAATCTAAAATGGTCAAACGTCCTATTGCGGGTATTTTGCATATTATCGTTTATGTAGGTTTTATTATTATCAACATCGAGTTACTTGAAATAATTATTGATGGATTATTTGGGACACATCGTATTTTTGAATCTCTTGGAACTGCCTACGGTTGTTTGATAGGTTCTTTTGAAATTCTCGCAGTATTAGTTTTAGTGGCAGTAATCGTATTTTGGATTCGTCGTAATATAATAAGATTACAACGTTTCATTAATCCAGATTTAAAAGGTTTCCCAAAAAATGATGCCAATTACATTCTTTATTTCGAAATGGTCTTAATGACTCTTTTCTTATTAATGAACGCGACTGATATTCATTTCCAAATGAATAGTTCAGGGAATGTAATTTCTCAATTTATCACACCATTATTTTCAGGTTTTTCAGAATCGACACTTCATCTTGTTGAAAGAACAGCATGGTGGTTGCATATCACAGGTATCTTGATTTTTTTGAATTATCTGTATTTTTCAAAGCACCTTCATATTTTATTAGCTTTCCCAAATACCTATTTTGCTGATTTGAATCCGTTAGGACAATTCAATAATTTAGAGGCAGTTACCAATGAGGTAAAACTAATGATGGATCCTAACGCTGATCCGTTTGCTGCTCCTGCACCAGCAGAAGGAGAGGTTCCTGCTAAGTTTGGTGCTAGTGATGTACAAGATTTGAATTGGGTTCAACTACTAAATGCATATACCTGTACTGAGTGTGGTCGTTGTACTTCATCCTGTCCAGCAAATCTGACAGGCAAGAAGTTATCACCTCGTAAGATAATGATGGATACTAGAGACCGTCTAGAAGAAGTTGGTAAAAACATCGATGCTAATAAAGGGATTTTCATACCTGATAATAAAACTTTACTTAACGATTACATCACTCCAGAAGAATTATGGGCCTGTACTTCTTGTAACGCTTGTGTTGAAGAATGTCCAGTAAACATCAGTCCCCTTTCTATAATTATGGATATGCGTCGTTATTTAGTAATGGAACAAAGTGCTGCTCCTATGCCTATTAATGCTATGATGACGAATGTAGAAAACAACGGTGCACCATGGCCATACAGCCAGCAAGATAGATTGAACTGGAAAAACGAAATATAGTTGAAAAGTTTAAATGTTTAATCGGTTAATCGGTTAAACGTTTAACCGATTAACCGATTAAACAAAATATAATGTCAGAAAATTTAATAGTGCCAACAATGGCTGAAATGCTTGCTCAAGGGAAACAACCCGAAGTACTATTTTGGGTAGGTTGCGCAGGAAGTTTTGATGATAGAGCCAAGAAAATAACAAAAGCATTTGTACGTATTTTAAATCGCGCTAATGTACCTTTTGCCGTTTTAGGTGCCGAAGAAAGTTGTACTGGTGATCCTGCCAAAAGAGCTGGGAATGAATTTTTGTTTCAAATGCAAGCCATGATGAATATCGAGCTGTTGAATGCTTATGAAGCAAAAAAAATCGTTACCGCTTGTCCACATTGTTTTAATACTTTAAAGAATGAATATCCAGAACTAGGAGGACAATACGAAGTAGTTCACCATACCGAGTTTTTGAAATCATTATTAGACGATGGTCGTTTAACAATTGAAGGCGGGCAATTCAAAGGAAAAAAAATAACATTCCACGACCCTTGTTATTTAGGTAGAGCAAACAAAGTATATGAAGCGCCTAGAGATTTAATTCAAAAACTTGATTCAGAGTTGGTAGAGATGAAACGCTCTCGTGCTAATGGATTGTGTTGTGGTGCAGGTGGAGCACAAATGTTCAAAGATGCTGAACCAGGTAACAAAGAAGTAAACATTCTAAGAACCGAAGATGCTCTTGAAACTAAGCCTGAAATTATCGCCACTGGTTGTCCATTTTGCAACACCATGATGACGGACGGAATCAAAAACAAAGAAAAAGAAGGAGATGTCAAAGTATTAGACATTGCCGAATTAATTGCCAATGCTCAGGATTTGTAAATTATTATAAATTATAAAGTAAGATTTCAAGTTCGTTTATCGAATATCTAAAACTTGAAACTTTAAACTTGAAACAAAAAAACAAAAAAATGTACGTACCATTTGAAAATTTACCCAATGAATCCAGAATTTGGATTTACCAATCCAACAGAAAGTTTTCGGATGCCGAAATTTCAGAAATTGAAACGGATTTAAAATTATTCTTAGAAGGTTGGGCTGCACACGGAACAAGTTTAGAAGCCTCATACCAATTAAAATACAATCGTTTTATTATTTTAGCTGTGAACCAAGAGGTTCAGGCGGCAACTGGTTGTTCTATTGATGCTTCAGTTGTATTTATTCAAAAATTAGAAAAAAAATATAATGTAGATTTGTTAGACAAGATGAATGTTACCTTTAAGCAAGGAGAACATATTGCTCACAAACCATTATTAGATTTTAAGAAAATGGTCAAAGATAAATCTGTTACTGAAAACACAATTGTCTTTAACAACCTAATTAATAATGTTCAAGAATTCAATGAATCTTGGGAAGTTGAAGCAATTGATAGCTGGCACAGCCGATTCTTTTAAACATAGTTTACACAACCAACACTAAGTAGATACTAAGATTTTATAGAAGCCTGATTGAGAAAATTGTAATTTTTCAATCGGGTTTTTTTTGAAACATATAAATAATAGATTTGTATTTAAGCTGTGTGCTTTGGATGAGTTTTAGTTTATTTAAGTTTTTCAAAATCCTTTTAATCTATGTAATCTGTGGTCAAGTTTTTAAGTGATTATATGCCAAATAATTTTGTTTAATTACAATCACTCACTAATTTTTACAACGAAACAAAACTAATATCTCTTTAGTTTTAACTTATTTTAACTCTTTTGTGGAGCTATTTTGAGTAATTTCGCTTTATATAAAATACATTAGATGAAAATTGCAATAGTTTGTTATCCTACTTTTGGTGGGAGTGGAGTGGTAGCTACTGAGTTAGGATTAGAATTAGCTCGTATGGGACACGAAATTCATTTTATAACCTACAGTCAGCCAGTACGTTTGGCGCTATTGAATTCTAATGTACACTACCATGAAGTAAACGTACCCGAATATCCATTGTTTCATTACCAGCCCTATGAATTAGCTTTATCTAGCAAATTAGTAGATATGGTAAAGTTGTATAAAATTGAAATATTACATGTTCACTATGCTATTCCACATGCCTATGCAGGTTATATGGCAAGACAAATGCTAAAAGATGAAGGAATTCATATTCCAATGGTAACAACCTTACATGGTACTGATATTACACTAGTTGGAAACCACCCCTTTTATAAGCCAGCTGTAAGTTTTAGTATTAATAAATCTGATGTAGTTACTTCGGTATCTCAAAGTTTAAAAGAAGACACTTATCGTTTATTAAATATTAAGAAAGACATTCATGTAATTCCTAATTTTATCGAATTAGATAAAAATACGCAAGATCCTCATATTCCATGTCGTCGTTCAGTAATGGCAAATAAGGATGAGAAAATAATTACTCATATTAGTAATTTCAGAAAAGTAAAACGTATTCCTGATATTATTACTATTTTTTATAAAATTCAGCAAAAAATCCCAGCAAAACTGATGATGGTAGGAGATGGTCCCGAAAAGGAAAAGGCTGAAATTTTATGTCAAGAATTGGGCATTTTAGATAAAGTTATCTTTTTTGGGAATAGTAACGAAATAGATAAAATTTTGAGTTATTCGGATTTATTCTTATTGCCTTCATCAACAGAAAGTTTTGGATTAGCAGCATTAGAGGCAATGGCTTGGAGTGTGCCTGTGATTTCCAGTAATTCTGGAGGATTACCTGAAGTAAATTTTGATGGTGTTTCTGGTTATTTGAGTGATGTTGGAAATATTGATGAAATGGCAGAGAATGCAATAAAAATTCTATCTGACGAAGTAGTTCTTTCGAATTTCAAAAAAAATGCGCTTGAAGTAGCCAAGAAATTTGATATAAAAAACATATTGCCACTATATGTGAGTATATACGAGAAAGCATTAGAAAAATATGCTAAAAAAAGTAAGTCATCCTCTTAAAATTTTATAACAATTGAAAAATATAAAGTATATAGTGCTAAGTTTGGTTCTAGCTTCTTGTGGTGCATCGTCAACCAAGAAGGGAGTTATTCCTCCTTTGTTTGAAGTGTTAACTCAGCAATCAGATGGTGGCGCAAATATTCAGTTCTATGAAATTCTGACGGAGCCAAATGAAATTAAAATGTTGCAAAATGACGAATTTTTGAAAAAGAAAATAAGCACATTAGATGTGCAGAAATCAAATTTCCTTATTTTGAATATGGGCGAGAAACCTACTGGAGGGTATTCTATTGGTGTTGAAAGTGTAGAACAAGTTGCTGACTCAATTCATGTCAGAGTAAAGGAAGTAAAACCCGAAACTGGCGCTATGGTTACACAAAGTATTACTTATCCATACTGTGTTGTTAAAATAAATTCCAAAAAAGGAATTCGTATAAAATAAAAAATGCCGCAATCAAAGCGGCATTTTTGTTATCTTTTATAAGGTATTAGAATTGGTATCTCAACGATAACGCAACATCAGAGCCATAATTATTTTTATAATATCCACTTCCTCCAAATTCAGGTCTGAAGTCTAATGAAATTAACAATGGGATATCAAAGTTGTACTCAATACCGATATCACCAGCAGCAAAAACAAAGGTATCATTATAGTGTACATCTTTGTGATCGTAGCTATAACTACCTAATCCTCCACCAACACCTGCATACCAATTAAATCCTCCATCAATGTTCCATACCCATTGGTAAATACCAGTTAGTTTTATAGCCTTGTCATCGTATCCATAGTTATTGTAATTGTTACGATTTCTCCACCCTAAGTCTAATTCTAGTCTATTGTTACTAGACAGACCTCTTTGGTAAGAAAGTTCTCCTCCAAAACCACCACTATCCCCAAAACGTAATCCTAAAGCGTTTTTAGAAATTTCTTGAGCTTGACTGCTGAATGCTAATCCCATTAGCATAAAAGCTGATAAAATAAGTTTTTTCATAATTTTTCAAATTGTTTTAAACAAAGTTACAGCTAAAGTTAACATTAAATTTATATAATATTAGTAATAAATTATAGAATTCACATAGTTGACTTGTAAATAATTTATTATCAATATTATATGTAGGTTAATTATTTGGAAAAAAGAATTGAAGCGATTAACTTATGATTTAAGACTTCTTCGTTATCTTCCTCATTTCCAATGTCTGAATAGCAATGATCTTGAAATCGTCTTAACTTCCATTTTTTCTTATTGTACTCTAAAGCGGTTAAATTTTCGACCCAGTCTCCAGAATTAAGATATAAAGTAGTCCCGTTTTTAGTGATTTTTTGAACCATTTTAGGTTCATGAATATGGCCACATATAACGTAATCATATTTATTTTCAATAGCTAGTTCAGCAGCTGTGAGTTCAAAATCTGAAATATGTTTAACAGCTTTTTTGACACTGGCCTTTATTTTTTTTGAAAAAGAATAAGGTTCCTGTTTCATTTTGCTAAGGCACCAATTTACAAAACGGTTCACTAATATTAGGTAATCGTATCCGATACCTCCAAGTTTTGCAATCCATTTGGCATGGTTTACAGAAGCATCAAAAACATCCCCATGAAAAATCCATGCTTTTTTATCATCTAATTCCAAAACTAACTTGTCTACTAATGAGAAGTTTCCCATTTCGAAGTCGCTAAATTTACGTAGCATCTCGTCATGATTTCCAGTTATATAGTAAACCTTTGTTCCTTTTGATGCTAGAGACATAATTTTTTGAAGCACCTTCAAATGTGACTTTGGGAAATAGGATTTTCTAAATTGCCAAATATCAATAATGTCTCCATTTAATACTAAGGTATCGGGTTTTATCGAAGATAAATATTTAAATAGTTCTTTGGCGTGACTTCCATAAGTTCCAAGATGTGTATCCGAAATCACAACTAATTCGACCTTTCTTTTTTTCAATGTAATCTAAATTTGATTTTCAGCAAATTAAATAAATTAGCTTCTGTCAAAATGAAAATTAAGGTTAAGAAAAAGATTCTAATATTAACTCAATATCAATATTTTCCTGTTGTTTTTTTAAAACTTAAACTTAAAAATTTAAAACTAAAATAGTACTTTTGTTCAAAACTAATTATAATGGCAGGAAATAGCTACGGCACACTATTTAGATTAACAACATTTGGAGAATCACACGGAGAAGCCTTAGGCGGAATTATAGATGGATGTCCATCAGGAATAACTTTAGATTTTGACGCTATTCAACTTGAAATGTCAAGAAGAAAACCAGGTCAATCAGCAATTGTAACCCAAAGAAAAGAACCAGACGATGTTCAGTTCCTATCAGGTATTTTTGAAGGTAAAACAACAGGAACACCTATTGGATTCATCATTCCAAATACCAATCAAAAATCAGACGATTATTCACATATTAAAGATAATTATAGACCAAGTCATGCTGACTATGTTTATGATCAAAAATATGGAGCTAGAGACTACCGTGGTGGTGGAAGAAGTTCAGCTCGTGAAACTGCTAGTAGAGTAGTAGCAGGTGCTGTTGCAAAACAAATGTTACCTGAGATTAAAATCAATGCTTATGTTTCTTCAGTAGGGCCAATCTATTTAGAAAAGCCATACCAAGATTTGGATTTTTCTAAAATCGAAAGTAATCCTGTACGTTGTCCTGATGAAGCTTTAGCTGCTCAAATGGAAGAATACATTCGTGAAATCCGCAAAGAAGGAGATACTGTTGGTGGTACTGTAACTTGTGTGATACAAAATGTGCCAATTGGATTAGGAGAACCTGTTTTTGATAAATTACATGCCGAATTAGGAAAAGCAATGCTTTCTATCAATGCAGTAAAAGGTTTTGAATTTGGAAGTGGTTTTTGTGGTTCTAAAATGAAAGGAAGCGAACACAATGATTTGTATAATCCAGATGGAACAACAAAAACGAATCTTTCAGGAGGAATCCAAGGGGGAATTAGCAACGGAATGGATATCTATTTCAGAGTTGCTTTTAAGCCAGTGGCAACTATTATGAAAAAACAAGAATCATTAGATAATAAAGGAAATATCACTGAAATGACAGGAAAAGGACGTCATGATCCTTGTGTCGTTCCTCGTGCAGTGCCTATTGTTGAAGCAATGGCAGCGATAGTTTTAGCCGATTTTTATTTAATCAATAAAACATATAAATAATTTAGACTTGGTTTAAAAACGTTTATAGCTTATTTTTGAAAGGTGTAGCACTAGTTTTTTAGAAAATTATGCGCACCTTTTTCTTTTATATCAAATTTAAATAGTAATCAGAATGATAAAAAAAATGGCTTTGCATTGGAAAATCTTAATCGGTATGATTCTAGGATTGCTTTTTGGTTTGATGATGAAAAATTTAGAACAAAAAGGAATTGTCGTCGATTGGATAAAACCTTTTGGAACTATTTTTATCAATTTACTAAAAATGATTGCTGTTCCTTTAATCGTTGTTTCTTTGATAGTAGGACTGGCTGATTTAAAGGATATTTCAAAGTTATCTAAACTAGGAGGAAGAACAGTCGTATTTTATTTGTGTACCACTGTTATTGCAGTATGTTTGGGATTAGTCTTGGCTAATGTGATAAAACCAGGGAGCTATATTAATGATGATTCACGAAAAAGTCTAATTGAAAACTTCTCGGCTGATGCTTCCCAAAAAATTGAATTAGCAGATGAGACAAAAAACAACGGACCTTTACAGCCAATTGTTGATATCGTTCCAGATAATTTTTTTTATGCTTTATCTGATAATGGGAGTATGCTTCAGGTAATCTTTTTTGTTATTCTAATCGGAATTGGATTGATTTTAATCGAAGAAGAAAAAGCCAAACCTGTTGTTGATTTTTTCAAAGGTATGAATGATGTGATTCTAAAAATTATTGATATTATAATGTTGTTTTCTCCTTATGGAGTTTTTGCTTTGATTGCAGCATTAATGGTCGAAATCCCTGATTTTTCAACATTAGGGGCTTTAGGGATTTATGGACTTACCGTCTTGATAGGATTAATGTTAATGGTGTTTATTTTATATCCGACTATATTGATGATTTTTGCAAAAATAAATCCTATTACATTTTTTAAAGCGATTGCACCCGCTCAATTATTAGCTTTTTCAACAAGTTCTAGTGCAGCTACTTTGCCTGTAACAATGGAATGTGTTACCGAGAATTTAGGTGTTGATGAGGAAGTTGCAAGTTTTGTTTTGCCTTTGGGGGCAACTGTAAATATGGATGGAACAAGTTTGTATCAAGCGGTAGCTGCCATTTTTATTGCACAAGCAATGTTGCCTTATCCTTTGGATATGCATACGCAGTTGATGATTGTAGTAACTGCAACTTTAGCTTCGATAGGTTCGGCAGCTGTACCAAGTGCAGGCATGGTGATGCTTGTAATTGTACTTGGGCAAGCCGGAATTCCAGAGGCAGGATTAGCACTTATCTTTGCTATTGACAGACCGCTTGATATGTGTAGAACGGTAGTGAATATTACGAGTGATGCTACTGTTGCGACCATCGTGGCTAAATCTGTTGGTAAAATAAATCATATAAAAAGTTGATTTTTATATTAAATAAGGAACGAAATCATTTTTAATGTATATTTGATGAATAGCAGTGATTTATGTTTCAACTAAGAACTTTAATTTGTGTTTTTTTCTCCTGGTCTGCTTATTGCAGTGTCAATGATACTATAGAAGGTATACCATCCAGAAAAGATATTCTAAAATTAGCGAATGAAGCCTCAAACTTACTTCATGAATCTAATTTTGAAAAATCGTTTGCTACTTCCCGATTAGCGTTGCATTATGCATTAGCCTTAAAAGATAATTATCTAATAGCCAAATCGTACAATACTATTGGAGCTAATTATGAAGAATTGTCGGAATTTGATAAAGCCATTTTATATTATAAGAAAGGATTGGAATTTGCTAATTTGGCCGAGAATGATACTGTCAAAAATTGGATAAACAATAATTTGGGAAACATTTATTGTTTTGAAAAAAAGAATCATAAAGTTGGAATTCCATTTTTAAATCAGTCTTTATTATTTAATGAAAAAAGTAAAGACACCACTAAAATTGTGTATACTAAATCAAATATAGCTTGGGCTTATTTTGATATTAATCAGTTTGAAAAAGGGAAACCCTATTTGGATTTTGTCAATAAATACAGTTTAAAGTATGGGCACGAATCTGATTTAGTTATTTTGAATATGCTAAATGGCATGTATCAGGGGCACATTAAAGATTATTCTAAAGCTGATTTATACTTTTTGAAAGCTATTGAAATTGGTCAAAAGACTAATAACGGAGTAGATTTGGCAACTTCATATTTGGAATATTCGAATCACTTATTCAAAATAGAAGATTTTAAGAAAGCCTATTTGTATTTAGTCAAGTACAATCAATTAATAAAAGAAATTAATAATTCACAGAATATCAAAAGAGCAAAATTAGTTGGTATTAATATTGAATTAGATGAGTATAAAAGAAAAGTAGGCACTATTACAGCCGAAAACAGTTTGCAATATCAAAATTTAAAAAAATCTAAAGTAATTGTAGTACTTTTTATAATTGTTCTTTGTGTATTATTGTTGCAAATGTACACTTTGTATAAAAATTATCTATTTAAGAAAAAAGTGAACTTGGATTTAACCCTTGCAAATGCTGAGCTAATTGTCGCTAAAGAGAAAGCAATAGAAGCTTCTATGTTGAAATCTCAATTTGTATCTACTATTAGTCATGAACTGCGAACTCCTTTATATGGAGTTGTAGGCATAACAAATATGCTGTTGGAAGAACATAAGGAATTAGAAAACAGCCCTCATCTGAATTCCTTGAAATTTTCGGCAAGGTATTTATTGTCGTTGATAAATGATGTTTTACAAATCAATAAAATTGAAGAAAATCGAATTGTTCTAGAAGATTTAACGTTCAATATTTCAGACGAAATTGAAATGATAGTTAATTCACTATCATTTATTGGAAAAAATCACAACAATACTATTGAAATTAAATTGGATGATGAAATTCCTGAATTTTTGATTGGAGATAAGTTACGTTTTTCACAAATACTAATCAATTTGATTAGTAATGCTTTAAAGTTTACAAAGGATGGTACAGTTACTGTTTTTGCAAAATTAATAAAAACAGAAGGCATTAAATATTATATTGAATTCAAAATTAAAGACACAGGTGTCGGTATTGATAAGGAAGATCAAAATAAAATATTTGATAAATTCACTCAAGTAGGTAGGAAAGAAATTGATTACCAAGGTACTGGATTAGGTTTGCCTATTGTAAAGAAATTACTAGAACTATTTGGTAGTACTATTACAATTGATAGTAAATTAGGTGAAGGCTCTACTTTTACATTTACAATTGCATTTGATTCTGATTTAAAAAAGACAAATGAAATCATCAATAATATGGAAGTTGATTTGTCATCAGGTCAAGTTTTTACCGTTTTGATTGTTGATGATAATATCATAAACTGTATGGTTACTCAAAAAATTATTGAAAAAAGAAACTATAAATGCATTGTTGTGAATTCAGGTAAAGAAGCCATTAAAAGATTAGAAAACGCTTCTTTTGATGTTGTTTTAATGGATATAAATATGCCTGAAATGAATGGTTTTGAAGCTTCAAAAATAATTCGATCTATGGGAATAGTAACTCCTATAATTGCACTTACCGCTTTTAATAAAGAAGAAGTTATAGAAGAAGCACTGTCTGCAGGTATGAATGATATAATTGTAAAGCCTTTTGAATCTTATGTCTTATTTAAAACCATCAATCAATTAATTTATAAGGATTCTGAACCTCTAAATGTGTAATTATTTCAATTAAATTACATTAAGCTGTTTTTACTTCAAACACTTTTATAAGTCTAAACAAAACATGATTTTTATCATTAATCAATACTATAAACAATAGTAAATTTGATGAACTGAGTGTTCTAAAAAAAACATTTTTCATATTTGATTATCTTAATGGTAAGAAGCGTTTTTTTTTGAGTCTTTTTTTGTAATATTATTGTAAAATTCATTTGTAATGAGAAAAATAAAATTTCGAAAAGTAAGAAGAACGCAGTCAAACCCATTAGAATATACAGGTAGGCATAAGCAATTTGAATCTCAAATGCAGTTGTTTATTTATGATGATACAATGGTTAAAGAAGATCGTGAATATTCAATTGAAAATTTTAATGAAATTGAAAACTCTAAGAATAAATGGCTTAATCTTCATGGTTTAAATAACATTGAATTGATTGAAAAAATTGGTTCATTTTTTATGATAGACCAATTTATACTTTCGGATATTTTAAATACGACCCGAAGAACAAAAGTAGAGCAGTATTCCAATATTTTATTTTTTAATATTAAGTCTTTACTTCCAACCGAGGATTCTGAAAATATTAACGTTGAGCAAATTAGCTTTTTAATCAAAGAAGGAATTTTGATTTCATTTCAAGAAAAAAGAAGTGATTTTTTTACCCATATTAGAGAGCGAATACGAACACATACGGGGGTTGTTCGCTCTAAAAAAGTAGATTATTTACTTTGTTTATTGTTGGATGCTATTATGGAAAACTTTTATATTACAATAGAGAATGAGGAAGATAAGGTCGAAAAATTAATTGTGCTTTCAAAAACAAGTTCCAAGCCTGAAATCTTGATTAAGATTGAAAAACATAGGGAAAATTTTAATTTCTTAAAAAGATCCATTATCCCCTTGAGAGATTCATTATTAGCAATAAAAAGTTTAAAAGAAGATGATAATTTTAAAATAATAGAATCCGAGACTTATATCTATTTTTCTAAACTGTATCAAAAAAGTTTGGAACTTTTAGAGCAAATTGAATCAGATATGGGGACTTTAGAAAGTGCTTCCAATTTCTTTTTTTCGTCACAAGGTCATAAGATGAATGAAATAATGAAAACATTGACAGTGATATCGGCAATATTTATTCCATTGACATTTATTGTTGGTGTTTATGGGATGAATTTTGAAAATATGCCTGAGTTAAAATATGAAAACGGTTATTATACCGTCATGGCAATAATGTTACTAATAGGAATTTTGATGGTGCTGTATTTTAAAAAAAGAAAATGGTTTTAAGATAGATTTAGAGATAAAGTCTAAACTCCATTTTTACCACAAATTTTACTAATTCTCAGAAAATAATTTGCCCTAATATATGTATTTTGTAACATCAAAATAAACATTATTAACTTATTTAAGTTGATTCAAAAAGTAAAGATTAGGAATTCCAAAAAGATGAATAAAATAATATAAATAATGAATAAAGCCATATACATAGCAACAAGTGAACCTAATAGTGGTAAGTCAATTGTTACACTAGGTTTAATGAGTATGCTGATAGGAAAGACTGCAAAAGTGGGTTACTTTAGACCTATTATAGAGGATTTCGAAGAGGGAAAGATGGATAACCATATTGAAACGGTTATTTCGTATTTTAACCTAGATATTGATTTTCAAGATGCCTTTGCTATCACGAAAAGTAAACTAATAAAGAAGAAAAACAGAGGACAAATAGGAGAAGTACTCGATTTGATTATTGAAAAATTCAAAAGGCTTGAAGAACAATATGATTTCGTATTAGTAGAAGGAACTAGCTTCAGTGGTGAAGGGACTGTTATCGAATTGGATATGAACGTTCTTATTGCTAAAAATCTAGGGATTCCAGCTGTGATTGTTAGCTCTGGTGTAGGGAAAACTCTGGATGAATTTGTTGATAGTTTGTATTTGACCTATGATACTTTCAAAGTAAAAGATGTAGATATATTAGCTGTAATAGGTAATAAAGTCCAGTTTGAAAATTTAGCATTAGCAATTAATGGTTTAAAAGCCAGTCTTCCCGAGAGTGTGTTGGTTAATGCTATACCATTGATTCCAAGTTTAAAAAATCCAACTATAAAAGAAATAATTGAGGTTTTGGATGCTAAAGTAGTATTTGGTAATGAATATTTAAATAACGAAGTAGGGAATTTTAGTGTAGGAGCTATGCAGTTGCGTAACTATTTGTTACACCTAAAGGAGCATTCGTTAGTTATCACTCCTGGTGATAGAGCTGATATTATTCTTGGCGCTTTACAGGCTAATGAATCCGTTAATTATCCATCAGTTTCAGGAATTATATTGACAGGCGGTATTTTGCCAGAAGACAGTATTTTGAAATTAATTGAAGGATTAACTACAGTTGTACCAATTATTTCGGTTGACAAAGGTACTTATATGATTACTAACGAAATAGGAAATATAAAATCTAAAATATATGCGGATAACAGTCAGAAGATTGAAACATCAATAGCAACGTTTGAAAAGTTTGTTGATATTGATTCTTTGGCAAACAAATTAAGCGCCTTCGAGGTTGAAGGTATGACACCTAAAATGTTTCAATATAATTTGGTTAAACGTGCCAAAATGCATCGAAAACATATTGTGTTACCTGAAGGGACTGATGAACGTATTATAATTGCAGCATCAAGGTTGTTGGCAATAGATGTTGTTGATATTTCAATTATTGGAAATAAAAAACAAATTGAAAACAAAGTCAATGAACTGGGAATTGCTTTTGATTTTTCAAAAATCGAAATCATCAACCCCATAGAATCTCCATATTATGAAGATTATGTAAACACCTATTATGAGTTAAGAAAAGCAAAAAATGTCACAGAGCGTATGGCCAAAGATTTGATGGAAGACGTATCATACTTTGGAACAATGATGGTATACAAAGGTCATGCTGACGGAATGGTTTCAGGAGCAGCTCATACAACGCAACATACTATTTTACCCGCTTTACAATTTATCAAAACTAAACCTAATTCTTCGGTCGTTTCTTCTGTATTTTTTATGTGCCTTGAAGATCGAGTTTCTATCTTTGGTGACTGCGCTATAAATCCAAATCCTACAGCTGAACAATTAGCAGAAATTGCTATTTCATCTGCAGATACTAGTTTAGCATTTGGGATCGAACCGAAAGTTGCTATGCTTTCGTATTCATCAGGTTCATCAGGTAAAGGAGACGAGGTGGATAAAGTTCGTAAGGCAACAGAAATTGTCCGTCAAAAACGACCAGATTTAAAAATTGAAGGCCCTATTCAATATGATGCTGCAGTTGATAAGATTGTTGGAAAAAGTAAAATGCCTGAATCTGAAGTTGCGGGTCAAGCAAGTGTTTTGATTTTTCCTGATTTGAATACTGGAAACAATACCTACAAAGCTGTTCAGAGAGAAACAGGAGCCTTAGCAATTGGTCCAATGTTACAAGGATTAAATAAGCCCGTAAATGATTTAAGTCGTGGTTGTACCGTTGATGATATAATTAATACGGTTGTGATTACAGCCATTCAGGCGCAGGGATTGTAGATAGGGAGTTATAAGAGAAGAGTAAATAGTTCAATGCAATTTGCGACTAGTTTTAAGAAAAATAATCTTTGCGACTTAGCGCCTTTGCTGTAAATAAAATATAAATGAAAATAGTCATAATCAATTCAGGGAGTTCATCTATCAAATACCAATTAATCACCATGCCAGAAAGGACAGTTGTTTGTTCTGGAATGATTGATAGAATAGGATTAGAGACATCTAATTTTAGTTATAAAACAGAAAAAAATACGATTGATGAAGTTTTGCCCATTGCTGATCACAAAGTAGGATTGGAAAAAATTGCTCAATTATTATTGGATAAAAATGTAGGAGTAATCAAAAGCAAATCTGAAATTGATGCGGTAGGTCATCGTGTCGTACATGGAGGCGCTTTCTTTTCTGAAACAGTAGAAATCACATCAGAAGTTAAAGAACGTATAAAAGAGTTATTTGAATTGGCTCCTTTGCATAATCCGTCACATTATGTAGGGATTGAAGTGTCTGAAGAAATATTTTCAACGGCAAAACAAGTAGCAGTTTTCGACACCGCTTTTCATCAAACCATTCCAGTTGTGGCCTATAAATATGCCATTCCGAATAAGTTATTAGAGGAAAATAAAATCAGGTTATATGGCTTTCATGGAACTAGTCATAAATATGTTTCAGAGCAGGCTATTCGGTATTTGGACCAACATTCAAAAATAATAGCCATTCACTTGGGTAATGGTTGTAGTATGACAGCTATCAAAGATGGAAAAAGTATCGACCATACTATGGGGTTTGCTCCCTCAAGTGGTTTGATTATGGGAACACGTAGTGGCGATATAGACCAATCGGTTATTTTTTATATGATTAATACTTTAGGTTATAGTCCCAATGAGGTTAATGATATGTTGCTCAAACAAAGTGGGATGCTCGGACTTACAGGTTTTAGTGATTTAAGAGATATTGAAGAAGCAGCTTCAAAAGGGGATAAATCATGCCAGTTAGCATTAGATATGAATGTCTATCGAATTAAGAAATATATTGGTTCTTATGTTGCTGCTTTAAACGGATTAGATGCAATAATTTTCACTGCAGGAATTGGGGAGAATTCGTCTTATATTCGAAAATCAGTTTGTACAGATATGGAATATTTTGGAATTCAATTGGATGTAAATAAAAACGAAATGCGTTCAAAAGAAATTAGAGAAATAAATACCAACGATTCTAAAACGAAAATTTTAGTAATTCCAACAAACGAAGAACTAGAAATAGCCAATCAGGTATATAGTTTGGTATTGAAAGTTTAATAGCTACCAAATTATTTTTATAAAGGGGCATTTGATTTTTTAATTAAGTGCCTCATTATTTATTAATAATATAATCGAAAATCGAGTAGCTTACAAAGTGCATAATGTTTTTTGAATAAATCTTCCACAATAACCTTGACATCGGTTTCATCTTGAAATAAGCTAAAGAATGCTTTGTCAAGATTGTCACTAGAAAATTGAAAAGATGCCAATCCATAACCTGAAACAGCTTTTGCTCCAGTAACGTCCAAAAAATATTGTGCTTCTTCTTCGTCTAAGTCTAATGGTTTTTTATTAGCAAAATGAACAATTTTACCTTTTAGTTTTCCCTCAAAAAGTTCGGCAATTTCTTCAAAACTATAGAAGTAATTATTAATGCAAATATTGTTTGCTTCTCCAGAAATAACTAGGTAAATGATTTCATAATCTGTAAAATTATGATCGTCATAAAGTAAAGTACTTAAACTTTCTTCAAAACCTTCAATAGTATCACAATTTTTATAGATAGACGCTATTCCTTGTTCAAACGCAAGTAATTCTAGATTTTTGAATACCTCTGTAGTGTCGATTATTTCTGTATCAGGAACAGCTTCGAGACAGAAAATAAATTTATCCTGATTCATTGTCTTTTTTTGGGAGGTGATTTATTGCATACAAAAGTAAAATTTTAAACTAGATAATTATTCCTCATCATCCTCAAAAAAATCATTTATATCAAAATCAGAATCAATATCCCATTCATTTTCGGTAGGAGGAATAGCACCGGGAGGGTTGAATAAGCCCCATTCATCCCAAATATGATTAGTAGTGTCAAAACTTTCTACCCATTCAATAAATAAAGTTCGAAATACATCTAGCTCTTCACGGACTAGTTTGATGTATTCAAGCTCTTTATAATTTTTATGCATTCTTAAACTCCCTACTTGAGTATACAAATGCATGGCATGTTCTCGAATTATTGCTGCATTTTGCATCCTAATACTATACAAATCTCCACCTTCGGCTCCTGCTATTTTGGCAGATAGCATCATGGCGTCTTCACGCATAAAATGTTTGGTGTCCTGTATAAAATCATCATCTTCTGGAAGAGAAGCGAGCAAACTCTCAACTAATTGATAGATTAATTTTGCTTTTTTATATATTGGTAAATTTGATGTATTGTCAAAATGGGACATATTATAAAATGGTTTAGTGATAGAATCTAAAAGGTATTATACTAGTCTTACTTAGTTCATACCAGGAGATTCAGGAATTTTAATATTTATTTTTTTCTTTTTAACGATTAACAAATATAAAGCTAGTCCACTTAAAATGACTAATAATCCGATTTCGAGTTCCCCCAATAAAGTATTACCCGCATACAGTTTATTAGAGTGAGCTAATTTTGATTTACCTTCTTTAATTTGGATTTGAGACAATTTCTCTAAGATAAACAATGCGCTTTCTGTTTGTATATTTACTTGAAACCAATTGGATTGATCCGATTCATGTTTTATGTCAGTGCATGTTCGTAGCAAAGAATAAAAGTGATTTTTTTCCTTTGGAGTTAGAACTGTTTTTAAATATAAAAGATCAATATTTTGAATCTGTTTTATAGAGGTGTTAATTAGTTCTTTTTTTTGACTATTACTGAGTTCTGTCTCTTTGGCAATTGCTTTAACAGTATGGAATTCATTGGTATATTGAAAAATATAAGTAGCAACAACTAATCGGTCATTATAAATGGCATTGATATTTTCATTGGTCTTTTTTGAATTTTGTAGGGTATTGAAATTGCTCAACAGGATGATAAGCATGGCAATAAGTAGAACAAAGGCAGCTTTAGTTTTGTTGTTATACTTTTTTAAAAAATTCATAATTAAAACTTTTAGAACAATGCAATATAGTTCTTTAAGATTGATTTGTGAAGTAGATAGGAATAAAAAAACCTACTCAGCGTAAATAACAGAGTAGGTTTTAAATGTTTATTAAAAAGGTTAGAAGCTTATTTATTGTACCCTTTTCTCTTCAAAATATCAGATGCCGTTTGATAGTAAGCAATGGTTTCGGTTACCAATTCCTTTCTTAGAGTTGCCAATGGCTTTTGGTTATAGTAAATTTGACAATCGCTTGCAACACCTTCTTTTGGCTTTAATTCTAATGCAAATTGCTTTACTTGTTGTTTAGGTGAAATAATAGTCAATACATTGTCTTTTAACAAACCTAAGTCTTGGTAAGTAGCAATTAATGCTCTTGGTTTGTAATTTGGTTTCATTACATCTTGCCCGAAAAATTTAGATTGGTAATTGAAGTTCAATAATCCAAATAAAGTAGGCATAATGTCAATTTGGGACATTAATTGTGTGTAATGTTTGGGTTCTACAAATCCTGGAGCATATATCATAGCAGGAATATGGTATTTATCAACTGGTAGTTCCGTTTTTCCAGCACTCGATGCACAATGGTCGGAAATAATTACAAAAACGGTATTCTTAAACCAAGGTTGTTTTTGAGCTTTTGTAAAGAATTTATTTAGTGCGTAATCCGTGTATTTTACCCCGCCTTCTCTTGATTTTGCATCCCCAGGAATATCAATTTTCCCATTAGGATAGGTAAACGGACGGTGGTTACTTACGGTCATCCAATGATTAAAGAATGGTTTTCCTGTTTGTGCTTCGGCATTCATTGTTTGGATGGCTTTATTGACCATATCTTCATCACAAACACCCCAAACATTTGAAAATGTAATTTCTTCAGGTGCAAATGTTTTTTTATCTACAATATCATAGCCGTTTCCAGAAAAGAAATCTTCCATATTATCGAAAAAAGCATCTCCTCCGTAAAGATATTTAACTTGATATCCTTTTTGATGAAAGACACTTCCTGTTGTGAACTTATTTTTGTTGTCTTCACGTTTTACAACACTTTCACCTGCAGTAGGAGGTAAGCATAAAGTTACTGCTTCTAAACCACGAACGGTTCTGTTTCCTGATGCGTATAAATTGGTAAACAACAAACTTTTGGTTGCTAAACTATCTAAGAAAGGAGTAATGTTCTGTTCGTTACCATACATTTTCATAAAATCAGCACTATAACTCTCAATCGTAATTAATACTACATTTTTGTGAATTTCTACACTGTCAGAATGTATCGTTCTTGTAGAAGAAAACGGTTTTAAATTATGTATTTGATTATTTAATAAAGCGTATGCTTCTTGTTTAGGTACTGTTTTGTAGAACTTAAAATAGTCTAATTCACTATTCATAAAAGCTAAATAAAAACGGTAAATACCATTGGCTTGTAATTCATTGGTAAATACATTTGGAGAGTTTTCGGCCGTAGCCAATTTAGGAACAGCCCATAAGGCAAGTCCGAACAACGAAAAATAAACCACAGACAATTGTATTTTTTCAAAAACAGAAGGGATCTTTTCAATATAAATTTTTGATTTTTTAATAATGAAAAAAGTGATAGTTCCTGCAACAATAAATAAAGTTCCAAAAATGGGAACTACAGGATATGATTCCATTATATTACCAATCACCTCATTAGTGTAAACTAAATAATTTACAGCAATAAAATTATATTTCACTCCAAATTCATTCCAGAAAAAGTACTCGCTAATAGCATTTTGAAGAATTAATACAACATATAAGAACATTACAAAAGCAAATAACCAATACCTGATTTTGTCTCGTTTTGTAGGCAAAAAAAGTAACAACCCAAAAAGGAATGTTTTAATTCCAACAAAAGCCAATCCTATTTCGGGTAAGGCACCGCCGTATTCTGTTAAAATTGATTTTCCTGAAAAAATATATAACAATAGTGCTATTAGTATTCCAAAATGAATATAACCATAAGGTTTTAAATACTTTGAGTTAGATATAAATATGAGGTATAACCATAAAAATCCACTCGCTAGAATAAAAACTAAGATGTCTGATATCAAGCCAATTGAAAAAATAGACAAGGTGTCAATGAAAGAAAAAGAAGATTGTGTGATTGGGTGAAAAAGAAGAATTATTCTCAAAACAATACTTACTGAGATGTAAAAAAGTGTAAGCGAATAAAAAGGGGCTAATTTTTTTAAAAAAGACATATTGTTATTTTTTTTGTAAAAGTAGAAAAAACTAAATGATGTAGTTAATATTATCTTATAGATTGATATTTTTTTGGGAATTCAAACGAGAAAATCTATTTTTGAAGAAAATTTATAAATAAAATACTTACTATGAACGACGCACATTTACACTTGATGGTAAATCATTTTCCTATTTTAGGATTGATATTTGGTTTCGGAATTTTAATCTCGGGATTGATTTTCAGAAATAACGGTATTAAAAACACGGCTTATTCTTTGTTTGTAGTAGCAGCTATCTTCGCCTTTTTTAGTATGGCAACAGGAGAAGGTGCAGAAGAATTGGTTGAAGACATGCCAAATATTGGACATCATATTATTCATGAACATGAAGAATACGCTGAAAAATTGGCATTAATTCTTTACGCTTTAGGTGCGTTGTCAATTTATGGTTTCTATTTGAATGTAAAAACACATGCAAAAGCTAGGCTAGTTTCGGTAATCATCTTAGTAATTGCTGCAATCGGATTGATATTTGCTTTGAAAACAGGAACTTCAGGAGGAGAAGTAAGACATACAGAAATTAGAGAAAATACAGTGGAGTTAATTCCTGTTGAAACTCCAGATTGAGATTAATTTTAGGTTTGGTTGTTTTTAAATATATAAGTCATTTGAGTTTTTCGGTTTTTAACCATTTAAGAAAAGAAAGAGTATTTAAGAAGCGACTCGTCCTTCAGTTGAAGTTAAAATCAGTGTAGATTTATCTAATTTCTTCAATCTGTGTTCCTGAATTGTTTTAACTGTAATGATTCGTGAATTTATGGCAACCTTTTTTTATTTTAAAATGAAATAAAAATTGCTTGTATTTAAAATAAAAAGTATATTTGCAATCGAAAATAAAAGATAGTTCAATTTTACAAAATATGTTATCAAATCAAGTACATCATCATCATTCTCACAATTGCTCTCAAGCGATGTGTTAATGGTATGCATGTAAATCATCATATTAATAAACCCGTTTGAGTACATCAAACGGGTTTTTCATTGTGTGTTAAGTCCTTTGTACTCAGGCACATTCCATAAAATATAAAAAAACAAAACAATGAGTACTTTAAAAATTGCAATTCAAAAATCAGGTAGATTAAACGAAGATAGTATTCAAATCCTTAAAGATGCAGGGATTTCTATCAACAATGGTATTGATCAGTTAAAGGCTGAAGCATCCAATTTTCCATTGGAAGTTTTGTATTTAAGAAACTCCGATATTCCTCAATATTTGATTGATGGAGTAGTAGATATCGCTATTGTTGGTGATAATTTATTGGTTGAAAAAGGAAAGAATATTGAAGTAATTCAAAAATTAGGTTTTTCTAAATGCAAAGTTTCGATTGCAGTGCCTAAAGCTTTTAAATACAATTCAATTCAAGATTTGGATGGTTTGCGTGTTGCAACTTCTTATCCAAATACTGTTATTGATTTTTGTAATTCAAAAGGAGTAACGGTTGATATTCACCAAATTTCGGGTTCAGTTGAAATTGCTCCCAATATTGGTCTTGCTGATGCAATCGTAGATATCGTTTCAAGTGGAAGTACCTTGTTTAAAAATAATTTGAAAGAAGTAGAAGTAATTTTCAAAAGTGAAGCTGTTTTAGCGGTTTCTCCAAAAGTTTCTCCAGAATCTCAAAAAATCATTGATACACTAAAATTCAGAATCGAATCAGTTTTAAGAGCACGTAAATCAAAGTACATTTTGATGAATGTACCTAACGATAAAATTGAAGCAGTAAGTAATATTCTTCCAGTATTGAAAAGTGCTACAGTTATGCCATTAGCACAAGAAGGTTGGAGTAGTGTGCACACCGTAATTGATAAAGATACTTTCTGGGAAGTAATCGATCAATTGAAAGAAGCAGGTGCTGAAGGAATTTTGGTTTGCCCAATTGAGAAAATGGTACTTTAAATTTTAAAAGTTCAATTTTAAAATTCCAAATTCCAATCTTCATAACTTGGAATGTGGCATTTAAAAAATTGGAATTTATTTAACTCAATACAAAATGAACAAGATATACAATCCAACACCCGACTCTTGGACATCTATTTTAGAAAGGCCAACGAAAACGGTTAACGATATCGAAGGAACAGTAAAAGAAATTTTTGCTGCTGTTCAAAAAGACGGAGATTTGGCTGTAGCCAAATATACCACGCAATTTGACGGTGTGAGTTTTGAGAACATCGAAGTAACGACTGCTGAAATTGAAACAGCAGTTGCAAGTTTGCCGAATGATTTGAAAGAAGCAATTGCTTTGGCAAAAGCCAATGTAGAAAGCTTTCACCAAGCCCAAAAAACAACACGTATTTCTGTAGAAACTGCCGAAGGGGTGCAGTGCTGGCAAGAAAAAAGACCAATTCAAAAAGTAGGTTTGTACATTCCTGGTGGAACAGCGCCTTTGTTTTCGACAGTATTAATGTTGGCTGTTCCTGCTAAAATAGCGGGTTGCAGCGAAATTGTATTGTGTTCACCTCCTGATAAAAACGGAAATATCAATCCTGCGATTTTATATGCTGCCAATTTGTGTGGGGTGACTAAAATCATCAAAGTAGGTGGAATCCAAGCGATTGCCGGAATGACATTTGGTACACAAGCGATTCCAAAAGTCTATAAAATTTTCGGACCTGGAAATCAATATGTAACGGTAGCGAAACAATTAGCAACGCAATTTGGAGTGGCGATTGATATGCCTGCTGGACCATCGGAGTTATTGGTAGTGGCTGATGATACGGCTGTTCCTGCTTTTGTAGCTTCGGATTTGTTAAGTCAAGCGGAACACGGAACGGATAGTCAAGTGATTTTAGTTTCGACTTCTAAAGTGATGATGGATGCTGTGGAAAGCGAAATTCAAGCGCAATTAGAAGTGTTACCAAGAAAAGCGATTGCTGAAAAAGCGATTGCGAATTCGAAATTGATTTTTGTCGAAAACGATGCGATTGCTTTAGACTTAATCAATGAATATGGACCAGAACACTTTATTGTGTGTACGGCTGACAATGATTTTTATGTGGATGGAATCCAAAATGCTGGTTCGGTTTTTATAGGAAACTATACGCCCGAAAGTGCTGGAGATTATGCCTCAGGAACCAATCACACCTTGCCAACGAATGGTTATGCGAAGAACTATAGCGGTGTGAACTTAGATAGTTTTATGAAATCAATGACCTTCCAAAAAATCTCTGAAAAGGGAATTCAAAACATTGGGAAAGCAATAGAAATCATGGCAGAAGCCGAAGGCTTACAGGCACACAAAAATGCAGTTACATTACGTTTAAAAGCGATTGAAAATGAAAAATAATTTCGATATAAATAATTTAGTTCGTGCGAATGTTAAGGTGTTAAAGCCTTATTCTTCAGCGCGTGATGAGTTTGAGGATTTTGATACGGCTCAGATGGTGTTTTTGGATGCCAATGAAAATCCGTTTCAAAATGGAGTCAATCGTTATCCTGATCCACAGCAAACTTCTGTGAAAGTAGTCTTGGCGCAAAATAAAGGTTTGAATACCAATCAAATTCTGCTAGGTAACGGAAGTGATGAAGTATTGGATTTATTGTTCAGAGCGTTTTGTGAGCCTAAAGAAGACAATGTTATCAGTTTGCCACCAACTTATGGAATGTATGGTGTTTTGGCTAATATCAATAATGTAGAACACAAAGAAATCGTACTTTCTGAAAGTTTTCAACCACGAGTAGAAGCTATTTTAGAAGCGGTTACACCGAATACGAAAATCATTTTTTTGTGTTCGCCAAACAACCCAACCGGGAATTCGTTTACCGAAGAAAGTGTAACGACTATTTTAGAAAAATTCAATTGTTTTGTGGTGATTGATGAAGCCTACATTGATTTTTCAGACAAAGCGAGTTGGTTAGCTAAACTAGACCAATACCCTAATTTAATCATCACACAAACGCTTTCTAAAGCCTATGGTTTGGCAGGAATTCGTTTGGGGATTTGTTATGCTTCGGCTGATGTAATTGCGGTTTTGAATAAAATCAAACCACCGTATAACGTTAACGAACTAACGCAACAAAGAGCTTTAGAACGATTGAAAGATCAATCTAAAATTGATAACGAAATCACTTCTATTATAGCACAAAGAGAATCTTTACTTGAAGTATTAAATGAAGTATCTTTTGTAGAGAAAATTTATCCTTCTGAGGCTAATTTTATCTTAGCAAAAGTAGATGATGCCAATAAACGTTATGATGAATTGATTGCTAAAGGAATCGTGATTCGTAACAGAACTACGCAACCTTTATGTGAAAACTGTTTGCGTTTTACCATTGGAACGGAGGAAGAGAATAAGAAGTTGATGGAGGCTTTACAGTCTTAAATTTTAATACCCGACAGGTTTCAAAAACCTGTCGGGTATAATTAAAAAAACATGCATAATGAAAAAAGTACTTTTTATCGATCGTGATGGAACGATTGTTTTGGAACCAGAAGGATATCAATTAGACAGCTTGGAAAAATTAGAGTTTTATCCAAAAGCGTTTCAATATTTGGCTAAAATCGCTACCGAATTGGATTATGAACTAGCAATGGTGACTAATCAAGATGGATTAGGAACTGATTCTTTTCCAGAAGATACTTTTTGGCCTACACAAAATTTCATTTTGAGAGCGTTCCAAAACGAAGGAGTTTTGTTTGACGATATTTTTATCGACCGTTCGTTTCCTGAGGAAAATGCGCCTACACGTAAACCTAGAACTGGGATGTTGACTAAATATTTAGATAATCCAAACTACGATTTGGCGAACTCTTTTGTATTAGGAGATCGTTTGACTGATGTGGAATTAGCTAAGAATTTAGGTGCGAAAGCCATCTTTATGAACACGACCGATGGTGCTGGAAGCGACGAAATCAGTGCTAAAAGAGAAGAATTGGATGCTACAATCGCGTTACAATCTACCGATTGGAAACAAATCTATGAGTTCTTGAAATTAGAAGAACGCACGGCTTCAATTACCAGAAAAACACACGAAACAGATATTTACATCAAATTGAACCTTGACGGAACTGGAAAAAGCAATATCGATACTGGAATTGCCTTTTTTGACCATATGTTAGACCAAATTTCGCGTCATGGCCAAATGGACTTGGATATCAAAGTGAAAGGCGATTTGGAAGTGGACGAACACCATACGATTGAAGACACTGCAATTGCTTTGGGAGAGGTTTATGCTAAAGCACTCGGAAATAAGTTAGGAATTGAGCGTTACGGTTTCTGTTTACCAATGGACGATTGCTTGGCACAAGTAGCGATTGATTTTGGTGGGAGAAACTGGTTGATTTGGGAAACCGAATTCAAACGTGAAATGGTAGGAAAGATGCCAACAGAGATGTTTTTCCACTTTTTCAAATCATTTTCAGATGGTGCGAAAGCCAATATCAACATCAAAGCAGAAGGCGATAACGAACATCACAAAATTGAAGCTATCTTTAAAGCTTTTGCGAAAGCAATAAAAGTAGCGGTAAAACGTGATACGGAAAAAATGATTTTGCCTTCAACAAAAGGGATGTTGTAAAATTAAATTTTCTCGGATGTTTAGTTTTCATAATGTTATAAAAAAAATTATAAAATGAATCTAGAAAATTATCCAATTCTTGAAGCTTTTAAAAAACATAATTCAAATTTTAATAAATCACATTTTATTAAATTACCCGATGATTCCAATTTTGGTAATTTAACTTTAAGTATTCATCAAATTATAGTTAGAATTGATTGTGTAAATAATAAAATTATTGAATTATATAATGATTTTATAATAACAAAAAAAAAGATTGAAATATATGGATTTGCAGAAGGTTCACTTAGTGAAGGATATAAAGAATTAATGATAATTGAAGAGATTTTTTATTTTCTAAAGAAAACTACAGATGAGTTAATTTCGATGATATTTATATTAACTTATTTTAAAGCTGAAAATAAATTTCCTCCAAAAATTAAAATTAGTTCAATTGGAAATTTAATTTATGAACATAAAAAGGATAAAAAGCCATTAGGAGGTTTGTTTGATAGATATATTAATTTATTTGACACATTAAATAATGTACATAATGCTTATAAACATTCATTTATAAATTCTCAAATAAATGCATACAGAGGTGCTGAATATCCAGTTGCATTTGCTTATTATCTTGAACATAATGATTTGAAAAATAGTCCTGGTTTTTACACTATTGATATAAAAGTTTTTTTAAATGATTATGATGTGTTTTTAAAATACATAAAGAATCATATTATTATTAATTTTCAGATAGATTAAAAAAGGATATTATACAAGGTGTTAAAAACACTTTATTGAAACAAAAAACAATGAAAATAGTTATCATAAATTACGGAGCAGGAAACATTCAGAGCATAATGTTTGCCATCGAAAGATTAGGTTTTCATGCTGTTTTGAGTAATGATCCAGCCGAAATCAAAGCGGCCGACAAAGTGATTTTTCCAGGAGTGGGAGAGGCGAGTTACGCCATGAAAATGCTGAAAGAAAGCGGACTTGATGCTTTGATTCCAACATTAACTCAACCTGTTTTAGGAATTTGCTTAGGTATGCAATTAATGTGTAAACACACTCAAGAAGGAAACACTGATGGTTTAGGAATTTTTGATGTGGATGTGTTGAAATACACTCCAAAAGTAAAAGTGCCGCAAATGGGTTGGAACACGATTTACAATCTAAAATCTGGTTTATTTAAAGATATTGCTGAAAATGAATACATGTATTTAGTACACAGTTTTTATGCGCCACTTTGCAAAGAAACGATTGCTACCACTGATTATGAAGTGGAATATTCATCGGCTTTGGAAAATAAAAATTTCTTTGGAACGCAATTTCACCCTGAAAAAAGTGGTGATGTAGGCGAGCAAATCTTGAAAAACTTTTTACTACTAACTTCTAACTACTAATTTTATCATGAGAATCATACCAGCCATAGACATCATCGACGGAAAATGCGTGCGTTTATCCAAAGGAGATTACAATACTAAAATTATTTACAACGAAAACCCATTGGAAGTAGCCAAAGAATTCGAAGCACATGGAATCGAATATTTGCATTTAGTAGATTTAGATGGAGCGAAGTCAAGTAAGATTGTAAACCATAAAATATTGGAACAAATTGCAACTCAAACTAGTTTGAAAATTGATTTTGGTGGTGGTTTAAAAGCGGATTCCGATTTGAAAATTGCTTTTGAAAGTGGTGCAAACCAAATCACAGGTGGAAGTATAGCAGTGAAAAACCGTGCTATTTTTGAACAGTGGATTGCGAAATTTGGAGCCGATAAAATTATTTTAGGTGCTGATGCCAATAACGAAAAAGTAGCGGTTTCAGGTTGGTTGGAAGAATCAAACGAAGATTTAGTACCTTTTATTCAAAACTATCAGTCAAAAGGAATAGAATACGTAATTTGTACCGATATTGCTAAAGACGGAATGTTAGAAGGGCCAAGTTTTGATTTGTATTCTAAAATATTGAGTCAAGCCAAAGGATTAAAATTAATCGCTTCGGGTGGAATTTCAACTTTTGATGAATTACCAAAATTAGCTGAAATAGGTTGCGAAGGGACGATAATCGGGAAAGCGATTTATGAAGGAAGGATTTCGTTGAAACAATTGGAGAACTACATAATAGGATAATGGTTAGCAGAAACGTTGATCTGTAGAGATGCACTGCAGTGCATCTTTACTTTAGTACATTGTTAGTGAAGATGTTATCCAGAGATGAACTACAGTGCATCTTTACCTAACAAATTGTAATGCATTTTAGATTAAATATGTATTTACTTTTGTAGCATATAATAGATTAAAAAAACAAACAGTAATGTTAACAAAAAGAATTATTCCTTGTTTGGATATCAAAAACGGAAGAACTGTTAAAGGCGTAAATTTCGTAGATTTACGAGATGCAGGTGACCCAGTAGAATTGGCCAAAATCTATTCCGATGAAGGTGCGGATGAATTGGTGTTTTTAGATATCTCAGCGACTGAGGAAAGAAGAAGAACCTTAGTGGATTTGGTTCGGAAAGTAGCGGCTACGATTAATATTCCGTTTACTGTAGGAGGTGGAATTTCGGCTGTGGAAGATGTGGAAGTCTTGTTGCAAAACGGAGCAGATAAGGTTTCTATTAATTCTTCGGCGGTAAAAAATCCGCAGTTGATTAATGATTTGGCACAGAAATTTGGAAGCCAATGTGTGGTCGTAGCTATTGATGCCAAACAAATTGATGGCGAATGGATGGTGCATTTGGTAGGCGGAAAAGTACCTACTGATATCAAGTTATTTGATTGGGCACAAGAAGTGGAGCGAAGAGGAGCAGGGGAAATCTTGTTTACATCAATGAATCACGACGGAACTAAAAATGGATTTGCAAATGAGGCTTTGGCTAAATTGTCAAGCTTAGTGAATATTCCAATTATTGCTTCGGGAGGAGCAGGGAATATCCAGCATTTTGCCGATACATTTATCGATGGAAAAGCAGACGCCGCTTTGGCAGCAAGTGTTTTTCATTTCAAGGAAATCGAAATTAAAACTTTGAAAAAAGAATTAAAAAACAATAATATTGAAGTAAGAATTTAAGACTTAGTACTTAATTCTCGCTACTTAATACTAATAAAATGAACATAGATTTTTCAAAAAGCGCACATGGATTAATTCCGGCGATTATTCAAGATAGTGAAACTAAAAATGTATTGATGCTAGGCTATATGAATGCTGAAGCTTATCAAAAAACTGTTGAAACTGGAAAAGTAACTTTTTACAGCCGTTCAAAACAACGTCTTTGGACAAAAGGTGAAGAAAGTGGAAACTTTTTGAATTTGGTGGACATTAAAAACGATTGCGATGGTGATACTTTATTGATTCAGGCAAAACCTGTAGGACCAACTTGTCATACAGGTGCTGATACCTGCTGGCAAACACCTAACAATGCTTCTTATGGTTTTATTTCTAAATTAGAGGATACAATCCAAACAAGAAGAGAAAATGCAGAATCTGAAAAAAGCTATGTCGCTTCTTTATTCAAATTGGGAATCAATAAAATTGCTCAAAAAGTAGGTGAGGAAGCGGTTGAAGTTGTTATTGAAGCGAAAGATGCCAATGATGATTTGTTCCTAAGTGAAAGTGCTGATTTATTGTTTCACTATTTGATTTTATTACAAGCAAAAGGATATAAATTAAACGACGTTATTGATGTTTTAAAAAGTCGTCAAAAATAAGCATAACACATTTGTAAGAAACAAGAGGTTAACCCAATAGTTCTAATTTTAACTATTGGGTTTTTCTTTTTAGAATCTAAAAAGTTATATTTACGATAATTAAAATTTACAAGTAAATAATACGAATAATGAATTCTGATAATACCACAATTGAATTTAATTCAAATAAAATAATACACAATACTACCTTAAATATCATTTTAACAACTGATGAAGTTGATCTGAGGCCTATTTATTTAGCGGGTAATTTCAATAATTGGGCAACCCAAGACCCTAATTTTGTTATGAAAAAAGTAGGCGATAATAAATATCAATATAGTTTTCCTGAAGGATTTGAATTACCAGAAACACTTTTGTATAAATTCACTAAAGGAGATTGGAGTGCAGTTGAAATTGGAGTAGATGAAGAGATTACTCCTAATCGCACCACCAATTTAAAATCTGGAGTTCAAAATGAATTTGTTCCGAAATGGAGAAAAAACTGGTTGCCTTTTAAACCTAATTTTTTACCACAAGTCGTTTTGCTTTCGGATGAATTCGAAATCCCACAGCTTAATACTACTAGAAAAGTTTGGGCTTTGCTGCCTCATGATTATGATGCTACTGAAGAACATTATCCCGTACTGTATCTACAAGATGCCCAAAATTTATTTCATGAAAATTCTAAATATGGTAACTGGGAAATCGACAAAAAACTAGCCGTAATGTCCGAATATAAAATTGGTAAAATCATTATTGTTGCTGTAGAACATGCCGAAGAGGATCGAATTAAAGAATATAATGTAGGGAAAACGATTCTAGGAAAAGGTCAAGGAAAAAAATACATCAAGTTTTTGACCGAAACATTAAAACCTTATGTAGATAAAAACTTCAGAACCAAAACCGATAGAACAAACACAGGTATCGGAGGAAGTTCGATGGGAGGATTAATTAGTATTTTTAGTGGTTTGCGAAATCCGGAGATTTTTGGGAAGTTAATGATTTTTTCACCTTCACTTTGGGTAGTACCACAATTAAAAATTGATGTAGATGTTGCAAATACAGATGGCACAAAAATATACCTGTATGCTGGTGGTGAAGAAAGTGACAACACACTAGAGCATGTAAAGAGATTCAAAGAACGTCTCATTAATAGTGAGTTTGTTAAAGATAAAATGAGAATTAATTTGAGTATTAATAAGGAGGGACAGCATAATGAAACCTATTGGAGTGATGAGTTCCCTAAAGCCATTGAATGGTTGTTTTTTAATTCAAATAATTAAAACTTCTGAATTAGTGAAAATCTGCTCATCTATGAAGAAATAGAGTTGTAGTTAAAGATGAACTAAAATTACTAACTTAGTTTCATTAAACACTAATTTTAAAACGATGCTACCATGAAGACTTTCTTTGTTTTTCATGTTTTGATTCTTTTACTCGCAAATGGTTCTTTTGCCCAATCAACTTTGGCGTCCAGTCAAAATCAGATTAGTCGACAAGATAAATTAAGAGGTAGTGTAACTAAAGAACGTGGATGGTGGGATGTTAAGAAGTATTGTTTAGATGTAAAAATAAACCCTTCTGATAGTTCGATTTCAGGCTCAAATAAGATTATATACAAGGTTGTAGACGAGTATAGTATAATGCAAATAGATTTGCAGCAGCCGTTACAAATCACAGAAATAACTCAAGAAGGAAAAAGACTTAAATTTAGTAGAGAAGGAAATGCTTTCTTTGTAAATTTAGTTTCCAAACAAGAAAAAGGAAGTGTCAAAGAATTAATTATTTTCTTTAAAGGAAAGCCTAAAACGGCGGTCAATCCACCTTGGGATGGCGGAATAGTTTGGAAAAAAGACAAAAATGGTAAACCATTTATTGCTTCAACTTGTCAAGGTATTGGGGCAAGTATTTGGTGGCCTAATAAAGACCATCTTGCAGATGAAGTTGAGAGTATGGACATTTCAGTAAATGTTCCTTTTGGATTAGTTGGAGTTGCTAATGGGAGATTAGTTGGTACGAAACCATTGAATGACGGCACTATAACCTATAACTGGCAGCTGTTAAATCCCATAAATAATTACGGAGTTAATTTTACGGTTGGAGATTATGTGTCATTTTCTGAAACTTATCAAGGTAAAAAAGGAAATTTAGACTGCAAGTATTATGTTTTAAAATCGAACTTAGAAAAAGCAGCAAAGCAATTCAAAGAGGTTCCTAGAGTTCTAAAGGCTTTCGAACACTGGTTTGGTCCTTATCCCTTTTACGAAGATAGTTATAAACTAGTCGAAGTTCCCTATTTGGGCATGGAACATCAAAGTGCAATTTCATACGGAAATGGATATAAAAATGGTTATTTAGGAACTGATTTAAGTAAAACAGGTTGGGGATTGCAATTTGATTTTATCATCGTGCATGAGTCTGGTCATGAATGGTTTGGTAATAGTATTACCAATAAAGATAATGCTGATATGTGGATTCATGAGAGTTTTACAAGCTATGCCGAAAGTCTTTTTGTAGAATATTATTTTGGAATAAAAGCTGGTTTTGATTATGTCAAAGGAACTAGAATCAATATTTTGAACGACAAGCCTATCATAGGTCTTTATGATGTTAACGATAAGGGGTCTTCAGATATGTATTTTAAAGGAGCAAACATGCTTCATAGTCTTCGCCAAATTGTAGATAATGATGATAAATGGAGGATGATTTTAACAGGGCTAAATTCAACCTTTTACCATCAAACCGTAACCTCAAAGCAAATTGAGGATTATTTTTGTAAAGCAACAGGACTTCCTTTGATTCCTTTTTTTAATCAATATTTAAGAGATAAAAGAGTCCCTACATTCGAATATAAAATCAATAAAAACAAAATAGAATATCGCTGGGTTAATTGTGTCTCAGATTTTTATATGCCTATAAAGGTGTTTGTCAATGGGCAATCATATTGGATTGAGCCTAATAGTAAATGGAAAACTAAAGTTTTCTCTGATGAAAACATTCAGTTTACAATTGATAACAATTTTTATATTCTTGATAGTAAAATTGCAAATTAAAATTCACTAATTTTACCTAAGAATATGACGTATAAACAAAGCGTGTATTCGTCTTGATTTATGAAAAAAATTACTCTTATAGCGTTATTATTTTTAATCTCTACTGTTTCGACTATCGCTCAAACTAGTACTGTAAAACTAAAAGAATCGAAGGCTACTGTTGATGCCGTTCCTACCCAAGTCCTTCCGGTTGTCGAATTCGACTCGATTCATTTTGCCAAGTCTAGTGAAATGCTTGATGAAGATTTGTATTGGACAATAATAGCTAATTCCTTAAAAGACAATCTGCCACAAGAAGACCGTGAAATTATTTTGGCCAATGAAGTTGAAAAATTATCACCAAAAGAAATCATTGGATTCCGTTTAAGAACCGATAAATTACTTTACGATACCTACACATCAAATCTTTGGTGTGCCGCTTTCCTTATGAATGATGGTACTACAGATGCGAGTAGCTTTGATTATTTCAGATGTTGGTTAATCTCACAAGGTAAAGAAACATTTTATAAAGCAGTAGCTAATCCAGATAGTTTAGTGAATCTGCTAAAAGAAGGGCAAACAACTTATGAGTTTGAAGGTTTTTGGTTTGTTGCTATGAATGCGTTTTTGAATAAAACGAACCATGAAATATATGCTTACATTGATTACGACACATTTGTAACCAATGATGAAAACTATCCCTTAATTAACTTTACCTGGAGTGTTGACGAACCAAAAACGATGGAGAAAATATGTCCTATTTTATTTAAAAAACTTTGGAAAAAGTAAGTTAGTTATTTGGGCGTGACCCTTCGTAAAAACTACGGGTCGGGCTATTCGTTTCAATCTTTTTATTATTCCGCAAGCTCCATAGGCACATTCATAATAACACAAAAAGTTGTTTTTCAGTAAAATAGATGTTATTTTAGAAGAAACAAACCCCGAAATTGCTCAAAACGAGTCAAAAACGGGGTTTTCTTTTAAAGTGTGATGGCAAAAATAGTACGTTTAAGCGAATTTCAATACAAATTTTCAATTTTTACTATCAATGAAAATTTTGATAGTTTTTACGCCCAATTTTTAAAAACGGATTTGGGTAAAATATACCTTTCAATGCCTTTTTCTGAGCTTAGTCAAGCCTTCAAATTGAAAGATTCTAACAAAGGGACTCATTGTTATTTTAGTCCCAAGGGTAAGATTGCCCTGATGATGTTAAAAAATTACTACGGTTGCTCAGATAAAAAACTTATCGAACTTTTGAACGGTAATATTTTTATGCAGTTTTTTTGCGACATTTTAATCCTATAGACAAACCCCTGACTAATTTTAAAATCGTGAGCCAAATCAGAATGGAACTCTCCAAAGGCTTAAATATTCGAAAGAGTCAAGAAATATTAGCTAAAAACTGGATTCCATATATGAGTGATTTGGATAAAATTTTTACAGATGCTACTTGTTACGAAAGTGAAGTACGTTTTCCTACTAATCAAAAACTACTATGGGAATGCGTACAATGGAATTACAAACAAATGGAAGCCTTATGCGGCATGTTAAAAATCAAGTTACCAAGAACCAAGTATTTGGATTGGTGTAGACGCTATAATGAATATTCTAAAAAAAGAAAAAAGCAATCAAAACACCGTACAAAAGTAACCAGAGGACTGTTGAAATTATTGTACAAACTTAACGCTGAACTCAATAAAATTGAGAATCAAAATTCTTTTGAAGCTACTAAAAAATACAAAAACCAACGTTCTCTAATCGCTAAGGTGTATCAACAACAGTCTCAAATTTTTAAAACAGGCAAAAGTGTTCCAGATAGAATAATAAGTATTAGTAAAAGCTATATTAGACCTATTGTAAGAGGTAAGGAAGTAAAACAAGTTGAATTTGGAGCCAAAGTCAACAAAATCCAAATTGATGGAATTAATTTTATAGAACATATTCAGTACAGAGCTTTCAATGAAGGTACACGTCTTCAAAGCACGGTTTTTTGCGCTCAAAACTTAACCAAAACTAAAGTAAAAATGCTTGGTGCTGATGCAATTTATGCCACCAATAAAAATCGAACATTCACCACTTCAAACAACATCCAAACCGATTTTGTGCGAAAAGGAAAAGCTGGCAAAAATGAAGAACAGCGTAAAATCTTAGCTAAAGAAATCAAAAAAGAACGCTCCACTCGATTAGAAGGAAGTTTTGGAAAAGAGAAAGAACATTACAATCTAAAAAAGATAAAAGCCAAAACCCAAAAAAGTGAAATGCTTTGGATCTTCTTCGGAATACATACAGGAAATGCCCTGGAAATAGGAAGAAGAATTCTCAAGCAGCAACAAATTTTAGCAGCCTAAAAAAACAAAAAACACCTCCGTGGAGAACGTGCATCTAGTCAATACCTAAAAAAGACTTTTTTGATACATCAGAGTCCGTGAAAAATAAAAATGACCAATTTTGAAACTGAACATGCCCCAAAAAGTTAGACACTATTTGGGGCATTTTTTATGGAAAGAAAAGTTAAATATGATTATGCATTTAAATTAGAATGTGTAGAATTAGTTTTAAAGAAACATTACTCAATGTATCATGTTTCAAGATTAAAAGGTATTAACAGATCCAATATTCGTAAGTGGGTCAGTTTTTATAAGGCTTATGGTGAAATTGGTTTATTACCGCGAATAAATCAAAGTTATTCCGCTGAATTTAAGTTAAAAGTACTCAAAACCATAGAAAAAGACTCTCTTTCATTGATGGCAACTGGTATAAGATTTAATATCCCAGATATTGCCATAATTTTAAAATGGAAAAAAGATTATGCTAACTTTGGCCTTAAAGGATTAGAGACAAAACAAAGAGGCAGACCAATTTCTATGAGCAATAATCGTAAAAAAAGCAAATCAAACAAACCCTTAACAAGGGAAGAAGAACTATTAAAAGAAAACGAAAGACTTCGTTGTGAGAATGAATTGCTAAAAAAGTTACAAGCCTTAATTCAAGCCAGGAAAAATTCCAAGCCATAGTAGATTTAAGGCATAAATTTGATTTAGAGTTACTTCTAGATCTAACAAATATGGCGCGCAGTAGTTTTTATTATCATCAAAAACAGAGCAGATTACCTGATAAATATAAAGAAACTAAAGAGTTAATTAAAGTCATTTATAAACGACATAAAGGGCGTTATGGCTACAGACGAATAACTGATGAACTTCAAAGTAAAGGAGTCGTTATCAATCATAAAACCGTTTTAAAATTGATGAAACTATTAGGACTAAAGAGTATTGTTAGAGTAAAAAAATACAAATCTTATAAAGGGGAAAATGGTAAAATAGCTCCAAACTTATTGCAAAGAAATTTTAAATCAGAAGCTCCAAATCAAAAGTGGGCAACCGATATAACAGAATTTAATGTCTCTGGAAATAAGTTGTATTTATCACCTATAATTGACTTGTTTAACCAAGAAATAATCAGCTATGAACTTACTGAACGACCAGTTTTTAACCAAGTAGTTATGATGCTAAAAAAAGCATTTAAGAAAATACCAAATAATACAAATTTACTACTCCATTCTGACCAAGGTTGGCAATATCAAATGAGGCAGTATCAATATTTATTAAAGAAAAAAGGTATTGTGCAAAGTATGTCACGAAAAGGAAATTGTTTAGATAATGCTATTATTGAAAATTTCTTTGGAACACTAAAGTCTGAAATGTTTTATACGCAAAAATTCAAATCAATAGAACAATTAAAAAAGGAAATCGATAAATATATAATCTATTACAACAACGAGAGAATTAAATCAAATTTAAACAAAATGAGTCCGATAAAATATCGAACTCATTATTATCAAAATTAAATATAAATTTGTCTAAACTTTTGGGTGCAGTCTAAAACTGAAATTTGGTCATTTTTTTTATTTCTTGGAAAAAATAGGATTACTTCTGAATGTGCCTCCATAATAAAAAGGATTTCCACTGCTATCCCTCACGCATATCAGTAGGCAGTTAAGAGATTTTTGAATGTAGATTTTTGATTTTAAATTTCAGATGGTAACCCCATAAAATCTTAAATCAAAAATCTCCAGGCATATTTAATACAAAAACTATCTTTCAAACAATCCAATAGTTCCACCCACCCAGTCTTTATCTTGATTGTATTTGACACCAATCATTTCACCACGACTCAATCGTGTAAGATTACCCAAAATAGTAGGTGTAGCATCTTCGTTTTTCCAGGTACACAACATTCGTACTTCGACTTTTACTTTTCCTTCGATAGCTTGAATAATAGGGGTATAGTTCACTTTTTTTTGCAGAATATAAAGTTCTTTTTCTTTCACATTTTCAATATCTGCTTTTGTAACATGAAAAATAACTCCTGAGCCTGAGAAAGAAAACAAAGGCTTCAAGACGTAGTTTTCTAAGTCTTTAGGAATCTCTTTTAGTTCACTTAATAAGGTTGTTTCAATAAAATATTTTCCTTTAAGGTAAGGAAGAATGAATTTACTAATTCTAAAAAACCAATTAGGATGACCTGCCCATTCAACATCAAGTTCATCGGTGAAATTAAAATCTAATTTCAAATCAGTACGTTTGTCCAATTCGTCAAAAATCACTCTATTGTAAATTCGTTTTATCAAAACCGTTTCATCTTTTTCATTTTTATAAAACAGTTGATTTCCTATTTTGATAATATCGGTTACACAGACTGTATTGATTCCAAGGTCTTTTTTGCAATAATAAAAATCTATTTTGGTGTTTTGTTTTTCAGGTTCAATTTCGAGCAGTATAACATGCTCTTTTGGATGATGATTGCAAATAACTTCTTCCAGTGTTTTTAAATAATCATCATTTGAAATATCATTTACAAAAGGTGTAAGTTCGCTTAAAAAAGGATAATGATTTTTAAATTTTTCAAACAAATTATTTTGAAAATTGAATAAAGAAGGGAAGCCTTGAACTTCAATTAATTTTGGCAGAACTTCTCCATTTTCTTCGCAAATTCCAAAATCAATAGCGATGAAATTAGTGTGTTCGTCCTCGTTTGGAACAATGTGATTTAGTTCTATCGATTTGTTTGTGAGGTTTTTGAAGTTTCTATCTTGAATTAGAGCTATAACTTGATTACAACCTTCAATTAATTGTTCTTTTAGCTCTTTCGAAATAAAAAAAGGGGTTTCTCCAATTCTAAATGTAGGGGCATAATCAAAATCTGAGGCAATATCATCTTTTAATGCTTGGTATTTTTCTTCAGAAAACTGCGAATTAAAAGCCTTCCTATATTTAGAAATCATATTTAATACTTATTTTTAATTGGATAATAATTTTTTAGTTTTCATTAAATCATTAATAGCCAAACGAAGAAAATTAGGTATAAGTGTTTCGTTGGTTTTGTAAATTTTATCATCATCTACTAAATCCTCTAACATATTTCTAAACTTCTTTTTTCCTTTTAGTTTTCTAATTTTTTCTTTAGCATCTAGATTACGTAACGAGGCAATAAAACTGATTGGGTCAGCTTCAGGGTGGAATTGTGTTCCAACAAAATAATCCGTAAAGCGGACTGCCATTATGGCTCTTTCATATTGAACATAATCTCTAATTTTTTCTAATGAAATAATTTTGGCTCCTTTTTTCTTAAAAACACTCAATTTTGGTTGGACAACTTGATAATCTCTAGAATCAATCGCATAAAATGGATCACCTAAACCTTCATAAAGAGGGTCAGAGAGTCCTTCTTTAGTTTTATGTATAGTCATGACACCAAACGAGGTGTCTTTTCTTTTTGTTATTTCAGCTAAACCAAAGTGTTTACAAGCCATTTGAAATGAATGACAAATGAATAACATATGTTTTTTTACAGGGTTTTCAATGTTCCATTTCATTAGTTCATCAATGAATTGGTAATATTTAACATCCCAATCTCCATTTCCTTCTAACGGATTTCCAGGTCCTCCTGTTGAAATATACAAATCATATTTTTCAATATCTGGTAATTCTCCTTTTTGTCTTACATCAAAAATATCAAAATTTACAATGGGTGAAAATCGGGTAACTATATCAATAATACAGCGCATTCCTTGATTGGATTGTCCATCGTACATGTCCAGAATGGCTAGTCTTATTATTTTTTTCATATTCATTTTGTGGTATTTAAATGAAATGCAAAGATAAGTTTTAATTTTTTTTACAGCCCTTTCGTGAATTCTGTTGTGATAAAATTAACTACTTCTTTTAAATCTTTTGTTTCTTCCCAAACAGCAATTTGTTTGGCTGCACCAGTACCTGTTTTTAAAATCTCATGTACAAAGTTGATGTGTTCACGGCTACCTAATTCATCGACTACATCATCAATAAAGTCAAGCAATTCTAAAATCAGCATTTTAGTTTCAACTTCTTTACCCAAGCCAAAATCAATCATTTGCCCTTCAATTCCGTAACGGGCAGCTCTAAATTTATTTTCTTTTATAAGTGCTAATCGAAAAATATTAAAGCTCATATTGTTTTGATTCATTCTGTACAATTTAGCAACCACTGCTTGAATAACAGATACAATGCACATCGTTTCTTGAACGGTCAAACTCATATCGCATATGCGAAATTCAATGGTGTCATAAAATGGATGTAAACGTAAATCCCACCATATCTTCTTTGGATTGTCAATGCAGTTGGTTCTTACCAAGGTTTCTAAATAATTTTCATATGAGGTCAAACATTCAAAATACTCAGGTAATCCCGTTCTTGGGAATTTATCAAACACCTTAGTTCGGTAGGATTTATAACCAGTTAACCTTCCTTCCCAGAAAGGAGAATTAGTAGAAAGCGCAAATATATGGGGCAAGAAGTAACATGCCTGATTCATTAATTGTAAACCAATTTCTCTGTTTTCAATTCCCACATGACAATGCATTCCGAAGATGAGATTGGAACGTGCGGCATCTTGTAATTCGTTGATGATATTGTGGTAGCGAGGGTCATCGGTTATTGGCTGGTCTTGCCAATTGGCAAAAGGATGTGTTCCTGCACCACCAACTATCAAATTTTGATTGTCTGCGAGCTCAACAATTTTGGAACGTAAAAACTTTATTTCTTTTTCAGCCTCACCAATGTTTTGGCAAATATTAGTCCCTACTTCAACAACAGATTGATGCATTTCGGACTTTACTTGCTCATTAAGTATCTTTTTAGCGCCATCAACTATTTTAGATAAATGGGACTTTAAATCTCTGGTTTCTGGATCGATTATTTGATATTCCTCTTCAATACCAAGAGTAAAAACGGGTAGCTTTTTCATTAGAATAGTTTGTTAAAACAATCGTAGGTTTAGTTTAGTTAATATAAATAGAGGTCTTATTTTTTGACACCAGTTTTAATGTAGAAGAACTAAAGTCATGTTCTCAATTGGTTTATTATGGCAAGTAAGATTAGGTATATAGTTTTTAGCTTGATGAAAGTTTTGCTGTAAGCGAGTAAATGAAATGTCAATTCGTTCAGCATCTTCAACTGTTAAACTCTGAAACTCCTTGTTTGACCTAGGAGTTGTCCATTTATAAAACGCTTCTTTCATTATTTTGTTTCAACAATTATAATGAAAATATACTAACATCCAACAGAATAATCCTAACTTATTTTGTGATTTTATTATGATGAAAGTTTACATTTTTGGTGGAATAAAAAATAGAAAAAAAATATTAAGAAACAGTATGATTTTCAAACAGTTGTACTTGGTTTTTAAGTCTTTCGATTAGCATATTCATCATCCTTTTATTAAGATTAGATGAACTTTGAATATAAAGAGCGTATTCATCAGCTGTAAATAAAGCGACAACCATTCCTTTGAGTGCATTCCGATACTTAATGTCTTTTTGAATAGCATTTTCAATTGTGGCTAATTTTTTTTCTACAGACTGAGAATAAAAATCTTTTTTGTATTTACTGATATAATTATGGAAAGAGGCCACAAACAAATCGTTTTGTAGTTTTAAAATTGGACGAATAACTTGATTTTGAAAATTTTCATCTGAGGATGAATTTGGATTGATTGTTCCAATAGATTCTCCTCTAAACTCGCTTAAAAAAATATCTCTCTGATTCATCTTTTTATTTAAAAGTAGCGAAAAATTCTTAATGAAGCCTTATTTTAGCATTAAAAATTATAATATATGAGATTTCATACTAGAAAATGGGTAAAACCACAAGATTTAAATCCTAACGGAACTTTATTTGGCGGACAATTATTGGCTTGGATGGACGAAGAACTGGCTCTTTATTCAATTATTCAACTGGAAAATCCTAGAGTAGTAACCAAAAGTATGTCGGAAATTAACTTTAGATCATCAGCAAAACAAGGCGATGTTATTGAAATCGGGATTGATGTAGTGAAATTTGGAATTACATCTCTTACACTTAAATGTGAAGTACGTAACATGATGACTCGTGAAAGTATTATAACGATTGATGCTACAACCATGGTCAACTTAGGACCTGACGGAAAACCAAAACCCCATGGAAAAACTCAAATTGAGTTTGTAAAAGATCGTTTGGTTTAAAAACAATGACTACAAAGGAAACAGGGGAAGCAAAAAGCTACACTACACTTTTTTTACAGAAGACAGTTGCTAATCTTAGCTAACTCAATTTACAATCTGCCAAATAAGTAAAAATCTGCGTGATAAAATAAGCACGCAGATTTGGCAGATTTTCGTAGGTAATAATATATATCTTTATCTAAATCAAAATTAGCTATGCTACCTTCTGTGTTTAAAGACTATTTTCTTTAAATTGGAAGAAGAAAAACTAAGCCGTTGCTAAATACTTTTTGTCAATATAAAAAGTCCCAAAAGGAACTAATGATGCAGCTAGAATAATTCCTAAGGTTTTCAAATCCCAATTTTGACTCTTTTTTAGAAAAACAGCTAACATTACATATCCTATAAATAAAACTCCATGACTCATTCCAATTGGATATAATAAGGTGTGGTATAACTCAAAATTAGTAGGTTTTATAAAAAGCATATTTGAAAATAAAACCAAATAGGATATTCCTTCTAGAATAGCAGTAATCTTAAAAAGCTTGAACATAATCATTTGTATTTGAATGAGCGGCAAAATTAAGCAATAGGTTTCATAAGGCAAACCTCTGATTTGAAAAATAACCTCATATTAACAGATTTATATTTAAATACTTAAAATTTATAATTTTTGAGAAATAAATTGGCGCTAATTCCCTATAAAACGGTTTATTTGTAACTCAATTTTTTAATTATGAGCAAACGGGATTTAAAAAAATATTTGTCTGAATTAAACAAGGAGCAACTTGAAGCGCAAATTGTTGAATTATATGAAAAATTCAGTCCGGTAAAAGTATATTACGATTTTGTATTTAATCCTAAAGAAGACAAGTTGTTGCAGGAATGCAAACTCAAAATATCCAATGAATATTTTCCAGTAAAAGTTTCTGGAAGGAAAAGCAAACCCAAAATGCGTCGTTCTGTAGCTCAAAAATACATCAAACATTTTATACTGCTCGGAGTTGACCCCTATATTATTGTAGATGTGATGCTCTATAATATTGAAATAGCACAAGCATTTTCTGCAGAAAACACCATCAAGCAGGAGCTTTTTTACAAGAGTATGCTCAATTCTTTTGAGCAAGCAGTGCATTTTAGCATCGCAAATGGGATTTTAGCTGATTTCAAAAAAAGAATTTTAGCAATTTATAATGAAATTTTAGTGCAAAAATGGAAAAATCAAGCGCTATTTAATGCGATTATTGAACCATTTGAAGACTAAATCAATTATAATTCCTATTTATTTAAAGATTATTCATCTTTTTGTTTAATTATAACCGTTTAACTGTTTTTTAGCCGTATTTTTGCAAAAACTCAAAATAGGCGATGCTGGAAAATATTTTAGAAATAGAAAAAGAAGACAAAAAAGAACTTTATACGTATCAACAAGATGACATTAATGCCATTTTTGAACGCATAGACAATGGACCAAAGCAACATCATTTACTCTATCAATTACCTACAGGTGGTGGGAAAACTGTAATTTTTTCTGAAATAGTTCGTAGATATATCACTAAACACAATAAAAAAGTAGTTGTGCTTACCCATAGAATTGAGTTATGTAAGCAAACTTCCAAAATGCTAAAAGGTTTTGGCGTTAAAAATAAAATTATCAATAGTAAGGTAAAAGATCTTCCCGACCAAAACGATTATTCTTGTTTTGTGGCCATGGTCGAAACGTTGAAAAACCGTATCAATGACGAAAAATTACACCTTGATAATATTGGTCTTGTAATCATTGATGAGGCGCATTATAATTCATTTAGAAAATTACTGAATTCTTTCAAAAATGCTTTTATATTAGGAGTTACGGCTACACCCTTAAGTTCTAATATCAAGTTACCAATGCATCAAAGTTATGATGAATTGATAGTTGGGGATACCATCGCTTCATTAATTGAAAATGGTTTTCTAGCCAATGCTGTTACTTATAGTTATGATGTGGGGTTAACTTCACTAAAAGTAGGTATTAATGGTGACTATACGGTAAAATCATCTGATGATTTATATACCAATACCTTAATGCAAGAGAAATTATTACATGCCTATACAGAACGTTCATTAGGGAAAAAAACCTTGATTTTTAATAATGGTATCAATACTTCCTTGTATGTTTATGAAACATTTAGGGAAGCGGGTTATGCTATACGCCACTTGGATAACACCAGTAGTAATGAAGAACGTAAAGAAATTTTGCACTGGTTCAAACATACTAAAGATGCAATTCTTACCTCAGTAGGGATTTTGACAACTGGTTTTGATGAGCCTACTGTAGAAACCATTATACTAAACAGAGCCACTAAATCACTTACTTTGTATTACCAAATGATTGGTCGTGGTTCTCGTAAACTTCCTAATAAAGATACTTTTACAGTAATCGACTTAGGGAATAATGCAGCCCGTTTTGGACTTTGGAGTGAGCCTGTGAACTGGCAACATATTTTTAAATCTCCAGAATTTTACCTTGAAAATTTACGTGATGATTCGGAGATTGAATTGCATTTCAAATATACTATGTCAGCAGAATTACGTGCTAAATTTGCAAAGACAGCCGATGTAACTTTTGATGTAGATGAAGAACACAAACTAGCAATTGCACAAAATTTACGTTCCAAAGTAGTTCTTGAAAAATCCCTAGATCAACATGCGTCGATGTGTGTCGATAACACAGATGAATTGAAAGAGGCAAGATTATTAGCAAAAGAATTAGACCAAGACATTGAGTGTCGTATCAAACGTTACGCTAAATGTTTAAGTCAGTGTAGTAAAAATTATCGTGAATGGTTGGTTGAAGATTATACTTTAAAATTAACCTTATTAATAGGTAAAAAATTTAGAGAGAAAATATTAAGAGAACTAGATGACGAAGACGATGAAGAGGATGATAATGATTAATTAGATGCTAATTCCTAGTTCGATTCAAAAATAAATAATAAGTACAAACAACAACACCCCAATGGCAAATCAATTCTTAGATTTAGGAATTTCAGCACCAATTCTAAAAGCAATTACCGAATTGAATATTGTTGAACCAACAGAAATTCAACAAAAAACAATTCCGTTATTATTATCCAATACTACTGATGTAGTGGGAATCGCTAAAACAGGAACTGGAAAAACGGCTGCATTTGGTTTGCCTCTATTACAACTAATAGACACAGAACAACCTATAGTTCAAGCGGTTATTCTCGCTCCAACTCGTGAATTGGGACACCAGATTTTTTCTAATTTAGAAGCTTTTGCCAAATATATGCCTAAAGTTTCTATCGCAGCTAGCTGTGGTGGAATTCCAATTAAACCTCAAATTGAAAGACTTAGTGCTCCTACACATATTGTAGTAGCAACTCCAGGTCGTTTGATTGATTTGATTCAGCGCAAAGCAATTAACCTTTCCAATACTAAATTTCTAGTATTAGATGAAGCCGATGAAATGGTAAGTATTCTAAAGGAAAGTTTAGACGAAATTGTAGCAGAATTACCTAAAGCACACAAGACTATACTTTTTTCAGCAACGATGCCTGGAACAATCAAGCAATTGGTTCAGAATTATTTAAACAAGAACGTTGTTCAGGTTAGTGCTAGTATGGAAACCATCGGTAATCAAGGAATTGATCATCAATATATAATTGTAGATCCTATTGAAAAATTGGATGTATTGATGCATTTCTTAAATTCGAAAGAAGGTGAGCGCGGTATTATCTTTTGTAAAACCAAAGCTGCTGTAAACAAACTAGCCAAAAATTTAGCTATTAATCGTTTTTCATCAGGAGCAATTCATGGAAGTTTATCGCAAGGAATTCGTGATAGAATCATGGAGCAATTTCGTGAGGGGCATATTAATATATTAGTAGCAACAGACTTAGCGGCTCGTGGAATTGATGTCAAAGAAATATCATATGTAGTAAATTATCATTTACCTGATGCTTATGAAGCTTATGTACACCGCAGTGGTCGTACGGCAAGGGCAGGAGCAAAGGGGCTTTCGTTAACCGTTCTACAGCCAGAAGAAGTAACTGAAATAGCCGATTTTGAAAAAGAATTAGGAATCAAATTTCACCTTTTCAAAAAACCTTCGGTTGCCAGTATTGAAGAAAATAATACCCTATTATGGGCAAAACAAATTTTTAAAACCAAGCCGAATCACGAAGTGGATGCGGACTTTAAAAATAAGGTAAAGACAATTTTTCATCATTTGACTAAAGATGAATTGGTAGAAAAGTTATTAGCTAATTATTTGTTACAAAACAAACCTACTAACACAGAGAAACCTGTGAAAAAACTAAAAAAGAACTAAAAACGGAATATTTATATTTAAGACTAAAAAATGGAAATTGTAATAATCGGAGGAGGATTTGCGGGAATGAACCTAGCAAAAGAACTCCTAAATCATGATGGTGTTCATGTAACATTGGTAGATAAAAATAACTATAATTTTTTTCCACCTCTTATTTATCAGGTAGCAACGGCTTATTTAGAACCCTCAAGTATTAGTTATCCATTTCGTAAATTTTTTGCAGGTAAAAAAAATCTGCAATTCCGATTAGGAGAATTAATGGAAGTAGTTCCAGCTGAGAACAAAGTAATCTTGAGTAATGGGGAATTAAATTATGATAAATTAATTTTCGCTACTGGTGCTGAAACAAGCTATTTTGGTATGGAAAACGTTAAGAAAAACGCGATTCCAATGAAAACACTAAATGATGCTATTGTAATGCGTAATACTTTGTTGAAAAACTTAGAAAAAGCCGCCATTACTAAAGACATGCGTAAGCGTCGTAAATTATTAACTATTGTAGTTGCAGGTGGAGGACCTACTGGTGTGGAGATATCAGGAATGTTTGCTGAAATGCGAAAAAATATTCTTTTAAAAGAATACCCTGAATTAGAAACTACAGCTAGTAATATTTATTTAGTTGATGGTGCTCCCGCATTATTAACTCCAATGAGTAAACAGTCTCAAGAGGACACTTATAAAGCAATTACTGAACTAGGGGTTGTTGTAAAATTGAACAATAATGTGGTAGATTATGTTGACGATACGGTTCATTTTGCCAATGGAGAAACCATTCAAACCAAAAACTTAATTTGGGCTGCTGGAGTTACTGCCAGAGAATTTAAAGGTCTTCCTGCTGAAAGCTACGGACGTGGTAAACGTTTAAAAACAGATGCTTTTAACAAATTAGAAGGCTCAAATAATATTTATGCCATTGGTGATACTTGTATCCAATTTAATGATGCAGCTTTCCCACACGGACATCCACAAGTAGCACAAGTTGCAATTCAGCAAGGAATTAATCTAGCGAAGAACATTAAAGCTTCTCTACAAGGAAAACCATTAGTACCTTTTACTTATGTTGATAAAGGTTCTATGGCTATTATTGGAAAAAATAAAGCTGTAGTTGATTTACCAAAACCAGAAATGCATTTCAAAGGATTCTTTGCTTGGATAATTTGGTTATTTATTCACTTAATTTCGTTGATTACCTATCGAAATAAAGTAAAAACATTCTACAACTGGATGGTTGCTTATTTCTCTAAAGATAACTCTTTAAGAATGATTATCAGACCTGATAAAAAATCATCAAAAGTTGCTTCAGAAGCATAAACGAAACTTTTAAATAAAATCAAACCCCAATGAAATTTAAATTTTCATTGGGGTTTTTGTTTTAAAATTTGCCTAGTCCTAAAAAGACGAAACAGAATTTAAATTACTGTTTCGTCTTTATATAATGGTAAGGACTAATTTTATTTCTTAATCTTAATCATTCTTTTTCCAAGCTGGAGTATTATCAATGCAGTAAGCGTAGTAGTCATCATAATAATGACCATAGGAATTATTGAATCAATTACAAAAACACTTACTATAAATGATGCCAAAGCTCCAAGTCCTAGCTGTATGGCTCCCATTAAGGCCGAAGCACTTCCTGTATTTTTGGTAAAGGGTGCCAAAGTAAGTCCCGCAGTATTAGGGTTTGAAATGCCTAAACAACCTAAAAAAAAGAACAATAATGCAATTGTTTCGTAAAGTCCCAAAAGGTCATTCATAGCAGTAATCAAAAAAGTAATGCTAATAAGAGACTGTGTAATTAAAGCTTTGAAAATCATCTGTTCACTCGTAAATTTACGTAGTAGTACCGAATTAAGTTGGCTTGCGCCAATAAAACTGCAGGACATAAATGCAAATATCCAGCCATAGGTTTTTGCATCAACTTTAAAGATATCCATAAATAGAATAGGGGAGGCAGCTACATAAGTAAATAGTCCAGAAAATGCCATTGCGCCAGTAAAGGCATAAGTGTAAAATTGAGGCTCTTTAAGTACTTTTACAAAATTATTGATAATTGGTTTTGGTTTTAGCGAAATAGATTCATCTGGCTTATACGTATTAGGTAGTCCAAAATGAGCCGATAAAAGGACACCAATCCCCAGAAACATTAATATTAAAAATACTGCTTGCCATCCAAATCCAGCGGTAACATATCCACCAATGGTAGGAGCCAACATAGGAGATAGCCCAACAACTAACATTAATAAGGAGAAAACTTTTGGAATTTCTTTTACAGGGAATAGATCTCTAACCATAGAAACAGAAGCTACAGTAGCGGCACAACTTCCAATGGCTTGAACAAAACGCAAACCAATAAATGTATAGATGTCTTTGACAAAAACACAAGCTAAAGATGCTATTATATAAACAAGTAAACCAATAATAAGAGGCTTTTTTCTTCCAAAACGATCTAACAATGGTCCATATAATAATTGTCCTGCCGAAATACCTATAAAATAACTTGATAAAGTCATGGCTACATTGGCAACACTGGTGTTTAAGTCTTTTGCAATTCCTGAAAAACCTGGTAAATACATATCTATTGAGAAAGGACCAAGAGCTGTAAGTGAACCTAGAATAATAATAGTTTTAAAGTAATTAGACTTTATCATTTAATTTTTTTTTATTTGTCACAAAGATAACTCAATATCTACCGTTTAATAGAGATCCAATATGTTAGAATATTCACAAAAAATATTTTTTTTTTGGATTAAAAATAAAATGTTAATATTGTGTTAAATCAAAAACATCAATTAAACCAAATGATATTTACTCATTCTAAACCATAAATCTATTTTTAATAATTTTAATTTTTTAAAATCCAATATTTAAAGTTGTAGTCGTATACATATTTTATAATTTTTAAAAATTATGGTTTTAGAGTAAAAAAAAAATTCATTGGTTAGTTTGACGATCCATTCTATAAATTATTTAGAATGGGTCGTTTTTTTTTATACTATTTGTAAAATGATATTTATTAAGTTGATTTTTTTGTAATATTTCAAACTATTGAATTTTAGTTTATTAGAAAGTCCTGGAGTATTATTTTATTATTTTTTTTCTTTTTCAAAACCAAAAGGATAGCAATGGCGTAAATGCTATTATAACTTAATAATTAAAATTATGAAAACGAGAAAAATTTTATCAGTAGCATTATTTGCTTTAGTATTTGGAGCCACCTCTTTCGCTCAAAAAACAGTAATGGTTGGTGGAGCAGCAATGTATCCAACAAAAAATATTATTGAAAATGCAGTTAACTCAAAAGATCACACCACATTGGTTGCGGCAGTAAAAGCAGCAGACTTAGTGGGAACATTGCAAGGTAAAGGGCCTTTTACGGTATTTGCACCTACTAATGCAGCTTTTGACAAATTACCAATGGGAACTGTTGAAACCTTATTAAAACCCGAAAACAAAAAAATGTTGCAAACCATTTTGACGTATCATGTTGTTGCAGGTAAAATGAATGCTTCAGATATTGCTAAAGCAATTAAAATGGGTAAAGGAAAAGCAACTATGAAAACAGTTAGCGGTGGAACTTTGACAGCTTGGATGAAAGGAAAAAAAATGTATATCACTGACGAAAATGGAGGAATGTCAATGGTAACTATTGCCGATGTTAATCAATCGAATGGTGTTATTCACGTTATTGATACAGTAGTGTTACCAAAATCTTAAGTTGGATTTTGAATAGCCGTAAAAAAGCCATTAGCAATCAAGCTAATGGCTTTTTTGAGTTTAATTATTTTTCTTTAAAATCTATAGACAATGAATTGACGCAAAAACGTTCACCTGTAGGAGTAGGGCCATCATTAAATACGTGTCCTAAATGTCCACCACAATTAGCGCAAACTATTTCAGTTCGTATCATACCGTGACTTTTATCTAATACATTTTTGACTTTTCCAGGAATGGCTTCATCAAAAGAAGGCCAACCGCAATGCGCATCAAATTTAGAGCTGCTTTCAAATAAAGGTTCTGCACAACCCCCACAGCAATAAGTACCTTTTTCATAATGTAGATTATATATACCAGTATGTGGGTATTCTGTTCCTTTTTCTCTTAATATTCGATAGCGATCACTTCCTAATTGCTTTTTCCATTCTTCTTCTGTTTTTTCTATTGGATATTTCATGATTATTTATTTTTAAAGGAATGATGCCGAAAACACGAGTGGTTTTCCATTAATACGAGTCTATAAAATTATTCCTTTTTTATCATAATTCAAATTTTTTAAGGCTTTCCCTTCCTAATATGAATCCTAATTAATAATCAATAATCAGAATTTGAAAGTTATAAATTATATGATTGTTAGTTTTATGATGATTTAATGTTTCTAAACTGTGAAATATTTACAAATCATCATATTTTACAGGTTTAAAGTGATGTTTTTTAATATTTAATTAATTTTTTTATCAGACTTTTATTTGAAAGTTTTTTTACTAAATTTAGAAAATCATAAACATTGTTTTTGATAAAGAGTTTTGATTATAATTTTTTAGTTGAATTAAATAAGCCGAAGAAAGAATAGTGCTTTGTAATTTGATTAATAAGCTTAGGATTACAATAAATGAAAGTATTAGAAATAATTCATATTAGTGCAGAATGTTATCCTGTTGCAAAAGTAGGTGGTTTAGCGGATGTCGTTGGAGCGATAGCAAAATATCAATTTAATGCAGGGCATAATGTAAGTGTTGTGGTTCCCTGTTATGAAACGAAGTTTATTAAAGAAAATGAATTTGAGACAATACATTGGTCTCAAGTTAAATTAGGTCATTTTAATTTTCCTTTCAGTGTTTTAAAAGGAATTAATCATAATTTAGGTTTTAATTTATATTTAATCACAATTCCAGAACTTTTTGACAGAGGTGAAATTTATGGTTATAAAGATGATATTGAACGTTTTTTGTCTTTTCAAATAGCTACTTTGGATTGGTTTGTAGCACATAATCTTTTACCTGATGTTGTTCATTGTCACGATCATCATAGCGCGGTTATTCCTTTTATGATGCAACAAGCATTCGATTATGAGAAACTAAGACCAGTTCCAACTGTATTAACAGTACATAATGCGCTTTACCAAGGGCAATTTGGATTCGATAAATTACATTATTTCCCTAGTTATGATTTGTCAAAAACACCATTATTGGAATGGAGTGGATGTATCAATTCTTTGGCAGTTGGATTAAAATGTGCAAGAGCAATCACAACAGTTTCTCCAAATTACCTAAATGAAATTAATTATAATGGCTATGGCTTAGAAATGTTATTCAATCAGGTGCGCTATAAGTCTAGAGGAATTCTAAACGGAATTGATAATGATGTATGGAATCCAAAAATAGACCCTCTTATAGCGACAAATTATGATGTGGATGATTTTGAAGTTGGAAAGCAAAAAAATAAGGAAAAACTATGTAAATTATTCAATTTCAACGTTGAATATCCACTTATAAGTTTTGTTGGCCGATTGTATGAAGAAAAAGGAGCAGATTTATTGTCAGAAGTGGCAAGAAAAGCCATTTCAACAAACAATAATAAAATTAATATTCTTATATTGGGTTCGGGAAATAAGGTAATAGAAGATAGTCTGAAGTTGGTTCTTAATGATTTTTCTAGTAATTATAATTTAAGTATTGAATTTAATGAGAAATTGGCCCATCAGATTTACGCAGGGTCTGATTTCATCTTAATGCCATCCCGAATGGAATCTTGTGGTTTGAATCAAATGTATGCGTATCGATATGGAGCTATTCCTGTAGTTAGAAGAACTGGAGGATTGAAAGATACCGTTGTTGATATTAGTGAAAACGGTTTTGGGATATGTCATGACCATGCCACAGTAGATGATGTTTGTGATGCTATTCAAAGAGCCTGCGAATTGTATAAGGAAAAGGAAAAAATAAAAGTAATTGCAAAATCCGGAATGGTACTCAATCATTCATGGGAAAAGGCATATCAAGAATATTTAGAAATGTATAATTTAATAATAAAATAAAAGATGAAAGCGAAGCGAAAAAATGTGATTGCAATTATTCTAGGAGGTGGTCAAGGGTCAAGATTGTATCCATTAACGGAGACTAGGTCAAAACCAGCCGTTCCTATTGGAGGAAAATACAGATTAGTTGATATTCCTATTTCTAATTGTATGAATTCCGATATATATAGAATGTTTGTATTAACACAGTTTAATTCGGCTTCGTTAAATGCGCATATTAAGAATACTTACGTTTTTAGTGCTTTTAGTCAAGCATTTGTAGATATTTTGGCAGCTGAGCAAACGCCTGATAACCCAACATGGTTCCAAGGTACAGCTGATGCTGTAAGACAATGTATGCCTCACTTTTTAAATCACGATTTTGATTATGCATTAATTCTTTCAGGTGACCAATTGTATCAAATGGACTTGAATGAGATGATTGAAGAACATATCAAAAAGGATGCAGAAATTTCTATTGCAACTTTGCCTGTAAATGATAAAGATGCACCTGAATTTGGAATCTTAAAAACGAACAAAGACAGTTATATTGAATCTTTTATCGAAAAACCAGCTAAAGAATTATTGCCAAATTGGACATCAGATGTAAGCGAACAAATGAAATCTGAAGGGAAACATTATTTGGCTTCGATGGGTATTTATATTTTCAATAAAGATTTATTGGTTGATTTGATGAGTAATTTTGAAACCAAAGATTTTGGTAAAGAAATTATTCCACAAGCTGTTCAAACCAATAGAGTATTGAGCTACCAATATGAAGGATATTGGACAGATATTGGAAATATTGACTCTTTCTTTGAGGCTAATATCGGATTGACTGATGATGTGCCTAAGTTTAATTTATTTGATAATGACAATAAAATCTACACTAGGCCAAGGATGTTACCTCCTTCAAAATTTCAAAACACAAACATCGATCGTTCATTGATTTCGGAAGGTTGTATTTTGAATGCTAAAGAAATTAATAAATCGGTTATTGGAATTCGTTCTAGAATTGGAAAAGATACAATTATACAAAATTGTTACATTATGGGTAATGATTTGTACCAAAGTATTGAAACCATGGAAGAAGAGAAGAACAGCGATAAAATATTAGTAGGTATTGGTGAGAGATGCTACATTAAAAATGCTTTAATTGATAAAAACTGCCGTATTGGAAATGATGTTTATATCTGTGGAGGTGAGCATTTAGAGAATTCTTCAAATGAATTATATGCTGTTAAACAAGGGATTGTAGTTATCAAAAAAGGGGTAGTTATTCCAGATAACTATGTAATTAAATAATTTGCTACAATCTTAAACTTGATAAATTAAAAAGATATAAAACAGGAATACTTATAAAAAATTAAAATGCAGAATCAAACCCGTATTATAATAGAAAATGTAATGCCTCAATTAGACTGTGGAGCATTTCCAATAAAGAGAATTGTAGGACAAACAGTGAGAGTGACTGCTGCTGTTTTTGCAGACGGACATGATGTTGTTGAGGCTTGTGTAAAATACAAACACGAAAACGATAAAAAATGGAAGGAAGTTCGAATGATTCCAGCTGTAAACGATGAGTGGTTTACTGAATTTAAAGTCGAAAAACAAGGGAGTTATTCTTATTTCGTAGAAGCTTGGGTCGATTATGCATTAAATTGGCAACACGGTACTGAACGTAAAATTCAAGATAATCAATATGTTAAATCAGAACTTTTAGAAGGGGCTGAATATGTAAGAGCAGTAAGAGAGTGGGTGACACCATCTGAAAGTGATTATTTAGGTCATTTAGACTATTTGTTTACAAATGAATCAGAGTATGATAAAGCTGTTCATGAAGTGAATTCGTCCAAATTGACTGCCATATTTAAAAAACACCCTTCTCGTTTTTTAGCCAATCAATCTGCTGAATTGAAAGTGTATGTTGATAGAAAAAAAGCCTTATTTAGTACTTGGTATGAGTTTTTTCCACGTTCCTCTTCTCCTGAAGATGGAAAACATGGAACCTTTAAAGATTGTATACAATTATTGCCAAGAGTAGCTGAAATGGGGTTTGACACCTTGTATTTTCCTCCAATTCACCCTATTGGTGAAGTTAATAGAAAAGGGAAAAACAATAGTACTAATGCTGAACATGGTGATGTAGGCTCTCCTTGGGGAATTGGTTCTGTTCATGGTGGACACAAATCGACACATCCCGAATTAGGTTCAATTGATGATTTTAAAGAATTAGTCCAAAGAGCACAAGAATTGGGAATTGAGGTAGCTATGGATTACGCTTTACAAGCAGCACCAGACCATCCTTATGTGAAGGATTTTCCACAGTGGTTCAAATGGAGACCTGATGGTACAGTTCAATATGCTGAAAATCCACCAAAAAAATACCAAGATATTCAACCTATTTATTTTGAAAGTTCCGACTGGAAAAATTTGTGGAAAGAATTATTAGATGTAGCATTATTTTGGGTAGAAGAATGTAATATTAAAGTCTTTAGAGTTGATAATCCGCACACTAAACCATTTTACTTCTGGGGTTGGTTGATAGGTGAAATTAAGAAAAAACATCCCGATGTATTGTTCTTAGCTGAGGCATTCACAAGACCAAAAATTATGAATGAATTGGCGAAGCAAGGTTTTAGTCAATCCTATACTTATTTTACTTGGAGAAATTCTAAGGCCGAATTAACAGATTATGTTACAGAGTTAACACAATCCGAACAAAAAGAATTTTACCGTCCTAATTTCTGGCCTAATACTCCAGATATCAATCCATTTGCATTACAAAGCGGAAATGAATCAACGCATTTACAGAAGTACTTTTTAGCTGCAACTTTAAGTTCAAGTATTGGTATCTATGGACCTGTTTTTGAGTATATGGTGTGTCAACCAATGGCTGCAGGAAAAGAAGAATATCTTAACTCTGAAAAATATGAAGTTTATAAATGGGATTGGAGTATTAAAAATAAATTAACACGATTAATTACTAAAATAAATAGTATTCGTAAACAACAAGCTTCATTACAGCAAACTAATAATATTGTTTTTTGTAATACTAACAATGACCAAGTTATAGCGTATTACAAGTTTGATGACAGCAAACAAAATAAAACCTTAATGATTGCTAGTTTGGACGCTCATCATACGCAACAAGCAATGATACAATTACCTATTTCTGAATTAGGAATTAATCCAATTAACATTGTAGATTTAATTACTGGAAATAGTTATTTTTGGGATAAAGAGTGGAATTTTGTGGAATTAAGTCCTGATTTACCATTTCATTTGTTTCAAATTCAAGATTAAATACAATTTAACTAATAATAGTACGGTTTTTAAGAACTAGATTTTTTTCTACAAATTATACTAATTCTAGTTATCATTTTTAAAATGATGGTGTCAAAAATATTTGAAATTAGTGCAATTTTTTTCACTTGAAAGAATTTGTAATAATGAGTGTAATTTGTGAAAAAAAAGACATAACAAACCAATATTGTTTATAAAAACAAACCAAAAAATGAATAAAGTACAAACGCATTCTCTTTTTACCGATTTTGATATCGATTTGTTTAAGGCTGGAAAACATTTCAGACTTTACGAAAAATTAGGGGCGCATCTTATTGAAGTTGACGGAGTAAAAGGAGTGTATTTTGCCGTTTGGGCACCAACTGCTCGTTCGGTTTCTGTTGTAGGAGATTTTAATTACTGGATACAAGGCGAACATCAGCTTCAAGTACGTTGGGATTCTTCGGGTATTTGGGAAGGTTTTATTCCAGGTATCGAAAAAGGAACAACTTATAAGTATAAAATTCAATCAAATAACGGTGGAGTAATTACTGAAAAAGCAGATCCTTTTGCTTTTTACTGCGAAAAACCACCTCATACTGCTTCTGTAGTTTGGGATTTAGATTATAAATGGGACGATAAAAATTGGATGGAAACAAGAAAAGACCATAACGGTCTTGATAAACCTTATTCAGTTTATGAAGTACATTTAGGTTCTTGGAAACGTCATGGTGATGAAAATCGGTTTTTAACTTATGAAGAATTTGCTGTAGATTTAGTAAACTATGTCAAAGAAACTGGATTTACTCATGTTGAGTTTATGCCTGTAATGGAATATCCTTATGACCCTTCTTGGGGGTATCAATTAGTAGGTTATTTTGCTCCAACATCTCGTTTTGGTAATCCTCAGGGCTTTATGCATTTAGTTGATTCCTTACACAAAGCAGGGATTGGCGTAATATTAGACTGGGTACCATCACATTTTCCTGATGATGCACATGGATTAGGCTATTTTGATGGCTCAAACTTATACGAACATCCAGATAGAAGGAAAGGATATCACCCTGATTGGAAAAGTTTAGTCTTTAATTATGGTCGAAATGAAGTTCGTTCATTCTTAATTAGTAATGCTATCTTCTGGTTACAGCACTATCATGTAGATGCATTACGAGTAGATGCTGTTGCTTCTATGTTGTATTTAGATTATTCTAGAAAAGATGGAGAATGGGAGCCAAATGAATATGGTGGACGCGAAAACTTAGATACAATTAGTTTCTTAAAAGAATTCAATGAAGCGGTATATGGTAGCTTTGAAGGTGTTCAAACCATAGCAGAAGAAAGTACTTCATTCCCAATGGTGTCTAAACCAACTTTTATGGGTGGTTTAGGTTTTGGAATGAAATGGATGATGGGTTGGATGCATGATACTTTAGAATATTTCAAAAAAGAAACGGTCTATAGAAAGTACCATCAAAATGAATTGACTTTTTCAATGACATATGCTTTTTCCGAAAATTTCATGCTACCTCTTTCACATGACGAAGTAGTGTACGGAAAATGTTCAATCGCAGGAAGAATGCCTGGGGATGAATGGCAAAAATTTGCGAATCTAAGGCTTCTTTATGGGTATATGTTTACACATCCAGGGACAAAATTATTGTTTATGGGGTCTGAGTTTGGTCAAAGTGCAGAGTGGAATTTTGAAGCAAGTTTAGATTGGCACTTATTACAATATCCTGTACATGCTGGAGTCAAAAAAGTAATTACTGATTTGAATGCACTGTATAAATCCGAACCTGCATTACATGAAAAACAATTTAGTCCAGAAGGATTTGAGTGGATTAATTATTCTGACCATCAGAATGCGGTGATGTCCTATATTAGAAATGGAAACGATAAAAAAGAAAGTGTAATTGTAGTTTGTAATTTTACGCCAGTCGTTCGTAATGAATATAGAATAGGATTGCCAAGAAAAGGAAAATTAAAAGAAATTTTCAACAGTGATGCTGAAATATATGGTGGAAGTGGGATTAGCAACCCTGATAAAATTACAATAGAATCTTCTCCTTATGACGGAAGAGATTATTCTGCAGAATTGGTGTTAGCTCCACTGAGCGTTACTGTTTTTAAAATTTCATAGATTTTTTATAACTGAACTTTTTTGTGATATCGGTATTAATTTATGAATTAATACCGATATTTCATTTCTAAGCTTTTTTCTTTTAAAACAACAGCAATCTTTTCATCAATAAAGTCCTAAATTCAAGTTGGATGCATTAAGGTATTTGTAAATTTGCAATATTAATGACAAGAACTTACAATAAATAGTAAATATGATTACAAATACAGATTTAGAATATAAAGGAGATTTATATCCTTCAAAAATTGTTTCTTTTGAGCACGAAGTAGATTCTGTTTATTTTCATACTAATAATAGTGTAATTTTAAAAGTAACTGTACTTAGAGATAGTATGTTACGTTTCAGATTCACTACGAAAGGATATTTCAGTAATGATTTTTCGTATGCAATTGATAAGTATCATTCTCATGGTTATAATTTTTTGGAAGTGACTGAAAAGAAAGATCATTTCGAAATTCAGACTAGTAAAGTAATTTGTAGGATACAAAAAGTAGATTTAAGACTTTCGATTTTTGATATAGATGGTAATGTGATTCTAGAAGATGAACTCGGATTTCATTGGGAAGAAAGTTATGAATTTGGTGGGAATATTGTCAAAATGAGTAAAGCTTCCCGCGAGGGTGAATGTTTCTATGGACTTGGGGACAAAGCGACTCAAATGAATCTAAAAGGCAAAAGGTTGGAAAATTTTGCCACTGACCAGTATGCTTTTCAAAAAGATCAGGAGCCTTTGTATAAAGTAGTCCCTTTTTATATAGGCTTGCATAATAAAAAAGCGTATGGAATATTCTTTGATAATACATTTCGAACTTTTTTTGATTTTTGTAATGAAAGACGTAATGTAACTAGTTTTTGGGCTGAAGGTGGTGAGATGAATTATTATTTCATTTACGGACCAAAAATGCAAGACGTGGTTACCTCTTATACAGATTTAACGGGTAAACCTGAGTTACCGCCACTTTGGACACTTGGTTATCACCAATGTAAATGGAGTTATTTCCCAGAGAGTAATGTAAAAGAAATAACAGCAAAGTTTAGAGAATTGAAAATTCCATGTGATGCCATCTACTTAGACATCGATTATATGGATGGTTTTCGTTGTTTTACTTGGGATAAAAATCATTTTCCCGACCCAAAACGAATGGTTGCTGAATTAGCGGCCGATGGATTTAAAACAATTGTTATCATTGATCCAGGGATAAAAATAGATAAAGAATATTCTGTTTATCAAGAGGCTTTAGCTAAAGACTATTTTTGTAAAAGAGCAGACGGCCCTTATATGAAAGGAAAAGTGTGGCCTGGAGAATGTAATTTCCCTGATTACACAAATCCCGAAGTTAGAGAATGGTGGGCGGGATTATTTAAAGAATTAGTTTCGGATATTGGAGTAAAAGGGGTTTGGAATGACATGAATGAACCTGCCGTAATGGAGGTACCAAATAAAACTTTTCCAATCGATGTTCGTCATCATTATGATGGAAACCCTTGTAGTCATCGTAAAGCACATAACATTTATGGGACACAAATGGCTAGGGCTACTTATCATGGGGTGAAACGATTTATATATCCTAAAAGGCCTTTTGTGATAACGCGCTCCGCTTATGCAGGTGCACAACGGTATACATCCTCATGGACAGGAGATAATGTGGCTACATGGGAACACCTTTGGATAGCTAATATTCAAGTACAACGAATGAATATATCAGGAATGGGATTCACTGGTTCGGATATAGGTGGATTTGCAGAACAGCCTTCAGGTGAATTGTATGCACGTTGGATTCAGTTAGGAGTATTTCATCCTTTTTGTAGAACACACTCGTCAGGAGATCATGGACATCAAGAGCCATGGGCATTTGATGAGGAGGTAATTGATATTACTCGAAAGTTTGTTAACCTTCGTTATCAATTATTACCGTATTTATACACCATGTTTTGGCAATATATCGAAGAAGGTTTACCAATGCTGAAACCTTTAGTTTATTTTGACCAAGAGGACATTCAAACACATTATAGAAATGACGAATTTGTATTTGGAAATCAAATATTAGTTTGTCCTATATTAGAACCTAATTCTTTAGGTAGAAGAATGTATATGCCAAGAGGACAATGGTATAATTACTGGACAAACAAGATGGTTAATGGAGGGAAAGAAATGTGGGTAGATGCGCAATTTGATGAAATTCCAGTTTTTGTAAAAGCGGGAGCTATCATTCCTAAATACCCAGTCCAGCAATATGTGGGAGAATTAGAGTTTGATGAATTAATTTTAGATGTATATTACAAAGAAGGTAAAGAAAAATCGGTAGTATATGAAGATGCCCAAGATGGGTATGATTATAAAAAAGGAAGGTATAGTTTCTTAACTTTCAAAGTTATCGGAAAAGAGAAAGAATTGAATATTCAGTTGCACAAGGAAGGTAAATTTGAAACAGCCTATTCGAAATATAAAATTAATTTAATAGGGCTTCCATTTAAAGTTAAAAGCATCGAAATCAATAACGAAACATTAGATTTTGACAAGAAGACTTTAGATTTGTATAATTATCTAATAGTTGATAAAGAATTTACTGTACTACATATTGTTGGAGTGTAGTTCAAATAGTTTATTTTTGTAATAAAATATATAACAATGAAAAAGAATTTATTTATAGGTATTTGTACTATCGGTTTGATGGTTTCTTGCGCAACTAATCCTCTTACAGGAAAAAAAACGTTGAATTTTGTTTCAAATAGTGAATTGTTTCCATCTTCTTTTCAACAATACGGTGAGTTTTTGAAAGAAAACAAAGTGATTACTGGAACAACTGATGCAAAGAAAGTTGAAACGGTAGGTCTTAAAATTAAAAGTGCTGCCGAAAGATATTTAGCATCTCTTGGGCAAACGGAATATTTAAAAGATTACCGTTGGGAATACAAACTAGTAGATAATAAAGAAGTAAATGCTTGGTGTATGCCTGGAGGTAAGATTGTAGTTTATTCTGGAATTATGCCTATAGCTAAAAATGATGCAGGTTTAGCAACGGTTATGGGACACGAAGTATCACATGCATTAGCTAATCACGGTGCACAACGTATGAGTGCTTCACAAATACAATCGCTAGGTGCTGTAGGTGTTGCTGTTGCAACAGGTGGTCAAAGTGCTGAAAAACAAGCGATGTGGCAACAATATTACGGTATGGGATCTCAAGTAGGAGTGATGTTACCTTTTAGCCGTAGTCATGAAACTGAAGCTGATAAGATTGGATTAGTATTGATGGCAATTGCAGGGTATAATCCAGAGGAATCAATCAATTTCTGGACAAGAATGTCTGCAGGTTCAAATGGACAAGCTCCCGCTGAAATGCTAAGTACACATCCATCTGATGCGACTAGAATTGCTAACTTAAAAGCAATGGTTCCTGAAGCAAAAGCTATTGCAGCTAAATTTGGAGTTGTTTTCAAATAAATAAAAAAAAACAGGATAGTTTATCAGGAAGCCAATTCGAAAGAATTGGCTTTTTATTTTTTAAGGAATATAGGTTGTAATCAAATTAAAAAATAATAAATTCGTTAAAAATAATTTTATGAATGATTTACAAAAAGGAGATAAAAAGTTATTGAATGCTTGGGCTTTTTATGATTGGGCTAATTCGGTTTACACACTTACAATTGCTTCGGCAGTGTTTCCTATTTTCTATGAAGCTTTATTTTCAAATGATGATCATTATATAAATGTTTTTGGTTTACATCTCAAAAATACGGCCTTGATTAGTTTCATTACGGCTACTGCATTTTTAGTGGTTTCTTTCATTTCTCCTTTATTATCTGGAATTGCTGATTATGTAGGTAACAAAAAATCATTTATGAAGTTTTTTTGTTACCTAGGCGCTTTGTCTTGTATGGGTTTGTATTGGTTTGATTTGGAAAACATATATTTAGGTTTAGGATTTTATTTTTTAGGCTTAATAGGGTATTGGGGGAGCTTGGTTTTTTATAATTCCTATTTGCCAGACATTGCTTTTCCTGAACAACAAGATCAAATTAGTGCCAAAGGATATTCATTAGGATACATTGGAAGCGTTGTTTTGTTGATTATTAATCTAACGATGATAATGAAACCAACACTTTTTGGTATTACAGGAACCGCAGGTGAGGCATCAATGAAAGCCATGCGCTATTCCTTTGTAATGGTAGGAGTGTGGTGGGTTTTATTCAGCCAATATTCGTATTATTATTTGCCAAAAGGAAACAATAATTCGCAGCATAAAGTAACCAAAGCCATTATTTTTAATGGATTTAAGGAGCTTAAAAAAGTTTGGTTATTATTAGAAGAAAATGTTCGCTTAAAAGCGTATTTAAAAAGTTTTTTTGTATCAATTATGGCGGTGCAAACAGTGATGTTAGTAGCAACTTATTTTGGAGCACAAGAAATTCAATGGTCTTCAAAAGAGGAAAGCACCATTGGGTTGATTATTTGTATTTTATTGATACAAATTGTAGCTGTTTTAGGAGCTATTTTAACTTCTCGATCTTCTAATAAATGGGGAAATATACCCACTTTAATAGGAATCAATTGTATATGGATCGTGTTTTGCATTCTGGCTTACTTCATCACTTTGCCCATACATTTTTATATCATGGCTACTATAGCTGGACTTGTCATGGGAGGAATTCAATCGTTGTCTCGTTCAACCTATTCAAAGTTATTACCTGAAACGAAGGACACGGCCTCTTTTTTTAGTTTCTATGATGTGGCTGAAAAAATTGGAATTGTAATAGGAATGTTGGTTTACGGACTAATAGACCAAATTACGGGTAGCCCTAGATTAGCAATTGTATTTTTAGCTTTCTTTTTTATCATTGCAGTGGTTTTATTAAATAAAATCCCCAAAAAAGAGCACTAAATTTACTAAATTAGAATAAGCATAGATGTATCATTTTGTTTATGGCATAATGATTGACTTTAATACATCAAGGTAATCGGGGTAAATTATTATCAATTGATTATCAGTTATATAAAACACCATATCTATTAACTTTGTTTCCAAATATTTTTTTGTTTGGTGACAAAATGACTTAATTACATATATGTCAAATCATAAAATAAGTACTATTGACAATCTGTCACTTCAAGAGATCGATTCTCAAGCCGAATTAATCCCATTACTAACTCCTGAAGATGAGGAAGAAATGATGAATGAAGTATTGCCTGAAACGATTCCTATTCTTCCATTGCGAAATATGGTCTTATTTCCAGGTGTAGTTATTCCTATTACTGCAGGACGTGATAAATCAATTAAATTAATTGATGATGCAAATGCTGAAGGAAAAATTATTGGTGTAGTTGCTCAAATTGACGAAGATGTTGAAGAGCCTACAAAAAATGATATCCATCAAATTGGAACCGTAGCTAGAATTCTACGTGTTCTAAAAATGCCTGATGGAAATACTACAGTAATATTACAGGGTAAAAAACGATTCGAAATTTCATCGATTGTTACTGAAGAGCCTTATATGACTGCGAATATCAAAGATATTCTAGAGAAGAAACCTAAAGGTAAAAATTCGGAATTTTTGGCGATTTTAGAATCAGTTAAGGATTTAGCGATTCAAATTATCAAAGAGAGCCCAAATATTCCAAGCGAAGCTACTTTTGCAATAAAAAATATTGAAAGCCAGTCTTTCTTAATTAATTTTGTGACTTCAAATCTGAATTTATCAGTTAAAGAAAAACAAGACTTACTAGCGATTAACAACCTTAAAGATAGAGCATTAGAGACTTTGAAATACATGAATGTTGAGTTGCAAAAATTGGAACTTAAAAACGACATTCAATCTAAAGTTCGCTTTGATTTAGACCAACAACAAAGAGAATATTTCTTGCACCAACAGATGAAAACTATCCAAGAGGAATTGGGTGGAACATCTCAGGAAGAGGAAATGGACGAAATGTTGGCGAAGTCCAAAACTAAAAAATGGGACGAAAAATGTCAAAAACATTTTGAAAAAGAACTATCTAAAATGCGTCGTATGAATCCACAAGCACCAGACTTTGGGATTCAAAGAAATTATTTAGAACTTTTATTAGAATTGCCTTGGAATGAATTCTCTAAAGATAATTTTGATTTAAAGAGAGCACAAAAAATATTAGACAGAGACCATTTTGGACTCGAAGAGGTGAAAAAGAGAATGATTGAGCATTTGGCAGTTTTAAAATTGCGTAACGATATGAAATCGCCAATCATTTGTTTGACAGGACCTCCAGGTGTGGGTAAAACTTCTATTGGACGCTCTGTAGCTGAAGCTTTAGGTAGAGAATATGTCCGTATTTCTCTTGGAGGATTACGTGATGAAGCAGAAATTAGAGGGCATAGAAAAACGTATATTGGTGCTATGCCAGGTCGAATTATCCAAAGTTTGAAAAAAGCTGGAACCTCAAATCCTGTTTTTGTGTTGGACGAAATCGATAAATTATCCAATAGCAATCAAGGAGATCCGTCTTCTGCTTTGTTGGAAGTTTTGGACCCTGAGCAAAACAGCACTTTTTATGATAATTTTGTTGAATTGGGCTATGATTTATCTAAAGTGATGTTTATTGCTACTTCAAATAATATGTCGATGATTCAGCCTGCTTTACGCGACCGTATGGAGGTGATAAAGATGTCTGGCTATACGATTGAAGAAAAAGTAGAAATTGCCAAGCAGCACCTGTTTCCACGTCAATTAAAAGAACACGGATTAACGTCCAAGGATTTGACTATTGGTAAAAAACAATTAGAAAAAATCGTTGAAGGATATACTCGTGAATCTGGGGTTCGTGGCTTGGAAGCTAAGATTGCTCAAGTAATTCGTAATGCTGCTAAATCAGTTGCGATGGAGGAAGAGTATAATAAAAAAGTAACTGATGCCGACATTGTTGAAGTTCTAGGTGTACCTCGTTTAGAAAGAGATAAATACGAATCAAATGATGTGGCTGGAGTAGTTACCGGTTTGGCTTGGACTAGTGTTGGAGGAGATATCTTGTTTATTGAGTCTTTGATTTCTCCAGGTAAAGGAGGGATGACAATCACAGGGAACTTAGGTACAGTAATGAAAGAATCTGCGACAATTGCCTTGGAATACATAAAAGCTAATACCGAATTATTAGGTTTAGATCCTGAAATTTTAACCAAATACAACATTCATTTACACGTGCCAGAAGGAGCAACGCCCAAGGATGGTCCAAGTGCGGGAATTGCAATGTTGACTTCATTAGTTTCTTTATTTACCCAAAAAAGAGTAAAGAAAAATATTGCCATGACTGGTGAAATTACTTTAAGAGGTAAAGTGCTTCCTGTAGGTGGAATTAAGGAAAAAATATTAGCTGCCAAAAGAGCTAATATTAAAGAATTAATTTTATGTCATGAAAATAAAAGTGATGTTGATGAAATCAAACCGGAATACGTAGATGGTCTTATCTTTCATTATGTCAAGGAGATGAATGAGGTATTGGAAATTGCTATTACAAATCAAAAAGTAAAAAATGCTAAAAAACTATAACTTATAGTTTGCATTATTTTTTATATAAAACCAAAATTAGACTACAAATTCAAAGGTCTAGTTTTGGTTTCTTTATTATTATTTGATTTTCAATAAAAAAGCAAGTAATTATTGCATATTAATTTTATCTTCGCAACTGCGTTTTATTAAAACCATATTTAGCATGTTTAAAAGGCAGATTGTTTTTTTGTTTTTATTCTTTTGTTCTTTTTCCTATTCTCAAATAGGAGGTAAGAGTGTTTATCAATTTTTAAATTTGGTTACCTCTCCTAGACAAGCTGCGCTAGGTGGAAAGATAATTACTATTTACGATGAAGATGTGAATCAAGGGATTTTTAATCCCGCATCCATTAATCCTGATATGCACAATCATCTCGCGATCAATTACGGAAGTTATTTTGGAGAAGTCACTTATGGTACCGCTTCTTATGCCTATACTTATGACCGCCATCTGCAAACTTTTCATGCTGGTGTCAATTATATCAATTACGGTGATTTTGATGGATATGATGAAAATGGTCAGCAAACGAACTCATTTACTGGTAGTGAAATAGCCATTTCAGGTGGGTATTCTTATAATGTTCCTTATACTACGTTGCACTTGGGAGCTAATGCTAAGTTTATTTCTTCCAGTTTAGAAACCTATACTTCATTGGGAGGAGCAATAGATTTAGGTGCCATTTATATTGATGAAAAAAATGATGTCAATTGGGCGTTGGCAATTCGAAATATAGGAACTCAGTTTACGACTTATTCAGGGATTAGAGAGCAATTGCCTATGGAGGTAATTTTTGGTGTATCTCAGGAATTAGAACATGTTCCAATACGCTGGCACCTTACCTTGGAAAACTTACAACAATGGAATATCTCTTTTTCAAATCCTGTGAGAGCAGAGAGTTCTTTTGATGGTGAGACTACAGAAGAAAAAGTTTCCTTTCTTGGAAACACCTTTAGACACGTGATTTTAGGAGCAGAATTATTTCCTAAAAAAGCCTTTAATTTAAGATTGAGTTACAATTTCAGAAGAGCACAAGAATTAAAAATTCTTGAACAACGCACATTTTCTGGATTGTCGGTAGGATTAGGATTAAAAATGAATAAATTAAAATTCAATTATTCTTATTCTAGATATACATTGGCGGGAAATACGAGTCTTTTTGGATTGACCATTAATTTTCAATAACAACAGTTTGAGTTCAAAAATTACCATAGCGATAGATGGTTTTTCATCTACAGGAAAAAGTACCTTAGCCAAACAATTGGCGAGTCAGTTAGGATATGTGTACGTGGATACGGGGGCTATGTATCGCGCTATAACTCTTTTTGCGATGCAAAACGGTTATATAGCCGATGGTTTTTTTGACAAAGAATCGTTGCGTCATAGTTTGCCTTATATTCGCTTGCAATTTCAGTTTAAGCCTGAGTTGGGATTTGCCGTAATGATACTTAATGATGTAGATGTTGAAAAAGAAATCCGTTCCATCGAAGTTTCTAGTTTTGTAAGCAAAGTGGCCGAGTTGGCCGAAGTGCGTCAAAAACTAGTCGAGCAGCAACAGGAAATGGGCAAAAACAAAGGAATAGTAATGGATGGTAGAGACATTGGTACCGTTGTATTTCCAGATGCCGAACTTAAAATTTATATGACTGCAAGTGCAGCCACTAGAGCACAAAGGCGTTATGACGAACTGGTCGCAAAAGGGGATAGCGTGAGTTATGACGAAGTATTCAATAATGTGGTCGAAAGAGATTATATTGATACCCATAGAGACAATTCGCCACTTATAAAAGCTGCTGATGCTATCGAAATCGATAATTCAAACATGACAAGAGAAGAGCAATTGGCCTTAGTTTTAGACTTAGTACAAAAAGCAAATAGCTAAAAGTTACCTCAAATAAATAAAAGACCTTTTTAAATTCATTCGCAAGACTGTATTTTCAAAGGTTTTTTTATGCGCCAATTCCAGCACTCCGCTATAGCCCTCCATTCGCTGGCTTTTTTTACTAGCCACTAGAGGAGCTTCCTCCGGTCGCTCTCTATCGGCTGTAAAAAATAGCCATCAAATTCTCGGGGCTGCCGCTGCGGTCTGGGGCGAAAGTCGAGTACACAACAAAAATTAGATAATAAAAAAATCGGAACAAAAATTCAAATGTCCCGATTTATGGAGTTAAATATGTTTAATAACAATAGTTATTAGCTTTTATAAATTTAGCCACAGATTAATCCTTTTAATCCTTTTAATCTTTTTAATCTTTTTAATTCTATCTAACTCTTTGTCTAAATGTGTGTTTGTCAAATATTTCTATTAAAAAAAATCTGTGTAAATCTGCGTGCAAAAAATAAGCACGCAGATTTGGCAGATTTTTGCAGATAATAATTTTGATATTAATTAGAAATTTGTGTAATTCAATTTAATACATTTTTGAATTTGTGCTAATTTGTGTAATTTGTGGTCTTTTTCCAAGTTAGCAACTCTTTGTCAAAGTCCGACCACTTTCTTTAAATCTGTGGCAAATAAAAAAAAACTAATCTTGACCATTGAAAATTCCATCTTTAGTCTATAACAGTTTATTTTGCATAAGCACCTGATGAATAGGTCAGTTCATAACTATGTGTGTAGATTTCAAAAACAATCCCAAAAGGATCTTCAACATAGCACATTTTAAAAGGCTTATCTTCAGGATAATATTCTCTAATAGGCATTCTTTGTTTTCCACCATAAGCGACAATTTTATCTATCAAAGTTTCAATGTTAGGATCTTGTACGCAAAAATGAAATAGACCCGTATTAAATGGATTAAATTCTGGCGCTTCTTTTACACCATTTGGAAACGAAAACAATTCAACACCTATTCCGTCCGAAGTGGAGAGATGTGCAATCTCAAATTCTTCCCAATCTTCCCCAAATACATCAATACACATTTGACCGATGGCTGTTTCTTTTTCTTTTTTTACTTTGGAAGCCTCCATAATAACATACCATCCCATTACTTCTGAATAGAATTTTACTGCTTGATGAATGCTGGGAACGGTGATTCCAATATGCGAAAATGATTTTGGATAATTTGTATTAGTTGTCATATCATATAATTTAGATTGCAAAATTAGACTATATTTGCCTTAATGACAATAACTTACCAAATTGTGGTATAGTTACCAAAACGAGTAAATTTAAGAATATCAATGGTTTAAATGATTATATTTTGAGTAAAATAACAAATTGTCCTTTGCATTATACAATGAATTTGATTGGTACCAAATGGAAACCTCTTCTTTTGTTCCATTTATTAGATGGAGCTTTGCGCTCTGGATTATTACAAAAAATGATTCCTGAAATTTCTAATAAAATGTTTACTCAAACAGTGAGGGAACTTGAAAAAGATGGTCTTATTACCAGAAAAATATACCCCGTTGTGCCACCAAAAGTAGAATATGAACTAACTGAACGAGGAAAATCACTTGAAGCTATTTTGAGAAGTTTGGATAAATGGGGATTAGAGGATATTTCTAATTAAGTTTTCTTCTTTCATTAAGATAAAAAAAGCCACAGACCTATCTACCGAGGCAGGTCTGTGGCTAAACAAAAGCTAAAACCATACAGACTTTACGTCTGCTTACCAAATCTATGAACTTTCAGCTGTGTGTTTTTTGTTGTTATAGAAACGCAAATTATTTAATTGCTATTTTTTTTATAGGTTTTGGTTTAGCTTCTTCTTTTTTTGGGATCGTAATTGATAAAATTCCGTTGTCGTACTTGGCTTGAATTTTATCTTCTTCAACTAGTTCTGGTAGTCTTATGGAACGAGTAAAAGATTGGTAGCTAAATTCTTGTTTGGTAATTCTTTCTTCCTCTTTTTCCTCATTTTTGACTTCCTTCTCTGAAGATATGGTTAATAAATCATCATTCAGTTCAATATTGAAATCTGATTTTTCAAATCCAGGGGCAGCAACTTCAACAAAAAAAGCATCACTATTTTCTTTGATGTTCAAAGAAGGTAAAGTTGTGTTTGTCATTGAAAAATTGTCTCTATTCCAACTGTCAAAATCATTATTAAAAAATCTGTCAAATAAACTAGGAAACTGATTTTGGTATCTAACAATTGTCATAATAATAAATTTTTAAGTTAAACATCATTTTAATTACTTAATAATCCGCAAAGAAAATGCCATAGCTAACAATATGACAATAAGTAAGTTGTAGAGAAAAATAAGATGTTGTTTTATTTAAAATTTTATTAAATTTTTAGAAAAAAATGACATTTTTTCAGTTTGTACTAATAAAGTACAGGAGGAATTATCGATGGGAATAAAAAACACCCTTCATTTAAAAAAGATTTAAAGAGGGGTAGATTTTTACTTTGTGTCCCGTCCTGAAATAACTCCTTTAAACTTATTATTCCTTAGTCCAATAATCCATAATAAAAACATCCTCTAGTAACGGGCCTACTTTGCTTACCAATTGTAAATGGGCTTCGTGAAAAAGATATATTTCTCTTGCATGAACATCTTTAAACGTAATGGTAAAACAATACTTAAAACCTTTGCTATGTCCTTCTGTACTGTCGTTTAATCCCCATTCTAAATTCTGGATTTCTGGAATTTTATTTTTTAAGTTTTCAAAAGTCGAAAGTGCCTCGCTAACTTCTTTTTCGTTTGTATTTTCTTTGAATTTCAGGTTAACTATATGTCTTAAAACCTTTCCATTAGTGTTCGTGTTTTCAGGAGATACTTTATAGCTAACTAATTTTTTAGTATCAAATCTAACTGAGCCAGCGACAAAGAAAAGATTCTCGTCAATTTTTAAAGAGCTCAAACCATAATATATTGGATATCCCGTTTTTAAATAATGTAAAGGAGTTAGAATTCCAGCGGCGTCTAATTTACACAGTTGAATACTTTCGTCGTCTCTAGTTCCTACCGCAACAATAGCTTCTTTATCACTAATCCTTAGGATTTCTATTCTTGTTTGCCCAGAAAGCATTGTCTTATCATCATCAATTAGAGTAGAGTGAGGGATAAGTGCTCCTTTGTTATTTATTTTGAAAACACTCACAGCATCACCATGGTATACAAAATCTTTCTTTTTGATAAAATTACCTCTTTTGTAATATTTATGGTGCCTATGTCCCACAACTACATAGTGATTTCCTCCTAATGTAATACCTGTTACAGGATAGGTTCCAGTAAGATATCTATCAGTAGTGTTGTCATCTATATTGTTTATATTTTTGAAGGTTCCATTTTCGTATACTCTAAAACTACTAACGCCATTGTCTTGAAAACCGCCAGTATATAAAAACGTTTTATCTTTTATTTTATGGGTAAACATTCCTATAATACCATCGGTATGAATTTTATCGTCGTCTTTTTGCGACTGAATATGAGTCAATGATCCGTTACTATTTATCTTGAAAGAGCTTAATCCAGGATTGTCTTCTAATCCGCCAACAAAAAGATAGGACGATTGCTTCATATGTACCACTTGTAAAGTGATGACTACGCCTAAATGAGTTTGGTCAGTATCGTTAACTACAAAAACGCGGTTGAGAGAACCATCGTTTTGAATTTTAAATACTTCAACAGCATTAGCACCTTTATTCCCTACAAATAGGTAGTCTTTACCATCAACCGAATCTGCAACAAGCCCCCTTGCAGGCCCTTTGTCATTAGTAAGTTTATGGTTACTCACAGCAGTCAAAGTTCCCGCTTTATCGATAGAAAAAACATCAATTGTTCCGCTGTCACCTCCTGCATAAAGGTAATTTGTATTTCCTTTTTTATAGTTTGTGACGGTTACTGTGTTGTTTGTAGTGTTTTTGAAATCCTGCCTTTGGAGTATTGGATTGTCAATCGTTTGAGCGATGCAAATGGTTGATAGCAATAAAAAACCTAATAGGATATTTTTTTTAATCTTGTTCATCATTATTGTTTTTATGAGTAGCCTTATTCAATTACAGATAAGGCTCCAATTGTTGCAATTTCGTGATCTTGTTCAATAGTACCACCACTTATTCCAATAGCACCAATAATTTTGCCTTCCTTATTTTTTATAGGCACCCCTCCTGGAAAAGAGATTAATCCATTATTAGAGAGTTCGATGTTATAAATAATCCCTCCTGGTTGGGTTAGTTTACCTAAATCTCCGGTGTCGATGTCAAAGTAGCGAGCCGTTTTTGCTTTTTTGATGGCTACATCAATACTACCTAAATATGATCCATCCATACGGAGAAACGCTTTTAAGTTGGCACCAGCATCTACAACAGCAATATTTACAGGTACTTTGGACGCTTCTGCTTTTTTCTTTGCTGTTAGTAAAGCTTTAAATGCTTCTTCATGACTAATGTCGTTTGTAATTTGTGCTTGTACTGAATGGGTGTATAATGCAATTGTAAATACAACAATACAAAATTTTAATTGTTTAAGTGAATTCATCTCTTATTTATAATTGATTAAATAATAATTGTGCAACAGCTAGGGAGGAAGCCGGATTTTGTCCTGTAATTAAATGACCGTCTTCAATAGCATAAGATTCCCAGTCTTCCCCTTTGGAAAAATATCCGCCTTTGTTTTTCAATTCTTCTTCAACCAAAAAAGGAACAATCGTGTCTAAACCAATGGCCATTTCTTCTGAATTTGAAAATGCCGTTACTTTTTTCTTATTTACTAATGGTGTGCCATTACTGTCTTTAGCTTCTTTCAAAACTATAGGTGCGTGACAAACAGCTGCTACAGGTTTTAGGGCTTTGTAAAAACTTTCAATAAGAGCAATCGAAGTTTTGTTTTCGGATAAATCCCAAAGTGGTCCGTGACCACCTGGGTAAAATATCGCATCATAATCGTTAGGATTTACAGTCTCAAGAGCTAAGGTTTTAGCCAATTTGCATTGTAGTTCTTTATCATCATTGAATCGGATGGTTGCTGGTGTTTGAAAATCTGGTACATTACTTTTGGGGTCAATAGGAGGTTGGCCTCCTTTAGGAGAACTTAGTGTTACCTTAATTCCGTTGTCAATTAAATAATAATAGGGAGAGGCAAATTCTTCTATCCAAAAACCTGTTTTTTCTCCAGTGTTTCCTAATTCTGAGTGGCTTGTTAAAACAAATAATACGTTTTTCATTTAGTTTAAAATTTTATAGTACAAAATTTGTAAAACCTTATGAGAAAATAGTTGAACAAGTTCAACTCTATAAAAAAACGGAATTTTATTTTAGTTGCCTTTTTTGATTTTACTTAGGAATTCATGAGTAATTCCAAGGTAACTTGCTATTTGTTTGTCGTTGATTTTTGAGGCGATGTTGGGGTAGTTTTCTATAAAATAAAGATAGCGTTCTTTTGCTGTATGGCTATGGTTTCGAATCAATCTTCTTTGCCAAGCAACCAAAGCTTTTTGAGACATGACTCTAAACAGTTTTTCTACAACAGGCATGGATTCGTATAAAGCCAATTTATCAGTTCTATTTATCAAAAGGACTTCACTGTCTTCCAAAGCTTGAATATTTAAATCAGAGCTTGATTGATTCATAAAACTATCAATATCCATTATCCACCAATCTTTAGCGGCAAAATAGAGCGTGTTTTCATTTCCTTTTTTGTCGATTGTGAAAATCCTAAAACAACCGTCTAATACAAAACCTTCAAACTTACAGACTTCTCCTTGCACTAGCAGAAATTCCTTTTTCTTAATCGTTTTAGGGTAAAAATATCGGCAAAACACTTCTAACTCAGTGGTAGAAAATGAAATGTTTTTGGTGATGTTTTCTTTTAATAAATCGTTTATCATTGGGTTATTTTGAACTGTAAAAACTTAGCGCTATTTTGTGTAATATGTTTTTTAGGATTTTAAAAATCCAGAATTAACTTAAACGAAAGTACAAATAAAAAGAGGTTCTCACAATCTAATCTCCTTAGCGTTTGATTGCGTTTGTTTATTCGTTGGTACGAAATGAAATGTGCCTTTTGACTAACCGTGTTGATTGTGTTTTATAGCTATGGTAGAATCCAAATTATCAGCAATAAGATATATCGGTATCGTTTGAGATTTTGACACCACCGATTTTGGGGGTAAAAAATGTTTTGTAGAAAAGTCAGTATACTTTTAGGACGATTTCGTTTAATTAAACTGTTAAAATTGCGCAAAGTCAGAGACATTTGCGCAGCACTTAGAATAGTATTTGGTACTCTTCGAGGAGCATGGATAAATCCACGTTATCGATCTAATCTACAAGCCATCCGAAAGTATTCGGGCGGGAGCGAGGGTACTCTTCGTGGAGTCTAGGATTCTTCGTGGAGCGGGGTTTTTAGTTCAATCTTTGTATTATGTGCTTCCCGTAATCATTTGAAGGCGCAATTTTAATTCCTTTTATTGTAGTTATTGTACTTAATAAATTGAATTTTTTAATTCTTTGACGTGATTCATCACTAAATCGTTTAGATGCTACTGCAAACCAAATAAGTAATAGTTCGTAAGTAGTTAGACTATCAATAAAATATTCTAAATAAAATTTATTGTCTTCAATACTGTCTATATGCTTTAATATCATAGATATAGATCGATAATAACTATCAAAAAAAACATAATATTTGTTTAAAAAAGGTTTTGTGATATAATTATAATATTTTAAATAATATTCATCCGATTGTTCGTAAAAATATTTCATAAATATCTCTGATAATATAATATCAAGATCCTTATATTGAGAATATTCATAAAATTCATGATCGAAATCTCGTTCATAAATTAATTTTCGACTTTCTTCATCTGCCAACAAGAAAGCATTTTTAAATATTGTAAAATCTGGGTATGCTTTTTTTTTAACTTCTTTATATAATTTGATCCAAATTTCATCAGCAATAATTTCTGGATTAAAAATTAAAATTTGTATGCCAAAAAGTATACTTGACTTTTCTGCTTTACTAACAGTTTCTGAAACAATGTATTGTAGAATAGTATAGCCTTTTTCTATTTTTTCACTATTAGTACGTTGAATTTCTGAATTTGAAATTCGAGTTTGAATATTGTCTACAAGTCTATAAAAATTCTGATCGTAATTTTGCTTAATAAATTGATCTTGAATTTGTGAGTTAGCTTTGATTTGTGCTTTGAAAGCAATATAAACAAGTGCACTTCCAATGAAACTTAATAAAGGAGCTAACATATTTGCAAAATGATCTCCATCTTCATAATTATTTGCTTTTGCAGCAAATATTGGTATCACTAAAAGTACTAGTACAGTTGCGATTAAAAACAAAGTTTCAATTAAAGTTCTTGTTTTTGATAATTTCATTTTTTAAGTTACATTATTTTCTGTATTCTATTTTTGTTTCGTTTGCCACCAACTTATATGTTACGAAACAAATCTTCGCAGATATACCCAAATATAGGTAGATTTATGAAGGATTGTTTCTTTTTTAGTTGCATCAAATATATCCTTTTATTTCATAAAAATCACACAAGAGTAATTTTTTTTGTAAGATTCCCCATAAAAACTAACTATAGAAAACAAAACCTAAAAACTAGCCCTGATGGAGCCGGTATCCTCGTAGTCCCGATGCTTCGGGACGGAGAGATAAAGGCGAGAGCAGGAGGGGAGTGTGTTGTGAAAACGGGGCATTTTGCTCCTAAAAACAGGAAAACCGTTTATATATGGTGTTATGTTTTGGTTTTGTGGTAATTATCAGTAGTATTTTCTTTGTAGTTAACTAAAAATGTATTAATTTTGCAGTCCTTTTGGTGAATAAGAGTTTCCACTAGGTATCAATTAATTATACAAACAACTTCTGTTGTTTTCTCTCACTCAAGAAACTCAAGCGAACGCAGAATACAAATTTTTAATCAGCATGTCTGAACAAATCCAATCACAAGAAGAGTTTTTAGCAAATTTTAACTGGCACAATTTCGAAGAAGGTATTGATGTAGTTGATGAACAACACTTGCAAGAATTCGAAGAATTAGTATCAAAAACGTTTATCGCTACAGATCAAGAAGAAGTAGTAGATGGTGTTGTTGTTAGAATTACTGATAGAGACGTTATCGTTGATATCAATGCTAAGTCTGAAGGTGTTATCTCTTTAAACGAATTCCGTTACAACCCAAACTTAAAAGTTGGTGATACTGTAGAGGTATTAATTGACATCCGTGAGGATAAAACAGGTCAATTAGTATTGTCTCACAGAAAAGCGCGTACTATCAAATCATGGGATAGAGTTATCGCTGCTAATGAAACTGGAGAAATCGTTAATGGTTTTGTTAAATGTAGAACTAAAGGTGGTATGATCGTTGACGTTTTCGGAATCGAAGCGTTCTTACCTGGATCTCAAATTGATGTTAAACCAATTAGAGATTATGACGTTTACGTAAACAAAACTATGGAATTCAAAGTTGTGAAAATCAACCACGAATTTAAAAACGTTGTTGTATCTCACAAAGCGCTTATTGAAGCGGATATTGAAGTACAAAAGAAAGAAATCATTGGTCAATTACAAAAAGGACAAGTATTAGAAGGTGTTGTTAAAAACATTACTTCTTACGGTGTGTTTATTGACTTAGGTGGTGTTGATGGATTAATCCACATTACTGACCTTTCTTGGTCTAGAATCAACCACCCATCTGAGGTTCTTGAATTAGATCAAAAATTAAACGTTGTAATCCTTGATTTCGATGATGAGAAAACAAGAATCCAATTAGGATTGAAACAATTAAACGCTCACCCATGGGATGCACTTGATGCAAACTTAACTATTGGTGATAAAGTTTCTGGTAAAGTAGTAGTTATCGCTGATTACGGAGCTTTCATCGAAGTTGCTGAAGGTGTTGAAGGTTTAATCCACGTTTCTGAAATGTCATGGTCTACTCATTTACGTTCTGCTCAAGATTTCGTAAAAGTAGGTGATGTAATCGAAGCTCAAATCTTAACATTAGATAGAGACGATCGTAAGATGTCATTAGGTATCAAACAATTATCTCAAGATCCATGGACTGATATTACTTCTAAATACCCAGTAGGTTCTAAACATACAGGTATCGTTAGAAACTTCACAAACTTTGGTATTTTCGTAGAATTAGAAGAAGGAATTGATGGATTAATCTACATCTCTGACTTATCTTGGACTAAGAAAATCAAACACCCATCTGAGTTTGTAAACGTTGGTGAAAAACTTGACGTTGTAGTATTAGAATTAGATGTTGAAGGACGTAAATTATCTTTAGGTCACAAACAAACTACTGCTAACCCTTGGGATCAGTACGAAGATTCATTCGCTGTTGGAACTATCCACAACGGAGAGATCTCTGAGATTGTTGACAAAGGAGCTACTGTAGAATTTGGAGATGATATCGTTGCTTTCATTCCTACTCGTCACCTTGAAAAAGAAGACGGTAAGAAATTGAAAAAAGGTGAATCTGCAGATTTCAAAGTAATTGAATTCAACAAAGAATTCAAAAGAGTAGTAGCATCTCACACTGCTATCTTCCGTGAAGAAGAAGAGAAAAATGTGAAAGCTGCAACTGAAAATACTTCATCTGCATCTACTAACGCACCAGCTGCGACTTTAGGTGACAACAATGATGTATTAGCTGCTTTGAAAGCTAAAATGGAAAAATCTGAGAAAAAATAATTCTCAACTTTTTTATAATAGAAAGCCTCACAGGGATGTGAGGCTTTTTTTGTTTAAAATTATTTAAAGTAGGAAAATATTTAGTGTTAGTTTTTGTTGTATATTTGCTCCAAAATCTTACAAATGAAGAAAAACTACTTTTTATTAATTGCATTATTTATTTTGAATAATGTTGTTTCACAGATAGTGAATATTCCTGATGCTAATTTTAAGGCGAAGTTATTAGCGGCGAGTTCTAGTAATACAACCGCAAAAAATTTAGCTGGAAATTATTTTAAAGTTGATGCTAACAGTGACGGACAAATCCAAGAAAGTGAAGCACTACTACTAAAAGAATTGGACGTAAGTTTTACCGCAATTAACTCTTTAGTAGGGATTACGAGTTTTACAAATATTCAGGTTTTGAATTGTTATACTAACCTACTTTCTTCACTAGATGTAACTGGTTTGACGAATTTAAAATCATTAAATTGTACTAATAATAAGCTTACTTCATTTAATGTTAGTAGCCTAGAGAACCTTCAGTATTTGTGGTGTGATCAAAATTTGCTTACTACATTAAATGTAACTGGGTTAAATAACCTTGAAACTTTTAATTGTGGCTTTAACCAACTAACAGAATTAGATGTTAGTAGTTTAAGTAAACTCAAAGAGTTGGTTTGTGAGCAGAATAAACTTACTGCGTTAAATTTGTCGGGTTTAAGTACTCTTATTACTCTGCGTAGTCAGGAAAATTTATTGACTTCTATCAATTTTAATGGAGCAAATAATCTAGAAATTATAGATGTTTTAGGTAATGATTTATCAATTCTCAATTTAACAGGATTGTCAAAATTAAAATATCTAGAATGTGATGGTAATCAATTAGATAATTTAGACTTGACAGGATTGAATAATCTTTTGGTGCTGATTATATCAGGAAATAATATTTCAAGTATAGAAGTCTCTCATTTGACAAATCTAGAGTATTTTTCATGTTATGGAAATAAACTCACGTCTTTGGATGTGAGTTCTTTAGTAAATCTTGGAACTCTAATTTGCCATGATAATAAATTGACTAATTTAACTATTGGAGATGTTGTTCTAAAGGAACTGGATTGTAGTTCTAATTTATTAGAGGTTTTAGTTGTTAAAAATGTTTTTAATCTAAATTGTAGTCATAATAATTTAACAACATTAACTACGGAGTTTATTAGAGATTTAGATTGTAGTTTTAATAAATTTGTGACTTTGGACTTAAGAACTATCAAGACCTTTTATCATGCTTCGGAAAACTCTCCAAATGATTTTTTTGGTTTGAATTCGGTTAATTTCAGTGATAATCCATTTTTAACTAACACCTATCTTAAAAACCCAAGTGAATCGTTATTTGGTATTCCTAATCCTCCAGGTCAAAATAACACCATAAGGTATCCTTTTACAAACACACCTAATCTTACCTATTTGTGTGTATGGGATTATGACGTAAATAATTTTAAAAATAAAGCTACACAAAATGGTTACATTGATTGTGTTGTAGATTCTTCATGTGATAGTTCATTGGAAACAATTGACTTTAATTTTTCAACCTATTTTACAATTCATCCTAATCCAGTAGATACTTTTCTAAGTCTCACGGTCAAAAATGAAATTCTAATAAAATCAATAGCTGTTTATGATATGTTAGGCCAACTTGTTTTGGTTTTACCAACTAATAAAGAAATTTCGAATATTGACGTATCTAGTCTTAGAACCGGAAATTACATTATCAAAATAGATACAAACAAAGGGATTTCAAGGTCTAAGTTTATCAAAAACTAGTGGTTAACTTATATTACGCTCTTTTTTTAGGAGCTATTTCCAGCTGTCCGCTCTATCTTGTGGCGGCATAAATGCCCGCCGCCACAAGGATGCCGCTTCCATCTGGGCTAGGAATACACACAAACGACCTTACATATAACAAAAATGCCTCACAGCAATGTGAGGCATTTTTTTGGTTAAAAAATTATTGGTTATTGCTGCATTTTGAAATAGTAATCGGCAGAGTTTTTACCGCTACCATAAAATAAAAAGAAAATACAAATTGCTAAAGTAACAGCGGCTAGTAATAGATTGTGTGTTGCCATATCATTCATTAGAGCTACTAATACCGCTCCTGCTAAAATAGGTAGTTGCGCTATTATTGCCCATCTAGTGAGTAACCCAAAAACAATCATTATTCCGCCAATCATATGTGCTGGTGCGATATAATGTACAAGGAACATTCCGCCTCCAATTTTATCTATAGGGGATATTAAATCTACTAAATATTGAATATTGGTAATAAATTCAACTCCCTTCATGAATAAAAATACACCTAGAGCAATTCGGACAAAATCGATAGTTAAATAAGAATGAGCATTTGCCCATTTATTTAAGGTTTTTACATTGGTCATAATACTGTAGTTTAGAAATTGATACACTAAGGTAGTGATTTTTAAAGCAAAAGCATAGTGATTAGACCAAAAATATTTGTTCAGACTACTAGAAATGAGTTGATTATAAGTAAATATTTAGAAAAAAGAACTATCTGTTAAATAGAACGAATGCTATTCTATATCTTTAATAAATTCGTCATATTCCAAATAGAAAAGCTCCAAAGCATTCATTTTTTCGAAAAAGAAGTCAAAAATGGTGTCCCAATGATTTCTATTGCTAAAACCGACACCTAATTTTTCTACCCAGATACGACTTATAGTTTTGCCACTTTCAAGGACATATTCTTTTTCGAATACCAAGTCTTTGATAAATTCTTCTTCGAGTATGTTTTTTAAGGCTACTAATTTTTCAAAATAAGCCGAACGTTTTTCATCACTTCGATGCTCAATATCAATGAAAACCTGAGCTTTTTTATTATCAACATAAAACTTAAAAGAAAAGTCTTTGATTTTAGTATCATAAAGTACCCATTTGCGAGGATATTTTTCGGCAAATGTGACCCAAAATTCTCTTTTGATTTTTTGACTTTCTGCTTTACTGTACATTGTTTTATGCGATTTGAATTAAGAAAACTTGCGAAGCTTTATTTTCTAGACTATATTTATATTGGCTACGGTCTGCAAAAATAAGATTTGATTATGGATTTTCACTATTTTTTAGAAATTGTTCCCCATATTATTAAGGCTGAACTTCCTGCTACGGTTGCTCATGCTAAAATGGCTCCTTTTGAGCGAATGGAAGAGCTAAAAAATATTGACTTTGAAGCCAAAAAAACAAAAACTGCAGCCGTAATGATGTTATTGTATCCTAAAGCAGGTTTAACACATTTGGTTTTGATTGTTCGCAATTTATATGAAGGCGTTCATTCTGGACAAATCGCTTTTCCTGGGGGCAAATTTGAAGCAGAAGATGGTGTGTTTGCACAAACAGCCTTGCGTGAAACACATGAAGAAGTAGGAGTGCCGCCTGATTTTATCGAAATAAAAAAAGATTTTTCGCCTATTTATATTCCGCCTAGCAATTTTTTGGTTTATCCTTTTATGGGAATTAGTACAAACGAAATCGCATTTGTTCCTGACCCTTCTGAAGTAGATCGAGTAATTGAATTGCCTTTATCTGTGTTTTTGAGTGAAGAAATTATTGTAAAAGTACGTTTGACAACCTCGTACGCCACCGATATTGAAGTGCCGGCATTTGAAATTGAAGGACAAATGGTATGGGGAGCAACTGCCATGATGTTGAGTGAATTAAAAGAAGTATTAAAGGATGTAATGCGACTATCAAGATAAACACGAAATATAGAATCAATCAAAACTAGCACTAAAATAAGCTAATCGAAGGATAGTGAACAGCTAAACCAATCTATAGTTATGAAAAATGATACATTCGTACCCCAACATTATTATAGAACATTTTTTTTATGGATTATTAAAACGCAATCCTTTTGGTCATATATTGTTATCAAAAGTGGTTAATTCGTGTTTTGGCGCCTTAACTCTAGACGTTATCGAGGGTTAATGCATTGCAAATTGAAGGTTCTGAATCATTAAAATTTACCCGAAACCAATGTTCTTTTTGTATCCAACCATCAACCTATTTTGCGGATGTGGTGGCCATGTTTCATGTTTTTAATGCAAGTTTGAGCGGTCGTACTGATAGTATCAAAAATGTAGGCTATCTGTGGGAACCTAAACTCAATAATTTATTATGTAGCGGCCAAAGAAACCATGCAAGCGGGCTTGTTGCCTCGTATTATGGCGTATGCCGGAGCCATTACAGTTGAACGTACTTGGCGTTCAAAAGGAGTAGATGTAACCGAAAAAAAAGAAGTAACCCTAACGATACTGAGAATATAAAACTAGCACTTCAGGACGGATGGGTGATTACTTTTCCGCAAGGAACTACCAATCATTTAAACCTGTTCGAAAAGGACAGCCCACATTATCAACAACATAAGCCTATTGTTGTACCTATCGTCATTGACGGTTTCCGCGTTCATTTGATAAAAAAGGCTTGCGTGTCAAGAAAAAAGGAATTTTAACAATCATTTATCATCAAAGAGCCATTGCAATTTGATTATGAAAACGACACCATGACGAAATTGTAGAAAAAGTAGAGTATGCGATAGAGCAACATCCATCATTCTTAATGTGCTTTCGGTGAAGATCTAGAAGAACAAGAACGATAGATAGGTGAGAGAATGGAGGGTTAGTAAGTCGTTTAAGAGTTTAACGGATTAATTGGTTAACTGCTTAATCGACTGAAATAATTACGTAAATTCTAACCGATTAAACAATTAACCAATTACCCTTAACGAATAAGCCTTTTCTAACCGATTAACCTCTAACCTTATAAATCATGAATATTCCAAATACCTCTTACCTAGAATTGTTATCATTGGCGGTGGTTTTGCAGGAATCCGCTTGGCGAAAGCCTTAAAAAACAAGCTGTACAAGTGGTGCTTTTTGGATAAAAACAATTACCATACTTTTCAAACCTCTACTGTATCAAGTAGCAACAGTGGACCTCGAAGACGGTTCGATGTGCTATCTATGCGAAAAGTGATTCAGAATATGATAATTTTTATTTTAGGTTAACCCATGTTCGAGAAATTGACACCCAAACCAAAAAATAAATACTGAAATAGGGGAGCTTGCTTATGATTATTTGGTCTTGGCAACTGGGCAAAAACGAATTATTTTGTAACAAAGAAATAGAACGCAACAGCATGGCGATGAAAACATCCCACAAGCGTTGAATATTCGAAGTTTGATTTGGAAAACTTTGAGCAAGCGGTTTTAACCAACGATATAGCTGAAAGAGAAAGTCTTATTAATTTTGTCCTGTGGGTGGCGGACCACAGGAGTAGAGTTGGCTGGCGCTTTGGCCGAATGAAAAAAGCCATTCTTCAAAAAGACTAACCGATCTTGATATTTCCAAAATGCACATCAATCTGATTCAAAGTGGCGACCGACTCCTGAATCCTATGATGAGAATCTCGATTGCGGCGCAAAATTCTTGGAGAGCTTAGGGTGCGTATTTGGAAAAATGTGCGTGTAAAAAACTATAACGGTCGAACTGTTACCACCAATTCCGAACTGACTTTTGAGTGCGGCAACGAGGTGATTTGGACTGCTGGTGTACAGGGCTTTGGTGCATGGATTAGCCCCCGATTCGTTAATTGAAAAAGCGGAACGCATTCCGCGTAAATGATTTAAGAAATAATAAGGGTAGAAATCTATTTGCTATAGGCGATGTCGCTTGTATGGAAACAGCTATTTTCACAAGGGCATCCTATGATGGGCCACCGCTTTACATCAAGTAAAGTTTTGGGAGAAAATATTGTGAAGCTTATTCAAACAAACCCATGGAGGCTTTTGAATATTGCGACAAAGGTTCGATGGCAACCATCGTCGAAATAAGGCAGTTGTTGATTTACCTAAATTTCATTTTGACATAACAGTTATGTGTGTATCTTTTTTTTTCCTCCGTTGTTGTAGTAGAGCGAGATACCACAAGATGTGCGTCTCAACAGAAATTTAGGTAACTCAAAAACTATGCTTTTTTGACCGATTTGTTGCATCGACTATGTCGCCATTTCAAAAGTCATGTTGTTTTGCAAAGTTCACAATATTCTCCCATATCTTTAGTAAAGTGTAGGGCTATAGGCGCCTTGTGGAAAATCAGTGTTTCATACAAGCGACATCGCCTATAGCAAATAGTTTTCGTCCTTTTATTTGGCTAAAATTCATTTTCGCGAATGCGTTCCGCTTTTTCAATTAAACGAATCGGGGGTCCTACATGCCACAAAGCCGCTTGCACACCAGCCGTCCAAATCACGTTGCCGCCTCAACAGTCAGTTTCGGAATTTGTGGTAACAGTTCGACCGTTCTAGTTTTTTACCGCACATTTTGCCAAATACGCACTCCTACAGTCTCCAAGAATTTTTCGGCGCAATCGAGAGGTCACCACTATCGTATTCCGGAATCGGTCGCCACTTTGCATCAGATTGATGTGCATTTTGGAAATTATCACGATCGGGTCGTCAGTTTTCTTTTTGAAAGAATGGCTGTTTATCATTTCGGCCCAAAGCGCCAGCAACTCTACTTGTTAGGTCGCCACCACCAGGATAAACTCTAATAAGACTAGTCTCTTTCAGCAATATCGTTGGTATTTTACATACCGTTGCTCAAAGTTTCCACAATCAAACTTCGAATTATTCAACGATTGTGGGAAGTTTTTCATTCGCAGGCAGTTTGCGTTCTATTTCTTTGCTACCAAAATAATTCGTTTTTGCCCAAGTTGCCAAGACGCCAAATAATCATACGCAAGTCCTATTTCAGTACTTATTTTTTGGTTTTGGGCTGTCACTTTCACGAACCATTGGTTAAACCTCAAATAAAATATATTCATATTCTGAATCACTATCGCAAAGGATCAGCAATTCGAACCGTCTTCGAGTACTGAAGCTACTAGATACAGTAGAGGTTTGAATAAGTATGGTAAATGTTTTTATCCAAAAAGCACCACTTGTACAGCTTGTTTTTTTAAGGCTTTCGCCAAAGCGATTCCTGCAAAACCCCCGCCAATGATAACAACTTCTGGTTAAAGAGGTATTTGGAATATTCATAGATTTATAAGGTTAGAGGTTCATCGGTTAAGAAAAGGTTATTCGTTTAAAGGGTAATAGGTTAATTGTTTAATCGGTTAGACTTTACGTTACTTATTTCAGTCGATTAAATGCAGTTTAACCAATTACTCCGTTTACACTCTTAACGACTTACTAAACCTCCATTCTCTCAACTATTCAAATCGTTTTTGTTTCTCGTTTTCACGGAAGACTTTACGAAATGTTGGATGTTGCTTATCGCCTACTTACTTTTTACAATTTTGTCAATGTGTCGTTTTTTTATCAAATTGCAATGGCTCTTGATGATAAATGATGTAAATTCCTTTTTTCTGACACGCAGCCTTTTTTATCAAATGAACCGGGAAACGTATTGGACGATAGGTACAATAGGCTTATGTTGTTTGATAAGTGGGTGTTCCTGTTGAAAGGTTTACATGATTGGTAGTTCTTGGGAAAAGTAATCACATGTCCAGAAGTGTAGTTTTATTTCTCAGTATCGTAAGGGTTTCTCTTTTTTTTTTCGGTTCATTTACTCCTTTTGAACGCAAAGTACGTTAACTGTAATGGTCGGATCCGCATATACGAGGAAAGCCCGTAGATTGTTTCTTGGCCGTAATATAAATATTTGAGTTTCGTACAAGATAGTACATTTTGATATATCGTCGAGCTCAACTTGATTAAAACCTGACAATGGCACATGCCAAATAGGTTTGATGGTTGGTTGGATACAAAAAGCATTGGATTGGGTAATTTTTAATGAATACAGCACCTTCAAAATTGCAATTCAATAACCACGCCACGTTATGGTTAAGGCGCAAAACAGCCATTAACCACTTTTGAAAACAATATATGACAAAAGGATGGTTTTTAATCCCAATAACATGTTTCTTATACAGTTGGGGCAGAAGGTACTCATTTTTTCATAATATCGATGGTTACGCTGTTACAACTCTTCGATACGTCTTTAGTGACTATTTTTGCTTTGATTCTATATTTCGTGTTACCATGATGTGCCTATTACATTTTATATTTTTTAATTCATCACTCATGCCGTTGTCCCATACCACTTTGTCTTCCCTTTAAATGCGGATTCAATATCGGTTGGCTGTACGAGGTTGGTCAACGTACTTTTAAAACTTTCTTTCATCAAAAACACAGTAAGGCAATTCATTATGATCTATTCAGAAGGGTCAGGAACAAATGCGATTTCGTTTGTATAAGTCATAAACGGATTAAACCAAAATGCTAGGAGGCATATAAATAGGCGAAAAATTTTTTTTATTTCGATAAAATAGGCGGCACTCTATTCTTTATGTGTTTCACGCAGGTGTTTGTGCAAAAACCCTTTCTGCTTCAAATTTGCCCAGGAAAAGCGATTGTTCAGACTGAACGCTTATATAAATTTGCGCACAATCAAACAACTGTGTCATGCTTTAGGATCAATAACCTCATTAGGCTGCAGATTTTGTTTTTGTTGGTTCAACGTAATATTTTTTAGTTTCCTTGCTACCGGAGCATTTTGCATGAGCCAACCGTAGCAGGACGTTCGTTAATAAATATGGGGAACTCATTTCTAAAAAATAGTGAAAAATCTAATCAAATTTATTTTTGCGACGTAGCTCATATACTATGTTAGAAAATAAGCTTCGCAGTTTTCTTACTCAATGATAAACAATGACGGTTAAAGCAGATGTCAAAAATCAAGAGAATTTTGGGTATTTAGCCGAAACCTATCCTCGAAATGGGTCCTTTATGCTACTAAACATCAAAAGGACTTTTTCTTTTAAGTTTTATGTGATTAATAAAAAGCTCAGGTTTACATTGATATTGAGACGACGTGATGAAAAACGTTCGGCTTCTTTTGAAAATTAGTAGCCTTAAAAAACATATGAAGAGGAATTTATCAGATTTTATTCGCACCCGAACTCTGTCTTGAAAGTGGCCAAATATACGTGATTGGTAGAAAATTAGTGGTCTCGGTTAATAGACTCGGACCACATGAGGACCTTTTAAGATTCTTTTTCGAACAAATGAATGCTTTGGAGTTATATTGATTATGAGCATAATTAAAGCTGTCTAGAATAGCATTCGTTTATTTACAGATAGTTCTTTTTTCTACATATTCTATTATAATACTATTTTAGTAGTCTGACCAATATTTTTGGTTAATACTATGCTTTTGCTTTAAAAAATCAACTTAGTGTATCCCTTTTAATTCAGTATTATGGACCAGTAACAACCTTAATAATGGGGCAAATCTCATCTTATTTAACTATCGATTTGTCGCCATGTTAGGTGTATTTTTATATGAAGGGAGTTGAATTATTACCATAATTCACTATTTAGTCGATTTCATCCTATCGAAAAAATTGGAGGGGAATGTTACCTTGTAATTATATGCACCGCATATGATTGGCGGAATAATGATTGTTTTTGGGTTATCACTAGATGGGCACTATAGCGCAATACTATTTTAGCAGGAGCGGTATTGTAGCTCTAAGAAATGATATGGGCAACACAAAATTACTTATAGCGCTCGATCCTATTTAGCCTATTTATTTTCTTTTTATTTTATGGTAGCGGTTTTAATAACTTGCGATTATATTTCAAAATGCAGAATAACATAATTTTTTTAACCAAAAAAATGCCTACATTGTGTGAGGATTTTTTGTTAATGTAAGGTCGTTGTGTGTATTTAGCAGATGGAAGGGCATCTTGTGGGGGGTCTTTCATGGCAAAGCACGAGCGGCCCGCTGGAAATAGTTAAAACAAGAGGGAAATCTCGTTACACTAGATTTTGATCAATTAGAATGAAAAATCTTTGTTTGGTATCTCTTTTGATAATGTAATTTCGGGATTATCTCAGATAGTACGTCAATCTTCGAAATTATCTTGTATTAGTTGGTAAAACAAAACAAGTGGTAACATATCATAAAAGTATGATTTTATATAGAATTTCTTTTTTGACCGTGAGACTTAGAAACGTATATACTGGATAAGGCTGAATTGTAAATAGGTTGAAAAATTAAGTCACTTGTTTCAATTTAACTATCCTGAAGATTACAACACAATAATGTCACCTTTTGTGTAAGCTTTATTTTTAAAATATTTAGTCATCATCCATACACACAAATAGTAAGATTAGGTGGTTTGTAAACGGATACTTATTGAGTTATTTTGACTGGAGATTAGGAATCCCCAAAAACGATTCCTTGGTTTTTTAAAGATAGGAGTAAGTTACCATGGATTCTACAGTGAAATTACGAATTTCAAACCAAAAAAAATATTTGGAGAGTTTTCGAAGCAGATAAAAGGTCTTGATAGGTTTTAAGTCAAAGTAAAATTAATACAATTTACATCTAAATCTAATCACACTCGTACGAACTGAAGAACAATTAATATGACTACGAATTTCGATTAAAAACATATTTAAACCACTAAAACCTCTAATAAATAGAATCCATCCAGTTTTTAGACAATACAAGATAAAATCGTATTTCTTATCTGGCCCCATTCGAGTTCAAGATTTCCTAAAGAATCACATACGGACGTGGTTAATTTCATAAATGAAAAATACTCTAGATTTGTTCACATGATGAGACTTTATTATTGAAACTATTATTTCTGATATACATAGCACCAAGATTATTTCAATCCTGTCAAGTCTAATTTATCTAATTGATTTTCCATCAATTCTAGATATTTTAAATTTTGACAATTGTTAAAATGAGAAATGATAAATCATTATAAAATTATATTTTAGATTATTTGCTCCCTTAAAATTTGATTAGAGTATAATTTTCTGACTCGCAGAGTAAGAAAGAGTACTTACCACCGACAACTTTAACGCAGTAAGTTTCTTCTGTCACAAACCATTTGAGTTCCTTAAACTACTAACCTCTAATTTGTTCGATGGTTACAGCACAATTCAAAGTTTCCCGGGTACTTTCCCGTACTTTAGTGTAAGCAAATTTTGATACACCACAACTACTGAAGGTTTCTGGCACTAACATTAAATGAAGAGTAAGTCTTTATTAGTACAATTTAATGATTTAAATTCGTCAAACAGTTACATCTAGTGAAGAAAGTAAGGTTAGTATAACAATTCAAAATGAATATTTGTAAAAACTCGTAATTCCTACTAAACGTTAATTGCGGTAAAACTTACGTACTTCTATTAGTGTAGTGCTTCATTTTGGATTGTCCGTCACTTTAGCATCAACTTAAAATAATTTCAGCTAAATATTGCGGTTGTCTTATAGAACTCGCGCTAATAACTTCGCCTTTAAAGTAGTCAGGAATATTCATATTGTGACACATTCTTAACCCTACATACTGCCAATATCACCGTAGTTTTTTTTTTGTCGATTATGGCAAATATACAACAAAAATCAAATATTTTATACTTTAAATAATTATAAACACAAAAAGTCAATCCTGAGAGGCTTTTATGATAAAAAAGTGAGAATTTAATTTTTCCGAATTATCATTTTACGCTTTCAAAGAGTAATACATCCATGTTGTCAACCTAAATTCGAGCTGGTGCGTTCGTGATGCAGATGAAGTATTTTCGTTGCAGCATTCACTTTTTCTCTCTTCTTCACGTGAAGCTGCAGTGTGAGATGTACTTTCTTTTGCATTCTTTGTTGAATTCATTACTATGAAATCTGCAGATTCCACCTTTTTTCAATTTTTACCGTCTTCTTTTTCAAGGTGACGAGAAGGAATGAAAGCAACGATATCATTCCCATAATCAGACGACACTTGTCAACTCTCAGAGATTTGTTGAGGATGATCCAACGCGACAGCTCTTGTAACTGATCCGGGTTAGCCAGTGTTGTTAGTGACTAACGATATTTCGGTCCTTCACATCTACTTTAATACCTACAACGTCAGTATTTCCACACGTTTACAACCTAGCTGGGTGTTTGCATTTTCTTAGGTCCAGATAATTCAGAGATGTAGATTATTCAATTTCTTCTTTAATTACGAAAACAATACACCGTTGTGAAGTTTTCTAACGATACTGTATGTTTAGACCTACAGGGTATTTAGAGTAATATAGTCCAGGCTTTGAGATAATTGTTTGATCTCATGTATCTTACGATCTTTCTTATCTAATGTTAAGATTGATTTCGATTATCCCTACTTTGAAATCTTGAGCAGACGTAAATGAGTAGCCATGACTTTCAGAAAACGTGGATTAAACTTCAAACACGTCAGCAACACGATGAAATGCTCCGTATCAGCGATAACGATACTTTACCAGAAACCTTTATACCAATGTTTAAGTTTGCATCAAGTGCCTCCCCTGGTAGTGAGCGTTTTTATTTGTCTTTCAATCCTATTGGATTTTGTTGTTTCATCATCGAATCAAGGATTACAACGTTTTAAATTTTTGATCAATTCAAGAACCTCAGATGGGTGGTTGATTCTAGACAAGAAAGGTCAGTAATGTGATTAATCATCAACATAGTAATAAACACACCGTAAGAAGTACTGGTTTTAAAACACTTCTAATACTTGTCTTTTTGTAATTTGACCAAGGATTTCTTCTTTTGTACTTCAATATCCGCTTCATAAGCGCTTTGAGCGATCCAACAACGTTTTTAAATTCGTGGTTGATTACAACTTGAAGTCATAGTTGTGTTTACTGTAAGTCATATCTCTAATTGGATTAACATCAATATGAGAAGGTAACGCACGTTCGATCGAAACGTAAGATCTCCTATAGTTTACATTTAACAACCAATTACCGATTTCTCAGTTTCATGCAGCGATATCTATCAGCAATTGCTAGTAGCGCTTTTCTGTGAGACAATATAATTGATGTTTTTATCCTCACGGATGTCAATTAAACCTCTTTACGTATCAAACTTTTTAAGTTTGGGTTGTACGGAATTCGTTTAAAGAGCATAACCACTTCAGATTAGCTTGATATCCCACAGATAAGTTTCTAGTAATTTAAAACAACCCATCTACTATTCTTCCTTGATTGTCGTCGATACACCGTTTTGTACTAATTTTCGAATTCTTGCAAGTGTTGTTCTACTAATAATATTTTCGCAAATTGTGAGTTTAAAATTGCTAAAATTCTTTGGGTATTGGATTTGTTCAGACATGCTGATTAAAACATTTGTTTATTTGGTTGTTTGCGTATATGAGTGATGAGAAACACCAGAAGCTTGTTTGTCATACTTAACCTGAAAACTCGAGGAAACTCTTATTCCCCAAACGGACTGCAACAATTACTACATTTTTAGTTAACAACCAAGCAAATACTACTGATAATTCCACAAAACCACAAAACATAACCATATATCACCGGTTTTCCTGGCTTTCTTATTAGAGCAAAAAGCCCCCCGTTTACACCAACACACTCCCATCAGCTCTCGCCTAAATCATCCGTCCGACGTCTCCGGGACTACCGCAGGATACCGGCTCATCCGGCTAGGCTGTTGTAGGTGATGTTATTCTATAGTTAGTTTATCTGGGAATCTTACAAAAAAAATTACTCAAGAGAGATTTTTATGACATAAAAGGCTATATTTGATGCACACTAAAAAAGAAACAATCCTCATAAATCTACTATCTTTGGGTCTATTCTGCGAAGATATAGTTTGTCAATCTACGTAGGTTGGCCAACGCAACACACCATAGAATACAGACAACTACTTGTACATAACACAAATGACCTTATCCAACACCAAGAACTTTAATTGAAACTTTGTTTTTCAATCGCAACAGAACTAGTACTTTTAGTGATACCAATATTTGCTGCAAAGCAGAATAATTCATGAAGATGGAGAACCTTTTGCAAACTATGTTTAGACTCTTTGTATTACGTATCATTGGAAGTGCACTTGTTTAAATAGCTTTCAAAGCACAAATCAAAGCTAACTCACAATACGTAAGATAATTTATTCAGCAAAATTACGATCAGAATTTTTATAGACTTGTTCGGACAATATTCAAACTCGAATTATCAAATTCAGAAATTCAAGTCCTCAATAGTGAAAAAATAGAAAAAGGCTATACTAATCTACCAAATACATTGTTTCAGAATGTTAGTTAACGGAGAAAAGACAAGTAAACCGTTATTGGCTACCCACATTATAACTTTTCATCGCCAGAAATTTCAAGGGCTGCAATTTGGATCAACTTATATCAACGCATGTTACCCACAAGCATACCCTGATATTCACACATATTTACAAATGCTCTCTGTTGCCGCTGAAGAAAAAACAAAAAAGAAAGATCGAAAATTAAATTATGACCGAGATTTCGATCATGAATTTTATGAATATTCTCATCTAAGGATCTTGATATTTATATCAGAGAATTTAAGAATATTTTTACGAACAAACGGATGATATTCTTTTACATATTATAACTTATCTCACAAACTTTATTAAAAACAACTTATGTTTTTTTGAAAGTTATTAACGATCTCTATCTATGATATTAAAGCTATAGACAGTCTTGCAGACAAAATTTTATTTAGAACTTTTATTGCTAGTTAATACTTACGAATAATTACTTATTTGGTTAGCGTAGATCTAACGATTTTAGAGATGAATACGTCCAAAGCAATAAACATTCAATTATTAAGTACAATAATCCAATAAAAGGCGCATTAAATTGGCTTCAAATGGTTACGGGAAGACATAATCATACAAGATTGAACTAAAACCGCTCACGAAGAAACTCGATCACGAGAGTACACGCTCGCGAATACTTTTGGATGGCTTGTCGATTAGATCGATACCGTGGAATCTCATGTCTGACGAGTACAATATCTTCTAAGTGCTGGCAAATTTCTTGACTTTGGCCATTTAAAGTTTATTAAACGAACTCGTCTAAAAGTATAGACTTTCTACAAAATTTTTTACCCCAATCGGTGTTGTGTCAAATCTCAAACGCTCCCGATATATATATGTGGGATTTATTTGGATTTTACAAAGCTATAAAACAATCAAACGGTAGTCAAATGCAATTTATTTCGTACCAACGAATAACAAAGCAATCAAGCTAAGAGGATACGATTGTGAGAACTTTTTTATTGTACTTAGTTTACGTTAATTTGGATTTTTAACATATACAAACCCTATTTAAACAGCGTAAAGTTTTTACAGTCAAATCAAATGATAAGATTTATTTCACCGCACAATCCAAACATTTCATTATCTAACTGAGTTAGCAGTGTTTTGCCGATCTTTTAACCCTAACAGATTAAGACAAGGAATATGCTAGTGAAGGAGAAGTCTGTAGTTTGAAGGTTTTTGTAAAAGACGGTGTTTTGGAATTTTACTTGACCTAAACCGGCCAGAAAACAGCTTATTTGCGCTAAGATAGGTGGTTATGGATATTTATAGTTTTTGAATCAATAAGCTTGATTTAAATTTTAGTTTGGAAGACAGTGAAGATCTTTGATCACTGAAAGATAAATTGGTTTCTCGGACTCTGCTGTTGTAAGGAAACATGTTTTATCGATTGTTCAAAAAGCTTTGGTAGTAGGACAAGCCAGAATGCTAGAACTAGCATCACAGCACAAAGAACGTATCTTATTTCAAGGAAACTACCAACATCGCACTCAAAAATCAAAACGACACCAATCGCAAGTTCAAAGGCCATCTCTGATTTAAGAACTACCAAGGCAACAACCATTGTTATATAAATCTAGAGTAGACCTTGTACAATCTTTTTCTAAGGTTTTACAATTTTTTATAAAAATTTTAAACCAAAATAGAAAAAAACGTATATTTTTATAAACAGATGAATAAGGAAAATGGAGAAAAAAAAGGTTTATAGGACTCGAAGAATATTCTCTCCCTATTATATTTAATGACAACCGAAAATTAAGGTAACATAATTTTTTTAAGGGAGGGCTTAAGCCACCAGTAAAGTACCAGATTTTAAAACGCCACATCCGTTCAATGTATGATAAGAACATACACTGCCACCTAGGTCACCTCGTCTTGAGCTGTAACTCAAAGAATATGCTGGAAATTTTCCCAGGTGGTCAGGAATTTGGGATTTTACTGACAAACCATTGATTGTCTTCTTGAAAGCTAATTCAACGCTAACATGTCGAGTGTCTGTTTGAAGCTATCGTTTTGAACGCGACGACAGTCCTGGCACCATTAGAAAACACAAGCACACAACAGAAAAGGCATTTCCCAAACGAAGAATGCATTGGTATAGACGCTTGTTTATTATGGTTGCGCAAGAATGACCAACAAAGGGATATATTTCCAAGGGAAGCTGGGTCTTATGTCTAGAGACGGTCCATCTTAAATACAGGACAATCGGTTCATCTAGCTGTTGACAATTATCATCATAAACTACATAAGCGATGATTCATTACACCTTAAACTTTTGAATGTTGTATTTACCCTTGCTTACTATATCCAACAGTCAGACTACACCTTCACGCTTAAATGCAGTCTTTCCCGCTATACACCAAGCACAGAAACCGAGACGCTAAAATTATGACAATATAGCAGTTGGTCAGGCTGCTGTGTCACTTAAAGGTTACTCCGAATGGAGGCTATATTTATGGTGTATTGCTGGCTTCAAAAACGCAAAACGGTGTACATTGTCCAGCGGAGCTTAGGTCCTCACCCAGAGGGATTATTTATAACATCGAATCTTAATAATGGATTCTGTTTTTCAGGATGGCGATGCCAATAACCAATAAGAATGCACTTATTGGTGATTGGAAAAAGTGGTGGTCTAATGAACAGTCACGAATTGAACAATTGGAGCTTACTGTATTGATAAGCTCCACTTAAATAAAATAATGAATGACAGACTTACCAACCAATTCAACGGTATAATCTTGTAATAACATTCGTCGCTCAACGATTGACAACTTCTCAGGCGGAAATCCCCCCCAACCCCCCAGTCCGAACCTACTATCCCCCGAAATAAAATTACTTTATGAGGAATTGACAGCTACGTCTGTGTGTAATCTTCTCTTTTTCCTCTGTTTGTAGTTGATGAGCGAGATCCACCGTTAGAGTGTGTCCTCCTGAAAAAGGAAACTATTATTTAAACAGATTGTGCGGATCCAGATGTTGTTTGTAGTGTTCTTGCATTGATTGGGTATGGCTTGTCCTCTTTGAGCGGAATGCACTGGTTGATAGCAATAAAAAAATAGGTTCTTTTTTTTACATTTGTTCTATTATTGTTAAACAGATTCGCCATATTAACGCACAGGTCTTGTAGCATTCGAGCATTTGTACATAGTACCACTTAATCACTCGCCCTCATAATGTTTTAAATTTAATTCCCTCTGGCCAGAGATAAAACATATTAGCTAGTACTATGATCTCCTCATCCACTGGTAGGGTAAGTTAAACCTCCGGTGACGCTGATCCAACAGTAGGCGGAATATGATAAATTGATGGAACACAATCACCCACCCTCTGCACTAGGGCACGCTAATAAACCGATGCCGCACACAAGCCCACTAACAGTACTAGGTCGAACATATTTATCTAAGAGTAAATGACAGAAAAACAGTAAAACTGCAACATGTTATTGACAATAGAGATGACTGACAGGGAGATAATGTATTGAAAAACACACAATCCAACATTTAATTGATTAGTGACTAATTTATATTAATAATTGCTTACTAATTATTGAGCAAAGCTCGGGAGGAGGGAACTTTGTCTGTAATTTTAAACTAGGAGTCATCACTACTCACGCTAAGTTCTTTGGACAAAATATGTTGTATTATCAATTTTACCACACCAAAACAGGACAATCGTGGTCTAAAACAAAGGCATTTTTTGCATTTGAACTGTTTTACTTTTACTAATATAAAGGGTGTGCCCTCAGTTTACGTTTTTAAACAATGGGGTGCCACCCGCTTAAGGTTTTAGGGTATGATCCCCAAACATACGAGCATGAATTAAGATTTCGGCTAAATCCAACGTGGGTCGTGCCCTGGGTACAAAATGCTACCTCGTTCGGATAATCGTACCGAGACGGTATAAGCCCTATGCTAGAGATCTATTAATCCAAGAATGGAAGGTTGAGTGAATTGCATAGGAAATTCTTAAGTGGGTCCAAGAGGTAGGCTTTTTAGGAGAATTAGATTTATTTCATTCGTTGTCATATAATCGATAATAGGGGCGGCACTTTCAATTCCACACCTGTATTTTTCCAGTGTTTCTAATTCTGAGAGAGCTTGTTAAACAAATAATCGTTTTTCATTTAGATTCCACCTTTATCGTACCAAATTTGTCACCAATATGCGCATATTTGACACGTTATCAATAACAAGGAATTTTATTATATTTGCTATTTGCTTTTACTTAGGATATGAGTCATTCAAGGTCCTTGATATTAGTTTGTCGTTGATTTTTGAGGCGATGTTGGGGTAGTTTTCTATAAAATAACGATCTCGATCTTTTGCAGTATGGATGTTTCGATCAATTTCTTTGAAGCACCCAAGTTTATGGAGAAAGATTACAGTTTTTCCCCAGGCAGGATTGTATAACGCATATATCGTTCTCATTTATCACAGGATTCACTTCTTCAACGCTAGATAAATATATCGAGTTGCTTGATCATAAAACTATCAAAATCATTATCCCATCTTTTCGCGGCAAATCGAGGTGTTTTCATTTCTATTTGTCGATGTGAAAACAAAAACAAGTCTAATACACCCCTTCAAACTTCCCGACTTTCTTGCTGAGAATTTTTTTCATCGTTTTAGGGTAAACATCGGCAAACACTTTAACAGTGTAGAAAAAGAAAATGTTTTGGTGATGTTTTTTTTAATAAATCGTTTATCATTGGGTTATATTGGAACTGTAAAACTTAGGTATTTGGTACTCTGTTTTTAAGGCTATTAAAAATCGAATTATTACCGCGTACAATACACGATGGTTTCCAATCTAATTCTCTAGCGGCGTTTGATAGGTTTGTATATTGTTGGTACGAAATGAAAAGTGCTTTAGACTAACGTGTCTGATAGTGTTTTCTAGTATGGTGACTCAAATATCAGCAATAAGATTATACTCGGTATGTTTGGATTTTGCACAGATTTGGGGTTAAAAAATGTTTTGTCGAAAAGTCAGTATACTTTTAGGCGCATTTGTTATTCACATGTAAAAATTGGCAGCGAGAATTTGCGCAGCATTCGATAGTATTTTGTCTTTCGGGAGCAGTCCATCACGTCTCGATTATCATCAAAGCATGACCGTATGGGCGGGAGCGAGGGTATTCTTCGTGGAGTCTAGGATTCTTCGTGGAGCGGTTTTTAGTTAATCTTTGTTATTTTAAATTTTGGTGTTCGTATCTTTGAAGGCGCAATATTAAATCTTTTATTTCGTTATTGTATTATAATTGAATTTTTTAATATTTGAGTGATATCAAAAATCGTTTAGATGTAGCTGGAACACATAAGTCAACAGTTCGTAAGTAGTTAGTATCATAAATATTCTAATACAAATTTTTAGTTTCAATACTGTCTAAATGCTTTATCTATACATATAGATCGATAAAATCTATCAAAAAAAACATAAATATTTGTTTAAAAATGGCTTTTGTGATTAATTATAATATTTTAAATAATATTCACGATAGTTCGTCAAAATTCTATATAACTATTTGAGAATAAATTCCGATTTATATTGGAGCATATTATAAAATTATGATCGAAATCTGTTCTAAATTAATTTTGACAATTTCATCAGAACACGAAGATTTTTCCATCTAGTAAAATGGGTCGCCTATTTTTTATTTTATATCTTTGATCAAGATTTCAATCAGAAGAATTCTGGATGTAAAAATTAAATTTGTCTGCAAAAAGAATATAGATTTATCAGCTTTATCACAGTACTGAAAAATGTATTGTGATATCGTAAAGCTTTTTTTATTTTTTCCTATTAGTACGATGATTTTGACTTTGAAATTCGAGTTTTAAATTGTTCAAGTCTATAACAAATTTGAAGTAATTTTGTAATCAAATTGATCTTGAATTTGTGAGTTAGCTTTGATTATAGTTTGCAAAAGCAATAACCAGTCACTTCCTGCATTAATAAATGAGTAAACTAGCCAAATGCAAGTCATTTATAATTATTGTTTTGAGAACTATGGTATCATAAAAGTATCGTAAGTTGCGATTCCCACCCGTTTCCCTTCAGTTATGATTTATGATTACTTTATTTGTTAACGGTTTTTTAACATTTTTCATTTTTTTGTCTTCTTTTTTGTTTCGTTTGGCACATTATCTGTTACGACCACAAATCTTGCAGATATACCCATAGTTGAATAAGCCGGCTTGATTTATTTGTTGATCAAATATCTCCTTATCTTTCATAAAAATAACAAGAGTAATTTTTTTCGCGTAAGAGTCATTAATAAATAATTAGAAAACACCAACTCAATATAGAGAAGGCGCGGAATTGTAGTGAGCTTGGGCGGAGCGCTCACGGCGCATGAGGGCTGGAGTGAGAAGAGAACCGGGATTATGCTCCAAAAAAGGAAAAGATACTTTATGGTGTTTGTATTTGTTTGTGGTAATTATGTAGTATTTTCTTATGTCGTTACACTAAAAATGTATTCATATTGCAGTCTTTTGGTGATAAGGTTTCCATAGGTATATTATTATAAAACCATTCTGTTGTTTTCTCTCATAGAACTACGGCAGCGAATAAACATTTTAATAGCATGTTGAAAATCAAGACAGAAGCGTATATAGCACATATTAACTGGACAATTCGAAGAAGGAATTGAAGTAGATAGATGAACAACACTTGCACGAATTCTGACGACTTAGTATCAAAAACGTTTAACGCTACCAGATCACGAAGAAGTAGTCGATGGTGTAGGTGTGTACGAATTCTGATAGCGACGTTCATAGTTGATGCAAAGCATGAAGTCAGCGGTGTTTCGACTCTTTAAACACGAATTCCGTTACACCCAACTTCCAAAGTTGGTGTTTGGGGAGGTGAGTGGGATCTGTCGCGGTACTTGATTGACCTCCGTAGCGGATTACCACAGGTCAAATAGACTTGTACTCACAGAACAGGCGTACATCAAATCAATGGGATCGCGTTTATCGCTGCTACTGACACGGGAGCCATCGTTAATGGTTATGTTACATGTATAGAACTAAGGTGGTTATGCTCGTTGACGTTTTCGGACTCGAAGCGTTCTTACCTGGGTCTGCAAATTGATGATTACACCAATTCGAGATTATGACAGTTTACGTAAACCAACACTAAGGAATTCAAAGTTGTGAACATCACACCACGAATTTTAAAAACGTGTTGATCTCACAAAGCTCGCTTATTTGAAGGCGGATACTTGAAGTATCAATAAAGAAAGAACTCATGGGTCAATTATAGTACAAAAAGGACAAGTAATAGAAGGTGTTTTGTTAAGATAACATTACTTTTACCGTGTGTTTATTGACTTAGGTGGTGTTCGAAGCGATTAAATTCCACTTATACTGACCTTTCTAGGTCTAGATCAACTCACCACATCTGAGGTCTTGCATTACGATCCAAAATTTACACGTATGTCATCTGCTTTCGAAGCTGAGGACATAACAAGAATCACTTAGGAATTGAAAACAATTAACGCACGTCACCACATGGGATGACACTTGATGTCAAACTTAACTCTTGTGTGATAACGTTTACTGGTAAAGTTGGAGTTATCGCTGAATAACGGAGCTTTCATACGAAGTCGTGAAGGTGTTGACGGTTTAATCCCACGTTTTTGAAATGTTCATGGTCTACTCATTTACGTTCTGCTCAAGATTTCGTAAACGGAGGTGATGTAATCGAAGCTCGGGAGATCTTAAATCGATGAGCATGGACGATCGTAAGATGTCATTAGGTCTCCAAACAATTCTTCAAGAACCATGGGACTGATATTACGTGCTTCAATACCCAGTCGGTCGTTTCTAAACCTCCAGGTATTCGTTAGAAAAACACAAACTTTTGGGTATTTTTCGTATGGAAATAGCAGAAGGAAATGAAGGACTTCATCGACTATCTTGGACATATGCTTGGGCCTAAGCACATCAAACACCCACCTGAGTTTGTAAACGTTGGTGCAACAACTTGCCGTTGTAGTATATAGCAATTAGCTGTAGCCGGACGTATAATTTTCGTTAGGTCACAAACAAACTCACTGCTAACCTGGGATCAGTACGAAGATTCATTCGCTGTTGGAAACTATCCACAACGGAGAGCTCTCTGAGATTGTTGACACAAGGAGCTACTTGTAGAACTATGGAGAGTGCTATCGTTGCTTTCATTCTACTCGTCACCATGACACAACGATGACGGTAAGAAATTGAAAACAAAGGTGAATCTGCAGATTTCAAAGTACATTGAATTCAACAAGAGATTCAAAAGAGTAAGTAGCATACTCACCCAGCTTATCTTCCGTGAAGTAAGAAGAGAAAAATGTGAAAGCAGCAACTGAAAATATTCATCAGCATCGTACTAACGCACCAGCGGCGACTTTGAGGTGTCAACACTCATGATGTATTCGCAGCTCTAGAAAGGCTAAATGGGAAAACTCTGAGAAAAACATAATTCACACTTTTTATAGAAATAGAAAGCCTCACAGGGATTGTGAGGCTTTTTTTTGTTTAAAATTATTTAAAGTAGGAAACTATGTAGTGGTAGTTTTTGTGGTATATTTGCTCCAAAATCTTACAAATGAAGGAAAAACTACTTTTTAGTAACATAGCATTAGATTTATTTTGAATAATGTTGTTGCACTAAGATAGTGAATATTCCTAGATGCTAATTTTAAGCGAAGTTATTAGCGGCGAGTTCTAGTACTACAACACGCAAAAAATTTTAGACTGGAAATTATTTTAAAGTTGCTGCTAACTCAGTGACGGAACAAATCCAAGAATAGAGAAGCACTCTAACTACAAGAATTGGGACAGTTAAGTTTTACCGCAATAATAACTCTTTAGTCAGGGATTAGCGGTTTTACAAATATTTTTTTTTTTGTCAGGGTTTGAATTGTTATACTAACTACTTTCTTCACTAGCTTGTAACTGGTTTGACGAATTTAAAATCATTAAATTGTACTAATAAGAAGCTTACGTCATTTAATGTTTGTAGCCTAGAGAAACCTTCAGTATTTGAGGTGTGATATCACATTTGCTTACTACATTTTACATGTAAACAGGGTTAAATAACACTTGAAACTGTTTAATTGTGGCTTATAAACCAACTAACAGAATTAGATGTTAGTACTAGTTTAATGTAAACTCAAAAGAGTTGGTTGGTGAGCAGAATAACACTTACTGCCGTTTAGCAATTTGTCGGAGTTTAAGTACTCTAACTTACTCTGCGTAGTCCGGAAAAATTTATTGAACATCTATCAAATTTAATGGAGGGCAAAGCAATCTAGAGAATTATAGATGTTTTTAGGTAAAAATGATTTATCAATTCTCACAATTTAACAGGATTGTCAAAATTCAAATATCTGAGATGTGTATGGTAATCGAATTAGATCCAATTACGACCATGACAGGAATTTGAATAATACCTTTTGGTGCTGAATATATCAGGAAATCACATATATCAAGTGTCTAGAAGTCTCTCATGTTTTGACAACTCTAGAGTTATATTTCATGGAATGGAAATAAACTCAGTCGTCTTTGGATCGTGAGTTCTTTAGTAAATCTTGGAACTCTTAATTTGCCATGATATCACATTGACTCATTGAACTATTCGGAGATGTGGTTCTAAATGGAACTGGATTGTAGTTCCTAGATTTAATAGATGGTTTTAGGTTGTATAAAAATGTTTATAAATCTCAAATGTAGTCAGTCATAATAATTTAACAACCATTAATCCCCCCCCCCACCCCCCCCCCCGACGGAGTTTCTTAGAGAATATTAGATTGTAGTTTTCATAACTATTGGTGACCTATGGACTTAAGAACTATCTCAAGACCTCCCATTTTATCATGCTTCGGGAAAATCTCCAAATTGATTTTTTTGGTTTGTACTCTCGGTTAATTTCATGTAGATCATACTTTTAACTAAACACCTATCTTCACCAACCACAGTGAATTGTTATTGGTATTCCTAATCCTCCAGGTCAAACTAACACTCCATAAGGTAATCCTTTTACAAACACGCTCAACCTAATTCTTACCTATGTTGTGTGGGCTTGGATCTATGACCGTAAATAATTTGTAAACACTAAACGATACACAACAAGGTTTACATTGTATTGTGTTGTCGAGTCATCATGTGATTAGAGTCATGTAGGAAACCAATTGACTTAGAATTTTTGCAACCTCTTTTACAATATCATCCTATCCAGTAGATAGCTTTTCATGTCTCTACGGTCCACACTGAACTTCTCACTCAAATCACTAGCTGTTTATGATGTGTTAGGCTCCACATTGTTTGGTTTTACACAACTACAAAAGGAAATTTCGAATAATTGCACGTCTCTACTGTCATAGAACCGGGAACATAAGCGCGATTGCATCAAATAGATACTCAAACAAAAGGGAATTACAAGGTTCAAAGCTTTATCAAAACACTAGTGGCTATAACTTATATATTACGCACTTTTTTTTTAGGGCGGCGAGACTATTTCAGCTGTCCGCTCTATCTTTGTGGCGAGAACTGCCGCGACCACTAAGGATGGCCGCTTCAATCTGGGCTAGGAATACACACAATCAGATCTTACATCTACCACCACATGCCTCACAGCAATGTGCGGATTTTTTTGGTTAAAAAAATTATTGGTTAATGCTGCATTTTGAAATAGTAATCGGCAGAGTAATTACCGCTACCAACAATAAAATAGAAAATACCAATTGCTAAAGTAACAGCCGGCTAGAAATAGTATTGTGTGTTGCCATATAATTCATTCGCGCTACAATACCGCTCCTGCTACCATAGGTAGTTGCGCTATTCTTGGCCCATCTAGTGCGTAAACCCAAAACAATCATTATTCGCCAATCATATGAGCTGGTGCGATCAACTGTTACAAGGCACATTCGCCTCCCAAATTTTATCTTATAGGGGGATCTGAAAACTTACTGAATGAGATGAATATTGGTAATCAATTCACACTCCCTTCATGAATAAAACAATACACATAGGAGCCAATACGGCCGAAGTCAGATAGTGTTCACTAAGAATGAGCATTTGCCTCCATTTATTTAGGTTTTTTTACATTGGTCCTAAATACTGTAGTTTAGAAATTGACATACACTAAGGTCGTTGATTTTTTAAAGACAAGCATAGTGATTAGACCAAAAATCTTTGTACAGACTAATCGCAAATGCGTTGAATATAAGTCACAATATTGTAGGAAAAAACGAACTACTCTGTTCCATAGGCCGAATGCTATTCTATATCCTTTAATATAATTCGTCATATTCCAAATAGAAACGCCTCCAAACATTCATTTTTTTCGAAAATCCAAAAAGACAGTCAAAAATGGAGGTCCACAATGATTTCTATTGCGACTAACCGACACCTAAATTTACTACCCGATTACGACTTATAGTTTTGCCACTTCAAGGACTATTTCTTTTTCGACTACCAGTCTTTGCTAAATTCTTCTTCGAGTATGTTTTTAAGGCTACTAATTTTTCAAAAATAAGCCGCAACTGTTTTTCAACACTTCCGATGGCAATTATCAATGAAAACCTGAGCATATTTTTATTCTAACATAAAACTTAACAGCTAAAAGTCTATTGATATTAGTATCATAAAGTAACCCATATCGCGAGGCTCATTTTCGGCCAAAATGTGACCACAATTTCTCTTTTGCTTTTTTGACTTTCTGCTTTACTGTACATTGTGTTATGCGCTTAGAATTCCGGAAAACTGCGCGAAGCTTTATTTTCTAGACTATACTTTATACTGGCTACGGTCTGCAAAAAAATGAGGTGAGAGTGTGGTGGATTTTCATCTAGTGTTTTTAGAATTGTTCCCACATATATTAAGGCTGCACTTCCTGCTCACGGTGTGCTCATGCACAAAAAGGTCTCCTTGCGCGCATGGAGAGAGTCCTAAAGATCATTGACGTTGACGCAAAAAAACAAAACACTGGCAGCCTGTAACGCTGCGTATTTGTACTCCTAATGCAGGTATTAAACAGTTGGTTTTGATTGTTCGCACTTTTACTATGGACGGGTTCGATTCTGGACAAATCAGCTAATCCTGTGGGCACAATTTGAAGCTCAGAGATGGTGTGTAAGCACAAACAGCCTCTTGCGTGTTGAAAAACACATGGAAGAAGTAGGAGTGCCGCCTGCTCTTTATGCAGAAATAAAAACGATTATTAGCCTATTTATCTATTCCGCTCGCAATTTTTGGTCATTATCCTCTTTTATGGTGGCATTACGTACCACCGAATCGATGCTATAGTTACCAGACCTTCTGAAAGTAGAATACGAGTAATTGAAATGCCTTTATCTGTGTTTTTGAGGTGGAAGAAGATATTCTTGTACAAGTTACGTTATTTGACAGAACCTCGTACGCACCGAATACTGAGAAGTGCCGGCATTTGAAATTGAAGGACAAAAGGTGTGGGAGCAAACTGCCCATGCTGGTTGAGTGCCTTAAAACGCAGTATTAACGGAAGTAATGCGCCTAGCAAGCTCACCACACGGCCCTCATAGACTCACTCAAAACTCGCCCTCAAACTTCAGCTAATCGCAGGCTCGTGAACAGCTAAACCAATTCTATAGTTATGAAAAAATGGAGTACAATTCGTACCCCAACATTATTATAGAAACATTTTTTTTCTGGGAATGATTAAACAACGCAATCCTTTGGTCTATATATTTGTTTATCACACGTGGTTATTCGTGTTTTTGGCGCCTTAACTTCATAGACGTTATCGGGGTATAATGACATTGGCAAATTTGACGGTTCTGACATCCGATCACAATTTACCCCGACACCATGGACGTTTTGTATCCACCATTCAAACATATTTTGGGGATGTGGTGGCCATGTTTCATGTTTTAAATGCAAGATTGAGCGGTTCGATACTGTTAGTATCAAAAATGTAGGCTGATCTGTGGGACCTAAACTCAATAATATATTATTGTAGGCGGCCAAAAGAAACCATGCAGCGGGCTTGTTGCCTCGTTATTATGCGCGTATGGCCGGAGCATTACAGTTGAAACGCTACTTGGCTCGTTCAAACGGAGTTAGATGAAACCGAAAAAAGAAGTACACCCTACATCGATTACTGTGCTATAACAATAGCACTACAGGACGGAAGGTGATGCTACTTTCCGCAAGGACCTACCCAATCAATTTCAAACCTGTTCGAAACAGGAACAGCCCACCTTACTCCAAACAAACATAGGCCTATTGTCTGTATACCTATCGTCATTGACGGTGTCCGCGATCATATGATAAAAAAGGCTTGCGTTGTCAAGAAAACCAGGACATTTTACAATCATTCTAATCATCAAAGAGCCATTGCAATTTGATTATGAAAACGACACACGAATGACGCGAAATTGTAGACAAAGTAGAGTAAGCGATTAGAGCAACATCTCATCATTTCCTTAATGTGCTTTCGGTTGAAGAACTAGAAGAAACAAGAACGAATGAATAGGTTGAGAGAATGGAGGTTTAGTAAGGTCGTTGAAGAGTTTACCGGATTAATTGGTTAACTGCATCATCGACTGAAATACTTACGTAACTTCAAAGCCGATTACACGCAAATCAATCATATTACCCTTAACGAATAAGCCTTTTCTAACGGACTCATAACCTCTAACCTATCGTAAATCATGAATATTCCAAAATACCTCATTACCTAGAATTAGTTATACATGGCGGTGGTTTTGCAGGGCATCTCGCTTTGGCGAAAGCCTTAGAAACAAAAGCTGTACACGTGGTGCTTATGTTGAGATAAAACATTATTACCTAAACTTTTCAAACCTTACTGTATCAAGTAGCAACAGGTGGACTCTCGACGACACGGGTCGATTGGCTTATAACTATGGCGAAAAGTGATTCTGGAAATATGATAATTTATCTTTTAGGTCTAAAATGTACGCGAAATTGACACAAACCAACCACATCACCATACTGCCATTAGGGGCGCTTGCGTTATGATTATATTTGGTCCTTGGCAACATGGGGCAAAAAACGCATTATTTTTGGTAACAAAGATACTAGACGCCCCCGCATGGCAGCTGAAAACATCCCACAAGCGTTGAATATACGAAGTTTGATTTTGGAAAACCTTTGAGCATAGCGGTTTTTTAACCAACGATATAAGCTGAAAGAGCAAGTCTTATTACATTGTCCTTGGGGGTGGCGGACCACAGGAGTATAGAGATGGCTGGGCTTTGGCCAGAAATGAAAAAAGAGCCAGATACTTCAAAAGACTAACCCGATCTTGAATATTTCCAAAATGCTCACATCAATCTGCATTCAAAGTGGCGACCCGAAGTCCTGACTCTATGAGTGAGAAGAAATCTCGATTGCGGCGATCGAAAATTCATGGTAGGCTTAGGATGTGCGTATTTGGGACAACATGTGGCGTGTTAAAAACACTATAACGGTCGAACTGTTACCACAAATTCCGACTGACTTTTGAGGCGGCAACGAGTGATTTGGATGTTTTTTCCACCCTTCAGGTGTACACGGGGCTTTGGTGCAGGCATTAGCCCCCGATTCGATAATGAAATGAAAAGCGGAAAGCATTCCGCGGAACATGTAATTTAAGCCATAATACACGGGTAGGAAAATCTCTTAGCTAATAGGCGCGATGTCGCTTGTCATGGCAACAGAGATATTCACAAGGGCTCCTTGATGGCCACAGCTATACAACCAAGGTAAAAGTTTTGGGAGAAAATATTGTGCAAGGTCTTATTCACAAACAACCATAGGAGGCCTTTGCGAATATTGCGACAAAGGTTTCGATGGCTCAACCATCGGTCGAAATAAGGCAGTTGTTGATTATACAATTTCTTTTGCATCCAGTCTGTGAGTATTTTTTTTTCCTCCACTCGATTGTTGTTGTTGAGAAGAGAATAACGCTGTGGTTCACCCTGACCTTTAGGAAATCATAAACTGCCTTATTTGACGATGGTTGCATCGAACCTTTGTGAAATTCAAAAGCCTTTGGGTATGTTTTGAATAAAGTTCCAATTTTTCTCCACAATTTTACCTAGTTGTAAAGTGGTTGGGCCTCATGGCTGCCTTGTGGCAAAATCAGTGGTATACCTCCCAGCGACATAGGTATAGCAAATAGATTTTCGTTATTCTTTGGTAACTTCTTTACGCGAATGGTTGCTATTATAATTCACGATGGTGGTACTCATGACACGCTAGTACACGCAGTCCAACTACCGTTGGCCTCCAAAGTAGTTCGGCATTTGTGGACAGAACCGCGTAAGAAATACCGCCTTATTCATAGCACTCTCAGTCGCCGGTATTTTGCCGCAATGAGGAATTTTCTCACTCATAGTATTCGGATTGGTCGCATTTGAATCAGTTGAGTTGCATTATGGACCTAACAAGATCGGGTAGTCTTTTAGAAGAATGCTTTTTATTATTTGGCCAAAGCGCCCGCAACGCTCACTGATGGACGCCCCAAGGCCCAAAAACTCCGACATATAATCCGCTATAATAAGGTTCAACCCCCCGCTTGTCCGTTTTCCCCATACCCTATCGCAAATCCACGTCTAGTGGGCATAAAAAATCATCATATTAAACAAAAAAATAACCCCACCAATAAAAATCACTAATCCCTCCCCACCACCACTCCTAACAAACTACAACCAAAAATTAAATTATACAAATCCAATTACCACCCACCCCCAAACCAAATCCACCCAAAACCCTCCCCTTCACCTCCACTCTACAATCTACCATAATACATAACCTACTCTTAATCCCTAATTAAATAAAACACCCTTCCCTACTCAATAAAAAAACTTAAATCCCCCTTCAACATCCCCCCCCCTCCATACACCCCAAACTTAACCCACTTACAAATCGCAACTCAAACCTTCACTCTTAAACCACTTAACTCCCCTTTCTTTTTCTTTTTTTACAACAACTACCTTTACACTTACCAATAAACCTTAAAAAAATTAACTCCAAACTACAACAAACCTATCACCTTAACCCCAACCACCTAACCAAACTCAACCCCAAAAACCCACAACCATAAAATAAAAACTAAAACCCTCCTCAACTCCATCATTATATAACATCACACCAAAAAACCCCCAAACTACCCATTAACTAAAACACCACCCAATCCCATTAAAATCATCACCCATCAATACCCACAAAAAATCCTCCTCAAAAAACACCCATCCTTTTCCCTACCATCTCACATACCCCACTACATAAATAAATCACCATAGTTATAAAAAATCCCTTAAACCATCAAATTTAAATTTCCCTAACACCCTAATCCTATACTAAAACACAATAAATATTTAACAACAAAACAACTTAACCAACAAAATTCCTCCTATAACCATACCTACCTAACACCATTACTCCTCCACTCTTCCCCCTTAATCCATTAAAAAAATTCTACACACCCACAATCTAAACTTAACTCAACTACCCAAAAATCACACACTACTTCTACCAATCAACCCCATCCCATTCCCATCCCCACTTAAATCATTAATTCACCCCCTCCCAATTAAATTTACCAACCACCATCAAACTCCAACAAATCCAACCCCCCAACCATCACCTAACATCTAATTTCCCCCCCTCCAACCCAATATCACCCCCACACACATCCACCCCCTTAATTAAACCACCACCACCCCCCCCATAAAACACCCATATTTTACTCATACAAAAAAAACCACACACACTCATTAAACTATAACACAAACTCAACTACCAAAACTATAAAAATCAATCAAACACAAACTTAAACAACTCATATCATCAAACACCAAAAAACCAACCACCCACATTCCTAATACACCAAAATAACCCCCAAACCCATTTTTTTTTCAACAACTTCTTTACTCTTACCCTAAAAAACCACCAAAACACCCCCCTCACCCTATCCCAACCAAACACTCAACAACTCTTTACCTTCCCCATCTCAAACTAAATAACACCAACACCCATTCACCAAACCCCCCCCAATCACTTCCCAACCACTTTCCCCCAAAAAAAACAACTCACCCCACTGTTCCCAACAAAACATATATAAACTCTTTAAATATCCCCCCCAAATAACCCAAATCTTCCCCTTCAAATATCAATCCCTACACACCCAATTCCACCCCCCATATAACCCATAAACTTCCCACCCACAACTTATCCCTAAAAATAAAAAAATCCAACCCTACACAAAAACTCATACAACTACCACTTCTCATAACTCATCTCCTACTATCCTCACTAACACCACATTTTCCCCCAAACACCCCCATATCCCCACCCCAACCACAAACAAATACCCTCTACTCCACACCAAACTACACTCCCAACCTCAAACTCTAAAAAACAACCCATACCCCATACCCCTACCTCTCCCTACAACCACCCCTCTCAAATTTTACCCCAATCCTCCCACAATCCCATTTAAAACATACCACCCCCCCCCTCAAAAAAACTAAACATAATCACACCCCCCTACCTTAAACAATCACATCTCACTCCTATCATCATCCCTAACTTTGCAAAATCCACTACTAACCCCCAAACATCTCTAAAACCCTCAATACAATCCCCTCACATAAATCTAATTCCCCACACTACTACAATTTACTCCCCAACTTATACTTAAAATTCACTCAACCAATTCCCAAAAATCAAAAAAACTCCCATCCATCAAATTATCAAAAAACAAATTCCACATCTCAAACACCCTCAACTCCACTCAATAAACAACCCTACTAACAAAAAAACACCAAACCCAACACCACCAAAACACTACTAATCCCCACAAAAATTAACCACCACTAAATAAACCCCCACCACAACTATACACCAACACCCCACATCAACACTCCATACCCCCAACCCACCAATTTCCACATCCCCACACAAACCACTCAAACTCTCCCCTCACACCCTTAAACATCCACCATCCTTTTAATCAACCACCCACAACCCACCACTACCCAAAACACTAATCACTCCCCAAATACATTACTTCAAAACCCACACCCAACACACACTACCCAACCTCCACCCCACCTACACCACATTCACCCACTCACCAACTTCAACAACACTCTCCACCACAAAACCCCCCCCCAAATACCAACTAACACTACCCATCCCAATCCACCCAACAAATCACTTATTCCACACCCTAATAACCACTCCCAACCATATCAAACCATAAAAAACACATACTACACATTACCCCAACTCAACACAAACCCCCATTCCATCACTGCCCTATTTCATCAACCAAACCTACCCCATCACCCATATATCTTCAATAAACACACTACCTTATCCCCTCCATACAACACTCCCTAATCCTACTATCAAACATAATCATTCAAAATTCCACTCATCTTCCATTCACACTCCACCCCACTCTTCACACAACACCCCCACTACATACATCACCAACCCCAACAACAAAACACAAATACCATTCCAAAACTCCAACTCACCTACCACAATCCCAACAATACAATAATTAACCCCCCCCCCCACCATTCCACCATCACCAAACATCTCATCAACAATCAACCCAATATACAACTCAAATCACACTTCAACTTAAACCATCAAATACCACACAACTCACCCCACTACAAAAACCCAATAACAACAACCCACTCTCCAACCACCACACCATTCCCCCAAATTCAAGACCCCTCAATAATACAACCCTAAAAAACCACACAACCCCCCCACTACCTCAACCCACAAATCAACCCCAAACCAACATAAAACAACCAAACCACTCCTTCACACTCACCCCCAACCCCTCAACCACAAAAACCCCACTCATCCAACCCCCTAATCACCTCCCACCCTCATACCACCCCACACCATTTCCCTACAAACATACACCATAACATCACATAAACCTACCACACCCCAAACAACCACCCAACCCAAACACCCAACAACCTAATATACCCAACAAATCCACCCACAATCAACCCACAAAAACCCCCACCCCAACACCCAACCACCCACTCACAACCCCCCCACCAACCTCCAACACCCAACATACCCCACCCCAACACTACCACTAAACCCAACCCCCCAACCCTCATATTCCAAACACACCCCCCCACAACCCATACCCAATCTAAAACACCCAAAACCAACCATACACAACTCCCACCCCCCTAACACCCACATACCTACACCCAACAACCACACCACCCAAACAACAAACCAAAATCCACTAACCCTCTCCAACCCCCACACATACCACACACCCAAAACTCACAAACACCAATCACACCTACCCCCACCCAACAACCACCTCAACCATTACAACCTCCCCAAACCCTTCCAAACAACTCCCCCAACACAACCACCCACCCAACCCATACAAACCACCCACCCCTAACCCATCAAACCCCAACCACCCAACTACCCCAAAACACACCCACATCTAAAATTAACCAAAAACCATCCAACCCAACCACCACCAAACCACCACACACCCTAACCCCCACCAACTACCCCTACTAAACTACACCCCACAACCCCATCACAACACCCCATACAACCCATACCCATCCCCCATACCCCACAACACCTAACAACACACCAAAACCCCCTAAACACCCACCCAAAACCCCACCCAATACCCACACCCAACCCAACACCACCCCACCCTACCACCAACCCAACCCCAATCACTCACACACACATCTCCCCACAAACACCCACACCATCAACCCACCCCCACCAACCCACCACACACAACCCACACCCCACACCCCCCCAACCAACACCCCAACCCCACAACCCCCCCCACCCACACAAACCACCCCTACACCAACACCACACACCCCAACCACCCAACCACCACCCACCCCCAAACCACCAAATACTCAACTCACCCCACCAAACCCACCAAACAACAAAACCACCCACCCAACCCAACCACCACAAACCCCAACACCCACCCACCCCCCAAACACAACCCCACAAAAACCAAACCCCACCACACACAACCCACACAACCCCCCAACACCCACCCCACCAAACACCCCACCAACCTCCACCCCCCCCACAAACCACACCAACCCACCACACCCCCACCAACCACCACCAACACCCACCCCACACACCACAACAACCCCACCAACCCACACCAACCACACCCACCAAAACCCACACCCACCCCAACCAACACCCACCCACCAACCCAAACCACCACACCCCACCCCAACACCCACCCAACCCCAAACCAAAACCCAACCCTCCCACACCACACCCTCCCCACATCCACCACAAACCACCCAACACACCACCCAAAACACCCACCCAAACCAACCACCAACACACACTCAACCCATCACCACCCCACACCCACTACAACCCACCCACACACCCAACCACCACCCCACCCCCCACACACAACCACCCCACACCCCCACCCCACCATAACACCAACCCCAAACACCACAAAACCACCAAACACAACACACCCCCCCACAACCCCACCACCACAACAACCCCCCAACCAACAACAACCCCCACCCCTCACCCATCAACAACACCCACCCCACAACCCCAACCCCCCCCACCTCCTACCAAAAAACCCAACCACCATACACAACCCCCACAACAAACAAACCACCACCCCAACCCACAACCACTCCACCCAAACAACCCCACACCAACACCCCAACAACACCAACAACCCACACCACACCCCCACCCAACCCACCCACCCCCCAACTCAACCCCCCACCCCCCACCCCCACAAACCAACCACCCCCAACCAAACAACAACCCCCCCCACCACAACACCATCACCCTACAACCAACCCCAACCACCCAACCATACAACACCTCACCCAACACACCTAACCCCCACAACCACAAACCACCACACCAACCCACCCCAACACCACACCAACCCCACCACAACACCCACCAAACCACCCCCCACACACAACACCACCCCAACCCACCAAAACACCAACCCACAACACAAACCCCACACCCACCCCACCAACCAACTATCACACAAAACCCCAAAACCTACCACAAACCCACCAACCACCCCAACAACAAACCCACAAACTCACACCCCACCCCACCTAACCAAAACCACACCAACCACACACCCACACAACCCCCACCTACCACCCCAAACAACACAACACCACCCCATCCACACACCACCAACCACCCCCCACCACCCCCCACAACAAAACCTAACAACCCACCAAACCCCCCCACAAACAACCAACAACAAACCACCCAACACACCACAACACCAAACAAACACACAACCCACACCCAACCAACACAAACACCACCCCACCCCCAACCAAACACCCACCACACCCCCCCAACACCAACACCCACCACAAAACACCAAACCCCCACCCACCCCACCACCCACCCCCCACCACCCAACCCCCACCCACACCCCCCACCCCAAACCACCCAACCACACCACCCACAACAACCACCACCCCACCACACCCCACAACACCCCCACCCACAAACCCCACCACACCCAAACCCACCCACAACACACCACCCCACCCCACACCCCACCCACACCCACCAACACCACAACCCCACCAAACCAACACCCAACCCCACAACCCCCCACCCACCCACCACAACCCCCACACCCCCACCCCCCACAAACCACCACACCACCCCACAACACCACCCCCCACCACCCAACACACCAACAAACCACCCCCCACACACCCACCCCAACCCCACCAACCCCCACCACACCACCCCCACACCCACCCAAACCCCCCACAACCCCCACCCCACCACACCACAACAAACCCACCACAACCCCACCCCAAACCACACCACCCCACACACCACACCAACCCCCAACCCCCCAACACCCCCACCCAACCAACCCCCCACACCACCACACACCCCACAACCACCACAACCCACACCACCCAACACCCCACCCCCACAACCCCCACCCAACAACCCACAACAACACACCACAACCCCCACACAACCAACAACCCCACCACCCCAACCACCCACCACCACCCCCACCACACACCCCCACCACACCACAACCACCCCCCACACCCCCCACAACCCAACCCACACCCACCCCACCCCCCCACCACCACCACACACCCACCCCACCAACAAAACACACCACACACACCCCCCACACCCCCACCCCACACAACCCCACCAACACCACACCCACCACCACCCCCAACACCCCCCACCCCACCCCACCAACACCCACCAACCACACCCCAACCCCACAACCACAACACCCCCCACAACACCCCACCACCACACACCCCCCACCCCACCCCCCCACACCCCAACACCACCCCCACCCACAACCCACACCACACCAAACCCCAACCCCAACACCCCCCACACCCACACCCACACCACACCCCCCAACACCCCACCCCACACCACCCCCCAACCCAACACACCCACCCCCACACCCACCACAACACCCCACCCCACCCCAACCCACCACCCCCACACCCACACCCACAACCCACCCACCACCCCACCCCCCACCCAACACCCACACCACCCCAACCACAACCACCCCACCACCACCACCCCACAACACCACCCCCCCACCCAACCACCACCCCCACCCACACCACACCACCCAACACCACCCCCAACCCACCAACCCCCCACACACCAACCACCACAACCCCAACCACCCCACCCACAACCCAACCCCCACCCACACCCCACCACACCCCACACCCACCCCCCCACACCACCACACCCCCCCCACCACCCACCAAACACACCCCACCACCAACCCACCCCACAACACCCCAAACACCCCACCCAACCCACCCCCCACCACCCACCCCCACACCAACACCCACCCCCACAACCCCCACCACACCACCCCACCCAACCACCCCACCACACCCACCAACCACCACACCCCCACCACAACCCACCCCACCCACCAACCCCACCCCACACCACCCCCACCCACCAAACCACCCCACCCACACACCCCACCCAACCCCACACCACACCCCCACACCACACCCCCACCCACCCCCACCCACACCCCACACCCCCACCACACCCACCAACCCCCCACCCCAACCCACACACCACCCCCAACCCCCACCCCCCACACCAACACCCACCCCCACACCACACCCACCACCCACCACCAACCCACCCCACAACCCACCCCCCACAACCCACCCAACCCCCACCCACCACACCCACCCCCCAACCCCCACCAACCACCCCACCCCACCACCCCCCCCACCAACCCCCCCCACCACACCCCACACAACCCCCACACCCACCCCCCCACACCCCACCCCACCCCCACCCAACCCACACCCCACCAACACCCACCCACCCAACCCACCACCCCCCACACACCACACCCCCACCACCCACACCAACCCCCACCCCACCCACCCCCCAACCAACACCCACCCCAACCACCCCCCCCCACCACCCCCACAACCACCCACCCCCCACCACCCCCCCACCCCCCCCCCACAACCCCACCCCACCCAACCCCACCACAACCCACACCCACCCCAACCCCCCACCACCCACACCACCCCAACACCCACCCACCCACAACCCACCCAACCCCCCACACACCCCCACCCCCCCACAACCCCCCCCCACCCCACCCCACAACCCCACACCCACCCCCACCCACCCACACCCCCCAACACCCCCCCAACACCACCCACACACACCCCCCACCCCCCACCACCACCCCACACCAACCACCCACCCACCCACCCCCACACCACCCCCACCACCCCAACCACCACACACCCCCAACCCACCACACCACACCCCACCACCACAACCACCCCACACCCCACCCCCCCACCCCAACCACCCCCACCAACACCCCACCACAACCCCACCCCACCCCCACCACCCCACCACACCCACCCCACACCCCACCACCCCAACCCACCCCCACACCCACACCCCCCCCCAACCACACCCACCCCAACACCCCACACCCCACCCCCCACCCCCCCCACCCCCACCCCCCAACCCCCCCACCCACCCCCCAACAACCCCACCACCCCACCCAACCACCCACCCACCCCACCCCCACACCCACCCCCCACCCACAACCACAACCCACCCCACCCACCCCCCCACCCCCACCCACACACCCACCACCCCAACCCCACACCCAACAACCCCCCACCCCACACCCCACACCCAACCCCACCCACCCCACCACCCCACCACACCCCCCACCACCCCACCCCCCACCACCCCCCACCCACCCCCCCACCACCCCACCCACCCCACCAACACCCAACCCCAACCCACCCACCCCACCCCCCACACCCCAACCCCACCACCCCCCACACCCCACACCCCACCCCCCACCCACACCCACACCCACCCCACACCCCACCACCCCCCACCAACCCCCCACACCACCCACCCCCACCACACCAACCCCCCCCCACCACCCACACCACCCCCCACCAACCCACCCAACACACCCACACAACCACCCCAACCCCAACCCACACCCCCCAACCCCACCCCACCACCCAACCCCCCCACACCCCCACCCCCACCACCCACACAACCCCACCCACCCCCCACCACCCACCCCCCACCCCACCCACCCCCCACACCACCCCCACACCCCAACCCCACCACACCCACCACACCCCCACCCACCCCAACACCACACCACACCCCACCCACACCCCCCACCCCCCCCCCACACCCCCCACCAACCCACACCCCCCACCACAACCCCCACCCCACACCCACCCAACCCACCCACCACCCACACCCCCCCCCACCACCCCACCAACCACCCCCCACAACCCCCACCCACCAACCCACCCCCCCAACCCCCCCACCCCACCCCCACACCCACCACCCACCCCACCCCCACACCCCCCCCACCCCCCCCCCACAACCAACCCACACCCCCCACAACCACCACCCCCACCCCCACACCCCCCCACCCCACCACCCCCACACCCACCCCCCCAACCACCCCCCACACCCCCACCCCACCCACCCCACCACCCCACAACCCACCCACAACCACCCCCACCACACCCCCCCACCCAACCCCAACCCCCCCACCCCACCACCCCCCCCCCAACACCCACCCCCCCCACCCCCCACAACCCCACCACACCCACACAACCACCACCCCCCCCACAACCCACCCACCCACCCACAACCCACACCCCCACCACCCCCCCACCACCCCCCACACCCACCCCACCCACCCCACACACCCCCCACCAACACCCCCCACCCCCCACCCACCCACCCCCACCACCCCCACCCACCCCCCCAACACCAACCCCAACCCCCCACCACCCCCACCCAACACCACCCCACCCCCCCACCCAAACCACCCACACCACCCACCCCACCCCCCAACACCCCACACCCCCCACACCCCACCCACCCACCACCAACCCACACACCCCACCCACCCCCACAACAACCACCCCCCACCACCAACACCACCCAACCCCCACCCACCCCCCCCCACCCCACCACCCAACCCACCCCCCCCACCACCCCCACCACCCAACCACACCCCACACCCCCACCCACCCACCCAACCCCACCCCCCCCCACCCCACACCCCCCCAACCCACAACCCCCACCCCACCCCCCAACCACCACCCCCCACCCCCACCCCACCACCCCCACACACCCACACACCCAACCCACCACCCCACCCCACCCCAACCCCCACCACCCACCAACCCACCCCCCCCCCAACCCCCACCCCACAACCAAACCCACCCCCACCCACCCCACACCCCCCAACCACCCCCCCCCCCCACAACCCCCACCCCACCCCCCCAACACCCACCCCCACCCACCCCCACAACCACCCACCCCCACACCACCCACACCAACACCCCCAACCACCCCACCCCACCCAACCCCACCCCCAACCCACCCACCCACCCCCCAACCCACCAACCACAACCCCCACCCCACCCACCACCCCCCCCCCACCCCCACCCCCCACCACCCACCCCACCCCCCACCCCCACAAACCCACCCACACACCCCCCACACCACCCCCACCACCCCCCCCCACCCACCCCCCACCCAACACCCCACCCACCCACCCCCCCAACCCCCACCACCAACAACCCCACCAACACCCACACCCCCCCCAACACCCCCACCCCACCCACAACCCCACCAACCCCCCACCCACCACCCCCCCAACCCCCACCCACACCACCCCCACACCCCCCCCCCCCCCCCCCCACCCCACCCCCCCCCACAACCCACCACACCCCCCACCACCCCCCCAACCCCACCACCCCCCCACCCACCCACCCACCACACCACCCCCCACACCCACCCACCCCCCACCCAACCACCACCCCACCCCCCCCACCCCCCCACCAACACCCCACCCCACCCCCCCAACCCCACCACACACCCCACCCACAACCCCCCACCCCCACCCACACCCCCCCCAACCCCCCCACCCCCACCCCCCACCCACACCACCCCCACCCCCCACCCACCACACCCCACCCCCCCACCACCCCCCACCCCCCCAACCACCCCCCCCACCCCCAACACCCCACCCACACCACCCACACCCACCCACCCCCCCACCACCCACCCCCCCACCCAACCCCCACCCCCCAACCCCCCACCCACACACCCCCCACCCCAACCACCACCCCACCACACCCAACCCCCCCACACCAACCCACCCACCCCACACCCCACCCCCACAACCCCCACCCACCACCACACACCAACACCCCCCACACCACACCCCCACAACCCACCCACAACCCCCCCACCCCCACACCCCCCCACAACCACCCACCCACCCACAACAACACCCCAACACCCACACCACCCCACACCCCCCCACCACCCCACCCAACCACACCACCCACCCCCACCCACCACACCCCCACACCAAACCCACCACAACCCACCCCAACCCAAACAACCCCCACCCCCCCAAAACACAACCCCCACCCACAACAACCCACCAACACCCACACCCCCCCACCCAACCCACCCCAACCCCCCCACCCCCCCACCCACAACCCCAACCCAACCCCAAACACAACCACACCCACCCCAACAACCCCCCACCAACCCCAACACCCCACCCACACCCACCCCCCCACACCCACCAACCCACAACACCAACCCACCCACACCCCCACCACCCACCCCCCACCACCCCAACAAACACCACCACCAAACAACACCCACCCACCAACCAACAACCCCCCACACAACCAAACCACACACCACCCAACCCCCCAAAACCCCAAAACCACAAACCCACCCCACCCACACCCAACCCACCAAACCACCCCACCACCCCACCCCAAACACCACCACACACAAACCCCAAACCCCCCCCAACCACACACCCCAACCCACCCCCAACACCAACCACAACACCACCCCACACCCCCCACCCACCAACAACACCCCCAACACACACCCCACCCCCCCCAACACCCCCACAACCCCACAACACACCCCAACCCCCCAACCACACACCACCAACCCCCACCACCACAAACCCCACCCCCCCCACCCCCCCACCCAACCAACCCCAAACACCACCCAAAACCACCACAACCCACCCCCCCCCACCCCACCCCCCACCACACCACCCAACCCACCCCAACCCAAACAACCCCACCCCACCAACACCCACCCACACCACCCCCCACACCAACCCACCAACACCAACCAAAACCACCCCCACACACCCACCCACCACCCAAAACACCCAACCACCACACCCCCACCCACCAATAACCCCACACACCCACCCCCCAAAACCACACACACCCCCCAACCACCCACAAACCACCACAACCACCCACCCCACAACCCCACCAACACACCCCCCCACACAACCACAAAACCCACCCCCCACCACCCAACCACAACCCCAACCCCACCCCACCACCCAACACCACCACCACCCACCCCAACACCACCCACAAACACCCACCAACCCCAAACCCCACCCACACCCAACCCCCACCCCCCCAACCACCCCCACACACCAACACACACCAAACACACCCACCAACAACCCCCCACCCCACCCCACCACCACACCCCCCACCCTACAAACACCCCACCCCCCACCCAACCACAACCCCCACACCCACCCCCCACCCCCCACCACACACCCCCCCACACCCCCCAAACCCCACCAACCCACCAACCCCCCCACACCCACACCCCCCCCAACACACCAACCCCACCACCACCAACCAAACCCACACCCCCCCCGCACACCACCCAACCCCTCCAACCCCCCCAACCACCCAAACCACACCCCACCAAACCAACAAAACCCCAACACACCCACCCCAACCCCCACACCACCAACCCCCCCACCACAACAACCCACACCCCCCCCACCCACCAACACCCCCCCAACCCCAACCAACCCCCCCCCCACCCACCAACCACCCACCACACCCAAAAACACCCACCAACCCCCACCCACAACCCCACCCCCAAACCCCCACCACACAACCCCCACCCCCCCCACACACCCCCACCCCCCCCCCCCACCAACCCACCCCACACCCCCACCACCAACCAACCCCACCACCCCCACCCACAACACCCCACCAACCCACCCCCACCCACCCCCCCCAAACCACCCCAACCCCCCCACACCCCCCCCCCCACACCCCCCACACCCAACACACACACCCCCCACCCCCACCCCAACCCCCCACCACCACCCACCAAACACACCACAACCACCACCAACACCACACCACCCACCCCCCCACCACCAACCAACCACACCCCCACCACCCCCACCCACCCTCAACCACACCCCACCCAAAACACCCCCACACCACCCCAACCCACCCCCCCCCACCCCCACCCCAACCCAACACAACACCACACCACACCCCCACCCCCCCCCACCAACCCCCACCCAACCACCAACCCCACCCCACCAACACCCCCCAACCCACACCCCACAACCCAAACCACCACCCACCAACACACCCCACCCCCCCCCACACCACCCCACCCCCCCCCACCCACCCCCCCACACACCACCCCCCCCACACCCCCACCCCCCCACCAACCCCCCACACAACCCACCACCCCCACCCCCCCACCCACCCCCACACCCCAACACCCACCCCACCCCCCACCCAACACCCCAACACCCCCCCCACCCCCCCACCAACCCCCCCACACCAACACCCACCCCCAAACCCAACACCCCACCACCCCACCCACCCCCCACACCCCCACCACACCCCCCACCACCCACCCCCACCCAACCCCCACCCACCCACCCCCCACAACCCACCAACACCCCACCACACACACACCCCCCACCCAACCCACCCCACAACACACCCCAACCACCCCCCACCCCACCACCCCACCCCCACCCCCCCCAACCCACCCCACACACCCACACCCACCAACCCCCCACCCCCCCCCACCCCCACCCCCCAACCACCCCCCACACCACCACCACCCCCCCCAACCCCACACCACCACCCCCACCAAACCCCCCCCACCCCAACCAACCCAACCCCCCACCCCACACCCCCCCCACCCCACACCACCCAACCCCCAACCCCACACACCCCAACACCCCCCCACCCAACCCACCCCACCACCCACCCACAACCCAACCCCCAACACCCCCCCCCACACCCCAACCCCCCACACCACCACACAACCCCCACACCCACCCCACCCCCACAAACCCCCCCCACACACCCCCCCCCACACCCCCCCCCCCCACCCAACCCCACCCCCCCCCACACCACCCCCCCCAAACCCCCCCACCCCCACCCACCCCCCCCCCACCCCCCACCCCCACCCCCCCCCCCACAACACCCCACCCACCACCACCCCCCACCCCCCACCCCACCCCACCCCCCCCACCCCACCACACCCAAACACCCACACCCAACCCCCCACCCCCCCCCACCACCCCCCCACACCCACACCCCCCCCACACCAACCCCACCACCCCAAACACCCCCACCCAACCCCCCCACAACACCCCCACCCACCCCAAACCAACCACCCACCACCCCCACAACACCACCACCCCCAACCACCCACCCCCCCCACACCCCACACACCCAACCCAACCCCACCCACCCCCCCCACCCCCCACCACCCACCACCCCCCCCCCCACCCAAACCACCCCCACCCCCACCCAACCACCCCCCCACACCAAACCACCACACCCCCCACCCCCCCACCCAACCACCCACACCCACCCCCCCCAACCCACCCCCACACCACCCACCCCACACCACAAACCCCCAACCACCCCACCCAAACACACCACCCACCCCACCCACCCACCAACACCCCCAACCAACACCCCACCCCCCACCACCCAACACCCCAACCCCCCCCACCCCCACACACCACCCCACCACCCCCCACCCCACCCCCACCCACAACCCCACCCACCCACCCCCCACCACCCCAACACCACCCCACCCCCCCCCCCCAACACCCCCCAAACCCACCCCCCACCACCCCACAACCCCAACCCACCACCCCCACCCCAACCAACACACCCCCACCCAACACCCCACCAACACACCCCCCCCCCCCACACACCCCCACCAACACACCCCACCCACCCAACCCCACCACCCCACACCCCACACCCACCCCCCCCCCCACCCCAACAAACACCCCCCAACCACCCCCCACCCAACCCCCCACCACCCCCACCAACCCACACCCACCCCCAAACACCCCCAACACCCCCACCACACCCCCCACACCCCACACCCCCACCACCCACACCCCACCACACCCCCAAACACCCCCAACACACCCAACCAAACCCCCCACCCCCAACCACCCACACACCAACCCCACCCCACCCCACACACACCCCCACCCCAACCCCCCACACAACCCCCACACCAACCACCACCCACCACACCCACCCACCACACCACACCCCCAACACCCACCCACACCCACACCACACCCCAACCACCCACCACAAACCAACACAACCCCCCCCCCCCCCACCCAACCACCCCACCCAACCCCAACACACCCCACCCAACCCACCACACCCACACCACAAACACCCACCAACCCCCCACCCAACCACCACAACCACACACCACCCCCAACCCACAACCACACCCCCCACCCCAACCCCAACCCACCCCACCACCCCCAACACACCCCACCCACCCCACCAAACCACACCCACACCCACCCACCCCCAACCCACCCCCCACCCACCCAACCCCACCCACCCCCACACACACCCCCCCAACCCACCCAAACACCCACCCACACCCCAAACACACCCCCACCCCCCACCCCCACCCACACCCCCACACCCCCCCCCAACCCAAACCCCCCCACAAACCACACCCACACCACCACACCCCACCCCACCCACAACACAACCCCCACCCACCCCAACACCACCCCCCAACACCACCCAACACACCACCCCACCCCACAACCCCCCCCCCCCCACACCCCCAAACAACCCCCACCCCAACCACCACCCACAACCCCCACACCCCACCAACCACCACCCACCCCCCACCACAACCCCACCCCCCCACCCAACCCCCACAACCCCCACCCCCACCACCCCCCACCCACAACACACCCACCCCAAACCCCCCAACAACCAACCACAACCCCACACCCACCCACCAACCACACCACCCCACACACACCAAACACCCCCCACACACCCCCAACCACCCACCACCAACACAACACCCCACCCCCACCCACACCCCCAACAACACCCACCCCAACACCCACCAACACCACCCCCCCCCACAACCCCCACACAACCCACACACCACAACCAACACCCACCCCCACCACCCCAAACCACCACCCCCAAACACCCACACAAACCCCCCCCCACCAACCACCACCCACACCCACACCCCCCCACACCACCAAAACAACACCCCCACAACACCCCCCACACCACCCCCAACCCCAACCACCCCAACACCAACCCCACACCACCCCACCCCACACCACCCACCACCAACACCCCACAAACAACCCACCCCACCACCCCCCAACACCCCCCCCACCCCCACCAACACCACCCCACAACCCAACCCCCACCCCACCACCACACCCCCCAACCCCACCCACCCCAACAACCACCCACCCACACACCAAAACCACACCCCCCCCCACACCCCCCCCCCACCCCCCCCACACACACACCCACACCCCCCAACACCCCACCCCCACACCACACCACCCCAACACAACACCCACCCACACCCCACCCCACCCCCAACCCCAACCACCCACACCCCACCACACCCCAACCCACCCCCACAACCCCAACACCCCCACCCCCCCCCAACCCCCCACCAACCCCAAACCCCCCCCCCACCCACCCCACAACACCCACCACCCCAACACACACCCAACACCCCCCAACCCCACACCACCACCCCAACCACACCCCCACCCCCCCAACCACCCCACACCCACCCCCACACACCCCCCCCCCAACACACCACCAACCCCCCCCACCCCCCACACCCCCACCCCCCACAAACCACCCACCAACAACACCCCCAACCCCCACCACACCCCACCCCCCCACACACCCACCCCCCCACAACACCCCACCCACCCCAACCCCCCCCCCCCCCCCCAACCCACAACACCCCCACACCCCACACCACACCACCACCCCCCCCCACACCACAACCCACCCCCACACCACAACAACACCCACCCACACACCCCACACAACACCCCCCCCCCACCCAACCCCACCACCACCAAACCCCACCCCCCACCCACCCACCACCCCACCCCACCCAAACCCCCACCAACCCCCACACCCCACAACAAACACCACCAACAACCCCCCCCACCCACCACACAAACCACAACCACCCCCACCAACACCCACCCCACCCCCCCCCCACCACCACCACCCCAACCCCCCAACACACCCACCCACCCAACACACCCCCCCCCCCCACCCCCCACCCCCCCCAACCCCCACCACCCACCCCCCACCCCAACCCCCACCACACCCACACCACCCACCCCCCCCACCACCCACCCACACACCCCCCCCCCACACCCCCACACACCCCCACCCCACCCAACCCCACCACCCCCCACACCCACAACCCCCACCCACACCCCCCCCAACCCCCACCCACAACCAACACCACCCCCAACAACACCACACCCCCCACACCCCCACCCCCACAAACACCCACACACACCCACACCCCACCAACCCCCCCACCCCCCCCCCAACCACACCACCCACCACACACCCACCCACCCCACCCACCCCCCCAACCCCACACCCCCCACCCACCCCCACCACACCCAACCCACCCCCCCCCACCCACCAACACACCCACAACCACCCCCCCCAACCCACCACCCCACCAACACCCACACCCCCCCAACCACCCCAACCCCCCCCCCACCCCCAACCCCCCCCACCCCCACCCACCCCACAAACACACCACCACCCCCACCACCCCACCACCCACACCACCCCACCACCCCACCCCCCACCCAACCCCCCACCCCCCCCCACCCCCACCCACCCACCCCAACCCCACACCCCCCCCCCCCCCACCCCAACACCCCCCACCCCCACCACACCCCCACCCCCCACCCCAACCCCCCACCCCCCACCCACCCCCCCCCCCCCACCCACCCACACCCACACCCCCCCCACCCCCCAACCCCACCCCAACCCCACCCACCCCACCCACCCCACACACCCCCACACCACCCCCAACCCAACCCAACACCCCCCCCAACCCACCCAACCCCCCCCACCACCCCCACAACCCACCCCCCCCACCCCCACCAACACCCACCCACCCCCCACCCCCACCCAAAACCCCCCACCCCAACCCCCACAACCCCCCCCCACAAACCACCACCCAACCACCCCCCCCAACCACCCACCACCCCACACCCCACCCACCAACCCCCCCACAACCCAACACCACCAACCACCCCCCACCCACACAACCACCCAACCACAACCCCCCCACACACACCAAACCCCCCACCAACCCCCACCACCCCACCCACCCCAACACCCCCCAACACCACCCCCCCACCCCCAACCCACCAACCCCCACCCCACCCCACCACCCCCACCCCACCCCCACAACCACACACCCACCCACCCACCCCCACAACAACCCACCAACCCACACCCCCACACCCACACCCACCCCCACAACCACCCACCCCCCACACCAACCCCACCCCCCCCACAACCCCCCCCCACCCCACCCCCCCCCCCAACACCACACCCCCCACCCAACACCCACCCAACCACCCACCCCCCCCCACCCCACCACCCACACCCACCCACCAACCCAACCACCCCAACACCCCACCCACCCACCCACACACCCCCAACCCCCCACCACACACCCCACCCCCACCCCCCCCACCACCCCACCCCCCCAACCCCCCAACCACCACACACCACCCCCCCACACCCACCCCCAACACACCCAACCACCCCACAACCCCCACCCCCCCAACACACCCCCACCCCCCACAACCCCCACCACCCCACCCCAACACCCCCCACAACCACCACACCCCACCCACCCCCCCCACCACCCCCAACCACCCCCACCCCACCACACCCACCACCCCCACACACCCCACCAACACCCCCCAACCCCCCACCAAACACCAACACCACAAACCCACCCCACACCACCACAACCCACCACCCCCCCACACACACCCACCCCACCCACCCCAACAACCCCCCACCCCCCACCCCCCACACACCCCCCCCACCCACCCACCCAACACAACCCCCCACCACACCAACCCCCCACCCACCACCCCCCCACCAACCCCCACCACCCACCCAACCACCCCCAACCACCCCACCCCCCACCCCCACCACACCCCCCCCCACACACCCCCAACCCAACCACCCAACCACCCACACCACCACACCAAACCCCCCCCACACCCCCCACACCCAACCCCCCACCCCCCCACACACCCACCACCCCCCAACCACCCCACCCCCCACCCCAACCACAACCCACACCCCCCCCCCACCCCCCCACCCCCCACACACCCCCCACCCCCAACCCCCACCCACCCACAACACCCACCACACCCCCACCCCCACACACCCCCCCCCCCACCCACCCCACACCCACACCCCCCCCCCACCACAACCCCCCCACCCCCCCCCCCACCCCCACCCCCCCCACACCACCCCCACCACCCCACCACCCCACCCCCCCCCAACCACCCCCCCACCCCCCACCCCCCACACCACACACCCACCAAACCCACCCCCACCCCCCACCCCCAACCCCCCCCACCACACCCCCACCCCACCACCACCCACCCCACCACCACCCCCACCCACCCCAACCACACCACCCCCACCACCCCCCCCACCCCACCCCCACACCACCCCCCACCCCCCACCCAACACCCACCCAACCCACAACCCCCCCCACCACCCCCAACACCCCCACACCCCACCACCCACCCCACCCCCCCCCAACCCCCCACCACCCACCACCAACCCACCCCCCCCACCCCCCCCCAACCACCCCCACCCAACACCACCACACCCACCCCACAACCCCCACCCACACCAACACCCCACCCCCCCCACCCCCCCACCACCACCCCCAAAACCCCCCCCACCCCACCCACCACACCCACAACCCCCAACACCCCCACCCCCCAACCCCCCACCACACCCCACCCCAACCACCCCCCACCAACCACCCACCCCCCCAACCCAAACCCCACCCCCCACCACCCCCACCAACCAACCACCCACACCCAAACACCCACCCCCACCCCCCCACCCCAACACAAACCACCACCCACCAACACACCCCCCCACCCACCACCCCACAACCCCACCACACCCCCCCCCACCAACACCCACCCAACCACCAACCACCCAACCACACCCCACCCACCCACAACACCCCACCCACCCCACCCCCCCACAACCCAACCACACCCAACCACAACCCCCCCCCACCCCCCAACCCCCACACCACCACCCAACCCCCCCCCCCCACCCCCCCCCCCCCCCCACACCACCACCACCCACCCCCCACCCCCACCCCAACACCCACACCCACCCCCCAAACCCCCCACCCACCCACAACCACCACCACCCCCCCCCACACCACACCCCACCACCCCCACAACCCAACCACAACACCCCCCCACCACACCCACCCCACACACCCAACACCCCCCCACCACAAACACCCACACAACCCACCAACCCCACCCACACAACACACACCCCCACCCAAACCCCACCCACACCCCACCACCCAACACCACACCCACCCAACCACACCCCCACCCACAACACACACCCAACACAAACCCACCAACCACCAAACCCCCAACACCCACACAACCAAACACCCACACCAAACACACACCAACCCCCAAACCAACAAACCCCCCACCCACAACCACCCACACCACACAAACACCCACCCCCAACACCCACCCAACCAACCCCCAACAACCCCAACACCCCCAAAACCAACCACCACCCCCACCCCAACCACCCACCACACCCCACAACACCCCCCCACAACAACCACACACCACCCCCAACAAACCCCACCCAACCCCCCCAACCACAACCCCCCACACCCCACACACCCCCAACCCAACCCCCCACCACCACACCAAACCACCCCCCAACACCCCCACCCCACCAACCCCACCCCAACCACACCCCACACCCCACCCACCAAACCACCCCCACCCACCACCACCACCCCCCCCACCACACCCCCCACCCCAACCACCACCCAACACCCCACCCAACACCCACAAACAACCCCACCCACAACCACCACCAAACCACCACCCCCACAACCACCCACCAACAACCCCACACCCCCAACCCCACCCCCACCCACCAACAACCACCCACAACCCCCCCACCCACAACAACCCCACCACCACCAACCCCCACACACCAACCCCACCCACCAACAACACCCAAACCCACCCCACCACCCCAACAACCCCACCAACCAAACCCCACACCCCACCCCCACACCACCAACACCACCCCCACCCCCACCAACACCCCCCAAACCACAACACCCCACACCCCACAACCACCCACCAACCCCACCCCCCACCCACCCCCCCCCACCACACCACAACCCCCACCCCAAACCCCCACCCCCCACCCACCCCCACAACCCCAAAAACACCACCCCCACACCCCCACCCACACCACCCCCACCACAACAACCAACCCCCCAACCAAACCCCCACCAAAACCACCCACCCCCACCCCCACCACCACCACACACAAACCCACCACCCACCCCCACCCCCACACCCCCACCCCAACCCCCACCAACCCCAACCACCCCACCCCCCACACCACACCCCCCCCCCCACCCCCCCAAAACCCCACCCCCACCACCACCCCAACCCCACAACCACCCCCACCACAACCCCACCCACCCACCACCACCCCCCCACCACCCACCCCCCCCCACCACCCCAACCCACCCCACACCAACCCACCACACACCCCACACCACCCCCCCACACACCACCACCCACCCCCCACCAACCCCCAACCCCCACCCAACCCCCACCCACCCCAACCACCACCCCCACCACCCCACCCACCACACCCCCCCACCCCCCACCCCACAAACCCACACCCCCCACCCCACCCCCCCCACCCACAACACCCCACACCCAACCACCACCCCACAACCCCCCCCAACAACCACACACCCACAACCCCACCCCACCACCCACACCCCAACCCCCCACCCCACACAACCACCCCACCACCCACACCACCCAACCAACCACCCACACAACCCCCAACACCCCCCCAACCACCCAACCCACCACCCCCCACACCAAACCCACCCACCCCACACACCCCACCCCCACACCCCAACCCCCACCAACCCACCCCACCCACCCCCCAACACCACCCCCCCCACCCCACCCACAACCACCCACACCCCCCCACCACAACCCCCCACCCCCCCCCACACCCCACCCCCACAACCCCCCAACAACCAACCCCCACACCCCCCACCCAACCACCACACCCCCAACCCACCCCACCACACCCCACACCCCCAAACACCCACCACCACCCACCCCCCCACCCACACACACACCCCCACCAACCCACCCACACCCCAAAACCCCCCACCCAACCACCCCACACCACAACACCCCAACCAAACCACCCCCCACCACCCCCACCCCAACCAACCCCCAACACCACACACCCACACCCCCAACACCACAACCACCACACACCCACACCACCCCCCCCCCACCCCCAACAACCCCACACCCCAACCCACCACCCCCACAACACCCACCAACAACCACCCAACCCCCCCCCCACCACAACCACCCACCCCCCCAAACCAACCCCACCACCCCCCAACCCACCCAACACAAAAACCACCACAAACCCCACCCCCACAACCCCACACACCACCCACAACCACCCACCCACACAAAACCCCAACACCCCAACAAACCACACCCACACACCTCCAACACCACACCCCCCCAACCCACCACCCCAACCCCACCCCACACCCCCACCCAAACCCCACACCCCACAACCCCACACACACCCCCAACCCCCACCCCACAACCCCAACCCCCACAAACCCCCCCCACCCAACCCCCCACCACCCACCCCACCCCCCCCCACACCCCACAACCACACCACCCCCCAACACCCCAAACACCCACCCCACCACCCCCCACACCCCCCCACACCCACACCCCCAAACACACCCAAAACCCCCACACCACCCCACCCCCACCCCCCCCCCCACACCCCACACACCCACCCCAACACCAACCAACCCCACCCACCAACACCCCACACCACACCCCCCCCCCACACCCCCACACCACCCCCCACCCCCACCCCCCCACCACACCCACCCCCCCCCCCAACAACCACACCCCACCCCACCCCCACCCCACCCCCCCCAACAACACCACACACCCAACCCCCCCACACAACCCCCCCCCACCACACACCAACCCCCACCACCCCACCCCCACCCACCCCCACCACCACCCACCACCAACCCCCCACCACCCCCCCACCCCCACCCAACCACCACACCCAACACCACCCCACCCCCAAACCCCACAACCAACACCACCCACCCCCAACACCCACCCACCCCACCCCACCACCCCCACACACCCCACACCCCCACCCCAACCCCCAACCCCCCCAACCCACCCCCCCCACACCACAAACCCCCAACACAACCACCAACCCCCCACCCACCCACCCCCCAACCCCACCCCCCACCCCAACACACCCCCACCACCCCCACCCACACACACAACCCAACACCCACCCCCCACCCCCCCCACCACCCCCCACAAACACCAACACCCCCACCAACCCACCAACCCCCACCCCACCCACACCACCAACCCCAACCACCACAACCCCACCCCCACCCAACAAACCACAACCCCCCACCCCACCCCCAACCCCCCAACCCCCCCACCCACCCAACAACCACCCCCCCAACCCACCCCCCCCCACACCCCCCCACCCCCACCACCCCCCCACCCCCCCCCCCAACCCCCCCCCACCCCACCCCCCACCACCCCACAACCCCCCCCACCCCCCCAACCCACACCACAACCCCCCCACCCAACCACCCACACCAACACCAACACACCCCCAACCCCCCACCACCCCCCCCAACCCCACCCCCACACCCACCCCCAACCCACAACCCCACAACACCCCCCCCACCCACACCACCCCCCACCCCCCACCAACACCACCCAACAACCCCACACCCCCCACCCACACCACCCCCCACCCACCCAACCCACCCCCACACCACAACCCCACCCACCCCCACCACCCCCCCAACCCAACCCCCACCACACCACCACCCCCACCCCACCCCCCACCCACCCCCCCCCAAACCCACACCACCCCCAAACACCACCCACACCACACCCCCCCCACAAACCCCCCCCACCACCCACCACCACAACACCCCCACCCCACCCCCCCACCACACCCACCACCAACCACCCCCCCCCACCACCACACCCCCACACCCCAACCACCCCCACCCCCCCACCACCCCCCCCACCCCCCCCCACCCCCACCCACCCCCCAACCCCCCCCCCCACCCCCACACACCCAACCCACCACCCCCCACCCCCCCACCCAACACCCCCCCCCCCCCCCCACACCCCCCCCCACCACCCCCACCCCCCCCACCCACACCCACCCCCCCACACCCCCCCACCACCCCACACCCACCCCCCCCCCCACACCCACCCCCACACCACCACCCACACCACCCCCACACCCCCACCCCCCAACCCCCCACCCCCCCCACCCCCCACACCACCCCACCCCACCCCCACCACCCCACCCCCAACCACACAACCACCCACCCCACCAACCACCCCCACAACCCCCCCCACCCACCACCCACCACCCCACCCCACAACCCCACACCCCCACACCCACCACACCCCACCCACCCACCCCACACCACCCCCCACCCACACACCCCCCCCCCACACCCACCCCCACCACCCCCACCCCACCCCACCCCCCCACCCCACCCCCACCCCCACCCCCCCCACCCAACCCCACCACCCACCCACCCCCCCCACCCCCCACCCACAACCCCACCCAACCAACCCCCACCCCCAACCCCCCACCCCCCCCACCCCACACCCCCCAACACCCCACCCCACACCAACCCCCCACCCCCCCCCCCCCCCACCCCCACCCACCCCCCCCCCCCACACCACCCCCCACCACCCCACCCACCACCCCCCCCCCCCACCCCCCCACACCCCCACACCACACCCCCCACACCACCCACCCCCACCCAACACCCCCCCCACAACCCCCAACACCCCACCACCCACCCCCACCCCACCCCCCCAACCCCCACCCCCCACCCCCCCCCCACCCCAACCCCCCACACCCAACCCCCACCCCCACCCCACCCCCCACCCACCCCCCACACACACCACCCCCCAACCCCCAACCACCCCCCCCCCACCCCCCAACCCCACCCCCACCACAACCCACCCCCACCCCCCCCACCCCCCCCCCCCCCACACACCCACCCACACCCCACACCCCCCCACCCCACACCACCCAACACCCCACACAACCCCCCCCCCCACCCACCCCCCCCCACACCCCCCCCCCCCAACCCCACCAAAACCCACCCCCACCCACCCCACCACAACCACCACACCCCCCCACAACCACCCCACACCCACCCCCCCACCACCCCCCCACCCCCCACCCCCCCACCCCCCAACCACACCCACCCCCCCACCACACCCCACCCCCCACCCCCCCCCCAACCACACCCACCACCACACCCCACCACCACCCCACACCCACACCACCCCAACCACCCCCCCACCACACCACCCAACCCACCCACCCCCACCCCCCCCCCACCACCCCCCCCACACCCCCACCCACCCACCCCCCACCCCACACCCCCCCCCCCCCACACCCAACCCCCACCACCCCCACCCACACCAACCCCCACCCCAACCCCCCCCACCACCCCAACCCACCCCCCCCACCCCACAACACCCCCACCCCCCACCCCCACCCAACCACCCACCCCACCCACCCCCCCACCCACCCCCACCCAACCCACACACACCCCACCCCCACCCACCCCCCCCCCCACCACCCCCACCCCACACCCCCCCCCCACACACCCCCACCCCACCAACCACACCACCACACCCCCCCAACCACCCCCACCCCACCACCCACCCACACCCCACCCCACCCCACCACACCCCCCACCACCCCCCCACCAACCCACCCCCCCACCCCACACCCCCCCCACCCACCACCCCCCACCAAACCCCACCCACCCCCCAACACCCAAACCACCAACCCACCCCACCCCCCCACCACCCCCACCCAACCACCCCACCACAACCAACCCACCACCCCCCACCACAAACCCCAACCACACCAACCACCCCCCCCCCCCCACCAACCCCACCACCCCCCCACCCCCCCACCCCAACCACACCCCCCCCACCACAACACCCCACCCCCCACCCCACCAAACACCCACCCACCCCCAACACACACCCCCCCACACACCCCCCCACACCCACACCACCCAAAACCCACCACCCACACCACCACACACCACCAACCCCCCACACACCCCACCACACCCAACACCCCACCAACACCCACCACCCAAACAACCACCCCACCCCCCACCAAACCCCCCACACCCCCCCCACCACACCCCACCACCCCAACAACCCACACCCCCCCACCCCCCACCACACACCCCAACCCACACCCCCCAACCCCACACAACCCCCACCACCCCCACCCCCACACCCCACCACCCCCCACCAACCACACCACCCCCCCAAACCCCACCCCAACCCCCCCCCCACACCACCCCCACCAACCCACCACCCACCCCCCCACACAACACACCCCCACCAAACCAACAACACCCCCACCCCACCCCAAACCACCACCCAACCCCACCAACACACCCCCCACCCCACCACAACACACCCACCAACACCCCCCACCCAACCACCCCACACCCCACCCCACACCACACCCAACACCCCAACCCCACCACCCCACACCCCACCACCCACCCACACAACCACCCCACCAACACACCCCACACACCCCACCCCCCCCCCCCAAACACCCAACCACCCAACAACACCCCACCACCCCCCACCCCCAACACACCCACCCCCAACACACCACCCCCCCACCCCAACCCCCCCCACCCACACACACCCCCACCCAACACCACCCCCCCCAACCCCCACCCCCACCCCACCCCCACCAACCCACACCCCCACCCACACACCAACCCACCAACCCCACCACCCCCCACCACCCACACCCCCCACACAACCACCCCACCCCACCACACAACCCCAAACACCACCCAACACACCAACACACCAACCACACCCACCCCCCACCCCACACCCACCACCCCACCCCCCCAACCACAACCACCCCCCACAACCACAACACCCCCCACCCCCACCCAACCCACAAACACCCCCACCCACCCCACCACAACCCCCCACACCCCACCCCCACCCCCAACACCCACCCCCCCCCCCCAACCCCACCCCCACCACACCCACCCACCAACCCACCCCCCCACACCCCACCCCACACAACCCCACACCACCCACCCCCCAACCCCCACCCCCAACCCCCCCACCCCACACCCCACCCACCACCCCCACCCACCACCCCACACCACACCCCACCCCACCCCCCAACACACCCCCACACCCCCCCACCCCAACCCCAACCACCCACCCCCCCACACCCCCCCAACACACCCACCACCCACCACAACACCCACCCACCACCCCCACACCACCACAACACCCCACCACACCCCCCCACCCCCAACCACCACCCCCACCAACACCACACAACCCCAACCCACCAACCCAAACCCACCCCCCACCACCAACCCCACACCACACAACCCCCCACCCACAACCCACCCACCACACAACCCCCACCACCACCCCCCACCACAACCCCCACCACCCACAACCCCCCAACCAACCACAACCCACCACAACCCCCCCCACCACCCCCCCACCCCCCACACACCCCACCCACCAACACCCACCACAACACCCCCAACCACCACCCCCAACACCAAACCCCCACCACACCCAACCCACCCCCCACACCACCCCACCCCACCACCACCCCCACCCCCAACACCACCCACCCACCACAACCCACACCCCCCCACACCCCAACCCACCCACCCCCCACCCCACAACCCCCCCCACAACACCCCACACACACCCCCACCCAACACCACACACCCCACCACCCCCCACCACCCACCCCCCACACCCCCCCCAACACCCACCCCAACAACCCCCCCCCACAACCCCCACCACCCCCCACCCCACCCAACACCACACCCCCCACCCCACCCACCAAAACCCCCCCACCAACCCACCCCACCCCCACCCACCCCAACACCCCCCCACCCCCCCCACAACACCCACCCACAACACCCCCCACCCACACCCACCCCACCCCACCAACCCACCACCCAACAACCCACCCACCCCCCCCAACCCACACAACCCCCACACACCCCCACCCCAACACCCAACCACCCACCCCCACCCACACCACCCCCCACACCCACCCCAACACACCAACCACACCCCCACACACCCCCCCACACCCCACAAACCACCCCCCACACCACCCCCAAACCCCCACCCACCAACCAACCCCCACACCAACCACCCAACCCCCCCCACACCAACCCCCAACACCCACCCCCAACCCCCAACCACCCAAACACCAACCCCCACCCCACACCCCACACCCAAACACCCACCACAACCACCCCCCACACCCCACACCACCCAACCCCACCACACCCAACCCAACACCACCCCACACCACCACAACCCCCCACCCACAACCCACCCACCCCACAAACAACCACAACCACCCCCCCCCCACACCCCCACACCCCCAACCCCCACACCACAACACCCCACCACAACACACCCCCACCACCCCACCACCAACACACCCACCCAACCACCACAACCCCCCCACCCACAAACCAACCACACCCACACCCACCCACCCCCACCACACCCCACAAACACAACCCCACCCACCACCCCCACACCAACCCACCACCCCCACACACCCCCACCCAACCCAACACCCCACCCCCCCACAACCACCACAACCCCACCAAACCACCCCACAACCCCCCCCACCCCCCACCCCACCCCCACAACCCCACCCACACAACCCCACCCCACACCACCCCCCCCCAACCCCCCCCCCACACCCCCACACCCACCCCCACCCCACCACCAACACACCACCCCACACCCACAACCCCCCACCCACAACCCCCCCCCCACCCACCCCCACCCCACACCCCACCAACACCCACCCCCCCCCAACCCCACCCCACCACCCCCACCACAACCCACCCACCCACAACACCCCCACCCACCCCCCACCCACCCCCACCCCACCCCCACCAACAACCACCCCCACCAACCCACCAACCCCCACCACAACACCCCCCCCCCCACCCACACACCCCCCCCACCCACACCCCACCAACACAACCCACCCCAACACCAAACCCCCACCCCACCCCCACCACCCCACCCCCACCCACCCCCCCCAACCCACCCCCAACCCACCCCCCACCCCACCCCCACCCCCAACCCCACCCCACCCCCCCCCCACCCCCACACACCCCCCCCCAACCCCCCACCACACCACCCAACCCACCAACCCCCCCCAACCACACCCACCACCAACCCCCACCCCACACACACCCACCAACCCCCCCCAACACCCCCACCACCCCCAACCCACCCCCACACCCACAACACCCCACCACCAACCCCCACCCCCCACACCCCACAACCCCACACCCCCACCCCACCCACCCACAAACCCACCCCCCCACCCAACCCCCCCACACCACCCCCACACCCACCCCAACCACCCAACCCCCCCCACCCCACCCCCACCCCCACACCAACACCCACCCACCCCACACCCACCACCCAACACACCCACCACCCCCACCCCAAACCACCCCACCCCCCACACCCCACACCCCCACACCACACCACCCCCAACCCCCCACAACCACACCCACAACCCCCCCCACACCCCACACCCCCACCCCCAACCAACCCCACCCCCCCCAACCCCACCCCCACCCCCCACACCCCCACAAACCCACCACCCACCCCACAACACCCCACACCACAACCACCCCACCCCCCCCCAAACCCCACCCCCCCCCACCCACACCCACCCACAACCACCCCACCACCAACCACCCCCCACCCACAACCCAAACCCCACACCACACAACCCCACCACCCACCCACACCAACCACACCCCACCACACACACCCACCCCCCCACCCAACCACACACCCCCCACCCCCCAACCCCCCACACCACACCACCCACAAACACCACCAACACCCACACCCCACCCACCCACACCCCCAACCACAACACCACCCCACCACCCCCCAACCACCACCCACCCCCCCCACAACACACCACCCCACCCAACCCCCACCAACCCCCCAACCACACCACACCCCCACCCAACCCCCACCCACACCAACAACACCCACCCCCCCACACCCACACCCCCCCCCCCCACAACCACCCCCACACACCCCCCACCCCACCCCACACCCCCCCCACCCAACCCCAACCCCACACAAACCCCACCAACACCAACCCAACCCCCCCACACCACAACCCCAACAACCCCACACCCCACCAAAACCCACCACACCACCCCACAACCCCCACCCCCAACCCCCAACCCCACACCCACCCCCAACCCACAACCACCACCAACAACCCCCCAACACCCAACACACCCCCACCCACCCACACCACCAACAACCACCCCCCACAACCCCAACCACACCCACCCACACCCCAACCACCCCACCACACCCACACCCACACCACCCCACACAAACCCCCACACCCACCCCCCCACCCCCCACACCCCCCCCACCAACCCCACCCACACCCCCAACACCCACCCCACCCAAACCCCCCACCACCACCCCCAACCCACCCCCCACCACAACACACACCCCCCCAACCACCAAACCACACCCACCAACCCCCACCCCCCCCAACCCCACCCCCCAACCCCCCCACAACCACACCCCACCCACCCCAACCCCCCACACCACACCACACCCCACAACAACACCCCCACCACCACCCCCAAACCACCCCACACCCCAACCCCACACCAAACACCCCACAACCACCACCCCCCACCACCCCACACCACACCCCCCCACCCCACCCACCCCCACACAACCCACCCCCCCACACCACCCCCAACCACAACCCACCCCACCCCCACCACCACCCCCCCCCCCCACACACCCCACCACCCCCCACCCCCACCAACCCACCCCACCCCCCCCCCACCCCCCCCCCCACCCCACCCCCACCCCCCCCACCCACACCACCCCCACCAAACCCCACCCCACACCCCCACCACCCCCCCACCAACCCCCACCCCACCCCCCACCACCCCACCCCCCACCCCCACACAACCCCCCCCCCCACCCACCCACCCACCACAACCCCCCCACCCCACCCCAACCACCCCCCCACCCACCCCCCCACCCACCCCCACCCCACAACCCACCCCACCCACCAAACACCACCAACCCCCACCCCCCACCACCACACACCCCCCCACCACCACACCACCCCACCCCACCACACACACCCACCAACCCACCCCCACCCCCAACAACCCCCCCACCACCCCACCCCACACCACACAACCCCCCCACCACCCAACCACCCACCCACCAACACCCCCCACCCCCCACACACCACCCAACACACCCCCACCCACACCCACCCCCCCCACACCACACCCCCCCCACCACCCCCACCCAACCCCAACACCCACCCCCAACCCCACACCCCACCAAACACCCACCACACACCCCCACCCCCCACCCCCACCCCACCCCCAAACCCCCCCCCACCCAACACCCACCACACCACACCAACCCCCCCCCACCACCCCCACCCACCACCCACCCACCACCCCCACACCCCACCCCACACCCCCCCACACCCCCCAACCCACCCCCCCCCCACACCCCCCACCCCCCACCCCCCCACACACCACCCCCCCCCCACCCCCCCACCCACCCCCCCCCCCACAACCCACCCCCCACAACACCCCACCCCCACCACAACCACACCCCCCACCCACCCCACCCACCCCACACCCCCCACCCCAACACCACACCACCCCAACACCCACCACCCCCACCACCACCCCCCACCCCCCCCACACCACCCCCCCCCCACACACCACCCCCACCCACCCCAACCCCACCACCCCACCCCCACACCCACCCCCCACCACACCCCACCCCCCACCCCCCACACCACCCACCCCCACCCACCCCCCCCACACCCCCAACCCCCACAACCAACACCCACCAACCCAAACCCCACCCACCCCCCCCAAACCCACCACCCACACACCCCCCCCCACCCCACCAACCCCCCACCACCCCCCCAACCCCCCCACCCACCCACCACCACCCAACCCCCACCACACCACCCACCCCACCCACCCCCACCCCCCACACCACCCACCCCCACCCCACACCCAAACCCCCCACCACCACCAACACCCCACCCCACCCACCCCACCCAACACAACCCCCCCACCCCACACCCCACACCCCACCCCCAACCCCCACCCCCCCACCCCACCAACCCCACACACCCACAACACCCCCCCCACCACCACCCAACCCCCACCCCCCCCCCACACCCCCACCCACCAACCACCCCCACACCCACCCCCACCCCCACCACCCCCACACACCCCCCCCAACCACCCCCCCCCAACACCACACACCCAACCCACCCCCAACCCCCAACCCCCCCACCCCCCCCACCCACCACCACCCACCCCACACCCCACCCCACACAACCCAACACCCCCCCACCACCCCCACACCACCCCCCACCCACCCACACACCCACCACCACCAAACACCCCCCCACCCACACCCCCCCCCCCCACCCCCACCCACAACACCCACCACCCAACCCACCCCCACCAAACCCACCCAACCCCCCCACCCACCCACCCCCCCCCACCACCCCACACCCCCCCCCCCCAACCCCACCCCCCCACCCCCAACCCCCCCCCACCCACCCACCCCCCACACCCCCCCCCCACCCCACCCAACCCACCCCCCCCCCCACCCCCCACCACCCCCACACCCCCCACCCCCCCCCCACCCCCCACACCCACCCCACACCAACCCCCACCCCACCCACACCCCCCCCCACCACCCACCACCACACCCCCCCACACCACCAACCCACCCCCCCCCCACACCCCACCACAAAACACCACCCCCACCCCCCACCCACCACCCACCCAACCCCCCCCCACACCCCCCCCCCACCAACAACCACCACCCACCCACCACACCACCCCCACACCCCCCCCCCCACCAACCCCCCCACCCCCACCACACCCCCCAAACCCCCACCCCCCAACACCCCACACACACCCACCCACCCCCACCCCCCCAACCACACCCCCCCACCCCCCCCCACCCACCCCACCACACACCCCACACCCCCCCACCCCAACCCACACAACCCAACCCACCCCCCCCCACCACCCACCCCCCCACCCCACCCACCCCCCCACCCCCACCCCCCACCCCCCACACCCCACCCCCCACACCCCCCCCACACCACAACCACCACCCCCCCCCCCACACCCACCCCACCCACACCACCCCACCACACCCCCCCCAACACCCACCCACCACCAAAACCCAACCCCCCACCCCCACCCCCCACCCAACCCCCAAACCCACCCACCCCAACACCCACACACCAACACCCCACCCCCACCACCCCCCACCCCACCCAACCCCACAACCACCCCACCACACCCAAACACCCCACCCCCCCACACCAACCACCCCCAACCCCCCCACCCCACCACAACCCCACACAACCACCACCCCCCACCACCCCACACCCACCCCCCCCCACCACCCACCCCAACACCCCCCCCCACCCCCACCCCCCACCCCAACCCCCCACCCCCCACACACACCCCCACCCACACACACCCACCCCCCAACACCCACCCCCCCACCCCACCCCCCCCCCCACCCCCCCCCACCCCCCCCACACACCCACACAACCAACCCACCCCCCCCACCCCCACCCCCCCCACCCCCCAAACCCCCACCACAACACCACCCACCCCCCCCCACCCACCACCCCCACCCACAACACCCCCCCCCCAACCCCACCCCACCACCCACACCACCCCACCCCCACCCCACACACCACACCCCCACACCCCCCCCCACCCACCCCCCAAAACAACACCCCCACCCAACCCCCCCCACCCCCACCCCCCCCCAACCCACACCACCCCCCCCCCCACCCCCAACCCCCCCACACACCCCCCACCCCACCCACCCCACCCCCACCCCCCCCCCCCCCCCACCCCCACCCCACCCCCCACCCACCCCCACCACACCACCCCCCACCCACCCACAACCCCACCCCCAACCCCCCCCCCCCACCCACCCACCCCCACACCCACCACCCCCCCACCCCACCCCCCACACCCCCCCACCACCCCCCCCAACCCCCACCCCACCACACCCCAACCCAAACACCCAACCACCCCCCCCCCCCACACCCAACCCCCCCCCAACAACCCCCACCCCCCCCCCCACCCCAACAACCAACCCACCACCCCACCCCCAACCAAACCACACAACCACAAACCCACCCCCCACACCCCCCCACCACACCCCCCCCCCCCAACCCCACCACCCCCACACCCCCACAACCCCACCAACAAACAACCCCCAACCCCCCCCCCAACACACCACCCACCCAACAACACCCCCACCACCCCCAACCCCCCCACCCCACACCCCACCACCCCACCCCCAAACCACACCCACCCCACCCACCACCCACCCCACCCCCAACACCCCCCCACCCCAACCCACCCACACCACCCACACCCCACAACCCCACCAACACACCCCAACCACCCCCACACCCCCCACAAACACCCCACACACCCACACACAACCCCCCCACACCAACCACCCACCAAAACACCACCACCCCCACACCCACCCCCCCACACCACCCCCCCACCAACAACACCCCACACACCCCACAAACCCCAACACCCCCCCACCCCAACCCACCCCACACCCAAACACCCACCACCCCACCTCCCCACCCACACCACCCACCCCCCCCCCAACACACCCCACCCCCACCCCACCCACCACACCACCACCCCACACCCCACAACCCCCCACCACACACCCCACCCCCCACCCCCCCCACCACCCCAACACCAACCCCCCACACCACCCACCACCACCACCCACCCACACCAATAATACCACAACACCCCCACCCCACCACCCCCCACCACCCAACCCCCCCACCCCAAAACCCCCCACACCAACACCAACCCCCCCCCCACCACCCAACCCCCAACAACCCACCCCACACACCCCACCACACCACACCCCCACACCCAACACCACCACCCACAACACCCACAAACCCACCAACACCACCCCAACACCCACCCCCCACCCCACCCCCCCAACCCCCACCCCCACCCCACCCCCAAACCACCCCAAACACACCCCACCCCCACCCAACCCCCCCCCCCCCCCCACACACACCCCCAACCACACAACCCACACCCACACCACCCCACCACCCACACCCACCACAAACACCACCCCACCCCCAACACCACAAACCCACCACCCCCCCACAAACCCACCCCCAACACAAACCAACCACCCCCACCCCCCAACCAACCACACACCCACACAACCCAACCCCCCAACCCCCCCCACCCACCCACAACACCAACCACCCCACCCCCACACAACCCCACCAAACCCACACAACACCCCACCACAACACACACACCCCACCCCCCCCCCCCCCAACACACCCCACCCACCACCCACCCCCACCACCCACACCACCCCCCAACCACCAACCCCCCCACCACCCCCCCAACACACCCACCCAACCACCACCCCACCCAACACCCACCCCCACCAACCCCACACCCACCACCACACAACCCCCCCCACCACCCCACAACCACCCACCCCCACCAACCCACCCCCACCCACCCCCACACCCCCACACCACCCACCACCACACCCACACCCCCCCCCACCCACCACCCCCCCACACCACCCAACAACCCCCAACCACCACCCCCAAACCCCCCCCACACCCCCACCAACCCCCCACCCCACCCACCAACCAAACCCCCCCCCACACCCACACCACCCCCAAACCACACCCCACCACACCCCCCACAACACAACACCCCACCACACACCCACCACCACACCCAACCCCAACACCCACCACCCCACCCCACACCAACCACCCCCCCCAACCCCCCCCACCACCCCCAAACCCCCCCCCAACACCCCACCACCACCCCCCCACCCCACACCCACCCAACAACCCCCAACCCCACCCACCCAACCAACCAACCACCCCCCCACCACCACACCCCCCACACCCACCCCCACACCACCCCCCCACACACCCCACCCACCAACCCACCCACCAACACAAACCCACCCCACCACACCCCAACACCCCCACCCCCCACCACCCCCCCCACCCCCCACCCCCCCCAACCCAACCCCACCCCCCAACCACCCCCACCACCCAACACCCACCCCCCCCCACACCACCCCACCCCCCCACACCAACACACACCCACCCACAACAACCCACCACACCCCAACCACAACCCCCACCACACCACCCCAACCCACCCCAAAACCCACCCACACCCCCCCACCAAACACCCACACACCACCCCCCACACCACACCAACCCCCCAAACCCCCACCACCCCCACCCCAACAACAACCCCCCCACCCACACCCCCCACCAAACAAACCACCCCAAACACCACCCAAACACACCCCCCCCCACCCCACCAACACACCCCCAACCCCCACCACCCCACAAAACCACCCACACCAACCACCCCACACCACCACCCCCAACCACCACCCCACCCACACCAACAACCACCACAAACCCACCACAACAACCCCACCAAACACCAACCAACCCACACCCCACACACCCCAACCCAACCACCCACCACCCACCAAACACCCACACCACCCAACAAACCCCCACCCACACCCCCCACACAAACACCCACCCACCCCAACCCACCCCCACCACCACACAACACCCAACCACCACCAACAACCCACACCACCCAACCCCACCACCACCCCCACACAACCACAAACCCACCCACACCCCAACACCCCCCAACCAACACCACAACCAACCAACACCCACAACCAACCCCCCAACCCCCACCACACACACACCCCCCCAACCCCCCAACCCCCAAAACACCCCACCCCACAAACACCCCACACCAACACCCCCCCCCCCCACCCACACCCAAACCACCACCCCCAACCCACACACCCCCACCCAACAAACACCACCAACACCCAACAAACACCCCACCACCCCACCCCCCAACCAAAACCACACACCACCCCCAACCCCCCACCACCCCACCAAACCAACCCCCCACCACCCCCCCACACAACCCACCCACCAACCACAACAACACACCAAACCCCCACCCACAACCCAACCCACACCCCCCCACAACCCAACACCACACCCCCCACCACCACCCAAAACCAACAAACCCAACACCACCCCCCACCACACCCAAAACCCACCACCACCCACCCCCACCCACCACACCACCCACCACAAACCCACACCCCCCCACCCCCACACCACACCCAACCCAAAACCACCACCACACCCCAACCCCCCACACCCCCCCACCCACACAACCCCCCCACCACCAACCCCACCCCACCCAACACACCACCAAACCCCCCACCACACCAACCCCCACCCCACACCCCCCCCAACCCCACCACAACCCACAACACACACCCCACCCCCACCAACCACACCCACCCCACCCCCCCACACCCACCACCACCAACCCCAACCCACCCCCCACACCACCCCCAAACCCACACCCCCACCACACCCCCCCCCCCACACCCACAAACCCAAACCAACCACCACCCCACCCAACCAACAACCACCCAACCACCCCCACCCCCCACCCCCCAAACCACCCCCAACCCCCCCACACCCACCCCACCCCAACCCCCCCCCACCCCCCCACCACCCCACCCACCACCCACCCACACCAACCACCCCCCCCACCACACCCCCACCCCCCCACCCCAACCCCACCCCCAACAACCCCCCCCCCACACCCCCCCCCCACCACCCCACCACCCACAACAACCAACCACCAACCACCCCACCAACCACCCACCCCACAACCCCCCACCAACACCACCCACACCCACCAAACCCCACACACCCACAACCCCCCACCCCACCCCCCACCCCCACCAACCCCCCACCCACCCACCCACCCCCCCAACAACCCACACCCAACCCCCACCCACCCAACACACCCCAACCCAAACACCCCCACCCCCCCCAACCCCCCACCACCCCACCCACCCCAACACAACCACCCACCACCCCCCACCCACCCCCCACCCACCAACCCCCACCACCACCCACCCCCACCCACACACACACCCCCACCACCCACACACCCCAACCCCCCCCCACCCCCCCACCAACACAACCACCCCCCACCCAACCCCACCCCACACACCCCAACCCCCCCACCCCCACACCCACACACCACCCAACCCCACCCCCACAACCACCACCCAACCACACCACACAACACCACCACCCCCCACCACACCCCACACCCCCCCCCACCAACCCCCCCCAACCCCACCCACCACCCCCCCCCCACCCAACCCCCCACCCCCCCCCAACAACCCACCCACCCCCACCCCCACCCCCCCCACCACAAACCCCACCCCCCCCACCACCACCCCAACCACCCACCCACCACAACCCACCAACACAACCCCCCCACCCCCCCACCCCACCCAACCCCCACCCACCCACCCACCACCCCCCACCACCCACCACCACCACCCCCCCCCAACCCACCACCAAACCCCCCCCCAACACCCCCCACCCACCCCACACACACCCCCCCCAACACCCCACCCACCACCCCACCACCCACCACAACCCCCAACCACCCACCCAACCCACACCACCAAACCACAACCCACCCACCCCACCCCAACCCCACCAAACCACCCACCACCACAACACCCACCCACCCAACCACCACCACCCACCCAACACCCCCCCCACCACCCCAACCCACCCACCCCCACCACCCCCACACCCACACCACCAACACCACCCCAACCCACCACCACCCACCACCCCACCCCCCACCCAACCCCACCCACCCCCCAACCCAACAACCCCACAACAACCACCCCCCACCCACCACCCACCCCCCCACACCCACACAAACAACACCCCACCACCCACCCACCACACCACCCAACCACCACCCCCCACCACACCACCCCCCACCACACCCCCAACCAAACACCCCACCCCCCCCAACCCCCACACCCCCCACCCACCACCAACACCCCAAAACCCACCCCCCAAACCACACACACACCACCCCAAACAACACCCCACCACACCCCCACACCCACAAACCACCCACCACCACAACACCCCACACACCCACCCCAACAACCAAACCCAACACCAACACCACCCACCCAACCCCCCACCCCCACCCCCACCCCCACACCCCCCCACACCCCCCCACCCCACCCCACCCCACCCCCACCACACCACCCCCCCACCCCCCAACACCCCACCCACACCCCCCCCCCCCCCCCCACCCAACCCACCCCACAACCACCCACCACCAACCCCCACCCACAACCCCCCACCCCCCACCCACCCCCACAAACCCACCCCACCCACCCCCCAACCCAACACCCCACCCCCACCACAACCCCCCACCCACCACCCCCCCCCCCCCACCACCCCCACCACCAACCCCACACCCCCCACCCCCACCAACCCCCCACCCCAACCCCACACCCCACACCCCACCCACCCCCCCCACACCACACCCCCACACCCCCCCCCACACCCACCCAACCCCACCCACACCCCCACCCCACCAACCACACACCCACCCCCCAACCACCACCACCCACCCCCCACCCCACCACCCCACCAACACACCCCACCCCCACCAACACCCCCCCCCCCCCCACCACCCCAACCCACCCACCACACCACCCCACCCCAAACACACACCCCACCCCCCACACCCACCCCACCCCAACCCCCCACCCACCACACCCCCACCACCACCCCACCACACCCCACACCACCCCCCCCCACCCCACCCACCCCACACCCCCCCCCACCCCACCCAACCCCCACACCCCACACCAACCCCACCCACCCCCCCCCCCACCCACCAACCACCCCACCCCCCACCCCACACCACCCACCCCCCCACCCACACCCCCACACCCCCCAACCACCCCCCACCCCCACCACAACCACCCACCCCCCCCACACCACCCAACACCCACCCCCCCCACACCCCCACACCCCACACAACCACCCCCCCCCCACCCCCACCACCCCCACCCACCAACCACCCACCCCCCACCCCACACCACCACCCACCCCCCAACCCCACACACCCACCACACACCAACACCAACCCCACCCCCCCCACCCCCCCACCCACCACACCCCCAACCACCCCCACCCCACCACCCCCCACCCCCCACAACACCCACCCCCCCACACCCCCCCACCCCCCCACACCACCCCCCCCACCACCCCACCCCCCCACCCCCCACCCACCCCCCCCCACCCCCACCCCCCACACCCCCACCACCCACCCCCACCCCACCCCACCCCCCCACACCCACCACCCCCCACAACCCACCCCACCACCCCCCCCACCACCCCCCCCCACCCCACAACCCACCACAACACCCACCCCCCCCACCCCCACCACCACACCCCCAACCCCCCCCACACCCCACCCCCAACCACCCACCCCACCCCCCACCCACCCACCCCCAACCCCCCCCCCAACCCACCACCCCCCCACCCCACCCCCCCACCACCCACCCCCCCCCCCACACCCACCCCCCCACCCCCACCACCCCCCCCCACACCCACACCCCCCACCACCCCCCCCCCACACCCCCCCCCACCCCACCCAACCCCCACACCCACCACCCACCCCCCCACACCCCACCCCCCCACCCACCCCCCCAAACCACCACCCCCACCCCACCACCCCACCCCACCCCCCCCACCCCACCCCCACAACCCCACCCCCCACACCCCACCCCCACCCACCCCCCACCCCCCCACACACCCCCCACCCCACCCACCACACCCCCCCCACCACCCCCCACCCACCCCCCCACCCACCACCCCACCACCCACACCCCCCCCAACCACCCCCCCACCACCCACAACCACCCCCACCAACCCCCCCACCCCCACCCACCCCACACCCCCACCCAACCCCCCCCCCACCCCCCCCAACCCCACACCCAACACCCCCCACCCCCACACCCACCACCCCACACCACCCCCACCCACACCCCCCACCACCCACCAACACCCCCAACACCCACCCCACCACACCACCCCCACCCAACCACACCCCCCACAACCCCCACCACCCCCCCCAACCACCCACAACCACCCCCCCACACCCCACCCCACCACCCACCCCCCACACCCCCACCCCACCCACCCCACACACCCCACCCCCCAACCACCCCCACCCACCCCCACCCCCCACCCCCACCCCACCCACACCCCCCCACCCCCCACCCACACCCCAACCACCCCACACACCCCAACCCCCCCCACCCCCAACCACCCCCACCCCACACCCCCCCAACCACACCCCACCCCCACACCCCACACCCCCACCACCCAACCCCCACCAACCACCCCCCACCCCACCCCCAACACCCCCCCCCACCACCCCAACCCCCCCACACCCCCCACACACCCCACCCCACCACCCCCCACCCACCACCCACCCCCACCCAACACCACCCACCCACACCCCCCCACACCACCCACACCCACCCAACCACCACCCACCCCACCAACCCCCCACACCCCAACACCACCCCACCCCCACCCACCCACCCCACCAACCCCCCCCCCCACACCCAACACCACCCCACAACCCACACCCCCCAACCCCCACACCACCCACCCCCCCACCACCCCACCACCCCACCCCCACCCCCCACAACCCCACCCCCCCCCACCCAACCACCCACACCCACCCAACCACCCACCCCCAACCAACCACCCACCCCCCACCACCCCCCACCACCACCCCACCCCAACCACCCCCACCCCACACCCCCCACCCCACCACCCAACCCCCACCAACCACCCCCACCCCACCACCCCCCAACACCACCACCCCACCCCCCCCCACCCACCCAACACCCCCCCACACCACCCCACCCCCACCCCCACCCCAACCCCACCACCAACACACCCCCACCCAACCCCCACACCCACCAACCCCCCACACCACCCCCAACACCCCACCACACCCCCACCCCCCCCACCCCAACCCCCCCACAACCACCACCCCCCCAACCCCACCACCACACCCACCCCCAACACCCCACCCACCCCCCAACCACCCCCACACCCCACCAACACCCCCCCACCCCCCCCCACCCACCCCCCACCCCACCCACCACCCCCCAACACCCACCCCACCAACCCACCACCCAACCACCCCCCCCACACCCCACCCCACACCCAACCCACCCCCCACCCCACACCCCCCACCACCCACCACCCCCACAACCCACCCCCACCCACCCACCCAACCACCACCCCACCCCACCAACCACCCACCACCCCACCCCCACCCACCCCCCCACAACACCCACACCCCACCCCACCCACCAACCCACCCCCACCACCCCACCCACACCCCCCACCACCCACAACCACCCCCACCCCCACCCACCCCACAACCCCCCACACCACCACCCCCCACCACCCCCACCCCCACCAACCCACCCCCCCACCACCCCCAACCACACCCCCACCCCCCCCACCCACCCCACCACCCCACACCACCAACACCCCCCCCACCCACCCCACCAACCCCCCCACCCCACCCCACCAACACCCCCCACCCACCCCACACCCCCACCACACCACCCCCCACCCACCACCCACCCCAACCCACACACCCCCCCCACCCCCACACCCACCACCCACCCCACCCACACCCACCCCCCCACACCCCCCCCACCCCACCAACCCCACCACCCACCCCACCCCCAACAACCCACACCCCCACCACACCCCCCACCACCCACCAACACCCCACCAACCCACCACCACCCCCACACCCAACACACCCCAACCACCCACCCACCACCCACACCACCCACCCACCCAACCCCCCCACCACACACCCCACACCCACCCCCACCCCCAACACCACCACACACCCACCCCAACACCCCCACCCCCACCCACCCCACACACCACCCCACCCCCACACCCCACCACACCCACACAACCCACCCCCCCAACCCCACACAAACCCCCACACCCACACACCCCCACCCCAACCCCACCACAACCCACCACCCCCCCACACCACCAACCCCCCCACACCCAACCCCACCACCACACCCACCACACCCCCCCACCCCCACCACCACCACAACCCACCCCACACCCCCCACCCCACACACCCCCCCACACACCCCACCACCCCCACCCCCACACCACCCCCACCCACCCCCACACCCCCACCACCCCACCCCACCCACCAACACCACACCCCCACCAACCCCACCACCCACAACCACCCCACCCCCACCCCACACCCACCCCACCACCCCCCAACACCCCACCCACACCCCAACCCCCACCCCAACCACCCCCACCAACCCCCCCCACCACAACCCCCCACCCCACCACCACCCCCACCCCCACACCCAAACCCACCCCCACACAACCACCCACACCCCCCACCCACCCACACCCACACCACCCACCAAACCCACAACCACCCCACCCCCACCCCCACACACCCACCCCCACACCCACCCAACCACCCCCCACCCACACCCCACCCCACCCAACACCCACACACCCCACCCACACACCCACCCCCAACACCCACCACACCCACCAACCCACCCAACCCCCCACCACACCCCCCACCAACCCACCCACACACCCCACACAACCAACCACAACACCCCCCACCCCACACCCAACACCCCACACACCCCCCACCACCAACACCCCCACCCACCACCACACCCCACCCCACCACACCCAACACCCACACCCCCCACCACAAACCCACCCCAACCCCCCACACCCCACCACAACACCCACAACCCAACCACCCCACACCCCCCAACCCCCCACACCCACCACCACACCACAACCACCCCCACCACACCCACACCACCCCACCACACCACACACCACACCAACCACCCAACACCCCCACCCCACCCCACAACCACCCACCCCAACCCACCCCACACCACCACCCAAACCCACCCCACCCCACCACACCCCCCAACACCACCCCACCCCACACCACACCAACACCCACCACCAACCACCCACAACCCCACCACCCCACCACCCCCACACCCCACCACCCAACACACACCCCACCCAACCCCACACCACACCACCCCCACCAACCACCCACACCACACCCACCACCCACCACAACCCCCAACCCAACACCCCACCCACCCCACACAACCACCCAACCACCAACCCCCCACAACCCCCAACACCACCCCCACCACCCAACAACCCCACCAACCCCACCCACCCACCACCCCCCCCCACCACCCCCCCAACCAACCACAACCACCCCCACACCCCCCCACCCACCAACCCCCCACCAACACACCAACCACAACACCCCACCCACAACCCCCCCACCACCCCACCACCCAACCACCCCCCACCCACCCAACCACCCACACCCCCCAACCACCCACCCCCCACACCCACACCCACCACACCAAACAACCACCCCACACCCCCACCCCCCAACCCACCCCAACACACACCCCACCCACCCCCCACACCCACCCCCACCACCCAACCCCCAACCCACACCCACCCCAACCCCCACCACACCCACCCCCCACAACCCCACCCCAACCACAACCCACCACCCACAACCCCACCCACCCCCAACCCACCCCACCCCCCCCCACACACCCACACCCCACCCACCAACACCCCCCCACACCACCCACAACCCCACCCCAACCCACCCCCACCCACCACCCCCCCCCACCCCACACCCACCCCACACCACAACACCCCACCACAACCCCCACACCACCCACACCCACCCCCCACACCCACAACACCCCACCACCCCCCACCAACCACCCCCCCACACACCCCCCCACCCCCACCACCCAACCACACCCCCACCCACACAACCACCCACCACACCCCACACCCCACCCACCACCCCACCAACACCCCAACCACCACCCCCCACCCACCCCACCCACCCCCCCACCCCACACACCCACACCCCCCACCCCACCACACCCCCAACCACCAACCCCAACACACCACCCCCCACACCACCCCACCACCCCCCACCCACCACAACCCCCCAACACACCACCCAACCACACAACCCCCCCACCCCCCACCCCACCACCCCACACCACCCCCACACCCACCCCCCACCACCACCCCACCACACCCCACACCCCAACCCACCCCCAACAACCCACCCCCCCCCCACCCCCACCCACACCACCCACCACCCCCCCACCCCACCCCCAACCACAACCACCCCCACCCCCCCACACCCCCACCCACCAACACCCCCACCCCCACACCCCACCCACCCCACCAACACCAACACCCCACCCACCCAACACACCCACCACACACCCCACCCCCCACACCAACCCCACCCACCCACCCACCCCCACCCCAACCACCACCCCAACACACCCCACCACCAACCACACCCCCCACCACCCCCAACCCACAACCACCCACCCAACAACCACCCCCACCCCAACCACACCCCCCAACCCACACCCCCACACCCCACACCCCACCACCCCACAACCCCACCAACCCCACCACACCCCCCCCACCCACACCCCACCCCCCCCACCCACCCCACACCCCCACACCAACCCCACCCACACCCACCAACCCCACACCCACCCAACCACCCCCACCCCCCACACCACACCCCCCCCCACCCACCACCCACACACCCCAACCACCCACCCACCCCCCACCCCACACCCCCCAACACCACACACCCCACCACCCCCCCACCAACCCACCACCACCCCCCACCCACCCCCACAACCCACACCCCAACCACCCCCACCAACACCCACCCACCCACCCCACACCCCACCCACCACCCCCCACCAACCACACCCCCAACCCCACCCACCACACCCCACAACACCAACCCCCACCCCACCACACCCCACCCCCACCCACCCCACCACAACCCCACCCCAACCACCACCAACACCCCAACACCCCCCCCACCACCACCCACCACAACCCCCACCCACCCACCCCACACACCCCCACCCCCACAACCCCCACCACCACCCCAACCCACCCCCACACCCCCCACCACACCCACCCACAACCCCACACCCCACAACCCACCCCCACCCCACCCACCCCACACCCCCCCAACCCACCACAACACACCCCAACCCACCACCCCACAACCCACACCCCCCACCAACCACACCCCACCCCACCACCCACCACCCCACCACAACCCACCCCAACACACCCCCACAACCCCCAACCACCCACCCACCAACACCCACACCCCCACCACACCCCCACCCACAACCACCCCACCCCCCACCAACCCCACCCACCCCCACACCACCCCACCCCCACCCACCCCCAACCACCCCACCACCCACACCACAACCACCCCCCAACACACCAACACCCACCCCCCCACACCCCCACCCAACACCACACCACCCCACAACACCCCACCCCCAACCCACACCCACCCCAACCACCCCCCCACCCACCCCCAACCCACCCACCCACAACCCACCCCAACCACCCCACCCACACCCCAACACCAACCCACCCCCACCACCACCCCCCACACCCCCAACCACCACCCACCCCAACCACCACCCCACCACACCCACCCCAACCCACCACCCCACACCCACCCCCCACACACCCCCACACCACCACAACCACCACCCACCCCACACCCCCACCCACCCCCACCACAACCCCCCACCAACCACAACCACAACACCCCACACCAACCACCCCCCCCACCACACCCAACACCCCCCAACCCACAACCCCACCACACCCCACCCACCCAACCCACACCACCCCCACCCACACCACCCACACCACCCAACACCACAACCCACCACCAACCCCCCCACCCCACCCAACCCCACCAACACCCCCACCCCACCAACCACAACCCCACCACCCACCCCCAACACACCCAACCCCACCCCCACACCCCACCACCCCACACCACCACCAACACACCACCCACCCCACCCAACACCCCCACACCCCAACCACCCACCCACCAAACACCCCCCACCACCAACACCCACACCCCACCACCCCACCCACAACCACCCCAACCACCCCACCCCCACAACAACCCACCCAACACCACCAACCCCCCACAACCACCCCACACCCCCCAACCCACCCCCCACCAACACCACAACCCAACCCCACAACCACCACCAACCCCACAACCCCCCACCCCACACAACCCCACCCAACCCAACCCACCCACCAACACCACCACACCCCCACCCCACACACCCCCACCACAACCCACCACCCCCAACCCACCCACAACACCCCCAACACCACACACCCCCCACCAACCACCCCCACCCACCCCACACAACCACCCAACCACACCCCACCCCACAACCCACACCCACAACACACCCAACACCACCCCCAACACCACCCCCACCACACAACCCACCCCCACACCACACCCAACCACCCCCCACAACCCCACCCACACACACACAACCCACCCAACCCACACAACCCCACACAACCCCCACCAACACCACACACCCACAACCCCCCACCCCACCCACCCACAAACCCCACAACACCACCACCCCAACACAACCACAACCACCCACACCCCCCAACACCACCACCCAACCACCCACCCACAACACCCCACCAACCCACCCACCAAACCAACCCCACCCCACACCACCCCACCCCAACACCAACCCCACCCCACAACACACAACCAACACCACCCCACACACCCCCACCACACCAACCACACCCACCCACAACAAACCACCCCACCAACCACAACCCACACCACCACCAACACACACCCCACCACCACCACACCCCACCCACACCAACACACCAACACCCACACCCCACCACCACCACCCCCCCAACACCCAAACCACCCACCACCACCCACCAACACCCACCACCACACAACCCCACCCCCACCCACCCACCAACAACCCCACACAAACCAACACCACCCCACACCAACCCACCCCCCCAACCACCACACCCACCAACCCCCCACCCCACCACCCACCACAACACCCACCCAACCACCAACACCCACCAACCCCACCCACCAACCCACAACAAACCACCACCCCCAAACCCACCACACCCCCAACCCACACCACCACACCAACACCACCAACCACACCCCACCCCACCACCCCACCACAACACCCACCACCCACACCCAACACCCCACCAACCACCCCCACACCCCCCACCCCAACCCACAACCACACCCAAACACCCACCCCCAACCAAACACCCACACCCCCACCACCAACCCCACCAACACACACCCACACCAACACCACCCAACCACCCAACACAACCCCCACCCACCAACACACCCCCAACACCCCAACCACACAACCCCCACCAAACACCCACCACCACCCACCACCACCCCCACAACCAACCACACCCCAAACCAACCCCCACAAACCACACCAACCCACCCACCCCACAACCCACCCAACACCCACAACACCAACCCCACCAACAACCCACCACACCCACACACCCACCACCCCAACCCCCACCACCCACCCCCCAACCAACAACAACCACCACCACCCCACCAACAACACCAACCCACACCCACCAAACACACCCACCCACCCACCAAACCCCCCACCCACCACCCCACCCCCCACCAACCCACCCCACCCAAACAACCCAACACCACACACCCAACCCCACACCAACCACCCCACACCCACCAACCAACCCCACCCCCCACAACCCACAACCCCACACCACCCCACCACACAACCCACCACCCCACCCAACACCCCCACCACCCCCAACCCACAAACACACCCCAACCACAACCCCACCACCAACCCCACACCCAACACCAACCCCACCACACCCCACAACCACCCACCACCCACCCCAACCCACAACCACCCACCCACCCCAACACCACACAACAACCCCACCACCCCACACACCCCAACACACCCACACACCCACCCCCACCCAACCCACCACCCCCCCACCCCAACACCACCAACCCAACCACCAACACCCAACCCCACCACCCACCACCCACACCCACACCCCCAAACCACCACACCCCCCCACCCACCAACCACCCACAACCACCCCCAACCACCCCCACAACACCCCACACCACCACAACACCCACCCCACCACACCCACCCCACCCCCCCCCACCAACCCAAACACCCACCCCAACCACAAAACCCACACAACCCCCCACACCCCACCCACCAACCACCAACCACACCCCACCAACCAACCCCAAACCACCCACCACAACACCCCCAACCCCACACCCACCACACCACCCACACACAACCACCCCACCCACACCACAACCCACCCCCAACCCCAACAACACACCCCCACCACCAACCCACACACCCACCCCACCCACCCACCACCCAACCACCAACCCCAACCCACCCCACCACCCCACAACCACACCCCAACCCCAACAACCACAACACACCACCCCCCCACCAACCCCACAAACCACAACCCACCCACAACCCCACAACCAACACCCAACCCCCCCACCACCCCCCACAACCCACACAACACCCCCACCCACCACCCACCAACCCACCCCACCAACACACCCCCAACACCCACCAACACAACACCACCACCACAACCCCACAAACCACCACCCCACCACCAACCCCCACACCACCCAACACCCCCACCCAACAAACCACACAACACCCACACCCCCACCACCACCCACACCACACCCACAACCCACCAACACCACCCCCACCCACAACACCCCAACCACCCCACACCACACCCCAACCCCACCACCCAACAACCACCACACCAACACCCCAACACCACACAAACAACCCAACCCCACCAACCCACCACACCACAACCCCAACACCACCCAACCCCACCCCAAACCACCACACAACACCACCCACAACCCACCACACCAAACAACCACCCCACCCCACCACACCACACCACCAACCCCCAACCCCACCACACCACCCCACCACCCAACACCCCACCACACCCCACAACAACACACCCCACCACACACCCCCCACCCAACCACCCACCCACACCCACCCCACACCACCAACCCACCCCACCCAACCACCAACCACACAACCCACACAACCACCACCAACACCCCCACCAACCCAACCCACCAACACCCCACCAACACCCCCCACCCACCAACCCACCCCCACACACCACCCCACACCACAACCACCCCCACACCCACACAACACAACCACACCACACACCAAACAACCCACCCACCACCACCACCCAACAACCCACAACACCCCCCCACCCACCCAACACCCACCACCCAACAACCAACCCCACACCAACAACCACACCCCACACCACCACAACCAACCCCCAACCACCCCCCCAACCACACCCACCACCCACCACCACCCCCACCACACCCACACAAACACCCACACAACCCCCACACCAACCACCACCCCACCCCCAACAACCACCCACACCAACACCACCAACACCACACAACCCCACCCCCCCCAACCCACACAAACCCACACCCACCACAACCCACAACCCACCCACACCCAACCACCCCCACACCCACAACCCACCACACCCACAACCACACCCCACCCCCCAACCACACCCACACCCAAACCACCCAACAACCAACAACCCAACACACCCCCAACCCACCCCCACAAACCACCACCCACACCCACCAACACACCCCCACAACACCCCAACCACCACCACAACCAACCCACCCAACCACACCCCCCACCAACCCCCACCCCACACCCACCAACACCCCCACCCACAACACAACCACCCCACCCACACACCCCAAACCACAACACCCCCACCCCCCAACACCCAACCAACCCCAACCACCACCAACCCACCAACCACCACAACACCACACACCCCAACCAACCCACCCACCCCCACCACAACCCCAACCAACCCACACCCACCACAACCCAACAAACCACCCACACCACCCCCCACAACACCACACAACCCCCCAAACCAACACCCCACCAACCCAACACACACCACCCCACCCAACCCACACAACCCACCAACCACACACCCCACACCACCCACCCCACACCAACCCCACCCAACCCACCACACCCACACAACACCCAACACACCACCAACACCCAACCCCCACCAACACCCCACAACACAACCCACCCCACACACCACACCCCCACACCCACCCACACCACCCCCCACAACAACCACCCCCACACCACCAACCAACACCCCAACCCCACCACACACCCAACAACAACACCAACCCCACACCACCCACACCAACCACCCCCACACAACCCCCACCCCACAACCCCACCCCACCCCCACACCCCCAACCCACCACAACCCACCAACCCACCAACCCCCCACCAACCACCCACAACACCACCACAACCCCACCCACCCCCACCAACACCACAACCACCCCACACACCACAACCACCACCCCCCACCCACCACCCAACCCCCCAACACACAACCACCCACACAACCCACCCCCACACACCACCCACAACCCAACACCACACCCCACCAACCACCAACCCACCACCCAACCACACCCCACCCCACCACAACCACCCCACACAACACACCCCCACCCACCACCCCACCCACCCCACCACCCAACAACCCCCACCCCAACACCAACCACCACCCCCCCCACACCCCAACACCACCACACACCCACCCACCACCACCACCCACAACCCCACCAACACCCACCCCACACCCCCACCCCAACACAACCACCCCCACCCACACCCCACCACCAACCACCCCACACCAACCCACCCACCCCACCCAACCCCCCACCACCCACAACCCCCACCAAACCACCAACCAACCACACAACCACCCCCACACCACCAACACCCCACCACCCAACCACACAACCCCCACCCCCCACCCACACCCAACACCCCAACCCACCACCACACCCCCACACACCACCCACCCCCCACCCCCACCCACAAACCACACCACCCACCCCAACCCCCCCACACCCAACCCACCCAACACCACCCACCACACCCCACCCACCAACACCCCACCCCCACAACCCCACAACCACCACCAACCACCCCACCAACACCCCCCCACACCCAACCACACCCCACCCACCCCACCCACCACCCCAACACACCCACCACCCCCACCCAACCCCACACAACCACACCCCACCCCCAACCACCCACACCCCCCACCCACAACAACCCAACACACCCACCAACCACACCCCCACCACCCAACACCCACACCCCCCAACCCAACCCACCCCCCAACCACCACCCCCACCCCCCCCACCACACCCCACCACACCCCCCACACCCAACAACCACCACCCACACCCCACCACCCCCCACAACCAACACCCCAACACACCCCCCACCACCCCACACCACCCCACCCAACAACCACCCACACCCCACCCACACCCCCACACCCCCACCACCCCACACCACCCCCACCCCAACACACCCCACACCCACCCCCACCACCCCACCCCACCACCCACACCACCCCCCCACCCCCCCACACCCCACAACACCCCCCACCCCCCACAACACCAACACCACCCCCCACCACCCACCACAACCCACCACAACCCCACACCCACCACACCCCACCCACCCCACCCCCACACCCACCACCCACCCCACACCCCCACCCAACCACACCCCCCACCACCCACCACCCCCCCCACACCCCACCACCCACCCCCACCAACCACCCACCACAACCACCCCAACCCACACCCACCACCCCCACAACCACACCCAACCACCCCACCCCCCACCCCACCCAACCCCAACACACCACCCCCCCACCACACCCCACCACCCCCACCCACAACCACCCCACCCACACCCACCCAACCCCCCACCCACACCAAACACCCACCCCACCAACCACCCCACCCCCACCACCCCAACCCACCCACCACCCCCAACCCCACCCACCAACCCCCCCACCCACCACCCACCCCACCACCCCCCAACCCACCCCCCCCCCACCAACAACCCCCACCCCACCCAACCACACAACCCAACCCACCCACAACCCCACCCCCACCACCCCACCCCCACCCACCCACACCACCCCCCAACCACCCCCCACCCCACAACCCCCCCACCCCAACCACCCCCACACCACCCACCCACACCCACCCCAAACCCCCCACCCAACCCCCACCCCCCACCACCCACCCAACCACCCCCCCACCCCACAACCCACCCACCCCAACAACCCACCACCCCCCACCCCCCCACACCACCCCCCCACCACCCCACACCCACCCACCCCCCCACCACACACCACCACCAACCCCCAACCCACACCCACCCCCCCAACACCCCACCACAACCCACCCCCCACCCCACCCAACCACACCCCCCACCACACCCCCCACCCCCAACCACCCCCCCACCCCACCACCCAACCCACCAACACCCACCACACCACCCCACCCCAACCCCCCCACCCACACCCCCCCACACAAACCCCCCACACCCACACCAACCCCCACCCCACACCCACACACCCCCACCACACCCCCACCCCACCCCACCAACACCCCCACCCACCCCCCCACCCAACCCAACCCCCACCACCCCACCCACCCACCCCACAACCCACCACCCCACCAACCCCCCACCCACCACCAACACCCCCAACCACCCACCCCACACCCACCCACCACCCCACCCCCACCCACCCCAACACCCCAACACAACCCCACCCACCCACCACCCACCCCACAACCCCCACCCAACCACCCCCCCACCACCCCCCACCACACCCCCACCACCAACCCCCCACACCCCACCCACAACCCACCCCACCCCCCCCACACCCACCCCACCCCCCCACCCACACCCACCCACCCCCACACCCACCCCAACACCACCCCCCCACACCCCCACCCACCACACCCCCCCCCCACCCACACACCCCAACCCCCCCCCACCACACCCCACCCCACCCCCCCCCACCACCCCCCCCAACCCAACCACACCCCCCAACCACCCCACCCACCACAACACCCACACCCACCAACCCCACACCCCCCAACACCACACCCACCCCCCACACCCAACCCCCACCCCACAACACCCCCCACACCCACACAACCCCCCACAACCCCCCCCACCACCCCACCCAACACCCAACCCCCACCCCACCACACCCAACACCCCACCCAACCCCACCACCCACCCACCCCCAAACACCCACCACCACCAACACCCACCCCACCACCCCACCCCCAACCACCACCCCCACCCCCACCACCCCAACAACCCCACCACCCACCCCCACACCCCCACCCCACCACCCCCCACCCCACCCACCACCCCCACACCCAACCCCCCACCCACCACCCCCCCCCCACCACCCAACCACCCCACACCCCCCACACCAACCACCCACACACACCCACCCACCACCCCCCACCCACCACCCAACCCCCCCACACACCCAACCCCCCCACCACCCCACCACCCACCCACCACACCCACCCAACCCCCACCCCACACCAACACCACCCCACCAACCCACCCCACACCCCAACCACCCACCCACCACAACACCCACCCCCCCAACCCCAACACCCCACCCACCACCCACACCACCACCCCCACCCACCCACCCCCCAACCACCCACCCCACCACCCCCCCACCCACCACACCACCCAACCCCCCAACACCCCACCAACACCCACACCCCCCCACCCCACCCCCACAACCACAACCCACCCCACACCACCACCCCCCCACACCCCCAACCCCACACCCCACCCACACCACACCCCCCACACCACCCCCACCACCCCCCACCCCACACCCCCACCCAACCACAACACCCCACCCACACCCCCCCACCCACCCCAACACCCCACCCCACCCCCACAACCCACCCACCACCCACACCCCACACCAACCCCCCACACCCCCACACCACACCCAACCCCCACCACAACCCCCACCCACCCCCCCACCCCACCCACCACACCAACCCCCCCACCACCACCCCCACCCCCACCCCACCCACAACCCCCAACCACCCCCAACCACCCACCCCACAACCACAACCCCCACACCCCCCCACCCACACCCCCCACACCCAACCACACCCACCCACCCCCCACCCACAACCACCCACCACCCCCCACACCCCACCACACCCAACACCCCACCCAACCACCCACCACCCCACAACCCCCACCACCCACACCCCACCCCACCCCACACCCCCCACCACCACCCAACCACCCCACAACCCCCACCACCAAACCCAACCAACACACCCCCCCACACCACCCCAACCACCAACACCCCACCACCCAACCACCACAACCACACCCCACACCCCACAACCCCACCCACCCCACACCCAACCCCCACCCCACACCACCCAACCACACCCCCCCACCACACCCAACCACCCCCCCACCCACCCCACCAACCCACACCCCCCACCCCACCCCCACCCCCCCACCCCACACCCCCCCCCAACCCCCCACCCCAACCCACACCCACCCCCAACCCACCCCCACACCCCACCACCCACCACACCCCAACACCCCCACCCACCCACAACCAACCCACCCCCACCCCCAACCCACCACACCCACACCCCCCCACCCACCAACCCCACCCCACCCCCACAACCCACCACCACCCCCACCCCACCACCCACCAACCCCACCACCCCCACAACCACCACACCCCCCCCCACCACCCAACCCACCCACCCCACCACCCACCCCCCACCCCCACAACACCCCACCCACCCCACCCAACCCACCCCCACCCCCCACACAACCCCCACACCAACACCACCACCCACCCCCCCACCCACCACCCCCACACCACCCCCCCCCCCCACACCCACACCACCAACACCCCACCAACACCCACCACCCCACCACCCCCCACCCCCACCCACCACCAACACCCCCCACCACCCCCACCCACACCCACACCCCCACACCACCCCACCCCACCCACACCCACCCCACCACACCCCCCACCAACACCCACACCAACCCCCACACAACCACACCCCACCCCCACACCCACCACCCACAACCCCCACCCACAACACCCCACCACAACCCCACCCCCCCACACCCCACCCCACAACCCCACCCACCCCACCACACCAACCCACCACCCCACACCCCCCCACCCCACCACAACCCAACCACCCACACCCCCACACCCCCCCAACCCCACCACCCACCCCAACACCCCACCCACCAACCCCCCACCCACCACCACCCCACAACCACCCCCACCACCAACACCAACCACCCCACCCCCCCCCACCACACCCCACCCACCCCAACCCCCACCCCCACCACAACCACCCACCACAACCCCCCCACACCACACCCCCCCCCACCCACCCCACCCCCACCACCACCACCACCCCCACCAACACCCCCACACCCACCCCCCCACCCACACCCCACCCACACCACCCACCCCCACCCACACCCCCCCCCACCACACCCCCCCACCACCCACACCACACCCACCCACCAACCCCACACCCACCCACACCCCAACCCACCCCACACACCCCCACCACACCAACACCCACCACACCCACCACCCCCACCCCCACCACCCACCACCCCCCACACCCACCCACCCACCCAACCCACCCCACCCCCCCACACCCCCAACACCCACCCCAACACCACCCACACACCCCACCCCACAACCACACCCCACCCAACAACCCAACCCACCCCCCCACCCCCCACACCCACAAACCCACCCCACCACCCCAACACCACCACCCCCCACCCACCCACCCCACCCACCCACACCCCACCCACACCACCCACCAACCCCCCACACCACAACCCACCCCACAACACCACCCCCCACCCCCACCAACCACCACACCACCCCACACCCACCCCCAACCCACACCAACCCCACACCCCCCACCACCAACCCCACAACACCCCCACCCCACCCCCACCACCCACAACCACCCACCCCCCACAACCACCCCACACCACCCCCCCACACCCCCACCCCACCAACCCCCACCCACACCCCACCCACCCCACCCAACACCACCCCCACCACCCCCACCCCCCACCCCACCCCACCCAACCCCCCCACCCACCACCCCAACCAACCCCACACCCACCCACACCCCCAACACCCACCCCCACACCCCCACACCACCCCCACCCACCCCCAACACCACCCACACCCCCACCACACCCCCCCACACCCCCAACCACCCCACCCCACCCCACCACCCACACCCCCCACACCACACCCCACCAACACCACACCCCCCACCCAACCACACACCCCACCCCCACCCCACAAACCACACCACCCACCCCCACACCCCACCACCACCAACACACCCACCAACCACACCCCCACCCCCACCACCACCCCCACAACCCACCCACACACCCCAACCACCCACCACCCACACCCCCACAACCCACCACACCCCCACACCCCCCACCACCACCCCACCCACCCCACACCCACCCCACCCACCACACCCCACCACCCCACCACCCCCAACCCCACCACCCACCCCCCCCAACCCACACCAACCCACCCACCACCCCACACCCCCCAACCCACACCACCCCACCCACCACCCACCCCCACCCACCACCACCCCCACCCCCACACCACACCACCACCAACCACCCCACCACCAACCCCCACCACCCACACCCCACCCAACACCCCCCACCCCACACCACCCCCACCACCCCCCCCCACCCCACACCCCACAACCACCCCACCAACCCCACCCACCAACACACCACACCCCCACAACCCCACCCCCCACCAACCCCCACCCCAACCCACCACCACAACACCCCACAACCACACCCACCAACCCCACCCCCCACCCACCCAACACCACCCCACACCCACCAACCACCCCCCACACCAACCAACACCCACCACCAACCACCCCACCCCCAACACCCCACACACCCCACCCACCCCCACACCCACCCCCCACCCAACCCACACCCCACCACCAACCAACCCCACCACCCCCACACCCCAACCCACCCCCACACCACCCCACACCCACACCCACCAACCCCACCCACCAACACCACCCCACCCACACCCCCCACCCCACCCCCAACCACCCACCCCCCACCAACCCCCCACCCCCACACCCACCCCACCAACACCCACCACCCCCCCACCCCAACCCACCCACCAACCCACCCCCACCCCCCACCACACCAACCCCACCCCAACACCCCCACCCCACCACCCACACCACCACCCCACCAACACCCACCCACCAACCACACCCCCCACACACCCACCCCACCACCCAACACCCCCCCACACCCCACCAACCACCCCCCACCCACACCACCCCCCCACACCCCCACCAACACCACCCACAACCCCCCACACCCACCACCCCACCCACCCCACACCCCCCCACACACCACCCCACCACCAAACACCCCACCACACCAACCCCACCCCCCAACCACACCCAACCCCACACCCCCACACAACCCACCACCCCCCCACACCCACAACCACCACCCACAACCACCAACAACCACCACACCCCCACCCCCCACCAACACCCCACACCCCACCACCCCCACCCCCCACCAACCCCAACACACCCCACCCCACCCACCACACCCAACCCACACCCACCCACACCCCACCCCCACACCACCCAACCACACACCCACCCCCCCAACCCCACACCCACACCCAACCAACCCCCCCACACCAACCACCCCACACCCCCCCCACCACCACCCAACCCACACCCCCCACCACCCCACCCACCACACCCCCACCCACCCCACACCACCCACCCCACCCAACACCACCCACCCCACCAACCACCACCCACCCCCCCAACCCACCCCACCACCACCCCACAACCCACCCACCCCCCACCACCAACCCCCCCACACCCACCCCAAACCCACCACCCACACCAACCCCAACCACCCCCACACCACCCCACAACACCCACCCCACCACCCCCACCACCACCAACCCCCCACACCCCCACCCCCCCAACCCCAACCACCCCCCCACCCACACCCACACCACCCCCCCCACCCAAACCACCACCCACACCCCACCCCACCACACCCCACCCACAACCAACCCACCCAACCACCCCCCCACACAACACCACAACCACCCCACCACCCCAACACCCACCCACCCCACACCACCCCCACCCACCCAACCACCCAACCACCCCACCCACCCACCCCCACAACCACACCCACAACAACCCCACACCCCACCACCCCACCCACCAACCACAACCAACACCACCCCCCCACCACCACCCAACCCCCACCACACCCCCACCAACACCCCCCACCAACCCACACCCACCCCCCACCCACCACACCCACCCCACCCCCACACACCCAACACCCCCAACACCCACCACACCACCCCCACCCCACACCACCCAACACCCCACACCCAACCCACAACACCCCACCACCCCCACCAACACCCCACACCACCACCCCCCAACCAACACCCCACCCCCACCACCCCAACAACCCACCCACCACAACCACCCCCCAACCACCCCACCCACCCCCACCCCACACCACCCAACAACCCCCACCACCCACCCAACCACCACACCCCCCACCACCCCAACAACCACCCAACCCCCCCACCAACACCACCCCACCCAACCCACACCCCACCCAACCACACACCCCCACCACCACCCCACCCCCACACCCACAACCACCCCCACCCACCCCACACCAAACCACCCCCCCCACACCCACCCACACCACCCACCCACCACCCAACACCCCACCAACCACCAAACCCCCCACCACACCACCACACCCCACCAACACCAACCCCACAACCACCCACCCACCCCCACCAACACCCACCCCCACACCACCCCCCACACCCCCCCACCCAACCACACAACCCCACCCCCCAACACCCACCACCACACCACCCAACACCAACCCCACACCCCCCCCACCCCACACAACCCACCCCCCAACCCACCACCACCCAACACCCCCCCCCCACACCCCAACACCCACACCACCAACCCCCACCCAAACCCACACACCCACACCCCCCACACCCACCCCCCACCAACCCACCCACAACCACACCCAACCCCACCACCCCAACCCCCACCACACCCACCACCCACCCACACCACACCACCAAACCACCCCCCAACCCCACACCACACCAACACCCACACCACAACCCCACCACAAACCCACCAACCACACCCCACCCCCAACCACAACACCCACCACCCCCACCCACACCCAACCCCACACAACCAACCCCACCCACCACCCAACACCACAACCCACCCCCACCCCACCACCCAACACCCACAACCCACCACCCCCACCACCCACACCCCCCACAACCACACCCACCACCCACAACACCCCACCACAAACCCAACAACCCCCCACCACACCCCACCCCACAAACCACCAACCCACCCCCCCACCCCACACCCCCCCAACCCAACCACAAAACCACCCCAACACCCACCACCAAACCACCACACCCCCAACACCCAACCACCCCACCCCCACCCCACCCACACCCACCACAACACCCACCCCACACACCCACCCAACCAACCCCCACCACCCACCACCAACACCACCCAACCCCAACCCCCCCACACCAACCCACCACACCCAACCCCCCAACCCCCACCCAACACCACCAACACACCCCACACCACCACCCAACACCCCACCAACCCACCACCCACCACACCACACCCCCCAACCCACCCACCCAACCACCCACCCACCCCAACACACCACCCACACCAACACCACCACACAACACCCACACCCACCACCACAACACCCACCACCCCACCCCCCCACCACCCAACACCCCACCCCCCACAACACCCACACCCCCCACCCCACCCACACCCACCACAAACCACCCCACCACCAACACCCACCCACACACCCCACCACACCCCACCAACACCCACCACCCCCAACACCCCCACAACCACCCCCCAACCCACCACAACCACCCAACCACAACACCACCCACAACACCACCCCACCCACCACAACCCCCACCCACAACCAACACACCCACCACCCCCACCACCCACAACCCACAACACCACCCACACCAACCACAACACCACCCCCACCAACCCACCACAACCACACCCCAACCCCACCCCCACACCCCAACACCCACCCCCCACCAACACCACACCACAACCCCACAACCCCAACCCCCCACCCCACCCACCCAACCACACAACCCACCCCCAACCACACCAACCCCCACCACCCCCAACCCACACACCCCACACCACCACCAAACCCCCCACAACCACACCCCCAACCACCCAACCCCCACACCCCACCCACAACACCCCACCCCACCCCACCCCACCCACACCACAACACCCCAACACCCCCACAACCACACCCCCCCAACACCAAACCCAACACCCACCCCCACCCACACAACCCCACCACCAACACCACCACCCCACCAACCCACACAACCACACCCCACCCCCACCCCCAACCCACCACCACCCCCACAACACACCAACACACCACCCCACCCAACACCACACCACCCCACAACCCACCCAACCACACCACCACCCCCAACACCCACACCCCCCACCACCCAACACCCCACCAAACCACCCCCACACACCCACCACCACACCACCCAACCCCCACCCCAACCACCACCACACACCCACCCCCCACACCACCACCCCCACCCCACCCCAACCACCACCCACCCCCCAACCCACAACCCCACCCCCAACACCCCACACCCAACCACCCCCACCCCACCACAACAACAACACAACCCCACCACCCCACCACCCAACACCCCACAACACCCCCCCACCCACACCCCACCCACCACCCACACCCCCACCAAACCCCAACCCACCCCCACACCCACCCAACCACCCCCCCACCCCACAACCAACACCCCACACCCCACAACACCCACCCCCACCACCCACACCAACACCCACCCCACCAACACCCCACCACCAACACACCCCCCCCCACCAACCACCCAACACCACCACCCCCACCCACAACCCACCACACCCAACCCACCCCCCACACCCACCCACCCCCACCACCCACCAACCACCCCCAACAACCAACCCCACCCCACCACCAACCACACCCCCAACCACACCCCCACCACACCCCCACCAACCCCCCAACCACACCCCCACCCACAACCCACCACCCCCACCACCCCACAACCCAACCCACCCCCACACCCACCAACCCCCCACCACCCCAAACCCCAACCCACCCCACCAACACCCCACCACACACCACAACCACCCCACACCCCCCAACACACACCAACCCACCCCACCACCCCACCCCACCAACCACCCCACCCACAACCCCACCCCACACCCCACCCAACCCACCACCCCACCAACCACCACACCCCCCAACACCCCACCCACCCCCACCACACCAACCCCCACCAACCCCCACACCCACCCACACACCCACCCCCAACACCACCCCACACAACCACCCACCCACACCCCCACCACCCCCCCACACCACCAACAACCCCCCCACACCCACACACCCACCACACCCCCACCACACCACCCCACCCCACCAACCCCACCCACACCCCCACACCAAACCAACCACACCCCCCCACAACCCCACCACCCCCCCACCCCACCCCCACCCACCCCCCACACCCCAACCCCACCAACAACCCACACCCCCCACCAACACCCCCACCCACCACACCCCAACACCACCCCCCACCCCACAACCACCACACCCCCACCCCACCAACACCCACCACCACCCCACCCACACACCACACAACACCCCCCACCACCCAACCCCACCCCCCCACCAACCCACCCACAACCCACCCCCCCCCACCACCCCACAACAACACCACCACCCACCAACACCCAACACACCCAACCCCACCCACCCCAACCCCCCACCCCACCACCCCACCACCCCAACACACCAACCCACCCCCACACCCACCCCACAACCCCACCCACAACCACCCCACCACCAACCCACACCCACCACCCCACCAACCACCACACCCACACCCACCCAACCCCACCACCCCCAACCCCCACCCACACCCCACCACCCAACACCCCCACCCCCCCACACAACCCCCCCACACCCCACCCACCACACCACAACCCCACCCACACCACCCCACCCACAACCACCCAACACAACCACCAAACCACCACCCCCACCACCCCCCACACCCAACCCACCACCCACCCCCCACACCCCACACCAACACCACCCCACCACACCCCACACACCCCCACCCCCCACCACCCCACACCCACCACACACCACCCCAACACCCACCCCACCCAACACCCCAACCCACCCACACCCCAACCCCCCACCCCCCCACCCCACCCCCAACCCACCACCCACCCCCACCCAACCCCCCCCACCACCAACACCCCACCAACCCCCCCCACCCACACAACCACCACCACCCCCACCACCCCAACCCCCACCCCACCACCCCCACACCACCCCACCCACCCCCACAACCCCACCCCACCACACCCCCCACACAACCCAACCCCCACCACCCACCCCACACCCCCCACAACCCAAACCCCCCACCCACCCACCACCCCCAACCCCACCAACCCCCACACCCCACCCACACACCACCCACCACAACCACCCCCCCCACACCCCACCAACCCCCCACCCACCCCACCACCCCCACACACCCAACCCCCCCCCACACCCACCACAACCCCCACACCCCACCCACCCCCAACCCCACCCCACACCCCACACCCCCACCACCCCACCCCAACCAACACCCCCAACCCCCACCACCCACACCACCCCCCCCACACCCACACACCCACCCCCCACCACACCCCACCACCCCAACCCACCACCACCAACACCCCCCCCAACCCAACCCCCCACCCCCAACCACCACACCCACCACCCCCACCCCACAACCACCCCCCACCCACCCACCACCCCCACACCACCCACCAACCACACAACCCCACCCCCAACCCCACCACCCCACCCAACACCACCCCACCACACCCCCACAACCCCCACCACACCAAACACCACCCACCCCACCACCACACACCACCCCCACCACCCCCCACCCACCCCCAACACCCCACCCACACCAACCCCACACCCACCCACCACCCCACCCCCACCCAACCCACCACCAACACCCACACCCCACCCACCCCCAACACCCCACCCCCAACACCACCACCCCCCACCCCCCACCACAACCCCACCCCACCCACCCCCACCACCAACACCCACCACCCCCCCAACCACCCCAACACCCCACCCACAACACCCCACCCACACCCAACACCCCCCAACCCCACAACCACCCCCACCACCCACAACCCCCCCCACCACAACCCCACCAACCCACCCCCACCCAACACCCCACACCCACACCCCCACCACCCCACCACAACCCACCCCACACCCCCACCACCCCACCACCAACCACCCACACCCCCCACCACACCCACCCCCCACACCACCCCCCCAACCACACCCACCACACCCCACCCACCAACACCCACCACACCCCCCCACCACAACCCCACCAACACAACCCCAACACCCCAACACCACCCCACCACCCAAACACCACCCACCCACACCCCAACACCACCACACAACCCACAACCCACACACCCACACCACAACCACACCCCACACCCACCACCACACCCCAACCCCCCACCCCACACCCACAACCACACCCCCCCACACACCCCAACCCACACCCCCACCCACCCACCACCCAACCCCCACCCACACCCAACACCCCCCCCCACAACCCCCACCACCACCCCCACCCCCCCACACCCACCCCACCCCCACACCCCCACCACCCCCACCCAACCACCACAACCCCAACCCCACACCCACACCCCCACAACACCCCAACCACCACCCACCCACCCCACCCCACCCCCACAACCCACCAACCCCACCCACCACACACCCACCACCCAACACCCCACCCCACCCACAACCACCACACCAACCCCACCACACCCACCCCCACCCACAACACCACCCCACACCCACACACCCCCACCACCACCCCACCCCCAACCAACCAACCCACACCACACCCCACCAACCCCACAACCCACACACCCCCCAACCCCACCACCCCCCCACCCACCAACACCACCCCAACACCCCCACCACAACACACCACCACCCACCCCCACCACACCACCAAACACCCCCCCCAACACCCACCACCCACACCCCACCCCACCACCCAAACCCCACCCACCACCCCACCCCCACCCCACCACCACCACCCACAACACCAACACCCCACCACACCACCCCCACACCACACCAACACCCACCCCCACACCACACCACCCCACACCCCCACACCAACCCCACCCACCCAAACACAACAACCCACACCCCCAACCACCCACACCCCACCAACCAACACCACCCCACCCAACCACAACCACCCACCACACACCACCCAACCCCACACCCCACAACCACCCAACACAACCCCACCACAACCCACCCACACCCCCACCACAACCCCACCCACACCCCCAACCACCCCCACCCCAACACCACAACCACCACAACACCCCACCAACACCCAACACCACACCCACCACACCCACACCACAAACCCAACCCACACCCCCAACACCCACCACCACAACACACAACACCCACCCCACAACCCACCCCACAACAAACCCCCAACCACCCCCCACCCACCACAACCCCAACACCACCCAACCACCCCACCAACCCACCACCAACCCCCCACCAACAACACCCAACCACCACAACCCACCCAACCCACCACCCAACCCCACAACACACCAACCACCCCACCCACAACACCACACCCCCCACCCACACACCCACCCAACCAACAACCCACAAACCACACCCCAACCACACCCACCAACACACCCCACACCCCACCCACCACACACCCCCACCCCACCCAACCCCCACCAACCCACCCCCACCACAACCAACCCACACCCAACCACCCCACCAACCACACCCACCCCACACAACCCCACCACACCAAACACACCCCCACCACCCACACCACCACACCCACCACCCACAACAAACCCCACACCAACCCCCAACCCACAACACCACACCACCAACCCACACAACACCCACACCACAACAACCCACCCCACACCCCCACCCCCACACCCCCACCCACCCCCAACCAAACACCCACACACCCCACACCACACACACCCACCCACACCCAACCACCACACACCCCCAACCCACCAACACCCACAACCCACCCCCACCCCAACCACACCACCCACAAACCCCCACCCACACCCACCCCACCCCACCAACCACCCCACACCCCACACAACCCACACCACCCCACACACACCAACCACACCCCACCACACCCCACACCCCCAACCCAACAACCACCCCACCCAACCCCACAACACCACCAACACCACCAACCCACCCCCACAACCCACACCCAACCACCCACACCACCCCACCAAACCACACCCCACACCCCCACACCCACAACAACACCACACCAACACCCCCCACACCCCACACCCCCCACCACCCACAACACAACACCCACCCCACCACCCACAACCACACCCACCCCACAACACCACAACCCCACCACCCCACACCCCCACCCAACACCCACCACAACCCACCCACCCCACAACACCCCAACCAACCCCACCACCACAACACCCCCCCACACCAACCACACAACCCCACCCACACCAACACCCCCAACCACCCCCACACCCCACCACAAACCAACCACCCACCACCCCAACCAAACACCAACCCCACAACCACCAAACCCACCCCACCCAACCAACCCACCCCACCCCCACCACAACAACCACCCCCAACACCACCACCCACAACCACACCCACCCCACCCCAACCACACCACCCCCACAACACCCCCACCCCCACCCACCCACCAACACCACCCCACAACCCCCACCCACAACAACCCCCCAACCACCCACCCCACACCCCCACACCAACAACACACCCCCAACCACCCACACCCACCCCCACCCCCCCCAACCCCACCCACCAACCACAAACCCCCACCCAACCACAACCCACCCACCCACCAACCCCACCCACCCCACACCCACACCCACCACACCACACCCCACCAACACAACCAACACCCAACCCACACCACCCCAACCCCCCCAACCAACCCCACCACCCCCCCCCACACAACAAACAACCCCCCAACCCAAACCACCCAAACACCAAACAAACCCACCCACACAACACCCACCACCACCACCCACCACCCCACACCACCAAACCCACCCCCAACAAACAACCCACCCACCCAACCCACCACACACAACCCCCAACACACCCAACCAACCCACACCACCCACACCACCAACACCACACAAACACCAACACACCCCCCCACCACCCCCAACCACCCACCAACAACCCAACCCACAACACAACCACAACCCCCACCCACCCACCACCAACCCACAAAAACACCCACCCCCCAACACACAACCCACCACCACCCCACACCACCAAACCCCCACCCACCACCCAACACCACACCACAAACCAACCACCCACCCCCCCACCCAACACCCCAACCACCCCCCCCAACCCAAACCCCCACAACACCACCACACCCCCAACCACACACCCCACCCACACCCCCAACAACACCCCACCACACCCCAACAACCACACCACCCACAACCCCACCCACCCACCCCCACCACCCACCCCAACACCACCAAACCCCACACCAACCCCCACCCCCACCCAACCACCAACACCACCCACCACCCACAACCCCCACCACCCCCAACAACCCCAACCACAACAACCACCCAACCACCCAACAACACAACCACACCCCACCCCACCAACCCCACCACCACAACACCCACACCCCCCACCCACAACACACCCCCCACACCACCCACACACCCCCCCCACCCACCACCCCACACCACCACAACCCCACCACCCCACCACACAACCACCCACCCCCACCAACAACAACACCCACACCACCAACCCCACACCCCCCCCCACACCCACAACCACCCAACACCCACAAACCCACCCAACCCAACCAACCACCCCCCAACCACCCACCCCAACCACCCCACCCAACCAACCACACCACCCCCACCCCCCCCAACCAACCACCCCCCACCAACAACCCAACACACACCCCCAACAACACCCACCCCAACAAACCCACACCCACACCACCCACAACCCACCCCCACCAAACCAACAACACCCCACAACCACACACCCACCCCCACCCACAACACCACCACCCCAACCACCCACCAACCCACCCACCCCCACCCCCACACAACCCCACACCCACCCCCCACACACCCACCAACACCCAACACACCCCCCCACACAACCCCCCAACCCACCAACCCCACACACCACAACACCCCACCCACCCACACCCACCACCACCCCACAACCCCACCACCAACCCAACACCCACCCCCCACCCCCACCCCACACCAACACCCCAACCCACACCCACCACCCCACCAAACCCCACCCCCACCACACACCCACCCACCACCCCCCCAACCCCACACCCCACCCAACCACACCCCACCACCCCAACCCCCACCCAACCCACACCACCCAACCACCCCCCACACCACCAACACCACCCACAACCCCAACCACCACCCCCCCACACCAACACCACCAACACCCCACCCCACACCACAACCCCCCCACCACCCCACACCCCCCACACCCCACACCCACCACCCACCCCACCCCAACACCCCCCCACCCCCACCACCCCCCACCCCACCCCAACCACCACACCCCACCCAACCACACCCCCCACACCCACAACCACCCCACCCAACCACACCACACCCCCACAACACCCCACCCACCCACCCCCCCACCACCACCCAACCACCACCACCACCCAACCCCCCCACCACCCCCACACCACCCCACCCACACCCCAACCCCCCCCACACCCCACCAACCACACCCCACCACCACCCCCCCCCACACCACCCCCACACCCACCCCACACCACCCCCCACCCCCACCCACCCCACCCCAACCACCCCCCAACCCCCACCCACACCCCCACCCCCACCACCACCCCAACACCCACCCACCCACCCCAACCCCCCAACCACCCACCCCACCCCCCCACCCCCACCCACCACCCCCAACCAACCACCCCCCACCCACCACCCCCACACCCCACCCCCACCCCACCCACACCCACACCCCCCACCCACCACACACCACACACCCACCAACCCCCCCAACACCCACCCAACCCACCACACCCCACCCCCCACCCCCACACCCACCCACAACACCACCCACCCCAACCAACACCCACCCCACCCCACAACCCACCCACCCCCCAACCACACCCACAACACCCACCCCACCACCCAACACCACCCACCCACAACCCCCCACCACCACCACCCCCACCCACAAACCCCACCCCACACCCAACACCCACCCCACACCCCCACCCACACCCACCCCAACCAACCCCACCACCCCCCCAACCACCACCCCCAACCCACCCACCCCCACCCAACCCCACCCCCACCCCCACACCCCCCCACCAACCCACCCCCACCCCCAACACCACACCACCCCACCCCCCCACCAACCCCCCCACACCCACCACACCCCCCCCACACCCCCCACCACCAACCCCCACCCCCCACACCACAACCCAACACCACCCACACCACCCCCCCACCCACACCCCAACACCCCACCCACCCCACCCCACCCACCCCACCACACCCCACCCCACACAACCAACACCCACCCAACCACACCCCCACACCCCCCCACCCACCCCACCCACACACCACCAACACCCACACCACCCCCCACCCCCCACACAACCCCACCCCACCCACCCCACCCACACACCCAACACCACCACCAACCCCACACCACCACCCCACACCCCCCCACCACACACCCCAACCCAACACCCCCACCAACCCAACACCCCCCAACCCCACACCCCACCAACCCCCACCCCACCCACAACACCCACCCCACCCACCAACACCCACCCCACCAACCCACACCCCCCACACCAACCCCCACACCCACCCCACACCCCCACCACCACAAACACCACCACCCCCCACCACCCCACCCACCCACACCACCCCACCCCAACACCCCACCCACCCCACCACAACACCCACCACCCCCCCACCCCACACCCACCCCCCCCAACCCACAACCCCCACACCCACCCACCCACCCCCACCCCCCAACACCACACCCCAACCCCACACCAACCCACCCCCAACACCCCACCAAACAACCACACCCCAACCCACCCCACCCCCCACACCCACCAACCCACCCACCCCCAACCACCCCCCACCACAACCCCACACCACACCACAACCACCCCCACCACCACCCACCAAACCACCAACACCCCACCCCACACACCCCACCCACCCACACCCCCACCACCCAACACCCACCCAACCACCACCCCACAACCCAACCCACACCCACCACACCCACCCCCACACCACACCCACACCCCCCCACCACCCCAACCACCCACACACCCACCACCCCACCCACCCACCCCCACAACCCACCACCCACCCCACCACCACCCAACACCCACCCCCACCCAACACCCACCACACAACCCAACACCCCCACCACCCCCACCCACAACCCCCACCCCACACCACACCCAACACCACCCCCCACCCCAACCACCCCCACCCCCACACCCACCCCAACCCCCCACCCACCCAACACCACCCACCCCACACCACCACCCACAACCCCCCACACACCACACCACCCCACCAACCACCCACACCCCACCCCCCAACCACCCCACACCACCCCCACCAACACCCCCACCCACCAACCCCCACCCCCCCCACCACCACCCCCAACCCCCACCCCAACCACCCCACACCCACCCCAACACCACCACCAACCCACCCCCCACCCCCCCACCACACCCCACCACCCACACCCCCCACCACCAACCCACCCCCAACCACACCAACCACCCACCCACCCCACCCACAACCACCCCCCAACCCCCCACCCACCCCACACCACCACACCCCACACCCCCCCACCCCAACCCACACCCCACCCACACCCACCCCCACACCCCCACCACACCCCCCCAACCCCCACCACACCCACCCACAACCCAACCCCCCCACCCCACCACCCCCCCCACACCCCCCAACCCACACCCCACCCACCCCACCCCACAAACACACCCACCACCCACCACAAACACAACACCCCAACCACACCACCCCCCCACCCACAACACACCACCCCCACACCACCACCCACAACAACCACAAACCCCAACCACCCACCCCAACACCCACCCACCAACACCACCCCCCACACCCACCCCACACCCACCACAACCACCCACCACCCACACCCCCCCACACCAACAACCACCACACCCCCACCCCACCCACCAACAACACCCACCCCAAACCAACCCCCACACCCCCAACCAACCACCACCACACACCCCCACCCAACACCCACACCCACCACCCCACACCACCCAACACCACCCCCCACACAACCACCCACAACCACCACCCACAACCCCCACCACCCCCCAAACCCCCCCCACCACACCCCACACCACCCACCCACCCCACAACCCACCACCACCCCCACACCACCCCCCACCCACACCCACCCCCCACACCCACCCCACCACCACACACCCCCACACCACCCCACACCCCCCAACACCCCCCCACCACAACCACCCACCAACACCCACACCCCACCCCCCACCACAAACCCACACACCACAAACAACACACCCCCACACAACACCCACCCCAAACCAACAACCCCCCACCCAAACCACAAACCCCACCCCTCCACCACACCCCCCCCACACCCCCACCCAACCACCAAACCACCCCACCACCAACACAACACACAACCACAACCAATAACCCCCCTAAACTAAACCACCCACCACAACCACCCATACCTAAAAAACTCCCACCACCAAATACTACCAACCCACATCCACCTAACACCCAACTCACCCCTCACACCTAAACACAATCCAACCCACAAAACCCTTATATATCAACCCCTCACCCCCCATTAACCAAATCACCCCAACCACACCACCCATTCCCAACTAATCTAACCAAACTAACCCATACAAACATATACAAAACTTAATACCCCCACACCACACCCCTAAAATTCACATCCACTAAACCCAACACACACCACAAATACCCAAACATCCCACACAAAATCCCTCAACACCACAAAACTACTACCAACACACAAACCACAAAAATCCACACTTCCAACCTAACCCCACCTAACCTAAATAAACACCCTAAATTCCCCACAACACCCCACCCTACTAACAATATCAACATACCATTCAACCCACACCACAAATCCCAAACACACTCCCCACCCCAAAAAAACAACTCCCCTCCATCACCACACCAACCTCCACTAAAAATCACCACCCCAAATACACATAAAACCAAAACCCCCACAACCAACACCCCCCCAACCAACCAACACCCACCAAATCCACACAAAAAACCCACCAATAATACATAATACCCCACACCCTCCCTACCCCAACCTCACCTCCTCTACCAAAAAAAAACCATACATTACCCCACATTACCCCCCAAACCCCAAAAAATCCACAACCCCACAAAACCACCCACCAAACACAACAACTAACACACCCCCCACCCTAATCACAATTTAAACACACCATCCACACACCCCAACTCCTACAAATACCTACACATAACAACATCAAACCCCACACCAACCCAACCCCTAACACAACCCCACCCCCTTAAACACCACAACCACAATAACACCACAAAATAACAAACTCAACTAACCTCCCATCAAACATATACATCCAACCCATATCATATAAAACACTACATTACTCACCCAACACTCCCTCACCACACCCTTACCCCCACCTCACCATCCTCAACATTTTTACCCACATACCAACCACTCCCTATACACAAACTTCCCAAATAAACCAACCCATAACCATTCCTACCTCTACCAAATCTCTCACAATCCACTACAAAATACCAAATCTCTCCATTCACCCAACCTAACACCCTCAACAAACCTCCCCTCAATTTCTTTCTCATCTTACAAACTATCTACACATCAACAACTATTCATCTTTTAAAAACTAACCAACAAATAAAAATTTACAATACCACCAATCTTCCCCCAAACAACAAACAATACTAACAATACCAACCACCAATCCAAAAAACACAAATCACAACACACAATAAACTCATTAAATCCCCCAACACACCACACTACTAACATATACTTCACACACACCATCAAAACCCAACCCATTAAAATACAACAACATACACAATTCAAACAACACATCACAAACTAACCACCACAACACCCCCAAAACAATTACCAAACCCCTTAATAATATAACAAATCACTAAAAAACCCACCACCACTTCAATAACTAAAACCACACAAAACCCAACAAATCACCACACCACACCTCAACAAAAATCTCACAACACCCAACACATCACCACACTAACACCAACCAAAATCAAAAACACATCCCCTCCCTCCAAAAACACAATACCCAATTTACATCAAAAAAAACCAAAACACACCAAATCACCCAAACACTCCACAAAATTCAACCCCAACCCAAATACATCCCCCTACACAATCAAAAATCAAAACACCTAAAATCCCCCATACAATACTCCACTACACTAAAAACAAAAAACACAACTACCTAATCCAAAATCAAATCCAACTCTAAATCCACAATACACCCTACACACCCCAAATCATACCAAAATCAACCACCCAATCAAATCCAAATATCTAACTCAAATCAAATATCAAATCCCTCCACACCCCCTATCCAACCATCCCAACACACCTTCTACCACAAATCCCCCATCACACCAAACACCAACAAATAAAATCTCCCACAATTACACACCCTACACTACCTAATCTCAACCCCCCTAAACCAACCCTAAAATAAAAATCACAAACAAAAAACCTAACCAACAAAAATACAAACAAAAATAAATAAATCCCCAACACATAACTCCCCCAAACTCCTACACCCCACACTTACTCAAACATCTTCAATAAAAAAAAACTAATCCACCACACACAAAACAAACACCCCACCCCTCTACCAAAAAAAATACTCAACCACCCCCACCACACTCCCCCCCCACCCCACTCATCATTCTCTTACAATACTACTCATAATTTCTTCTCTCACCTTTCTCTCTTCTTTTCTATATAATATCCCTTTTCAAAATCAACCCCCTTCCCCTAAACACAATTATAACATAAAATTAAAATATTACCAACACTACTACAAAAAATACTAACCACCCCATACAACCAAAATCTACAAAATTATCCACCTCTAAACACTTACACCAACCAACACCCCCCCAAATAATAAAAAACACCTCCCACCCTCTCCTCACACCCAAAACACACTCATAATCCCCCACCACCCTCTCTAAAAACTCCAAAACCATCCCAAATCTCCTTACAATCATACTATCATCCCCCAATCCTCCAACTCCTCCAACTACACCCCTAAACATACCTCACCTCCTCCTACTACTCATTATAATAATAACTCCAACATCACTCTCTAACACTAATCACACCATACCTAATCTATAACAACAAACCCTCCAATAACCCCCCCAACCCTAATTATCACATACTCTACAACCAATCCACTATCTTCACCCCTTACCAACTACAATAACCCTCCCCTTTACACACCACATTTCACTCTAACACTATCACATCCCATTCTCCCATAACCATTAAAATAACCATACTCCACCTTATTACATCATAATCTAAAACTCACTCTTAAAACATTCAACCAATCATAACCCCAACTCTCAACATCTAAACTACCCCCCCAATTCCAACCCTAATATCCCCACCCTCCAAACCCCCTAATAATACAACCCCCTTAACAATCCTTTCACAATCCTACCCCCTCCTCCCACAATTACCAACCCCCCTTCCCTACAACTCCTTTTTTTCCTAAATTTGGTGGTGTTGTGTCCCACACACAAACAATTTGTTTTTCCCCCACCCCCCCAACCCCCCGGGGGTGTGTGTGTGTGTGTGTGTGTGTGTGTTGTTAAAACACATAATTCTTACGGTGTGTATCTTGATTGGTGGTGTAGATGATTAATACTTATGCTTTCAGGTTAGAATAACACATCAGAGGTTCTTGAATTAGATCAAAATTTAAACGTTGTAATCCTTGATTTCGAATGAGAGAAAACAAGAATCCATTAGGATTGAAACAATAACGCCGTCACCATGGGATGCACTTGATGCAACTTAACTATTGGTGATAAAGTTTCTGGTAAAGTAGTGAGTTATCGCTGATACGGAGCTTTCAGAGAAGTGCTGAGGTGTTGAAGTTTAATCCACGTTTTGAATGTCATGGTCTACTCATTTACGTTCTGCTCAAGATTTCGTTAAAGTAGGTGATGTAATCGAAGCTCAATCTTACATAGCATAGATGACGATCGTAAGATGTCATTAGGTATCAAACATTATCTCAAGATCCATGACTGATATTACTTTAAATACCCAGTAGGTTTTCTAAACATACAGTATCGTTGAAATCACAAACTTGGTATTTTCGTAGAATTAGAAGAAGGAATTGATGGATTAATCTACATCTCTGGACTTATCTTGGACTAAGAAAATCAACACCCATCTGAGTTTGTAAACGTTGGTGAAAAACTTGACGTTGTAGTATTAGAATTAGATGTTGAAGGACGTAAATTATCTTTAGGTCACAAACAAACTACTGCAACCTTGGATCAGTACGAGATTCATTCGCTGTTGGAATATCCAACGGAGAGATCTCTAGATTGTTGACAAAAGGAGCTACTGTAGAATTTGGAGATGATATCGTTGCTTTCATTCCTACTCGTCACCTTGAAAAAGAAGACGGTAAGAAATGAAAAAGGTGAATCTGCAGATTTCAAAGTAATTGAATTCAACAAGAATTCAAAAGAGTAGTAGCATAACTCACACTGCTATCTTCCGTGAAGAAGAAGAGAAAATGTGAAAGCTGCAACTGAAAATTATTGCCTTATACACGCACCACGCGACTTTAGGTGACACAATGATGTATTAGCTGCTTTGAAAGCTAAATGGAAAAATCTGAGAAAAAATAATTCTCAACTTTTTTATAATAGAAAGCCTCACAGGGATGTGAGGCTTTTTTTGTTTAAATTATTTAAAGTAGGAAAATATTTAGTGTTAGTTTTTGTGTATATTTGCTCCAAAATCTTACAAATGAAGAAAACTACTTTTTATTAATTGCATTATTTATTTTGATAATGTTGTTCACAGATAGTGATATTCTGAATGCTAATTTTAAGGCGAAGTATTAGCGGCGAGATTCTAGTAATACAACCGCAAAAATTTAGCTGGAAATTATTTTAAAGTTGATGCTAACAGTGACGGACAAATCAAGAAAGTGAAGCACTACTACTAAAAGAATTGGACGTAAGTTTTACCGCAATAAACTCTTAGTCAGGGATTACGGTTTTACAAATATTCAGGTTTGAATTGTATACTAACCTACTTTTCACTAGATGTAACTGGTTTGACGAATTTAAAATCATTAAATTGTACTATAATAAGCTACTTCATTTAATGTTTGTAGCCTAGAGACCTTCAGTATTGTGGTGTGATCAAAATTTGCTTACTACATTAAATGTAACTGGGTATAAATAACACTTGAAACTGTTAATTGTGGCTTTAACCAACTAACAGAATTAGATGTTAGTAAGTTAAAGTAAACTCAAAAGAGATGGTTTGTGAGCAGAATAACTTACTGCGTTAAATTTGTCGGGTTTAAGTACTCTTATTACTCTGCGTAGTCAGGAAAATTTATTGACTTCTATCAATTTTAATGGAGCAAATAATCTAGAAATATAGATGTTTTAAGGTAATGATTTATCAATTCTCATTTAACAGGATTGCAAAATTAAAATATCTGAATGTGATGGTAATCAATTAGATACTTAGACTTGACAGGATTGATAATCTTTTGGTGCTGATTATATCAGAAATAATATTTCAAGTATAGAAGTCTCTCATTTGACAAATCTAGAGTTTTTCATGTATGGAAATAACACTCACGTCTTTGGATGTGAGTTCTTTAGTAAATCTGGAACTCTAATTTGCCATGATATAAATTGACTAATTAACTATTGGAGATGTTGTTCTAACAGGAACTGGATTGTTATTCCAATTTATTAGGGTTTTAGTGTAAAAATGTTTTTAAATCTAAATTTAGTAGTCATAATATTTTACAACCAAATCCACTCCACGGAGTTTATTAGTAAGAATATTAGATTGTAGTTTTAATAAATTTGTGACTTTGATCTTAAGAACTATTCAAGACCATTTATCATGCTTCGGAAAATCTCCAAATTGATTTTTTTGGTTTGAATTCGGTTAATTTCAGTGATAACCATTTAACTAACACTATACTTAAAACCCAATGAATCGTTATTTGGTATTCCTAATCCTCCAGGTCAAAATAACACCATAAGGTATCCTTTTACAAACCACACTAATCTACCTGTTGGTGTATGGATTATGACGTAAATAATTTTAAAATAAAGCTACACAAAATGGTTACCTTGATTGTGTTGTAGAGATCTTCAGTGATAGTTCATGTGGAAACAATTGATTAATTTTTGCCAACCTATTTTACAATTCATCCTATCCAGTAGATACTTTTCTAAGTCTCACGGTCAAAAATGAAATTCTAAATAAAATCAATAGCTGTTTATGATATGTTAGGCCAACTTTGTTTTGGTTTTACCAACTAAAAAGAATTTCGAATATTGACGTATCTAGTCTTAGAACCGGAAATTACATTAATCAAAATAGATACACAAACAAAGGGATTCAAGGTCTAAGTTTATCAAAAACTAGTGGTTAACTATATTACGCTCTTTTTTTAGGAGCTATTTCCAGCTGTCCGCTCTATCTTGTGGCGGCATAAATGCCGCCGCCACAAGGATGGCCGCTTCCCTCTGGGCTAGGAATACACACAAACGACCTTACATATAACAAAAAGTGCCTCACAGCAATGTGAGGCATTTTTTTTGGTTAAAAAATTATTGGTTATTGCTGCATTTTGAAATAGTAATCGGCAGAGTTTTTACCGCTACCATAAAATAAAAAGAAAATACAAATTGCTAAAGTAACAGCGGCTAGTAATAGATTGTGTGTTGCCATATAATTCATTAGCGCTACTAATACCGCTCCTGCTAAAATAGGTAGTTGCGCTATTATTGCCCATCTAGTGAGTAACCCAAAACAATCATTATTCCGCCAATCATATGTGCTGGTGCGATATAATGTACACAGGAACATTCGCCTCCAATTTTATCTTATAGGGGATATTAAATCTACTAAATATGAATATTGGTAATAAATTCAACTCCTTCATGAATAAAAATACACCTCGAGCAATTCGGACAAAATCGATAGTTAAAATAAGAATGAGCATTTGCCCATTTATTTAAGGTTTTTACATTGGTCATAATACTGTAGTTTTAGAAATTGATACACTAGGTAGTGATTTTTTAAAGCAAAGCATAGTGATTAGACCAAAAATATTTGTTCAGACTACTAGAAATGAGTTGATTATAAGTAAATATTTAGAAAAAAGAACTATCTGTTAAATAGAACGAATGCTATTCTATATCCTTTAATACAATTCGTCATATTCCAAATAGAAAAGCTCCAAGCATTCATTTTTTCGAAAAAGAAGTCAAAAATGGTGTCCCAATGATTTCTATTGCTAAAACGACACCTAATTTTTCTACCAGATACGACTTATAGTTTTGCCACTTTCAAGGACATATTCTTTTTCGAATACCAAGTCTTTGATAAATTCTTCTTCGAGTATGTTTTTAAGGCTACTAATTTTTCAAAATAAGCCGACTGTTTTTCATCACTTCGATGCTCAATATCAATGAAAACCTGAGCTTTTTATTATCAACATAAAAACTTAAAAGAAAAGTCTTTGATTTTAGTATCATAAAGTACCCATTTGCGAGGATATTTTCGGCAAATGTGACCCAAAATTCTCTTTTTGATTTTTGACTTTCTGCTTTACTGTACATTGTTTTATGCGATTGAATTAAGAAAACTTGCGAAGCTTTATTTTCTAGACTATATTTATATTGGCTACGGTCTGCAAAAATAAGATTTGATTATGGATTTTCACTATTTTTTAGAAATTGTTCCCCATATTATTAAGGCTGAACTTCCTGCTACGGTTGCTCATGCTAAAATGGCTCCTTTTGAGCGAATGGAAGAGCTAAAAAATATTGACTTTGAAGCCAAAAAAACAAAAACTGCAGCCGTAATGATGTTATTGTATCCTAAAGCAGGTTTAACACATTTGGTTTTGATTGTTCGCAATTTATATGAAGGCGTTCATTCTGGACAAATCGCTTTTCCTGGGGGCAAATTTGAAGCAGAAGATGGTGTGTTTGCACAAACAGCCTTGCGTGAAACACATGAAGAAGTAGGAGTGCCGCCTGATTTTATCGAAATAAAAAAAGATTTTTCGCCTATTTATATTCCGCCTAGCAATTTTTTGGTTTATCCTTTTATGGGAATTAGTACAAACGAAATCGCATTTGTTCCTGACCCTTCTGAAGTAGATCGAGTAATTGAATTGCCTTTATCTGTGTTTTTGAGTGAAGAAATTATTGTAAAAGTACGTTTGACAACCTCGTACGCCACCGATATTGAAGTGCCGGCATTTGAAATTGAAGGACAAATGGTATGGGGAGCAACTGCCATGATGTTGAGTGAATTAAAAGAAGTATTAAAGGATGTAATGCGACTATCAAGATAAACACGAAATATAGAATCAATCAAAAATAGCACTAAAATTAGCTAATCGAAGGATAGTGAACAGCTAAACCAATCTATAGTTATGAAAAAATGAGTACATTCGTACCCCAACATTATTATAGAAACATTTTTTTTATGGGATTATTAAAACGCAATCCTTTTGGTCATATATTGTTTATCAAAAAGTGGTTAATTCGTGTTTTTGGCGCCTTAACTCATAGACGTTATCGAGGGTTTAATGAATTGCAAATTGAAGGTTCTGAAATCATTAAAAATTTACCCGAAACCAATGTTCTTTTTGTATCCAACCATCAAACCTATTTTGCGGATGTGGTGGCCATGTTTCATGTTTTTAATGCAAGTTTGAGCGGTCGTACTGATAGTATCAAAAATGTAGGCTATCTGTGGGAACCTAAACTCAATATTTATTATGTAGCGGCCAAAGAAACCATGCAAGCGGGCTTGTTGCCTCGTATTATGGCGTATGCCGGAGCCATTACAGTTGAACGTACTTGGCGTTCAAAAGGAGTAGATGTAACCGAAAAAAAAGAAGTAAACCCTAACGATACTGAGAATATAAAACTAGCACTTCAGGACGGATGGGTGATTACTTTTCCGCAAGGAACTACCAAATCATTTAAACCTGTTCGAAAAGGAACAGCCCACATTATCAAACAACATAAGCCTATTGTTGTACCTATCGTCATTGACGGTTTCCGCCGTTCATTTGATAAAAAAGGCTTGCGTGTCAAGAAAAAAGGAATTTTACAATCATTTATCATCAAAGAGCCATTGCAATTTGATTATGAAAACGACACCATTGACGAAATTGTAGAAAAAGTAGAGTATGCGATAGAGCAACATCCATCATTTCTTAATGTGCTTTCGGTTGAAGAACTAGAAGAACAAGAACGATTGAATAGGTTGAGAGAATGGGAGGTTTAGTAAGTCGTTTAAGAGTTTAACGGATTAATTGGTTAACTGCTTAATCGACTGAAATAATTACGTAAATTCTAACCGATTAAACAATTAACCTATTACCCTTAACGAATAAGCCTTTTCTAACCGATTAACCTCTAACCTTATAAATCATGAATATTCCAAATACCTCTTTACCTAGAATTGTTATCATTGGCGGTGGTTTTGCAGGAATCGCTTTGGCGAAAGCCTTAAAAAAACAAGCTGTACAAGTGGTGCTTTTGGATAAAAACAATTACCATACTTTTCAACCTCTACTGTATCAAGTAGCAACAGGTGGACTCGAAGACGGTTCGATTGCTTATCCTTTGCGAAAAGTGATTCAGGAATATGATAATTTTTATTTTAGGTTAACCAATGTTCGAGAAATTGACACCCAAAACCAAAAAATAAATACTGAAATAGGGGAGCTTGCTTATGATTATTTGGTCTTGGCAACTGGGGCAAAAACGAATTATTTTGGTAACAAAGAAATAGAACGCAACAGCATGGCGATGAAAAACATCCCACAAGCGTTGAATATTCGAAGTTTGATTTTGGAAAACTTTGAGCAAGCGGTTTTAACCAACGATATAGCTGAAAGAGAAAGTCTTATTAATTTTGTCCTTGTGGGTGGCGGACCAACAGGAGTAGAGTTGGCTGGCGCTTTGGCCGAAATGAAAAAAGCCATTCTTCAAAAAGACTATCCCGATCTTGATATTTCCAAAATGCACATCAATCTGATTCAAAGTGGCGACCGAATCCTGAATACTATGAGTGAGAAATCCTCGATTGCGGCCGAAAAATTCTTGGAGAGCTTAGGAGTGCGTATTTGGAAAAATGTGCGTGTAAAAAACTATAACGGTCGAACTGTTACCACAAATTCCGAACTGACTTTTGAGGCGGCAACGGTGATTTGGACTGCTGGTGTACAAGGGGCTTTGGTGCATGGATTAGCCCCCGATTCGTTAATTGAAAAAGCGGAACGCATTCGCGTAAATGAATTTAGCCAAATAAAAGGGTACGAAAATCTATTTGCTATAGGCGATGTCGCTTGTATGGAAACAGCTGATTTTCCACAAGGGCATCCTATGATGGCCCAACCAGCTTTACAACAAGGTAAAGTTTTGGGAGAAAATATTGTGAAGCTTATTCAAAACAAACCCATGGAGGCTTTTGAATATTGCGACAAAGGTTCGATGGCAACCATCGGTCGAAATAAGGCAGTTGTTGATTTACCTAAATTTCATTTTGATGGTGTTTTTGCTTGGTTTGTTTGGATGTTCGTCCATCTCTTTTCATTGATTGGATTCAAAAACAAAGTCATTGTTTTTATGAGTTGGGTGTACAATTACATCCGTTTCGACCGTGAAAGCCGACTCATCATTCGCCCTTACAAAAAAAGAAGTTTTACGACCTTTACGAGTGATGAACTTTAGGAGGAGGGGCTAAGTTTTAAGTTGCTAAGGTTCTGAGAAATGAAAAACATAGCGAGTATCTGTGAAATCGGTGTTTAAAAACTTTGTGCTCTTAGTGCTACCTTTGTGTGCTTTGCGGTTAAATAAGAACTTTAAATTTCTTCTTTATAGTTAATCAAAAGATTCAAGAACTTACTATAGCTTTTCAATCCGTCTTCCTGCTGATTGATTTTTAAAAAACGATTGTAAAAAGCATGAAAAGCGGTCTCAATTGGCGTTTGATAATTTTCCCAAAAGGCTTCATTTTCTTGGTAGTTTTTGATGATTCCAGGATTAATGGTTTTTAGTAAGACTTTGAATGTCTTTTCATCACGCATTTGCCAATTTCCTAAACAATAGCGAAGCGCATAACTATAACCTGCATATTTAAAATAGAGATTTTCATTTTTTACAGAAGCCAAAAATCCGATAAAGTTACATTCACTTTCACTTCCATAACCCAGTTGATGAGCCATTTCATGAGCAGAAACCATTGGGAAATGAACCATCGGAATTAAAAAATTGACTTGAGACTCATTGGTAAATGGATTTAAATAACCTCCAAACCCCATATAAGTCAACGGTAAGCTAATAATTGATGGCTTAGAACTAAGATGCTCGAATTTGAAAAAAGGATGTTTAGCAGCTAGAATGCGGTAGCCTTTGACATTCATTTTGAAAACGCTGTCTTGTGTGTACGGAAAAATCACCTTCAAGCTATCGTTATTGGTAATTTGGTTCTGAAGGGCATTTGTTTTCGAAATTAACTTTTTGGTAAAAGTCAACAATTCGGCATCTGTATATTCTCTTTGAATATTCATTTTTTCAAACAATGGTTCACGATAATAATTCAAGCCCCAAAGCAAATGAAAGATAAAGTAAAGAACCGATAGAAAACTCAAAATGGTTAAGCTGTTTTCTTTCCAAGAAGTTTTCCAAGATTTTCTATGGTTCCAAAACCATTTAACAATAAAAAAAATAAGAATTCCATAAAGTAAATCCCCAACAGAAAACGGAAAAACACCCAATGTAATTCTTAACATCTTAGAAATAAAAAGATAGAAACCATTGCTGTAATATTCTTCAATAAAATCAGGAAAAAAAGCGATTACTTTTAGAAACAGAATTTGAACTATTAAGAAAAGGGGAAGTAGGTATTTTGATTTCACAAGATTAATTTTGAAAACGTAAATATAGCGAATTAACTAGTTAAAAGCATAAACACAAAGAGCACAAAGGTAGCGCTAAGAAGCACAAAGATTTGATAATTAGACTTTATTCATCTATTTAATTTCCACTTAGATAAACATTAAACACATAGGAACATAGCTATTTTAGTATATAAATGGCGTGATCCTTTTTTTAAGGTAACATAGCTATGTGAAACCAATGTATTGGTCTATCTCTTTCTTTTAATCTATGTTTCTATGTGTTTTAATTTTTTTTATAAATAATTGTACCCTTTGAGTTAGATTAAACTTTGTAACTTTGAGTTCTTAAAATTTAAACCTCTCAAACACGATACATGAGTCAAGAAATAAGAAACCTAGAGCCACAAGCTTTGTGGAATAAATTTGCCGATTTAAATGCAGTACCTCGTCCATCAAAGAAAGAAGACCGAGTGATTGCCTTTATGAAAGATTTTGGAACTAAACTTGGATTGGAAACTTTTGAAGATGAAATCCGCAATGTAATTATTCGTAAGCCAGCGACTCCAGGGATGGAGAACCGTAAAACGGTTGTTTTACAAGGGCATATCGATATGGTGCACCAAAAAAATAACGATACCGTTTTTGATTTTGATACCCAAGGAATCGATATGTATGTGGATGGGGATTGGGTTCGTGCCAAAGGAACGACACTAGGAGCGGATAATGGGCTAGGAGTAGCTGCGATTATGGCTATTCTTGAAAGCACAGATATTGCGCATCCCGCTCTTGAAGCTTTGTTTACGATTGATGAAGAAACCGGAATGACAGGAGCATTTAATTTGGAAGCAGGAGTTTTAAAAGGAGAGATACTTTTGAATTTAGACACTGAAGAAGATGACGAAATCGGAATTGGTTGTGCTGGTGGACTAGACGTAACAGCAGTTGCAGAATATGATGAAGAAGAAACTCCAGAAGGTTCAGTTGGATATACCATCACAGTTAAAGGTCTAAAAGGTGGACATTCAGGAATGGATATTCACCGTGGTTTAGGAAATGCTAATAAAATCATGAATCGTATTTTGTTTAATGCTTTTGATGATTTTGGATTACAAATTGCTGAAATCAAAGGAGGAAGTTTGCGTAATGCCATTCCGAGGGAAAGTGTTGCAAAAGTGATTATCGCTGCTGTTTATGACGAGGCTTTTGTTTTTGATATGCAACAAGTAGTCAACGAAATCAAGAACGAATTCAAAACTACAGAGCCTAATCTAGAAGTGGTTTTCGAAAAATTAAAGAAAACACCTCAGTCGGTTATGCCATCAATGGCTCAGTATTATTTTGTTCGCTCCATGTATGCCGCACATAATGGTGTATATAGCATGAGTGCTGATTTTGACAATTTGGTCGAAACTTCAAATAATATTGCCATTGTAGAAGTTGGAAACGGAAAACTAGAAGTAAAATGTTTGACGCGTTCATCCGTTGAGTCGGCTAAATATGATTTGGCTACAGCCATTCAATCTTCATTTGAATTGATGGGTTGTGAAGTAGAATTTGGAGGTGCCTACCCAGGTTGGAATCCTAATCCAGAGTCGGAAATATTGAAGGTTTTGTTGCCTATTTATGAAAAACAAAACAATGAAAAGCCAAAAGTAGCTGCTTGTCACGCTGGATTAGAATGTGGAATTTTAGGAATTAATTATCCTGATATGGATATGATTTCGTTTGGACCAACCATCCTTGGAGCTCATAGTCCTGACGAAAGAGCGAGTATTTCTTCGTCTCAAAAATTCTGGAAATTTTTAGTTGAAGTTTTAGGGAATATTCCTTTGAAATAGCGTTCAGTGTTCAGTATAAAAAAAGTGTTCAGTTTACCAATGCAAACTGAACACTTTTCCCTGAATACTGAATACTATTCTTAGTCTCTCTTAGGACTATTCTTTTTTTCTCTTTTTTCTTCCTTCTTCTCTTTTGCTGTTTTCAACGGTTCTTTTTTTGCCGTTTTTTTAGCGTCTTGACTTTTTGCCATGGTTTGTTTATTTAGTTAGGAACCTATGGTTCTTAGCGAAGGTAGGTAATGTATTGCTTGAATATACATTTGACCTAAAATAAATAACGTAATGTCCTTTATTTAACTTTTTTAAGGATTTTATACTCTTCATAACAACCACTAATAGCGTCCATGATTTGAAGGTCGTTAGCGGTTTGAATAAAAGATTCGGAATAGTTACAACGTTGCAAAATTTCGGCAATTTCTTTTTTGTCGACTCCTAAAAGTACAGCAATGGTTTCTCTATCAAATTTAGATTCCAAAAGATTTCGAACGGTGTCATCTTTCTTCATGTCTTTTAATTTCCGCAATTCATTTCCTTTTTTTCCAAAGATATTGTAAAGCATATCTGCGGGGTTAAATATAGACCCTAAGATTTTGTTGAAAGCATTGGGAGCGTATTGTCCAGTTTCATATCCTTGGGTAAGTCCAGAGATACTGTAACGATAGTTTTCTTTGGTAGGAATGGTTTTAGAATCGACTTCTAAGTAACCAGTAAGGTTAAAGGGTCTGATTACAATTTCTTCAAGTGCTATGGCTCTTTCGGTCAAAAAGATTTTAGCGACTTTATTTTTCAACCAGTCATTGGTAACTTTTACTCTCAGGGATTGAAAACCTAAAAGGGAAATATGTAAAGTGTCATTAGGATGAACATCAATTTCAAAATAACCTTTGGAATTAGTTTGTGCTCCTCTTACCTTGTTAATATTGATGACATTGGCATCTATCAACGGAAGTTTAGTGTTATCATTATAAATAAAACCAGTAACTTTTTGAGAAGATTGGGATTCTTGTGCAGAGAGCGACAAGGATAGCGTTAAAAAAAAGAAAACTACAAAATATTTCATAAACTGTTTTAAGACTTTAAAAGTAATAAATCAGCAATTAATATTTTGTAGTTTCTTTATATAATTATAAGAAAATTAACAGTGGGTGTTAGTCTCTTCTTGGTCTTCTTGGTCTTGGTGCATCACCAAAGCTTTCAGAACGTCTTGGTGCTCTATCAGAAGAACCTTCTCCTCTTGGGGCTCTGTCAGAAAAACCACCCTCTCTTCTAGGAGCTGAGCTTCTTCCTCCAAATCCACCTTCTCTTGGAGCTGAATTTCTATCTCTTCTGAATCCACCACCAGAACCTTCACGTCTTGGAGCAAAGTTTCCTTCGCGTCTTCCACCTGAGTTTCTTCCGTTGTGGTCACGTCTTCCGCCACCATCATTTTTAGAAATTTCAACATTGATACGACGTCCTTCTAATTGTACGTTGTTCAATACTTCCATTACTTTATCAGTGTGTTCTGGGTCTGTGTTAAAGAAAGAGAAACCTTCTTTTACATCTACTTTGAAAACATCATCACGACCTAGGTCTAACGTTTCTTTCAAGTAATCTTTTAATGACATCCAGTCAAAGTTATCTCTTGAACCAATGTTCACAAAATATCTTGTAGCACCATTATTGTTTCCTCTTGAAGCACCTTCACCTCTGTCATCGCGTTCGCGTCTGTCTCCAGATTGAGTAGAAATGTCTCTGTTTTTCTTGTAGTAATTGATAAAACGGTTGAATTCTACTGAAACCATTTTCTTAATCAATTCTTCTTTAGATAAATCTTCAAGAACATTGTTGATAGCTGGTAAGTAGTTGTCAATTTCGTGATCAACTTCTGTATCTTTAATTTTATTAGCTAAGTGCAATAATTGGATTTCACAAATCTCAATTCCTGAAGGAATTGTTTTTTCTTCAAACTTTTGTTTGATGATTCTTTCGATAGAGGAAATTTTACGCAATTCACTTTTGGTAACAATTACGATAGAAGTTCCTAATCTTCCTGCACGACCTGTACGACCAGAACGGTGGTTGTAGGTTTCGATTTCGTCAGGTAATTGGTAGTTTACTACGTGAGTAATATTGTCAACGTCAATTCCACGTGCAGCAACGTCAGTCGCAACAAGCATTTGGATTTGGCGCCCTCTAAACGATTTCATAACCCCATCACGTTGTGCTTGTGATAAATCTCCGTGTAAGGCAGCAGCGCTGTATCCATCTTCGATTAATTTTTCAGCAACAGCTTGAGTATCTCTTTTTGTTCTACAAAAAACAACTGAGAAAATGTCTGGGTTGGCATCAGCTAAACGTTTCAAAGCTTCGTAACGGTCACGAGCATTTACAAGGTAAAATTCGTGTGAAACGGTGTTTGATCCTGAGTTTTTAGCTCCTACAGTTACTTCAACAGGATCAGTCATGAATTGTTTACCAATTCTAGCTACCTCTGCAGGCATAGTTGCAGAAAATAACCAAGTGTTTTTTTCGTCTGGTGTAGTCGAAAGGATGTTGATGATATCATCATAGAATCCCATGTTCAACATTTCATCTGCTTCGTCAAGAATACAATAGTTGATTTGAGTAATGTTTACTAAACCTCTATTGATCATGTCTTGCATTCTTCCTGGAGTAGCCACAATTATTTGTGCTCCTCTTTTTATGTCTCTTGCTTGTTCTGTAATGCTAGCTCCACCGTAAACTGCTACCACATTAATACCTTTTTCGTATTTAGAGTAGTTTTTAAGTTCGTTGGTAATCTGCAAACACAACTCGCGCGTTGGAGATAAAATTAATGCTTGTGTGTTTCTGTTGTTAGCATCAATTTTTTGGATAACTGGAAAACCAAAAGCTGCCGTTTTCCCTGTCCCTGTCTGAGCCAACGCAACCATATCTGTATCTTTTTCCAATAATAGGGGAATCGCTTTCTCCTGTACTTCGCTCGGATTTTCAAATCCTAGATCTAAAATCGCTTTCAGTAACGATTCACTCAATCCTAATTGTTCAAATTTATTCATATGTAATTTTAAATAGGGTGCAAAAGTACTGTTAATAATTCACATAAACTAATGGAGTTCTAAGTTTTAGTGTTTTATTAATATGTGATTATCAGAAAGTTATATTTATTTAAGATGAATTCTTCTTAGTTTTTTGTTTTTATAGCTTGTTAAATAGTCAGCAAAATCAAAAAGTTTTGTAAAATATTGTGATTTAAACGATTATTTCAAGCTGTTTAAAAAGGAAATTAAAGCCCGAGTCGCTTTTCCACGATGACTGATTGCATTTTTAAGCTCAGCTGGCATCTCGGCAAAGGTCACTAGCTGTCCTTCTGGCTGGAAAATAGGGTCGTAGCCAAATCCTTCTTGTCCAGATTTTGAAAGTGTAATCCCGCCTTTGGCAATTCCAGTAAAAAGTTGCTGCTCGCTATTAAGGTTTAAAGCAATCACCGTTTTGAATTGTGCTTCTCTATTATTTTCAGTTTTTAAAGCTTGTAAAAGTTTATCCATATTAGCAATCGAATCAGATGGTTCTCCCGCATAACGAGCCGAATAAACACCTGGAGCTCCATTTAAAGCAGCGACTTCAAGACCTGTATCGTCAGCAAAACAGTCGTAACCATACTTTTCAGTTACATAATTGGCTTTCAATATCGCGTTTCCTTCAATAGTATCTGCCGTTTCGGGAATTTCTTCGTGACAACCTATCTCGGCCAAACTTAGGATTTGAATGTTATCCGGAAGGAGTTGCTGAATTTCTCTAATTTTATTTTTATTGTTTGAAGCAAAAACAAGTTGCATAGACTGATTTTTAAGATTTGCGTTCAAATGTACAGAATTTTGGTATTTTTTCTTTTAGGCTTCTTTCACGAAAAAAACTCAATAGTGATAACTCATCAAAATTGATAGTATGCTAAAGAATTCAAAATTAATACTTTAGTTCTGTTAAATGGAGGTTAAATCGCTATAAATTAATTGATTATGTAATTTATAGTTGTATCTTTGGTAGGTGGTTTTGATTAATTATTTGTTTATATCAAGTTTCACATAAAATTGATGACTCAATTTTCATTTTCAGCTGTAAGATGGAATATTTTGGAATAAGTAAGCTGAAGTGATGAATCAAAACCTACAAAATGGGAGCGTGTAAAAAGCGCTCCTTTTTTTTTGCCCCAAATTTTAAATTGCCCAAATAGTATATTTTAATCCGCTTGTACTTAATACTATAAATAATTGTGAATATCTATTTCGGGAATATTGGATTTTTTCTGCATTAAAATTTACCTTTGACATCCTTAAAATGTAAAGATATTATGAGCGCAACTTGGTACGAATGCAAAGTAAAATATAGAAAAACAGATGAAACAGGACTACAAAAGGTCGTAACGGAGCCTTATTTAGTAGACGCTTTATCATACACTGAGGCTGAATCTCGTATAAATGAAGAAATTGCAGCTTATACCAGTGAAGAGTTTAAAATCACCAACATCAAAGTGGCTAATTTTGCCGAAATTCATCCTTTTGAAAACACTGATCGTTGGTTTAAATCCAAAGTTTCTTTGTTAGCCTATGACGAAGAAAGCGGTAAAGAACGTAAAACCAATATGTATTTGTTGATTCAGGCCAACGATATTAGAGAAGCCTACGACAACACCATCCATGTAATGAAAGGCACAATGGGGGATTACACCATTCCAGCCATTGCTGAATCGCCTATATTGGATGTTTTTCCATATTTCAGTGGGGAAGAAGGAGCAGTGGAAGCCCTAGAAAGATTCAACGCAATCAAAGCTTCCAAACCTTTTGTGGCAGAACAAAAAGAAATTTCAATTGAAGCAGAACTAGAAGCAGAACTTGAAACCGAATTAGAGGAAACCATCTAAAACGAATTATAAATAGGCTCGTATAAATAATTTAGCGAGCCTTTTTTTTTGATAATTAGGGCGCGTCCTCCGTAAACTCCGGACCGGGCTATTCGTTGCAATCTTTTTATAATTCCGCTATCGCTACATTATAAAAAGGATTTCCACTGCTATCCCTCGCGCAAAATCGGGTACATAATCATGTTTTGTATTTTTTCAAGACGAGACAAAGCTGTATCTTTTAACGATGTTGGTCCAGTAAAATAACATTTCCATCAGGATCAGTCAACATAAGACTCGCAGGTCCTTCCGATTTTTCATCAGCTTCTGTTGTTAGTGTGAGACCGCTATTTTTTAACTGTTGCTGAATTTTACGAATGTCGTCAAAATTATCTAGATTTTTAGCATTCTCATCCCAACCTGGGCTAAAAGTCAAAATATTCCCTTCAAACATCCCTTGAAAAAGTCCAATGAGAGCATTGTCATTTTTCATTATCAGATACTGATGCTCCATGCTTCCCGCAAAAACCTGAAAACCTAATTTTTCGTAAAACTCTTTTGATACTTTTAAGTCTTTGACATTCAGACTCATTGAAAACGCTCCTAATTTCATATTAATTAATTTGAGTTAGTACTAATTTTTGGATTACTCAATTTAATAAAAAAATAGATAGGGAAGTAATTTCCTTGAGGAGATGTTTTTAATTTGTTGTCTTATTGTGGATTTCGATGAAGGAAAAAACCACAAAACCTATGTAACCGCTCTTTGCGTTGTTCCTAAACTTTATTATGTGTGCTGTGCAAATGTCTCTGACTTTGCGCAATTTTAAAAAGTTGTTTTAAACGAAATCGTTCTAAAAGTCTCTGGCTTTTGCATAAATATTTTTATAAAATCTACAAATCGATAGCGCTTCTAACCGAACTATTGACGTTTTGAATCCATCAGTATTCACAAAATGCAATTAACAAGATTAGTCAAAAGTCAGGAGACTTTGTGATGATTGTCATTCATAAAATCGATTTTAAAAATACCTCAAAGTCTGAAGACTTTGCGGAGCGGGGTTTCGATGAAGGAAAAAACCACAAAACCTATGTAACTGCTCTTCGAAGTGTTCCTAAACTTTATTATGCGTGCTGCGCAAATGTCTCTGACTTTGCGCAATTTTAAAATGTTGTTTTAAACGAAATCGTTCTAAAAGTCTCTGACTTTTGTACAAAATGTTTTTATAAAAAATCTACAAATCGACAAAGCTTCTAACCAAATTATTGACGTTTTGAATCCAGCAGTATTCACAAAATGCAATTAACAAGATTAGTTAAAAGTCAGGAGACTTTGGGATGATTGTCATTCTTAATAGCGATTTTAAAAATACCTCAAAGTCTGAAGACTTTGCGGAGCGGGGAAGTAATTTCCCTGAGGAGATGTTTTTAATTTGTTGTCTTATAGTGGATTTCGATGAAGGAAAAAACCATAAAACCTATGCAACCGCTCTTCGTATTGTTCTTAAACTTTATTATCTGTGCTGCGCAAATGTCTCTGACTTTGCGCAATTTTAAAATATTGTTTTAAACGAAATCGTTCTAAAAGTCTCTGACTTTTGCACAAAATGTTTTTATAAAATCTACAAATCGATAAACCTACTAAACATATTGACGTTTTAAATCCAGAATTCACATAATGCAATTAACAAGATTAGTCAAAAGTCAGGAGACTTTGGGATGATTGTGATTCTTACTATCGATTTTAAAAATACCTCAAAGTCTGAAGACTTTGCGGAGCGGTGAGCGGGCAGTTCGAATTTATCAAAAATCTGCTTTGTGTAAATTTTCAATATTTATTAATTTTCTTCCAAATATTCTTTCTGCGTCATCTTTAGCTGTACTAAGTTGCTTGTTGTTTAGTTTAGCTTCTGCTATTTTAACTTCTTCGATTATTTGATTTTGTTGAATAATAGAAAAGTCTTTTTTAAACTCGTTATAGATTAAAAACCAAATATAACTTTTGTAATAATCTTTTTCTAAACTATCACCATCTCTATACATATAAGCTAAACTTAATCTTGTCGAAGTTATATTTCCGCTTAAATTTAAATTATCTGGATTTTCTAATAACGATAATTTTGTTGCCCATTCAAGCATTTTATTCGTATTTTTTAACACCCCTAAACCTTGTTTAAAACAATTTACAACATTCCACATACAAGTTGCGTCATCATTATTTGCACACTTTAATGCGTATTCAAATGCTTTTTCAGCGTCAATTTCTGTTCCAATTCCATTTCCATAAGCCATCATCATTGCATAATGACCATCGTTAAAGCCATTTTCGGAAGATTTTTTATACCATTCAAAAGCTTCTTTTTCGTTTTTAACAATTCCAACTCCATTTTGAAGAAAATAACCTAAATTATATTGAGCTTCCGCATTTCCTAATTCTGCAGATTTTCTCAAAATTGGAAGTGCTTTTTCGTAGTCTCGCTTTTTTAATAATTCTTTAGATTGTATATTTAATTCATCTGCATTTTGACCGAAGACAAAATTCATAAATAACAATCCAATAATGAGCAAAAAATATTTTTTCATTTTTTTCTATTTGTTGTTTAACTTCCTTGAAATGTTTTGTAGCTCGTGACTTTTCAATTTTTGATTTAATTGGCTCTTCGTAGTGTTCCTAAACTCTATTACACGTGCTGCGCAAATGTCTCTGACTTTGCGCAATTTTAAAATGTTGTTTCAAACGAAATCGTTCTAAAAGTCTCTGACTTTTGCACAAAATGTTTTTATAAAATCTACAAATCGATAAACCTACTAAACATATTGACGTTTTAAATCCAGTATTCACAAAATGCAATTAACAAGATTAGTCAAAAGTCAGGAGACTTTGGGGTGATTGTCATTCTTAATATCGAATTTAAAAATACCTCAAAGTCTGAAGACTTTGCGGAGCGGGTTTGTACAGATACCTATTTTATATTCCATTTAGCTAGTGCAAGCGTCACGCTCGTACCCGGTCCAATTGTCATATGTGTTTTTGTCTTTTCTTTGTGTGCACGAGCGTGACGCTCGCGCAAGCATGGGGCACTCTGTCAGTTACTGGCAGAGCCGTCTACTCGATTAGCGGTCGTGCTTACTTTACGTATCTATATTTATCACGACGTTTTTCAAAAGCTTTTTCGCCTCCTTCAAGTATTCTACAAATTTCGAGATTTATGTCATTGTTTTCTAATGCGCCAGTATTGTAGCTTAAATTTTCATCTTCATTGATTGCAATTATTACTTGTTCTGAGTCGGAATTAACTACCAAATTTGCATTATGAGATACTATAATTACTTGACGATATTCTTTTATTTTTTTGAAAAGTTCAATTAGATGATTTGTTATAAAATCATTATCTAAATCATCTTCTGGTTGATCAAAAATTATTGGACCTGAAAATAATTGTGTAGCCAATTTTAAACATAAATAAACTGTCCCTTTCTGACCAGCGGACAAATTATTTATACTTTTTCCACCGATTGTAATATCAGGTATAACATAAACATACTTGTTTTTTATTTCGGGGTCAACAAATATTTGAAAAATGTCACTATCTATACCATTGTAAAAGCAATTAGAGTTGTTATGTTTTATTTTTTCTATTTTTTCAATGGTATAATTTAAAACGTCATGTGAAATATTTCTTGGATTTATTTCTAATAGTTCTAAGATTTTCTCTTTAGATTTAGGTCGTAAGGCTCTACCATCAATATAATTTTCTGCAATCTTAATAAATTGATTTATATTAAAGAAAGTTATACCCTCAATAGAAATTTCTTTGTCAGCAAGAATATTTTTAATTAACTCATTTTCTCTTTGACCTCTTTCTGTGTTATCAAAAATTTTGTCCTTCCATACCGTGTTGATGAAATGACCTTCTATTAATAGTGTGTTTTTTTGATGTTGAATAATTTCATTTAAAGATATCTTTACGTCTATTAACTCTTTCTTTTTGTTTTTTATACTGCTTAATTTTTCTTCAAGCGTATTTTTGCTTTCTTGATAACCAGTTAAATTATTGAGTAATTGTGATAAATCACCTTTGAAGTCTTTAAAATTATCCTCTTTTATCGTTTTGTTTTTTTGTTCAAATTCTATAATTTCTTTGGAAATTTTTCTGAATTCAACAATTATTTCTCTTTGTTGTGTTTCTGTATCAATATTAGAAATATTGTCAAAGTTTTTAATTTGATCATTAAGTTGATCTCTAAAACTGATGATGTCACTTCTTAATTCTTTTAACTTTCTAAGTTTGCTCTCTTTTTCGTTAATAGTATTTATATTTTGGACATAATCTTCCAAGAGTTTTTTGTTTGATCCTTCTGTAACCAAATCAATATTATCTTGGATTTCATCAATCTTAGTTTTAACAAATTTCTCGTCATTTATTTTATTGTTTCTTTCGTCAATTCTATCTAGCCAATCAAGAATGTTCCAATAGTTTTGGAATTTTTCTTTTATTTCAAATTCATTAACCGCTGATTGCGGTTTCTTAAAACCAGCTCCTTCGAGCATTTCTAGAATTTCTTTTTTTAGATTTTCAGAACTTTCAGCAATTTCCTTAACCTTGCTTTGATAAATAAATGTGAATGGTAAATTAACTTGAGAATTTAATGAATAAGTTTTTGTGTCAGCTTCAGAATTCTGTTCCCAACTTATATTAAAATTATTATCTAAATTTATTTTGGACGCTAGAGATTGATTTATTTCTTTGCCTAGACCATGCCCTAGATAATTTACAAGCATTGATTTACCTTGTCCACGACCTCCAATAATTGAAACAAGATTTCTATTTAAAGGAAAAATTATTGGAGAAAAAGTCAATTCTGAATTAGAATCATTTAATATTTTTATATTCGATTTTATTTCTATCGACGTAAAGATAGGTTTGTCAAAATCTTTTTCAGGATTATTTTCTTGAACTTTAACTCTTTCGCTTGGCTCATAAATAACTTGTTTGAGGCCTTCGAAAGTTGGATCAGCTTTGACCCAACAAAATTGATTATTGTCAGGATTAAATATTTTTTTATTTTCATGTGCATCACAACCATGGAAACATGGTTTTAAAGATCCGCACTTACGTTTTACTTCATCTTCATCATCTATGATTTTATTTTTAGCATCTGTTTTTTTTCCTAAGAAATACTTACTGTCACCATCATTTGATGAAAATATACAATCTGAAAATTTATAAATATTTTGGCGTGTGGCATCTAATGCGCTCACCTGTTTACCTTCAAAATAATCATAATGTTTGTGGAGACCTGAAACTCCGTCTTTACCATTTGCAACTATAATAATAGTATTTTTTTTTAATTCTTCATCTTTTTCAAAAATTTCTTTAAGGACATGAAAAGGAACTACAAATTGTAATATACCAGCCTGAAGAGCTGTATTATTGGGCATTGATGGATTGTTTGAATGTGTTTTTCCAAGATCAATTAAATCATCTCTAGTTGCTTTGAATCTTCTTCCGCTAAATTCGAAATATAAATTTTGAAAAAACCTATTATGGATTTTACTTTCAAATTGAGGGTTAAAAATGCAATGAATATTTATTGGTATACTTGAAGCAGTAACAGGTGAAATTCTTAATTCTACATTTGGAAGAATTAAATCAAATGATTTTGTGAATTTTCCTTTTTTATAATAATCGATAAACTTAAAATAATTATCAGTACACAAATAGTCTGTTACTGCAATTACTGAAATTTCTGCGGAATGTTTATTTATATCGTTTATGTAATTGTCCCATTTTTCATCAATCGTTGCGCCATCGAAATTATCATTTTTTTTTGTTTCTGGAGTATGAATATGCAAATCCCATCTTCTCCATAATGAACCAATTGAGTAATTTTTCCCTGTCATAATTTTTATAGTAATTTTCTTTCCGCATGACCGCTAACTAGTATATAAGTCTGACAGCCGTCATATTTTATTTTTCCAAACATACAACTTAATCCCCAAAAATACTTACAACTATTCTTTCAGTTATTAACATTTTTCAAAGATAATTCCCTCTTTATTATAAGTGTTACGGGAAACCATAATGACGTTATTATTTACACCAAACGCCTAGCCCCGGTAGAAGTGAAAAGCGAACGCAGGGTGAAAACCACTTTTTTCTGGTGGTGGCAGAGCGACCAGAGGAAGCTCCTGCCAGCGCCTAGAAAAAGGGTTTGAAACCAAGTTCCTTGTAACGGATGACGGGAATAGCTACAGAAGTATGTCTACATAAAAAAACTTCCAACAAGCGTAAAAGATTACGCATCAGGAATATCAGGTTCAACTAACCTTATTAATTTTTCGATTGATTCTTGCCAACCTAAATAACACATTTCCACAGGAATGGCAACGGGAATATTTTCTTGAATAATCTTTAGTTCGGTACCTACTGAAACTGGATTTAACCATACTGATGTGGTCATCAGACCTGGTAAATTAGGGTCGTCAAATTGTTCTGCATATTTGATAAATGCATTGGGCTCTATGGCTACAAATTTCCCTCCAAAAGAATGGCGTTTTCCAGTTGTAAAATTTTCAAAAGACATTTTAAATTGACCTCCAACTTTGACTTCTATTTCATGTATCAAACAAAGGAATCCATAGGGTGGAATCCAGGATGCGTAGGCTGTGGGGTTTGTAAAGGCACGATAGACTTTTTCAGGTGTTGCCTTAATAACGCGATGCAAGGTTACTGTTTGTGTTGACATGGCATGACTAATTTTGGTTAGTTAAAGATACTAATTATTTTGTTTTGCAGTGCTCCATTTACAGTCATTATGGTATTACAATTTACGAATACCTAAAACTAAAAAAGCCACTAGATAAATACCTAGTGACTTTTAATTAACCAACCAATTATAACCTAACTAAAGATTAACTTTTATTGCCATCCGCCACCTAAGGCTCTGTATAATTGAATAATGGCTTTGTATTGTTGGTACTTGTTGTCTACCAAATTTAATTTGGCATTCAAAGCGTCATTTTTAGCGGTTAAGACCTCTAAATAATTGGCTAAACCATACGTCAGTAACTCATCTGAGAATGAAGAAGCCTTTGTCAAAGCTTCGACCTGTTTTTCTCTAACCGAAATTTTATAGGTTTCGTTTTTGTATTGTGCCAAAGCATCCGAAACTTCTTTGCCTGCTGTCAATAGCGACTGCTCAAATTGTAAAAAGGCTTTTTCTTGATTAGCCTGTGCAATTTCGTACTTGGTTTTAATCTGTCTTTGGTTAAAGATAGGTTGTGTCAAACCGGTAACAATATTGGTAAAAATGGAGTTGGCGCTCAACCATTTTCGGATGTCGATACTTTGAAAACCTCCTGTAGCGGTTACTTTTAAGCTTGGATAAAAACTACTTTTGGCTACATTGGTCATCTCGAAATTAGTAATCAAATTGTATTCGGCAGCAATTACGTCTGGACGGTTACGAAGCAAACTTGCCGGTACTCCCAAGCTAATAGCAGGTTGTAGTTTTTGAGTATCAAAACTAGAACGTTCTATTTTTGTAGGTGCTTGACCTAAAAGGACACTTAATGTGTTCTCTAACAAAATAGTGTTGTTCTTTAAATCGGCGATGATTAATTGGGTCGCGTATTTTTGTGCTTCGGTTTGCTTAACACCAACCTCAGTAACATTTCCCGCTTTTTTCAAAGCCAGAATCGTCTCGATGCTTTTGTCTCTGTTAATCAAGGTTTCCTCGGCTACTTTAATTTGCTCGTCAACGGCTAATAATTGAAAATAAGTCGAAGCGATGGCTGCAATCAATTGTGTTTTTATCGCTTGATTAGCGGCATTGGTTTGCAAATACGCCGCTTGAGCGCCACGCTTGTTGCTTCTTATTTTTCCCCAGATATCAGCTTCCCAACTTAGGTTCCCTAACAATTGAAATTGATCTACGGTTCTGTTGTTCACAATGGCACCAATCTGACTGTTTTTTGACAATTCTTGATGTGTCCAATCCGTTGTTGTTGTTAAAGTAGGGAAGTAGCCTGCTTTTCCTTGTAACATGGTAGCTTGGGCAGCTTCCAAATTTTGCATAGCAATGCGGATATCCAAATTGTTTTCCAATCCTTTTTTGATATAGCCTTGCAAAATAGGGTCGGTAAAAATGCGGTCCCAACTCAGATTTGCCAATGAAAGACTGTCTGTGGAAACGGTTTCCGTACGGTATAAATTTTCTGTTTTTACTTCTGGTCGCTTGTAATCTTTGGCTACAAAACAGGCTTGCATTAAAGTAGCTGTACCAACGAGTATCCCAATTTTATATATTTTATTTTTCATTTTTTTCGGCTAAAGATTGAACATCTGATTCTTGTGGCGTAGGCAATGGTTTGATGGAAACTTTTTCCTGTAAATTTTGGAAAACGATAAACAAAATAGGAACGACAAATACTCCTAAAATCGTACCAATTAACATTCCTCCAATGGCTCCAGTTCCAATTGCTTTATTTCCAATCGCTCCTGCACCTTGCGCTAACATCAATGGCAATAATCCAAAGATAAATGCAAATGAGGTCATCAAAATAGGACGTAAACGGGCAACCGCTCCTTTGATGGCAGCTTGGGTTACGCTGAGTCCTTTTCGTCTCGCATCGGCCGCAAATTCGACTATCAAAATGGCATTCTTAGCGAGTAGTCCAATCAACATAATCAATGTAATCTGGAGGTAAATATTGTTACTCACTTTGAATAGATAAGCAAAAATATACGCTCCCGCTAAACCAATTGGTAATGAAAGTAATACTGCAAAAGGTAAGATGTAACTTTCATATTGTGCGGCTAATAAGAAATAAACAAATATCAAGCACAATAAGAAAATATAGATAGTTTGTCCACCTGCACTAATTTCTTCACGAGTCATTCCTGAGAATTCATATCCATAACCCAAAGGCAGGGATTGACTTGCTACTTCTTGTACCGCTTTAATAGCGTCACCTGAACTAAATCCTTCGTTTGGTGCTCCTGTAACTTTTACCGAAGTAAACAAGTTAAAACGATCTATAGCTTGTGGCCCAAATACTTTTTCTAATGTCACAAATTGTGAAATTGGGGCCATTTGTCCGCTGCTATTTCGAACTAATACTTTGTTCAAAGATTCAGGATTACTTCTGAACTGTGGTTCTGATTGATACACCACACGGTATTGTTTTCCAAATTTATTAAAGTTGGATGCATAAACTCCTCCATAATACCCTTGCATGGTTCCCAAAACATCGGTTACAGTTAAACCTGATTTTTTGATGGCCGCTACATTCAAATCAATACGATATTGTGGAAAATTGGGTGAGAAGGATGTTGCTGCATATTTAATTTCAGGGCGGCTATTTAAGTCCGCTAAGAATTTGGTTTTCACCGCTTCTAATTCTGTTATTGTTCCCCCTTTTTGATCTTGCAATTGGAATTCGAATCCATTACTGTAACCAAAACCAACTAAGGTAGGACGAGCAAAAAACAATACTTTGGCATCCTTAACCGTAGCAGCACGTTTGAACAATTCTTGTACAACCGCAGTTACTTCTTGATTATCGCCTTTACGTTCGGCCCATGGTTTTAATTTTACAATTACCATCCCGTAATTACTTCCAGTTCCACTTATTAAACTACGTCCAGAAATACGAAGTACTTCTTTGATTTCTGGAATATCTTTTACTTTATCTTGAATTTGGACTAATATTTCCTCTGTTCGCTGTAAAGAAGTTCCCGGTGGAAGCGAAACATCCGATAGAATAGCTCCAGTATCTTCACTAGGTACAAATGCTTTTGGTGTAATATTTAGTAGCAAAATGAAAATCCCTGAAAATACGGCTATTCCTAAAAATGCTATCCATTTGCGTTTTACCAAAAACTCAACTGATCTTTTGTATTTTCCGGTAGTGTTTTCAAAACCAGCATTAAAAGCAGTATAAAAACGCTCCAAGAAGCCACGTTTCTTTCCTGTTCCGTGCTCTTTTAAGAAAATAGCGCATAGTGCAGGTGAAAGTGTCAAGGCGTTAATTGCAGATAATACAATAGATACCGCTAAGGTTAATCCAAATTGCTTATAAAAAACTCCTGATGAACCACTAATAAACGAAACTGGAATAAATACCGCCGACATGACTAATGTGATAGAAATAATAGCACTACTAATATCACTCATGGCACTGTGTGCAGCTTTTTTAGGATCATGTTCACCAGCTTCCATCTTGGCATGAACAGCCTCGACGACTACAATGGCATCATCAACCACAATTCCGACCGCGAGTACCAAAGCAAACAAGGTTAACAAGTTGATGGTAAAACCAAATAAACTCAAGAAAAAGAAGGTTCCAATAATAGCAACTGGTACAGAAATAGCAGGAATAAGTGTTGACCTCCAATCTTGTAAAAAGATAAATACCACTATAAACACCAATAGGAACGCTTCAATTAAAGTATGAATAACTTTTGTAATAGACTCACTCAAGAAATCATTGGCATTAATCAAAGTCACATATTTCACTCCTTTAGGGAAATTAATCGCTGATTTATCCAAAACTTTTATGGAGCCTTCAATTACTTCTTGTGCATTAGAACCGGCAGTTTGTGCAATGGCAATCGCAATAGATTGGTTTCCGTTAGTATACGAATTACTCGCATAATTTACGGCCCCTAATTCGATTCGAGCAACATCACCTAGTTTTAGAACTTCACCATTTGGAGTAGAACGTACTACTATATCTTCAAATTCTTTGGTGTTTTGTAGACGCCCTTTGTATTTTAAAGTATATTGAAAAGATTGATTGCTATCTTCCCCTAATTGCCCAGGAGCAGCTTCAATATTTTGTTCAGCCAATAAGTTTGAAATATCCGAAGGCACTAATCCATAAGCGCCCATAACATCAGGTTTTAACCAAATACGCATCGAATAATCTCTTTGACCAAAAATAACAGCATCTCCAACACCTGGAACACGTTTAATTTTTGGTAAAATATTAATGTTGGCGTAGTTTTGAAGGAATGTAATGTCGTATTCAGGATTCTCGCTATACAACGATAAAATCAAGATATTATCACTTTGTCTTTTGGAGGTGGTAACCCCTGCTTGAGTTACTTCTTTTGGTAATAACGAAGTGGCACGTGACACACGATTTTGTACGTTTACCGCAGCCAAATCAGGATTGGTACCCAATTTAAAGTAAATATTTATAGAAGCTGAACCGTCATTATTAGATGTCGAAGTCATGTATGCCATGTCTTCAACGCCATTAATTTGTTCTTCCAAAGGTATTACTACCGAGTTCATTACCACCTCGGCACTAGCACCTTGGTAGTTTGCTGAAACTGTTACGGTAGGAGGGGCTATTTCTGGATATTGGGAAACGGGCAGGGCAATTAGCCCTAAAACTCCCAAAATAACGATGATAATAGAAATCACCGTTGACAATACGGGTCTGTCAATAAATTTTGAAAACATAAGCTGTTATTTTTCTAAAATTAATTAGTTGATTTGATTTTTTCAGGATTGATTACGGTAGCATAATCAACTAATTCTGGTACTATAGGAGTCCCTTCCGAAACGATTCCCACACCTTCAATAAGAATTTTGTCATTGACATTTAATCCTTTATCCACTACAAAAAACTGTCCTCCAGGAATGGCACGCACTTCGACTGGAATAGATTTTACCTTATTTTCCTTATCAGCAATAAGGACAATGCGTTTGTCTTGTAATTCTAAAGTAGCATTTTGTGGGATAACAATAACATCTTTTAAATCAGTTGGAACCTGTACCGTTGCACTTCCTCCTGAACGCAATAATTTATTGGCATTTGAGAAACTCGCTCTTACATTGAAAGATCCCGTTTGCGTATTGGCTTGTCCGCTGAAAGTTTCAATTTTCCCTTTTTGTTCATACACCATTCCGTTGCTTAAAACCAAATTTACAGCTGGCATATTAGCAATCTTTTGTTGAAATGTTTTCCCTTCTGCATTCATCATGATGTCTAATTGTTGCTTTTCATTTACTGAGAAATAAGCATAAATAGTGCTAACATCAGAAATACGTGTTAGAGGTTCAGCCGTTTGACTACTCACATAACTTCCTATTCTTAATGGTAAAGTACCCACGATTCCGTTCACCGGACTTTTGATAGAAGCATAATTGATTTTGGCTAGAATACCTTGGTAGGTACTTTTTGCACTTGCCAAATTTGCTTTTGCAGTTTCGAGTTGGACATCACTAATGATATTGCGTTCTACTAATGGCTTCAAACGATTTACTTCAACTTGAGCCGCTGCTACTTTTGCTTTGGCTGCGGCAGCTTCTTGGTTAGCAGTTTGAGTTTCAAGTTTAAAAAGCAGTTGCCCTTTTTTTACTTCCTGACCTTCTTGAACGTATATTTTTTCAATATAACCATCAACTTTGGCACGAATATCAATATCCGTAATTCCTTCTAAAGTAGCTGGGTATTCCGCTAGTAGGGTAGTATTTGAATTGGAAAGCTGCACTACTTTATATGGCATTGCTTGAGGAGCTGCTTGTTCCGCCTTTTTTTGATTGCATGACAATAAACTGATAGACACTATGATTGCAGTTATGAAATATCTCTTTTTCATCTGGGAATTATTTATTGGATTTATTTTGACTTTCTATTCTTTTAAATTCGTTAATGGTCTTGAGAAATAGTTTTTTTACTTCACCAACATGTTCTCTATATGCTTTTACATTCTGTAGGTTGCATATTTCTTCGGGACATGAAGCTGTTTTTTCTCTGTAATCAACTATTCTATCCATAATAAGCTGCTCAGAGTCGACTAGTTTTAAGTAATTATCTAATCGCTCACTTAGGTCTGCAGGTTTAAAATATTTTTTTCTATCACCTGCTTTGGTGATATACGAAATCTTGTCCATCTTAAGTAATAAGTTCAAATTGGTAGATATAGAACTTTTACTAGCTCCCATTTTCTCTAACAAAGATTCAAATGTTAAGCCTGTCTTACAGCCATCAATGATTAGTGTTCCTAATATTCTCGCCGCAAGAGGAGGGATGTTGTATAATTTCTCAAAATGATTTCCAAACATTTCGATAATCTCTAGTCTATCGTTTTCTATACTCATGTTTAGTATTTTTATTTTGCAAAATTACAACAGGTTCGGTAATTACCGAACTAACCGAACTTAAATTTTTGTTAAACGTTTGTTTTGATTATAATGAAGCCCCAAATTGGAAAATTAATGAGGTGTAAATAATTAAAAACAGATTTATAGGCTACGGTTTTTAAAACCAAATTTCCCTATATTTGTTGACCTTAAAAAAAGTCATAGTGAGTCAAATCAATAAACTGAAAATATTCAATGATCCAATTTATGGGTTCATAACTATTCCAAACGCATTAATTTATGATTTAATTCAACATCCCTATTTTCAGCGTTTGAGACGTATTACACAAATGGGGTTGTCTTATTTAGTCTATCCTGGTGCCAATCATACTCGTTTTCACCATGCTTTAGGCTGTTTACACTTAATGCAAAAAGCTGTTGATGTGTTGCGTTTTAAAGAAGTAACCATATCTGAAGAAGAAGAAAATGCTTTGTATATTGCTATTTTGTTGCATGATATTGGTCACGGTCCTTTTTCGCATACAATGGAGAAAAGCATTGTAGAAGACGTTCATCATGAGGAAATTTCCTTGTTTTTTATGGAACAATTAAACGTAGAATTTGAAGGGAAATTGAATTTAGCTATCAAAGTTTTTAAAGGAGAATACCATCGTACTTTTATGTTGCAACTGATATCAAGTCAACTGGATATGGACCGAATGGATTATTTGAAACGCGATAGTTTTTATTCGGGAGTAGCTGAAGGAAATGTCAATTCGGAGCGTTTGATTCAGATGATGAATGTGGTGGATGATGTATTGGTAATTGAAGAAAAAGGAATTTATTCGATAGAAAAATTCTTAATGTCTAGAAGATTAATGTATTGGCAAGCCTACCTACACAAAACAAGTTTAGTTGCCGAGTTAATTTTGACAAAAGTTTTAAAAAGAGCCAAAGAATTAACCAATAAAGGGATTCAACTGACTTGTAGTGAACCTTTGCAATTTTTTATGCAAAATAAAATTTCGCTTGAAAGTTTTGATGCTAAAAATTTAGATTTGTTTTCGCAATTAGATGATTTTGACATTATTAGCGCCTTAAAAACTTGGCAAAATAATGATGATTATATTTTATCGTCTTTGAGTAAAATGATTATCAATCGAGATTTATTAAAAATTAAATTGTCATCTGATAAACCTACAATTGATGATTTGGACATCTTGAAAGAAAAATTTGCTCAAGAAAACAACCTAAGTCTACAAGAAACAAATTATTTTATTTTTAAAGGAAAAATAAAAAATCAAGCCTATAGTATAGAAGCAGAACCCATTCGAATACTTAAAAAAGACCGTTCTGTTGAGGATGTATTTGAATCTCCAGACCAACTGAATTTAAAATCTTTATCAAAATCAGTAACTAAGTACTATATTTGTTTCCCAAAACATCTCGAACAAATAAAGAATTAACATCAATTTTTTTATATTTTTGTCGAAATGAAAGGAGATAGTCATTTTTTTAAAAGTATAGATGAGTTTCAATCAAGGAAGTTCATTTTATAAGTTTTAAAAAAATAATTTAAACAAGATGAAATTTACAGCAGAACAAATAGCGGGAATTTTAGAAGGAGAAGTAGTTGGTAATCCCAATGCTGAAGTTTTCCAGTTATCTAAAATTGAAGAGGGAAAAGATGGTTCTTTGACGTTTTTATCGAATCCCAAATACAATAATTATATTTATACTACAGAAGCAACTATTACAATTGTTAACAAAACTTTTGTACCTGAATCTGAAATTAAAACTACCTTAATTAAAGTTGAAGATGCTTATTTATCATTTTCAAAGCTACTAGAATTTTATGACCAAGTAAAAGGACATAAAAACGGAATCGAACAGCATACTGTAATCGCAGAGAGTGCTACTTACGGAGAGAATTTTTATTTAGGAAGTTTTTCATATATAGGCACAAATGTAAAGATTGGTGATAATGTGAAAATTTATCCTAATTGCTTCGTGGGCGATAATGTAAAAATTGGTGATAATGTTACCATTTTTGCAGGTGCTAAAGTTTATTCTGAAACCATTATAGGGAATAATTGCACGATACATTCAGGAACCATTATTGGTTCGGATGGTTTTGGTTATGCTCCTAATGCTGATGGCACATTCAAAAAAATTCCACAAATTGGAAATGTCGTAATTGAAGATAATGTTGATATTGGGTCTTGTACAACTATCGACAGAGCGACGATGGGATCTACAATCATTCGTAAAGGTGTTAAGTTAGACAACCAAATTCAAATTGCTCATAACGTTGAAATAGGGGAGAATACTGTAATTGCAGCACAAACAGGTATTGCTGGTTCTACCAAAGTTGGTAAGAACGGTATGATAGGAGGACAGGTAGGTATTGCAGGGCATTTGACCATTGGTAATCATGTTCGTATTCAAGCACAATCGGGTGTTGGTCGCAATATTAAAGATAATGAAGTTTTGCAAGGAAGTCCTACTTTTGGATACAACGACTTTAGTAAATCGTACGTTCATTTCAAGAACTTACCAAAGATAATTACAGAAATAGAAGAGTTAAAGAAACAAATATTAAACAATAAAAACGGAAACAATGGTTAAACAGAAGACCATCAAAACAGAAGTATCTCTTACTGGAGTTGGATTGCATACGGGTAAAGAAGTAAAAATGACTTTTAAGCCTGCTCCAGTAAATAATGGTTTTACTTTTGTTAGAGTTGACTTAGAAGGGCATCCTGTTGTTGAAGCAGATGCAAATTATGTTGTAAATACACAAAGAGGAACTAATTTAGAAAAATTAGGTGTAAAAATTCAAACTCCAGAACATGTTTTAGCAGCATTGGAAGGATGTGATTTAGACAATGTGATCATCGAACTAAATGCATCTGAATTACCTATCATGGATGGGTCTTCTAAATATTTTGTTGAAGCTCTTGAAAAAGCCGAAATTGAAGAACAAAATGCCAAGCGAAATGTTTATGTAGTGAAAGAAGTTATTTCTTTTACTGATGAAGAAAGTGGCAGTGAAATCCTTGTAATGCCAAGCGATTCTTATAGTGTAACGACTATGGTAGATTTTGGAACCAAAATTCTAGGAACACAAAATGCTACTCTTAAAAATATTTCCGATTTTAAATCTGAAATTGCTAATTCAAGAACCTTTAGTTTCTTACACGAATTAGAATCATTATTAGAAAATGGTTTGATTAAAGGTGGAGATTTAAATAATGCTATTGTTTATGTAGATAAAGATATCTCAGATTCAACAATGGCTAATTTAAAAGTAGCTTTTGGTAAAGATACCTTAGCTGTTAAGCCTAATGGTATTTTAGATAATCTAAACTTACATTATCCTAACGAAGCAGCAAGACATAAATTATTGGATGTAGTAGGGGATTTGGCTTTGATTGGAACTAAAATTCAAGGTAAAATTATAGCTAACAAACCAGGGCATTTTGTAAATACTCAATTTGCCAAAAAAATGGCTAAAATCATCAAAATTGAGCAAAGAAATTTTGTTCCAACTTATGATTTGAATCAAGAGCCTTTGATGGATATTCATAAAATCATGTCGGTTTTACCTCATAGGCCTCCATTTTTATTGATTGATAGAATTATCGAAATGTCTGAAAGTCATATTGTAGGAATGAAAAATGTTACAATGAACGAAAGTTTCTTTGTAGGACATTTTCCAGGAGCTCCAGTAATGCCAGGGGTTTTAATTGTTGAGGCTATGGCTCAAACAGGAGGGATTTTAGTATTAAGCACGGTACCAGACCCTGAAAATTATTTGACTTATTTCATGAAAATGGATAATGTTAAATTCAAACAAAAAGTATTACCAGGTGATACCTTAATATTTAAGTGCGATTTGATTACTCCTATCAGAAGAGGAATTTGTCATATGCAAGCGAATGCTTATGCTAACGGTAGATTAGTTGCAGAAGCAGAATTAATGGCACAAATAGCTAAAAAACAATAAATTATATTGATTCGTTTAATTGTTTATTTGTTATAAAAACAAAGAGCTAATTAAACGATTAAACGAATAAACAAGAAATAGATGAATCAACCATTAGCATATGTTCATCCGGGCGCTAAAATAGCCAAAAATGTAGTTATCGAGCCTTTTACAACCATTCATAATAATGTCGTTATTGGTGATGGAACGTGGATTGGCTCTAATGTAACTATCATGGAGGGTGCTAGAATAGGGAAAAATTGTAATATTTTTCCAGGAGCAGTAATTTCTGCAGTTCCTCAAGATTTAAAATTTGGTGGAGAAGATTCTTTAGCAATCATTGGTGATAATTGTACCATCAGAGAATGTGTTACAATCAATAGAGGTACAATAGCTTCAGGTCAAACAACCATAGGGAATAACTGTTTAATCATGGCTGCAGCGCATATTGCTCACGATTGTCATGTAGGTGATAATGCCATTATTGTAAATGGTGTTTTATTAGGAGGTCATGTTACAGTAGGTAATTATGCCGTAATCGGTGGATTGTCTGCCGTACATCAATTTATTAGTATTGGAGACCATGCTATGATTTCAGGTGGTTCTTTACTACGTAAAGACGTTCCTCCTTATACTAAAGCAGCCAAAGAACCTTTGTCTTATGTAGGAATCAATTCTGTTGGTCTTAGAAGAAGAGGTTTTACCACTGAAAAAATTAGAGAAATTCAAGATATTTACCGAATTCTTTACCAAAAAAATTACAATACAACACAAGCAATAGGGATTATCGAAGCAGAAATGGAAGCAACTCCAGAACGTGACGAAATTTTAGACTTTATCCGTAACTCTTCACGAGGCGTTATGAAAGGGTATTCAGGGAATTATTAAATAAAAGTTTAATTGTTTAAATGTTTTAATCGCTTAGTCGAAAAACAAATAAGCTATTAAAATATGAAACAAAATATTAAATAAAAACACAATGGCATCTACATCAGATATTAAAAACGGACTTTGCATTAAACACAATCACGATATTTATAAAATCATTGAATTTCTTCATGTAAAACCAGGAAAAGGACCTGCATTTGTGAGAACTAAATTGAAATCATTGACAAACGGAAAAGTATTAGATAATACCTTTTCTGCAGGTCATAAAATTGATGTTGTAAGAGTTGAAACACATACTTTTCAGTTTTTATACCCAGAAGGAAATGATTTTCACTTTATGAATGCTGAAACTTTCGAACAAATTACTTTAAACAGAAATGTTTTGGATTCACCAGATTTGTTGAAAGAAGGTGAAAATGTAATGATTCAAATCAATACTGAAACAGATTTACCTTTATCAGTTGATATGGCACCATCAGTAGTTCTTGAAGTAACCTATACAGAGCCAGGTTTAAAAGGAAACACAGCTACTAATGCGACTAAACCTGCAACAGTAGAAACAGGAGCAACAGTAAACGTTCCTTTGTTTATCAACGAAGGTGATAAAATCAAAATTGATACCGCTTCAGGTTCTTATATGGAGCGTGTAAAAGAGTAGTTTTTTATAAGTTTTTAGTTTTCAGTCGCTGTTAACAATGGTTATTAAAGATTGAAAACAGAGACTGAAAACGGAGACTAAAAACGAATAATAAGCTATGAAATTCCCACAAATTCACTCTTTACAAGAGATAGCCAATTTATTGCAATGCGAATTTATTGGTGATGAAAATTTTCCAGTTTTAGGAATGAATGAAATCCATGTCGTTGAAAAAGGCGATATTGTTTTTGTAGATCATCCTAAATATTATGATAAAGCCTTAAATTCGGCAGCTACTATTGTTTTAATAAACAAAAAAGTAGCTTGTCCAGAAGGCAAAGCATTGTTGATTTCTGATGATCCATTTAGGGATTTCAATAAATTGACCCAACATTTCAAGCCTTTCCAGCATGCTTCCGTTTCAATTGCAGCTACAGCTCAAATAGGAGAAGGAACCATGATTCAACCTAATGTTTTTATTGGTAATCAAGTTGTAATTGGTAAAAATTGTTTGATTCATGCTAATGTTTGCATTTATGACCATACTGTAATTGGCGATAATGTTATTATTCATGCAGGAACAATTCTAGGTGCTGATGCTTTTTATTACAAAAAACGAGAAACAGGTTTTGACCAATTAGTCTCTGGCGGAAGAGTAGTTATCGAAAACAACGTAGGCATTGGTGCACTTTGCACTATTGATAAAGGAGTTACAGGTGATACTACCATCGGCGAAGGAACTAAAATTGATAACCAAGTGCATGTAGGTCATGATACTGTTATTGGAAAAAAATGTCTAATTGCTTCTCAAACAGGAATTGCTGGTTGCGTAATTATTGAAGATGAAGTAACGCTATGGGGTCAAGTGGGTACTACCAGTGGTATTACAATAGGAACCAAAGCTGTTATTCTTGGTCAAACAGGCGTAACCAAATCCGTGGCAGGAGGGAAGTCTTATTTTGGAACTCCTATACAAGAGTCAAGAGAAAAGCTAAAGCAACTAGCCAACATTAAAAAAATTCCAGATATTTTAACTAAATTACAATAGTATGTCTTCAAAAAAAATTGTTCTTGATTTTTATAAATCAGATGCATTAATTAACGCTGATGTAATCAAAGAATTTATTCATCCTGAAATTATTGTTGATTGGAATAACAGTGAAGGATTTACCCAATTGGATTATGATTCTATAATTAATTTTTCAGAAGTATTGAGTAAAGCTTATGTTCGTTCCAAAGTAAGAATAAGCCATATCGTATCTGAAAATAACATGGTTTCAGTGCGTTATTCTCATTTTGCGAAAACGATTGAAAATCCAAGAGAAGAAATGTTGATAGGCCATTTTATGGTAATCTGGGAAATAAAAGACGATAAATTATTCCGCGGGTTTCAAATTAGTCAAAAACCATAAATTTTGTGTTAAAAAATCGGATTTAGAACACAAATTAGTGCTTTCTATTTTATATTTTTGCAACACAAAATTTAAAAACTACATAAAATATATATCATGAGTGTTTTAGTTAATAAAGATTCCAAAATAATTGTTCAAGGATTTACAGGAAGTGAAGGTACATTCCACGCTTCTCAAATGATTGAATACGGTTCTAACGTTGTTGGTGGAGTAACTCCAGGTAAAGGTGGTTCTACACATTTAGAGCGTCCTGTATTTAACACTGTAAAAGACGCTGTTGAACAAGCAGGTGCTGATACTTCTATTATTTTTGTACCACCAGCTTTTGCTGCTGATGCTATTATGGAAGCTGCTGATGCAGGTATTAAAGTAATTATCGCTATCACTGAGGGAATTCCTGTAGCTGATATGATCAAAGCGAACAATTATGTGAAACAAAGAAACGCTAGATTAATTGGTCCTAACTGTCCAGGTGTAATCACTCCAGGAGAAGCTAAAGTAGGTATCATGCCAGGTTTCGTTTTCAAAAAAGGAACTGTAGGAATCGTTTCTAAATCAGGAACTTTAACTTACGAAGCTGCTGACCAAGTTGTAAAACAAGGTTTAGGAATTACTACAGCTATCGGAATTGGTGGAGATCCAATCATTGGAACAACTACTAAAGAAGCAGTTGAATTATTAATGAACGATCCAGAAACTGAATGTATCATTATGATTGGTGAAATTGGTGGTCAATTAGAAGCTGATGCTGCTAAATGGATCAAAGCTGATGGTAACCGTAAACCAGTTATTGGTTTTATCGCTGGAGAAACTGCTCCTGCTGGTAGAACAATGGGGCACGCTGGAGCTATCGTTGGAGGTTCTGATGACACTGCTGCTGCTAAAAAACAAATCATGAGAGACAACGGAATCCACGTTGTTGATTCACCAGCTGAAATTGGTAAAAAAGTAAAAGAAATTATGGGTTAATCCTTAATTTTATTTAAATACTAAAAGCTCCGTCTTGTTGAACTAACAGACGGAGCTTTTTTTTGTATTAAATTTAAGGCTTTAGGAGCAGAACATTCGGTGTTTTTAGGAAAGTTGGGTTCCTGCTGTCCGCTATATCTTGTGGCGGCATAAACGCCACCGCCACAAGGATGCCGCTCCCATCAGGGCTCAGAATGAAACATTAGGATTCTTATTAATGTTTATTTTAGAACAAAACAGATTTGACAACTTTTGAAAAGTGGTCAAATCTTAAGGAATAACATAAAACTTCATGATTTTACTCTTTTTTATCCCTAAAAAAGAAATTGTTTATCGTTTTTAATCGGTATTTCAAATTCTAACAAAAACTTAAAGGCTAAGTTTCTCAAAATCTTAGTACCTTTGCAAAAAATATAAATAATGTACAAAGAATTAGAAAAGTTTAAAAATAACAATAGTTTTACTTTTACTATTGAAGATAGTTTAGAAGAAGTGTGTAATGCTTCTGAAGGAAGCGGTGTTTTTGTTGTAAACGCTATCAATGGTGAAGAAAAAGAATTAATCATGGTAGGTTCTACTGGAACAGTACAAAATGATGGTTCTTTGAAAAGTAAAAATGGAGGTTTGTACGATAAAATCGTAAACGGACACCAATTTGCAAAAACAGGAAGAAAATATTCTTGGCCAGCACAAATGAAATTAGAAAACATCGAAAGATTAGAAGTACTTTGGTTCGAAACTTTCAATGACCAAATCAAAGGAATTCCAACAGCTGTTGAAGGGCAGGTTTTGCAAAATTATGTTGATGCAAATGGTAAATTACCAAGATGGAACGTGGCTTTCTAAGAAAGACCAACAAATATTCAAAAAAGCTTTACTTCTGTAAGGCTTTTTTTGTTTAACAAATTTCATAAAATGGCTAAATAATCTATATTTGTAACTCGAAAAAAATCTTATACCAAAATATGAAATTACTAGAAGGAAAAGTAGCCATAATAACAGGCGCAAGTCGCGGAATTGGAAGAGGTGTTGCTGAAGTTTTTGCAAAACACGGAGCTAATGTCGCTTTTACATACAGTTCATCAGTTGAATCTGCTTTAGCATTAGAAAACGAATTGAATGCTTTAGGTATCAAAGCTAAAGGATACAAATCAAATGCAGCTGATTTTAACGAAGCACAAACTTTGATAGATACTGTTTTAGCTGATTTTGGAACAATTGATATCTTAATCAACAACGCCGGAATCACAAAAGACAATTTATTAATGCGTATTTCAGAAGCTGATTTTGATGATGTTATTGCGGTAAATTTGAAGTCAGTATTTAATATGACTAAAGCGGTTCAAAAAACATTTTTGAAAAAACGTGCTGGCTCTATCATCAACATGAGTAGTGTTGTGGGAGTTCAAGGTAACGCTGGTCAAACAAATTATGCAGCTTCAAAAGCGGGTGTTATTGGTTTTACTAAATCTGTAGCTTTAGAGTTAGGTTCTCGTAACATTCGTTGCAACGCTATTGCACCTGGATTTATTGAAACTGAAATGACTGCTAAACTAAGCGAAGATGTCGTTCAAGGATGGAGAGACGGTATTCCGTTGAAACGCGGTGGAACTACTGAAGATGTTGCTAACGCTTGTCTTTTCTTAGCATCAGATATGAGTGCATATGTAACTGGACAAACATTAAATGTTTGTGGAGGAATGCTTACTTAAGAAGTTTTCAGTATTCAGGTTTAAGTATGCAGTTTTGTGATGTAGATTTAAAATTAAACTACTGATCACTAAAAATCTTAATACTGAACACTAACTAGAATTACTGATCACTAAAAAACTGAATATTGAACACTAATTAAATATGACAACAAGCACCATTCTATTAATACTAGTTTCTTTGTTAGTAGCGGGTGGTTTGTCTTATTTTCAATACCTATATAAAGCCAAGAACAATTCAAAATTGAATTTGTTTTTGGCTTTTTTGCGTTTTTTATCTTTTTTTAGTATTCTATTATTGTTAATCAATCCGATGATTACCAAGAATACTTTAGAAATTGTAAAACCAACATTGGCGGTTGTTGTAGATAATTCTAGCTCTATAACTCATTTAAACGGCTCCAAAGCAAGTTTAGATACCTATCGCTCTTTGGTTAGCAATAAAGATTTACAAGAAAAGTATACCATTCAATCTCTTCAATTTGATGCAGATTGTTTGTTTTCTGAAAGTTTTGATTTTAAAGGAACTCAAACCAATTTGGATGCTGTCGCAAAAAATCTAAAGAACACCAATCGCAACCAGAACTACCCAACAGTACTTATCACTGATGGTAATCAAACTTCAGGAAATGATTATGTATATAGTTTCGGTAGTGAAAATTCAATTTTTCCCGTTGTTATTGGTGACACAACCAAAGTCTTGGATTTAAAGATTAATCAGCTAAATGTAAACAAGTATGCTTTTTTTAAGAATAAGTTCCCCGTTGAAGTTTTTCTTGGTTATTCAGGAACTAAAAACGTGCAAGCAGAATTTTCTATTCGAAATGGAAATTCGATACTCGTTAAGCAAACCGTTTCCTTTTCTTCTACAAAAAAGACAGCTGTGATCAATGTACTTTTGCCTGCTGATAGAGTAGGGACACAAGTTTATAAAGCAACGATCACTTCTGTAGAAAAAGAAAAAAACATATACAATAACACAAAGAATTTTGCTGTTGAAATTATCGATCAAAAAACAAGTATTGCAATTGTTTCTGCAATTTCGCATCCTGATATTGGTGCGTTAAAAAGAGCGATTGAATCTAATCAACAACGTAAAGTAACAATCGTTAAACCTAATGATATCAAAACATTAGAAGATATATCTGTTGTAATGTTTTACCAACCAACATCCGAATTTAAAAGTGTTTTCGAAAAAAGTAAATTGTCAGGTATCAACAGTTTTATTATTACTGGAATGCATACAGATTTTAATTTTTTGAACCAACAACAAGACTTTTTTGATTTCAAAATGAGCAATCAGCAAGAGGATTATTTGGCTGGATTTAATCCGCAGTTTAACAACTTTGCAATTGAAAATATTGGCTTCGAAAATTTACCACCACTAGAAAATCCTTTTGGAAAAATTACAACCAAAGGAAATATTGCTGTTTTACTTTCGTCAAAAATTAGAAATATTGATACCAATGCGCCTTTGTTATCTTTTACCGAAAATCAAGGAAAACGAATGGCGTTTTTGTTTGGAGAAAATAGCTGGAAATGGCGTTTGACAAATACCATTGACAATCAGTCGGCTGATAGATATGATGTTTTTATAGATAAAACCATTCAGTTTCTAGCCTCTAACAACACTAAGAAATCATTAGTTGTCCAACATGAAAACTTTTATAATTCAGGTGAAGGAATTGAAATTTCAGCTCAATATTTTAATAAAAATTATGAGTTTGACGAAAAAGCGCATCTAACTATTTCAGTTAGCAATAACAAAACCAAGCAAACTAAAAACTACGATTTATTAAAAACGAACAATGCCTATAAAGTAAACCTAGACGGACTTGGAGCGGGTAATTATACTTTTACTGTTAAGGAATTAAACTCAAATAGTAATTATTCAGGCAAATTTGAGGTTTTAGATTTTGAGATCGAAAAACAATTTGTAAATCCAGATAATGAAAAATTAAATCAATTAGCAACTCAAACAGGAGGGAAGGTTTATTATCCTAATCAAATTAGTGAATTGATTCATACTTTGGTTAATGATGAAAATTATAAAACCATTCAAAAAAACAAAATTAACCGTTCGCCTTTAATTGAATGGTATTGGTTATTGATAATGATTGCTGGATTTCTTTCGGTTGAATGGTTTGTTCGAAAATACAATGGTTTGTTGTAATCATTTAAAATTATAGGTTGAAAAAAATACTAACTCTATTTTCATTTTTAGAATCTAATAAGACAGTTCAAAAAATATTTTTTATACTGTTACTGCTTACGTGTGTATTTGCTAAAGTTTCCCCTCCAGTAGCTTTATTGTTAGGTTTAGTAGTAGCCAATCTTTCTGGACACCCTTTTTTGCCTTTTAATCATATCGCAATTCGGTATTTATTGCAATTTTCAGTAGTCGGTTTAGGTTTTGGGATGAATGCGTTGAACGCTTTAGCCATTGGTTCAACTAGTTTTCTGTTTACTATTAGCTCTATCGTTGCTACCATTGGTTTTGGATACCTCATTGGTAGATGGTTGTCTATCGAAAAGAAAACGTCACATTTGATTTCGTGTGGAACAGCAATTTGTGGAGGCAGCGCCATTGCGGCCATTGCACCCATCATTAAGTCAGATGAAAAACAAACCTCTGTAGCTTTGGGAGTGATTTTTATTTTAAATTCTATCGCTCTTTTTCTTTTTCCCTCTGTTGGTCATTGGCTTAGCCTAACACAGCAAGAATTTGGTTTATGGTGCGCTATTGCCATTCACGACACGAGTTCTGTGGTAGGCGCTGCAAATAAATTTGGTCATGAGGCATTAGAAGTAGCTACTACGGTTAAATTGGCTAGGGCATTATGGATTATACCAGTAGCTTTGTTGACCACGATACTTTTTAAAAACAAGTCTAGCAAAATTAAAATCCCATATTTCATTGGATTCTTTATTTTAGCCATGCTTTTAAATACCTATCTGCCTGAAATTGCTTTGTTTGCTCCAAAAATAGTTGTTGTTGCTAAAGTTGGTTTGACAATAACCTTATTTTTAATAGGGTCAGGTTTGAATTTTAATGTCTTACGCTCAGTAGGTTTTAAACCTTTACTCCAAGGTGTGTTGCTATGGTTTTTTATTGCTGCATTAGCCTTAGTTTCAATTATGTGCTTTACTTAAGACCTAATCTAGATTTTAATTTTAAAAATAATAATGCCATTTTATAAGCGGTATCTGGAGCAGAACCTTTTTCTTCGTTATTAATTTTATAAATCGCAAACAACTCATCCAAACTAAAATCTTGGTCTGTAATCTCGACCAATTTTTGATGCATAATATTGATGTCCAGAGCTTCATTTTTCAAATGACCACATTCTAAGCGTTCTAACGCAGCATTAATCATTTCCACATGAAAATTGATATTGTGTCCTACTAAAATGGCATTTCCTAAATAATCAATAAAGGCTTTGATAGCGTCAGGTTCTCCCATTTTTTTCAACTTACTTTCAACGATAAAATCAAAAGGAAGCTTGTTATCATGAAAATATTTGTATTGCATCAAAACAGCTTCAAAATTATCACCAATATGAATACTATCATCTATTACTGAGAATGCACCAAAAGTCAAAATCACATCTTTATATAAATTTTCTCCTGTAGTTTCAGTTGAAAGAATTACATATCTTTTGGATTTTTTATTGAATGTCGATAAATAAGTCTTCCAGAATTCTGGATAAACTTTATTCATGCTTTTTAACCAATCTAACATAATTAAGAAAAATGAGTTAATTGAAATTTATTTTTAATCAAATCTTCCAATTCTTTCATTGGCAAGAGTGCATTTTTAAGCTTTTCACGATCAATTTTAGTCAATTCTTCAATATTAATATATTGTCCAGAATCATCGTTTTTAATCCCTTCTAAAGTTCTAAATTTAGTTAAGGTTAAAAAAGCGTCAGCACAATCAAGATAAATTTCAGAATGCTTTGGATCTGTTATCGCCAATTGTTTGAATCGGATGTAGGTATTGTTGATTCCTTTGATACCATAACTAAGTGTAAACAAACGTGCTCCATCAATAAGTGGCATCAATGCACGGGTTTTGATATCAAATTTATCTTTGTGAGGACCATCTTCTTCCACAATAAATTTCTTAAAGAAACTCAAAGGAGCATTTTTACGCAAACAATCATTACCTAGAAAATCGTAGAATAAAGGATTGTTACTTGCATTTTCAAAAACAATCGTATTTATAGCATCTTCAATTCTTTGGTCACCAAAAACAATTTCGTAATCAAAAAAGATACTGCTCAATTCGTTTTTATTATCTCCTGGAGTTCTCATCCAAGTGTCATACTGTTTTAACCAGTCAGACAATGATTTACACCAAATCATATTACTAGCCATATGCCCATTTGGACACAAAGAATAGCCTACTTTTTCAAGCTTTAATGTTGTTTTTTGGGCTAACTTCAAAAAGTAATCTTTGATGTCTCTAAATTTTTCTGGAGCCACATCCTCAAAAACTAAGTAACTATCTTGATCTGTAAACAACAACTGTTCTTTTCTCGCTTGACTACCAATACTTAACCAAGCAAAACGAGCAGGAGGGGAGCCTAATTCTAAAATAGACTGCTCAACGGCTCTTCTCAGAATAGCAAAATTAACCTCACTTGCAATATTTGAAACGTGGGTTAAAGGAATGTTTTTTTGAATAGATGATTGAATAATATCGGCCAAACGCAAACGAATTTGTTTTAATTCACCAGCTGATTGAGAACGTTTGATTTCTTTTACCAATACACCTGGATTATTGGCTTGAGCCAAAATTAAATCATGCTCAGAAATAACACCCTTAATTTCTGTTTTATCAGAACCATCAACTGTAACACATAAATGAGCAACATTATTCTTAAGCATTAATAATTGAGCTTCAGCAAGAGAAACATTTTCTGTCACGGTAATCACAGGCCAAGACATTATGGCATCGGCAGTATCAGTAATAGGAAAACGCCCCGTAGCAATTTTAGAAGTCATGTCTTTATCTGTGACAATACCAACAGGAATATTATTCTCGCATACAATCGCATTATTCACTCTCATTTCTGCCATCAGTTGTGCTACTTCTTTAATAACAGTATTACCATTAGTTAATAGAGGAGAAGTGTTGAAAGTTAAATTTTGAAAAAATTGCATTCCCGACTGTTGTCCTGTAAAAAAAGCATTTTCGGAGATTAAGTTACTTTCGTAATTTTTTTTATCCTTTGTATTACGTTTGTCAATTGCGAAACTTTCTAACAATTGATTTAATACATCCGAATTATTAGCTACAAATGGTCTAAAAACAGCAATTGGTATAGCATAAACAACACTTTCTTCACGCGCTTTTGCTGTCATCATATAATTGTTTTTAGCAAAAAACGGACGTAAACCAAAGATAGTTCCTTGATGACATTTATCTAGAATTGTTTCTTCTGCATCCGAAATAATATAAAGATTTATCAATCCAGACGCTACTACATAAAAGCTATCGTGTAGTGGATCGTTTATTTTGAAAATTGTTTTGTTTTTTTCTAAATTTAGAACGCGAATACTCGATGCAATCTCTGATAATTCTGCAACAGTTAAATGATTAAAGGGCGTGTATTCTTTTAAAAAATCTGCAATTTGAGTAGCAATTGAATTCATAGTTTTTGAAAGTTCTGTTAAGCAAAATTAATAAAATTAATAGTCAAAATCATATCTGGTGAATTGATTCTAATTCTTTTATTAAAATATTTTTTTTCAATTCATTTAATCCGAATATCTGAAAAATAATAATCTTTTTACTGTCATACAAGATATATTTGGCTTATTTAATTCATTTTAATCATTTCTTATTATATATGGGAATAAGAGGTGTTCTTAATAATTCTATTTTACATAATATAAATTATGATTCAATTATGAAACCGTCTATTTTAATTAATGAATATAATTTTTACAATAAAACAACTAAAAATTAACTTCAATAAAATAAAACACTATTTTTACTATCCCTTATCTAGAAATAAATGACTCCAAACGAAAAAACAATACACAAGTTTTATACTGCATTTGCTAATGCAGATACCGAAATTATGTTTAGCTGTTATGATTCAATAATTAGATTTCGAGACCCTATTTTTGGTTTGTTACATGGCAAAGATGTATTATGCATGTGGTCGATGTTAGCTGAAAAAAGCCAAGGTAACCTAAAGATTGAATTATCTAATGTAAAAGCTGATAATTTTTTAGGTTCAGCCACATGGATTGCTACTTATAATTACGGTCCTCGTAAAAGAAAGGTAATCAATAAAATATATGCTAATTTTCATTTCAAAGACGGTTTAATTATCAAACATACCGATGACTTTGATATATGGAAATGGGCCACCCAAGCACTTGGCTTAAAGGGTTTTCTTTTTGGTTGGACGGGATTTATGCAGAAAAAAATCCATGAAAATGCATTAATTTCTTTAAAAAAATATAAAAAAACACATTTTGATACTAAACACTCTAATTCAACTCTTTAATCGTGACTTAACTCGATTGAAATCGGAAATTGAAGCCTACAAAACCGAAAAAAGCATTTGGAATACCGATAAACAAATTACAAATTCGGCTGGTAATCTTTGCTTGCATATAGTTGGAAATCTAAACACTTATATCGGTGCAACCTTAGGTAATACTGGATATAAACGTCAGAGAGATTTAGAATTTTCGTTAAAAAACATTCCCAAACAAGATTTGATTCTTAAACTTGAAGAAACCATTCAGATAGTAAATACTAGTTTAGAACTTTTATCTGAAGAACAACTTTTAGAAGATTTTCCTATAGTAGTTTTTAAAGAAAAAACAACTACTGAATTCATGCTAATTCACCTTACCACTCACCTAGCTTATCATCTAGGCCAAATTAATTATCACAGACGCTTACTGGATAGTTAATATTAAATTTTAAAAGTTAATTTGGAAATTATTCACAAACTCTTACCTTGCAGCACTCTTTATAAGATAAAATTTATTAGACAATGAAAGAAATAGTACATAAAAAATTAAATGAATTACAAGCAACGGCTATTTGTGGGAATGATATTAGTTCTTCTTGCTTATATGTTTCAGCACTAACCATCTTATATGCAGGGCAATATGCGTGGATTTCTTTATTATTAGTTGCAGTAGTTCTTTTTTTGTTTCGTAAAATTTATAATGAAGTCGTTGGAGCAATTCCATTGAATGGTGGTGCTTACAATGTTTTGCTTAATACATCTTCAAAAAGATTAGCTTCACTTGCAGCAACCTTGACCGTTTTATCTTATATGGCAACTGCCGTAATATCAGCCTCCGAAGGAATGCATTATTTACACGGTATTGCCCCAAGTATCAATATAACCATTGCTACTATTGTTATATTGTTGTTATTTACAGGCTTAGCTATTTTAGGTATTGGAGAATCTGCCATTGTGGCTGTGGTCATTTTTATCACTCATTTGACCACCTTAAGTTTACTTGTATTGGCTTCTGCATTTTTTATTTTTACCAATGGATTAGATACTTTTTATATCAACTGGAGTCTTCCAATTTCGTCTGGAGGAATTGTTAATGCACTGTTTTTAGGGTTCTCAGCAGCAATGTTAGGTATTTCTGGATTTGAAAGTTCGGCAAACTTTGTAGAAGAGCAAGAACAAGGTGTGTTTCCAAAAACCTTGCGTAATATGTGGGCTATAGTTAGTTTTTTCAACCCTGTAATTGCTTTACTATTGATATGCATCATTCCTTTAGCCGAAGTTGGAGAACACCATGAGTCGTTATTAGCCTATTTAGGGAATACTACTGGAGGATCTTGGTTAGCTTATTTAATTTCTATTGATGCTGTTTTGGTACTTTGCGGAGCAGTATTGACTTCTTTTGTGGGGGTTTCTGGATTATTGAATCGTATGACATTGGACAGAATTTTACCTAACTATTTCTTAAAACAAAATAAAAGAGGCTCAAATTATAGAATTATCATTAGCTTTTTAATTCTTTGTATATCTGTTTTATTAGTAACCAAAGGAGACTTAATTGCACTTGCGGGTGTGTATACTTTTTCCTTTTTAGCTGTTATGGGATTGTTTGGTATTGGAAATTTATTATTGAAATTCAAAAGAAAGAAACTGCCACGTCCTGAAAAAGCAAGAGGAATTTCGGTGATTTTTGCGGTTTCTTTGATTATAGCAGCCTTTATAGGGAATGTTCAATTGAATGTTGATTCGTTTTACACTTTTATAAAATATCTTGCTCCTGCTTTATTATTTGTTAGCGTGATGCTTAATCGTTCTTTTCTTATCAAAGTCTTAATTGAGGCTTTAGAGTATTTTTACAAACCACTTCGTAAAATGGTGATTTTTAGTAACCGTTATTTGCTAAAAATGAATTTAAAAATAAACTCTCAAGAGTTTGTGTTTTTTACCAAAGGTGATGATGTTGCGATAATAAACAAAGTAATGCAGTACGTTCAAAATAATGAAACTACTAAAAAATTAAAAATCGTAAATATTAATAAAGATCATATAAACAATGATTTGTTAATTTCTGACCTTAAAGTTTTAGATAGAGCTTATCCTGAAATTGACATTGAATTTATTGAGTTAGAAGGTGTTTTTGGCCCTGAAATTATTGATATTTTATCGAATGAATGGAATATCCCTAAAAACTTTATGTTTATAGGTTCTCCTGGTGATCGCTTCTCTTATCGAGTTTCTGAATTAGGTGGTGTCCGATTGATTATGTAAATATCTCGGCTTTTGTGTCAGGATTTAGAGTATTATCGTCTTATTAATTAATTCTTAAAATGAAATAATTATGAAACAACAGTCTAAGTTAGTCGTAATTGTGATTCTTTTATTTTCGCAATTCATTCAAGCACAAAGTCCGTGGACAAAAGAAAAAGGGAAAGCCTATATTCAATTAGGAGCTTCTGGAATATTTTATAACCAAGCTGAAATCGATGGAAAAACAGTTGATTTGAATGCTGATTATAGTGATGTTACGACACAGTTATATACAGAGTTTGGACTAACTGACAAACTCGAAGCGCAATTGATTGTACCATACAAAATTGTCAGTGTAAAATCGGCTATAAACAATGCTACGGCTGATTTATCGGGATTGGGGAATATTACCATAGGGTTGAAATACAAATTGTATGACCAAGCTTGGAAAGTTAGTGCAGGACTACAATATGTAGCAAATACTATTGATTACGATAACGGATTAAGCACTGGTTTTGCTGCTAATAGTTTAATTCCTTACCTAGCAGCTGGAACAAGTACTGGAAAATGGTATTATTTTGGAAATTTAGGGTATGGTTATATGAGTAACAATTATTCTGATTACGTAAAATTGGATGCTGAATTAGGTTATAATATCATTCCAAAAGGACATATTATCCTTGCTTTTAATTCTAAAAATGTAATTTCAAAAGAAACTGCTTTCAATAACAATAGTACGCAATGGCCTTCTTATTTAGATCGCCAGACTTATAATGCTATGGGGTTAAAATTGAATTACGAATTTACACCCGACAAATTCGGAGCTAACTTCTCTGTTTTCGGAGCTTTTGGAAATGACAACGCTCCCCTAGCCCCATCATTAAATTTAGGAATTTATACTAAAATTTAATTTTTTTTTCAAAAGATAATGCGGACAGAAATAGTTGGCGAAAAAACACTGTAAAGCCCTTAAAAATATAATTTTCTTGAAAGTTTATTGAAATGAATTTCAATAAACTTTTTTTTTGAAGAAAAAATCAAAAAAGAGCAAAAAAAAACTTCTCAATTTCTTGAGAAGTTTTGTGGGCGATGAGGGGTTCGAACCCCCGACCCCCTCGGTGTAAACGAGGTGCTCTGAACCAGCTGAGCTAATCGCCCTATTTTATTTTGCTATACTTGTTCTGTATTGCGAGTGCAAATATAGAACTAGATTTTGTATTTACAAGCGTTTTTTGAAAATAAATTAATAAAAATTCAACATTATTTTCTTAGTTACTCAATCACAATACTTTAATGATTTAGTATTTTTTTGTAATACCCTTCGATAGTATTACATTTGCGGAAACAAATTCAATACCATGGCTCGTTTTAAAGAAAATGATTTACCCAAAGCAAAACTTACTAGTAGTTCACTACAAAAAGCTCTAAGAATATTCAATTACACCCATAATCATAAATGGAAATTTTTTATTGGTTTAGTTTTTTTATTACTAACTAGTGCAACAGCTCTTGCTTTTCCTAAACTAATGGGAATGCTTGTGGATTGTGTTACAGACAAAGACTTAGGTAAAGCTAATGAAATTGCTTTGGCACTAATGGGAATCCTTTGCCTTCAAGCTATTTTTTCATTTTTCAGAATCTCCCTTTTTGTTAATTTTACGGAGAACACCTTATCCAATATTCGTTTTGCGCTGTACGAGAATTTAATTAAACTTCCAATGTCGTTTTTCTCTCAAAAACGTGTTGGTGAACTTAACAGTCGCATAAGTGCCGATATTTCACAATTACAAGATACCCTAACCACAACTATAGCCGAATTTCTTAGACAATTCATTTTAATAATTGGTGGATTTATAATTTTAGGAAGTATTAGTCCTAAACTAACACTTATGATGCTTTGTGTTGTTCCTGTTGTAGCAGTTGCAGCGGTGATATTCGGAAGATTTATTCGTAAATACGGAAAAATGACCCAAGACAAAGTGGCCGAAAGTCAAGTTATCGTTGAGGAAACTTTACAAGGAATTAGTAATGTTAAGGCTTTCGCCAATGAGTGGTACGAATTACAGCGTTATAAGAATAAAATTAAAGAAATCGTATCTATCGCAATCAAAGGTGGTCAATACAGAGGGTATTTTGCCTCATTTATCATCTTATGTTTGTTTGGTTGCGTTGTAGCTGTAGTTTGGTACGGAATAACATTAACTATTAAGGGCGAAGTTGAAGGTGTAGGTGATTTAATTTCATTTATACTTTACACCACTTTTATTGGTGCTTCATTTGGCGGAATCGCTGAAATGTATGCGCAAATTCAAAAAGCTGTAGGTGCTACGGAACGTGTTTTTGAATTATTAGACGAAACTCCCGAAAAAATAAATTCACAACCTCATGATACAATTGTAACCAAAATAAAAGGAACAGTAAGCTTTAAAAATGTTGCCTTTAGTTACCCTTCGCGAAAAGAAATCCAAGTATTGAAAGACGTCAATTTCACTGCTGATTTTGGTCAAAAGATAGCCGTTGTAGGTCCTAGTGGTGCTGGAAAATCCACTATAGCCTCTTTATTATTACGTTTTTACGACATTTCTAGTGGCGAAATTGTCATTGACGGAAAAAATATTTACGATTATGACCTCGAAGAATTGCGAGGTAATATGAGTATCGTTCCGCAAGACGTGATTCTTTTTGGTGGAACTATTAAGGAAAACATCGCTTACGGAAAACCAAATGCTACTGACGAAGAAATATTAGTAGCAGCCAAACAAGCAAATGCTTTAAATTTTATTGAAGGTTTCCCAGAAAAGTTCGAGACCATCGTGGGAGAAAGAGGAATCAAACTTTCAGGTGGACAACGCCAGCGAATCGCTATTGCTCGTGCTTTACTTAAAAATCCGAGTATTCTGATTCTTGACGAAGCAACTTCTTCATTAGACAGTGAAAGTGAGAAATTAGTTCAAGAAGCTTTAGAGATTTTGATGCAAGGAAGAACTAGTATTATTATTGCGCACCGTTTATCAACCATTCGCTCTGCTGACCAGATTTTAGTTCTGGATAACGGAACGATTTCTGAACAAGGAACACACAAAGAGCTGATTTTACTAGAAAATGGTATTTATAAAAATTTAAGTAATTTACAGTTTAGTCATTCTTAAGTTTTAACAAAACACACGCTAAAGCTCCATTTCCGTCATAGAAATGGAGTTTTTTTTTGGGAGCAGAAGACTAGGACTTTTTAGAAAATATCGTTCCTGCCATCCGCTGTATCTTGTGGCGGCATAAATGCCAGCCGCCACAAGGATGCCGCTGCTGTCAGGGCTAGAGAAAAACATCTGGACTTATTTGACATTATTTTTTCTCCGTTCTCTTTCAGTTTTGATTAACTCCAATTCTCGATTGGTTTGCCCCACCACTGAAGTGTTCTCCTCTGCCCGACGAATTAAGTAAGGCATCACGTCTTTGACAGGTCCAAAAGGCAAATATTTAGCAACATTATACCCTTCTTGAGCTAAATTATAACTGATATTGTCGCTCATCCCATACAATTGACCGAACCAAATTCTCTTATCATCTGGCTGAATATTCTTTTGAGCCATTAAACCCATTAAGTAATAACAACTTTTTTCGTTATGCGACCCAAGAAAAAGCGCTATTGTTTCTAAGTTCTCAATAGCAAACAAGAGCGCATCATTATAATTTCTATCTGTCATTTCTTTGGTTTCACAAATTGGAGAAGAATAATTTAATTCAATTGCCCGTTCTCTTTCCTTTTCCATATAAGCTCCACGAACTAATTTAACACCAAAATAAAAACCTTCTTCACTGGCCAAATCTTTTATTTTTTTCAAATAATCCAATCGATCACAACGATACATTTGAAACGTATTATAAACAATAGCTTTTTTGGAGTTGTATTTTCGCATCATAGCTAAAGTCAAGTCATCAACAGCATTTTGTAACCAACTTTCTTCGGCATCTACTAGCAAAGGTACATCCTTATCAAAACCCTCTTTACATATTTTATCAAAACGAGCAACTACCCTATTCCATTCTTCTTGTTCTTGAACGGTCAGTTTTTCATTTTTGCTCTTTTTTTCAAACAAATAAAAACGGCCTAATCCTGTAGGTTTAAAAACGGCAAACGGAATAGCCAATCTTTCTTTAGCAAAATCAACAGTCTTTAAAATCATTGCTAAAGCTAATTCAAATTGCTCCTCGGTTTCCTTCCCCTCGACTGAATAATCCAAGACTGACGAAACACCTTTGGTAAACATTTTATCAACTACTTTAAGGCAATCATCTTCATTAACACCACCGCAAAAATGATCAAAAACAGTCGCTCTTATTAAACCCTCAACAGGTAAATGGGCTTTCAATGCAAAATTAGCTACTAATGTACCTATGCGAACTAGCGGTTCATTAGCAATCATCTTGAATAAAAAATATGCCCTTTCTAGCTCGGTATCTGTCTTCAACGAGAAAGCAATCTCTGTATTGTTGAATATTTTTTCCATGAAATTAATAATGCATTTTAAGTAAAGTTATCAAAATCTATTCGTTAGATAGAGAGTCAAATTTTAAAAAAAATCTATGAATTCACGAATTTTATTAATTAATTCAAGTTGCTAGTTGCTGTAGTATAAAAACAAAGCAGAGGTTAAGTAAATTTGTTTTGCGAACCAATAAACCTCCCCAATGCTTTGTAAAGACAAAATTATATCAATTTTTTGTTTAATAGATGATATTTTACAAGGAATTCAACATGTTGAAGATGTAAGAAGACAAGTTAGTGATAGCGAAATTATCTTGACTGCAATAGTTTCTTCAACGAGTTTTTATGGTAATCATTGCTCTGCTATAAAATTTATGAAACAATATGGATTCATCCCTAATATGCTTGATAAGAGTAGATTCAATAGACGTTTACATAAAGTTGGAAAACTTTTATACGAGTTATTTGAGATAGTAAGTTCTTATTTTAAAGATTTCTGTTGTGAAATGCATTATATCATTGATTCTTTTCCTGTTTCAGTTTGCAACAATATGAGGATTACAAATTGTAAGATTGTTTCAGGTAATAAATGGAGAGGCTATACTGCCAGTATGCGAAGTTATTTTTATGGAGTAAAAGTACAATTACTCACCACAAAGGATGGGATTCCAATAGCTTTTCATTTCACGCCAGGAAAAACTGGCGATGCAAAAGCTTTAGGGAAAATGATTGATAAATTACATGTAGAAGCTTCATTATATGGTGATAGTGCCTATACAGATTACGGACTAGAAGACATTGCATTAAATAAAAAATGCATCTTATTAAAAATTCAACGTAAGTCAAATGCTAAAAGAATTGATACGCTAGAACAAAAAAACGAAAAACTCAAGATGAGGAAAAGAGTAGAAACAACAATAAGTGATATAAAGAAAATGTTTCCAAGAACAATTCATGCTGTTACATTAGAAGGTTTTTTAATAAAACTAACACTATTTGTCTTTGGACTACAATTAAATAAGGCTATTAACTAGCAACTTGAATTAATTATAACTCTATTTTAATTCGTGATTTCGTGGCGAACAAGACTCATACGTTTATACTAATTCTTATTGAATGTTTGTTATCCTAAAAACAGTACTTAATTTTTAAAAAATTACTCGAATAAAAATCAAAAAAGCATTAGTTTTGTCAATTCAATTTAAATACTGAAAATAACTCTCTTTTTCTCGTTTAACGTATTCAACTTGAACATTTTTACACCAATTTTGAAAATTATTAAATAGATATGTCTTTACAATCACAAACCATTCAAGCTGTTGATCATCCCATACATTTTAATGAAAAAGGCTACGAAGCTTTAAATATACATTTAAAAGAAAACAAATATTCTAATTTATTTATTATTGTTGATAGCAATACCAATGAATTTTGTTTGCCTAAATTCCTTCCTCTTATTGAAACTGATTTAACAATTGAAATCATTGAATTTGAAGCTGGTGAAATCAATAAAAACATTGATACTTGTGTACAAATATGGAACGTATTAACGGAACTTGGTGGTGATAGAAAAAGCTTAGTAATCAACCTTGGTGGCGGTGTTGTCACTGATTTAGGAGGTTTTGTTGCTTCTACGTTCAAAAGAGGTATTGATTTTATTAATATCCCTACTACTCTGCTTTCAATGGTAGATGCTTCTGTTGGTGGAAAAAACGGTGTGGATTTAGGAAATTTAAAAAACCAAATTGGTGTTTTCAATTTACCTGAAATGGTGATTGTTGATACTGCTTTCCTAGAAACTGTGCCTCAAAACGAAATGCGCTCTGGACTTGCCGAAATGTTGAAACATGGTTTGATTTACGATAAAAACTATTGGGAACAATTTTTAGATTTAAAATCGATTGATTTTGATGCTTTAGACGAGTTGATTTTCCGTTCAGTAGAAATTAAAAACGACATAGTTACCAAAGATCCAACAGAAAAAAATCTAAGAAAAGCATTGAATTTTGGCCATACTTTAGGACATGCTATCGAAAGTTATTTTTTAGAAAATGAAAATAAAACAACACTATTGCATGGTGAAGCTATTGCTGTAGGAATGATTTTAGAAAGTTACATTTCTTTAAACAAAAACTTAATCTCCGAAAAAGAATTCAGTGAGATTAAAACTACACTAAAATCAATCTATGACGACATTAGTTTTGAAGAAAATGACATCGAACCAATCCTAGAATTACTCATTCACGATAAAAAAAATGAGTATGGGACGATTCAGTTTGCTTTAATTGAGGGTATCGGTAAGATTATCATCAACCAAACAGTTGAAAATGAATTGATTCTTAAAGCCTTTAAAGATTATCAATCTTAATTATTTTTTAGCTAAAAAGGATTGCATTACGTATATAATATTTTTTACATTTGCCGCAATGAAAAAGGATACAAAACAAGGAAGTTACTCATCTAAAAGAGCACAAAACAATAAATCATTTTTGACTATATTGGAGTGTTTCTATACGATTAAGGGTAATTTTATTTTTGACCTTTTTCAGTTCCTCAAAATGGAGCATGAAGAATTACAAATCATTTATGCTAATATTAGAGTTTGAATTTTAGTTTAATCTATTTTTTATTTCTAATTCTAAAAATAAACTAAAACTAAAATGAACACTAAATATTCTGACTTAATAAATCAAACATACTATTTCCCACAAGAAGAATTTACCTTAAACAAAGATAATCTTCAATTTCACAATATCGATTTGATGAAATTAGTAGAGCAATATGGTACACCTCTAAAGTTTACCTATTTGCCTCAAATATCCAACAACATCAACAAAGCCAAAAACTGGTTTCGTAAGTCGATGGAAAAAAACAAATATGAGGCTAAATACTATTACTGCTACTGCACTAAAAGTTCTCATTTTGAATATATTATGAATGAAGCTTTCAAGAATAACATTCACATTGAAACTTCATCTGCTTTTGATATTAATATCGTTGAAAATTTATTACAAAACGGCAAAATCAATAAGAGTACTTACGTAATCTGTAATGGTTTTAAAAGAGACCAATACATTGAAAACATTGCCCGTTTGATTAATCACGGTCATAAGAATACCATTCCAATTATTGATAACTACGAAGAGTTAGATTTACTTCAAGCGGAAATTAAAGGAAAATTCAAGATTGGAATTCGTATTGCAGCTGAGGAAGAACCTAAATTTGAGTTCTATACTTCTCGTTTAGGTATCGGATACAAAAACATTGTCAATTTTTATAAAAAACAAATTCAGGACAATCCAAAGTTGGAACTGAAAATGTTGCACTTTTTCATCAATACCGGTATTAATGATACTGCTTATTACTGGAATGAATTAGTGAAATGTATCAAAGTATATATTGCTCTTAAAAAAGAATGTCCTGGTCTTGACGGATTGAACATTGGTGGTGGTTTTCCTATCAAAAATTCTTTGACTTTTGAGTACGATTACCAATATATGATTGATGAAATCATCAACCAAATCAAAATAGCTTGTGATGAAGCCGAAGTAGATGTTCCTCATATCTTTACCGAATTTGGTTCATTTACTGTAGGTGAAAGTGGTGGCGCTATTTACCAAGTTTTGTATCAAAAACAACAAAACGACAGGGAAAAATGGAACATGATTGATTCTTCTTTCATCACTACTTTACCAGATACTTGGGCAATTAACAAACGTTTTATCATGCTGGCAGTAAACCGTTGGAATGATACTTACGAAAGGGTTTTATTAGGAGGATTAACTTGTGATAGTGACGATTATTACAACTCTGAACAAAACATGAATGCTATTTATTTACCCAAATACAATAAAGAGAAACCATTATACATTGGTTTTTTCAATACAGGAGCATACCAAGAAACCATTGGTGGATATGGTGGCTTACACCACTGCTTGATTCCACAACCAAAACACATCTTAATTGATCGTGATGAAAATGGGATTTTAGCAACCGAAGTTTTTTCAGAACAACAAACATCAGAAGACGTTTTGAAAATATTAGGGTACAACACAAAATAATAATTCAATATAGTAATAGTTAAATTAAAAAATCTTTACATTTGAAATTAGATTCTCTTTCAAATAATCGATTTTAATATCTTTAAAAAAAATACAATGAGTAAGGGACCTATTAGTCAATTTATCGAAAAGCACTATTTGCATTTTAATTCAGCTGCATTAGTTGATGCCGCAAAAGCCTATGAACAACAATTAGCCAACGGAGCTAAAATGATGGTTACTATGGCTGGAGCAATGAGTACAGCCGAAATTGGTAAAATATTTGCCGAAGTAATTCGTCAAGACAAAGTTCAAATCATTTCTTGTACTGGAGCTAATCTTGAAGAAGATATCATGAACTTAGTAGCTCACTCACATTACGAAAGAGTTCCTCACTACAGAGATTTAACAGCTCAAGATGAATGGGATTTATTAGAAAGAGGTTTAAATAGAGTGACAGATACTTGTATCCCTGAGCACGAAGCGTTCAGACGTTTACAAAAACACATTTTCAAAATCTGGAAAGATGCTGATGACAAAGGAGAACGTTATTTTCCTCATGAGTTTATGTACAAAATGTTACTTTCAGGAGTTCTTGAAGAATATTATGAAATAGACTTAAAAGACAGCTGGATGTATGCTGCTGCTGAGAAAAATTTACCTATTATTGTACCAGGTTGGGAAGATAGTACGATGGGAAATATTTTTGCTTCTTATGTAATTAAAGGAGAATTGAAAGCATCGACTATGAAATCTGGTATTGAATACATGACTTTCCTTGCTGATTGGTATCCAAAAAACAGCGCCAATGGTGTTGGCTTTTTCCAAATTGGTGGAGGTATCGCAGGAGATTTTCCTATCTGTGTAGTGCCAATGTTGTACCAAGATATGGAAATGCACGACGTTCCATTTTGGAGTTATTTCTGCCAAATTTCGGACTCAACAACTAGTTACGGGTCTTATTCAGGAGCAGTTCCAAATGAAAAAATAACTTGGGGTAAATTAGACATTAATACACCAAAGTTTATTATTGAATCAGATGCTACTATTGTAGCGCCATTAATTTTTGCTTATTTATTAGATTTATAGAATATCATTATGAAAAGAGTAATTGTTGATTACGCAAAACTTACAAACGAAATTTTAAACCTATTAGTGGAGCGATTCCCTGATGGATACGACGATTCTGATATTATTCGTTTTAGAAATGCTAAAAACGAATTGATTGAAGCTGTTGAAGTACGTACAGAAGACACTATTTATTTAGTTAAAGTAAGTACTAAACTAGCTGATAGAATCGAAAATTATGACGAGGATGATGAAATCGATGACGTAATCGAACCAATTGCACCAATCAAAGGTTTAGATATTGATGATGACATTGACAGTGATGACGATGAAGATGACAATCTTGACAAACCCGATTTTGATGATGAGGACGAAGATTCAGATGACAAAGATAGTTCAGATGATGACGATGACGACGATGATGAGGATTAATTCTTCTCTATAATAATACTAAAGGAACTCCATTCAAGAGTTCCTTTTTTTATTATAAAAACATATTCATTAGTGTAATTATAATTTTAAATTCAAAAAATTGGTGTTAATTTGTAGTAAAAATTTTTATATTAGACCACAATTTTTCTACTCACCTAAAGACCAGTTTTTATAAACGCCATGATCAACACTACTCTACTTCACGACACCTTAAAAGACAATTTTGGTTTTGAAAAATTCAGACCCAATCAAGAAAAAATCATCAATTCTATTTTATCAGGAAAAGACACACTAGCTATTATGCCTACTGGTGGTGGAAAATCAGTTTGTTTTCAGTTGCCTGCGATAGTATTACCTGGTATCACAATAGTCATATCTCCGTTGATAGCTTTAATGAAAGATCAAGTTGATAGCTTAAAAGCAAACGGAATTGTAGCTTGTTACATAAACAGCAGTCAGTCAGAAACAGAACAGCAAGCTCATATTGAAAATATCCTGAATAATAAAACAAAATTAGTTTATGTAGCTCCTGAAAGTTTGTCGTATTTAGAAAACACATTTAATCAAATCGCTGTCAGTCTTATTGCCATTGATGAAGCACATTGTATTTCATCTTGGGGACATGACTTTAGACCAGCTTATACTAATTTAGGCTATCTAAAAAAACGCTTCCCTTCTACTCCAATTTTAGCATTGACAGCTACAGCAGATAAAGCAACGCGTGAAGATATAAGTAAACAACTAAACTTGATAAATCCTGTTCTTTACATTTCCTCTTTTGATAGGAAAAACCTAAGTTTAGAAGTTCGTCCTGCTTTAGATAGAGTCAAACAAATCATTGATTTTATCTCTAACAAACCATTAGAATCTGGAATAATATATTGCCTAAGTCGTAAAACAACCGAGGAATTGGCTGAAAAATTACAAAAATCAGGTATCAATGCCAAAGCATATCATGCTGGGCTGGATGCTAACCTTCGCGCGCAAACACAAGATGAATTTATAAATGATGATTGTCAAGTGATTTGTGCAACGATTGCCTTCGGAATGGGAATTGATAAATCAAACGTGCGCTGGGTAATTCATTACAATCTCCCAAAAAATATTGAAGGCTATTACCAAGAAATAGGTCGTGCGGGTCGTGATGGATTACCATCAGAAACGATTATGTTTGAAAGTTATGGTGATGTAATTCAGTTACAAAAATTTGCGTCACAAGGTTTGAATGCCGAAGTACAATTGGCAAAATTAGAACGTATGCGACAATATGCTGATGCATTAAGTTGTAGAAGAAAAATTTTGTTATCCTATTTTGGAGAAATCGTTACTCAAAATTGTGGCAATTGCGATATTTGTAAAAATCCCCCCGCCTTTTTTGATGGAACTATTTTGGCACAAAAAGCTTTATCTGCTATCATTCGTTTAAAAGAATCAGAGCCTTTACCTGTAATTGTTGATTTTTTGAGAGGATCTAAGAACGCATACATTTTCGAAAAAGAATATCAAAATCTAAAAACCTATGCCGTTGGTGCTGATGTTTCTTGGTACGATTGGAATCAATATCTGATTCAACTAATTAATCAAGGCTATTGCGAAATTGCTTTTCATCAACAAAACAAAATTAAACTAACACCTCTGGCACATGAAGTTTTATTTAACGGTGAAAAAGTACAACTAACAACGGTTCAAAAAGCAACAGCAGAAAAAGTAACTATCAAAGAATCAAAAGTAAAACCTAAAAATGATTCTCTTTTTGAAATGTTACGAAAAATACGTTACGACCTATCCAAAGAAGAATCGGTTCCGGCTTATGTTATTTTTAGTGATGCTGTATTAAAAGAAATGGAAATCAATCGCCCAATGAGTGATGATGAGCTACTCGCCATTGACGGTGTTGGAAAAGTGAAATTAGAAAAGTACGGCCATATTTTCATAAAGGCCATAATCGATTTTCATAAAAGCAAAGCAGCCAAACCTAAAAAAGGAGCTACCACCTATAAGGAAACTTTAGCCTTATTCGAAAGCGGACTTTCCCCTGAAGCAATTGCTGAAAAAAGAAATTTGGGTGTTAGTACCATTATGTCACATCTGGCTAAATTATACCAAGAAGGAGTTGCCATTGATTTATTTCAATTCATTACTAAAGAAGAAGTGACAAAAATTGCAGAGGCCAAAATAATCCTAGAAAGTCCAGCGGCTTTAAAGCCCTACTTTGAACATTTTGAAGAACAAGTGCCTTATGAGAAAATCCGATTGGCATTAGCTATAATTGAAAAAGAAAGTTCTAAATAATAAAAATCATGATTCAATCTTTTGCTCCTTATGTAGATTCTAAAACGGAGATTTTAATTTTAGGTACCATGCCCGGAATTGCTTCTTTGGAAAAACAAGAATATTACGCACACAAAAGAAATCATTTTTGGAAAATCATGTACACGCTTCTCAGCGAATTACCTATTTCTGAAGTTTTTGAAGAAAAAATTAAACTTTTGAAATCTCATAAAATTGGACTTTGGGATGTGTTACAAAATTGCGAACGCAAAGGAAGTTTGGACATCCATATCAAAAACCAGAAAGAAAATGATTTTGAAACTTTATTTCAAAAATATCCTTCTATTCATAAAATAGCTTTTAACGGCAAAGAAAGTCATCGGTATTTTACCAAGAAGTTTGGACAAATAAAAGGCATCACATATTATGTGATGCCTTCTACTAGTCCGGCTAATACCATGACTTTTGAAAATAAATTAAAAATCTGGGCTACTATTTTGAAATAGCTTACAGATATCTTTCTTCAAATATTTTTTGGTGGTGTTTTTGATGTCCAATCGTTAAAAACCCTAAAGCTCTAACCGAAACCAAATTATCAGAAACTGTTCCTATTCTCATTAATTGTTCATCAGTCAAACTTTTGAAAAGAAATAAAGTTGAAAAGCGAACTGCAGATAATTCCGCTAATAAATCCTGAATACTCCTAGCGTTTGCATCGGTGTTATCAACAAAAAGATTTTCATCAAATCCTGGTAAAGGAGTGTTATCATTTCTTGAAATTCGCATCGCGCGATAAGAAAAAACCCTTTCTGAATCAATTAGATGCTGAATAATATCTTTAATAGTCCACTTATCTTCAGCATAACGAAAATCAAATTTATCCATAGGAATATTTTGAACAAACTTGATAAATTGATGAAGACTTATTTCTAAGTCTTCAATCAATTCAATATTATCTAATGCTTTTATATAGGTAGCAAAAAAAACAGAATATTCGCTTTCTTGTAATTGACTAGAGTTCATCTATTAAAATTAAGCTGAGTTTCTACTTGCATTGGTATTCCCAAAAAGAGAACGCATTACAATTTTCTCATACACCTTAATTAAGGCTTCATCAGGTTTATCTGCTTTGTTTAATTCGTTAATTCTCAATAGTGCATATTGCTGTATTGTCAACAATGGCAATACAATACGCTCTCTAATCTCAATAGAAGCTTTACCGTCAGGGTAGTTTTCCATCAATTCTTTATGACCAGCAATTTTCAACAACAAACGTTTGGTGTCCAAAAATTCATCGTAGATGTTTTGCCAAAATTCACCAAACTCAGGATCATTTTTCATATAGGCTGTTAATGGGAAAAATGACTTAGCCAATGACATCATACTATTTTCAAGAAGTGTTCTAAAAAACATTGAATTATCATACAAAGCCTGAACTTTATCCCATTCACCTGTTTCTTCAAAACGCCTTAAAGCAGCTCCTACTCCATAAAAACCAGGAACATTTTGCTTCAATTGACTCCAAGAACCAACAAATGGTATCGCTCTTAAATCTTTAAAATCTAATGATGCCGACTTACTTCTTTTAGAAGGGCGACTACCAATATTTGTTTTAGCATAATACTTCAAAGTACTCATTTTCTCCAAATAAGGTATAAATTTAGGATGATTCTTGAAGCTTAAATACTTCTCATATCCTAACTCAGAAAGCTGCCCCATCACTTCTTTATCTTCAGGAGAAAGAATGTTGTTCGTTTTATTAAATACCTGATTCGTTACACCTGCACTCAATAAGTTCTCTAAATTGTGACGACAAGAATCCAATGTTCCAAAATTAGAACTAATAGTTTGTCCTTGTACTGTGATTTGAATTTCTTTGTTTTCAATATTTGGACCTAAAGAAGCGTAAAATTTATGCGTTTTTCCTCCTCCACGTGCCGGTGGTCCACCACGACCATCAAAGAAAATTACTTCTACATCATATTTCCTAGAAATAGCAGTCAAAGCTTCTTTGGCTTGATAAATACTCCAGTTGGCCATCAAATAACCTCCATCTTTTGTACCATCAGAGAACCCTAACATGATTGTTTGAATGTTACCTCTGTTTTTCAAATGAGCCGCATACATCGGATTAGTATACAATTTCTCCATGATATTATGAGAATCCAACAAATCATCAACTGATTCAAAAAGCGGAATCACATCTACGGTAGGTTGCTCCCAATCAGTTAAACGAATCATGGCTAACGTTTCCATTACATTCAAAGCACTTTCGTTATTACTAATGATATAACGATTTGCTCCTTGCTCACCATTTTTGGCTTGAATAGTTTTTATTGCTTGTATTGATTCGATAGTAGAACGAGTCATTACATCTTCAAAGTCAGCTCCGTTTAGATTTCCTTTTGCATTTGATAATACATCAAATTTTTCAGCCTCTGTTAATTCATAATAATTTTTAGGAAATACAGAAGGATCATTTTTTTGATAATAATCAAAAACATCTCTAAAAACAGCATCATGAATACGACTGTTTTGACGAATATCCAAAGTAGCAAAGTAGAAACCAAACAAATTAACATTGATTATCAATGACTCTAATTCATCAAGATATAACGATTCATGTTGCTCAACTACGATATTTTTAATTTTGTTTAATTGAGATTTCAATTCATCAAGAGTAATAAATATATCTCCTTGCGAATAAAAAACAGAACGGTATAATTTATCTTCTAATTCAGCTATCAAAACATCTACATTAAAGAACGTTAATTTTCTTTTTAGACGTCTTACTTCCATATAGTAACATTTTAAGATTGAAGTCCTCAATCTATCAGCTACTTTTAATGTAATTTCAGTTGTTACAAATGGATTTCCATCACGGTCACCTCCTGGCCAGAAACCTAATTTGATAATCGAATTATCAACTGTTTCACCTTGAAAAACATTCTTTTGAAGATAATGAATCATATCACTTGAGGTAGGATAAAATACATTTTCTAGGTACCAAATTAAACTTACTGCTTCATCGAAAGGATTTGGCTTTTCGTTTTTGATAAAAGGAGTTTTACCCAACTGAGCCAATAACTGCTTAATTCTAAGTAAGTCATTCTCTCTAATTGCTTTTGTTAAGTCATTGATAATACCTAAAACGGCACCAGGGTAAAATTGTGTAGGATGTGCTGTTAGCACTGTTCTTACATTGAAGTCTTTTAAAAACGCAACTAACTCTTCTTTAGCTCCTCTAGCATCTGCCTTTTCTTTAATATCTCTCAAAGACCCTCTACCTTCCATGTTGTTAACTACTGGAAAAGCAGCATCTTCAATAGCATCAAACAAAACAATTTGACGTTCTATATATTGAATAAAGCGAAACATTAAATCAATTTGCTCTTTCTCATTAGTACTATGTAAGTACTTCTTTGAGAAAAATTCCATTATTTCTTTAGGTGTTTCTTGTTTTTTGAAACCCGTTTCACAAACATCGGTAAATAAAGGCAACATTACACCTGTATTATCAATGGAGTCAAAAGGTAACGTTATAAAAACACTATTATAAATATTGTATTTAGAAAGGACATTTTGATTAAAACGCTCAATTTTTGGAAGTGTATACATAAATTATTATCGTTATTTTAGATTGGATTTTATAAAAAAATAACCCCAAGAACTAACTTAAGGTTATATTTAAAATATAAACTTTTATTCTTATTACATGTTTTTAAAGATGGTATGCATCAAACGTTTCTTATCGTTGATACTTTCCTCTAAAGAAATCATAGTTTCAGTTCTATATACGCCATCAATATCATCAATCATAAAGATTACATCTTTAGCATGTTTTGTGTCTTTTGCTCTAATCTTACAAAAGATATTAAATTTCCCTGTAGTCACAGAAGCAACAGTAACAAATGGAATTTCATTGATTCGCTCTAAAACAAACTTAGTTTGTGAGGTGTTGTTAAGGAAAACACCTACATAAGCAATGAATGAATACCCTAATTTATCATAGTCCAAAACCAATGATGAACCCATGATAATACCAGCATCTTCCATTTTTTTAACACGAACATGAACAGTTCCTGCCGAAATTAATAATTTCTTAGCAATATCTGTAAAAGGAACTCTTGTATTGTCAATTAACATATCCAAAATCTGATGATCTACTTCATCTAAACGGAATTTACTCATAATTCTTTAAATTAATTTTATTAACTCACTTACAAAGTATAAAAATATACATAAAAACAATAAAAACAGATAAAATTTTAAATTTTTATCAATCCGTTAACGAATTTTATGTTATTATCTAAGTTGAAAGTTGCTTTTTGATCTAATTTCGGAAAATTTTGATGTTCATCTTGGTATGTAGCTCCTTTTCCATCATATTCGTAATGACCAAAACGCCCTTCTAAATCTCCAATTTCAGCAATATAAGCGTTGAAAACAATATCATTTCCAATCAACTCCTCTTTGTATTGAGCAGCAAAATTCGTTATTTTTTCAATACCATCATAATTTATTTTTATGTTTTTGTATATAAAATCATAAAAAACGGGTTTATTTTGAGGAATATTCAAATAATTCTCAATTCCGTTAACAACTATATCGTTTTCGGAAAGTATTTTATAACTTGTAAGTAAAGCCATGAAAACAAATTTCCGAGTTTCTTCACGCTTATAATCGTCTTGATAATGCCCTGCTTCAAACAATAAAGTTGGCACTCCTAAGTATTGAAACGTATCACCTATGCAATTGATATTAAAGGAATCATCAAAACGACCCACCTGATTGGGTATATATCGCTGTAAAACCGAATTAATTCCTGCGATTAACTCAATCGCTTTTAATCGAGAATCATTTACCTCTCGAGCTTCATTATAAGAAGGCGCCAAAAAAGACATAGTTGCTGGCTTCCCTGAGTCCTCTACACCAAAAATTGTACGTTGATCATGTAGATTGAAACAATAATGAGGTTTAAAGTCCTCAAATACCTCACGCAGCACTCTGCTCTCTGGTTGAGTTAAATCTTGAGAGTCCCTATTTAAATCAACTTTATTAGCATTTACACGAGTATACAATCGAGCTCCATCTGGATTAAGCATCGGAAGTGCACAAAATGTAAAGGTATCTAATAATTGAGTTGCTAATTCTGAACCGCTTTTTAATAGATTAAAAAAATCAAACAATCCTTTAGTAGTCGTACTTTCATTTCCATGCATTTGTGACCACAAAAAAATTCTTGTTTTTCCGCTTCCAATTTGGTATTTATAAACAGGTTCTCCAAGAACTGATTGACCTATAATTGACAGTTCATTATTCGTATTTAATTTTTTCAAAAGAGGCTCAACTGAATCTAAAGTTAGATACCTACCCGAGATAGATTGCTCTTTATTTTCAATGAACAGTTGTTCTAAATTCATAACATATTATTTAATTTACAAAAGTAAACATCTTTATTTTTACATTTGTAAACTACAAAAAACAAGACATTATTATAATTGTAAACAGATTTGTATTCAGATTAATTGTTTTTAAATAGCCTGTAATTGACAAATGTTACTTAAGTTTAACTCCAATACTTACCTATTGTAATTCAGTTACTTAATGTTGTTTATTTAACCTTATCATTTATACATAAAGTTGTGTTTTGATTGATTTACAGTTGTAATTTTGCGTTTTTAACTCTAATTGATTACATTTGTAAATAGTTAATTTTTAATTACAATTTACAATGGTAAACATAGATGATTTTATAAAAAGATTAGAAATTATACTAGATTACTATGGGCTAAATGCTTCTGCTTTTGCGGATAAAATTGGTGTACAAAGATCTAGTTTATCCCATCTTCTATCTGGCAGAAATAAACCTAGCTTAGATTTTATTCTTAAAATATTGGAAGAATTTCCAGATGTAGATTTATACTGGATACTCAACGGAAAAGGTCAATTTCCTAAGACAAACGGAAATCAAAATGTTGTAGACAACATTACGAATACCATTTCAAAAACAGAGACACCTACTCCTGCCAAAGAAAACATCGAATCAAATGATTTGTTTTCTGAAGCCGTTACAATCGAAAATAAAGAAATAGAAACATCAAAGAAAGAAATAATTGAAGCTAACATTGCAGCATCTTTTTCATCGGATGTGGAAAAAATAGTTTTCTTTTATAAGGACGGTACATTCAAAGTTTTTAATTCAAAATAGTTTGTCGGATTAAATTAAATCCTATTTTTGAAACAAACTGACCTTCATGATAAAACAAATACTCAGCTACCTTATCCCTATTGTTCTTTATAAAAGGAAATCAAAACTAAGTAAGTCTTTGGAGGTTTTATGGAATAAAGGTGAATTAGTTATTGATTCTGAAAACACTAATTATTCTTATGGCGATTTACAGCGAATTTTAAAAATTGGACTTCTAGATATCGGTTTTGAAAAAATAGTACGCATGAATCATATTCTGGTACTTGGGGTTGCTGGAGGTAGCGTAGTTAAAACCTTAATTGAAGACATTCAGTTTAAAGGTAAAATCACTGGGGTTGAAATTGATCCCGAAATCATTAAAATTGCTAATAAATACTTCAATCTTAAAGATATTTCTCAACTCAATATAGTAATTGATGATGCTTTCGAATTTGTTCTAAAAACCAAGGACAAATATGATTTAATTATTGTCGATGTTTTTCAAGATACCCAAATGCCTAATTTTTTATATCAAAATTATTTTACAGATAGAATTTGTTCTCTTTTAAACTCCAAAGGATATATTTTATTCAACACTATGCTTTTGGATAAAAAACAAAATCTCCTTAATGAAACCTATATTTCCAGTTTCAAGAAGGAGAACTTTAGCATCCGTGCTATTCCTAGAGTAGAAAAACACAACGAATTAATTGTAATCGAACGTACACATTAAACCATTTTACGGGCTTTTTCTAAATCTTCTTTAGTATCTATCCCAATTCCAATGTGAGTAGTTTCTATCATTTTGATGCTTTTGCCAAACTCTAAATAACGTAATTGCTCTAATTTCTCGGATGCTTCCAAGGACTGCATTGGTAAATTATAAAAATCCATCAAAGCTTGTTTTCTAAAGGCATAAATCCCGATATGCTTCATATAACGTACACCTACATTCGTTTCTCTTGGAAAAGGAATTACTGAACGAGAAAAGTACAATGCAAATCCGTTTTGATTCACTACTACTTTTACATTATTAGGATTGTTGATTTCTTCCTCTTCTTTAATTTCACACATTAACGAAGCCAAATCAACTTTCTTATCAAAATCATTTTTATAAACTTCAATTAATTTCTCGAGCGCTTCAGTATCTATAAAAGGTTCGTCACCTTGCACATTCACTACCACATCCACATCCATGTTTTCAACCGCTTCGGCTATTCGGTCACTTCCTGATTCGTGTTCCTTGATACTCATAATGGCTTTTCCTCCATTGGAATCAATTTCGTTAAAAATCAATTCGGAATCCGTTACAACAAATACATCATCAAAAAGATTTGATTTTTTGGCAGCTTCGTAGGTCCTTAAAATCACTGTTTTTCCTCCCAAATCCTGCATTAACTTGGCATGGAATCGTGTAGAGGCGTAACGTGCGGGAATGACTGCTATTATTTTCATTTTGTATTATTTTTTACTGCTAAGGTGTTTTGCCGTTAAGGCACTAAGTCGCAAAGATATTTTAAAAATTTAATTTAGAGATTAAGATTTATAACAAAATCATTTTAAGTATTTTCAATAAACTCATACTCAACGAATCGGTATCATATTTCCCCTTAAAAAATAAACCCCACTTAAATTTAGTGAGGTTCTGTTTAAATATTTAAATCGTTATAATGTCCTTTTAAACTATGAATCAATACTATACCTTCATCTGGAATTTCATAAACAATTCGATGTTCTTCATTTATTTTCCTAGACCAAGTTCCTAGTAAATTATATTTCAACGCTTCAGGTTTACCAATTCCTTGGAATGGAGTTTTAACTATATCTTCAATCAAAAGTTGGATCTTTTTCTGAATAGCTTTATTGCCTGATTTCTTCCAAAATTCTATATGTTCAATAGCTTTTTTAGTGAATTTTACTTCCATAAATCTTCAGTAGAAATAGTCGTAGAATCACCTCTCTTATACTCCTCTCTGCCTTCTTCAACTGATTTCACAAAATCAGGATTATAAGGACTATCATCTTCCTCTACAGTAATATTTTTAACTCCTTTTAAATGTTCTAAAAGTGTTTTAACAAACGAAAGGCTTTTTTTATCTACCTCAATAGTTATAGTACTCATCTTGTATGTTTTAAGATTACAAAGATAATTAAAAATCATTTTTTTTACTAAAAACCTTTCAAACAATCTTTTTTTTTTTAAGGATGATATAATCAAACTAAAACCTATAAATTAAATAATAGTCTTTTAATTTCCTGAAACTTAAATGACTTATATGTTTAAAAGGATTAATCCACAAAGCTGTCATCCTTAAATCCTATCAAATATAATTTGTTTTTGGCACGGGTCATGGCTGTGTACAACCAACGAATATAATCCCTATCCACACCGTTGGGTAAGTATGGTTGTTCAATGAAAACCGTATTCCATTGCCCTCCTTGTGATTTATGACAAGTGATTGCATAGGAGAACTTTACCTGCAGCCCATTAAAGTATTCATTTGCTTTTACTTTTTGAAATTTCTTGTATTTGGTAGTCTCATTTTCATAGTCTTTCATCACCTCTTCATATAAGCGATTCGAGTCTTCATATGACAAGGATGGTGATTCACTTTTGATGGTATCTAACAACAAAACCGTTTCAAAAGGAATTTGTTTTGGATAATCGACCATTCTTATTTTTACTTTGGCAAACTTAAAACCGTACAATTCTTGGATCTTGAAAATTTCTAAAACTTCGATAATATCACCATTGGCAATAAAACCAGCTTCGTCCGAATCTTTTAACCAAAAATAATTATTCTTGACCACCATCAAAAAATCGCCAGAAGACAACTCACTTTCCTTATCCAAAATTTTAGAACGGATTTGTTCATTGTACTGGTTTGCTCTTTTGTTAGACCGAACAATAAAAGCGGTGTCCTCAATACTATAATTACTATACGAAGAATGAATGGCATCTTGAATATCATAGCCGTCAATTAATCGAACAATATCTTTAAATTTACGAACATCAAACTGAAAATCACTAATAAAAGAATCTTTCAACAATTCTCTTAATTCGGTAGCGTTGAATAAGATTCCTGAGTCTTCTTCTTGACGCATAACTTCATCAAGTTCAATATGCTCGACTTCTTTATTGTAATGTAAGCTTAAAGTGTTAATATCAAGCGCAGGACTCACCTCTAAATTCACTGGCGGCAACTGTGCGGTATCTCCAAGCAGTATCATTTTACAGTTGGTTCCCGAATAAACATACGAAATCAAATCGTCCAACAACGAACCGTTTTCGTATAATTTAGAATCTGAATTGGTGTCTGAAATCATCGAAGCTTCATCGACAATAAATATGGTGTTTTTATGTTTGTTGGGTTGCAATACAAAAGAAACGCCACCTCCAGATGATTTCTTCGGGAAATAGATTTTTTTATGAATCGTATAGGCTGGTTTATCGGAATAATTAGCAATTACTTTTGCCGCACGACCTGTAGGTGCAAGCAACACATATTTTTTATTGATTTCCTGTAGATTGTTTACGATTGTCGAAATCACAGTCGTTTTTCCTGTCCCTGCGTATCCTTTGAGTACAAAAATTGTATCATTATAAGTATCAGTCAAAAAGACAGCAATTTTTTGAAAAAAAATATCCTGATTGTAGGTTGGTGCAAAAGGAAAATTTTTTCGTAAAAGGCTATAAAATAAGGAGGAATTCATCTAATTGTGGAAATTGTAAATTGAAGTTCAAAGGTAGCTTTTTTTAGCAGACCAATTAAACGGATGTAACAGATTAACACAGATTACTTTTTAAAACTTTCGATAAATCCTCGTACTCTCTAGTACTCTTGGTATCAAATCTTAAAAAAACTTTGCGAACCACATAACCACTTTAGTCTGCTTTACGCTAAAATTATTCTCCTTAAATACTATTGCTGTTGGTTTTAAAATTTGTAAGTTTGTCGTGCTGAAAAAATCAACAACACTAATGGACATTACCGAGAAAAAATACAAAAGACTATCCATTCAAGTATCCTTGACTGGGCTTTCTTATTGCTGTTTTGACACTTTAAACAACACGGTTTCCTCTTTTAATGAAGTTCATTTTGACGCTATTGATAAAGGGATAAAAATCGAAGAATTATTTTCGGATGCTTTTGAAAAACATACTGAATTGAATGAAGATTTTGATGATGTGTTAATCATTCACAATAACAACCTTTCGACTTTTGTGCCTACTGCACTTTTTGATGAAAATTTCATTGGAAGCTATTTGCAGTATAACACTAAAGTATTTGAAACGGATTTTTTTGCTTTTGACGAAATCAGTAATTATCAAATTAATGCGGTTTATATTCCGTATGTCAATATGAATAACTTTTTTATTGACAAATTTGGCACTTTCGATTACAAACATGCCAACAGTATTTTGGTGACCAAGTTAATGGAGAAATCCAAAAATAATGATACCAAAACCATGTGGGTTCATTTTAATGAAGGGCATTTTGAAATCATTGTAATTCAGAATCAAAAGTTGCTTTTATTCAATTCTTTTGAATATTCTACCCCAGAAGATTTCTTGTATTACCTCCTTTTTACAGCAGAACAACTCAATATGAATCCGGAGAATTTCCCTCTCGAATTAATAGGGAATATTGTTACGGATAGTGATTTTTACAAAATAGCCTATCGATTTATTCGCAACATCCGTTTGATTGATGTAGAAGACTTACGATGGAACAATTATTTTTCTGAGGCCGAAAACAGAAAACACTTTATACTTTTCAACTCATGAGAATCATTTCAGGTAAATACAAAGGCAGACGTATCTCACCACCAAAAGGACTTCCTGTTCGACCAACGACCGATATGTCCAAAGAGGCCTTATTTAATGTTTTGAACAATCATTTTAATTTTGAAGGATTAAAAGTACTGGATTTGTTCTCTGGAACAGGAAATATTAGTTACGAATTTGCCTCTAGAGGAAGTTCTCCAATTACTTCTGTAGACGGAGATTTTGGATGTGTTAAATTCATTAAACAAACAGCAGCCGAATATGACTTTAATATTGCTGCCACAAAAAGTGATATTTTTAAGTTTTTAGAAAAAAACAAAGCTACCTACGACATTATTTTTGCCGATCCTCCATATAATTTTGATCAAGCAACGTTCGAAAAGATTGTATTACTCATTTTTGCGAATAACTGTTTGAATGATGACGGCATGATGATTATAGAACATTCTAAATATACCAAATTAGACCATCTTACCCACTTTTCATTTAAGAAAACCTATGGTGGTTCCATCTTTAGCTTTTTTGAAATGGAAAACGGAGAGCAAGAAATAGAAGAAGACACTGATGGTGAAGAAGAATAAGAAAATCCCTTTACGATAAAAAATAAAGGGATTTCTGCTTTTTATATATACTATTTTAAACCAACGAAAACAGGTTAAACCCATGAGTTTTATAACCGTAGATTCGCTAATTTTTTTAATAAATTTTGATTATAAAAAAACCGCTTCAAGCGGTATTAGCGCAAATTTATTCGTTTCTAAAATCAAAATATAAGATTAAAAGAAAAAATTTGCGAATCTGTGGTGTTTTTAAAAAAACTAATGCATTTACTCTGCCAATGAAGAGATTTTAGATAATTTATCCAAAACCATTTTATAGGTTGGAGTATCTACCTCGTATTTGACCGCTTCGTTCACAACATATTCTGTTAAAGACGCTAGTTCAAAATTATTTCCTGCTAAAATATCACGATGCATCGATGAAGTTGCTTCATGAGGTGTTTTTTCTAATTTTAAAATCGTTTGCATGATGATATCATCAGGTAGATTTATGCCTTTTACAGCCGCTAGCAAGGTAATTTCATGAAGTAAATCCACATAAAATTTACGACTTTCAGCTGAGTGCAGGATTTCTCCAATATTTTGATTCAAATAAGAAGTTGCCGAAGCCAAAGTAGAAATGAACACAAATTTTTCCCAAACCGTATCTTCAATATTTTCGACCAAATAACTTTGAATATTTGCCTTTTGAAAAAGCAATTGTAAGTTTCTCAATTTTCCGATGGGTGCCGTATCAGACCCAAAGAATAACTTTTCATAAAAACCCATTTTTCTAATCGTACCAGGAGTTTCAATTTGTGAAACAATATAAACACAACCTTGCAAGACTTCGTTATCTGGAAAAAGTGTACTTATACGCTCCGTAGCATCTACTCCATTGTAAAGTGGTAAAATTATGGTGTTTTTAGTAATGCATCTAGCTACTGAACTTAAACTGGTTTCAATATCATAGGTTTTAGTAGCACAAATCAAATAATCAAGTTTGCCAATTTCATCGGGATGGTCTGAAACTTTAGAAGGAAAAACTGTCATCTCGGATTCATCCAAAACGATTTTCAGCCCATTTTCGGCAATGTGCTGCTTTGTTAATCCACGAGCAATAAAAACAACATCAACTGATTCTGAACTTGCATAGGCTTTTGCTAAGAGACCACCAAAATAACCTCCTACTCCACCTATCCCTAGAATTCCTATTCGCGTTTGCATTTTATTGGCTTAATTGAATTAATTATTTAAGATTAAATTGTACTTCTTAAACACTTCTAGTCTAAGGTTCTTATAAGCTTAGTAAGTTAAAGAAAAAAAAACAGACCTATAAGCCGGATTCTGTCACCAATAAATTGGCGCCTTATCATTTATCTAGGCTTACAATTACTCATAAGCTCAAGCTATCTACCCTTCAGCAACGGGCGAGAAACCCTTAAATGCTGATATACTTGATATTTCACCGCATAGAGTTTACCTGGTTTCACTACAGCCTTACCTGTACATACTTTCTGTTGCACTTGTCCTAATTCCTCCCGAAAACGGGACAAACCGACGGGTGTTACCCGCTATGCTTCTCTATGGTGTCCGGACTTTCCTCAATTCACCAAAGGTGAACAGCGATAAGGCGGTCTGTTGTGCAAAATTACATTTTTTAGAACGTAAATACTATTTTTAAAACCACACTTTAACAGGTCATTTGCAAATAATTAATTTTAAAATAGTTATCTTTAAGTCTGAACTTAAAAACCAACCATCATGACCAAAATGTACCACTACACTTCCGTAGCCAAGGCTTTAGACCAATTGAATGAAAAAGGTTTTACATATGATTTCAATTTACATGAAGAAGATATCGTCAAAAACCCTAGTAAATATGAAATTGTACATGTATATCGTTATGAAGGAGATAGCAATCCCGATGACGAAGCGGTTGTTTACGGAATTAAATCAACTTCAGGAAAAAAAGGCGTTTATGTGGCTGGATTTGCAGCCAATTCGGTTAACGAAGCTACCGAAGTCCTGATTCAACTTAGTATTAAAGGAAGAAATAAATCTTAACTTATTTCCGCATTGAAATAAATGAACCAAAATGATACATATGGAATCTTGGGGCAATTTGCTCCCAAATGCGAAATAAAGGACTGGATTAATGAAGAAGGACAGTTTGATAATAGTGTCCAGATTGAAAACTACAAAGGAAAGGTTGTTGTATTATTTTGTTTTCAAGATTGGTGTCAAGGCTGTCACTCTATTGGTTTTCCCGCACTTCAAAGAATGACTGATGCATTAGGAAGAAACGAAGAAATTGTTTTTCTGGCTATACAAACCGTATTCGAAGGACATTCTGTAAATACATTTGACAAATTAGTCGAAAACCAGAAAAAGTACCAATTAAAAATTCCTTTTGGCCAAGACAATGGTGACACAACAACTCAGGGCGTTTCAAAAATCATGCATCAATACCGTACAGGCGGAACGCCTTGGTTTATAGTCATTAATCAAGACGGAATTGTTATTTTTAATGACTTCCATATAAACACAAAAAAAGCTATTGCTATTTTAGAAACCCTTAACTAAATTCAAATGATGCTCAAATGGCTTGATATCATCAAATTAACAAGCAATAACAAACCAATTCCTGATTATGAAATCGAAAAAAATGACGCAGAGAGGAAACAACGATTAGCAGAAGAACAATTTAAAGTTGGCTCTAAAAAAGAAATACAAACTGCACAGCATTCTGATATTTGTTCTCCATTTCAATCTGTAAAATATATTTGTATTGGTTGTAAAGTCCCGTTATTTGATGAGGATCAAGAGCTAAAAAACATTTCAAATACCTATAGTTTTACCCAACCAATAAAAGATAATACAATAGGGTATTACAAAGTAAACTCAGATGTTCAATATCATATAGAAGCATTTTGTACTAACTGCAATACGCCTTTAGGATATGTATTTCAAGATGACGCAACGCTAAGTGGTTTACGATTCGATATCAATTCTTATTCATTGCAAAAAATGGTTATCGAAGAACGAAAACTGACTATGGGTGGTGGTTGTTTTTGGTGTACCGAAGCTATTTTTCAACAATTAAAGGGAGTTTTACAAGTAGAAAGTGGATATAGTGGTGGCAAAATCACAAATCCAACCTATCGCGAAGTATCCAGCGGTTTGACGGGACATGCTGAAGTAATTGAGATTACTTATTTAGTTGCCAAAATTAATTTTTCAGATTTAATTAGAATCCACCTAACAACACACAACCCAACTAAAATCATTAAAAAAGGAAAACAAAACGGCACACAATATCGAAGTATTATTTTTTATCGAAATGAATATGAAAAAGAAAAAATTACAGAAATAATTAACGAACTGCAAAATAATTATAGCTCCCCAATTATTACAGAACTAATGCCTTTTGAGTATTTTTATAAAGCCGAAGAGCGGCATCAAAATTATTACAGTCGTAACCCAGAAGCTAGTTATTGTCAAACAGTAATCGACCCAAAATTAGCGCAGTTTAAAGTCTTATATAAAGAAAAACTTAACAACTAACTCTAAACCATTATATCATGAAAAAGCCAAATATACCACAAAAAGCCCCTTACGTTATTAAAGTCACAGCTGGAACCTATGCTTGGTGCGCCTGCGGTCAAAGTAAAAACCAACCCTATTGTGACGGTTCTCATAAAAACACCGATTTCAAACCAATTATTGAAACGGTTACAGAAGAAAAAACGGTAGCTTGGTGTGGATGTAAACACTCAGCTAATGCACCGTTTTGTGACGGAACTCATAATAAACTGTAGTCTTGAGTTTGCTACATTTAGTTGATTCAACTAGAAAATAGTGTTGTTCTTTTTATAAAATAATCTTTGATGCCATTTTATAAAATCTTGCCCTATTTTTATAAATACAGTTAAACACAGTCGCACTTCTTAACAGAAAACATCATTATAAAATAGGTCGTTTTCGCCCCAGAGCGAAACGGCAGCCCCGAGGATTTGTGCGCTATTTTTTTACTGACGCTAGAGAGCGACCAGAGGAAGCTCCTCTAGTGGCTTAGTAAAAAAAGCGAACAAATTGAGGGCTATAGTGTAGCGCTGGAAAAGGCGCCAAAAATTATTCAATAGGAATTGCGAGCACTGGAATGGAGAATTCATTGGCTGCTTTTTTGGTGAAGCTAGGATGGAACAAACTGTCAAAAAAACCTCTTTTATACGTTAGCATAGTGACAATATCAATGTCTTTTTGGAGTATGAAGTCCAGAATCGTTTCTTTGACTTCATTACAATGAATCACTGAGAATGTAATTGGTTCTTCTTCGAATTCTTTTTCCCATTCTTTGACCGTTTCATTGGAAACATCTGATTCGTTTGTTTTTACATACAAACATTTTATGGCTGCTTTTGTTTTACGGGCAATTTTAATAACTCTCTTTAAGGCATTTTTATCTTTAGGCCTAAATCGCGTGGTAAAACCAATGTTTTTAATCGTTTTAAAGTTGGCATCATGAGGAATGCATAACATCGGAATGTCGATATCAGTGATAACATTACCAGAATTAGACCCCAAAAAAAATGCTTCCCAGCCGGCCGCTCCAGAGGTTCCCATAACTAGGAAGTCAATTTTATCTTCTTTAATAGCTTTTTTAATATTGAAAGTGAGGTCACCATCCATTAAGCGGTGCGTCATTTTTATCTTGTCTAGATTTCGTTCTTCGGCTATGGTGCGTAGTTTAGGAATCTCATCTTTGAACATATCAAATTGTGCTAATTCTAAAGATTCATAAATGACCATATAATTTTCTGGAAAAAACTGATTGTCTACTACAGGCAACTCAAAACTATGCAACACAATCAACTCTCCGTCCAGTGTTTTAGCTAACTCTAAAGCGTGCACAAAGGCATTATTGGCAACTTCTGAAAAATCGGTTGGAAATAATATACGTTTCATAGTGAAATTTTTTAAGTGAAATTTAATTTAAAAATAAGAATAAAAAGAGTTCTTGGTGTTAATTTTAAATTTTAAACGTCGTTAGGCATGAATCACTAAAACTGGAATTTTGATATCTTCGGTTGTTTTTTCGGCATAATTGGCCACAAACATCCCTTCAAAAAAACCGCTTTTATAGGTAAGTATTGATAAAACATCGATTTTTTCCTTTTCAACAAAACCCAAAGTCACTTGTTTTATTTCGTCACTTTGAAACATAAAATATTCCACTGGTTCGTCTTTAAAAGCTAACTCCCATTCTTTTATGGTTTCAATATCTATTTGTGAGGTTCGGTTTTTTATATAAAGACATTTTACTTTGGCATCAATGATTTTTGCTAATTCTAAAGCCTTTTTCAAAGCTAGTTTGTCTTTAGGTCTGTAATGAGTAACAAAACCAATCGTTTTAATTTTTCGGTGTTCCACACCAAAAGGCACACACAACATAGGTACATTAATTCCCAAAATCACAGAACCCGAATTGGTACCCGAAAAAAGGGTTTCCCAGTCTGTGGCTCCCGAAGTTCCCATGACCAAATAATCTATCGCTTCTTCATCAATGCATTTTTTGATATTAGCTACCAAATTCCCTTCCATCAAGCGATGCGTCATTTTAATGTGTTCAAAATGATGTTCTTCGATGATTTCACGAAGTTTAGGAAGTTCCTCTTTAAACAAATCAAAATGCGCTAATTCGACCGTATCATAAACCTCGGTGAAATTCTCTGGAAAAAATTGATCGTCCATTGGAGGTAAGTCATACGAATGCAGAAGAATTAGTTCGCCTTCGACTACTTTTGCAAATTCTAATGCATGTACAAAAGCATTAGTGGCTACTTCAGAAAAATCAGTGGGAAATAGTATACGTTTCATTTTAAACACTTTTAATAATTGAACATAAACTCATCTTATAAAGATACAATTTTAACATATTAATTCCCAGTTATTTGTGAATTATATACTCTAATTCGTGTCTTTATATACAAAAACTAAATACTGCTACAGTTTTATTACCTTTGCAGTCAATACAAAAGAAAATGCTAAACAACGACGCTATAGTAGCACTAGCCACCCCATCGGGAGCTGGAGCGATTGCAATAATCCGAATTTCAGGACAAGAAGCCATAACCATTGGAAATTCGGTTTTTAAATCTATTAAAGAGAAAGATTTACTAAAACAAAAATCACACACCTTACACCTAGGCCATATTGTTGATGGTGCCAAAGTACTCGACGAGGTACTAATTTCTGTTTTTAAAGGACCAAATTCCTATACAGGTGAAAATACGATTGAAATTTCGTGTCATGGTTCTACCTATATCCAACAACAAATTATCCAGTTATTGTTGCGAAAAGGCTGTCGAATGGCCGATGCGGGAGAATTTACATTACGTGCCTTCCTAAACGGCAAACTTGATTTATCGCAAGCCGAAGCTGTCGCCGATTTGATTTCGTCAGACAACGAAGCCAGTCATCAAATTGCCATGCAGCAAATGCGTGGGGGTTTCTCGAACGAAATTGCCAAACTGCGTGAAGAACTGTTAAACTTTGCTTCGCTTATCGAACTCGAATTGGACTTTGCAGAGGAAGATGTTGAATTTGCTGACAGAACACAGTTTCATGAACTCTTGAACCGAATTGAGTTTGTCCTTAAAAGACTCATCGACTCTTTTGCCGTAGGAAACGTTATCAAAAACGGAATTCCTGTAGCGATTGTTGGTGAACCTAACGTAGGGAAATCAACGCTCTTAAACGCTTTGTTGAACGAGGAACGCGCCATTGTTTCGGACATAGCAGGAACGACTCGTGATACTATCGAGGACGAATTAGTTATTAACGGAATCGGTTTCCGTTTTATTGATACGGCTGGAATTCGCGAAACCAAAGACGTCGTGGAAAGTATTGGAATCAAAAAAACATTTGAGAAAATTGAACAAGCACAGTTGGTTATTTACCTAATGGATAGTTTAAAGTTTCAGGCTTCAAGTTCAGAATTTATCGTTGAGATAGAAAAAATCAAAAACAAATATCCTTTAAAACAAATCTTAGTTGTAGCCAATAAAATTGATCGATTAAGCAAAGTGGAACTTCAAGCAGTTCATCAACAACTTGAAACTTTAAACTTGAAACAAATTTTTCTGAGTGCTAAAGAAAAAACAGGTATTGAGGAATTAAAAAACACCCTACTCTCTTTTGTAAACACAGGTGCTTTACGTAATAATGAAACAATCGTAACCAATACAAGGCATTACGACTCTTTACTTAAAGCACTGGACGAAATATCAAAAGTAAAATACGGACTGGAAACAGGACTTTCCAGCGACCTGATGGCGATTGATATTAAGGAAGCGTTGTACCATTTTGGGATGATAACGGGTCAGGTTACAAATGATGAATTGCTTGGGAATATTTTTGCTAATTTTTGTATCGGGAAGTAAAGATAGTATTCAGTCTACAGTTTTAGTATTCAGTTAATCTTTTAATCAAAATAAATAAGGCTGTCCAGGCAGGCTATCCACTACAAGTCCGCAGGCATCAGGCTATAAAACTAAAACCCCAAAAGGAGCTTCTTGCAGTCGCTCTTTTGGGGTTTGTTTTATTCGCCTTCTTCCTTTACGGGCTTTTCGTTACTATCCTTGACAGGGAAAAAGATTCCTTATTCAATAGCTTTTTATTGGCCCCAAAAATAGTTAAACTATGCACTTTAGTACATTTCGCTTTAGCCTCTAAAAATTTTAGCCACAGATTATAAAGATTCAAAGGATAATCTGTGCTAATCTTTTTAATTCTATCTAACTCTTTGTCTAAATGTGTGTTTATCAAATATTTCTATTAAAAAAAATCTGTGTAAATATGCGTGCAAAAAATAAGCACGCAGATTTGGCAGATTTTTGCAGATAATAATTTTGATATTAATTAGAAATTTGTGTAATTCAATTTAATACATTTTTGAATTTGTGCTAATTTGTGTAATTTGTGGTCTTTTTCCAAGTTAGCAACTCTTTGTCAAAGTCCGACCACTTTCTTTAAATCTGTGGCTAATTATAGCGTTTTCATATACAGATTTTTAGTCTGACAACCAAATCTATGGCCTTTCAGTCAATAGTGGTTTAGTCATAAATCATCCCCTATCAAAGGCTGATTACCTAAATCCACCACCCAATCACTCACTTCAAAATGAAACCATTCACAAAAAGTTTTGAAATCTCTTTTTTGAGGCCAATCGTTTTCGTCAGTCCATATTCCTTCTAACTCTAATTCAAAAATTGTTTTACAGTACTTTTTGATTAACTGGTTGGCATCCTCGAAATCTTCTTTGGTTAGATAGGTTTTGGACTCGCCCAACATTCCAGCATCCATTTGGAAATCAGGTGTCAATTGATTATTCCAATCAACAAAAGGCGCTTTATAGCTTATGGTAATGGCTGAACGGTTATATACTTTCATGACTTATATTCTATTTTCTCTTCCGCCACCATCCCCAAAACCCCATCCCCTTCAGGATAATTCTTCGCAGTCATTGCGAGGGACGAAGCAATCATATCTTCGTGCTCTTTGGTGGTACTTTTTTTGTCTAGTTTTTTGTTATTGGACTCTTGTTTCCTGCCTTTTTTAGTGGGATTAGCCAAAGGCTCAATTCGCTTTGCTCGGGTACCGCGCTCCGCTCGCAATGACTGGATGGATTGCAACAACTCCCTAGCATCGTCATCACTATCCAGCTGCTCGCTTAACTCCCCTTTAAATGCCTTATGTAATATTGCTTGTGGTAACGTATCTATTTTATTTTTTAGGCTTTTGTATTGTTCTTCTATAGTATCTGCTTTGCCAAACAAACTTTCTACTCGATTTACGATTTCTTGTTGTTCATTAAGAGTTGGAAGTTTGATTTCAAACTTCTTAATTCCTCCTAAAGGCACAGTTAATTGGGCTGTACCAGTTGCAACATTTCGAGCCTGAGTATATATTAAATCAGACTTAAGCAAAATCTTTAAAAAGTTTGAATAAATTTTATTGTTATCAGGTCTTAAAATTGCAATATGTCTCTGAAAACAAAATTCTTTATCAAAATCAACAAGCAAAGGAATCCCATAAGATCCTGTAACAGTATATAATAAATCTCCTTTTTGAGGTTTTCTAGTTTCTTTCAATGAATTATAATATTCTTGTGGTACAAATCTTGAAACTTTTTCAAATTCAAAATAACCTTTACTTACATTTGAAATAACTAAAAATGGAACTCCCTCATTGACTTGTGGAGGTGCTTGATGATCGCCATCTGTAATTGAATTACAAATATCATTTAACAATATATTTTTCCAAGCTTCCAACTCCTTCCCTTTCCTCCATTCCTCTGTCAATTTACCAGTAACCGCTTGCGTAAGCACTTGCTGACGAAAATCCTTTAGCAATAAAGGAACTTTTTCCATACTGGTTTTTATAGTTTCCAGTTGGGCAAATAAACGATCTAATTTATCTACAATGCGGTTTTGCTCGGCTAGTGGTGGGAGGGGGAATTTTAAATCCCATAATACGGTTGGGTCAACATGAGGAATCCCCACACCTCTTGCGTTTGAATTAATGAACGGATATTTATCTAATAAATAATAAAATAAGTAATTAGAATTAATTTTAATTGGCTTAAAGGCAACAAGAGTTGAACCAATAGCTCCAAAATTTGTCTTTGAAACCCAGCCGCTTCTTGCACCATCCCAAACCATCGCCACATCTCCTTCTTCAAATAATTTTGAACTTTCAATATCCGCAAATTGTCTTATTACACTATATTCAAGTGCTTTAATATCCATGTAAGGAATCGAACCTTCAAACTCAATTTCTGATTGAATTTTTGGCTTTTTCCCTTTTACATTTTTAGTAACATCTTGCAAGGATACATTTACCCAATTTTTTGGTAATTCCTTTCCCATTAATTCAATTCTTTTATCATAACTTCCTACTCATTTTAGTGTGATTGCTTCGTTCCTCGCAATGACAGGGTGGTTATCTTTTTGACTAATTCAATTCTTTTATCATCGCATTCAATTGCTCCGTGATGCTTTGTAATTCACTTAAAGCTTCCTTCGCAATATCAATCGGCTCGCCTAAATCATCGCTATTCGTCAACGTATTATCAGCAATTAAACCTAAATCGAGGCTGTAGTTTTTCTTTTCTATATGGACACGTGAAATACAGTTCCAGCGTTCGTCTTTTATTGTTTTACGTTTGTCATCAGATACCAAACCATCATAATCTTGCTCTACTTTATCAAAAGGAATTCCTCCTGTGTAGGCTAGAACAAAATCTTCAAAGGCTTTTTCTGTAAATGGTGTGCGTTTTCCGTAACTAGGTGCATTAGTACGCATATCATAAAACCAAACGTTCTTAGTATTGTTAGTTTCGGTTTTTTCACGGGTAAAAAAGAGTACGTTGGTTTTTACACCTGCGGCATAAAAAATCCCTGTAGGCAAACGCAAAATAGTGTGTAGGTTACATTTGTCCATCAAATCACGTCGTATTTTCTGTCCGTCACCGTCTTCAAAGAGTACGTTATCGGGCAAGACTACTGCTGCTCTGGCTTTGCCGTCTTTCTTTAAACTACGGTATATGTGTTGCAAAAAGTTCAATTGCTTGTTGGCCGTAGGGAACGTAAAATCGTCACGGCTTGGGCGTTCACCTCCCTGCTTGGTACCAAATGGAGGATTTGCTAACACTCCATCAAAACCGTTGAGGGTTTTACCAAATTCGGTCAAGGTATCCCCTAGATGTATGGTACTTTCCATTCCGTGCAAACGGGCGTTCATCAATGCCAATCGGTGCGCATCAGGTACGAGTTCTACACCTGAGAAGGCGTCGTTTACTTGAAACTGTCTTTCTTTTTCGCTTAAATCGTAATAATTATCGTTTTTGCTACGCAAATAATGATCTGCCGAGATCATGAAACCAAAAGTACCACAAGCTGGATCTGTCCAACGTTCGCCAATCTTTGGCACCATCAAATCGACCATGATATTAATCAATGGTCGTGGTGTAAAGTATTGCCCTGCGCCACTTTTCTTTTCACCTGCATTTTTCTCTAATAGGCTTTCGTAAATATCACCCATGACATCACGATCGTCCTCTTCGTACCAATCCAGTTTATCAATAGCAACAACAAGCGAATTAAAGTTGACAGGCTTGCGCAAACTCGTTGAAGCGTTACTGTAGATTTCCTTGATGCTTTGGCTTGTAGTCTTATCACTTACAGTGGCTAGAAATTCACGGTAACGTGCAAAAGCTTCGGCATTATCATGTTCGTTTACAAAGTAGCTCCATTGAAACTCTGCTGGAATTTCATGACTAAATCCTTTTACTTCACTTAATTTCAGGAAAAGAATATAAGTCAGCTCATTTAAATATTGGTGGTAGGTTACCCCATCATCACGCAATACATTACAAAGATTCCAGAGTTTATTAGCTATTTCTTGTGCACTCATTGTTTTATTGTCATTGCGAGGAATGAAGCAATCTCATTCCTCAATTAGTATTTAGTGTTTGTCATTGCGAGGAACGAAGCAATCTCACTCCAATGCTCCAGGTTATTTGCTCGTTTTACTTGATCTTGCTAGTGTGATTGCTACGCTATCGCTCGCAATGACGAAGTGTAAAAATATTTAAATAGTCATTATATCTTTAATCTCTTCATATAAATCTTTCCAAGTTGGATTCAAAGATCGGATTAATTTATTTTTATCGTCTCTTGAACCCGCTTTTATTTGTTTCTCTCTTACTATTGCATCTCCTATTTCTTGAAATTGCTCATAGTAAACTAAAATATTCACATTATATCTAGCTGAAAATGATTGCGGATACTTTTTTTCTTTATGCTCTAAAATTCTTTTAGGCAAATTTGAAGTAACACCAGTATATACCACGGTTTGATACTTATTTGTAATGATATATACAAATCCTGGTTTCATAGTTGTATTCATGTTAATGCATTGTCATTGCGAGGAACGAAGCAATCTCACTACAGTATATTGTATTGCATACACCCAACAATTAATTATTATCGTTTATCAAATTGACCACCAATTTGGTTATCATGTCTTTCTCTTCTGATTTGCTTTCGGCAATCATAATAGTAATAGCAACCAAAGCATTATCGGCAATTTTTTTGTTTCCTTCTTGGTTTAGTAATTTATTATTCAAGTCTAAAAAGTAAATGAATAATCCTGCTGCAATTCGCTTATTTCCATCAGAAAAAGAGTGATTTTTTACCACGAAATACAAAAGATTAGCTGCTTTTTCTTCTATTGTGGGGTACAAATCTACTAAATCGAAAGTTTGATAAATAGTTTCTAAAGAACTTTTAAAGGACTGATCTTTTTCATTACCAAATAAATCTCCAGTTTGTTGAAAATTACGCCAAATATGAATTTGCTTAATTGCTTCATCATAAGTCAAGCGCTTTGTTTCGGTAGCGATATAATTCGAATCAATACTTAATTTTTGATGATCGTATTTATCTAAAGTTTCTAAAGCATAGGCATATTGCTCTAATACTTTTAAAATTCCTTTGGCTTCGTTTGAGGATAAATTGTCAACATTAGCAGCTTTTGTAGCCAGTTTTAGAGCTTGCTGTATTTCGGTGTATTTATAATTGAGTTCTTTTAATCTCTTTTCATTTAGTGCATATCCTTTTACTAAATAGTCCTTTAAGCGTTGGGTTGCCCAAATTCTAAACTTGGTAGCTTTAGCCGAATTTACTCTATACCCAACAGAAATAATCATGTCAAGGTTATAAAAATCAACTTTTCTAGTTACCTTTCTGCTTCCTTCTATTTGAACTATTTCCATTTTGGAAATAGTTGCTTCAGGCAACAATTCAGATTCTTTAAGTATATTTTTAATATGCTTATTTATAGCTGGTACTTCTGTTCCAAAAACTTCTGCAATCTGTTTTTGATTTAACCAAACCGTTTCATCTTCAAACTGGACTTCAATTTGAGTATGGTTTCCTTTCGAAGTATAAATTATAATATCACTCATTAGGCTGTAAATAAATTATCATTCAACAAAGCAATCACTTGATCCAGTTCGTTATTAAATATCTTTTGAATACGAGCTAAACCACCTTCTTCTTTAAAGGTTTGGTTGATGAATTCTTTATCAAATATGTCTTCATGAAGCAACTGCTTTTCAAAGCGTTCAATCCATTTCAACTGGTGCATATTCCAATCTTTCATAGCTTTTACTTTGGCAATTGCATTTTTAATTCGGTCTTCATGACTTACTAAAACAGTATCTAATGCTAAAGTTCGGATATAGGAAATAATATCGGCTGCTATATCTTGATTCTTGGCATTTTTCCATGCTGCGTTCAAAGTCAACTCATTATATCCCTCCTGGTCTAATAGTAGTTTTAGTTCTTTTAATGATTTTCTATCCAAATCCGAAGGCTTGGTGCAAATCGTTTTTAAGGCCAAAATAGTATTGCGATTTTCTTCGATAAAGGTTTTAAAACCCTCGATATAATCTTCTGGTTTCGAAGCTTTACCATACCCTCGTTCGATACCTATTACTTCGTCATGGTGCTCAGAAACCAATTGCATTTTAGGCTGATAGACCTTTTTATCCAAGAAATCCCAAAGACTAGCGTAATTAGCTAATACATTTTTAACATCTGCTCCATCAACACCCAACAGATTTTCGATAAATTCCTCTGGACTATCCCCTTTGGCATAATACATAAACTGTTCTAGTTGTCCTTCGTTAATCTGTTTCTTTTTGCGTTGTAACTTGGCTACAATCTGCTCCAATTGCTTTTTGGAACGTTCAGGAGTATCTATGAAATCTAATTCTTCTATTAATTTTTGAAAAGATATAGAAGGATTAGAAACGGTTTTCATTTGTGTAAAATCTTCTAAGGCCTCATAAACTCGAACAGCATCATAAATCTTAAAAAATTGTTTATTGATTTCAGGACACAAACGAGTGGCTCTACCTAACATTTGTTCAAACAAAATACGAGAACGCACTCTACGCAAAAACACCAAATTAGTTATTTGAGGGACATCAATTCCTGTAGTCAATAAATCAACTGTAACCACGATATTAGGGAATTTCTCGTTTTTGAATCGTTTGGTTAAATTCTCAACATCATAGACATTCCCCGTTAATTTTTGAATAGCCCCTTGCGGTACATCAATACCTATTTCAGCATATTCTTCTTTTAGTAAATCAACAATCAAATCTGCATGAAAATCCCGAACCGCAAAAATTAAGGTTTTTTCATCCCCTTCAGGATCTATATTTTGAACCAGTTCTTTGATTACCGCTCTATTAAAAGGCTCAGTAATCACTAGTTTATTGAATTGTTCAATTTCTACTAGTAATTCATCCTCTAATTCAGCTAAGTCTTCAATAGAATTAGTTTCAGGATTAAAAGCCTTTGGCTTTTCCCCTTTCTCCCAAAGAATACCATTTTCGCTCAAATTAGTTTTAATAATATAAGGTGGCTCATGATCTGTCAAAAAACCATCAATAACTGCTTCACGATAGGAATAATTATGGACGGGTTTTCCAAAAATTTCTGTAGTGTGTAAAGCAGGTGTAGCAGTTAACCCAACGATATAAGCATTAAAGTATTCTATTACCCTTTTATATTGCCCTACATAATCATTCTCATCTTTAAAGGATAAATCCTCCTCGTTTATTTCTTTGTCTAGATTATAGCCTCTATGTGCTTCGTCAATAATAATACAGTCATAAGCATCAATAGCTAATGTTTCGTTATCCGAATAAAAAAGGCGTTTCACCATGCTTTGAACGGTAGCAAAATGAAGTCTCGTTTCTGTTTCAGGATACACATCTTTCATTTCCTCTATTTTATAAATATTAGAAAAGGTATTAATATCTTCTACTTTGTTGTCCTTGAAACTTCCCAATGCCTGTGATGCTAACAAACGTCTATCCGTTAAAAACAAAATACGCTTAAAACGATCCGATTTAATGAAGCGGTAGGCCAAACCAATAGTTGTTCTCGTTTTTCCAGTACCAGTAGCCATTACCAACAGAGAACGTTTGTCTTCAGGATGATTAATCAGTTTTTCTTCTACTGCTTTAATAGCATCTATTTGATAATAGCGTAATCCTAAACCACTGGGATTTTGCAAATAGTCGTATTCACTTATTTGCAATCGGCTGTTTGCTGTTTCAATATCTCTTTCGAATAAATCAACCAATCCTTGTGGTGAAAACCAACCTCGAAGTGCTTCTGCCCTATTGCGTTCTTTCCGAATGTCCAAATGCCATATACCGCTTTTGGCTTTTATTTGTTCCAAATAATTTCTACCATTCGTAGAGAAAAGAAAAGGAACTTTATAGCCATTCCAATTTCCTAACAATTTGAAATCGTTTTGTGCTTCTATTCTTTCAGCATATATTTTTGATTGATGCAAATCTGTCGAAATATCCGTTGCAAACTTTTTAGCTTCCACAATACCGTATAATTCCATCCCCACAAACAAAGCATAATCAGCCCATTTGCCATTACATGGCCACTCGGCAATTGCTTTGTTTTTTCCTTTTTCGGGTAGCGACTTATTCTTTTTGTAATTAAGCTTCTCCGTTTCACAATCCCAACCAGCATCTCTTAATTGTTCATCAATAATTGCTCTTGTTTCTGCTTCGGTTTTACCTATGTTGCTGGCATTGGTCAAAGCACGTTGTTGTCTTTCAACCACCAGCTCAGGTGTTGCATTGATTATAGCCACTTTTGCCTGATAATCGACTACTTGTTTTGATAATCGCTCCAGTTCAGCATTTAATTTGTCTAAACTAACTTTCTGATCATCTTCAGGAAGTTGATATTCTGTAGTTTCAATATAATCATTCTCATAGGTTTCATAAAACCACTTCGCTAATTGAAAACATTTTTTGAGAATATATAAGGCTTCTTGTTTTGAACCGCTTCCATCGTGACTGGCTTTATTTCCAGATTTTCGAATAACATGAAATATATCTTTGACTACGTCAGGAATACAATTTTTATAAAATAACTGGTTGATGCGTTCCACTTGATTTCCATCAAAAGGGACTAAATCTTCAAATTGCCAAATTAGTTGCGCTAATTTCTCAGAAAACAATCGAGACTTAGACAAGGATGAACTAGGATCGATATAAATTAATCGCTCCGATAATTCACTAATAGTGAACAACTCAGGATAATTTATTTCTAGGAATGAGAATGTTGAAGCCATCAATTTAAACTGAATAAATAAGAATTTACATCATTTGTTAGTGATTGCTAATATATTGAAAATAATTAAGTATTTCAGATAGCAATAAAAAATCCAGAATTAAATTGATTTTTATTAATATGAAGATTAAGTTACCGATTTGAAAAAGGTATTTAAAATATTTTTAACTTCTTTTTCTTACGCAGTATAATTTTGCTTCTAAATCACTCAAAAATCAATAAAAAGACCTGAAATTTAGAACAGTTTCATAATTCACAAAACAACAAATAACTACAAGTCAATTACTTATCATTTTTTAACTATTATTTTACAGAAATTAGCACCCAAAAAACCTCCCGATTGTGTTAAATTTGTTGTATAAAAAAGGCTATAAAAAGCACCAAAAAAAAATAAATAAATTAATCATATCTTTGTAAAGTACTGATTTAATTGACAATAATAAGGAATGATAACAGGACAAATAACAAATGTTGTTTTTTCTTACACAATAATACTAATTTCTGTAATTTTTTTTAAAAAAATTTTCCTTTTATGTACCTCAAACCTTATAAAGTACTATAAACAAAGGAAAACTAATTTCTGTATTGGAAAGTAGCAACAAAGTTATAAGTTTTAAAAAACCTAACACCCAAAATAAACACCCAAAAATCTCCATGACAGTACACGAATTAGTAGGTAGTTACGCCATTGAAGGCAGTAATCAAGACGAGACCAACAGAATAGCTTACCGTGGTAAACTACATTTATCATTGGACGAGAACAACCGCGTACTAGCACATTGGGTTATTGGAGAAAATCAAGAACAATTTGGACATGGTTTTTTTAAAGACAATATCTTGGTAATCAATTTTTACTATACAGGTGAAGAGGAAGTGAAATTCAAAGGAGTGGTGGTTTACCGTTGCATTAACAAAGATATACTAGACGGTTTTTGGTCGGAAAAATACGGAAACCCTCAGTATTTAGGAACCGAACGTTGCCTAAGACTTCAAACGACAGAAACTCCAAACTGATTTCCGTAACTTTGTTGGTTAATCAATTAATTCTTTAGTTAAAAAAAGCACATGCAAAACCGTTATTCAATTGTAATTAGCCCTCCAGATGAAATTATTGCGTTGGTGAAATCCATGAAGGAAGCACTGGCAAAAGAAATAGGTTGGTTTCACAGTAAAAATTCGCTTGCACACATTACGATTAACGAATTTATGGCTACCGAAAATGAAATCGAAAGCATCAAAAAACAACTTTACAACATTTGCGACGCCATTCAGCCTAAAACGGTTTCCTTAGACCATTTTGACACTTTTCCCAACGGTGCTTTTTTTCTAGCACCTGATGAAGTCTCGAAAACCAACTTGAAACACATTCTCAAACAGTTCAATCAGTCCTTCAAAGTAAAAACGCTATTCAAAAACAGCGAACCGCATTTGACAATTGGTCGCCAGTTGAAATCGGAACATATTACCATTGCTTACCGCCTTTTTTCTAATCCGATTGCTATACAATTTGTATCTGATAGTATCGCATTACGACTTTTTAACCCCACAAAAAAACAGTTTGAAATAATTGACCGTTTTGATTTTAATGATAACCCCAAACCAACTTTAGAACAAGGGCGTCTTTTTTAAAATTTCATTTAAAATGAACAATACCAAGACGCTTTACCTTTTAATTTTTTTATGAGATAATTTTAACAAAGCATTAAAAAACAATCCTATAAACCAACAGACAGTCACCACCATTTTACACAGATATTGTTATTACTTTTAAAGCATAAAATCTGTGAAAATCTGCAAAATCTGCGTGCCCAAAAAAATAAATAAAATCAAAGTACGACTAATCAAAAAACATTGTTTTTAAAAACAAAAAAAGGATTCAGAAAAAATCCAAATCCTTTTTAAACTTCAATCAATTTTTACAGTTTGTTTATATAACTGCCGTAAATATCCCTAAACTGATACCCCGTAGCGATACGGTCTTTACTTAGTTTTCTATTTTCAACCATCGCCCACAATACAAATTCTTTCATAAAAAGTTGCTCTTCTTTCGGTACTTTATTTTGAAACTTTTGAATCAAAACTTCAAGCGGTTCGATACCATTGAGGATAGTTTGATATTCCGCATCCGTACATTCGTCTAGCAATTCAAAACCATTTTCTGCAAAAAACCATTCAACCAAGTCGGTATAGGTATTTTTCTCATTGGGTTTTTCGAGTTTTTCAATTTTTGGAAAATAGTCTGGAAACAAATTGCGTATAGCAGCTCCCAACAGATGTTGTGCTACAAATGCCGCTCCCTCCTGCTCTCCTTCATAAACCAATTCTATCTTTCCTGTAATAGCAGGAATCACCCCCATAAAATCAGACAAACGAACCACCGTTTTGTCTTCTCCATTCAGTAAACACCTACGTTCGGCGGTACTCAATAAATTTTCATAAGCCGTAATACTCATTCGGGCACTTACCCCACTTTTATAATCAACATATTCACTAACTCTTGCTTCGAAACTAATTTGCTCCAACAAATCCTTAGCCAGCGACGGAACATACACCCTTTCCTCCTGCTCCTTATCCAATCTAGCCTCTTGCTCCGTAATTGTTCGGGCAATAGCAACGGTTTCAGGGTAATGTGTTAAGATCTGTGAACCAATACGGTCTTTTAGCGGCGTTACAATGCTTCCTCTATTGGTATAATCCTCAGGATTGGCTGTAAAAACAAATTGGATATCAAGAGGCAAACGCAATTTAAACCCTCGAATCTGAATATCCCCTTCTTGTAAAATATTGAACAAAGCCACCTGAATGCGCGCTTGTAAATCAGGCAATTCATTAATCACAAAAATACAGCGATTAGCCCTCGGAATCATCCCAAAATGAATTACTCTATCATCAGCATAAGACAACTTCAAATTAGCCGCTTTAATCGGGTCCACATCTCCTATCAGGTCGGCCACGGTGACATCAGGGGTTGCTAATTTTTCCGAAAAGCGCTCTTTGCGATGCAACCACGAAATAGGGGTTTCATCACCCTGTTCCTTGATAACATCCTGAGCAAACCTCGATATCGGACAAAAAGGGTCGTCGTTAATCTCAGAACCACTCACATACGGAATGTATTCATCGAGCAACTCCACCATCTTGCGTGCCAATCTGGTTTTCGCCTGCCCTCTCAAACCCAATAAATTGATGTTGTGTCGGGATAATATAGCGCGTTCCAACTCTGGAATCACGGTATTTTCAAATCCATGAACACCTTCAAAAACAGGTTTTCCCGCTTTTTTTCTCTCAATTAAGTTGGCCCTCAATTCGTCCTTAATCGATTTGGATTGGTATCCCGAAGCCTTGAGCTCCCCTAAAGTTTTTATGTTTTCTATGTTCATTTTATCTTTATTTCTATCTAATTATTTTGTTTTTCACTCTTAATCCTTCACTCTAAACCACAAACTATAAACCATTAAAAATCAATCATTAATCAAATTTCAACTCCATGTTATTACTGACCACTAAAAAAACTGACCACTGACCACTAGCTACTGACGACTAATCAACTACCTCACCCGCTTCTTCCTATTTGTTTCATAATCCTCAAAAATCATTTCGCCCAGCCCTTTTAAGCCTGTATAAAATGCTTTCCCTTGATTGGCCTCTGTAAATTTGTTGACAAACTTCTGTAAATAAGGGTCGCTGGCAATCATGAAAGTCGTAATAGGAATATGCAATTTTCTAGCTTGTTGCGCCTGAGTATAGCATTTATCTACAATATATTCATCAAGACCGTTGCTGTTCATGTAGTAACTCCCGTCACGTTCTCTCACACAACTAGGCTTGCCATCGGTAATCATAAATATCTGTTTGTTGGTATTGCGTTTTCTGCGAAGCATATCCATCGCCAATTGCAATCCTGCAACCGTATTGGTATGATAAGGTCCTACTTTCAAATAAGGCAAATCCTTAATCGCAATCGGCCAAGCGTCATTCCCAAAAACCAATATATCTAAAGTATCTTTTGGATAGCGGGTCGTAATAAGTTCTGCCAGAGCCATGGCCACTTTTTTAGCAGGCGTAATTCTGTCCTCACCATACAATATCATGCTGTGACTAATGTCAATCATTAGCACAGTACTCATTTGAGATTTATGCAAGGTATCTTCAACAACCAAATCATTTTCAGTCAGCCTAAAATCTCCTATACCATGATTGATTTGTGCATTACGCAAACTCTCTGTAAGCGAAATACGCTCAAGACTATCCCCAAAATAAAACTCCCGAAACTCCCCCGTATGCTCATCACCTAAACCTGAATGTTTGGTTTTATGATTCCCAGAGCCCGAGCGTTTTAGGTTTCCAAAAATTTGTTCCAATGCCTGTTGTCGAATCGCACGTTCCGTTTTAGCAGTAATACCTAAACCTCCACTACCATCATCTCGCAGCTCTTCCTTGATGTAACCTTTTTTCTTTAAATCTTCAATAAAATCATCAATGGTGTACTTTTCGTCCGTGAGTTGATATTCCTTGTCTAATTCGCGTAACCAACTGATGGCTTCGTCAAAATCCCCAGAGGTATGCGTAATCAACTCTTTGAAAATCTGAAAAAGTTTCTCAAACGGACTCTGTTCTGGCGCCGTGTATTGCTTAAAATAAAACCCTTTTTTAACTTCATTTTTCATAATTTTAAAATTACGGCTTTTTTAAAGTATAGCTCCCCCAAACGTTTATTAATTTTAAGTTAAAATCCTGTTTTTAGACTGTCCGGGCAGGCTATCCACTACAAGTCCGCAGGTATCAGGCTATAAAATACAACCCCAAAAAGGAGCTTCTTGCAGTCGCTCTTTTGGAGTTTATTTTATTCGCCTTCCCCCTTTGCGGGCTTTTCGTTCCTATCCTTGACAGAAAAGACCAAACTGCAAACCAAAACGTCAATCGGCTCCATTTTACGTTCCCTCGTACCAATTTGTTTTGTATTTTTGACACAAAATCAAACCATCAAAATAGCAATGAATAGTTATTTCCTGCATAACGGAATTGAAAGTAGTGGTCCATTTACCCTAGAAGAATTAAAATCTAAAAATATCAAACCCAACACCCCCGTATGGTGCCAGGGAATGCCGGATTGGAAAACAGCTGCCGAAGTCGAAGAACTAAAGTTTTTAATTACCGTGATTCCTCCTCCTTTGAAAAGGAACGATACAGTAGCCACTTCAACTGTACAAAATATAAAAACAGAAAATCAATTAGTTGAGAAGAAACAAAAAGCCAAACGAATTTTTGGTTTAAAGAAAAGTGTTTTCTTCTCAATTAGCCTACTAGCTGTATTAATAATTGCTAGCTTGTTTCTCAATTTCTATCAAGAAAATCGAAGAGCAGAATTGGAACTAAAGAACAAACAAACTGAAAAAGACAATATACAGTACCGTTTGCAACAAAAAGAAATTGAAGAACAAAAAATCCAATTAGCCATTCAAGAAAAAATTGAGGCAGATCGGCTTTTAAATAATAAAAAAGAAACGATTAAAAATAGATTGTTTTCAAACGAAGAACTACTAATCTCCGCAAATACGAATTTTGAAAATGCAAAAAAGAAATTAGCCGATGCTTCTAATTTTCAATTTTTCAGGTCTTCCGAAGAACGAGCAGAACAAATTGATCAAGCTCAAAAAGAAGTTACTTATTGGAAAAAAGAAATTGAAAAAATCACCAATGAAAACGACCAACTAAAGCTAGAATTAGAAAAAATACGGTAATGATAAAAGGGTTTAGAAAAAAAGTCTAAACCCTTTTACAATAAACTAACCTCTAAGTAACAAAGAAATAGCAAATCATCTTTAAATAATTAGAGCTAAATCTTCCTTTTTTATCGGTTTAGACATATATCCTGTTATTAATTTATTGTTTTTGGCCTTGTTTTTATCTTCAAAAGCTATTGACGAACTTGAAATATAAATTATTATATTGCGTTTTATATCTGATTCTATTTTTTGAAATTCCTCCATAAACCCCCATCCATCCATAATAGGCATTTCAATATCTAACAAAATAACATCAGGAATATTCGTTTGATTCTCCAATGCTAATACTAATGCTTTTATAGCTTCTTCTCCGTTAGAAAATGTAGTTGTTGAATCAAGTAATCCTAAATTAGAAATTATTTTTTTCATGACTATTTTATAAATAGCGTCATCATCAATTAACCAAATAGATTTTTTTTTCACGATATATATATATTAAAACAAGTCCCTACGCCAGGTTGACTATCAATAGTAATTTTACCCCCCATAGCATCTATCTGGTTTTTAGTAATAAACAACCCTATACCTTTTGATTCAGGATTATTACTAAAGGTTTTATACATGCCAAATATCTTCGAACCATAACGTTTTAAATCAATTCCGATACCGTTATCCGCTATCTGAAGTACTTTTTTATTTCCTTCAGTCACAATAGAAATGGTAATCTCTGCTTGTTTATTGGGGTCACTATAACGTATAGCATTGGAAATTAAATTGTAAAGAATACTTTCTAAATATGCAGGATTATATACTATTTCGATGCCATCATCAATATTCAAATTAATTTTGACAGCTTTCTCTTTTATTTTATCAGCAAGAACCTCAATGGTATTATCTATATAATCCTTTAACTTTATTTTTTCAACTACTAGCCCTAAGTTTGATTGAATATTAACCACCTCATTCAAATTCTCTAGTGTTTCATTCAAAGCATCAGAAACATTTTTTAATAACTGAACTAACTCTATAACTTCTTCTTCCGAATCAGATACATTAATTAAATCAGTCAATGAGGATATATTACTGGTATGCGACCTTAAATTGTGTGAAACGATATAGGAAAAATTTAATAATCTTTTATTTTGTTCTGTTACTAAATCAAAAGAGTTATTTAAATCATTTTGAATATCTTTTGTTTTAGTGATATCAATCATAATTCCACGAAGAAATTCGACCTTCCCATTGACAGAAATTACATTCACCATGTCTCTTAACCAAACAACGGAACCATCTTTGGCAATCATTCGATACTCAAATTCATGATCCGCATTTTCATTTGTCTTTTGAGAACAAAAGTTCAGAACATTATTTTTATCATCTTGATGAATATGATTCTCCCAAAAATAAGGCGTTGATAACCATTCTTCCGAGGTATATCCTAAAATATCTTTTACTTTTTCACTAACGAAAGTAAATTCCAATGATTCGGCACTACATTCCCACACAATACCATCAATAGTATTGATTAATGATTCAATTTTTTGTTGGTATTCTTTTGATTTACTTTCAGCTAACTTACGTTTTGAAATATTTTCAATTATAGAAATATAACTAGTAATTTCGCCATTAAATTTATGCAAAGAAGAGACAGTCAGTTTAACCCATATTAGTTTACCATTTTTTTTAATATATCTCTTTTCAATTGAATATTTATTGATAAGTCCTTTTTTTAACTCCTCTAATTTATTCAAATCTTTTTCTAAATCTTCAGGATAGGTAATTTCCATGAAGCTTTTATTTTTTATTTCGGCTGCACTATAACCTATAAGATCACATAACTTGGCGTTAATCTCGATAAATTTACCTGTATCTTTTTCAACATTAGCCATTCCTACACCAGCCTGGTCAAAAAATGCTTTAAATTTTAACTCACTATCAACCAATTTCTTAGCTTGATCAACTACTAAAAGCTCTAATTTAGCAGGCTTTCTTAAAATGGAAGTAGTCATAAATCCAAATAGCACAGCCAATAAACCTCCAAATAATGAAAGACTAATTAATAGTGAATAGATTTCATACCAAGAACTAGTATCTATTAAATAAATTTTCCAATCACCATCTGGAATCGAACTTGTTATATAATTTAAGTCCGAGAAATCAGTATTTCCATCTAAGAAAAAAACTTCTTCTGATGTATCAAGATTAATTTTGGATAACTGAAAAACATACTTCGAATTCTTTTTTGAATAAAAATTAAAAAAATTCACAAAGTTTTCAAATCGAATAACTACTGCCGAAAAGCCCCAAAAGCTATTGTTTTTATATACAGGCAATCGGCCTACAATCCCCTTACCTCCTTGCATTAAATCAATTGGCCCGGCAAAATACATCTTTTGACTTGCAATTGATTTTAAAGTTTCTTTTCGATGTCTTTCTGATGTTACTATATTCAATCCAAGAGCTGCTTCATTCCCTTCTAATGGATAAATATATTTAATTATCCCATTAGGAACTAGCTCAACGGCATCAATGCTTTTATTTGACTCTACTAGTTTTTTTCCAACAGCTTCAAAATTCTTTGGAATTCCATCATCATTTATAGTTAACGCAAGTGTTAAAGTAGTTGTGTAACAATTTTTAAAAAAAATTTCCATGTCCTGATGAACAACCCTAAGGAAATTGCTCATTTCTTTCCGATTATTTTCTTTTATAATCTGATATTGTTGAAGTACAATATAGGATACAATTAAACTAAGAGTAATAAAGATTAAAAAACCAGCTGTTTTGGGCTTATTTAAAAGCTTCTTCGAAATTTTTGAAATCTTTTTTAAAATCATCTTGGTTTAAGAATTTGAAAAAATCCTATCTTTTTATTTATTTTTAAGTAAAGCAAATATAGCACATTTTAGGTATTGTATTGTTAGAAACCTAAATAATTAACCTACAAAGCATAAAAAACACTGTTAAAAATTCAATAAACTTCACTTTTTTACTAAAAAAACTCATTTTTATCAAAATAATAGCTCAAATTTCCTTTTAGTACTTATAAGCATCTTCCTAAGGAGCACATAAATTTCAAAAAACATAGAAGAATCTGAATCATAATGACGAAATTTGCCGTAATAATTAAGGGAATCAAAATTTGTATTCTTAGAAATCAAATAATCATGGGCAGAAACAACGATAAGAATATTAAAAAACATAATGACAAATTGCACAAAGCACAAGATAAAATCAAGCAAGCCGCCATGATCCGTAAAGAAAAACTAAAGGAAATTACTAAAAAATTTAACGAAGATAAATCTAAAGACAACAAATAAATTCACATAACAATGGCCGACAATAAATTCGAAATATTAAAAAATAACATTCAAGAAGTTATTGACTTGATAGCTACAAAAGACACTATTGCAGCGGGAAATAAATTAATTAATATCAGTGAACAATTAGACGAAATGCTTGACTTTGCAGAAGAAGATGAAGATCTAATTCAAATTAGTAAATACCAAGTGTTATTAAATCAATTGTTATTAAAAGTTAACCCAATTACTTAAGAATAAATTAAAATTGTTTCAACTAATGCTAAATACAAACTGTTATTGCTGTTCAGGAAAAACATTCAAAAATTGCTGTGAAGCTTTTCTTTTAGGGAACAAAAAAGCTTTTTCTGCCGAAACCTTAATGCGCTCACGTTATTCAGCATTTGCAACTCATAATGTTGACTATTTAATTGAAACCACGCATTATTCTACACGAAAAAACCATCATAAAGAAGCAATACTCGAATGGGCAACAACAAATCAGTGGTTACAACTAGAGGTTTTGAAAGCAAGTGAAACAACAGTTGAGTTTAAGGCTCATTATAAAGATAATTTAGGGCAATACCAGATTCATCATGAATTTTCTACTTTCAAAAAAGAAAATGATAATTGGTATTATGTTGATGGTCATTTTTTAGATTAAATAACAAATCTAAATCCCTACTACATCAGACAATTACAACAAGACTAAAACAATAAAAGACTCTAATTTACAATCCTAGTTGTTTCAATATTTTCTAATTCTTGTCTTTAATTAATTTTTATTCCATTATATTTAGGAATTAATTAAAGACAACGAAGAAAAATGTATTGGTATCACGAAGATTTACAACGACTAGAAAAGGAAATTGCAGGATTTGAAAAAAATCCTAAGCTAATTTTTTACGGAAGTTCAACTTTTACTTTGTGGTCTGAATTAACAACCATTTTTAAAGAGTATCATCCTGCCAACTTAGGTTTTGGAGGTTCAACATTAGCTTCTTGTACTTGGTTCTTTGACCGATTATTTGAAAACATAGACAATATAGAAGCAATTATTATCTATGCAGGAGAAAATGACCTAGGAGAAGGTAGACACCCAGAAGAAGTAATTCTGTTTTTAGAAAATTTATTGCATAAAATTAGAGCCAAATATGGCAATATACCTTGTACTTATATCTCAATAAAACCTAGTATAAATCGCTGGCATTTAGCAGGAAGTATTCGTTTTACCAATAGTAATATTCAAAAATTAATGGCCAAAAATTACAATTTATATTTTTTAGACATTTATGATTTGATGTTAACTAATGAAGGTACTCCTAATCCTAACTACTATATAGAAGATGGGCTACATCTTACTCCAGCAGGATACGAATTGTGGACAGAAGTTATAAAAAAACACTTGGAATTATCTACAATAAAACTTCAAAACGTTTAATAAAAAGTTAGTAAACTACTTCTCAAAAAAGGTGTCATGAAAAGAGAATATCACAAATGGTATAGTCCTAATCTTGAGAAAGAAATGGAACTTCTTGTTTTTGGTCATGCAGGTGCCAAAGTATTATTTTTTCCACCTCGAATGGGACGCTTTTACGATTATGAAAACTGGAAAATCATTGCTGCGGTTGAACATAAAATCAATAATGGAGATTTACAGATTTTTTGTGTTGATAGTGTAGATTTAGAATCTTTTTACAATAACTTTTGCCACCCCGGCTATCGAATTTATAGACATATACAATATGAAAAATATGTTCTTGAAGAAGTCTTAGCCTTGGCTAATTTGATTAATCCAAATCCTAATATAATTTCGGCTGGTTGCAGCTTAGGGGCTTATCATGCCGTAAATGTTGCCATGCGTCATCCTTCCTTATTTTGTAAAGTGGTAGGCATGAGTGGTCGTTATGACCTCACAAAATCTAATGGTTATTTTCAAGATTTATTAAGTGGCTACCATAACGATTTCATCTACTTCAATATGCCCAATCAATTTCTAAAAAACCTTGAAGACCCTCAATTGATACAGCAATTAGATAAAATGGATATTATTCTTAGCATAGGAAAAGAAGACCCCTTCTTGCAAAGTAATCATGAACTAGCGGGCATCTTTAATGAAAAAGGTATTTCCTATAATTTATACGAATGGGATGAGGAAGCCCATAAAGCTTGCTATTGGAGGAAAATGGTTAACTTATATTTGTAATATTCCATCGCATTCAACACTTGATAATCACTAGTAAAAACTGTCTCTTAGTGGTTTTAAAAATCAGTTTTTAGAATTTTTAAGCTACCAAATGATTATATCAAAAAAGTGAATTTATTCCCTTTGAACCTCCGCTTACAATGATTATATTTGCAACCTTGAAAAAAAACTTAAAATGAAGATATCATACAATTGGCTAAAACAATTCATTAAAATAGATTGGAAATCAGAAGAAGCTGCTGCTTTATTAACTGATTTAGGACTTGAAGTTGAAGGAGTTGACAAATACCAATCAATTAAAGGAGGACTTGAAGGAATTGTTGTAGGTCACGTATTAACTTGCGTCCCTCATCCTGATGCAGATCGCTTAAAAATCACAACTGTTGATATAGGTGAAGGAACACCAATTCAAGTGGTATGTGGTGCTTCGAATGTAGGTGCTGGTCAAAAAGTACCAGTAGCGACTATTGGAACGGTATTATACGACAAAGAAGGAAACTCTTTTACTATAAAAAAAGGAAAAATTCGTGGACAAGAAAGCCACGGAATGATATGTGCTGAGGATGAATTAGGTCTAGGGAATGGACATGACGGAATCATGATATTAGATGAAGCCCTAGTTCCAGGAACTTCTGCGGCTAAAGTTTTTAAAATTGAAAATGACGAGGTTTTCGAAATTGGCTTGACACCAAATCGTGCCGATGCAATGAGCCACTTAGGAACCGCTCGTGATTTACGTGCTGGTTTAATTCAAAAAGGAATCAACACTGAATTGATTACGCCTTCTGTCAGTAATTTTAGAGTTGATATGCGTACGTTGAAAATTGACACTAAAATTGAAGATATTAGTTTAGCACCTCGTTATTGTGGGGTGACCATTTCAGGGGTTACGGTAAAACCATCTCCTAATTGGTTACAAGATCGTTTAAAAGCTATTGGTATTACACCAAAAAATAACATTGTAGATGTAACAAATTATGTATTACATGATTTAGGACAGCCATTACATGCCTTTGATGCATCAAAAATCAATGGTAAAATCAACGTAAAAACGCTAGCTGCTGGAACTAAGTTTACAACTCTTGACGATGTGGAACGCGTTCTTCATGAAGAAGATTTGATGATTTGTGATGACAAAGGACCTTTGTGTATTGCAGGAGTTTTGGGAGGTAAAAATTCGGGAGTTACTGAGCATACTAAAGATATTTTTATTGAAAGTGCTTATTTTAACCCTGTAAGTATTCGTAAAACTGCCAAAAGACACCAATTGAGCACTGATGCTTCTTTCCGTTTTGAGAGAGGAATCGATCCAACTATTACAGCTTATGCGCTAAAACGTGCTGCTATTTTGATTAAAGAAGTAGCTGGTGGTGAAATCACTTCAGATGTGAGTGATGTGTATCAAAAGAAAATTGAAGATTTTAGCGTTTTTGTCAACTTTAAAAATGTAGCTAAAATTATTGGTCAGGAAATTCCAAAAGATACTATTAAACAAATTTTGGTTTCTTTGGACATCAAAGTTAATAGTGTGTCTGAAGCTGGATTAGGAATTACTATTCCTGCTTACCGTGTTGATGTACAAAGAGAAATTGATGTTATTGAAGAGATTCTTCGCGTATATGGATATAACAATATTGGGTTTTCAGGAAAATTAAACGCTACAGTTGCTAATGCTCCACGTAATGAAGATTATAAAATTCAAAATATAGTAGCCTCTCAATTGAATTCACAAGGTTTTCATGAAATGATGGCAAACTCGCTTACTACTGCTGATTATGTAAAACTATCAGATAATCTTAAAGAAGAACATAACGTAACCATGTTGAATCCGTTGAGTAATGATTTAGCGACTATGCGTCAATCATTATTATTCTCTGGACTAGAAGCGATTTCATATAACATCAATCGTAAGAATAGTGATTTAAAATTGTTTGAATTTGGAAAATCATATCATAAATTCTTATCTGGATTTGAAGAACAAAAACATTTAACGTTATTCCTTACTGGAAGTCGAAACAACGAAAGCTGGACTGCACCACAAGTACCATCCAATTTCTTTTTACTCAAAGGATATGTAGATGGAATTTTGGCTCGTTTTGGAATTCAAAAAACGCAAAACTCACCCGTTTCAAACGATATTTTCTCTGAAGGTGTTGCTATTGGATCAGGTCATAATTCTTTGGTTGAATTTGGAGTAGTGAAAAAGTCAATCTTAAAACATTTTGGAATCAAACAAGAAGTTTTTTATGCAGATTTTAACTGGGATGCTATTTTGAAAGCTATTTCGCTTAAAATTAAATATACTGATATTCCTAAATATCCTGAAGTTAGAAGAGATTTAGCGCTATTAATCGATCAAGCAGTCACTTATGATTCAATCTATGCAGTAGCCAAGAAAACTGAAAAAAGTTTGTTAAAAAACATTAATCTTTTTGATGTTTATGAAGGTGACAAACTTCCTGAAGGTAAAAAATCATATGCTTTGAGTTTTATCATTCAAGACAGCACTAAAACGCTTACTGATGCACAAATTGATAAATTGATGAGTAAATTACAAACCAATTTTGAAACGGAACTCGGAGCTAGTTTACGATAAAAAAATCCAGTCATGTACTGAATTAAGGAGCCAATTCTAAAAATAGAATTGGCTTTTTTTATTATGAATTTACATCTGCCCCAGATTGCAGCGATAGCCCCGACTGAAAAATGCTTATTTTTACAGGAGCAGTAGAGCGACCAACGGAAGCTCCTACTGTGACTAAGTAAAAATTGCATTTTGAAGAAGGGCTATAGCGGAAAGCTGGATTAGGCACATTATTACAAATTAAATTAAAAAAAAAAAAAAAACAATAAACTTTGTCAGGAATAAAACTTTGTATCGACTAAATACGTATATATCATTAAATTACAGTAAAATGAAAGTATTACAAATTGTTTTGGTGTTTAGCATCCTGTTTGGACTCAATTCCTGCATAAAAGAAGATATTGTTGACGACCAAATTGAAGAAAGTATTCGAATAAATAATTCTTTTTCGAATTTTACAGTTGGCGAAACTATCGTATTAGATGCTTTTTTCTTTGATAACCTCGGGATGAAACAAACGGTTGTTTTTGATTTGAAATCAAACAATCCTTCAATTGTTGAAATTGAGAATTCAACTCAAAAAATTATAGCAAAAAGCAAAGGGACTACCACCATTGTTGTTTCTGCAGTTTATAATGGTAAACAAATTGAAAATACAGCAACAATTACCGTAATAGAGTCCGGAACACCACCTGACCCCAATAACGTTATCAAAATAGGAACATTAGTAAAAACAAGTTCCTATGCCTCAGCAGGTGATTTCGAAATTACTGCGATTACTGGAGGAATACGTATCCAATTTGCGAGTAATTATGTAGCTGACCAAAATTTACCTGGGTTTGCAATGTATTTGACAAACAACCCTAATAGCCGAACAGGAGCGATAAAAATTGATGCGCAAGGTGATGCTGATGGGGTAATTTATAAAGGAGCATTTACTATGGATGTTATGGGAGTTGGAATTAATGATTTTGGATACTTGACCCATTGGTGCGACCCTTTTAGCATTAAAGTTGGTGAAGCACAAATTAAAAACAAATAATTATGAGCAGTAAATTAGCAAAATTATCACTTTCGCTCGTACTATTTTCTCAAATTATATTTGGGCAATGGAACAAAGGTGAAGGAAATGGATATTACAAGTTGGCAGCAAGTTCATTAGTCGCAGACGAGCATTATACTAGTGCCAAAGAAAAAGATCCTAACATCACAAGAGGAAATTTTATCATCAGTGCTTATGGTGAATATGGACTAACCGATAAATTTGATTTAGTAGCCTACCTTCCTTTGTTATCTAGAGTGTACCAAAACAAACAAATATCAGGTACAACTGGAGCTGTAATTCAAGAAGGTGAAAGCGTAAACTCTATTGGAGATATAGACTTAGGGGTACGTTATGGTATTTTCAAAAATGACCAACTCGCTTTATCAGCCACTTTAAAGTTAGGATTGCCTACAGGGAAAAAGAATGGTGGTACCGATGGAAGTTTACAAACTGGTGATGGTGAATTTAATCAATTAATTCAGTTAGACCTTGGTATTCCTTTTAAAATTGGTAATCAAAACAGTTATGCAAAAGTATATTCTGGTTTTAATAACAGAACAAATGGCTTTTCGGATGAATTTCATTTTGGAGGTGAAATAGGGACTAAAATTCAAGACAAATTATTTGTTGCAGCAAAATTTAGCAATGTTCGCTCATTTAACAATGGAGATAATAATAGTACAGGACAAGGGATTTTTGCAAATAATGTTGAATTTACTAATCTAGGTGGTGAATTAGCCTATTATATCTCTAAAAGTTTTGGGGTTATGGTCAATTATACAGCAATACTTTCAGGAAAAATAACTTATGCAGCTCCAACTTATACTGGTGGATTATTTTTGGATTTTCAATAAACAGAACTCGAATATCATCAATTAAACCAACTGATTTTTATCATATTTTATATCGTTAGGGATTACTAATTTTATATTCTAAACTTTATAAGACATGAAAGAAAGCACTTTATTTACTTGGGATAACGGTTCAATAATCATTGTATTTGTATTCGGATTTGTGATTATAGCCTTGGTAGCTACTATTTTTTTACTAATGAATAATGACAAAAAGAAGCAATAAAAAAAGGATATCCGACTTGGATATCCTTTTTTATATATGTTTAATAGGGATATTATCCTCTGATTAATTTTTTGTATTTCAAACGTTTTGGCGTTAAATCCCCACCTAAACGTTTTTTCTTGTTCTCTTCGTATTCTGAGAAACCACCTTCAAAGAAGTATACTTCTGAGTCTCCTTCAAAAGCTAGAATGTGCGTACAAATTCTATCTAAGAACCATCTGTCGTGCGAAATAACTACAGCACAACCTGCAAACTGCTCTAAACCTTCCTCTAAAGCACGCAATGTATTAACATCCAAGTCATTCGTAGGCTCATCTAGTAACAATACGTTTCCTTCTTCTTTCAATGTCATCGCAAGATGTAGACGGTTACGTTCCCCACCAGAAAGTGTTGCCACTTTTTTGTTTTGATCGCTTCCACCAAAGTTAAAACGACTTAAGTAAGCTCTAGAGTTTACTTGACGTCCGCCCATCATAATCAATTCTTGACCATCACAGAAGTTTTCCCAAATAGACTTATTAGGATCGATATTAGAGTGTGCTTGATCAACATAAGCGATTTTTACTGTCTCCCCTACTGAGAATTCTCCGCTATCAGTTTCTTGCTCTCCCATAATCATTCTGAAAATAGTCGATTTACCAGCACCGTTTGGCCCAATAATTCCAACTATTCCAGCTTGTGGCAAAGTGAAGTTCAAATTATCATATAATAATTTGTCTCCAAAAGCTTTAGCAACACTTTTAGCTTCAATTACATTCGTACCTAAACGTGGTCCATTAGGAATGTAGATTTCTAATTTTTCGTCTAATTCTTTTTGGTCTTCATTTAATAATTTATCATAGTTCTGTAAACGTGCTTTTTGCTTTGTTTGACGACCTTTGGCTCCTTGACGAACCCAGTCCAACTCACGCTCTAAGTTTTTACGACGTTTTGAAGCTACTTTTTCCTCTTGTGCTAAACGATTTGATTTTTGATCTAACCATGAAGAGTAATTTCCTTTCCATGGAATACCTTCTCCTCTATCTAGTTCTAAAATCCATCCTGCTACATTGTCAAGGAAATATCTATCGTGTGTTACAGCTATTACAGTTCCTGCATATTGTGCTAAATGTTGCTCTAACCATAAAACAGATTCGGCATCCAAGTGGTTGGTAGGCTCATCTAGTAATAATACATCTGGTTGTTTTAATAACAAACGACATAAAGCCACACGACGACGCTCACCACCTGAAAGGTTCTTAATAGGAGTATCACCATCTGGAGTACGTAACGCATCCATTGCAATCTCCAATTTTGTATCAATTTCCCAAGCTCCTAAAGCATCAATTTTATCTTGAAGTGCAGCTTGACGATCCATTAACTTATCCATTTTGTCTGGATCAGAATAATTTTCTTCAAGACCAAACAAATCATTTATTTTGTTATACTCTTCAAGAACTTCCATCGTTTCAGCAACACCTTCGCGTACAATTTCGATTACTGTTTTAGAGTCATCAAGAATAGGTTCTTGCTCTAAATACCCTACAGTGTAACCTGGAGCAAAAACAACATCACCTTGATAGTTTTTATCAACCCCAGCAATAATTTTTAAAAGTGATGATTTTCCAGATCCATTAAGACCTAAAATACCAATTTTAGCACCATAAAAGAAACTTAAATAAATATTCTTAAGTACTGCTTTGTCTGCTCCTTGATAGGTTTTACTCAATTTTGACATTGAGAAAATTACCTTTTTATCGTCTGACATATTATATATGATTTTAATTTTTAAAAGTGTACAAATATAACATTATTAAAGATAAATAATAACAAGTTGAGAAGACAATCATTAGGATTATCATTTATAGCATTTATCATTGATATGTTTTGTCTGTCAATGTTTTCATAAATGCCACTAGTGCTTTAATCTCTTTATCTGTCAATTCTAATTTATCCGATGCTAAGGTTTGATTTTCAATGATTAAACCAAGGCCAACTCCACCTCCATTATTGTAAAATTCTATCACCTCTTCAAGTGTTGTGTACAGACCGTTATGCATATAGGGCGCAGTAATAGCGACATTACGTAATGAAGGTGTTTTAAAAGTATGCTTTAATTGTGGCATTTGATATTGCAGATACCTTCCCATGTCGGGACTGATTTTAGTTCCTTTTTTGTCATCTGGAGTACCAATGACTTCATGCTCTGTTTTTTGATAAGTTGGCGGCACAGTGCCATTAAATAAAGGAATAAAATGACAAGTCGCACATTTGGCTTTTCCAGCAAAAACATTGAAACCTAACTTCTCTTCTTCTGAAAAATCATCTGAATCTCCACGCATGTATTCATCAAATTTACTATCGAAAGCATTCAAAGAGCGGATGTAACTTGCTAGAGCATTTTGAACTTGCCACTCCTCAATTTTTTTAGATTTAGGAAATGCTTTTTTAAAAAGTCTTATATATTCTTGGTCTTTGTTTAACACCTGAATCGCATTGGCTACATTTCCATGCATTTCTTCTTTGTTTTGAATCACATCCAAACTTTGTTTTTCTAAATCCAACTGGCGTAAATCCCAAAACTGTGCATTTTGCAAAGATGCATAGGTTAACATAGGGGTATTTCGACTTAGAAAGCCACCTTTAAGCGATTGGTTTGTTTTCAAACCGTCAGTAAATCCTTTTGAGGGAATATGACAAGAAGCACAATTTCTTTTTTGATCATTCGAAAAAGAGTTTTCATAAAATAATTTCTCTCCTAAAACGGCCTTCTCTTCGCTAAATCGATATTCTTCGGATGGGATAAAAGCATTGACATTAAAGGCTTTTTTATCAAAAATAGTACTTGCACTTGGATTTACAACACTGTTTTTAGTCGTTGACTCAATCTTATTTATTTTCTGAAAAGAAACCAACTTTACACTAATAGGATTAATAAAGTTTTTAATAAAATAAGCTCTATCAAAAGTGTTAAAATCAGTATTAGCATCACAATATTTTGCAGCTTTATCAATTAAATCTACTATTTTATTTTCACATTGATCTGATGCTGGTGTATTGAAATTCATCTTTAAAATTAAGCTCTTTAACGATTCCAAACTACTTTTAGCTTCTGGTATCGACCTCAAAGCGATTGGCGAATCAAAACCGGTTATTCCTAAACTCATAATCCGAATTAATTCCATTTTTGAAGCATCTAAAACATGTGAATTTGAAATCGTAATAGCTGCTAAATGCTGTTGTACTTGCTTTAAATTTCCAATTAACACTTTAATTTCTCTGATTAGTGTTTCTTTATTTTCAGAACTATAGTTGGGGTAAATTAACTCCTCCATGACTTGAAAACCATTTGGAGAAATAAAGGTATTTTCGGCTACTTCCAATTCGTCTAACGCAGGGCCATTGATAAATCGAGCTGAATTTGGCGTAAAATATTCCACTGCCCATTCTATTTTTTTATAGCCTATTCTTGTAGAATCAAAAGCTTGTTGGATTTTAACGTCATCATCAGTTTTATCAACTAGTGTTTGAAAATCAACACATTTTTCATTTATTTTATCAATATTCAAAACTAATTCCTCTTGAATCGTTAGTTCCTTATATTCCTTCTCACAACCCAAAAACACCATTAAAAGTGATAGTTTCAGAACAAAAACTACTTTTTGGAAATACATATTTTTAAACAATCTCATAATATTTAGGATAATAAAAACAAAAAAACAACCCTATAAATAGGGCTGTTCTTCATTAAATTAATTTCAAAAATTACTTTTGAACATTTCTTATTATTACGGTTTGTCCACCTTCTTTATTCGTGTTTACACCACTTCCATCAGCATTTTTGAAAGCATCTTTTTGCCATGTGTGAGGGTGAATATTTAAGATAAACGTATTTGGAACTCCAATTACATCTGAAATATCTTCCATAGCACCATATTCCCAACTTCCAAATTTTGTCACACCTGCTTGATTGTATGCAGCATTCCAAATAGCATCATCACGTTTGTGATTCATTGTCATCCATGGTTTGTTTACTTTGGTTGCAATATTGTACTGCCAGATATAAGAATCGTGCTTAGCATCAGCATAATAAGAGTCTCCATCTTCCTGGATATACACATAGTTTTCGGTTACACAAATGTTGTCTGGATTAATGATTCCAGTCCCTGGAGTTGAATCTCCCTCAACTACTAATTCTAATTTACCTAATAGTGGGTTTGTGTCATTTAAAACTAATTTATAAACTCTTCCCCACATAGTATATCCTGTTACTGGATTGTTGTTTGAAGATTGACCTGTTGCCGTAAAGTAAATTTCGCGATTATTTTTTGCAGAACCTTTTCTGTAATCAACATCTTCTACTCTTGAGAAACGGATAGCACCTAAATTGTTTACAGTCGTATTGATTTCAGCACCAGTTAAGTTTTTAGCATTTGGTATTTCCACAAAAGAAACATCAAATGAAGTTCCAACATTCATAGTCGTTTCAACTTGTACACCGTCATTTCTTTTTAAAGCATATAGTTTACCGTTAGTAAGATCACCAACAGTATTACTTACATACATAATAACCTGACCTGCACTAATGTGTGAAGTTGAATACGATTGATCTTCACCAATAAGAATAACTGTTTTACCTGCATATGCACCTTTAGGTAGCGGAACCGCATTTTCCATACTAGCTTTTCCTAAAGCCGGCAATACTCTGTCCGTTCTACTTTTATCAGCAGTTAAGCTAAAAGGATCAATTCCGTGAACCATACTTTCTTCACCACTTTCTCCAGCAGTCAAAAACATTGGTCCAAATCCGTGAATTGTAGGTGTTGCTAAAGTTGCAGAGCACAACCTTGTCATTCCTCCAATTCCATCAACAATATACTCTCCTTTTATAGGCTTCAAAGTCTTATCAAAATAAACTCTCGAAACTGATTTCAATATTTCATGATTGGTAATCATCATGTAACCATCGCCATTAGCGTCTTTCATGAATCCTGCCCCATCAGGTTGCGCTCCATAAATAAAACTCGGAGAACCTGGTAATACATCTGAACTGCTTATCAAAGATGTGATTTTTAAATTCTCAAAACCTTCTTTAGCAACCACTAATGCTGGTACAGAAGAAGTGTAGTTAAAGTCAATTTCAGAATTTACAGCTGTTGAATTGTCATCATCATTTTGACAACTAAATGCGGCTAACCCTAATACGGATAACGCTCCTACTCTTTTTAAATAATTAAGTTTCATGTTTTATCGTTTTAATATTTTTTGACAAAACTATATTCAAAAAGTCGTGTAGAGGTTACCTAATATTATTCAAATAATGACCTTTACGTTAGCAATAGTTAACCAAACCATTAAGAAGTTAGTTTTAAGTTAACAGACTACCTAAGCCCTCAAAAAAACAAAAAATATAAAGCATAAAAAAACGACGATAACTACAGATAGTTATCGTCGCTTATAACATATTAGCAGTTTTTTATACGCGTCCTTTCAATGAATTAAACACCCAAGATATTGCTAAGAATCCTACTCCAACAGCTGCAAATCCCCAACCTGCTACATCATCATATCTAAAAGCACCTAAGCCTATCAATAAGAATCCCATGAGTAACATGATAAAAGTTGCCCAGCCTAAAATTGTGTTTTTATTCATTGCCATAGTGTGGTGTTTTAAAAGCAAATATCGATAATTTTTAATGTTAATTAAAAATATGAAACAGCATTTCTTTTAATAAATCGGCATTTGATAGTGCATTAGCACCTACTCCTTTACTTTTTACATCAATTTCACGCAAAGAAGCCACTATTTGACTCACTTTTCGCATAGGGTAATTTTTGATCGCTACATCATATTCTTTCATGAAATAGGGATTTACACCAATCACCCCTGCAGCCGTTTTCGGGTTTTTATCTTTCAGTCCATGGTATTTTAATAATTGTACAAAAAAACCAAAAACGAGACCCGTAGTCATAACCATAGGATTGTCTTTAGGGTTGTGAGCAAAATTTTCAGCAATAGTATACGCTTTTAGTTGGTTACGTTCGCCAATCGCTTTACGTAATTCAAATACATTAAAATCTTTACTAAAACCTATATTTTCTTCAATATCATGAGCCGTTATCGTACTTCCCTTAGGTAAAATAAGCTGTAATTTTTCGAGTTCGTTGTTTATTTTACTCAAATCAGTACCCAAAAACTCCACCAACATGGCAGTAGCTTTGGGTTCGATATTGTATTTTTTCCCAGCTAGAACGCGTTTAATCCAGTCTCCTACTTGATTTTCATATAGCTTTTTACTTTCGTAAACCAAACCATTTTTAGCCAATGTTTTGGTGACTTTTTTACGTTTGTCTAATGTTTTGTATTTGTAAGCCATCACTAAAACCGTGGTAGGCATAGGATTTTCGGCATAGGATTCTAATTTCTCAATAGTTCTGCTTAATTCTTGTGCTTCTTTTACAATTACTACTTGGCGCTCCGCCATCATTGGATAACGCTTCGCAGTCGATACAATATCTTCAATCGTTACATCACGTCCATATAAAACTGTTTGATTGAATCCTTTTTCCTCTTCGGTCAAAATAGTATCTTCAATAAAATCCGATAATTTATCAATATAATAGGACTCTTCTCCCATCAAAAAATAAATAGGTTTTATATTTCCAGCCTTTATATCGTTTACAATTTTTACTACTTCGTCCATTTTTTCTATATCAGGTTTCAAGTTTCAAGTTTCAGGTTTCAAGTTTTGGAAAACTTACACAGATTTAATGTTTTTTCACACGAATTTCACAAATTTACACGAAACATTCGATGCGAAAATTTCACTAATATGCCTTAGGCAGATTAAATTAGTGTAATTTAATTTTACGACTTCCTTAATTTGTGAAAATCTGTGAAATTTGTGTTTAACTCTTTTTATTCAGTTAGACTTTATTGATTATTAGCAAAACTATAAACTAAATAACTATTTTTGCCCTATGCAAAAACTCAATTTTCCTTCTTACTCTTTTCGATTCAAAAATAGCGAAAATAAAGTGTCTATCTTTGATGAAATACGGAAAAAATTCATCATTCTTACTCCAGAAGAATGGGTGCGTCAACATGTAGTTCGTTTTTTATTGGAAGAAAAAAAGATTCCAAAATCACTAATCAACGTCGAAAAACTTCTCAAAGTCAACGGACTAAATAAGAGATATGATGTTGTTGTTTTTAATTCAGATGGTAGTATACATATATTAGTAGAATGCAAAGCTCCTGAAGTCAAAATTGCACAAGCTACATTTGACCAAATAGCTCGTTACAATATGACCATGAATGCCACGCTTTTGATGGTAAGTAATGGATTGAATCATTACTTTTGCCAAATGGATTATGAGAATGAAAAATATCATTTTCTTCCTGATTTACCACAATACAACAACTAATTAAATGAAAATAGCAGTCGTTATCCTCAATTGGAATGGACAATCTTTATTAAAACAATTTTTACCTTCGGTAGTTGAATTTTCTCCTGAAGCAACAGTATATGTCGCAGACAATGCGTCGACTGATGATTCTATTACTTTTATAAAAAGTAATTTTCCAACTGTTCTAATTGTCCAAAACAAAGGGAATTTCGGCTTTGCCAAAGGCTACAATGAAGCCTTACAGCATATTGAAGCAGATGTTTATGCACTTGTAAATTCAGATATTGAAGTAACTCAAAATTGGTTACAACCCATTATTAAAACCTTCGAAAACGAACCTCAAACAGCCGTAATTCAACCTAAAATATTGGATTTCAAAAACAAAGCCTATTTTGAATATGCTGGAGCTGCTGGTGGATTCATCGATAAATTTGGCTATCCCTATTGCCGTGGACGTATTTTTGACACTATCGAAAAAGATAATGGTCAATACAATGATGAAAGAGAGATCTTTTGGGCATCAGGCGCTTGTTTTTTTATACGAACAGCAATTTATAAAGAACTAAAAGGTTTTGACGATGATTTTTTCGCTCATCAGGAAGAAATTGACTTATGTTGGCGTATCATAAATAAAGGACATACTATTAAGTACAATCCCAATACTGTCGTTTATCATGTAGGAGGTGCAACTTTAGAACAAGGTAATCCCAAAAAAACTTACCTTAATTTCCGAAATTCACTATCGATGTTAGTCAAAAATTTACCTGGAAAATGGTTGATTCCCATTTTATTTTGTCGTTTAATATTAGACGGAATTGCTGGATTGCAATTTATTTCAAAAGGAAAATGGTCTCATTTTACAGCAATTTTAAAAGCTCATTTTTCTTTTTACAACTCAATACCAAATACTTACAAAAAAAGAAACACAAATCAATCCCCAAAATACTACCATAGCCCTAGTATTATCTACCAGTACTATGTTAATAATGGCAAGGTATTTGTTAACTAAAATTAACAGTATTTTATAAGTATATTATAAACATTAAAAACTAAATTTGTACACCGAACCTAATTAATGAATTTATGAAAAAAATCGTAATTGCCTTATCAGTATTAACTTTATTTGCTTCATGCGTTTCTAAAAAGAAATACAACGAACTAGAAGCTAGAAACAAAGAAACTCAAGATTTATTAAACTCTTGTACTGTAAAACTAAATTCTTGCTTAGAAGAAAAAGCAGGTCTTGCAGCCTCAGTAGCTGGTTTAAAAGAACATAATGAAACTTTAATTACAACTTCTAAGAACTTAACAATGTTAACTTCAAAAGGAGCTGAAAACTTAGAGAAATCTTTAGAAAGCTTAAAAGAGAAAGATTTAAAAATCACAAGATTACAAGACGCCTTAACTAGAAAAGACAGTGTTACACTTGCCTTAGTATCTAGTTTAAAAAGTTCTGTTGGGATTTCAGATCCAGACATTGAAATCAATGTTGAAAAAGGAGTGGTTTACATTTCAATTGCTGATAAATTATTATTCAAAAGCGGTAGCTATGATGTAACATCACAAGCAAAAAGTGTATTAGCGAAAGTTGCAAAAGTTGTAAACGACAAACCAGACTTCGAATGTATGGTTGAAGGACATACAGATAACGTTCCTTACCTAGGAAACGGAGTACTGTTAGACAACTGGGATTTAAGTGTGAAACGTTCTACATCTATCATCCGAGTTTTAACAAACCAATTAGGTGTTAAACCAGAGCAATTAGTTGCTGCAGGTAGAAGCTCTTATGTTCCTTTAGTTTCTAACGATTCTGCTGAAAACAGAGCTCGTAACCGTAGAACTCGTATCATTGTATTACCAAAAATTGATCAATTCTACGACATGATCGAAAAAGAAATGAAAAAACAAAAACAATAATTTGTAAGTTGTTATTCAATTATAAAAAACGTCTTGAGCAATCAAGACGTTTTTTTTTTATCCTATTTCAATAAATTAATTTTATTCACTGCAAAGCCCTATGATAGTTTGTTTTTTTTAATGTAAATTAGTGAAATAAATTTACCCCAAATTGAAATTAACCTCCAAAATACTACTGACATTAGTTGTTTTATTTGTGTCAATGAAACAATATAGCCAACATCAATCTCAATTGTCAGTTGAAGTAAATATTGATGAAAAAATTTTAAATATTCATCAAAAAATTAGTTTTCACAACCAATCAAACGATACCCTTAGCACTATTGTTTTGAATGATTGGAATAACGCTTATTCAAATGTAAATTCGCCACTTGCTAAACGTTTTTCGGACGAATTTTACAGAGGATTTCATCTAGCCAAAGAAGAAGAGCGAGGCAGTACCCAAAACATCACTATTATTGACGAGAACAAACTGTTTCTTTCTTGGCATCGCAGTACGAACACTCCCGATGTTATCAGTGTTAAACTAAGAGAAAAACTGGCTCCAAACGAAAAAACGACACTTTTACTGACTTATATAGTAAAAGTACCTAGCGATCGCTTTACAAAGTTTGGATACACGGATCTTGATGGAATGAATCTAAAAAACTGGTTCCTTACCCCTGCTCGATACAAAAACCATAAATTCATTACATACAACAATGAAAATTTAGATGATATTGTCAATGCAATTTCTGATTTTGACATCGAATTAAAAATACCGATAAACTATGCTCTGACCACCGACTTAAACAGTTCAATTTCGACACAGACGAACACATTTTCTATATATCAACTTTCTGGTAAAAACAGAATGGACTTTAGTCTTATTTTGGAACCAACTTCTACATTTGAAAACTTTCCATACGAGGAGGTAAATGTTATAACTAATCTAAAAGACACTAAATTATCTTCTGTACAAAAAGCCATTATAATTGATTGCATTGTGAAATATACTACCGATTTAATTGGCAAATATCCCTTTGAAAAAATTGTAATTTCTGAAACAGATTATGAACGAAATCCTTTTTACGGTCTCAATCAATTACCTTCATTTATTAGTCCATTCTCAGACACTTTTGTGTATGAAATTAAGTTTTTGAAAACCTATTTAAATGCTTTTCTAAAAAACAGCTTGGCTTTGGACCAAAGAAAACAAGCATGGATTCATGATGCCATTCAGGTGTATGCCATGATGAAGTACATTAACATCAATCATCCCAATAGTAAAATGATGGGAAGCGCTTCAACTTTTAAATTATTAAAAAGTTTCAACTTAACCAATTTAGATTTTAACGAACAGTATAGCTATTTTTATATGTTGATGGCCAGAAAAAACCTAGACCAACCATTAAGCATGCCTAAAAATGAGTTAATCAAATTCAATGAACAAATCGCTAGTAAATATCGCGCTGGATTGAGTTTGCGTTTTCTAGATAATTACTTGGAGAATCAAGTTGTTACCAATAGCATTAGAGAATTATATTCCTCAAAACAAGGTCTTGAAGTTGAAAATAATGATTTTGAAACCATTTTAAAGAAAAATTCAACCAAAGATATTGATTGGTTTTTCAAAACCATTATAAACTCTAGAAAAGCAATTGATTATAAGTTCGCATCTGTATCAAAAACCAATGACAGTATTTCTTTTAGTCTAAAAAACAAAACAGGAGTAATTGTACCTGTTCCCGTTTATGGTGTAAAAAATGGAGAAATTGTTTTAAAAAAATGGCTAGAACCTAAAAACAACGATAGTTTATACACTATCGAACGCAATAATGCAGACAAAATAGTATTGAATTATAAAAACGAAGTTCCAGAATATAATTTAAGAAACAACTGGAAATCATTAAAAGGATTTTTCCCAAACAATCGTCCAGTGAAATTTGTTTTCATGAAAGATTTAGAAGACCCTTACTACAATCAAGTTTTATATGTACCCACTTTAGACTATAATTTATATGATGGTTTTATTCCGGGCATTAGATTTCATAACAAAACAATTCTTGACAAGCCTTTTACATTCGACCTAACGCCTGCTTATTCCATAGGTGCAAATACCTTTTCCGGCTCAGGCTCATTAGTCGTTAATCAAAACTATAGAGAAAGCAATCTTTTTAACGTACGCTATGCTATTTCTGGTTCTTATTTTCATTTTGCTCCTGATGCCACATATTTAAAATTAAATCCAAATGTACAAATACGTTTTCGTGAAAATGATTTTAGAGATAACCGAAAAGAACTAATTTACATACGCCAAGTGATTGTAAACAGAGAAGAAAGTAAAATTATTCCAAGTGATTTTTTAGAGAATTATTCTGTTTTCAATGCCAGATATTACAATACAAAAACTGAGGTTACCAATCATTTTAGTTTTATGTCGGAAATTCAAATTTCAAATAAATTCAGCAAGGCTATAACTGAAATATCTTATCGAAAACTATTTGAAAACAACCACCAAATTAACCTTCGTTTATTTGCTGGAAGTTTTATACACAATCAAACCAATACTGACTTTTTTAGTTTTGCACTAGATAAACCAACCGATTATTTATTTGATTATAACTATTATGGAAGGTCAGAAGAAACAGGTTTCTTTAGCCAACAACTTATCATTGCTGATGGTGGTTTTAAATCCAAGTTAAAAACACCTTATGCTAACCAATGGATGACCACTTTGAATGGAGGATACAATATCTGGAATTGGATTGAACTTTATGGAGATGTTGGCTATTTAAAAAACAAATACCATAACGACCGATTTTTATTTGATAGCGGAATTCGATTAAATTTAGTAACTGATTATTTCGAAGTATATCTTCCAGTCTATTCTTCAAATGGTTGGGAAATAGGTCAAAACAAATACAATGAAAAAATACGATTTGTGATTACTTTATCTCCAAAAATTGTCATGAATTTATTCAACAGAAAATGGTTTTAAAATAGCTATATCTTTTTTGCACTATAAATATCTATTCACTAATAAAAAAATTAAAAAAACAAAAAACTCTCATTTTTTTACATAATATTTAATGATTTTAAAACTATATTTTTATTAATGCATTATGAAAATAGCTAGTTTTTAAGTAAATTTGCGCCCGTAAGTTATACCTTCATGAACTATGATAAAAGAAAAAAACAATACTGCATTAACATTTGAAGATTTCAAAACCGAAGTGTTGAATGATTACACTATTGCGATTACAAGTAGAGAATGTAGTTTGTTGGGAAGAAGAGAAGTTTTAACTGGAAAGGCAAAGTTTGGCATTTTTGGCGATGGTAAAGAAGTACCTCAAATAGCCATGGCTAAATTCTTCAAGAATGGAGATTTTCGTTCAGGATACTACCGTGACCAAACATTTATGATGGCAATTGGTGAATTGACTGTTGAACAACTATTTGCTGGACTTTACGGAAATACGGATATTAAAGAAGAACCAATGTCAGCTGGGCGCCAAATGGGAGGTCATTTTGTAACCCACAGTTTAAACGAAGACGGTTCTTGGAAAAATCTAGCGGAACAAAAAAACTCTAGTGCCGACATCTCTCCTACTGCTGCACAAATGCCTCGTCTTTTAGGACTAGCACAAGCATCAAAAATTTACCGAAATATTGACAACATCCCTAATCAAGCTAATTTTTCAAACAAAGGAAATGAAATAGCCTGGGGAACAATAGGAAACGCCAGTACAAGCGAAGGTGTGTTTTTCGAAACTATTAATGCTGCAGGAGTATTACAAGTACCAATGGTAATAAGCATTTGGGATGATGAATATGGAATTTCCGTACATGCCAAACACCAAACCACCAAAGAAAATATTTCTGAAATATTAAAAGGATTTCAAAAAGAGCCTAATACGAATGGGCTTGAACTGATAAGAGTTAAGGGTTGGGATTACTCTGACTTGATTGCAGCATATGAAAAAGCAGATGCAATTGCAAGAGAACAACACATTCCCGTATTGATACATGTTGATGAACTAACACAACCGCAAGGGCATTCTAGTTCAGGTTCACATGAACGATACAAAAGCAAAGAACGCCTAGACTGGGAAAAAGAGTATGACTGTGTAAGACAGATGCGTTTGTGGATGATTGCCATTAATATTGCATCGCCTGAGGAGTTAGACGAAATCGATGCTAAAGCTAAAAAAACAGTACTTGAAGCAAAGAAAAAAGCTTGGATTACGTTTATTACCCCTATTATTAACGAACAAAAAGAACTCGTTACACTGTTAGAAAGAATAGCGCTTTCTAGCGATAATAAAGAGGATATTCTATCTTATACCAAAGCATTAAAAAGCATCAAAGAGCCTTTAAAAAAGGAAATTTTAGTTACTGCTCGCAAGTCTTTAAGACTGATTCCAAACGGACCTGAAAAAACAGAATTAGTTAATTGGATTGCGAAATTTAATGAAAAATATCAAGCAGCTTTTAGCAAACATTTATATTCAGAATCTAAATTCAATGTTTTTTCGGCAAAAGAAATAGCACCTGAATACGCTGAAAATGCAAAACCAGATATCGATGGTAGAATGATTATCAGAGATAATTTTGATGCTATCTTTAGTAAATACCCTGAAGCTTTAATTTTTGGTGAAGACTCGGGTAATATTGGAGATGTAAATCAAGGTCTAGAAGGACTTCAAGAGAAATTTGGAGAACTTCGTATTGCTGATGCAGGAATTCGAGAAGCAACCATCATTGGTCAAGGTATTGGAATGGCTTTAAGAGGCTTAAAACCTATTGCTGAAATACAATATTTAGATTATCTACTCTACGCTATTCAAATATTGAGTGATGATCTTGCCTCCTTACAATATCGAACTGTTGGAAGACAAAAAGCACCTTTAATAATTCGAACTCGTGGTCACCGTTTGGAAGGCGTTTGGCACTCAGGGTCTCCAATGGGAATGATTATTAATGCTATAAGAGGAATTCACGTATTGGTCCCTAGAAACATGACAAAAGCTGCTGGATTCTACAACTCACTCATGGAATGTGATGAACCTGCTGTAGTCATTGAGTGTTTAAACGGTTATCGTTTAAAAGAAAAAACACCACTAAATTACGGAGAGTTCAAAACTCCAATAGGTGTTGTTGAAACTATCAAAGAAGGAACAGATGTAACCTTAGTTTCATACGGCTCCACCTTAAGACTAGTGGAACAAGCTGCTGAAGAACTAATGGAAACTGGTATTAATTGTGAGGTTATCGACATTCAATCTTTAATTCCATTTGACATTAACCATGATTTGGTAAAAAGTGTCATGAAAACTAATCGACTTTTAGTAATCGACGAAGATGTACCAGGCGGCGCTTCTGCTTATATTTTACAGCAAATCATCGAAGAGCAAGATGCTTATCAATATTTAGACAGCAAACCACAAACCTTAGCTGCTAAAGCACATCGTCCTGCTTATGGAACCGATGGAGATTATTTTTCAAAACCGTCCATTGAAGATATATACGAAAAAGTATATGAGATGATGCACGAAGCAAATCCTAATAAATTCCCTAGCTTGTATTAAGCTTTAAAACATACTATTATAAACAGCAGTAAACTTAAAATTTACTGCTGTTTTTTTTTTTGCATAAAAAAACTGCCTAGAAAATTTTCCCTAGGCAGTCTTAATTATTTATTTATAATCAAAAAATTAAATTCCGGCAATAGCCTTTATCTCATCAATGATTCTTAATGCCAACGTATCTGCTTTTTCCTGAGTAGATGCTTCGGTATAAATTCTAATGATAGGCTCTGTATTTGATTTTCTTAGGTGTACCCAATTTTCAGCAAAATCGATTTTCACACCGTCAATAGTCGTGATATCTTCGTTTTTGTATTTTTCTGTCATAGCAACCAAAATCGCATCAACATCAATTTGAGGTGTCAATTCGATTTTGTTTTTACTCATATAATATTCTGGATATGAAGCTCTCAAAGCCGAAACTGTCATTTTTTTGTTAGCCAAATGCGTTAAAAACAAAGCAATCCCAACCATACTATCACGTCCGTAATGTGATTCAGGATAGATAATTCCTCCATTTCCTTCACCACCAATGATAGCGTTATTCTTTTTCATCAAATCAACTACATTCACTTCACCAACTGCACTCGCCTCATAACTTCCATTGTGCAAATTAGTCACATCGCGTAATGCACGAGAAGACGACATATTCGAAACCGTATTTCCAGGTGTTTTGCTCAAAACATAATCCGCACAAGCCACCAAAGTATACTCTTCACCAAACATTTCTCCGTCTTCAGAAATGAATGCTAAACGGTCTACGTCAGGATCTACTACTATTCCTAAGTCCGCTTTTTCTTCAACAACTAATTTACAAATATCTGTAAGATGTTCTTTTAAAGGTTCTGGATTGTGAGGAAAATGACCGTTAGGTTCACAGTACAATTTCACCACTTCTACTCCCATTTGTTCCAATAATTTAGGAACGATAATTCCTCCTGATGAATTCACGCCATCAACTACCACTTTAAACTTAGCCGCTTTAACAGCCTCTACATCTACTAATGAAAGTTCCAATACTTCATCGATATGAATATCCATATAAGCATCGTTAACGGTAATTTCTCCTAAACTATCCACATCCGAAAAATCAAACGCTTCATCTTCGGCAATTTGAAGAATTTTTTCACCTTCAACACCATTTAAGAATTCTCCTTTTTCGTTTAATAATTTTAATGCATTCCATTGTTTGGGATTATGAGACGCTGTAAGGATGATTCCTCCATCTGCTTTTTCTAAGGGTACTGCTATCTCAACTGTTGGAGTAGTTGACAATCCTAAATCAATAACATCAATTCCTAATCCTATTAAAGTATTCACAACAAGGTTATGAATCATCGGTCCAGAAATACGCGCATCACGACCAACAACAACCGTTAGTTTCTCTTTGCTTGAATAATTCTTTAACCAAGTACCATAAGCCGAAGCAAATTTTACTGCATCAACTGGAGTCAAGTTATCACCTACTTTACCTCCGATAGTACCACGAATTCCTGATATTGATTTTATTAATGTCATTAATATGTATTTTAAAATTGATTTTTTGATTTTATTCGCACAAATATAATAATTGAAGAATTAAAAAAGTCATTTAGATTTCCTATTTTAGACAAATGAACTTTTTAGCACATATTTATCTTTCGGGAAACAACGACTTAATTAAAATTGGAAATTTTATGGCCGATGGTATTCGCGGGAAACATTTTGAAAATTTCCCTTTGGAAGTTCAAAAAGGAATCAAACTTCATCGTGCAATTGATACTTATACCGATGCACATCCTATATTTAGAAAAAGTACAAAGAAGTTACATGCACGTTACCACCATTATGCAGGTGTGATTATTGATGTTTTCTATGATCATTTTTTGGCAAAAAACTGGAAAAACTATTCTGACGAAGATTTCTCTGAATATATTGACCAATTTTACCAATCTCTAGAGAATCATAAATCGATTTTGACTGAAAAAACGATTAAATTGATGCCATATATGATTCGTCAAAATTGGCTGTCAAGCTATCAAACAATCGAAGGAATTCACCAAATACTGACCCAAATGGATTATCGAACTAAAAACAAATCCAATATGCGTTTTGCTACCGAGGAACTTGAGCAATTTTATAATGAATTCGAAAATGAATTTACTTCTTTTTTTGAAGAATTAAGAATTCATTCCAAACAACAATTACACAATATGTAAATCCATAATTTTTATATTTATGAGTTTTATAAATTCCCTTGAAGCTACATTTCAAACCAATAGCAATCCTGAAAATGCGATTGCAATGTCAAAATACATGAAGAATAAATTTCCGTTTTTCGGAATAAAAACACCTGACAGAAGACAGTTATTGAGTGTGCTTTGGAAAGAAAACAAACAAGAAATACAATCAAATCCTAGAAAAATAGCCCGAATCCTTTTTTCAAAACCAGAAAGAGAATTCCACTATTGCGCCATTGAAATCTTGATAAAAGAACTCAAAAATAACTTTCAAGAAGATGATATTCATTTAATTGAAGAATTAATTACAACTAATAGTTGGTGGGATAGTGTTGATACTATTTCAAAATACATACTCGGTGGCTACCTTTCTCAATTCCCTCAAAACATCACAAAAATCATTTCAAAATTTTCAAAGTCTAACAATCTCTGGCTCAATCGAAGTACTATACTTTTTCAGTTAGGATACAAAACCAAAACTGATTTTGAATTACTTAAAAAGATTTGCATAACTCATCAAAACTCAAAAGAATTTTTTATTCAAAAAGCTATAGGATGGGCTTTAAGAGAGTTTGCCAAAACGGATTCACAAGCTGTCAAAGAATTCGTTTTAGTTAATAACTTAAAGCCTTTAAGTCGAAAAGAAGCACTCAAAAATTTACCTATTGCTTAAATTAATAGTATTTTTGCTCTTGTAAAAAACAAACCAAAATGTTCAAAAAATATATTTCTAAATTAGAAAGTATTGTCGCTTTATCTCAATCCATCTTGACGGAAAAACAATTTATTTTCCTTTCAAGTGTATTGGTAGGTATAAGTTCAGCTTTTGCTGTTATTGTTTTGAAATCATTTGCACATTGGGTATTCCAGTTTGCTACTAGTATCAATAAAATATTAAAACTAAGTTTTATAAATAGTATTTTACCTATTGCAGGTCTTTTACTAACGGTGTTTGTTATCAAACGTTTATTAGGAGGAACTATCGAAAAAGGCACCTCGCAAATTTTGTATTCAGTAGCCAAAAAAGCAAGCATTATACCTAGTAAACAAATGTACGCTCATATTGTGACGAGTTCCTTGACTGTAGGCTTAGGAGGTTCCGCGGGTTTAGAAAGCCCAATTGTGGTTACTGGAGCTGCTTTTGGCTCAAACTTTGCTCAAAATTACAAACTCAGCTACAAAGACCGAACTTTACTTATTGGTTGTGGTGTTGCGGCTGGTATTGCTGCTGCCTTTAACGCCCCTATTGCAGGAGTTTTATTTGCCATCGAATTTTTATTAGTCGATGTGAGCATCTCGGCTTTTACTCCCATTATGATTGCTGCCGCTACTGGCGCGTTAGTTTCGGTGATTACCTTAGACGAAGCTATATTGTTAAATGTAAAACAACAACAAGAATTTGATTATCATAAAATTCCATTTTATGTTTTATTAGGTATTGTTACAGGTTTTATTTCTATTTACTACACTCGAAATTTTCAAAAAACAGAGCATTTCTTCTCACATATGAGAATGAATCCTTATAAGAAGGCACTTTTTGGTGCATCTTTATTAGCCGTGCTAATTTTTGTTTTTCCAACACTTTTCGGCGAAGGATATGAAAGCATCAAAACACTAGCAGAAAATAATGCAGGTGATTTACTCGAAAACACCTTGTTTAGTTCATACCAAAATAATAATTGGATTATCTTAATATTCGTTGGCGCAACAATGATGGTCAAAGTTTTTGCTACCTCGATCACCTTAGGTTCCGGAGGTAATGGAGGTAATTTTGCCCCTTCTCTTTTTGTAGGTTCTTATGTTGGATATGTATTTTCAAAAGCAATCAACTTAACAGGACTAACCCATTTACCAATTAGTAATTTTACGATGGTGGGAATGGCAGGAATCTTGAGTGGATTATTTCATGCTCCATTAACCGCAATCTTCTTGATTGCCGAAATCACTGGCGGTTACAGTTTAATGCTTCCATTGATGATTGTAGCTTCTATCAGTTTTGCTATATCAAAACGATTTGAAAAACACTCCATGGATGTAAAAGAATTAGCTAAAAGAGGACATGCTTTTACGAGCAACAAAGACACTAACGTGCTTTCAACCCTAAATACGAACTCAATTATTCATACCGATTATCTAACACTATCACCAGATGAAAATCTTGAAAAATTGGTTGATTTAATTTCGCATTCGAATCAATCTGTTTTTGCAGTAGTTGACAAAGATCAACATTTATTAGGAGTTATTCATTTTAATAATATTCGCGAGATTATTTTTAATAAATACCGTGTAAAATACACTTTGGTAAAAGATATCATGATTCCACCAGCAGATATCATTTATCCATTTAACAGTATGGAAGTCGTTATGAATAAATTTGAAAAAACAAAACGAACCTTCCTACCTGTGATTAAAGATGAAAAATACTTTGGATTTATCTCTAAATCAGAGGCTCTTGAAGCCTATCGCAGTAAACTAAAAGCTATGACAATAGAATAATTCTTATTTGCATGTCATTTAAACATATAAGTCATTTAAGTTTTAATTTTTCAAATATTCTATTAGCTTAAAAATATATAGCACACAGATTAGAAAAATTAAACCAATTTTGAGAAATCTCATTTCTAGCTCCTTAGTCTAATACCTTATATTTTGTAACTGTTTTAAAAAAGCATCTATTATCATCATATACAGTATGATTTTAACAGAAACTTGCCAACTGTTGTACGGAAAGAATCAATCAAAATGGTAACTTTGCTTTTTTGCAAAAACTATGCTAGATACAGACAATACAATTGAAGTACTGGGTGCGAGAGTACACAATCTTAAAAATATAGATATTTCTATTCCAAGAGAGAAGTTAGTTGTAATTACAGGACTTTCGGGCTCTGGAAAATCCTCTTTAGCTTTTGACACGATTTACGCCGAAGGACAGCGTCGGTATGTCGAAACTTTTTCGGCTTATGCGCGTCAGTTTTTGGGCGGATTAGAACGTCCTGATGTGGATAAAATTGACGGGCTTTCACCAGTGATTGCCATTGAACAAAAAACAACTAGTAAAAGTCCGCGTTCCACAGTGGGGACGATTACGGAGATATATGACTTCTTACGTTTGCTTTATGCACGTGCGGCCGATGCCTACAGCTATAATACGGGTGAGAAAATGGTTTCTTACTCTGATGAGCAAATTAAAGACTTGATTGTAAATGATTTCACAAACAAGCGTATCAATATACTAGCACCTGTTATCAAGGCTAGGAAAGGACATTATAGCGAATTATTTCAACAAATTGCCAAACAAGGTTTCCTTAAAGTGCGGGTTAATGGTGAAATTAGAGATATTACCCCCGGAATGAAACTCGATCGTTATAAAACCCATGACATTGAAATTGTGGTGGACAGAATGGCAATTGACACGACTCCCGACACAGCAAAAAGACTGGGTGAAAGCATTAATACAGCGATGCATCATGGAGAAAACGTTTTGATGGTTTTAGACCAAGACAGCAATGAAGTACGTTATTTCAGCCGAAACTTAATGTGTCCAAGCACTGGTATTTCGTACCAAAACCCAGAACCCAATTTATTTTCGTTTAACTCTCCAAAAGGAGCTTGTGACCATTGTAAAGGTTTGGGAACGGTGAACGAAATCAATATCAAAAAAATACTTCCTAATCCTAAATTATCAATCAAAGCGGGTGGTTTTTTGCCTTTGGGCGAATACAAATCATCCTGGATTTTCAAGCAATTGGAGATCATTGGAGAGCGTTTTGGGTTTAAAATCACTGATCCTATCGAAAGTATTTCAGACGAAGCGATGGAGATGATTTTAAATGGAGGAAAAGATAAATTTACAGTTAACTCAAAAGATTTGGGTGTAACACGTGAATACAAAATTGATTTTGAAGGAATTGCTCATTTCATCAAAAACCAACACGATGAAAGTGGCTCAACAACTATTAGACGTTGGGCCAAGGAATTCATGGACGAGATTGACTGTGCTGTATGTGAAGGTTCACGTTTAAAAAAAGAAGCCAACTACTTTAGAGTCAATGAAAAAAGTATAACCGAACTGTGCGCTATGGACATTTCGGATTTGACGGCATGGTTTGATGATTTGAACAAAAAATTATCAGAAAAGCAAATGGCGATTGCCTCTGAAGTTTTGAAGGAAATCAAAGATCGATTAGCATTCTTGATGAACGTTGGTTTAGACTACCTAGCATTGAGTCGAAGCTCAAAATCACTTTCGGGAGGAGAAGCTCAACGCATCCGATTAGCAACTCAAATTGGTTCGCAATTAGTAGGTGTATTGTATATTTTGGATGAACCAAGTATTGGTTTACACCAAAGAGACAATGAAAAATTAATACGTTCACTAGAACAATTACGTGATATTGGGAATTCGGTAATTGTTGTAGAGCACGATAAAGACATGATGGAACGGGCGGATTATGTGATTGACATTGGTCCAAAAGCGGGAAAATTTGGAGGAGAGATTATCAGTATAGGAACTCCAGCCGAAACCCTTGCCTCAGATACCATTACAGCGCAATACTTAAATGGAAAACTGAAGTTTGAAATTCCTAAAAAACGTCGTGAAGGAAACGGAAAATCGTTAAAACTAACTGGTGCAACTGGAAACAACTTAAAGAATGTTTCTATTGAATTGCCTTTAGGAAAGTTGATTTGTGTGACAGGAGTTTCAGGAAGCGGAAAGTCGACTCTAATCAACGAGACGCTCTACCCAATTTTGAACGCACACTTTTTCAATGGCGTCAAAAAACCACAACCCTACAAGAAAATTGAAGGACTAGAACATATTGATAAAGTAATTGATATTGACCAAAGTCCAATTGGTCGCACCCCTCGCTCCAACCCTGCTACTTATACCGAAGTTTTTACGGAAATCCGAAAGCTATATACCATGACACCCGAGAGTATGATCCGTGGATACAAAGCGGGACGTTTTAGTTTTAACGTAAAGGGTGGGCGTTGCGAAACTTGTCAGGGTTCAGGTGTGAGAACCATTGAAATGAACTTCTTACCTGATGTATATGTGGAATGTGAAACTTGTCAAGGAAAACGTTTTAACCGTGAAACACTCGAAATTCGATACAAAGGAAAATCCATTTCGGATGTATTAAATATGACCGTGGATGAGGCCGTTCCATTCTTTGAGAATATCCCTAAAATTCACCGTAAGGTAAAGACTATTCAAGATGTAGGTTTGGGCTATATTACGCTAGGACAACAAAGTACAACCTTATCAGGTGGAGAAGCACAGCGAATTAAACTAGCTGGCGAATTATCTAAAAAAGATACAGGAAACACCTTTTATATCCTTGACGAACCTACTACCGGACTACATTTTGAAGACATTCGTGTTTTGATGGAGGTAATTAATAAATTGGTCGCAAAAGGAAATACCATTCTGATTATCGAGCACAATATGGATGTGATAAAACTTGCCGATTACATTATCGATATAGGTCCTGAAGGTGGTAAAGGTGGTGGAAAAGTTGTGGCAACAGGAACACCTGAAGAAGTAAGTAACAACAAAAAAAGCTATACAGCGAAATTTTTAAAAAAGGAATTGAGTTAAGAGAGAAGGAACACAGATTTAAGAAATTAGAGAAATCTCTCTATCATTTTTTAAATAAAACAAAACCATTTCATTTCATAAAAAGTACTTCTTATGATTGTTATTCCAATATTTTTAAAAACAACCAATGAACTTATTTTTAATCCGTTAAAGCTAGGCATCAAAAGTATTTATTTAGAACTAGAAAGCCAAGAATATAATGCTTGTGAATTGCTATTGAATGATAAAAAAGCACTTTTTAGAACTGCCAAAACAACACCAACTAAGACTGGGCAATTTGTAACTTTATGGAAAAGAACTCCTGAAAGACCTATTGCTCCCTTCCATGAAAATGATCGTATTGACTTGGTATTTATCCATTGTGAAACGGTGTCACAAACTGGGTGTTTTATTTTTCCAAAAAAAGTATTGATTGAAAAAGGCATTTTTTCAACTGACTTAAAAGAAGGAAAACGTGCTTTTAGAGTGTATCCTCCTTGGGACAAAACAACTAGTAAACAAGCACAAAAAACACAAGAATGGCAACAGGACTATTTTATTGAATTAAAAACTCAGAATTCAATTCCAGTAAAACTTCAACAACTTTGTTTCTAATTTATAGATAGTCTGTCTTTTACAAATTACAAACGTTATTTCTTATAAAAGTCATAAAAATAAGTGTGGAAATTCTGGGATTTTTTATGAAAATAGGTTATATTCGTTAGGACCAGACTAGCCCAGATAGAAGCGGCATCCTTTGACTGCCTTCATTAGGCAGGCAAAGATAGAGCGGATAGCTGGATTTAGCTCCAAATAAAACTATAACTAACCACAACAACCCATTTCTTACTATGAGTTGTTGTTAATTCAACCAAAATATGAGATTAGAAGACTTTGATAATGATGAAGAAAAAGTAATCCACGATAGTTTAAAGCAAAAAACTTGGAATGAAATTAGAACCAATGACAGTTGGGCGATTTTTAAAATCATGTCCGAATTTGTGAATGGATACGAAACTATGGGGAGAATTGGACCTTGTGTAACCATTTTTGGGTCGGCAAGAACCAAACCCGAAGACAAATATTACCAACTGGCCGAAAATATCGCATTTAAGATAGGAAAAGCTGGTTACGGTGTAATCACTGGCGGTGGACCAGGAATCATGGAAGCAGGTAATAAAGGTGCGCATCTGGGCGGCGGTCCTTCGGTAGGACTAAACATTGTATTGCCTTTCGAGCAGCATTTTAACCCTTATATCGATTCCGACAAAAACTTGAATTTTGATTATTTCTTTGTTCGAAAAGTCATGTTTGTTAAGTATTCACAGGGATTCGTGGTCATGCCTGGAGGTTTTGGAACTATGGATGAATTGTTTGAAGCATTAACTTTAATTCAAACGAAGAAAATAGCTAAATTCCCCATTATACTGGTTGGAACTACTTTCTGGTCTGGATTAGTGGATTGGATTAAAGCAGTACTGATTGAAGGTGAAAAAACAGTAAGTCCAGAAGATTTAAATATCATAAAAATAGTCGATACCGCTGATGAGGTTGTAGAGGTTTTGGATACATTCTATAAAAAATACAATTTGAAACCGAATTTTTAAACCTAAACTAACTTATTTTGTGTAGTTTTTTTTTAAAAACACATAGATTCATAGGTTTTTAATGGAGAAAAAGTCACTTTGCTTAGGATAGAAAAACATAGCTTTTAAAAACATTTACCGAAAATATAAAAACCATTAAGAATTAAGTTTACTAAGCTTTGTGTAGCTAAATTTTCTTAATTCTTAATGGTTTAAATTTATTTTGTTTCTCTACTAAAGTATATCCAAACTTCCTTTTCCCTCTCTAACGACCACAGGCTCGTGTTCAGACAAATCAATTATTGTTGAACCTACGTTATCTCCATAGCCACCATCGATTACCATATCAACAAGGTTTTGCCATTTTTCAAAAATTAATTCAGGATCAGTTGTGTATTCAATTACTTCATCTTCATCACGAATGGAAGTCGATACAATTGGATTTCCTAATTGACGTACTATTTCCAGAGCAATCGAATTATCAGGCACACGAATACCTACAGTCGTTTTTTTCTTAAACTCCTTTGGTAGATTATTATTCCCTGGAAGAATAAAAGTATAAGGACCAGGCAAAGCTCTTTTAAGTATCTTAAATGTAGCCGTATCAATCTGGCGTACATAATCAGACAAATTACTTAAATCATGGCATATAAAAGAGAAATTAGCTTTTTCAAGCTTCACCCCTTTAATTCTAGCAATGCGTTCCAGTGCTTTCGTATTGGTAATATCACACCCCAAGCCATAAACAGTATCTGTAGGGTAAATCACCAATCCTCCTGCTTTTAAAACCTTAACCACTTTAGCTATTGCAGCTTCACTAGGTTTGTCTTCGTATATTTTGATGAACTCTGCCATTTTTTTTATTTATTAATGCCTATTATTTCTTTAAAAACACTTAGGAACATAGATTTTATTTTTAAAACTAAGACGTTTTACTTGAGATAGTTATCATAGGTAGCTCCTAGAATCAAATCATTACTTTTTCTTCTTCTTGCTTTTGACAATTCCTCTTACTCCAAAATCAACGGCTAATTTTACCCATTTAGACAATTCCTCTTCTGTTGTAAAGCCTTCAGGTTCGACAAACAGGAAATTTTTCATCGTTTTGCCCGTAAAATTCATCGGACTCACATGATTATCTTCTAATAAAGGTTCGTAAAACTCTTCCATTACCCGCAACATCAATTGATTTTTTATGACTCCAATACACATTTTGTCTTGAATCATAAAGGCATTACCACCAAACATCTTCTTTTCAATGAAAACTATTTGAACAGCAATAAGTTGTTTTTGGATTCGTAAAGACAAAATTTCATCAAAAGCCATATCTTTTTATTTAAAGGTACACCATTAACTTGAAACTTCAAACCTTAAACTTTTTAACAAAAAAGGTTAACCAATAATATCCAACTTTGCAAAGCGCAATAACAATTTCTTAAGGCCTCCAACTTCAAACTTAATTTCGGCTTTTTTATCCGCTCCTACTCCTTCAATTTGGATAACTTGCCCACGTCCAAAGCGTTCGTGCATTACTAAATTTCCAGCTACTAAATTGTTATCAAATAAATTAGCTCCCCCCGAAGGTCCTTTCCCCGTTACTGGCTTTAGTTTTCTAACATTCACCTCAGGCTTAGATGCACTATTTGCATTGTATTTTGGTGGTGGTGTTCCATTAGCAGGTTTTGACAATCGGAATTTAGATTTATCCACATCGTCAAAAATATCTTTGTCAATCATCGATTTATAACGATAATTGCTTTCAGCTGGAGTCAAGTATTCTAAAAACTGACCATCAATTTCTTCAATAAAACGAGAAGGCTCACAATCCGTTAGTTTTCCCCAACGATAGCGCGATTGTGCGTACGTTAAATAGGCTTGATGCTCCGCACGCGTTAAAGCCACATAAAATAAGCGACGTTCTTCTTCTAATTCACTTCTTGTACTCATACTCATCGCTGATGGAAACAAATCTTCCTCCATTCCCACCACAAAAACATGAGGGAATTCCAACCCTTTCGCCAAGTGAATCGTCATCAATCCCACACGGTCTTGGTCGGAGGTATCATTATCTAAATCTGTTGCCAACGCAACATCTTCAAGAAATTCTTCCAAAGAACCACGAGCTCCGTCAATTTCTTTTTGACCTTCGGTAAAATCCTTGATACCATTTAATAATTCTTCTATATTTTGCACACGCATCATTCCTTCCGGAGTAGCGTCTTTTTTCAATTCTTGAACTAATCCTGTTTTTTTGGCAACATGATCAGTTAAGTAAAAAGCATCTTGATTTTCGTTAATCACTTGAAAACTGCGAATCATCAATACAAAATCTTTTAGTTTTTGCTTGGTACCCGAGTTTAGCTTCAAGTCAATTTTATCGATGTTTTGCATCACTTCAAAAATAGAACGCTTGTAATGATTAGCGGCTACAGTCAATTTCTCGACTGTTGTATCTCCAATTCCTCTTGCAGGATAATTAATCACACGCACCAAAGCTTCTTCGTCTTTTGGATTCACTACCAATCGCAAATAACACAATACATCTTTGATTTCTTTCCTTTGATAAAAAGACAAACCACCGTAAATTCGGTACGGAATATCTCTTTTTCGCAAGGCATCCTCCATCGCACGGGATTGCGCATTGGTACGATACAAAATCGCAAATGCACCGTTGTTGAGCTGGTTTTGCATCTTTTGTTCGAAAATTGTACTCGCCACAAAACGCCCTTCTTCGGCATCTGTCATGCTTCGGTGCACTTTTATTTTCGGTCCAGAATCGTTATCCGTCCAAACAATCTTATCCAGTTTGACCTTATTTTTATCAATAATGGTATTAGCCGCTTCTACAATATTACGAGTGGAACGGTAGTTTTGCTCCAAACGATAGGTTTGTACCCCTTGGTAATCTTTTTGAAAATTCAAAATATTGTTGATGTTAGCACCGCGAAAAGCATAAATACTTTGGGCATCATCTCCAACCACACAAATGTTCTGAAACTTATCCGACAAAGCCCTTACAATCAAATATTGAGAATGATTTGTATCTTGGTACTCATCCACCATGATGTAGCGAAAACGGTTTTGATATTTCGCCAACACTTCAGGGAAACGCGTTAATAATTCATTGGTTTTCAACAATAAATCATCAAAATCCATAGCACCCGACTTAAAACAACGATCTACATAATTTTGATAAATTTCCCCCATTCTTGGCTTTTTGGCCATCGCATCGGCTTCTTGCAAATCAGGGTCGTTATAGTATGCTTTAACGGTAATCAAACTATTTTTGAAAGTCGAAATACGACTCAAAATCTGTTTAGGCTTATAAATATCTTTATCTAATTGCATCTCCTTGATAATCCCTGAAATACAACGCAACGAATCTTGCGAATCGTAAATCGTAAAATTCGAAGGATACCCCAACTTATCAGCTTCCGACCTTAGAATACGGGCAAAAATAGAGTGAAAAGTACCCATCCAAAGATTTTTAGCTTCGCTAGCCCCTACAATCGAAGCAATTCGCTCTTTCATCTCACGCGCCGCTTTATTGGTAAACGTCAGTGACAAGATATTAAAAGCGTCCACTCCTTGATGCATTAAATACGCAATTCGGATGGTTAATACACGGGTTTTACCGGAACCGGCACCCGCAATAATAATCATAGGACCGTCTTTTTGTAATACTGGCAGACGTTGGGCTTCGTTGAGTTGGGAAATGTATTGTTGCATGAAAAAATCTATTTATGCAAAAATAAGGATTTAAGAGTTAATACTGATAAAGGATTTTAATCAGTTGGAAGATTTTTTTAAACACATAGGTTCATAGTTTTTTCTTTGTAGAATAGTCACTTCGCTTGACATAGTAATCATAGCAAATGGAAATAGTAATTACAAAATCGGAAAAGTAATTGTTATTTATTCTTAAAATGTAAATAGATAATTTTTTATAAGTGTTTAATTCTGCAAAAACATTCTTTAATCAACAAACCTATGCTTTTCTCTCCTAAGCAAAGCGCCTTCAGCTCAATCTAAATTCTATGCTTCTATGTGTTTAAAATGCTTTACCGCATCTATGAAAGCATATCAAAATCAAACCCCCAATCCACATTTTGATCATACCACAACTTCCCTTCTGAAACTGTTAATGGACAGTCAAAATTATTCGTATAAAGTGCTCCTGTACCCAATCCTTGTGGCATGGCATTATGCAATAAATACGTCCATTGTGCTATCGCATTCAGTCCAATATTACTTTCCAAAGCGGACGTTATCCACCACCCTATTTCATACTTTTCAGCCAGCATAATCCACTCCATTGTTCCTTTAAAACCACCCACAAAACTAGGCTTCAAAATGATGTATTGTGGCTTAATTTTTTGTAATAAAGCTTCCTTATCTTCTAAAGCAAACACGCCAATCAACTCTTCATCTAATGCAATAGGAAAAGGTGTTGTTTTACACAACTCTGTCATCCTGTCAGTATTGTTTTTTTGAATAGGCTGCTCAATGCTATGTAATTTAAATTCAGATAATTGATGTAATTTATCTAAAGCTTTATTTAAATCGAAAGCACCATTAGCATCAACCCTAATTTCCATCTTATTCGGTGGGAAATGAGTCCGTATAAAGCGTAACAACTGCAGTTCTTTATCGAAATCTATCGCTCCAATTTTGAGTTTTATACAGGTAAAACCTTGCTTAATTTTTTCGTTGATTTGATCCATCATAAAACCCTCGTCACCCATCCAAACCAAACCATTTATTACGATCGGTTTTCCCTCGTTAGTAAAGGCCGATGGAAACAACAAAAACGGGTCCTCACTATCCAAAGAACGAAACGCCATTTCGACACCAAATTGTATCGATGGGAACTCCAACAAAGCATTCCACAAAGCTTCTTTACCTAAGTGAATATTATCACACGTCCATTGTAATTTCTCTTCATAATCCGGACGATCATCCGCACTTAATCCACGGAGAATCCCGCATTCTCCTATTCCTTTTTTACCGTTTTTTTCAAGAACGATAAACCAAGTTTCTTTTTGCGTCATCACTCCTCTGGAAGTTCCGGAGGGTCTTTTAAAATCGAGAATGTATTTATGGTAAGTTGCTTTCATTGTTTTTAAACAGATTGATTCATGTTTTTTTTAGCTAAACATAGCAAAAAAAATATTTTAAACCATTAAGGCATTAAGAATTATTAAGAATCAAGAGCTTAATAAAACTTAATCCCTTAATGGTTCAAGAAAATGAGATTACTTCTCCTCAAACATGTGCATGATTTCTTGGCTTACTCCCATATTCGAGAATCCGCCGTCGTTGTATAAGTTCTGTAGTGTTACTTTCTTAGTCAAATCAGAGAAAAGCGTCAACGCATAATTGGCACAATCCAAAGCCGAAGCATTCCCTAGAGGCGACATTTTCTCAGCAAAAGCAATGAATTCATCAAAACCTTTCACTCCTTGTCCCGCTCTTGTTGCCGTAGGTGATTGCGAAATCGTGTTCACACGTACGTTCTTATCTCTCCCGAAGAAATACCCAAAACTACGGGCAATCGACTCTAAGAACGCCTTATTATCCGCCATATCATTGTAATCCGGGAATACACGTTGCGCTGCCATATACGATAACGCCACAATGCTTCCCCACTCGTTCATGGCATCTTTTTTATATAAAACCTGCATCACTTTATGAAAAGAAACTGCCGACACATTCCAGCCTTTTTGCGTAAAATCATAATTCTGGTCGATATAATGATTCCCCTTGCGCACATTCACAGACATCCCAATAGAATGCAACACAAAATCAATCTTACCACCCAAAATTTCCATCGACTGAGTTACTAAGTTTTCTAAATCTTCAATCGAAGTCGCATCAGCAGGAATCACTTGCGAATTGGTTTTTTGAGCCAAAACATCAATTTCACCCAAACGTATCGAAGCAGGCGCATTGGTCAACACAAAAGTTCCACCTTCCTCATGCACGCGTTCCGCCGTTTTCCAAGCAATCGAATGTTCATCCAAAGCTCCAAAAATAATTCCTCTTTTCCCTTTCAATAAATTGTACATAGTTCACTATTTTATAAAATCACCCAAAAATACATAATCCAACACTGGCTCGCAATAGCCTAATCTTTTTCATTTTTCAGGACCACAATATGAGGTGTATTTAAGAAAATCGCTCCCGCCATTCGTTATATCTTGTGGCGGCATAAACGCCAGCCGCCACAAGGATGCCACTTCTGTCGGGGGTAAACTAGAAACATTTGGTATTTTCAGGAAAGCAAAAAAAATCCCATCTATGAAAGACAGGAATTTGTATATTTTAAACTTTTAATTATTATTCATTTAATAAAGTTTCAACTTCTTTTTGCAAAACAGGTAAATTCTTAATTACAATTCCCCAAATCACTTCATCTGAAACCGAATCATAACCATGAATTATTCTGTTTCGTACATCAACAATTTTTCTAGAATCCGAAATTTCAATACTGCTATCTTGCTTAAGTATTCTACTCATCGCTTCACCAATGATTTCTATATTCCTTTCGACTGCTCTTTTTGTTTTTAAATCATTTTGAAATAATTCAAAAGATCTAGGAGCCGTAAGAAAATAACTTTCAATCTCATTTATCGAACTCAAAACATCATAGAGCCATGTTTTTACATTCCTATCCATAAATCAATTGTTTATTTTGATTCATTGATTTTCTAAAAAACGGATTTTTGATGGCTTTCTCTTCTAACAAATCAACACTTCTTTTTAAGATTTTCTCTAATGAAAATTTAAGATCATAATAATTATCCCCATAATCCAAAACATCCAATTGTTCAAAATCGACAATTAAATCAACATCACTTTCATTACTAAATTCATTCGTCAAAACAGAACCAAAAGCATACAATGACTTTACTTTATGCGTTTTGCATAAATTTAGAATAGCACTTCTATGTCGTTCGATTAGGTTCATGATTCGCTTTAATTATAATCAAAAATACACAAAATAATTCATTATTAACTTAAAGGTTATAAATTTGATTAACATACAAAAAGTACCATTACCTTACCTATACTTCTCAATAATTCCTTTAATCACTGACGAAGTCAATTCATAACCAGCTTGTTGTGGCCAACCTTCCCAACGTACAATACCATTAGGATCGATTAGGATACAATGCGGAATTCCTTTTACTTCCAGCACATCATTCATTGATTTATAAGTGTCAATAGCACTGTAATATTCCATTTTTGGAACTGTCATTTTTTCAACTAGTTCTTTAGGCTCATCACTGATTCCTATGACAACCAAATCGTTTACAAATTCTTTTTGAAAATGATTTAATTCTGGAATCGCCCTTTTGCAAGGACCACACCAAGTCGCCCAAAAATCAATTAATACAAATTTCCCTTTGGTATTTGGTTTCTTTGACAACCATTGTTCTACCGAAAGTTTAGGCGCTTTTTGATCAATAACTGATTTTGCCCACAATCTTTTTTCTTGGGAATGAGCAGTCAAAGCAATCATAAAAACTACTACCAATACAATTTTCTTCATTTGAAATGGTTTTAGCTTACTTCGGTATAGTTCTTAAAATTGTTTAAAATCGCTTGCCAACCATTCTTCTGTAATTCGATAGAATTTTCTGTTTCTGGGTCAAAAGTAACCGTGATTTCGGTTTTGTTGTTTTCTTCTTTTAAACTAACAACAACCGTTCTTCCTTCAAATCCATAGCTAAATTGTTCTCCAAGGTTGATTTCAGTATATATTGCTTTAAAGTCAAAACCAAAACTACCGTCTTTAGCTTCCATTCGGGCATTGTATACGCCACCTACTTTCATATCATTTTCAGCTCTAGAACAACACCAACTAGGGTCGGCAAAATTCCAGTTTACAATATGTTTCGGATTGGTGTAATAATCCCAAACCTTGTTTTTATCAGCGTTGATAGTCGCTTGAACGGTGATTTTTTCTGTGCTCATTTTTATTTTTTTTATAAAATCTAATCTAATTAAATATACAGGTCGCCCCTCTGGGGCTCATAAACAAAACAAATCTGTTTTATAAACATATCTACAAACAGAACACTCCTAACGGAGTTTTTAAATTATCTCATTTTATTACTAGAATCATAAAATTTTATTCAATTCAATCATTTTTAAAATAAATAACATTCGCTCTACAAAGACTTTCTTTTCAAATAGTTTTTATTGTCCCATCGGGACAAACTTGTTGTAGAAAAACAATAATTACCGATAGTAAGCTCCGTAGGAGCGACCTGTTATCAGCACAAAAAATCAATCTAAAAATTGGTTTAAATGTTCTTTAATTTCAATAAGACGATTTTTTGTCAAATCAGAAATACGACTGGCTCTTATATTACTTTGAATCGTTCCTCCTCCAGAATATTCTTCCTTAGCAATAATACCGATTAATTCAATTTCGCTGTCTCTAAACTTGAGCCAATTTCTTTGGGTAACTTTCAATTTTTCCTGATCTTTTATGCTCAATTTTTTTAGTAAAATGCCATAGTATTTATTCAACAATTTATCATAATCGCTATTCAGTTCATAAATAGCATTGCTCATCCCTGCTGTCGAATAATCAATTTTTATTTTCTTATCAGCTAGTTTTTCGATTCGGTACACATCTGTTTTATATTCAATATCTAGTGGCTGCGAAAAGCTTCCTCCCGCTTTGGCTAAAGAATCTTTATATTTAGCTGCTTCTTTTTCTACCTGTGCCTTAAGTTCAGTAAGTTTAGTTTTTGAAATTTCTGATTGTGCGTGGGCAAAAGTCCCCAACAACAGTAAAAGTAAAAGAAGTCTATTTTTCATTATCATATTTTTATAAATTACAAACGAATAATCAACACTATTATTTTGTAGAACTCCATTCGTTTACCATACAACTAATTTAAACTCCTAGTTGTAATCCATCAAAATCTTTAACTAAAGATATCTTAAATAAATTCAAAAATTCAATTTTATTTCAGTTGTCAGGCTGAGCTAAGCCTGCCTTGAATATATCGAAGGGTCGAAGCTCTTTTTAAATAAAATCGTTACCGATAACCTATCGAAAATCTCATTTAAAGCATTTCGACAAGCTCAATGTGACAGTAGGTACGAATAGACAATAATTGTAACCAACTGTTTAATAACCTGGCTTAAATTTCTCCAAGCATTGCCAATATTTATCTTTAAACAAATCGTACTCTATTTTTATTTGCTCTTTGTATTTAGCGATCAAGACACTTAGTACTTTGGAGGATTTACGGAAATCTTTGCACGCAAAATAAATTTCTCTTACACCATCAGCTGTTTGTCTTCCAACATTCAAATAACCATCTGCATCTTTTAAGTCCTTCATGATATCCTCTTCAATTTGATTGAGTAAAAGATAGGTCTCTTCATTTGGCATACCGTTATTACTCTCCCCGTTAAAAGGAATTATCACCCTCATAATCCATGGATGTGAGGCTTTATTCTCCCAATCTAACAAGCTTGTATTCACAATTGCAATCAAAGGTTTCCCGTTAGTGAGTTCGGCTTCTAAACTGGAGAAACTATCATTTTCAGTAGAGTAACGATAATCATTGTATTTTTCTACAAATTCTTTTTCTCTCCATATCAAGTAATCTTTCAACTTAGCAATGGGAATCAAGTCTTCCTTGGCTTCTTCTCTTGCAATAACGGCCAAACTATCTATGGTGGTAACCGAATTCAATTCGCCCAAAAAGTTATCCAGAAATATAAAAGCTCCGTTGATTATAATCGACTTATCTTGTTCGTTATAATCATCATATACAATAACAATATCTACTTCGTCAGGGTAATTTTTGTGCTCAATGGCGTAAAAAGAAAGGTTTTCACTTTTAAACTCATAACCACCCATAATGATTTGTATGTTTTCAATATCCAGTTCTGATTTTAATGCCGTGAATTTCCAATTAGGCAACTGAGGTGCTGCTTGCACTAACTCTTCAACAAAAACAATATTCTTAACAATACCTTCGGCCGTTATGACCAATTCAGCAGTTTTTTCATCACACATACCGGTTAAGAAAAAATAACCCTCATGCAAGGCATCCAACTTGGGAGTCAATGTATTAAAAAAATCTTTTTCGATTGTAGTTCCTTTTTTAACCACATTATAAAATGTCTTTTCATTAGCTTCAAACCATTTCCAAAAATCAGCATAACTGTTGATTTCATCTCCATTTTTTGAAAAAATATTTTTTAAGAAACTCATCCTCTATTTGTTTATCATTGATTTTACACTCTTAAACGAATATAAGAAATTAACTAAAAACAAACACCCAATCCATAAAAAAACAGAAGCCCCTTTTTTATATGTGACTTCTGTTTTAGTTTTTCGTTTTGTAAAGGCTATGATTGTGCTTTTTAATTTATGTAGGTAGTCGTTAAAGACATGCACCAGAAATATGTCTTTATTTTGTTCTTTTTAATTTTATTGGATTTTGACGAGTATCAAAAACATCAGAAATTCTTATAAACCCATTAATTATATCTATTGAATAAATTAGTTTATAATTTTTAAAAACTAAATAACGATATTCAATATCCCTATGATTCAACAATTCTTCTACTTGTCCAATGTAAGGCTTCTGTGCAAGTTTGTTTGGCTCATTAATAATTCCTTCGACTAGTTTTTTGGCAACATTAAAACTTGCTTCTTTCTCATAATATTCAAAAATCTCATCAAGTTGGCTTTCAGCAAAAGAAGACCAAATAATTTTGAATATCATTATTCGTATTTGGCTAAAAGTTCGGAACTACTTTTATATCTTTTATTAAGAAAATCAGCTTCAGATTGATCTATTCTCTTATCTAACTCCTCTTGAGTCATCGGTTCAAACTTTTTAACTTCTGAAAAATTACATTCTTTTTTTAATATTTTCTCTAGACGCGAAATAACCTCTTCACTTTGAAGTTTTAAAAATTCCTGTACAAATTCTATTTTTCTAGCTTCTAAATTCATTTTATTAGACTTTTATCAAAGATACAAAAAAATCAATTCATTTATTATTTCCAGATACTCAACCTTTTTATTAATTAGTTAAAATGATAATCATTAATCTTATTAAAGAACATAAAACTTAATCACTTTAAGACAAAATATATTATAATAGCTGGGAATAAAATTAGAAAATGATATAGAAACTTCGTTTTTAAATAATAATTAAATTTAATTTTTAAGATTTTAAATCTTGAAAGTTTAAAATAATCATTTTTAGAAATTTTGAAATATTCAAAATCAATAGATTCATGATTCTCATATTTTTTTAAAATATTACCATACTCTATAGACAAATCCATAGCAAGCTTATTAATTTCATCCTCATTAATGATATTGGTTTTCAAATACCTTAATTTATTATATAAATCACTGATTTCTAATGCACAATTATGAAATTTATCTGATTTTAAAGCATAGTCATTTGCTGCTTCTAGTTGACTGAAAACTAAAATTAATATTGACAGTCCTGTTGAAATAAAGCCCAATTGTTCATTATTTATAATTTGTGCGTTATTAAGATTAAAAACGCTTAATAAGCCTATTATAATCATATAACCTGATAAAAAACCTATTGAATATGACGAGAGTTTATTAGTTGACTTAAGTCTTGAGCTGGCAATAAAACGTGATCCTTTAGTTGTCCAAAATTTATAATTTAATTCAACACTAAAATCTTTGTTTAAATATAACTGACCAGAGGTTGTTTGCATTTCGGAATTATTTTCTTTAATCTTTATTATTTATTGAAAAAATTACACCTGAAAGGTTTTGAATTACTAAACTGCCAAATATATTAACTTTCTAATATAAACCAATCATTTACTACAGTTATTTCCTAAAAATACAAAATCTCCCCTCCTAGCCCTGACAGCAGCGGCATCCTTGTGGCGGCAGGCGTTAAGCCGCCACAAGATATAGCGAATGGCAGGAACACAACTTCCCTAAAATGCCAGATCCTTCTGCTCCTAAAAACAAAAACACCTTAGTTTATTTGGCGTTAACCATATAAACTAAGGTGTTGTAATATAAAAAGTGGCAATCTACTATCCGATACTAGGAATCGTTACCATTTCGTCTGTGTCTGCTTTGTAATCTACGCCGTCAACGTCAAAACCAAAAAGGTTGTAGAAGTCTTTACGATACCCTTCAAGGTCTCCTATTTGCTCTAGGTTTTCGGTTACAGCTTCTTTCCATAAAGCGGCAACTTTAGCTTGAACGTCTTCTCTTAACTCCCAGTCGTCAATGCGGATTCTACCTTTTTCATCTGTAGGAACTTCGGTTCCGTTGAATAATCTATCAGAATACAAACGTTGAATTTGCTCGATACAACCTTCGTGAATTCCTTCTTCTTTCATGATTTTGTACAACAATGAGATGTACAAAGGAATTACTGGAATCGCTGAACTTGCTTGTGTTACCAAAGCTTTGTTTACTGAAACATAGGCTTTTCCGTTGATATCCTCAAGGCTTTTGGTGATTTCAAAAGCAGTTGATTCTAAATGATCTTTGGCACGACCAATTGTTCCTTTACGGTATACCGCCTCAGTTACCTCAGGTCCGATATAAGAATAAGCTACTGTAGTTGCTCCTGGAGCTAGTAAATTAGCCGCTTTAAGCGCCTCCATCCACATTGCCCAGTCTTCACCTCCCATTACAGCAATAGTGTTCTCGATATCATCACCACTACATGGCTCGATTGAAACTTCTGTTACTTTTCCAGAGTGAAAATCAACTGTTTTATTGGTAAAAGTTTGTCCAATAGGTTTCAAAACCGAACGGTGCGTTACTCCTGTGATAGGATTGGTACGCACTGGCGATGCCAAGCTATAAATCACTAAATCAACCTGACCTAAGTCGGCTTTGATTAAGTCTAATGTTTGTTCTTTTATTTCGTTAGAGAAAGCATCTCCATTGATACTTTTTGCATACAAACCTGCTTTTGCAGCTTCTTTTTCGAAAGCCGCAGAGTTGTACCAACCTGGTGAAGCTGTTTTTCCTGGCGCTGGTCCTTTTTCAAAAAACACACCGATAGTCGCTGCATTTGATCCAAAAGCAGAAGTAATTCTAGAAGCCAAACCAAATCCAGTGGATGCTCCAATTACCAAAACTTTCTTAGCACCGTCAATAGCACCTTTTGATTTTACATACTCAATTTGATTTTTTACGTTTTGCTCACATCCCTTTGGTTGAGATGTCAAACAAATAAATCCTCTCATTCTAGGTTCTATAATCATAATTTATTGTTTATTCGTTTATTTGGTTAGTCGCTTAATGGATAATTAACCAACTAAATTATTTGTATCATTAGTATTTTTCAGTTGACAAATATAAAGTATTTCATCAGTTCAACAAGGCTTTGGCATGATTTAAGGCCGAATCAGAAACTACGGTTCCTGATAACATTTGGGCAATCTCGACAATTCGGTCGTCTTCGTTTAGTAAAACTAATTCAGACTGAGTGTCTTCGCCCACGGTTGACTTGAATACTTTGAAATGTGCATTTCCTTTGGCTGCAATTTGTGGTAGGTGCGTAATAGCAAAAATTTGCATTTGCTGACTCATTTCTTTCATGATTTCACCCATTCTAATTGCAATTTCTCCAGAAACTCCGGTGTCAATTTCGTCAAAAATCAAGGTTGGTAATTTAGAGTATTGCGCTAAAATCGCTTTGACGGCAAGCATGATACGAGACATCTCCCCTCCCGAAGCTACTTTTTTTAGTAAACCAAAATCGGTTCCTTTATTAGCAGCGAATAGGAATTGCAATTCGTCTTTTCCGTTTTCATAATAAGTAGCCGTTGGCGTTACTTTAATATCAAAACGTACATTAGGCATTCCTAAAGTCGCTAGAATCGAAATTAATTTCTCTGATAACACAGGAATAGCAGTTTGGCGATTGTCCAAAATGGTTTGCGCCAAGGCATCTAGTTCCTTTGCTTTTTCAGCAATCGTACCATTTAAGGCTTCGATATCGCTTTCTAAATTCCCTAATTCTAAAACGGAGTTTTCTAAATTGGATTGGATTTCCAAAAGTTCCTCGACAGTTCCTGCCTGGTGTTTCTTTTGTAAATTATAAATCAACTGTAGCTTTTGATTGATCAATTCCAATTGTGCTGGATCACTCAATAAAGACTCTGCACAGTCGTTTAGTTCTTTTTCGACATCGTCCATTTCAATCAAAACACTTACGACTCTTTCGTGTAAACTTTGATATTCTGGCGAAAAGGCAGCGATTTTATGTAAAGCTGTTTTGATTTCATTCAAATTAGCCAAAACACCAATGGACTCGGCACTAGTAATTGCTAATGATTTGTCAATCGCTTCTTTGATGACTTCCACATTGTTCAGCTTTTCAAAATCAGCTTCCAAGGTTTCTTGTTCTCCTGATTTTAATTTGGCTTCGACCAATTCCGTCAATAAAAATTGATTGTATTCTTGCTCTTTATAGGATTCGGCTTGTTTTTTAATCAAAGCATTCAACTTTGATTTTTCTGCCTTATACTTCTTTAAAACTGATTGATAGTTTAAAAGAAGGTCGGTATTTTGTGCAATAGCATCAATAATCTTGAATTGTACATTTTCATCTGACAATTCTTGAGTTTGTTGTTGTGAATGGATATCAATCAAGTACAAACTCAACTCTTGCAATTCTTGTAAATTTACAGGACTATCATTGATAAAAGCTCGCGATTTACCTGAAGGCAAAATTTCGCGTCGTATTATAGTATCATCTTCGTAGTCCAAATCATTGGCTTCGAAAAATGGTTTTAAATTGTATTTGGATATTTCAAAATGGGCTTCGATGATGCATTTTTCTTCTTTGTTTTTCAACGAAGATAAATCAGCCCTTTTGCCTAAAACTAAACCTAAAGCTCCTAAAATAATGGATTTTCCCGCTCCTGTTTCTCCCGTGATTATCGAAAATCCTTTGGAAAAATCAATAGACAATTTTTCAATTAGTGCGTAGTTTTTTATCGAAAGTGTGGTAATCATCTAATCTGTTTTGGTCACTAAATTAATACTAAAAAAGGGATTTTAGTATTTAATTCGTTGGGTCTAATTATATTTTATCGTTAATTCTATACCTAATGTCCCATTGAGCTTGTCGAAATGCTTTTATATGAGGTCTTCGACAGGCTCAGACTGACATTATTGGTTCAATTTTACTTTTGATTTAAATTAAAATCGCTTTTTTTAACAAGTTTTGCTTAATTGCACCCAACGGGTTAGTACTTAATATTCTCCCATTTGCTATTATTCAATGGAGAGGTTTTATTTAAACTTTCTAATAAATCGGTAATAGTAATCGTTGGCCCGCCAGAGAAAATAGAAACAATCTCATCTGATTTAGCATCAAAAAACACACGAGTCAAGAAAGCGTTTGGCTTTGCTGAATACAATGTATTCAAATCAATTAAAGAATTTTTGATTTTTTCTTTAGCCACTTTTAAATCTTTAGTCATCAAATCCAAACCAGTGTGATATTCTGAAATAGTATTGCGAATAACAGAATAAGTTGGAGACAACAAATCATTGATTAAAAAATAACGATTTTGGATTCCATCGGTTTGAGACCATCCTTTATAACCGCCTTGCTGGGCTACGTTAGCAATATTTTGTGCTACCTCAAAATACTCATCACCCGATTTTGGAACAAATGAATCTGCATCTAAACCTAAAATAACATAGGTGTAAAACGAAATGACTGAAACCAAATTAGATTCAAAACTATTAGCGTTATACACTAAACGTTCAAATTCTGTATATTTAAAATTAAAATCTTTGTCGTTAAAATTCAATACAGGAGACGAATAAGACGAATTAAAAATAGGTCTTGAGGATTGCACTTGAATGGTAGCCACAAACTGATCTGAATTATTTGAAGACACCGTTATATACATCGAACAGTTGATTCTTTCGTTTTGTTTTAACGCTTTTCCTGTCCAATCCGTTTTGTTTACAAACTCCGTCAAAGAGGTTTGCAAGGTTTTATAAACAGATTGATTCGTATTAGCTATTTTCTCCGAATTGACTGTAATAGTGCAATTCAACTGTTGTGCCTCTACGTTAGAAAAGAATAGTAATGCAAAAAAAAGAATCCATTTATTCATGAAAATAGGCTTTTATTTTATTTAAAATATCATCAGCAACAGCTTCCTTGGATTTTAACTCCATCGGTTCAATATTGAAATCTTTATCGATAAAGGTCACTTTATTGGTTGCTTTTTTAAATCCTGCTCCTTCATCTTGTAAAGAATTGAGAACTATCAAATCTAAGTTTTTTTTCTGGATTTTCCCCTTTGCATTTTCAATTTCATTCTCCGTCTCTAAAGCAAAACCAATTAAAAATTGATTTTTCTTCTTTGCACCTAGCGATAATAAGATGTCTTTTGTCTTTTCAAGCTCAATTGTAAAATCATCTGTAGCCTTTTTAATTTTCTGATTGGCAACATGTTTAGGTCTGTAATCTGCAACGGCTGCAGCAGCAATAGCAACATCCATTTGGTCAAAATGCGCATGACAAGCATCATACATTTCTTGTGCGGAAACCACATTAATTTGATTAATTAAAGCATGATTCGATTTAAAATGTGTTGGTCCCGAAACTAAAATAACAGAAGCACCCAAGTTTGCCGCACTGTTGGCAATATCAAATCCCATTTTACCAGAAGAATGATTTCCTATAAAACGGACAGGATCAATAGCTTCATAGGTAGGACCAGCAGTAATTAAAATTTTCTTACCTTTTAAAGGCAACTTACTTTCTAAATCTGCTTCAATAAAAGCCACTATGTTTTCAGGTTCAGCCATACGACCTTCACCCGAAAGTCCACTGGCTAATTCACCAGATTCAGCTGGAATAATGGTATTTCCAAATTGCTGTAAAGCATTGAAACTTGCAAGCGTTGAAGGATGCTTGTACATGTCTAAATCCATTGCTGGAGCGACATACACAGGACATTTGGCCGATAAATAAGTAGCTATAAGAAGGTTGTCGCAATTCCCATTAGTCATTTTTGACAGGGTATTGGCTGTGGCAGGAGCAACAAGCATTAAATCAGCCCAAAGACCTAATTCAACATGATTGTTCCACTCTGCATCTTGTTCCTCTTCGTTGTAAAAACTAGAGTAAACAGGATTTTTAGAAAGGGTCGATAACGTTAATGGCGTTACAAAATCCTTAGAAGCAGGTGTCATTATCACTTGGACATGTGCACCTGCTTTTATAAAGAGTCGTACTAATGATGCTGTTTTATAGGCTGCAATCCCACCAGAAACACCTAGTAAAATTTTCTTACCGTTTAAAACTGACATTGATACGTATTATTTGTTTGAATCTCTGTGATAGATTTTTCCGTCTAACCATTCTTGAACTGCTAAAGCGTGTGGTTTAGGCAATTTTTCATAGAATTTTGAAACTTCGATTTGCTCTTTGTTTTCAAAAACTTCTTCAAGACTGTCATTATATGTAGCAAACTCTTCTAGTTTTTCAGTCAATTCTTTTTTGATTTCAGAGTTGATTTGGTTTGCTCTTTTAGCCATAATGGTTATCGCTTCATACACATTCCCAGTAGGTTCTTCAATAACTGTTTTGTTATAAGTTATTGTATTTACTGGAGCATTCGTCTTTTTTAAATCCATGACTTTATTTTATTTAGTAAATTTTTGTAAATCTTGTTCCACTCGCGCTAACATCTCGTCAGCCTCTTTTTTATACTTCGTATCTGCTTTAAAATCAATTAAACTTGCGTAAGCTTTTTTAGCCACTAACAAACGCTCTTCCATTTTGTCCGAAACACTGTTAATTCCTAATTTATAAGCCGAATCAAATTTATAAAACAAAGCATCTTCTTTATATGGTGTACCTGGATAATCATTGATAAAAAGATCAAAAGCAACTAAGGCTGATTTGTAATCTGAGATCGTATTATATCCTTTGGCATTTTCATATACCTTTTTTTCAATTTTTTGAGACAATTTTCTAACTAACTCATTAGCCTCAGCCATATAAGTTGAATTAGGGTAGGTATCAATAAAATTTTGTAATTTTTCAATTCCTTTATATGTATCTGTTTGGTCTAAACTATAGACAGGGGACAGTTTCGAATAACTTTTAGCTCCTAAAAAAGCGGCTTCTTCTACTTTTTCACTTTTAGGATAGCTAGAAACAAAACTTTCAAATTGATAACCTGCTAAATAAAACTGATTGGTTTTATAATACGACTGCGAAAACATATAAAACAATTTCTGCGCTTGAGGTTTCCCTCTATAACTAGTTGCAATTTGTTCAAACAATCGAATAGCTTTTGAATACTTCCCTTCTTCATATAACTTAGTCCCCATATCATACTTCACTCCAATATCTTCATTTTTCAATGCTTTTTGATATTCATTACAAGAAGAAAAGAACAGGACAAGAAATAATAACGATACTAATTTTTTCATTTTTATATTTTTTCGATTCAATTGTTAGCATCAACCTACAAAAAATCGTACCGAAGATTCGACGCAAATTTAGGTATTAATTTAGCTACTACAAAATATTTCTTTACTTAAGAAATTTAGCGGTTTATTTATCAAATTCAGCTACAAAAGTATCAATTCTTCCAGCTAAATCTTGGTCTACAGAAACCAATGGCAAACGAACATAATTCTCTGCCAAGCCCAGTGATTTAAAGACTTCTTTGATACCTGCTGGGTTTCCTTGTTCAAAAATCATATCAATACAATCCGAAAAACGATAATGTAATTCGTAAGCTTCATCTACTTTACGATTCAGCCCTAAACGGATCATTTCTGAAAATGCAGTTGGAAAACTTTGACCTATTACCGAAATTACCCCCATTCCTCCAGCAAAAATCATTGGCAAAGCCAACATATCATCACCAGATATTACAAGGAAATCTTTGGGTTTGTTTTTTATAATTTCCATTGCCTGACATAAGTCACCAGAAGCTTCTTTAAGTGCTACAATGTTTTTACAGTCATTTGCCAAACGAATTACCGTAGCTGGCAACATATTGCTTGACGTTCTACCTGGTACATTATAAATAATTACTGGGATTGGAGAAGCTTCTGCTACCGCTTTATAATGCTGGTATATTCCTTCCTGAGTAGGCTTGTTGTAGTAAGGTGAAACAGATAAAATCGCCTCAAAAGCAGATAAATCTTTTGTTTTTAATTCTTTAACTAAAGTCATGGTGTCATTTCCACCAACACCTAAAACTAAAGGCAATCTTCCTTTATTTGCCTCAATAACAGTTTTAATTACTAATTCTTTTTCTTCTGCACTAAGTGTTGCTGTTTCCGCTGTAGTTCCTAAAACTACAAGGTATTCCACTCCACCATCAACTGATAAATTTACAATACGAATTAAAGCTTCTATATCAATTGATAAATCTTGGTTAAATGGAGTTATAAGCGCCGCTCCAGTTCCTATTAATGATTGCATGTGTTAGGTTATATTTTATTTAATATTTTTAAGTATCTAAACAATTCATGTACAAATACTTTATAATTCTCAGCATTTATATTGATCATCAAATTATTTAATCGTTTGTCAATAGAAGAAAAACCAACTTTTAAATCTGCTTTTGAATGATGTGTGACTAGCAATAAAATCGCTTTTTCCACATCATAATAACTAATTAATAAATCAAATTCTTTGTCTATAAAATCAGTTACTACTTGATTATTTATAACACCATTCCAGTTAACATCATTAGAAGTAAAAACAGGATACTCACACACCTTATTCTTACTAGACCTACTTCTATAAACCAGAACATCAATGTTTACTTTTAAAAAGCCCGAAGTAACTAACTGCTCCACCAACAACTTTTTATTTTTAAAATAACTTTCGTCAATTAGCAAACCAACTGTCTTAATGGCATTGGAATTAGGTTGTTTTTTCTCTGCAAACAAACTGTTTTTCAACTTCCTTTTTACTGAAAATTCCTTTAAATATTTCAACAGCATAATTACTTTTCTAATTTACAAAATTAAGTATTTATGTCACAATACGAAGAGCAAATCTAAAAAACTATAACGTGGTTTTAAAACTTTTTGTTATAACCTTAACAATTAGACCCTTCCAAAAAAGGTATTAATAACAAGAAGCACAACTTAAATACATCAATTCCACAGTCGTCCCGCTATCCGTTTCAAGTTTATGGCGGCAAAACAAAAGCCCCCATAAAGCTTTTCACTACTATCGGGGCACATATCTTTGTTATTATATCACGAAAATTATGATTTAAGATATTCAATCATCGATTTTAGATTAAAGATGTACGTTTTGAATTATAAAGGAATTTCCATAATCACCACAAAACCTGAAATCCAAAATCCAAAATCCTCCAACTTCACTCTTCCAACTTCTAACTTTCCTTAAGCATCTCCATAAAGTCCGTTTCCGAAATGATTGGAATATTCAATTTACTTGCCTTTTCCAATTTAGCAGGCCCCATATTATCACCCGCTACAACATAGTCCGTTTTTGATGAAATAGAACTTCCTACTTTCCCCCCATTATCTTCAATCGCTTTCTTTAAATCATCACGAGAAAACTCCGTAAACACTCCTGAAACCACAAACGTTTTCCCTAAAAGAATCTCCGTTGCATCTAGGTTCACCTTTTCTACAACTTCAAACTGAACTCCGTACTCCTTCAAACGTTCGATAATAATAGTATTTTCTTTGTTCTCAAAAAAATCAATCACACTTTGCGCAATTCGCTCTCCAATTTCATCAACTAAAATCAAGTCCATCAAACTAGCTTTGGAAAGTGCATCAATGTTTTTATAATGTTTAGCCAATTTTTTAGCTACAGTTTCACCTACAAAACGAATTCCTAAAGCATACAATACTCGTTCAAAAGGGATATTCTTAGAATCAGCCACACCATTAACTAAATTCTCTGCTGATTTTTGAGCCATTCGCTCCAAAGGCAAAATTTGCTCCACCGTCAACTGATACAAATCAGCGTAATTATGCACTAAACCATTATTAAACAACAGAGCTACAGTTTCCCCTCCCAATCCTTCAATATCCATCGCTTTACGAGAAATAAAATGCTGAATACGACCAATAATCTGAGGCGGACATCCGTAGAAATTTGGGCAATAATGATTCGCCTCTCCTTCATTTCGCACCAATTCGGTTTGACATTCTGGACAATGAGTGATATAATGAGTAACCACTGAATTTTCTGGACGCTGCTTTAAATCAACAGCTATAATCTTAGGAATGATTTCTCCTCCTTTTTCAACAAAAACAGTATCTCCAATTCGAATATCTAATTTCTCAATTTGGTCAGCATTATGTAGGGATGCCCGTTTTACAATTGTTCCAGCCAACTGCACTGGCTCTAAATTAGCCACAGGTGTAATCGCCCCCGTTCTTCCCACTTGATACGAAATCGAATTTAATTTAGTCGAAACCTGCTCCGACTTGAATTTATAAGCCATAGCCCATCGAGGTGATTTAGCCGTAAAACCTAACTCTTCTTGATACTGTATAGAATTCACCTTAACAACTACCCCGTCCGTCTCATAAGGCAACTCATGGCGATGCACATCCCAATAGTCAATGAATTCAAATACAGCTTCTAGATTACCCGCCAATCGCGCCTCTTGCGGTACTTTAAAACCCCAATCCCTAGCTTTGTGCAATGCTTCAAACTGAGATTCAAGTTCCAAGCCTCCCCCTACAATTGAGTACAGTAAACAATCCAAAGGTCTTTTAGCTACCAAGGCACTATCTTGTAATTTCAAACTACCAGAAGCTGTATTTCTTGGATTAGAATAAGGCGCTTCCCCTATTTCTATCAATTCCTGATTCATTTTTTCGAAACCAGCGAAAGGCAAAATAATCTCCCCTCGAATATCAAATTTAGCCGGATAATCGCCTTTCAATCGCAACGGAACGGCATTTATAGTTTTTACATTATTCGTTACATCGTCCCCTTGAAAACCATCTCCACGCGTTACCGCACGCACTAATTGTCCGTTTTCATAAGTAATAGATATGGAAGCACCGTCGTATTTAAGCTCACAAGTATACTCTAATGGAACATCTCCTAGCTGTTTCTGAATCCGTTTTTCCCAGTCTAATAAATCTTCTTTAGAATAGGAATTATCCAAAGAATACATTCTTTGCTCATGAGCAATAGTTTGGAAATTTTTAGTAATTGCTCCACCTACTCGTTGCGTAGGTGAATTTTCGTCAAAATATTCAGGGTGTTTTACTTCAAGCTCTTGGAGTTGTTTTAATTTCAAATCAAAGTCATAATCCGTAATAATCGGATTATCCAAAACATAATAATTATAATTATGCTGATCAAGTTCCTCTCTTAACAACAATATTTGCGATAGAATATCCATAAAAAAATTGGCTACTTTAGTATTTATTATTGCGTACTAAAATAGCCAATTTAAAAGAAATATCATCCAAATTAGGATTCAATAATCGAATTTATTTGTTTATATAATTGTCCGTCACTCAAAAATGCACCTTGTTGAATAAGAGCAAATAACGAACTATTACGCTCATCTGTAAATTGTTTTTTACCAACTTTCATCTCAATAGTATCTGTAAACATATTATCACTCAACCATTGCAACCCTTCTTTAGTTAAAAAATCAACCTCAGGAACTAACGATTTCAATACAATCGAATTAATATAAGTATCAAAAGCTTGAAAAATAAAAATATGATTTTTTGAAAAATGCTCTAAATACTCCGCTTTTGTAAGCACACTTTCCCAGATCAAATCAGAAAAAACATCCAATTCTTGTTCTGCCACTTCTGGCTTTTCTAATTTAATTTGGTCCCACTCTGCCTTATCTATAGACTGGGTTGCTAAGAAATTAGTAAATTCCTGTGTTAATTCTTCAAATTGTTCTTTGGTCAATCTTGCGTATTTCATTCTTTTTATTTTTTTGGGACCACTAAGGCACTAAGTCGCTATGTTTTTATTTTTGCAAAGATACCAAGCACAAAGTAAAAGACATAAATATATACCTAATATTTTCTACTGAAGCACTAATAAAATCTGTGTAAATCCGTGGTTTTTTCCAAAAAACAAAACAAAAAGCAAATGATTTAACCCGTTTCATCTGTGTTCCATTTAACCATCTTTAGAATAGAACAAAAAAAAATCCCGATTTACATCGGGATTTTCTATATCTAAAATTAAAGCTAATTACTCAGCAATAATTTCGTATGGTAAATCGATAACTACATCTCTGTGTAAACGAACACTAGCAGAATATTTACCAGTACGTTTAACGATTCCAGAAGTAACAAATTTTCTATCAATTACTTGACCAGCTTTTGCTAATGCATCAACAATATCAATATTAGTAATAGATCCGAATAATTTTTCACCTCCCGCTTTAGCAGAGATTTTAATTTCGATAGCTTTTAAAGATTCAGCTAATGCTTGAGCATCAGCAATTACTTTAGCTTCTTTGTGTGCTCTTTGTTTCAAGTTTTCAGCTAATACTTTCTTTGCAGAAGAAGTAGCTAAAGTAGCAAAACCTTGAGGGATTAAGAAGTTACGACCGTAACCTGCTTTCACAGTTACTACATCATCTTTAAATCCTAAGTTTTGTACGTCTTGTTTTAAAATAAGTTCCATGTTGTTGTCCTTTTATTTTAGAAGTTAGGTTTCATTTAACTGAAAACCAACAACTGTATTTTTAAATATTATTTTAATAAATCAGCCACATATGGCATTAAAGCTAAGTGACGTGCTCTTTTTACAGCAACAGAAACTTTTCTTTGGTATTTTAATGAAGTTCCTGTTAAACGACGAGGAAGAATTTTTCCTTGCTCATTTACGAATTTCAATAAGAAATCAGCATCTTTATAATCAATATATTTGATACCTGATTTTTTGAAACGACAATATTTTTTAGTCTTGTTAGTTTCTATATTTAAAGGAGTAAGATATCTGATATCTCCGTCTTTTTTTCCTGAAGCAGATTGTTGTAATGTAGCCATGATTTAAGCTTTTTGAGATTTAAGTTTAGTTCTTCTTCTTTCAGCCCATGAAATAGCATGTTTGTCAAGACTTACAGTCAAGAAACGCATTACTCTTTCGTCACGTCTAAATTCAGTTTCAAAAGCGATTAATACTTCTGGAGCTACTTTGAATTCGAATAAGTGATAAAAACCACTTTTTTTGTTTTGGATTTCGTAAGCCATTTTTTTAAGACCCCAATCCTCTTTAGCAACCATTTCAGCACCTCTACTAGTAAGAAAATCTTCAAATTTGCTTACTGTTTCCTTCACCTGAACATCAGATAAAACGGGATTTAAAATGAAAACAGTTTCATAATGATTCATAAATATGTATGTATTTGTTAATTTGGGTGCAAAAGTAACTATTTAAAACTTATTTGCAAGACTAAAAATAAAAAAATCCGATTAAAAACACAAAAATACGATTAAAGGCAAAAAAAATCGATGAAAATTAGTTTTATATGGAAAAGATTTATATTTTTACCAAACCAAATCTTTAAAATAAAACAATATGAAACTAAACTGTGTAGTTGTTGACGATAGTTCCATACAGCGGATGATTATGGCAAAGTTAGTGAATAACCATCCTAATTTACATTTAATTGGTGATTTTTCTAATGCAATTGAAGCCAAAAGCTGTATGTCTGTTCATGATGTAGACTTAATCTTTCTAGATATCGAAATGCCAGTAATAAGTGGTTTTGATTTCTTAGACGGTTTAAAGTCCAAACCACAAATTATCTTTGTAACATCCAAAGCGGAGTATGCTATGAAAGCTTTTGATTATGATGCTACTGATTATTTGCAAAAACCTATTGCAATTGATCGCTTTAATGCATCGGTAAAAAGAGCTGTTGACCAATATCTTTATAAACATGATAATAAAGATGAAGAAGGTGAACATATTTTTATCAAAAGTAATTTGAAAAAATTAAAAGTTTACACTGCCAAAATTAAATGGATTGAAGCATTTGGTGATTACGTTAGAGTAGTTACTGAAGACGACAGCAATCTCGTTCTTTCTACTATGAAAGCATTTGAAAATGATTTACCCAAAAATCGTTTTGTCAGAGTTCATAAGTCCTACATTATAAACATTGACAAAGTAGAACGCTTTAACAGTAAGTTTGCCGAAATTGGTATGACAAAAATTCCTTTGAGCCGTAACAAAAAAGAAGATTTAGTTAGAGCACTTTCCATCGAGTAAGCCGTTCTTAATAAAAATCGACATTTACTGTTACTTTAATAGCCTTATATTGAGGAACAGCATCAAAACTATTCAGTATTTTCTGGATAGTTTTTTTTGTACTATTAATTGAGGTTTCCTGTGGAATTTTTATCATTATAGTACGTATATATTCATTCCTAATTCTGTTTATAGCGGGTTCCTCAGGACCTAGAACAGGTATTTGCAGATGTTGTGTAAGAACTTGATACAACCAGGTTGAACCTTCTTTTAATTTATCATAATCCCTTTGCTTTAAAGTCAATTTTATGATTCTAAAATAAGGTGGATAATAATAGATCTTTCGATCATACAACTGCTCTTGATACATCCCCAGATAATCATTGTTTGTTACTTGCTGGATTGTATTGTGATTAGGATTATAGGTTTGAATCACCACCCTACCTTGTTTATTCGATCTACCCGAACGTCCAGCCACCTGTGTCATCATTTGAAAACTTCTTTCAAAAGCTCTAAAATCTGGATGAAACAACATATTGTCAGCATTCATAATCCCAACCAAACTTACGTTTTCAAAATCCAACCCTTTAGCTAACATTTGAGTACCCACCAAAATATCTATTTCTTGATTTTTAAAACTATCAATTATTTTTTCGAACCCAAATTTCCCTCTAGTCGTATCTTGATCCATTCGGCCTACTTTAGCATTAGGAAACAACTGTACCAATTCTTGTTGAATTTGCTCTGTTCCAAATCCTTTGGTCGTCAAATCAATACTGGAACAATTATGACAATGCGTAGGCTTAGCGATAGAATACCCACAATAGTGACACCGCAATTGGTTTTTATGTTTATGATAAGTCAAACTCACATCACATTGCTGGCATTGTGGAACATGTCCACATGTCATACATTCCAACAAAGGCGAATACCCTCTCCTATTTTGAAACAAAATCACTTGCTCTCCCAAAGAGACAGCATACGTAATTCTTTCAATCAAAACATCACTAAAATGTCCCGACATTCTTTTACGAAAGTATTTATCCTTTAAGTCTACTAATTCGATCTCCGGCATCATCACCTTTCCATAACGCTCCTTAATTGTTGCCAATCCGTATTTTCCTGATTGCGTATTATAATAGGTTTCTAAACTTGGAGTCGCTGAACCTAACAAAACTTTTGCCTTATACAAACTCGCCAAGACAATCGCCGCATCACGAGCGTGATAACGCGGTGCTGGATCCATTTGCTTAAAGGTTTGCTCGTGCTCCTCGTCAACAATCAACAATCCTAAATTTTGAAAAGGTAAAAAAAGTGAAGAACGAGACCCTATCACAATCTGTGCCTTGGCTACATTTTGCAAAACTTGATTCCAAGTTTCTACTCGTTCATTGTTATTATATTTCGAATTAAAAACAGCAATTTTATCACCAAAATAAGTTCGTAATCGGCTTACCAATTGCGCACTTAAAGCAATTTCAGGCAATAAATACAGGACTTGCTTGCCTGTAGAAAGACAATTTTCAATTAGTTTGATGTAAATCTCAGTCTTTCCACTCGAAGTAACACCATGTAACAGACAAACTTCTTTTTCAACAAAGGATGCATTAATCGCATCAAAAGCGTTTTGCTGCGCTTCACTCAATATAATTTTATCGTCACTTGATTTCCCGCCAAATTGCACTCGGTCTTCCTGAATGAAATACTCTTCGAATATTTCTTTATTAATCAACGCTTTTACAATTGAAGCGCTACCCGAGACTTCAGTCAGTTTTTTAACAGCAATCGGCTTTTTTTCAACTGCACTTAATTGAAAATAAGCCAAGACTACCTCTTTCTGTTTATTGGCGTTTTTTAATAATTCTAACAACATTCCTAGACCTTCATTCGAATCGTATTTAGTATGTAAACGAATGTATCGAACTAATTTGGGTTTATAGGTTTCTTGAATTTCCTCTTGAAGTACAATGATATTTTTGTCAATCATTTTTTGAATGACTGGAAAAATCGTTTTTTTATTAAGTATAGCGCTAATCTCTTGAATCTTTAACAGAGACTGAATTTGTAATGCTTGATAAATCAAATATTCTTCATCCGAAAGCTGGGCATCATCAACAAATCCAGCTTCTTTTAAAACAATTTGCGTTTCACTTTCCAACAAAAATGCTGAAGGCAAGGCAGCTCGATACACATCGCCAATCGCACACATATAATAGGAGGCAATCCATTGCCAATGCTTAATTTGTTTTTCGGTAACTATCGGTCTTTCGTCGAGAATTTGCTCAATTTCCTTAGCTTCATATAAAGTAGGCTGATTTTGATGAACTTCAATAACCAAGGCAGTATATATTTTGCTTTTTCCAAAAGGGACAGCTAATCGCATTCCTTTTTGAATATAATGATACTCGGCTTCCGAGACACTATATGTGAATGTTTTAGCAAGTGATAGCGGCAAAATTACTTCAACAAAAAAAGGCATTTATTTAATTTTAGTTTATTATGAATGAAGAACTCTTTTGCATTTGAATAACAAATCCTTACAAACAGAAGCTAAGACAACTTAATCTTCAATTCGGTTTTTAGCGTTATCTTTTCTGAGTTTATCGATGGTCGCATTCAACTCAAAACCTAATAATAAAATCATACAGTTGATCCAAATATAAAACATCACAATCAGCAACGTTCCAATAGACCCATACAATTCATTATACTTAGAAAAATGAACCACCCATACTCCAAAAAAATAGGAGATTACAATTGTCAAAACAGTTGTAAACACTGAGGCAACTGATATAAATGCACCATGGTATTTATGTTTTGTCCCAAATTTGAATAAAATGGAAGTTGTGATTAAAACCATCAAAACTAAAAAAACATACCTTCCTAAAATAATCATTGGAATACTATCACTGAGGATGTCTTGAACTGCTTTCAATTGAATAACAACTTCAAAAACAACAATGATTGCTACGGTAATTATTAATAAAAATGACAAAGCTAACGACATCCCTAATGCTACTAAATATTGTTGAAAAAATCCTCTTTTTACCAATACATGAGCTGATTTTTCAAATCCCCCAAGGATCGCATTTAATCCATTAGCCTGTAAAAATATAGACAAGAAAAAACCCGTTGATAATAAGCCTGAATGACTATTATTCAAAATATCGTCAATAATACTTTCGATAGCAGAAAAGGTATTTGGCGGTACACCATCAGCAACAAATTTTAAAAAATCTTGTTGAAATCCTTCAATTGGGATATATGGTATTAAATTTAAAATAAATAAAGCAAAAGGAAATAATGCCATGAAAAAACTAAACGCAATTGATCCAGCACGATTAGAAAAAGCACTCTCTGTCAGCCCTAACCCATATAATTCAAGTAAATCATAGAGCGTAAGTCCTTCTAACTTTGGAAGTTTTATTTTTTTTAATCCCTTAACTAAGTTTCGTAGTATAGGAACCCGATTGAATATTTCTTCAATTTCTGCTGACATTAATGATATAATTTATTGCTAGAGTAATTCAATTTATAGTTTTTAAAACACATAGGGGCATCTTTTTATTTAGAAAAAAGTAAGGCACTTTGCTTCTTTTTAGTAAATCATAGCTATGTGAACCCAATTTATTTGGACTATCTATTCCATTTTTATCTATGTTCCTGCTTGTCACCAGAAAGATCTATGTGTTTAAATATAATCATCAATCACAACCAATATTCGTTCTAAAATGCTTTTAAACTTAAATCCATATTATAAATAGAATGTGTTAATGCGCCTGAAGAAATGTAATTCACTCCACACTCAGCATATTGACGAATCGTATCTTCATTGATATTCCCTGACGATTCAGTCAAGCATTGATCACCAATAAGTTTCACCGCTTCTTTTGTCATTTCGTAATCAAAATTATCCAAAAGGATACGATAAACACCACCGCTAGCTACTATTTCTTTAACTTCATCTAAATCTCTAGCTTCAACAATTATTTTTAGGTCACGATTTTCTCTTTTCAGATACTCTTTAGTTTTAGCAATCGCCAAACTAATTCCGCCTGCAAAATCTATATGATTATCCTTTAACATCACCATATCATAGAGTGCAAAACGATGATTTTCGCCACCCCCTATTTTTACGGCCCATTTTTCGGCCACACGAAAACTTGGTGTTGTTTTACGTGTGTCTAATATTTTAGTATCGGTTCCTGCTAATAGTTGCACATAACTATTGGTTTTCGTCGCAATAGCCGACATACGTTGCATGGAATTCAACACCAATCGCTCGGCTTTCAAAATCGATTGTGAACTTCCTGATACATGAAAAACAACATCACCAAACTTTACTGGCGTACCATCTGCAATAAAAGTTTCTATTTTCAAACTGGCATCAACATATTCAAAAACCATTTTAGCCAAAGCCACACCAGCAATAATCCCTTCGTCTTTCACCAATAATTTCGCTTTACCTTGTGCATCTGAAGGAATACAAGCTAGCGAACTATGATCTCCGTCCCCTACATCCTCACGGATAGCATTTGCAATTAAAATTTGTAACTCGTCTTGAAATTGTGATTCACTAATCATTTTTAAAGAAATTTAATATAAGGCTAAATTAGAATATATTTTGTGGATATAAAAGAATATAGGTATAATGAAATGCAATACTAGAGCTATAAAGTACAACTACTTACGCATTCCATTTATATAAAAGTAGTTTTTATTTATAATAAAAAATTATAACACTCTAAAAAACAAAGAACTATAAGAAACACTTGTTAATTTTTTGTAAATTTATGTTTCGAAAAATCTATTATTTTTTTTAAAACAATCTGCAACATGAAAAAAATTTTAAAAATTATCGGACTTTTGATTATCTCCTTATTTACCATTGCTGCTGCTGGTTATGTCTACATAAATGCAACCGATGTTCCAAAATACGAGACTTTAAAGATAGATTATCAAGTAAAAAGTGACTCATTAACCATTAAAAGAGGTAAAAAACTAGCATTAATGCTTTGTGCAAACTGCCATATGAATCACGAAACAGGCAAACTTACAGGAACCAAAATGCTCGATGCTCCTACAGAATTTGGAGAAATTTATTCTCAAAATATTACTCAAGATAAAACATATGGAATTGGAAATTGGACGGATGCCGAAATCTTATACTTATTGCGAACAGGTGTAAAAAAAGATGGACAATATACGCCTCCTTATATGGCTAAATTACCCCATATGGCGGATGATGACATAAACGCAATCATTTCCTTTTTAAGATCAGATGACCCACTTATGAAAGCAGACCCAACACCTGACACCCCCACAAAACCAGCTTTTTTAACTAAATTATTATGCCGTGTTGCTTGGAAACCTTTTCCTTTACCTAGCGAAAAAATTCAACTTCCAGACACTACAAACACCGTTGCACTTGGAAAATATTTAGCAATCAATTTAGATTGTTATTCATGTCATTCTGCCGATTTTAAAACAAATAACTTTTTAGAACCAGAATTAAGTAAAGGATATTTTGCTGGTGGAAACAAGCCCTTAAACCGAGACGGAAAAGTAATGCTGACACCTAATTTAACACCAGATAAAGAAACAGGCATCGGAAATTGGTCAAAGGAAAAATTCATCAAAGCAGTACGCTTTGGAATAGTCGATGATAAAACCAGTTTAGCTTATCCTATGACACCCTATACACTGCTTACAGACAAAGAAGTTGCTGCTATTTATGATTATTTACAAACGATTCCTCCAATAAAAAACAAAGTGCAAAAGTCGCAAGCCAATTAATTTTATTTGTTAAATCTTTTTTTGTTATAAACTGAAGAAGTAATTTTAACCCTAAAACTAATAAATGCAACAACTCGAACATTGGGATATCCTTTTAAGTAATCAAGTAGCCAAAAAAGATTTCATCACAAGTCTCATAAATCAAAATGCTAATGGTGAATTGCAACCTTTTAATTCTAAAAAAGGGATTCTTTTTTCTGATTTAGCCATCGAAAAATTCATTGAAAAGGAATATCAATACGATTCAGTTGAAGCCGCACCTGAAACCCATCGCCAACTAAGAACTTTTTCATCGGGAGAACGTAAAAAAGCATTTCTAAAATACTGTATAAAACAACAACCTGACTTTATTATACTGGACAATCCGCTAGACCACTTGGATCATTTTTCCAGGAAAGAATTGGTATTACAATTAGAAAACTTAGCACAACATATTATATTTATTCAACTCATTAATCGTCTTGATGATGTATTGCCCTTTGTCATTAACAAACGACAAATAAAGGACAATTCGTTTGTGCTGGAACCCATAAAACAAAAAGAATCAACTTCAAACCCTTTTACATTAAAACCAATTCCTTCATCCATTGACTCGATTGTTTGTCCTGGAACGGTATTAATCCAAATGAATAATTTATCGGTAAGTTATAATGAAAGACCTATTTTAAACAATATCAATTGGACTATCAAAAAAGGAGAATTCTGGCAACTTATAGGACCAAATGGTTCAGGAAAAAGCACCATCCTTTCATTAATTTCTGGAGATAACTCCAAAGGCTACGGACAAGACTTACATCTCTTTGGTATGAAAAAAGGAAGTGGAGAAAGTATTTGGGATATCAAGAAAAACATCGGACAATACGCCACCGCCATGACCGATTTATTTCAAAAAAAACAAACTGTAGAACAAATGATTCTTTCTGGATTTTTTGATTCTGTTGGTTTATATACACAACCTTCCACCCTACAACAAAAAAAAGCTGACGAATGGTTCGATTTTCTTAACATGACTCATCTGAAGAAAAAATCATTTCTCGATCTTTCCATTGGTCAACAACGACTGATAATGATTGTTCGTGCTGTACTCAAACACCCGCCATTATTAATTCTAGACGAACCAACAGAAGGACTCGATGATGAAAACGTCGAATTAGTAACCCAACTTATCTCTCATTTAGCCCAAGAAACGGAGATTACAATTCTATTTGTTTCTCATCGTATAGAAAAACTTTTGGCACCCAATGCCGTTTATGAATTAACACCAACTGAAACTGGGTCAATAGGTCAAATCCGAACTTTTGAGTAACCAGAGTGATTAATTAACCGCAAAATGCGCTAAAAAGGAATACAGATTTAATGAATTAAAAAAATTTTAAAGGACTTTACGAATAACTTAGTACACTTTGCGGTTAAAGGAAACACAAATTTGAGAAATTAAAGAAATTTAAAATATCTTACTAGGCTTCTTTAAAAACTTAGCGCACTTTGCGGTTAAACCTTTTCAACTAGTTTTCTATCTTTGCTTTTTAGAACCTTTTCCCATGAACATCAAACTCATTGCCATAGGCAAAACCGACAATAAAGCATTACAAACCTTAATCGACGACTATACCAAAAGACTGTCTTTCTACATTAAGTTTGACTTAGAGATTATTCCCGATATCAAAAACGTCAAAAACTTATCTGAAAGTCAGCAAAAGGAAAAAGAAGGTGAACTCATTTTATCTAAAATAAGTCCAACCGACCAACTGGTTTTATTAGACGAAAACGGTAAAAACTTTTCGAGTGTTGGTTTTTCAGAAGAATTACAAAAGAAAATGAACTCTGGTATTAAGACTTTAGTTTTTGTTATTGGTGGCCCTTATGGTTTTTCGGATATGGTTTATGCCAAAGCCAAAGGAAAAATTTCACTCTCCTTAATGACCTTTTCTCACCAAATGGTACGACTTTTTTTCATCGAACAATTATACCGTGGTTTTACAATTTTGAGAAACGAACCTTATCACCATCAATAATCTTTACCGCCTTACTCAATTTCAGATTAAATTACTAATTTTCAATATATTAAGTTAGGTTTTAGGTTTTTAAATAATTTATTTTCATTACATTTATATGAATATTTATTCCAATTTAATGTTTAAATAACTATTTACCAACCTCTAAAATGAACTATTATGAAAACTATACTGAAGTTAGTTTTTCTTTTACTTGTTCTTGTTAGTTTTTCATCTTGTGATAAAGACGATGATGATAATAAAACCAACAATATGATTACTTTTAAAGCTGTCCTAAATGGCGCTAGCGAAGTTCCAGCAAACTCTTCAACTGCAACTGGTACGGCAGTTTTGACATTTGATAACGTTACTAAAATATTTACTGTTAATGTTATTTATACCGGTTTAACGGTAACTAATGCCCACATACACAAAGGAGCTGTTGGGGTAAGCGGTTCACCAGTATTTGGATTTAGCACTTTTATTTCTCCTATTAATTATACTAGCGTTGCTTTAACCACTGAGCAGGAAGCAGATTTAAAAGCCAATCTTTACTATGTAAACCTGCATAGTTCCGCTTATAGTGGGGGTGAAATTAGAGGCCAATTAATTATGCAGTAATTTTTAAAAACTGCTCCAGTTTTAACCTTGATTACCCATAGGACAAAGACCTGTATGCTTTAAAAAAAATCATAATGCAGTTTATAAAATAAATTTTGGAAACAAGACATCACTCCTAGCCCCAACAGCAACGGAAAGCCTTTGTGGAGGAGCAAACCATAATTTTCTTGTATAGGTAGAGCGACCAACGGAAGCTCCTAGCTATTCAAGAAAATGGTTTGAAACCCACAAAGCTTGAAGTGAATGGTGGGACTGTTGATTATTTTGGAAACGAATTCCTTCTGCTTCTAAAACTACGAATCAACCCAATTGAAATCAGAGCAATCTGCAAGTTCTATAACCGAAATTGGATTTTTTTGACGGTGTTTTTTACCTACTTCCACAGTTTCCCAAAATGCAGTAACATTTGCTGGGAAAGGAATTTTAAAATCGGTCACAGATTTCAAATTTTGATTAGGATATACCTGAACAACAACACCATATATGTAATTAATTAAGTCATAATTTGTAAAATAAAGTTTGAAGTCATCTCGCAACTCTTCACTATCTGCAAAACAAACAGCACCTGAATGAAAAGTTTCATTCATAAAAGGTAGCTGAATAATCGATTCTATTTTTTTATAAATAGTAGACTTCATTTTTTTTAGTAACTTGTATATTACTAATTTACCAATTTAAAACAGATCAAAATGAAAAAAATAACGATGATTTTTGGTGTACTTTCAGTACTGACAATTGTGTCCTGTAGAGATAAAAAAGAGCACAGTCCGCCACCGCCTCCACAGGTTGAGTCAACATCTGAAGAGCCAAATGAAGAAGCCAATGGCACTTCAATAAGTATTGGTTCAGATGGTGTAAATATCCAAACTAAAGACGAAAAAAAAGAAACTAATGTTAGTGTAGAAGATGGTGAAGCCAAATTAGAAATCAAAAAATAGCATTTCTTTGCTCGTTTCTAATCAATAGCAAATACAAACAGTACCTTGCTTTTACCAAACAAACTGAGACAATTTGTTAATGAAACATACTTTATCTATCCTTTGTTTATTTTTAGTAATTCTGTAGTTTTGGTAATACAACAATTAACTCACTAAAATATCCTAATATATTTAACTAAATTGTATTCCTCAATAATTAAGTATAAACAATAATATTTGAATGATAAATTTTATATTCCATGGCAAAAGTATCAATCTACCTTAATTTCCCTGGTACAGCAGAAGCAGCCTTTACTTTTTACAAAAAAGTATTCAAAACTGAATTTGTAGGACCTATTATGTACATCAAAGACGTTCCTTCACAAGACGGAAATCCTCAATTTTCAGAAGAAGACGGCAAAAAAGTAATGCATGCTTGCCTACCCATCTTGGGAGGAACGCAGATCATGGCAACTGACATTGTTGAATCTATGGGACACCAACTAATTGCGGGTAACAATATTCACATTAATCTAGAGCCAGATAGCAGAGAAGAGACGGAACGATTGTTTAATGCTTTATCAGAAGGTGGTTCTGAAATCGAACCTTTACAAGATATGTTTTGGGGTGATTATTGGGGAAGTTGTTTGGATAGATATGGAATTCGTTGGATGTTTAATCATCACCCTACTGAATAATGAAACTTTATCCCCTCTTAAACGTTGTTTAAAAAATGATGTTAGCACACATTTTTTTAATAAAACTAATCTAGAATAAAAAACTATGAATGCATTATATCCTTGCTTGTGGTTTGACGGTCAAGCGAAAGTGGCCGCAGACTATTATTGTGCTATTTTTCCAAATTCGAAAATAATAAGCGAAAACAATATTGTGGTGCGATTTGAATTAAATGGCTATCCTTTTATGGGATTGAATGGAGGTCCTCAATACCAGTTTTCGCCTGCAAATTCTTATGTGATAGAATGTGAAACTCAAAAAGAAATTGATCACTATTGGGAAAAATTAGGCACTAATGGCGTCTATAAACAATGTGGTTGGTTAGAAGATCAATTTGGTGTTTCCTGGCAAATAGTGCCCACTATTTTAGGCCGATTAATGGCTGATATTGAAAAAGCTCCTAGGGTAATGCAGGTCTTTATGCAAATGACTAAGTTTGATATTGAGACATTAATGAAAGCATAAATAGAAAAACGATTGCTTATCTAAGCCAAAAAACATCATACGCAAAACGGACTAAGGTCCCCACAACAACGATTAAAAAGAAGATACGAATGAATTGATTCCCTTTATTTATTGCTAATTTGGCACCTATCCATCCTCCTAATGCATTGCTTACAGCCATAGGAATTGCGATTAACCAAATGATTTTTCCTTTGAGCATAAACAAGCAGATTGACCCAAAATTTGTCGCTAAATTAACCATCTTGGCGTTGGCTGAAGCATGCAAAAAGTCAAATCCCATCAAGGCTATAAATGCTACGACAAAAAAACTTCCTGTGCCTGGCCCTATAAAACCATCATAGAAACCTACAATAAAACTAATCAAAGCGGCATTGATAATTTGCTGGCGAGGAGTCATGTTTTTTTCGATATGCTGTCCAAAATTCTTCTTTGCATAGGTATAAATAGCTAACAACGAAAGAATAAAAAGCAGCAACGGCTTCATAAAATCATTACTCATATATGTCAACAAAGTGGAGCCTGCAAAAGCAGAGGGCAAAGCAATCAGCATCATTAAAAATAATAATCGCCAATTCATCGTTACCTTTTTTAAATATTGAAAAGCAGCGAAAGAAGTGCCACTAAAGGCTGGGATTTTAAGTGTACCAATGACTGTAGAGACAGGCAAATTTGGCAATAATATCAATCCTGCAGGCGTTTGAATCAATCCACCTCCACCTACAATGGCGTCAATAAAACCAGCAGCAAAAGCCGCAACACAAAGTAAAATTAGGATATAAGATTCCATGTTAAACCATTAAAAAATAATCCTGCAAAAGTAAGATTCCAAAATGGATATAAACACAGCATTTGAAGTTAATTCTATCCAAAAAAGTATATTTTTGTGACTTAAAAATCACGAAATAATGAATACATCCCATTTTATAGAATTACTATCGTATACTATTCCTTCTTTAATTACTGGAGGAGTTGCTTACTATTTATTTGATGCTCATTTTAAAGACCAACAAAATACAAGACGTTGGTTGTTGCAAAAAGAAACCAAACCTGCTGTTTTACCACTACGCTTACAAGCGTATGAGCGTATGACTTTGTTTATGGAACGCATTAATCCTTCGCAATTATTGGTTCGAATCCAACCGATATCAAATGACAAAACAGAATACCAAAACTATATAATAGCCCAAATCGAACAAGAGTTTGAACATAATTTGGCTCAGCAAATTTACATATCGGCAAAATGTTGGTCGGTTATACTAACTGCCAAAAATGCCACAATACAAATGATTCGCATGGCTGCACAAAACGAAAAAGTAACTGATGCAGATAGTTTAAGAGAACGCGTTTTGAATGATTTATTCGAAAAAATAGCACCCAGTAGTACCGCTATCGCTTTTATCAAAGACGAAGTGAGTGAGTTGTGGTAGGTTATATTTCGATTCTACTAAGAGTCTAATATTTTATTTAAAAAAATTAAAAAAAACACCACAAATTACACGAATTAGCACAAATTTATTAACCTTGCTAATTACACTAATTTAAAAAAAGTTGTCAAACAACTTTAAACATCATTCCCTCATTAAGAATGAAGATGTACATAAATGTTTTTTAATTAATTAACTATTATTATAAAAGTTACATTTCCTTTAAAAAGCAATTTCAATTAGTGTAATTATTATTTTAAATAAAAACAATTTGTGCTAATTCGTGTAATTTGTGGTTAAAAACACACAATCATTGGCTTGATCTATAACTCTTTCAACAAACGATTTAACTGAAATTGTTCCGCTTCATTTAATTCTGACAAAACATGCTCAAAAGAAGCTTTCATTCCTTCTTCTTTGAGCATTTTTCGTATTGTATCACGACCAAATTTAGAAAACTGCCACATATGATGTGTTTTCGCTTTTACTAAGTTCTTAAGTACTTCATCATTCGTCAATCGAAAACCTACCAATTTTTCTAATGCATTTTGGCGCGTTATCGCTTCGTAATTTGGTGATGAATACTGTATCAGTTCGTTTATGAGAACAGTCTTATCGGCCAAATAATCGGAAGTAGACAATGCTAATGACAACCACAACGTTCTTAAATTATAGTCATTAAATCCAATCCAGTTTTTAGATTGATTCAAATAATCAATACGCTTTTCTGGGAAGTTTTTCCATAAATAATACAAAGCAATTTCTTGTGTTTGATACGATTTATCATGTAGAAGAGTTTCGTATTCTAAGCGGAAATCTTCCGAGATTTTTGGCAAACTCACTGCTACAATTTGTCTGACGGCTATATCTTGGGTAGCTAAAGCCAACTCTAACAACTCTTTTTTAGCTTTAAATTTTTCTGATTTTAATTGATTAACAATGGCTTTTTTGACAAATGAATCTACTTCCGATTGCAGGACTTTTTTAAAGAAATCCTGCTTCTCGATTAAAGGCGTAGCTTTCAAACTTTCAACTTCAAACAGCAATTGCATCATTTTATTTTTCAACAATAACTTATTCGCTTCTTGCGTATTAAATCGGTAATCCTCAAGCCAAACTTTACTAAAAGAAACTAAATCGAAATTCGATACCTTTCTAATTTCTTCAAAAAAATCATTTGTAGTAACCGATTGATATTGGTGTTTCTTTAAATAACTTTTTACCGCTTTCGCAAAAGCTTTATCACCGATAGCTTCATTCAAAACAAACAATGCCCAAGCTCCCTTTTGATAAAAAGTCAACGAACTCGCTTTGGCGTTCAAAACGGGAATCGTATCGGTTCGAGATGCATATTTTAATTGCTGTGCCGACTCATACATTTTGGAATAAAAATAATCATCTCCCTTAATATCTCTTTCTGCTAGCAACGCATAATAGGTTGCAAAGCCTTCTTGCAACCAATGATGTGTTCCACTCTCAGCCGTAACCAAATCTCCAAACCATTGATGGGCTAATTCATGTGCATCCACATTCGTATAACTTCGATCTTCAAAACCAATCGAATCCACCACATACCGACTCGAAAAAATAGTCGAACTGGTATTCTCCATTCCTGCATACAAAAAATCACGAACAGGAATCTGACGATATACCTTCCAAGGATACTTCACTCCTATCTTCTTTTCGAGAAAATCAAAAATAGCAACCGAATGACGATAGGTCGTTTCAAACTTAGCCGCTTCTTCTTTTTCTAAGTACATTTCTAGCGGAAGTCCTGATTTCGATTTAGCGGTATATTTATCGTATTTCCCAATCGCTAACATCAATAAATAAGAACTCATCGGTTTGCACATTTCATAGCTCCAAGTGGTTTGCTTTATCGAATCTATTTTTGCCTTCAAAACACCATTCGAAACCACCTGATAGTCTTTATCAAAAGTAATTTGAAGTTTAAAAATTACTTTCTCATTCACATCATCAAAACTTGGAAACCAGTTACTGGTATACCTTCCTTGTCCTTGTGTCCATATCTGAGAAGCAATAGCCGAACTCCCTCCTTCAAAATTTCCAACAAAATATAAGGCCTGCTTAGGGAAAGCTTTGTAGTCAAATTCTAATTTATTTTTTCCTTTTTTGAATTTAGATATCAGTTGTAATTGAGTCCCCGTATTTCTATAAACAACAGCTTCTCCATTTAATTTGACATTTTCAAATGCCATCTTTTGAGCATCTATCCTTATGGTGTCAATCGACTGCAACACTTCAAATTCATAATTCACCTGCCCTGATATGGATTTTTCTTGGGTATTTAATGTAATTATTCCTAAACAATTTTTAAAATCAACTGAATGGCTTTGTTGTGCGAAAATAAAACTGGAGAGAAAAAGAAATAGGTATTTAACCATGCTTATATAATTAATTGGCTTTTTTCAAAGAATCTTCATCCCATTTTTTAGGATTGTTCTTGATATAATAAAAAATTGTTCGAAAGGACTCAAAGTTACGCACTATATGGTCATGATAATTCGATTGCCAGATAATTTCTTTATGAGTAGCCTTAAGAATATTCATTTTTTTGGTTGTAACCGACTTAAATTGACCGACGAAAGAGGAGATAGATTTTGGTTTTCGGGAAAATTTTGGACTGTTTATTGGTTCGATTATTGGTAAATGCACACGTTTATCCGTAGTAATATGATTTGTTTCATCTATATGTAAAGAGGCACTGCAGTACCTCTCTACACCATCACAATCACCTATAACATCACGATTTCTTTCGTCCACCTGAAATAAAGAGGCACTGCAGTGCCTCTCTACTCTATCACAATTTTGTACGGTATCACAATCCTTTACCTCCGCAGGTTGAGAGATACATTCTTCCTTTCTATCACCATTCGATTCGCCCTCAGGTAGAGAGGCACTGCAGTGCCTCTTTACATTATCGAAATCCCCTCTAGCATCATGATCTCTTACATCGACAGGTAGAGAGGCACTGCAGTGCCTCTCCGCATTATCCTTTTCTTTATCAACATCTATCGTATTATTCAAAAAATAATTTTCAATTAAAACCTCCTCTTTTATTTCAATTAACAAATGAATATGATTGGGCATAATAACCCAATTATGAAAAATCCATTTATCCCGTATCCGAACCGAATTATGAATTTCAGTCTCAATAATTTTTCCTAAATCATTTAAAACGATTTCATTATTTACAATCTCTCCAAAAATGGATTCCCTATTTAGAGAAACAAGCGTTAAAAAATAAATGCCTTCATTAGAATAATCCCAATTTTTCAATCGGTTCGATTCTATTCTATATTTATAATTAAAAAGTGTCATCAGTAAAATTAGCTAACTCAAATTTATTGAAATTTCGTAAATAAATAACTGCAAATTATCGTAAGTTTACCCCCTGAATCTACAAGAAAACCCCATTGAAAACAAAAGCCTTATTCAACTGGAGTAGCGGAAAAGACTCTGCTCTAGCCTTATACAAAACATTACAAAATCCTGATATTGAAATTAGTTGTTTGTTGACGAGTGTTAACCAACAGTTTCAACGTATTTCTATGCATGGTGTACGTGTCGAATTGTTACACCAGCAAGCACAAAGCATCGGATTACCACTTGAAATCATGCAAATTCCAGAAATGCCAACGATGAAAGTTTATGAGGAAGTGATGTCAAAAACATTAACCAAACTTAAACAACAAGGAATTACCCATTCCATTTTTGGTGATATCTTTTTGGAAGATTTGCGTAAATACCGGGAAGACAAATTAGCAACAATGGGTTTCAAAGGACTATTCCCTTTATGGAAAATCCCAACAACCGATTTGATTCAGGAGTTTATTGCATTAGGATTTAAAACCATTGTAGTTTGTGTCAATGAAAAATACCTTGATAAAAGCTTTGTAGGTCGTGTTATTGATCAAGATTTCATCAATGACTTACCAGAAGGAGTTGATGTCTGTGGTGAAAATGGAGAATTTCACACCTTTACTTTTGATGGACCAATATTCTCAAAACCAGTAGCCTTTGAAATTGGAGAAGTCGTATATCGTAAATATGAAAAACCAAAAGACACAAAACCATCCAATACCGCTTGTGATACAAACGATACAACTGCTTATGATTTTGGTTTTTGGTATTGTGATTTGGTAGAAAAATAAACCACTATAGAATAAAAGAGCTATTTTAATTAGCTAGAGATTGAAAGGATTAAAAAGATTAATCTGTGTTAATCCTTTCAATCCGTGGCTAAAATTCCTAGAAACTAAACAGAAATCTATTTCACTTTTTTATAAAGCAATCCTGGACCATCACAAGCTGACCAAGAACCTGACAAGGACTTATCATCAGTAAAATAAAGAACTTCCTCGTGTTGCGAAATGCAACTGGCCACGATATCATTATCCTCTGGATAACGCAACATTAAGGTTACTTCATCAGCTAGTTTTCGAATGTAATAGGTACCCTGAGCTTCTTTTGTCCCACTATTAGTAGTTCTTCTTTTGGTAAAAGAACCATTTTTATTAAACTGATAACGCTCTTGCCATTCCATGTCCTGACCAGTGGTTTCAGAACCATGAAAAGAACCTGTCATTTGTACTAATTCCCAACTTCCTAAATAATAATCCTCAATCGCTTCATCGTCAGAATCACGTGAACAAGAGCAGGAAGTCATTAACAATACAAATCCAAATAATAATAGTAGTCGCTTCATGGGGTTTAGTTTCTAGATAGAGCTAGACATCATGAAAAGGTTGCGTTTGTTAGTCCATATTATTTTTATGGTTTGATTTACTCTAGGATATCATAAAATAAATCCTATTTTTGGAAAAGACTAACCAAAAAAAATAATTTATGGAAAACAAACTAGCTAATCCAGCTCCTTTAGGGTTAATGGGTTTCGGAATGACAACGATTTTACTAAATCTTCACAATTTTGGACTATTCCCTGTTAGCGCCGTCATTTTATCCATGGGGATATTCTATGGTGGAATTGCACAAATCATAGCTGGAATTTTATCGTTCCAAAGAGAAAAAACTTTCGCAGGAACCGCCTTTATCTCTTATGGTTTTTTCTGGCTTTCTCTAGTTGGCATTTGGCTTTTACCAGGTTTAGGTATCAAAGCAGCCGAAGAAACTCCCGCTACCTTCTTTGCTTGTTATCTAGGAATTTGGGGGATTTTCACTGGATTTATGTGGTGGGGAACTTGGGGCGGTAGCAAAGTGCAACAATTCGTTTTCCTATCCCTAACCCTATTGTTTTTTCTATTAACACTTAATAAAGTAACAGGAAACGAAACCATTGGAATCATTGCAGGTGGTCTAGGCGTTATTTGTGGCTCAAGCGCTATTTACTTGGCTATGGCCGAATTACTCGAAGAAGTTAAGAACGAAAAAGTACTTCCATATTAATATAATTTTCAGGAGCAGAACGATTTTGTTTTTAGGAAACTATGCTCCCGCTTTTCGTTGCAATCTTTTCCTTTTTTGAAAGAAAAAAGGAAAAGGATTTTCACTTCAATCGGGGCTGTTTACAACGATTATTACTTTTATTAAACCATAAAAAAAGCCTCGCTACTATTTTATTAACGAGGCTTTTATACTTTACAATGATATTTTTTCTAGCACCAATTTTATTTTAAAAATTAGTGTAATTTAATGCTTTTTTGAATTTGTGTAATTTGTGGTTAAAAAAACTACCGTTCTTCATACATTTTTAGCAACTGTGTAACCGTATTCCAGTTTCTAATCGTAGCCGACACATTTAGCTTCTTCTCAATATATTTCTGATCAAAGCGTGTTTTTCCTGCGCCTACAGCATATTTAATAAAAATTCGGTTACCATCAATCCTAGCTTCATCAGGTTTGAATTGACTAATTTTCAAATCATTTATATTTTCTGGCTTTAATTCGACCGAAACAAAAGCCACATACAATTTTTTAATATCCGCATCCTTTTCTTTTAAGAAAGGATTATTGGTAAAACAAGCTTCTAGATCCGCTTTATTGATAACAATCACAGGAACTTCATGACCAAAAACTTTGAAGATTTCCTGTTTGATTTGGAAACCAACCTTTGCTGCATTTTCTTCCTCCGTATCGACAAAAACATTTCCTGATTGAATATAGGTTTGTACATTCGTAAATCCAATTCCTTCCAAGGTTGTTTTCAAAACCTCCATTTTCATCATATTGTGACCTGAAACATTAATTCCACGTAGTAAAGCGAGATGCGTTGTCATTGTTGTCTGTTTATTTTTCAAAGATATTCGTTTAAAAATGAATTCCCAATTTTTATCTAATTACAAATAGTTCAAATCTATCAGTTTTTAAAAAGCCACGAATTCACGAATTTTTTAGTGTTTGATTTATAATGATTTCGAAACTTGATTAAATTAATATTCACAACATCTCCTTTTAATTCGTGAATTCGTGGCCAAATTAACACTTGCTTTTCCTTGAAGTAGATTGTTGTTGCATTTCCGAAATTAAAAACAAAAAACTATCTTCGCTTTACTATTAAAAATTCGTTTTTATCACTGCCTAATGAACAATCTCCTCCTTACTCCTATCGAATACCTTAAAGGCGTTGGCCCACATCGAGGGGAATTGTTTCGTAAGGAATTGGGAATTCATAAATACAGTGATTTAATCAATTTATACCCCAATCGATACATCGATAGAACCCGCTATTACAAAATCAACGAATTGCAAAATACCGTTGCAGAGGTTCAAATCATTGGGAAAATCATCCATCTTAAAACAGTAGAATTCGGTAAAAACCGAAAACGATTAGTTGCTACCTTTATTGATGATACGGGCAAAATGGAATTGGTTTGGTTTCAAGGTCACAAATGGATTCGGGAATCTTTAAAGTTGAATGAAGTGATTGTCATCTTTGGAAAATGCACTTCTTTTAGCGGCCAATTCAATATGGCGCATCCCGAAATTGAATTGCTCTCAGAACACCAACAAAGTTTGCGTTCGGCTATGCAACCTGTATATCCATCGACTGAAAAACTGACCAACAAAGGCATTACCAATCGGGTGGTAAATAAGTTGATGCAACAACTATTTCAAGAAACACAAGCCTTATTTTTAGAGACTTTACCCGATTACCTCACGCAAGAGTTGAAGTTAATTTCAAAGCGTGAAGCCTTGTTCAATATCCATTTCCCAACCAGTGCCGAAGCTTTGGCGAAAGCCCAATTTCGTTTAAAATTTGAAGAACTCTTTTATATTCAGATTCAGTTAATCCTGAAAAATCTGATTCAAAAACATAAAATCAAAGGACATCCTTTTACTTTAGTGGGTGACTTTTTCAATGATTTTTACCAAAACCATTTGCCTTTTGAACTCACAGGAGCACAAAAAAGAGTGATCAAAGAAATTAGAACCGACATGGGCAGCAACGCCCAAATGAACCGTTTACTACAAGGAGATGTAGGATCAGGAAAAACAATTGTGGCTTTTATGAGTATTTTATTAGCGATTGATAATGGCTTTCAAGCTTGTTTGATGGCACCAACTGAAATCTTAGCCAACCAGCATTTTATCGGACTTTCAGAACTCGCTAATAAACTGAATTTAAATATCAAAATACTAACAGGCTCAACCAAAACTTCAACTCGAAAAATCATACATGAAGAACTCGAAAACGGTAGATTACAAATCCTGATAGGAACACATGCCTTACTAGAAGACAAAGTAAAATTCCATAATCTCGGTCTTGCCGTAATTGACGAGCAACACCGTTTCGGAGTGGAACAACGTTCTAAACTATGGAAAAAGAATGCTATTCCACCCCACGTTTTAGTAATGACCGCTACGCCTATCCCTAGAACGTTGGCAATGAGTTTGTATGGCGATTTGGATATTTCTATCATTGATGAATTGCCTCCAGGACGTAAACCGATAAAAACCGTGCATCGATTTGACAGCAACCGCTTGAAAGTTTGGAAATTCATTCGGGACGAAATCGCTCTTGGGCGCCAAATTTACATTGTATATCCATTGATTCAAGAATCCGAAAAAATGGATTTCAAAGATTTGATGGACGGCTACGAAAGCATTTCAAGGGACTTCCCTCTCCCCGATTATGCTATTTCCATCCTCCACGGCAAAATGAAACCCGCTGATAAAGATGCCGAGATGAAACGCTTTGCCGAAGGAAAAACCAATATCATGGTCGCTACCACTGTAATTGAAGTAGGTGTAAACGTTCCAAATGCCTCTGTGATGATAATCGAAAGCGCTGAGCGTTTTGGACTCTCACAGCTCCACCAGTTGCGTGGCCGCGTAGGTCGTGGTGCCGAACAAAGTTATTGCATCCTAATGACTAGCCACAAACTAAGTTCAGACAGCCGCACCCGAATGGAAACGATGGTGCAAACCAACGACGGTTTTGAAATTGCCGAAGTCGACCTTAAACTCCGTGGTCCTGGCGATATGATGGGAACCCAACAAAGCGGGGTCCTCAATTTACAAATCGCTGATATCGTGAAAGACAAAGAAATCTTGTCACATGCCCGCTACCACGCACAAAAAATCCTTTCAACAGATGTAAGCCTAACCCAACCCGAAAACCAAATCATAAAGTCGATTTACTTGGAGTTGTCCAAGAAGAAAAATATATGGAATTATATTAGCTAGTTTTTTTAAACACAAAGGTCACTAAGGAAACACGGAGGACACAAAGTTATTTTAACAGCAAAGCGTGCTAAGGTTTCGCAAAGTTCAGTAAGATTTTTTAACACAAAGGTCACTAAGGAAGCACAGAGGACACAAAGTTATTTTAACAGCAAAGCGTGCTAAGGTTTCGCAAAGTGCAGTAAGCTTTTTTAAACACAAAGGTCACTGAGGAAGCACTAAAAGCACAAAGGTTTTTAAGCTAAATATTTGCTGTTTTTTTTTTAATTGATAGAAATGTAACTAAACTTATTTGAACTTAAACGCACTTAAAAGCTAAAGTTCACATTTACTTATATGACTTATATGTTTCAAAAATTTACCACACAGATTGCAAAATATCTAAATTGTTCTAAATTTTGCGTTTTTGGCTGTTTTTACTTCAATGACTTATATGTTTCAAAATTAAGCACATAGATTACCAACTCTTTTTTTGTGCCCTCCCTGCTTCCTCAGTGACCTTTGTGTTAACTCTCTTTCTTTTCAAAAACCGCTATATTTGTACTAAAAACTACATGATTTCATACAACCCCAAAGACTGGATCACCTTCATCTTCCGTTTTCACAAAGCCGATACCTTCCGACAATTATTTCCCTTGATGGTTTTGATTGGGGGCTACGCAGCGTCTGTGGGCTACCTCGAAATAGAATATTGGCATTTGCCTGATGACAGCCATGTCAAAAACATCTCTATGATGCACGGCATGTTGGGATTTGTGATTTCGTTATTGTTGGTTTTCAGGACCAATACCGCTTACGACCGTTGGTGGGAAGGCCGAAAATTATGGGGCGCTTTGGTCAACAACAGTCGTAATCTGGCTTTGAAGCTGAATGCGATTTTGGAAGACGACAAAGACAAAGCCTTTTTCCGCAAAATGATTCCGAGTTACGCCTCCATCCTCAACAAACATTTAAAAGACGAAGAAACTGGAAATCAACTGTCCGAAGAACTTGATTATCCGCTAGATCATCACACGCACCGCCCCAACCAAGTGGCCAAAATGATGTTTCAAAAAGTAAACGAACTTTACAAAAAACAAAAAATTACGGGTGACCAACTCATCATCATCAATAGCGAACTCCAATCTTTTACTGATATTTGTGGCGCTTGCGAACGCATCAAAAACACGCCCATCCCTTATTCTTACAGCGTATTCTTGAAGAAGTTTATCTTTTTCTACGTCATGACCCTGCCTTTTGGATACGTCTTTAATCTAGGCTACTATGTCGTTCCGGTGGTGGTTTTTATCTTTTACGTTTTGGCGAGTTTAGAATTAATTGCCGAAGAAATCGAAGAACCCTTCGGTCACGATGCCAACGATTTACCCACCCGAAAAATAGCCGAAAACATCAAAAAACATGTCGAGGAATTGATTTAGGAGCTATTCCCGTCATTCGTTACAAGGTATTTGGTTTCAAACCCTTTTTCTAGGCGTTGGCAGGAGCTTCCTGCGGTCGCTCTGCCACCACCAGAAAAAAGTGGTTTTCAACCTGCTTACGCTTTTCACTCCTACCGGGGCTAGGCGTTTTGTGAATTATTTTATGTCATTATGGTTAACCGTAAGGTTTTTGGTAAAGAAGGAATTATCTTTGAATAATGTTGATAACTGAAATGCTACTTGTAAGTATTTTTTAGGGATTATATTGTATGTTTGGGGAAAATAAAATCTGATGTTTATCAGACATGTCTACCCAAATATAGGTGTATATGTCTGACTATATCAGTAGTATATACAAGTTAGCGGGCATTGTAAAACGACACAACAACAAAAACACAAAGACAATGACAGAAATATTTATTACCGACATTGAAACCAAAATTCAAGCAAAACACGTTTTGGACTATTTCAAAACAAATAATCCTGATTTGAAAATTAACTACGACCTGAACGAAACGGAAAAATCATACCCTTGTGGACATACAGTCCTGAGAGTTGAAGGATATAAAATTGAAAGGCAGAGTATTTTGACTGCTTTACAAAAATTAGGACATAAATCTGAAATTTTGGAAGACAAGATTTGCGTATAAACAAAACAGACTATGACAGAATTTTGGGAACAAGCATTTCAGGACAAGCAAGAAATGTGGGGCTTAGAACCTGCGAAATCTACGGTTTTGACAAAGGACTTTTTTGTTGAACATAATGTAAAAAATGTTCTTATTCCAGGAATTGGCTACGGTCGAAATGCTCAAATTTTCATTGAAAACGAAATGACCGTTACTGGTATTGAGATTTCGCAGACAGCAATTGATTTGGCTAAAAATCATTTTGGAAACGAATTGAAAATTTATCACGGTTCGGTAACAGATATTCCTTTTGACGAAGAATTGTATGATGGAATATTTTGCTACGGTTTAATTTACTTGTTAGACAAAGATGAAAGAGCAAAACTTATCCAAGACTGCTTTAACCAATTGACCGAAGACGGTTTTATGATTTTTACGGCTATAACTAAGGATGCACAAACATATAGACAAGGGACACTAATTAGTAAAGACCGTTTTGAAATGTTTGGTGGAGTTAAAATCTTCTTTTATGACAAGCAAAGTATTGAAGAAGAATTTGACAAGTTTGGACTTTTTGAAGTAACCGAAGTGACGGAAAACTACCCATTTCACTTAATCAAATGCGGAAAAAGTAAAGCAAAATTACAACGTGAAAAAACAACGACCCGCTAATCGAGTAGACGGCTCCGCTAGAAACTAACGGAGTGCGCCTCTCACACCACCGAGCGTACGGGTCACGTACTCGGCGGTTCGCAAAACGGTGGATTAAGTTCGATGTAAACATCTGTCAAGGATTGATAGTCTTTTTGCCTTAGGCGTTTCAAAGTAATGGTTGAACCTAAAATAGGACTCTGCGCAATTGCCCAACCGCCTTTACGAGTGCGACTAAATGCATAAGCATGGTCTTGGTCAATTCCTAATCGTATGAGATTCTTTCTCTTTCTATCAGGTTTCTTCCAATCATTCCCATCTGGTGCTCGTTTTTAACGAGTACCTACTTAAATTGAAAAACAAATCGTAGCGTTTGCAACGCGGTAACTTTACCCCACGCTGGCACACACAAAGAAATAACATAAAGTATATTAAACAAAAGAGAACTTATTCCCCTGAATACAAATACTCTTATTATGATTTACATCACACAACTCATTTACGTAATTGAAGGACAGGAAGAAGTTTTTCATCAATTTGAAAATATTGCCATTCCAACAATACTAAAATACAACGGCAGACTTACCTTAAGAATTAGACCTACTGAGGATTCTATAATTGAACTAAACATTGAGCAACCTTATGAAATTCATCTTGTTGAATTTAATACTCAAGAAGACTTCGATAATTTCAAAAATGACGAAGAGCGAAAAAAATTCTTGTACCTAAAAGAAAAGTCTATCAAATCCACAATTATGATTCAAGGGGTAAAATTGAACTAAAAAACAGCCTGATTTTCCCCTATAACACAACTATCATCCCCCAAACACCAATAAAATTAGGATTTCAACGACCTTGGAAAGGTCAAATGTTTATAGAAAAAATAATCATCCACATATTCGACCCCAACGGGGTCGTACAAATACCAATAAAATAACCGTTTCTATAAACATTGAAATCCGTTGGATTTCCTTCTTCTTATTGAGCATATGCTCACACTACCAAAAAAGAATCGATTACCAAAGTCTGTTTCCTTTTTTGCTGATATCTAGAATAATTTACTAGTTGACACAAAAGTTAAGCTTTTCCTATATTCTTGGAAATTTTAAATAGGAGCTTTAAATTTGAATTAATCGCTGTTTAAACTTGTAGTCACCTACACAATTAGAGCGAAATCCTATCAATAAAAAGCTAAAAATGAGACTACCATTCATCACAACAATACTCCTAACAACACTATCCTTGACTTCTTGTAAAGAAACAGCTAAAACCGAAAACGAAGATTCAATAACAGAAACAGTTGAAAAAAACACTGACAATATAGTAACCAATACGGCTACTGATAAAGATGGTAAAAAACTTGAAATGTCATTCAACATTACAAAAGATATAGCTGTACTTCATTTTGAAGGGGAAACTATTGAACTAGTAGGACAAAAACCAGCTTCTGGAATTTGGTACAAAAACGACACCTATGAATTAAGAGGAAAAGGCCAAGAAATTACACTGACTAAAGACGGTCAAACTGTTTTTAAAAACTAAGTTTACTCAGACTCTCTGTCGAATGCGGCAAACTCTTGTGCAGTAATAGCAGGTATAGACCGCAGGACGACTCGTATTTAAAAACAACATTTTCGCTCCAAAAAACAGCCCTTAAAGACCTCAATACTTTTTACAAAATGGCATAAAAAAAAGGAGCAAATTGCTCCTTTTTTACTAATCTTGTTTATTGATTATTTCAAATCAAAGCTTGATTTAGAAACCAATACATCTTTATCAAAAACATTTACAAAATAAGTTCCTTTTGCAAAATCCTTACCTGGTAAGTTTTCAGAAACATGAACTGTTTTGTTTTCGTATTTAACAGTTGTTGCAAAACTGTATGACAATGATTTATCACCAAAGTTTTGAGTTTTCTTATCACCCAATACATTGTTTTTACTATCAATTACTTGAACATAATAAGTCTTATCACCTGATTTAGCGATTTGGTTTTCAGCAATTGTAAAGCTAATTTTCAACATATCAGCTCTAGACGCTTTATCTGTTTCAACTTGCTTCTCAGTACTTCTTAAAAGACCTGGATTTCTAACAATATAAGCTGATGACTTTAAGTTCAATACCGTCAATTTCGCTCCTTTTTCAACTGTTTTTGCTAATTCATCATTTTGGCTTACTAATACTTCGTTTGTTTTTTTAGCCTCAACTAAAACAACTCTAGTACTATCACGTTGAACCGTTAATTTTGTGTTTTGTTTTTTCAAACCTTCGTTTTCAGCCATCAAAGCTTTCATATTACTTTGCAAAGCTAAATACTGAGTTTTGTATTTTGAAACATCCCCTTTTGACCTACTTAAATCAGACATTAAGCTTACAACTTTATCTCTTTCTTTAATTAACTCATCAGACATTGATGTGTTTTCTGCTATTGCCGCATCATAAGTAGTTTTTAAATCTTGTAAATCTTTCATTACTGAATCTTTTTCAGTAGTTGTAGTTTTCAATTCTGTTTTTACAGTCTCTACATCTGACGAAATTTTAAAGATATATACCAAGCTACCTACTAATAAAATTGCTAATACTGCAATAACTGCTTTCAGACTTGAATTACTTTGTTGATTTTCCATTTTTTAGTTGTTTTCTAATTGTTAGTTTTTCTACTGGTTTAATAATTTTCCAAATTTAATGAATAAATATTCAACTAATAACGTTAGTTAGCACATTTATATTATTTTTGAGAAAAAAAATTCATGGAAAACCTTTTACCATTCACATCGAAAGACCTTGCAAAGGTTACAAATCATAGAAGTGGTGAAATAAAATTTGGCGAAAAAATGATTACTGTTCCTTCTGGAGCAGACTCAATTTCATTTTTAAAAGCATGTGAAGCCAAATATGTCCTTCTAGGGATTCCAGAAGATGTGGGGATTCAAGCTAATTTTGGAAGACCTGGAGCTGCATCTGCTTGGAAAACGGCCATTAAAAGCATTGCTAATATTCAGCACAATCGTTTTAGTAAAGGAAATCAAATCATCGTACTGGGTGAAGTTGATGTTCGAGAACAAATGAAAGAGGCCGAAGGATTGAATTTTAACAATATAGACGATCGCTTAAAACTTAGTCAATTAGTCGAAAAAATAGACAAAGAAGTTTCTCATATTATATTCAACATCATCAAATCAGGTAAAATTCCGATTATCATCGGTGGCGGACATAATAACGCTTACGGTAATATTAAAGGAGCGGCACTTGCCAAAGGAAAACCTGTAAATGCCATTAACTTTGATGCTCATTCTGATTTTCGAATTTTAGAAGGACGTCATAGTGGTAACGGTTTTTCTTATGCTTATCAAGAAGGTTTTTTAAAGAAATACTTCATTTTTGGGTTACACGAAAACTACACTTCAAAAAGTGTTTTGGATATCATCAAAAAAACAGACGAAAGGGTACGTTACAATACCTACGATAGCATCAAAATTAGAACCGAGAAAAATTTCTATCAAGAAATGGTGGCTTCTCACGAATTCATTAAAACCGATGCTTATGGTATTGAAATCGACCTAGATGCTATTCCAAATATTGCGAGTAGTGCCATGACCGTAAGTGGTTTTTCTGTTGAAGAACTGCGTCAGTTTGTTTCTTTTTTTGGAAAACATAAAAATGCAACTTATATGCATATTTGTGAAGGTGCACCCGATTTAGGCGAAGAAAAAAACAACCATTTAATAGGAAAGTTAATCGGCTATTTAGTAACTGATTTTATTAAAACTAACCAATAATCATTTGTTGACAACGATAATTTATTCGAGCATAAAACAGCCTATTTATAAGGAATAGATAAATAACACTATCTTTGCAAGACTATCCCTGTACTTATTACAGGATATTTAATACCAAAAATATGTTATTCGAAGAATTATCACTTTCAAAAAGTATCCAAAAAGCCATTTACGAAGAAGGCTATACAACCCCTACTCCTATCCAAGAACAATCCATTCCGCTGATTTTAGCTGGAAATGATTTAATTGGTTGTGCTCAAACGGGAACAGGAAAAACTGGAGCATTTGCAATCCCTATCATACATCAATTACACCGTATTGTTGGCTCATCCAAAAAAGCAAAACAAATACGTGCCTTAGTCGTTACTCCTACTCGCGAACTTGCGGTTCAAATTGGCCAAAGTTTTGACACCTATGCAAAATACACCAACTTAACCCAGTTGACCATCTTTGGTGGAGTTTCTCAAAACCCACAGGTAGATGCCCTCAAAAAAGGGATCGATATTTTGATTGCCACACCTGGTAGGCTATTAGATTTACACAAACAAGGATTCATTGATTTAGACCATTTACATGTCTTAGTATTAGATGAGGCAGACCAAATGCTTGACATGGGCTTTGTAAATGACGTGAAGAAAATTGTCAAATTGACTCCTAAAAACAGACAAACACTATTTTTCTCTGCTACGATGCCTATTGCTATACGTGAATTAGCCGAAATGTTTTTGACCAATCCTGAAACCGTTACTGTTTCTCCAGTATCTTCTACTGCTGAGAATGTAGAACAACGTATTTATTATGTTGAAAAAGGCGAAAAACGAAATTTATTGTACCATTTGATTAAAAATGAAAATCTAACAGATGTGTTGGTTTTCTCAAGAACCAAACACGGTGCAGATAATGTGGTTAAAGCTTTACGCAAAAAAGATATTCCTGCCGAGGCAATTCACGGAGACAAATCTCAAAACGCTAGACAACGCGTTCTAGATGCTTTTAAAAACAAAGAAGTAGGTGTACTAGTAGCTACTGATATAGCTGCACGTGGAATTGACATAGATCAATTACCAGTGGTTATTAATTTTGATTTGCCTAATATTCCTGAAACTTATGTACATCGAATTGGAAGAACTGGACGTGCCGGAAACGGTGGTGTTGCCATTTCTTTTTGTGGTAAAGACGAGCATGGATACTGGAAAGACATTCAAAAATTAATTAAAGTAGATGTAAAAACCATTAGTGACCATCCTTATCCATGGCATTCTGGAAATCCAGAAACAGCCCCAGGTGGTTCTACAAAACCCAAAAATTCAAACCGAAGTGGTGAACGTCATAAATCTAGAAAATCAGCTAATTCAAAACAGAATAAAAAACGTTGGTATTAATATTAATTGAAATTGATATCTATTAAATTTCAATATTTAAAACCAATATTTCTCAAAAAAATAAAACCGAGCCATTTAGCTCGGTTTTTTTATTCTTAAATAGTGTCAGTCCTAAATAGTTCACCCGACAGGTTTTTGAAACCTGTCGGGTGTAACACCAGTAAATAAAAAACCGAGCTATTTCTAGCTCAATTTAATCTTAATACTTATTTTACTTCTTCGAATTCAACATCTTCATTATTTTTCTTCTTGAGCTTCCTTTTTTTATTTATTTATAATTTGTAAACAATTAATTACTTTTATACTATTATTCATTTTATATGTACTAAAAAATATAAACCAAACCCGAAAGGTTTCAAAAATCTGACGGGTTAAATATCAAGAAAAATATGCAATTAATTGAAAAACTTGAATTCGGAATGTACTATCATATTTATAATAGAGGAATCAACAATGAAAATTTATTTAAAGAAAATAGAAATCAAGATTATTTTTTACAATTGTATGCAAAACATATTGATCCCATTGCTGAAACATACGCTTGGTGTTTATTAAAAAATCACTTTCATTTATTGGTGCGCATTAAATCATTGGAAGAAATGGTTCTACTTCAAGAATCATTTGAACTAAAAAAAATCATTCCACCCCACCAATCTTTTGGAAATTTATTTAATGCTTATACAAAATCAATCAACAAAAGTTTTAATAGACACGGGGCTTTATTTGAGCGACCGTTTAAACGGAAACAAGTTAATAATGAAAAGTATTTACAAAACATTATAAAATACATCCATTATAATCCTGTCAATCATGGATTTTGCGAACATCCCATTGAATATCCATGGAGCTCCTATTTATCTTGTATCTCAAATAAACCAACAAAATTACAACGCGGAAAAACAATTTCTTTTTTTGAAAATATTGATAACTTTAAAGCAATTCATAGTCAAAATGGAGAATTCAATGATATAGATTGGTTTTGATATAAAAAAACTAAACCCGACAGGTTTTTTTATTCTTAAATAGTATCAGTCCTAAATAGTACACCCGACAGGTTTTTGAATATAAGTAAAAAATCCGAGCCATTTAGCTCGGATTTTTATTCTTATTATTGTCAGCCCTAAATGTTACACCCGACAGGTTTTTAAAACCTGTCGGGTGTAACACATGTAAACAAAAAAACCGAGCCATTTCTAGCTCGGTTTTCTATTATTGTATGTAAAGACGTGATGCATCGCATCTCTACAAAATACTTATTTTACTTCTTCGAATTCAACGTCTTCAACGTTATCTCCTTGAGTTTGTTCTCCTTGTGGTTGAGCACCACCTTGAGCTTGTTCTCCTTGAGCATACATTGCTTCAGTAGCTTTTTTCCAAGCTGCATTGATGTTATCTAAAGCAGTTTGAATAGCTGGTAAGTCTTGAGATTGATGAGCCATTCTCAATTCAGTTAAAGCGTACTCAACAGCAACTTTATCATCATCAGAAAGTTTATCTCCTAACTCTTTCAATTGAGATTCAGTTTGGAAGATCATTCCATCAGCTTCGTTTAATTTCTCAGCTCTTTCTTTAGCTATTTTATCAGACTCAGCGTTAGCTTCAGCATCTTTTTTCATTTTTTCGATTTCTTCAGCAGTTAATCCAGAAGAAGCTTCGATACGAATGTCATGAGATTTACCTGTTCCTTTGTCAGTTGCAGAAACTTTGATGATACCATTAGCATCAATATCAAAAGTTACTTCAATTTGAGGAACTCCTCTTGGTGCTGGTGGAATACCATCTAAATGGAAACGACCGATAGTTTTGTTATCAGCAGCCATTGCTCTAGCTCCTTGCAATACGTGAATTTCAACAGATGGTTGAGAATCAGCAGCAGTAGAGAAAACTTGAGATTTTTTAGTTGGGATAGTTGTGTTAGACTCAATTAAAGTAGTCATTACACCACCCATAGTTTCGATACCTAAAGATAAAGGAGTTACGTCAAGTAACAATACATCTTTTACATCTCCAGAAAGTACACCACCTTGGATAGCAGCTCCAATAGCTACAACCTCATCAGGGTTAACTCCTTTAGACGCTTTTTTACCGAAGAATTTTTCAACTTCTTCAACAATTCTTGGGATACGAGTAGAACCACCTACTAAGATTACTTGGTCGATATCTGAAGTAGATAAACCAGCATCTTTCAAGGCTTGAGCTACAGGAGCCATAGAACGTTTTACTAATGAATCAGCTAATTTCTCAAATTGAGAACGAGATAATTTTTTCACTAAGTGTTTTGGTCCAGAAGCAGTAGCAGTTACGTATGGTAAGTTGATTTCTGTTTCAGCAGATGATGACAACTCAATTTTAGCTTTTTCAGCAGCTTCTTTGATACGTTGTAATGACATTGGGTCTAAACGTAAGTCAATACCTTCTTCAGCATTAAATTCGTCAGCTAACCAGTCAATGATAACTTGGTCAAAATCGTCACCTCCTAAGTGAGTATCTCCATTTGTAGATAATACTTCGAAAACTCCGTCTCCTAATTCAAGAACAGAAATATCAAAAGTACCTCCACCTAAATCGTAAACAGCAATTTTTTGATCAGTTCCTTTTTTATCTAATCCGTAAGCTAATGCCGCAGCAGTAGGCTCATTGATGATACGCATTACTTTAAGTCCTGCAATTTCACCAGCTTCTTTAGTAGCTTGACGTTGTGCATCGTTAAAGTAAGCAGGAACAGTAATAACCGCTTCAGTTACTGTTTGACCTAAATAGTCTTCAGCAGTTTTTTTCATTTTTTGAAGTGTCATAGCTGACAATTCTTGAGCAGTATATAAACGACCGTCAATATCCACACGTGGCGTATTGTTATCTCCTTTTACTACTGAATAAGGAACTCTTTTAGCTTCAGCTGAAATCTCACCGAAAGAATGTCCCATAAAACGTTTGATAGAAGCAATAGTCTTAGTTGGATTAGTTACTGCTTGTCTTTTTGCAGGATCCCCTACCTTAATTTCTCCACCTTCTACAAAAGCAATGATAGATGGCGTTGTTCTTTTTCCTTCTGCATTAGGAATTACAACTGCTTCATTACCTTCCATTACAGAAACACAAGAGTTTGTAGTACCTAAATCAATTCCGATTATTTTACCCATTTTTATTATATTTAATTTTATTATATATTCGTTTTATAACTTGGTCACTTTAAAGCAATCATTGTGCCAAGCAAAATCCGCTTAAAAAAATGGCAGTTTTTGTTAAAATGGCGGAAAATAATATGACAAACTGACACTGACCCCAAACTGTCATAACCTATTACCAACCTCATTTAGTTTCCTAAACTTAAAAAAATACCCCACAAACTCCATTTTTTAATTTACCAAAACAAAACAACATAATATAACATTCATTTAAGCTTTAATTTATAGTTTCGAAAATACTAAAGAATTAAAATAATTGTGTAAATTTGAAAATACACCTCCCATCTATTAAATTCTAAAATTAGCTAAACCGCACTTACTTTATAAATACACCCCTTACATTAATTATTAACTTAAAAAAGTACTATATGGAATCGACTATACAATTTGTACATGCTGAAACGAACAAAACTGCCGAACATGTTATAATAAAAAAACTGGACGCATTGACTAAACATTTTGATTGGGTTATACGTGCAGGTGTTATTTTTAAGGAAGAAAAAGACTCTCATGGAAAAGGCAAAATTTGTGAAGTCACGTTGAGCTGTCCAGGACCACGAATATTTGCATCCTCTAATGAAACTTCGTTTGAAATTGCCGCTGCAGAAACAATGGCGGATATCGAAACGCAATTAAACAAACGTAAAAGCGAAATGAAAACACATTAACAATCTTCTTTTTATTGTACCGACCACATCATTAATCGTTTCATTTTAAAACTTTTAGTAAAAAATAATAATCAACAGACAAAATGAACTTCATTAATCTTTACAGAACAATGAAGTTCATTTCTTATTAGAATTAGGTTAACATTAAATTATTTGATTAATTTTACATCCAAAATAAAACTCTTTTAGCCCAAATTTCATCTAGGGTTTAATCCTAAATAAATCAGAATGTCTGTAGCAAAAAAAGATTACAAAAGAATAACTACCAAGTCATTAATTGACATGAAAGTTCATGGAGAAAAAATCTCTATGCTTACAGCCTACGATTACACCATGGCGAAAATTGTTGACACCGCTGGTGTTGACGTTATCCTTGTAGGTGATTCTGCTTCAAATGTGATGGCAGGTCACGAAACAACATTACCAATCACCTTAGACCAAATGATATACCACGCTTCTTCTGTAGTGCGAGCTATCGAAAGAGCTTTAGTAGTCGTTGATTTACCTTTTGGTAGTTATCAATCTGACCCTAAAGAAGCCTTGCGTTCTGCTATCAGAATCATGAAAGAAAGCGGTGGACATGCAGTTAAATTAGAAGGTGGAAAGGAAATAAAAGAATCAATCAAAAAAATTCTTAATGCCGGAATACCGGTTATGGGACATTTAGGTCTTACACCGCAGTCCATATACAAATTTGGAACCTATACTGTTCGTGCCAAAGAAGAACAAGAAGCTGAAAAACTGATTAGCGACGCCAAATTATTAGAAAAAATAGGTTGTTTTGCTATTGTTTTAGAAAAAATACCTGCACACCTTGCAGAACAAGTAGCTAAAAGTATTTCGATTCCTGTCATAGGAATTGGAGCGGGTGGAAATGTTGACGGACAGGTACTCGTTATTCACGATATGCTAGGAATGAACAATGAATTTAGTCCTCGTTTTTTACGTCGCTACATGAACCTTTATGAAGGCATGACAACTGCCATCAGTCAGTATGTGACAGATGTAAAATCACTAGATTTTCCTAACGAAAAAGAACAATATTAAATTTAGATATCTAGAATAATTAGATTTTTTAGACTTATGGACTTTAACCAAAACTCATACGATGCATCAATTTAAAGAACTTTTAATTTGGAAAAAAAGCAGAATATTTTGTGTAGAGATTTATTGTATTACTGCAACTTTTCCCAGTGATAAAAAATTTGGAATAACATCCCAATTAAGAAGAGCATCCGTATCTATTCCATCAAATATTGCAGAAGGATCTTCTAGAAGTTCTAATAAAGATTTTTTAAGATTTTTAGAAATTGCTATTGGTTCCTGCTACGAAATTGAAACACAACTTTTAATTTCTTCTGATTTAGGCTTTATAAACTATAAAGATCTCGATTCCTTAACTGTTAAATTGGATGAAATCGTCAAAATGACTTCAAAATTTAGATCCAGTCTAAAAATCGAAGAAGTCTAAAATCTAAGAAGTCCCTATGAAAATAGTATCAACCAAAGACAACTTACAAGTCATCCACGAAGACAATCACATCATTGTCATCAACAAAAGAGTTGGTGATATTGTACAAGGTGATAAAACAGGTGATAAACCCTTATCTGAAGTTGTAAAAGAATATATTAAAGATAAATACAACAAGCCGGGTGAAGTTTTCCTCGGTGTTGTTCATCGCCTAGACAGACCTACCACCGGAATCGTAGTTTTTGCACGTACAAGCAAAGCCCTTACTCGTCTAAACGAATTATTTAAAAATAGAGAAACTCAAAAAACCTATTGGGCCGTTGTAAAAAACAAACCTCCAAAAAATCAAGACAAACTGGTTCATTACTTAAAGCGAAATGAAAAGAACAACAGCTCAAAGGCACATCTAAAAGAGGTTCCCGACAGTAAAGTTGCAAGTTTAGACTATACAATCATCAAAGAGTTGAACAACTATTTTGCTTTAGAAATCAATTTACATACTGGTAGACACCATCAAATACGAGCGCAGCTTGCAGCTATTGGCTCTCCTATTAAAGGAGATTTAAAATATGGCTTTGACAGAAGCAATCCTGATGGTGGAATTCACTTGCATGCCAGAAAATTAATCTTCATTCATCCTGTAAGTAAAGAAAATATAACTTTAATTGCACAAACTCCTAATGAAATCATTTGGAATGCTATTTAATTTTTACATATATTTACCTTACAAAAATTAATTACCCCAAACATTTATTATTAAATCACTTCTTATGAAAAAAAATCTTCTATTATTTTTAGGTTTATGCTCGCTGAATGCTGTAGCTCAAGACCATTTTTCAGGATTAAAAAACTCGAACAAAATTGGAATTCTAAGTGCTAGCACCAATCCTGCAGAACTTTCAAACCTAGGTTCAAAGTATGATATTAATGTTTTTTCATTTAGTATCAGTTCCTCAAATAACAAAGTAGGTTTCAAAGATTTAATCAATTCGGATAGTGATCTAGAAGAATTAATCTTCACTGGAAACGAACCTATAAACTTGCGTATCGATTCTGAAATTTATGGTCCTGGATTCGCAATGAAACTTAACAAATGGGCTTTTGGAGTTACTTCTAAAGCATATATCAAAGCCAACTTTATTGATCTTGACTCTCAACTAGGAAAAGCTATTATTGATGGGAATGATGGAAATATTTTAAGTTCTGTAGCTTTAAAAAGTGACTACAATCAGCGTATGAATGCTACCACTTGGGGTGAACTTGGTTTTACAGTGGCTAGAAACATCTTCGAAAATGAAAAACACAAATTTAATGGTGGAGTTGCCTTAAAATTATTATTCCCAGGTTCGTATGCCAACTTTGGTATCGACAAATTCCAAGGAAATATAGATTATGCGGTGACTACGGCTTATTTGAACGATATAAACACAAAATTAAATATCGCCTATTCAGGAAACTTAACGGGTAGCTTCTCCGATTCTGACAACTACACTAAATCTGTTTTTGGTAAACTAAATGGTGTTGCAGCTGATTTTGGTGTAAACTACCAATTTAAAGACCAAGACGGTTATAAAGTTAATGCAGGTATGGCTGTTAAAAACATTGGTTCAATGACTTTTAAAGACCCTGAAAATTCATCTACCAATTACGCCTTTGTGATTCCTAAAGGGACATTAGGTAACCCTGGACTTGACTTAAGTTCTTTTGAAAATGTAGAAAGTTTAAAAGAAGCTGAAACAGTTTTAAAAAACAAAGGTTACTTGACGACAACTAAAGCTGAATCTGATATTAAAGTAAAATTACCAACAATATTTTCTGCTTACGCTGATGTAAAAGTGGTATCAAAACTTTATGTTTCATTATACACCCAACAAAAAATAGGTAACGATAATGATAACGACCAAATTACTACTCAAAATGTAATATCAGTAACTCCTCGTTTCTCATTAAACAATTTTGAAGTTTATTCTCCTTGGGCTAAAAATGAAATTTCAGGAACTACTGGAGGATTCGGATTACGTCTTTATGGATTCTATATTGGATCGAGCTCAATTGTTACAGCCTTAACTAGCGACACTAAACAAGCCGATTTCTATATGGGATATCGTTTAGGATTACGTTAATACGTAACATTAGAAAAGTACTTTTAAAAGTATTATTTTTCTATACCTCCGAAGTTTTTTTTATTTGAATATCCAAATAAAAAACTTCGGAGGTTTTTTTTCTATCTCGTTTCGTCTTAAATTTTCATTATTATTATTTTAAAATTCAACTTACCTTTGGACATCAAACAAAATCATTCTTTCATGGACATGAGTAACGAAAAAAAAGTAAGCGAGGCCATAGAATACAGACGCTCCATAAGAGTATTTAAAAAAGAAAATATTGATACTGATAAAGTAAAAGAATGCATTCGACTTGCTTCACTCGCACCAACAAGCAGTAATATGCAACTTTGGGAATTTTACCACATTGTTTCTCCTGCTATTTTGTCCCAAATTAGCACTGTCAGTTTTAACCAAAACGCAGCAAAAACGGCCAATCAAATGATAGTAGTCGTAGCAAGAAAAGATTTATGGAAAAAAAGAATACAGTCTAATATTCAATTTTTAAAAAACCTTTATGGAAATAAACCTAAATCGGAATATACAAAAAGAGAAAAAGCTTCATTACATTATTACAAAAAAATAGTTCCCACACTCTATTTTGATTTTATTGGAATCCTAGGCGCATTAAAGTTTTTGCGTTACCAAATCATCGGTCTCTTCAAACCTACGTACAGACAATCCAGACGAAGTGATATGCGAGTGGTTGCTCAAAAAAGTGCAGCTCTAGCCGCTCAAAACTTCATGATAAGTATGGCTTCTATAGGTTATGACACCTGTCCAATGGAAGGTTTTGACTCTTTAAGAGTAAAAAAAATACTCGGGCTGGGCTCTGGCTCTGAAATAAATATGATCATTGCCTGTGGTATCCGTGAAGAAAATGGCGTGTATGGAGAACGCTTCCGAATTCCAATCGAAGAAATTTATTTCAAAATATAACAACCTTTAAGAATAAAAATTAAATCAACTTATGAATCAAGCCCAAAATCGAATAGAAAGCATAAAAGAAAACGGATATACACTAGAATTCGAAAATGTTTTCAACCTCGTTTTCGAAAATTATAAAAAAATAGCTATATATGCTGGTTTAATAATATTTGTATTTTCCGTTTTATTCTTTGCCACTGTTTTCATTTCTTTATCGGCATACTTCGGCATGGAAACTATAACCGATATGCTAAAACCTGAAAATTTAAAACCTGAAAATCTTTCTAAAGAGTTTATTTTAATATATTCGGGATGTGCAATTATATTTACCTGTCTTATCAGTCCGTTTACTGCAGGTTTTTTAAAAATGGCCTATTGTGCTGATAAAGACCAAGAATTTCCTATTAGCGCTTTATTCCAATATTACAAATTATCTTATTTTATTGAGTTATTCATCGCAACATTCTTTATTACCATTTTTAACACTGGAATAACAAACGCCCTTGATCTTGCTGGTCTTCCCATCGTAGGATCAATAATTACTATGCTTGTTTCCTTTTACACACTTTTAACTATTCCGCTTATTATTTTTGGTAAATTAAAAGCCTTAGAAGCTATAAGAACTAGTATTATGATAATATCAAAACAACCTTTGGTTATACTAAGTTTAGTAGCTGTCTCTATGGTAGCTGCCATTGTTGGTTTGATTGTATTTTGTATTGGGGTTCTCTTTACAATACCATTTCTATACTCTTTATATTACATACTTTATAAAGAAATCATTGGATTTGAAGAAATAGAATAAAAATGCATTTAAAATTCTTTTTTTTCTTAAATTTCAAACAAAACAACAGAAATAAAATACCACTATGTTTTTCTGCAATACTTTTTTAAATAATACGATTTTGAATTTAACCTATTTTTTTGGGAATCGTATTCCTATGGAAATAAACTATCTTTCACCATTTGATAATATAAGTATTGATAAAAGTTTTTTTAGAACTTTGATAGCTTTTTTCATTATTATAGTTTTAATATTTACCTACACTTATTTTAAACCCAAGTCAATATTAAACACTAATTTTTCCAATATTCAACTTACCAAAAAAATCAAAAATAAAGACTCACAGCTTTACTTTTTATATATTGGTATCTTTTTTATAGTATTCGAAACTACTTTAGAAATTTTCAAAATTAGGCCTAAAAGTTTATTTGTAAAAAATATTATTTTTGGTTCTACTCTACTGCTCATTTACTATTTAAGTAAAAAGTCAATTAGCTTATTCAATAATTTACATCTCTTATTTAAATTATTATTTTGCTTATTTCTACCTTATGTAACCCGAAATATTATCATATCTCCTAATGATAGTATTCCTTACGTAGGTTTAATTATCTTATTTTTATTTTCATTTAATGTTCTTAAACCAATACGTCTCTATTGGATATTTTCAATTGCCGTTTTTAGTGTATTATTTATTCTATACACATTCGAATTAGTCCCTTCCAAGGCTTTCGTTCTACTTTTTAACTACTGCTTAGTTGTTTTTTGTGTCAATATTATCAGATATATAACGTACTTAAATACAAAAAATGAATTTCGTTTTTCAAATGAAATTGTAAACAAAGGGGGAACACTTACCATTGCCATTAATAGAAAAAAGGAGGTTGTATTTTGTAGTGAAAGCGTATGGCCTATTTTAGGATATAAAATCATCGATGTCCTGGGTGTTGGGCTTTGGAATTACATTAAAAATACCGATTATATTGATGAAATTTTAAATTTAAACCTAGTTAAAGACAAATTATATATTGACCAAATTGAGTGTGCTGACGGAAGTATAAAATACATTCAATGGAATTATCAGAAACATTCTGACGAATTATTTATTGGCGTTGGGCAAAATGTTACAGAACAAATTCACATTCAAAAATCATATGAAAACCTTGTTGAATCAGCTAATGATATCATTTATGAGTTAGACCGTTTTGGTAATTATATATTTATTAATAAAAATACCGAAACAATTACAGGCTACAGTCTAAAAGAATTGTTTAATTCAAATTTTATTCATTTAATACATGAGGACTATAAAGAAAAGGTATTACACTTCTACTCCAATCCAAATGTAAAATTAACAAGTTTTCCCGTTTTAGAATTTCCAGTAATTACTAAAAATGGGGATGAAATTTGGCTATCTCAAAAAGTTTCTATAAACAGAGGAGAATCAGGGAAAATTCAAGGTTATTTTGCCATCGCCCGTGATATTACTTACTTGAAAAATAGTGAAAAAGAAAAAACGGAACGACAGCTAAAAAATCAAAAATACAGTGCTGCTCTAAAGTCTTTTACAGAGAAAAGTTATTCCAATAAAGAGAGTATAAATAAAAAATTAAAAACAATCTTAAAAACAACCGCTAAAACGATGAATATCGAAAGGGTTAGTTTTTGGAATTATTTGCCAAATAAAATCAAATGCCAGTATTTATATAGTTTAGAACAAGACACTTTTTTAGCAGAAACAACTTTGGCAAAAAAAGACTTTCCGAGTTATTTTTCCCTAATAGATCAAAAAACACAAGTAGTTGCCTCAAATGTTCATAAAAGTGATGTGCTTAATGAGTTTTGTACTGATTATTTTCCGCAAAACAACATTGTTTCTCTATTAGACACACCAATAATAATAAACGGTGAACTGAAAGGCATCATCTGTTTTGAAGCGACCGAAAACAAAGTGAAATGGGATAATGAAGACATCAATTTTGCTCGATCAATCTCTGACATCATTGCGATAGCTTTCGAGTCTAAAATGAGATTGGATATTGAAAAAAAGTTAAGGTATAAAAGTGAATTGCTAGATGCCATGACACTTTGTACTGAGAAATTTTTAAATAAAAAAGACATCAATGATATTTTCGCTGATGTTCTCATTATTATGGGAAATGCTACAAAATCACATCGCGCTTATTATTATAAAAACAATCCAGAGAATAACACTATTTGTCAAAAATACCGATGGATTAATGGTAATACAACTTTGACTGAGAACAATCCTAAACTTCAAAATTTACCATATGACTATTTTGAAGAATTATTGAATCCTTTATTAAAGAATAATTTTTATAAAGCAACCGTATCAAAAATTAAAAATGATTCTCTAAGAGAGAAACTTCAAAATTTAGACGTAGTATCTTTAATACTTTTCCCTGTATTTGTCAAAAATGAATTCCACGGCTTTTTAGGCTTTGATGACACTTCTAATAAAAGACCATGGACTAAGGATGAAGTTAATATTTTACAAACACTTTGCCGTAATATTACTGCTTCAATAGAACGTATCGATTCTGAAACTTCAATCTACGAAAGTGAAGAAAAATTTAGATTATTAGCGAACAACATTCCTGGAACTGTTTATCTGTCAGAAAATGACAAAAATTACACTAAAATCTACTTAAACGATGAAATTGAAAAACTTACTGGGTATAAAAAAGCAGATTTTCTAGAAAAAAGAATCTCATTTACTGATTTGATACATCCCGAAGATTTAGGTAAAACACTAACGGAATCATCAAAGAAACTGGCTAAACTAGAACCCTTTCATTTGATTTATCGTATTATCAAAAAGAACAATGAAATTGCCTGGGTCGAAGAATTTGGTGATGCGGTTATCAAAAACGATACAATCGTATATATCGAGGGAATTATGCTCGATATTACCAAACGAAAAGAGGCTGAAAAAGCAATTCAGCGCCAGAAATATGCCGAAGCTGCAAATCAAGCAAAGTCTGAATTTCTAGCCAATATGAGTCATGAAATCAGAACACCTTTGAATGGTATCATCGGGTTTACTGATTTATTGATGAAAACACATTTAAGTGTCAACCAACAAAAACATATGTTAACGGTGAATCAATCTGCTCATTCACTTTTAGGAATTGTAAATGACATCCTGGACTTTTCTAAAATTGAGGCAGGAAAACTGGAATTATATATTGAAAAAATTGAAATTAAGGAATTACTCCACCAAGTTATAGATTTAATATCTTACGAGTCAAATATTAAAAAACTAGATTTACAACTCATTATTGCTCCTGATGTACCAAAATATTTTTGGATTGACGTGGTTCGTGTTAAGCAAATTTTAATTAATCTGTTATCCAATGCAGTTAAATTTACAAATCAAGGTTTTGTCAAATTAGAACTTACAAAAATTGAACAAACTAGCCCTTTGAATAATACTGTTCGTTTTGCTGTGATTGACTCTGGAATCGGAATTTTAGAAAACAATAAAGACAAGATATTTAATGCCTTTTCACAAGAAGACAATTCTACAACAAAAAGATTTGGGGGTACAGGATTAGGTCTTAGTATATCAAACAAACTTCTGGGATTAATGAAAAGTTACTTGAAGCTTGAAAGTGTGGTAAATAAAGGAAGTACCTTCTATTTTGATTTAAATATAAAAACATCAAATAAGACTAGTCGTGTAGATGTTTCGCAAATCAATTATTTTGATGATGTTCATTTAGATAATCTAACAAAACTTAAAAATAAAAAAGACACCCTTACTATAATGCTGGTTGAAGACAATAAAATCAACATGTTATTGCTTAAAACAATCATCAAAAATATTTTGCCAGAAGCTATTATTGTTGAAATCAAAAACGGAATTGAAGCTGTAAAACAATTTGAAATCATAAAACCCGACCTGATATTTATGGATATTCAAATGCCTCTTATGAATGGTTACGAAGCTACTAAAGCCATCCGTAACTTAATATCAGGTGAAAAAACACCAATCATTGCCATTACTGCTGGAGCCGAAAAAGAAGAAAAAGACAAATGCATTGCCTTAGGTATGAATGATTACATTTCGAAACCAATTGTTAAAGGAATTATTGAAGAAACATTAATAAAATGGTTAATTTAGTCACTTCTAAAACCTAAATTAAATTTTATGAAATGGAAAGGACGTAGACAAAGCGATAATGTTGAAGACAGAAGAGGTATGTCTAGCAGTGGTAAAGCAATTGCTGGAGGTGGAATCATAGGGGTTGTTATCTTACTACTAAACCTTTTTGGAGGTGAAAATGCCCAAATGATTACTCCTATTTTGGAACAAATGAACCAAGGGCAATCAGCGCCTACAGAACAACGCGATTTGACCGCTGCCGAAATTGAAGAACAAGAATTCGTAAGGACTGTTTTAGCCGATAACGAGGACGTTTGGACAAAAATATTTCAAGAAAACAATCTTCAATACGAAAAACCGAAAATCATTTTATTTGCTGGCTCCGTTCAAACCGCTTGTGGTGGAGCAACGTCAGCTTCGGGACCTTTTTACTGTCCGGGAGACCAAAAAGTATATATGGATTTAACCTTCTTTGAGGAGTTAAAAACTAAATTTGGTGCTCAAGGTGGTGACTTTGCAACTGCCTATGTCATAGCTCACGAAATAGGCCATCATGTACAAACACTTTTAGGAACTTCTACCAAAATGCGACAATTACAGCAAGGTAAATCCAAGGCCGAAGCCAATAAATTATCTGTTGCATTAGAATTACAAGCTGATTTTTATGCTGGCTTATGGACGCATTACAACCAAAAAATGAATAATGTCCTTGAAATTGGTGATATTGACGAAGCTTTAAGTGCTGCCCATGCCGTAGGTGATGATGCTATCCAAGCCAAAATGCAAGGACATATCGTACCTGAATCTTTTACCCATGGAACTTCAGAGCAAAGAAAATATTGGTTTATGAAAGGGTATAAAACTGGAGATATCAATCAAGGAAATACTTTTGCTGAAATAAAGTAAATTATTTTTTATATAGATATCATTCTTGCATTTTCAACTAAACCACTATAGACTTAATTAACCACAGATTTAAAGAAAGTGGTCGGACTTTGACAAAGAGTTGCTAACTTGGAAAAAGACCACAAATTACACAAATTAGCACAAATTCAAAAATGTATTAAATTGAATTACACAAATTTCTAATTAATATCAAAATTATTATCTGCAAAAATCTGCCAAATCTGCGTGCTTATTTTTTGCACGCAGATTTACACAGATTTTTTTTAATAGAAATATTTGATAAACACACATTTAGACAAGAGTTAGATAGAATTAAAAAGATTTGCACAGATTAATCCTTTGAATCTGTATAATCTGTGGCAAAAATTTTTAGAAGCTAAAGCGAAATACACTAAAGTGCATAGTTTTAACTATTTTTGGGACCAATAAATATATTTGCCCCAATTACAAATCAGACATTTAATCCAACATGAAAAACAACTACTTATTCCTTTTACTCCTTTTCAGCTTTCAGTGTTTTGCACAAACAGATAGTCTAACTATTCAAAATTCAAATCATTTTCAAACAGCAGGAAGAGTTATTAAAAACAGTATCTTGAGTGTTCCAGGTGATTTTACCGAAATGGGACACACTATTTCTTCAGATTGGAAAAGAACCGCTATTTATGCAGGTGGAATTGTTGGTTTAATTGCTACAGACAAAATAACAACCGGTTTTTTACACGATCATATCGAACCATCAGTAGATTATTCGCTTCCCAGAATAGATGTTATTAAAACTAAAATCGATTGGGCTCAAGGAAACAACGCCTATATGCTCTACCCTATCTTAGGATTGTACGCTGGTTCATTAGTAGCCAACCACGAAAAAGGACAAACAGTTGCCGTCAATGCTGTTAAAGCCATAACCTATTCATACGTTATCTCACATTTGGCTTTAAAAACTATTTTTGCTCGAAACAGACCGCAACGAAGAATACATGACAATAACCCTGCTGTTGCTCCTTGGACTAAAGACAATTGGGATTTTGGAAACTATCATCCCGTATATTTTCAAAGTATAGCTGATGGAACAGGCTTTCCTTCTTTCCATGCAACCTTTTATTTTTCAGTTGCTAAGGTTTTCCAAATGGAATACAACAACTATTGGATTCCTTATACCATTGCTACAGGAGTATTCCTAGCCGATATTCAAGGACACAACCATTGGGTTTCAGATTTGCTAGTGGGTGGATTAGTAGGAACTATCATCGGTAAATCAGTAGTGAATAGCAGCCGCAAACAAATCGCCAAAAACAACGGAACAGCAGTTATCGAAAACCCAAAGAAATTCAGAATGAACAAACAGCTTGTTCCGCAAATTACGAGTTCGATGGTAGGATTTCATTTTACTGGAAGTTTTTAAATAAGTTAACGCGTTGGGTGTAATTATTTTTTGATAATGTTTCTTCGTCAGTTCGAGTAAATTTTCAGAAAATGCGAATAGCTTTTTCAGAAAATTTGTATCGAGAACAAGAAAAACATCATTAAAAACGGTTCTCGATACATTTTTTGTTCCGTTTCTCTCCACAAAAAACACTCGAACTGACGTTTTTAATAATTACACCCAACGGGTTAAGCAAACCATTTAGTAGCGTAAAAAGCCACGAATTCACGAATGTACTATCTTAATTCGTGAATTCGTGGCTTACTACATTAGCAAAGTCGCTCCCAAGATTTACTTTTATCACTTAAATTAAAAGTCATTCCACTAAACTTATTGACATTCCATCACTTTATCGAAAAAAATAGCTGCATCTTTGCACCAAATTAAAGTAACCTAACCATAGTGTTTACTTTACAAACACTATTTATGTCATTCAACTCATTAGGATTATCTGATGCTTTACTGAAAGCCATCAGCAAAAAAGGATATACAACCCCTTCCCCAATTCAACAAAAAGCAATTCCATCAATTTTAGAAGGCAAAGATGTTTTAGCATCAGCGCAAACAGGAACAGGAAAAACAGCTGGTTTTACATTACCCATACTCCAAATCCTATCACAAGGAAAACAACTAAGCCACAGACCCGTTCGTGCGTTGATATTAACACCAACAAGAGAACTAGCGGCACAAATATTTGAAAACCTCAAAGAATACAGCACCTACCTTGATATACGAAGTACAGTCATTTTTGGAGGTGTAAATCAAAAACCACAGGTGGCACAATTGCGCAACGGAATTGATATACTCGTAGCCACTCCAGGACGCTTAATCGACTTGCAAAATCAAGGCTTAATTTCGCTTTCCAAAGTCGAAATCTTAGTTTTGGATGAAGCCGATCGTATGCTCGACATGGGATTCTTGCGTGACATCGAGCGTATCTTGAAAGTATTGCCCGCCAAAAGACAAAATTTACTCTTTTCAGCTACTTTTTCGAAGGACATCAAGAAACTAGCCATGGGGATTTTGCACCATCCCGTTCATGTAGAAGCAACGCCTGAGAACACCACCGTTGACGCCATCATCCAAAAGATATATCCTTGTGCCAAACAGAAAAAAACCGAATTAATCATAAAACTGATTTCCGAAGGAAACTGGAAACAAGTTTTGGTCTTTACCCGTACCAAACAAGGTGCTAACAAACTAACCGAAGCCATGATTAGCGCAGGTATCAAAGCAGCTGCCATCCACGGAAACAAAGGACAAGGCGCTAGAACCAGAGCTTTGGCAGGTTTCAAGGACGGAACCTTGACCGCTCTAGTAGCCACTGATATTGCCGCTCGTGGTCTCGACATCCCGTTGTTACCGCATGTCATCAATTTCGAATTGCCTAATATCCCTGAGGATTACGTACACCGCATTGGTCGTACCGGAAGAGCCGGTGCCAGCGGAGAAGCGATTTCGCTAGTAAGTCCTGACGAAACCGTTTTTTTACGTGATATCGAGAAATTAGTAGGCCTGAAATTACCTAAAGAACAAATCCCAGGTTTCGAGCCAGACCCAAACGCCTCTACTGAGCCAATCAAACCAGGACAAGGAAGACCGCAACGCAACTCGACTCCCAAAAAACCAAAAACCGATAACAAGGCTCGAAGCAACAACAGCTTTGGCCCAAGACGCCCAAGTCAAAACAACGACAGACGTTCTAATCGATAAGCATTGGCTTTTGTTTTAGGAGCAGAACTATTTCGTTTCTTATGAAGTCTCCTCCCGCTTTCCGTTGCAATCTCCCGAAGAAAAATCGGGAGGATTTCCACTGCAATCGGGGCTGTTTTTTGTGTTTTTGTTTTATTGATATCGTTTTTAAAAAATTCAAAATTTAAAGGCACTAGTAATTTGTAAGATAAATTAAATATATTTGGTTTTGATTAAAGTCTGACGTTTGTCATACATATCTACCCTGTTTTGGGTGGCTTTGTATGATTTTGTCATACATATATACAATTTATGTGCAATTTATGAAAACCGCGTATTTAGACACCAACATCATTATCGAAATTGAACAAGGAAATATTTCGATAGAAAATGTAATAGACAATATTGATAAAGAAATCAATCAGTTTTTCTATTCTGCCTCTCATTTGCAAGAAGCTCACGAAATTAAAGGAACGCCGAAAGAAATCAAAGAACGTTTGGAAAAGCGATTTAATACAATAACAAAAATTACAAACAACAACTATTTATATCATGAATTAAAAACCAAAATTGTACATAAACTCATTGAAAAACCTTCAATAGTTTATCAAACAATTACTGATGTCGAATTTGGACAAAGTGCAATGAAAAGCATGGTAAACTCAACTAACGAAGAGCAAAAATCGGTATTCAGAAACCAATTAAATTTAGATATAACCAAACTGAATAATTATAGCCCTTCTGAAGTTGTCGAACAAATTAATGAAAAAAAAGATGCATTTGGTGGGTTTTCATTACTTGGTTTAATTGATCATGCAATTGCTCAATTTCCGAATAATGAAGATTTTGGATTGCACAACAAAGTCGCAGGAGTATTTGAATTATTAGACTTGGTTGGTTATTGGAAAGACAAGTATAATGAAAAATCGAACTATGCGAGATTATGGGATTCAAGTCACGCATATCATGCATCATTTTGTGATTATTTTATCTCAGATGATAAACGTACTCGAAATAAAGCAAATGTTGTATTTCACATATTTGATGCAAAGACCAAAGTTGTGTCATCAAAGGGAGAATCATAACTCCATCTGGTGCTCGATTGCATCGAGTACCTACTTAATTAAAAGCAAAATCGTAGTGTTTGCAACGCGGAAAACTAAAACAGGGATGACTTAAATGTTATTCCTATTTTTTTTTGGGCTATCTAAAAAAATCACGTTTTGAGTAAACTATCCATTATAAAAACGCTTAATTTAGTATTCAAAAACAATTAGGTACTCGATGCAATCGAGCACCAGAAATAGAAAAAACAAGTACAACCTATAAATAATAAACATTAAACCTATAAACTATGATAATCAATTATGAAGAACAATCGGATGTAACCTTATTTTTACTTACACATCAATATAACAATATACTACAAGAAATATCGCCAGCAGTAACAGAATTTCAAAAAGTGACTAAAATTCTTAATGAAAAAATACCTGCACTAAAGTACCATTTAGTTGTATTAGAAGATTTGTTATCGGGTGAAGCGAAAGAATCATTTGATTGTATAAATGAAGTAATGTATAACACCCAGACAATAACACTTCAATCAATCACAAATATTTCACAAGTAATAAATGAAGAGTTTGAAAAATTGAACAAAATAACAGAAATATTAAAAGCAAGAGATTATAATAAATAATTAAAAAACATTATATATTAAACTATTGTTTATCTAATATCTTTTTAACTTTCTGTACAGTTGCTAAACTCACACCGCTTATGCTAGCTATTTTTCTAAGAGATAGTTCAGAATGATTATTAAGTCTTTTAACAACTAGTTTATACTTTTCCAACTGGTGCTCGATTGCATCGAGTACCTACTTAAATTAAAACAAAATCGTAGCGTTTGCAACGCGGAAGACTAACACAGAAATGACTTAAGAGTTGTTCCTGTTTTTTTGGGTTATCTAAAAAAAACATATTGAGTAAATCACCCGCGTTAAAAATGCTTTATTAAGTAGGCACATTCATAATAACACAAAAAGTTGTTTTTCAGCAAAATAGGTATTATTTTAGAAGAAACAAACCCCGAAATTGCTCAAAACGAGTCAAAAACGGGGTTTTCTTTTAAAGTGTGATGGCAAAAATAGTACGTTTAAGCGAATTTCAATACAAATTTTCAATTTTTACTATCAATGAAAATTTTGATAGTTTTTACGCCCAATTTTTAAAAACGGATTTGGGTAAAATATACCTTTCAATGCCTTTTTCTGAGCTTAGTCAAGCCTTCAAATTGAAAGATTCTAACAAAGGGACTCATTGTTATTTTAGTCCCAAGGGTAAGATTGCCCTGATGATGTTAAAAAATTACTACGGTTGCTCGGATAAAAAACTTATTGAGCTTTTGAACGGTAATATTTTCATGCAGTTTTTTTGCGACATTCTAATTCCTATAGACAAGCCCCTGACTAATTTTAAAATCGTGAGCCAAATCAGAATGGAACTCTCCAAAGGTTTAAATATTCGAAAGAGTCAAGAAATATTAGCTAAAAACTGGATTCCATTTATGAGTGATTTGGATAAAATTTTTACCGATGCCACTTGTTACGAAAGCGAGGTACGCTTTCCAACTAATCAAAAACTACTATGGGAATGCGTACAATGGAATTACAAACAAATGGAAGCCTTATGTGGTATGTTAAAAATCAAGTTACCAAGAACCAAGTATTTGGATTGGTGTAGACGCTATAATGAATATTCTAAAAAAAGAAAAAAGCAATCAAAACACCGTACAAAAGTAACCAGAGGACTGTTGAAATTATTGTACAAACTTAACGCTGAACTCAATAAAATTGAGAATCAAAATTCTTTTGAAGCTACTAAAAAATACAAAAACCAACGTTCTCTAATCGCTAAGGTGTATCAACAACAGTCTCAAATTTTTAAAACAGGCAAAAGTGTTCCAGATAGAATAATAAGTATTAGTAAAAGCTATATTAGACCTATTGTAAGAGGTAAGGAAGTAAAACAAGTTGAATTTGGAGCCAAAGTCAACAAAATCCAAATTGATGGAATTAATTTTATAGAACATATTCAGTACAGAGCTTTCAATGAAGGTACACGTCTTCAAAGCACGGTTTTTTGCGCTCAAAACTTAACCAAAACTAAAGTAAAAATGCTTGGTGCTGATGCAATTTATGCCACCAATAAAAATCGAACATTCACCACTTCAAACAACATCCAAACCGATTTTGTGCGAAAAGGAAAAGCTGGCAAAAATGAAGAACAGCGTAAAATCTTAGCTAAAGAAATCAAAAAAGAACGCTCCACTCGATTAGAAGGAAGTTTTGGAAAAGAGAAAGAACATTACAATCTAAAAAAGATAAAAGCCAAAACCCAAAAAAGTGAAATGCTTTGGATCTTCTTCGGAATACATACAGGAAATGCCCTGGAAATAGGAAGAAGAATTCTCAAGCAGCAACAAATTTTAGCAGCCTAAAAAAACAAAAAACACCTCCGTGGAGAACGTGCGTCTAGTCAATACCTAAAAAAGACTTTTTTGATACATCAGAGTCCGTGAAAAATAAAAATGACCAATTTTGAAACTCTAAAATTTGGTCATTTTTTTATTTCTTGCAAAAAAGTAGGCTTACTTCTGAATGTGCCTAAGTACACAAAAGCAAGTAGGTACTCGATGCAATCGAGCACCAGAATTACAAGAAACACTTTGTCGAGCTACTTACGGAGATTGCTCCTACGTCGCAAAGACAAGATTGGGGTTACTGTGTGTCATAATGATAAACAATGTAGTTGATAAAACTTTATCTCCTTAAAATTCAGCATACAAAATCCGTTTAAATCAGTGTTTTCGCTTTAGCGAATCCGTTTCATCCGTGTCCTAGCTCGCTACAGTGAGTGAGCAAACAATCTACCCCAACCACCCATCACGATCCAAACTACGATACTGAATCGCCTCGGCAATATGTGAAGGGCCAACATTCGGCGAAGCTTCCAAGTCGGCTATCGTTCTTGAAACTTTCAAAATTCGGTCGTAAGCACGTGCCGAAAGATTGAGTCGTTCCATCGCGGTTTTTAATAATTGTTTGGACTCCTCATCAAGGGCACAAAACTCTCGGATGTGTTTGGTGTTCATTTGCGCATTATAATGAATGTGCTCCATCTCCTGAAAACGAAAGGATTGAAACTCTCGAGCTGCAGTAACCCTTTTACGAATATCCACACTAGCTTCGGCCTTACGATCATCGGATAATTTTTCAAAAGGGACTGGAGTCACTTCAATATGAATGTCGATTCGGTCCAATAAAGGTCCTGATATTTTACTCAAATAACGTTGCATTTCATGTGGCGAAGAAGTTTGTGGCGCATCAGGGTCATTAAAAAAACCACTCGGACTTGGGTTCATACTCGCCACCAACATAAACGAAGAAGGATAAGTCACGGTAAATTTGGCTCTCGAAATCGTCACTTCACGGTCTTCTAACGGTTGGCGCATCACTTCGAGTACATCCCGTTTAAATTCGGGCAACTCATCTAGAAACAATACCCCATTGTGTGCCATCGAAATCTCCCCCGGTTGCGGATAACTTCCACCGCCAACAAGCGCTACATTTGAAATAGTATGATGCGGACTCCTAAATGGTCGTTGGTTCATTAACCCAACTTCTTTCAACTTACCCGCCACACTATGTATTTTAGTTGTTTCTAAGGCTTCTCTCAAGGTCATGGGCGGTAAAATACTCGGCAAACGTTTGGCCAACATGGTTTTTCCTGCTCCGGGTGGACCAATCAAAATAATATTATGACCACCAGCCGCTGCAATTTCCATACAACGCTTGATGGACTCCTGCCCTTTCACATCAGAAAAATCAAATTCAGGAAAATCCAAATCTTTATAGAATTCGGCTCGAGTGTCAATGCGTGTAGGCTCTAAACTTCCTTTACCATTAAAAAAATCAATCACTTCCAATACATTCTCAACGCCATACACATCTAGTCCCGCCACAATTGCCGCTTCTTTTACGTTTTGTTTCGGCAGAAAAAAACCTTTAAAACCTTCTTCTTTAGCTTTGATAGCGATAGGCAGAGCACCTTTTATAGGTTGTAAACTACCATCCAGAGACAATTCGCCCATGATAATGTATTTGTCTATTTCATCCATTTTTATTTGGTTTGAAGCTGCCAAAATCCCAATCGTCAAGGTCAAATCATAGGCTGAACCTTCCTTACGTAAGTCGGCAGGAGCCATATTGACAATGATTTTCTTTCCAGGAAAATGGTATTCGTTATTTTTAAGTGCTGCGGCAATTCGATAACTACTTTCTTTAATGGCGTTATCAGGCAATCCAACTAAATGATAGCCTATTCCTTTATCAATATTCACTTCGACAGTGATGGTAGTCGCTTCGACACCAAAAACGGCACTTCCAAAAACTTTAACTAACATGACAGATATTTTTTAATAAAAATAAACATTTTACCATTTCGACATAGAAAAATCTTATAAAAAATAAAAAAACATTTTATAGTTGAAAGACGAGAATAAATAAATTGAAACCTAGCCTGTTACACAAATTATTTATGATTATAAAAATTCGAGTAATGCTTTTTTCAAACCCAAAGAATTTGTGATAATCTGTGTAATTTGTGGTTCATTTTATATTTTACAAAAAGGGGAAGCATGCAATCTTAATAGTCTTTTTGATATAAAATCGTATATTTGCAATGATTAATTCAATTTTCAGGGCTTAAAAGCGATTTATTTTATCATTTCGCTAAAGCCATTCTAGCATTTCTTATAATCGAAATCAAACTGAAAATTATCATTTTATGCAGTTTACTGCATTCGACGCCTTTGGAAAAATTCCATTTACAATACAGGCTTTAAATAATCTGAAATACAATACCATGCACGTAATAGATTTTATAATCTTTATCGTTTATATGCTTGCTATGCTTGGAGTGGGCTATTATTTTTACAAAAAAAACAAAACAGCCGAAGATTTTTACGTAAGTGGTCGCAGCATGAACAGTTGGCACATCGGTTTGTCAGTTGTGGCTACTGATGTAGGTGGTGGATTTTCCATCGGACTTGGAGGTTTGGGTTTCACAATAGGAATTTCAGGATCTTGGATGCTTTTCACAGGACTAATTGGTGCTTGGTTGAGTGCCGTTTTCTTAATTCCGAAAGTGAGCGAATTGGGACACAAACACAAATTCTTTACTTTTCCGCAAATCTTCAATCACTTTTACAACGCCAAAGTAGCCTTATTAGCAGGAATTATTTCAGCCATTGGATACATTGGTTTTACGAGTTCACAGGTTTTGGCTGGAGCCAAATTAGCCTCAGCAACCATCGAAGGATTAAATATCCAAACCGCATTGATTGTCATGGGGTTAATTGCGGTTATCTACACCGCTATTGGAGGTTTAAAAGCCGTAATCTACACGGATACAATTCAGTGGATTGTCTTAATAAGTGGATTAATTTTTATTGGAATTCCAATGGCTTATCATGCTGTTGGGGGTTATGATGCTATTGTCAGTTCATTACCTGCTGAACACCTAAGGTTGACCAATATCAATGGGTATCAAATTTTGAATTGGTCCATTACTATTATTCCAATTTGGTTTGTGGGAATGACGCTGTACCAACGAATTTATGCTTGCAAAGGAGAAAAAGAAGCCAAAAAAGCTTGGTTAATAGCAGGTGTTTTTGAATGGCCAATCATGGCTTTCATGGGCGTTATTTTAGGGATGCTTGCTAAAGTGGCTGCTAATCAAGGAATGTTTACTGGAATTACCGACGCAAACAGTATGGACAGCGAAATGGGACTACCTGTCTTATTAGCAACAATTTTGCCCGTAGGATTAATGGGACTGATGCTTTCCTCCTATTTTTCAGCCATTCTTTCTACCGCTGACAGTTGCCTGATGGCCGCCTCAGGAAATATTGTCACTGATATTATTGCCAAATTCTCCAAAAAAGAACTCAGTCATAAAAAAGAATTGCAATTGTCGCAAATCGTCACCTTAGCCGTTGGTTTCTTTGCTATTTTATTGGCTTCCCAAATGCAAAATGTACTTGAACTGATGCTCTACTCCTATGCCTTTATGGTATCAGGACTTTTCATTCCCGTACTAGGTGCTTTGTTTTGGAAAAAAAGCCACCCAATAGCAGCCTTTTGGAGCATGTTATTAGGAGGTGCAACGACTATCATTCTTATCTTAACTAAAAATAAGCTACCTTTAGGGATACAATTACCCGAAAAATTAGACGCTAATATTTACGGAATCAGTATTTCTCTTCTATTATTCATTAGCCTATCTATTTATCATTTTAATAAAAACGAAAAACAATATGGAATTCAAAATAATTAATACCACTTCAGGAGAAGATAAAATTTATACCAATCAAGCTATTGCACAATTTCTTTTCACTCATTTAGAACAATATGGAGACGCTGTCGAAGATATTTCAAAATGCATTGACTACGTGATGAATCCACACAGAGGAGGAAATATTGTAGTGGGAATTGATGAAAATAAAATTGTTGGTGTGGTCATTCTTAATAGTACTGGAATGAAAGGCTTTATCCCTGAAAACATCTTAGTCTATATTGCCGTTGATAACAGCCAACGCGGCAAAGGTTACGGAAAACAATTGATGGAAAAAGCGATTAGCATTGCCGATGGAAATATTGCTTTACACGTAGAGCCTGACAATCCGGCTAGAAAGCTGTATGAAAAATTGGGTTTTACTAACAAATACCTAGAAATGCGTCTTATTAAATAATAATTCTAAGTAAATGAATTTAAAGCAACTAAAAACTTATTGATCTTAATTAAATCTGCCAAATCTGCGAAAATCTGCGTGAAAAATTAGCACGCAGATTTTTGCAGATAATAATTTAAATTAAAGTTAGCTATACTTTGTCAAAGCAAAAAACAATCAAAAATGGAAAATCCAAACCTACCGATAGCCTCGTTAATTGAATTAAGAAAGACTTTACATAAACACCCAGAAGTATCTCTAAATGAAAAAGAAACAGCCAAAAGGATTATTTCATTTTTAGAAAACTATCCGCCCGATGAAATTGAAACTGAAGTAGGCGAAACTGGAATTTTAGCCATCTATAAAGGAGCAAAACCTGGTAAAACAGTCTTATTTCGTTGCGAGTTAGATGCGCTACCAATTGAAGAAATCAATAGTTTCGAACATAAATCAACCTTTGAAGGCATTTCACATAAGTGCGGACATGACGGACACATGGCAATTGTTTGCGGGCTCGCCACTCAACTACACCATCAAAGACCTGATTCAGGCAAAGTCGTATTATTATTTCAACCCGCCGAAGAGGATGGTCGCGGTGCGGTAAGAGTCAATGCTGACCCAAAATTCAAAACTTTAGAACCCGATTTTGTATTTGCTTTACACAATTTACCAAGCTATCCACAAAACCAAATTGTCGTTAAAAACAACACTTTTACCTGTGCTGTCAATAGTATTATCATCAAACTCAAAGGTAAAACTTCGCACGCTGGGGAACCCGAAAAAGGAATCAATCCCGCTTTGGCACTAGCCGAAATAACCAATGCATTTCAACAACACATTCAGGCAGACATTACCAAAGACAACTTTTGCTTAATAACCTCTATTTATATCAAAATGGGTAAAAAAGCATACGGCATATCAGCGGGTGCTGGTGAAACTCATTTTACGGTTCGAACAGACAAAAACGAACAAATGAAAAAAATCGAAACAACACTTGAAACCACAGCTAAAAATATTGCGCAAAATCACCAATTAGATTGCTTAATAAAATGGACGCAAAGTTTTCATGCCAACGAAAACAACGCTGCAGCTGTTGACTATGTACGAAAAGCAGCATTTGTAAAGGGTTTTGATGTATTCGAAAAAGAATCTCCATTTACTTGGGGCGAAGATTTTGGGATTTTTACCCAACAATATGCAGGAGCAATGTTTGGTTTGGGAGCTGGAATTGACACTCCTGCCCTACACAATCCTGATTATGATTTCCCAGATGGCATTATTCCCACTGGAGTCAACATCTTTCATCAAATAGTCAAACAAATTACCGATGCACACTAATTCAATCATAGAACTCAACAAATCAGCTTATCAAAAAAACATTGATTTTCTAAAAAAAACATTTGGAAAAAAGGTGATTCTCTCCTCTGTTGTCAAAGGAAATGCTTACGGACATGGTATTGCCGAATTTGTAAATATGGCTTACGAATGTGGGTTGAGGCATTTCTCGGTTTTTGACGTGGAAGAAGCCAAATCTATTAGAGCCCAATTACAGCATCGAGTTACCATCATGGTTATGGGATTAGTCAATGAGCAAGATATGGATTGGGCAATTGAAAATGAGGTTGAATTCTTTGTTTTTAACAAAATTCGTTTGACCAAAGCCTTAAAATCAGCTAAAAAACTCCACAAAAAAGCCAAAATTCACATCGAATTAGAAACAGGAATGCATCGAACGGGGTTTGAAAAAAGAGACCTCAATAGCATTATTGAAACACTAAAAAGGGAAAGTGAACATCTTGTTTTTAAAGGTTTATGCACTCATTATGCTGGTGCCGAAAGTATTGCTAATTACTACCGAGTAGATAAGCAAATCAAGCGATTTGAAGAAATGTACCAATACATTTGCAACCACGGAATTCAACCTGAAATCAAACATTCAGCTTGCTCAGCTGCTTCGATGATGTTTCCTGAGACCCGAATGGATTTGGTTCGAATAGGCATCATGCAATACGGTTTATGGCCTAGCCCAGAAGTTTTTGTCAATTACCTCAATTCAAAGAAAAGTAAAATCGACCCGTTACAACGTGTCATTTCTTGGAAAAGTAAAATAATGAATCTCAAAATAGTCAATAGTGGCGAATTTATAGGTTATGGCACCAGTTTCTTAGCCGAAAGAAAAATGAAAATCGCAGTGATTCCCATTGGGTATGCTCACGGATACAGCCGTTCTTTAAGCAACCAAGGTCGCGTTCTCATCAACGGACATCGCTGTATTGTGGTAGGCTCTGTCAACATGAACATGATGAGCGTTGATGTAACCGATATTGAAAAAGTTAAAAAAGAAGACGAAGTAGTCCTAATAGGAAATCAAAACGGACTAACGGTTTCGGTCGCCTCTTTTAGTGATTTTAGCAATCAATTGAATTACGAACTATTAACCCGAATTTCGAAAACAATACCTAGAAAAATAATAGAATAATGGCCTTTATAAAATTATACCGAAACAAATTAGAAGAAAACTACCATTTTTTAGACGATATTTTCAAATCCCGAAATATTGATTGGGGAGTCGTTTCTAAATTATTATGTGGAAATACCATTTATCTTAAAGAAGTAATTGCTTTGGGTGTAACTGAAATTCACGATTCCCGTGTGAGCAATTTAAGGAAAATCAAAGAAATCAATCCTGACATCCAGACCGTTTATATCAAACCACCTGCCCAAAGAAGCATTCCTGAAATTGTACAATATGCTGATGTTAGTTTCAATACCGAAATTTATACCATCAAATTACTATCAGAAGAAGCAAAAAAACAAAACAAAACGCATAAAATCATCATCATGATTGAAATGGGCGATTTGCGTGAAGGCGTCATGGGCGAAGAATTGATTTCGTTTTACGGTGAAATTATACAATTACCCAATATCGAAATTAGAGGTATTGGCACCAATTTGAATTGTCTAAGCGGCGTAATGCCTACTCAAGACAAACTGATTCAATTGAGTTTATACAAACAATTGATTGAAGCCAAATTTAACATCACGATTCCTTGGGTTTCTGGAGGTACTTCAGTAGCTGTTCCGTTGATTTTAAAAAATGCACGTCCGATGGCGGTCAATCATTTCCGAATTGGCGAGGCTCTATTTTTTGGCAAAGACCTTTTTACTGGCGAAACCATAGAAGGCATGCATAATGATGTCTTTAAATTATTTACCGAAATTATAGAAATCACCGAAAAACCCGATACTCCTACAGGAGAATTGGGTGAAAATGTAGCTGGTAACGCCTTCTCAATGGATGATTCTACTGATTATGGAGCAACTTCACTTCGTGCCATCCTGGACGTAGGATTATTAGACATGCAACCACAATACCTAGAAGCCGAAGACGAGGACATTAGCATTGTCGATGCTAGTTCTGACATGTTAGTGATTGATATCTCAAATTCAAATAAAAAATATAAAATAGGAGACTTGGTTTCGTTTAAAGTAAGATATATGGGAGCTCTCTACCTTCTAAACTCTGATTATATTGAAAAAACAATTGGATGATAATCATTTACTAACTTAAACACAATAACAACCATACAAACTGTAGTCACATTATTACTATTTTCATGCTGTTTTTAATGTAAAAACTAGATTTAAAGCTCTGAAAAGCTTATCAGAATTATCAAATCCTAACTTTATAGACTATTTTTAAAAAATAGACCAAAAACAAGGGGGTGTATTTAAAAAAAACATAAAAATAAAATCAAAACCCTACTTTCAATCAGGGGGTGATTATTAATTTTATACATTTGCCCAAAAAATAACCAATAATTAAAACAAAAAAATCAATATGAGAAAAGTTGTTCTTGGTATTATCTTAATTGCACTTTCGATACTTACCTTTTTTTCAAATTACTTTTTAAACGGAAACTCTGTTCCAGCTGAACCAGTTGTATTTGACTCGGGAGATACAGCATGGATGATTGTTGCAACTGCCCTAGTACTTCTTATGACTCCTGGATTAGGATTCTTTTACGGAGGTATGGTTGGTAAGAAAAATGTCATCAGTACGATGTTGCAAAGTTATATGGCTATGATTATTGTAACCATTCTTTGGGTTGTAGTTGCTTTCAGTATGTCATTTGGAACTTCAATTGGTGGTTACATCGGTGATCCAACAGAATTTTTCATGTTCCAAGGTGTAGGTGCCACAACCGCTTGGGGAACAATACCATTTCTATTATTTGCATTATTTCAAGCAAAATTTGCCATTATTACTCCTGCCTTAATTACAGGTGCTTTCGCTGAAAGAATTCGTTTTTGGGCCTATATGTTGTTTATGGTATTATTCATATTAGTAATCTACACTCCATTGTGTCATATGACTTGGCATGCAGACGGTTTATTCTTCAAAATGGGAGTATTAGACTTTGCAGGAGGAACAGTAGTACATATGAGCGCAGGATGGGCTGCACTTGCTGGAGCAATGTTCTTAGGAAAAAGAAAAGTTCAAAAAGTAAATCCAGCTCGTATTACCTATGTATTATTAGGAACTGGATTATTATGGTTTGGATGGTTTGGATTCAATGCAGGTTCTGCATTAGGAGCAAATAGTTTAGCAGTTCAAGCACTAGGAACTACAACTGTTGCTGCTGCTGCTGCAGGTATGGCTTGGGTATTTATAGACAAAATATTAGGCCACAAACTTTCTGCTATGGGCGCTTGTATTGGAACTGTTGTTGGTCTTGTTGCCATAACTCCTGCTGCAGGTTTCGTAAGTATTCCACATGCTATTTTTATTGGTATTTTCAGTAGTGTTGTTAGTAACTATATGGTGAGTCTTTTCCATAAAGGAGGAAAAATTGATGACTCTCTTGATGTATTTGCTTGTCATGGTGTAGGTGGTATGACTGGTATGTTATTAACAGGTGTTTTTGCATCAAAATCAATAAATCCAGCAGTTACTGACCAAGGGTTAATCTTTGGAGAAACAACACTTTTCGTTACTCAATTAACGGCTTTAATCATGGTGTCTGCATTTGCCTTTATAGGTTCATACGCATTATTCTTTATCGTAAACAAAATTACTCCTCTAAGAGTAACTGAAGACAAAGAAGAATTAGGATTAGACATCTCTCAACACGGAGAATATTTGTAAATCCAACATAATATATTTTATCAAACACTCTAAGAATTCGTTTTTAGAGTGTTTTTTTTTTAGAGGTATTGGTAAAAAAAAAACATAATGTCTACATACTTTGTGTTGAGTTTTAAAACATATGAGCCATATAAGAACAGATAAGCTTATGGATTGACAAAATTTAAAGAACAAATAAGTTTAAACGTAAAAAATAATCTTTCAATATCTGTGTAAATTTCTTTAATCTGTGGTAATTTGTGTTCTAAAAACATAATGCTATTTACATCCTTAGCGTTGAATTTTAAAACATATTAGCCATATAAGAACAGATAAATTTGGGAGTGAATAAAATTAAAGTACAAATAAGTGATAGCACAAAGGATTTGATAAAAATCTGTGTAAATTATTCTAATCTGTGGTAATCTGTGTTCTAAAACACATACTGTTATTTACATCCTTTGCGTTGAATTTTAAAACATATAAGTCATATAAGAACAATTAAGCTTGGCGGTAAAAAGATTTTAAAGAACAAATAGGTTATTGTCGCAAATTACTTTTCGTATTTGTAAAAATGGACGTAATTTGTAATAAAAAATAAACCCCTAATGACTCTACAACAAATACAAAACCTACAGAAAGACAAAAAAATCATTCTCTTTGATGGGGTATGTAATCTTTGTGATACTTCGGTCCAGTTTATTCTCAAAAACGACAAAAAGGATGTTTTTCGTTTTGTGGCGTTGCAGTCTGAACTAGGAAAAGAAATCATACAATATCTTGGCATCGACACTAATAAAACTGATAGTATCATTCTATACGAACCGGGAAATGCTTATTACTATAAGTCCCAAGCCGCTTTGAATATTGCAAGTTATTTAGGAGGCATGATAGGTTTATTAAGTATTTTCAATATTTTACCTTCTGCCTTAAGCGATATCGCTTATGATTATATTGCTAAAAACAGATACCGCTGGTACGGAAAAAAAGAAAGCTGCATGATCCCTACTCCCGAAACAAAAGCCAAATTCTTAGGATAAAAAATAAGCCACGAATTCACAAATTAAACTGTTTTAATTCGTGAATTCGGGGCTTTAAATTTTTAAAGACACTTATAGTTATGATTTTTTATCCTAAGCAAAGCGTCTTGAACACAAAGAAAAACCTATGACTCGAGCTTGCACTGAGCGTAGACAAAGTTTCTTTAAAAAACTAAAGGCTCTTCAAAACCTCAGCATCAATATCACTATGCGAAGCATGATAAACCGTTTTTCCATTTTGTATCACAATTAATTGTGGTGATTGATGCGTTACTCCAAAACGAGACGCTATCTCATTCGAAATTTCACGGTACTCAATTAAATCTAAGAAATAAGGGGTCACTTTCTCAGCCGAATCAAACTCGTTTTCGAATTGCTTCAAAGCCATACGGCTGATACTACAACGTGTACTGTGCTTGAAAATCGCAATTGGATTTTGTTCTGATAAAGCTTCTAACTCATCTAACTGACCCAAATGCAATAATTCTGTCCAGTTAATTTTGGTTTCATTTTGTTTTGGAGTATCACTACTCCCGAAGATGTTTTTTAAAAAACTCATGTTTTGACGGATTTTATGACTATTTGACACTTAAAACTGATAAAAATCATCTTTTTCACGTCGTTTTGTCTGTAAATTTGATATGGAATGTAATTTGTCCACTAGTTTACAAAGTTAGCTAATTCAAATTAAACATTTAAAAAATATAAAAAATGAACATTAATAAATTTACCATAAAATCGCAGGAAGCTATTCAGCTTTCGCAACAGCTCACCCAACGAGTGGGACAGCAACAAATAGAAAACGAACATCTCTTTAAAGCAATCTTTGAAGTAGATGAAAATGTCGCACCCTTTATTTTGAAAAAACTCAATGTAAATGTTCCAATGTTTTTACAAATTTTGGATAGTACCATTGCTAGTTTTCCTAAAGTTACAGGAGGTGATATTCAATTTTCGAGAGCAGCTGGAACTGCATTGAATGAAGCTGAAAATATAGCGCAAAAAATGAACGATGAATACGTTTCTATCGAACATTTAATTCTTGCTATTTTTGCCTCAAAAAGCAAAGTCGCTCAAATCCTAAAAGACCAAGGTGTAACCGAAAAAGGACTAAAAGCCGCTATTGATGAACTTAGAAAAGGCGAACGTGTTACTTCGGCATCCGCTGAAGAAACCTACAATGCATTAAACAAATATGCCAAAAATCTAAATCAGCTGGCCAAAGCAGGCAAACTCGATCCTGTAATTGGTCGTGATGAAGAAATACGCAGGCTATTACAAATTCTTACCCGTCGTACTAAAAACAACCCTATGCTTGTGGGGGAACCTGGTGTAGGTAAAACTGCCATTGCTGAAGGATTAGCACATCGTATCGTAGATGGAGATGTACCAGAGAACTTAAAAGATAAAATAGTTTTCTCTCTTGATATGGGAGCCTTGATTGCAGGTGCCAAGTACAAAGGTGAATTTGAAGAACGTTTAAAATCTGTTGTAAAAGAAGTAACAGCTGCCGAAGGTGATATCGTGCTTTTTATTGACGAAATACACACACTGGTAGGTGCTGGTGGTGGCGAAGGAGCTATGGATGCGGCTAATATTTTGAAACCAGCCTTAGCTCGTGGAGAATTGCGTGCCATCGGGGCAACGACATTGGACGAATACCAAAAATATTTCGAAAAAGACAAAGCACTCGAAAGACGTTTCCAAAAAGTGTTTATCGAAGAACCTGATACTGAAAGCGCTATTTCAATCCTTCGTGGTATCAAAGAAAAATATGAAACACATCATAAAGTTCAAATCAAGGATAATGCTATTATAGCAGCAGTTGAATTGTCACAACGCTATATCACCAACCGTTTTTTACCCGATAAGGCGATTGACTTAATGGACGAGGCGGCATCAAAAATCCGAATGGAAATCAATTCAAAACCCGAAGAATTGGATGTTTTAGACCGTAAAATCATGCAGCTCGAAATCGAAATCGAAGCCATCAAACGCGAAAAAGACGAAAGCAAAATCAAAATCCTAGGCATGGATTTGGCAAACCTCAAAGAAGAACGCAACCAGATTTTTTCAAAATGGAAAACAGAAAAAGAAGTAGTCGATAATATTCAGACTATAAAAACTCAAATCGAAGACTTTAAACATGAGGCAGAACGTGCCGAACGTGATGGAGATTATGGAAAAGTAGCCGAAATTCGTTATGGAAAAATCAAAGAAGCTCAAGAAAAACTAGAGCAACTACATAAAGAATTAGCCGAAAACCAAGCTGGTGGAAGTTCTTTGATTAAAGAAGAGGTTACCCGTGAAGACATAGCCGAAGTAGTGGCCAAATGGACTGGAATTCCTGTAATGAAAATGCTCCAAGGAGAACGCGAAAAACTATTGCATCTAGAAGAAGAATTACATCACCGTGTTGTAGGCCAAGAAGAAGCCATCGAGGCGATTAGTGATGCGGTTCGTCGTTCTCGTGCGGGCTTACAAGATATGAAAAAGCCTGTGGGTACCTTCTTATTCCTAGGAACCACCGGTGTGGGTAAAACAGAACTTGCTAAAGCTCTCGCTGAATACTTATTTGACGACGAAAATGCCATGACGCGTATCGATATGAGTGAGTACCAAGAACGCCATAGCGTGAGTCGATTAGTCGGTGCGCCTCCAGGATACGTAGGTTATGACGAAGGTGGACAGCTGACCGAGGCCGTGCGAAGAAAACCATATTCTGTAATATTACTAGACGAGATTGAAAAAGCGCATCCTGATACATTCAACATTTTGCTTCAAGTGCTCGATGAAGGAAGGTTAACGGATAACAAAGGTCGTTTGGCCGATTTCAAAAATACAATTATCATCATGACTTCAAACATGGGAAGCCATATCATTCAAGAAAAGTTCGACAACCTCAAAGGCAATATCGAGGCTGTAACCGAAGCGGCAAAAATTGAAGTCCTCGGTTTACTAAAACAGACTGTGCGACCTGAATTTTTGAACCGTATTGATGAAATTGTCATGTTTACGCCTTTATCAACCGAAAATATTTCAGAAATTGTTGGCTTACAATTAAAGAATGTATTCAAAATGTTGGCACAGCAAAACATTACGCTCGACGCCACACCCGAAGCCATTGCTTATCTTTCGGAAAAAGGATACGACCCACAATTTGGTGCTCGACCAGTAAAAAGAGTCATTCAAAAGGATGTATTAAACAAACTCTCCAAAGAGATTTTAAGTGGTAAAATTGCTACAGAGAGCATCATTCTGCTGGATTGCTTTGACGGTCAATTGGTATTTAGAAACCAAAGTGAGTCAAACAATTAAACAACAACGTCAGTTCGAGTGAATTTTTAAAAAATGTGAATAGCTTTTTTATAAAATTTGTATCGAGAACCCCTAAAACACTAGTCGAATGGCTAGTGTTTTTTTTTGGAGCAAAACCACCTATTTCCACAATAGACTTCTCTCCTGCTCTCGCCTTTATCTCGTTCCGCTCCGCTGCACGAGGATATCGGCTCGATCAGGGCTAAAATTAAACCGTTATTTTCATAAATTGTACTATCTTCATCAAACAGTAATTCGCAATCAAATGAACACCAAATCAAGAATAACATCCATTTTAAATACGGAAAGTTTAGACAGTAGCGTTACGGGCTTTCCAACATTTGATTTATCTCATTTACAGATTCCAAAAGAGTTGGATTTTCAACTTCCTACCAACATTCGGTTGGGACATTTAGCTGAAAGAATAGTTTCGCATTTGATTCAATCATCCCTAAATTACAAGATAGTATATGAAAATATTCAAATACTGGAGCACCAACAAACCATAGGCGAAATTGATTTTATCATTGAAGACATAAAGGAAAAACAATTGATTCATTTAGAGTTGGCTTATAAATTCTATTTATTTGATCCTAGCATTTCTACCGAAGCAACTCATAACTGGATTGGCCCTAACAGAAATGATTCTTTAATTGAAAAATTAGGCAAATTAAGGACTAAACAATTTCCTTTGTTATATAACCCTTGTACTGTTTCACAACTTCAAAACATTGGCATTTCACAGGTTTCCCAAGCCTTATGTTTACTGGTTTCTCTATTCGTTCCTTATGATTTTAAACAAAAACTAGATTCGGTCTACCAAAAAGCCATCAAAGGATATTATTTGAATTTAGAAACATTTATAAGGCTTGATAGTCCTGATAAACGATACTACTTACCTTCAAAAACTGCTTGGGGAATTGATCCTTCCGAAAATGAGATTTGGCATGATTTCAATACTATCAAAGAGCAGCTAAGAACTTCTATGCAGGAAAAACAAGCTCCATTATGCTGGCAACAACAGCAAGGAACCTACATAGAGTTTTTTATTGTTTGGTGGTAACTGATTTACTAGTCATTCTGCATAACCCGTTCTCTGAAGTATTTTTTTAAAAATAATTATTGTTCGAAATCGAGTGTGCTGTCTTTCTTTTAACTTTGTATCTACTAAAAATAAAAAAAAGGAACATGAATATTTTAGAACTAATACAAAAAAGATATACTGCCAAATCATACAATACTAATAAAGCTATTTCTGAAGATAAAATTGAGATTTTGAAAGAAGTTTTACGCCTCACTCCTTCTTCTATTAATATTCAACCTTGGAAGTTTACTTTTATACAAAATCCAGAAGTGAAAGCAAAACTAGCTTCTGTTTCCATGCATAATCAAGAGAGAGTGAATCAAGCTCCACTATTAGTTGTTTTTAGCGTAGCCGATGATCTAGATGCATTTCAAAAAGTAGTTGACAACGAATTACCCCAAGCTAGAAGAGATTGGTACAACCAAATCAAAGCCAATACGCCTGAATCAGATTTAAAAACATGGCTTTCAAACCAAGTGTATATCTCCTTAGGAGTAGCGTTGACTGCCAGTGCTACTTTAGGACTAGATTCTACACCTATGGAAGGTATAGAGTCTGAAAAATACAGAGCTATTCTAAACATGACGGCATACAAACCGTTATTTGCATTAGCTGTCGGTTATGCTGCAGAAAATGATTTCAACCGAATTGAACTCACACCAAAATCAAGGAGATTACATGAAAATGTCATTGAAACGATATAAAACAAAAAGTATTAGATTTGTAAATATAAAATCCAACTATTTAAGTCGTTGGGTGTAACTAGTTTTTGTAGATAATTTTTCGTTAGTTCGAGTGTATTTTCAGAAAATGCCAATAGCTTTTGCAAAAAATTTGTATCGAGAACAAGAAAAATAGCAGTAAAAACGGTTCTCAATACACGTCACTTCGAGGGCGAAACGTATCGAGAAGTTTTGTTCCGTTTCTCTCCACTAAAAACACTCAAACTGACGTATTTAATTAATTGCACCCAAGTAGTAAACATTTAAAATAAAAATTCAATTATGGCTTCAGGTTTATTTGCATTATTAGATGATATCGCAGCAATTATGGATGATGTTGCCGTAATGAGTAAAGTAGCAGCCAAAAAAACAGCAGGAATATTAGGCGATGATTTGGCTGTAAATGCCGAAAAAGCTTCTGGCTTTATTTCATCAAGAGAGATTCCCGTATTATGGGCAATTACAAAAGGTTCGATGTTTAATAAAATAATTATTTTACCTATCGCTTTTCTGCTAAGTGCTTTTCTACCCTTAGCTATCATTATTATTTTAGTACTCGGCGGACTTTATCTCGCCTATGAAGGAGCTGAAAAAATTTATGAATATCTGTTTCCTCATCAGCACGTTAACAAAATAGCAATTACACAAAACCTCACTGAAGCTGAAGTACTGAATATTGAAAAAGATAAAATCAAATCGGCAATTGTAACTGATTTTATTTTATCGGTAGAGATTATTATAATAGCACTTGGAACTGTATTAGAAAAACCTATCGCTACACAAATTGCTGTAGTTTCATTAATTGCAATATTGGCAACCGTAGGTGTTTATGGTATTGTAGCTTTAATTGTCCGAATGGATGAAATGGGTTTAAAACTGATCGCCATGAGTGACAAAAAGAATAGTTTGTCAAAAACCATCGGTAATATACTGATACAAGCCCTACCTAAAGTAATCAAAAGTTTGAGTGTTATAGGTACTATAGCTTTGCTATTAGTCGCTGGAGGAATCTTTGTACATAACCTTCCTTTTTTACATCATTTTGCTACACAATTTCCAGCTATTCTTGTTGAATTTTGTATTGGATTGGTCATTGGTCTGATTGCTTTAGGATTAGTGAATTTGGTAAAAAAACTATTTAAAAAACACTAAAACCACTTGTTAACACTCTGTATAGTATACAAAACATCAATTCTAATTTTTTTTGTATTTTCTATCTGTAACCTCGGGACGGTCTGAATCAAATGAGTAATCGAGAACCTTCATATGCATCCCACAAAGCCTTAAAATATTTTCCATAAAATATAAAACTGGCCACAGGTTTACACAAGCCTGCCTCTCTCCTTTTACTAATACTCCATTTGCAAACACCACAGAATTATCGTATTTTGTTTAGATCAAAATAATAGTTTTTGAAAACGCCTAATTACCTAAAATCACACTATTGATAAATACGACCGGTTAACTCCTTAGTAGGCATCAACAAAAGCATTAATAGTAGTCGAAAATATTTAAAAATATGAAATTACCAATCAACGATAAAAAATTCACCCTACTTCTTTCCGCGGTTACCATTGTAGTTGCTTTAGAAATTTTATCACTCATTGGTATCCATATCCCAATGCCATATGCCCCTTTTGTTTTTGCAGCTTTTATTCTTGGCATTGGCTATACCGTTTTATTGAAAGGATTACAGGCAATCTTCAAGCTCAAATTCAGCAGTATTAATTTACTAATGACCATTGCTGTTATTGGAGCATTCTATTTAGGTGAATACCCCGAAGCTGCGGTAGTCATCGTACTTTATGTACTAGGTGAACGCTTAGAAGATATTGGTATTGAAAACTCAAAATCTGCCTTAGATGAATTAGTAAGCAAAGCACCGAAAACCGCATTTGTAAAAACAGAAAATAAAACTATTCCCATCGATAAAATTGCAGTTGGCGCAATCATACAGGTCAAACCTGGTGAAATGATTCCGCTTGACGGCGAAATCATCTCAGGAGAAACGACTGTGGATGAATCAGCAATTACAGGCGAACCTATCCCAAAAGACAAACACAAAGGTGACAACTTATTTGCAGGAACACTAAATAAAGAAGGCTACATAGAAATTAAAACGACAAAACTTTCTGTTGATACCACTTTCTCAAAAATTATTCGCTTAACTTTTGAAGCCTCAGCCAACAAATCCGAAACCCAAAAATTCATTGAAAAATTTTCAAAATTTTACACGCCCACGATTATTGCGATGGCAGTTTTAGTTTTTGTAATTCCCGTCTTTGTATTGCATTTAGAGGCCGAAATTTGGTTATTGCAAGCCATTACACTTTTAGTAATCGCATGTCCCTGTGCCTTAGTCATATCGACGCCCGTCGCCATATATGCAGCTATCGGAAACGCCACGGCAAAGGGAGTATTAGTAAAAGGCGGGAAATACATTGAGGCAATGGCTTCAATAAAAGCAATTGCATTAGACAAGACACGAACCATCACTTACGGAACACCCATCGTATCTGACGTATTTACACTCCATGGAACTAACCGGGAAGAACTATTGGCTTGTACAGCAGGAGCCGAAATATTTTCTGAACATCCTTTAGCCCAAGCCATAGTCGATGCTAGTATAAAAGAAGGCTTTCAACCCCATAAAGCCGAAGCCTTTAAAAGTATACTAGGCAAAGGTGCAACAGCAAAATGCTTAGTCTGTGAAGATGAAACAATTTATGTAGGCAAATTAGATTTTATAAAAGAACATCAAACTGTTGATGAAGAAGCAGAGCAAATTGTAGCACAATTATCTGCTGAAGGAAAAACAAGCGTAGTAGTAAGTTTTGGAAATGGTGTAGCTGGAATTATAGGGTTAATGGACGAAATAAAACCCGACAGCCAAATCGCACTTGAAGAATTAGAAGCTTTAAATATTGAACCTGTAATGCTCACTGGCGACCATGAAAACGCAGCAAAATATGTCGCCAAAAAAGTAGGAATCAAAAAAATATTTGGTGGTTTATTACCAGAAAACAAAGCCGACAAAATCAAAGAACTTTTACATCAGTATAAATATGTAGCCATGGTAGGCGATGGTATAAACGATGCCCCTGCACTTGCACAAAGTACCGTAGGCATAGCCATGGGAGCTGCAGGAAGTGACACCGCCATTGAAACCGCAAACATAGCTTTGATGAACGACAATCTCTCACTAATTCCGTTTTTCATTCGCTTAAGTAAAAAAACATTACGTAGAATAAAATACAACACTATTGGAGCAATCGTAGTAAAATTGCTATTCATCACACTTGCTTTTATGGGCTATAGCAATCTAGTTTTTGCCATCGCCGCTGATGTTGGTGTAACACTAATTGTAATTTTGACCAGTTTGCACTTAATGAAGTTTGAAAATAATTATGTTACTTTAAATCCCAAAACCAATATTTAACAGCAATACTATGAATTCTAAACTTGTGGATCGTTTTTTGGCCAGAGCCAAAAAATGGAATGAAGAAATGAGCCTACTAAGGAAAATCTGTCTTGATTGCGGATTGACCGAAACATACAAATGGATGCATCCCTGCTATACTTTCCAAGAAAAAAATGTAGTCTTAATTCACAACTTCAAAGAATATTGTGCTTTACTGTTCCATAAAGGTGTTTTATTAAAAGATACTAATGACATTCTAGTACAACAAACAGAAAATGTGCAAGCAGCACGCCAAATTCGGTTTACAAACTCACAACAAATCATCGATTTAGAATCCGTTATCAAAACCTATATTTACCAAGCCATTGAAATTGAAAAAGCAGGTTTAGAAGTCAAATTAAAACCCACTTCAGCATTTGAGATGCCAGACGAGTTCAAAAAAGCGTTGGAGACTAATTCAGATTTAAAAAAAGCTTTTGAATCCTTAACACCAGGTCGACAAAGAGGCTATTTACTATTCTTTTCACAAGCCAAACAATCCAAAACTCGTGAATCAAGAATAGAAAAATGCATTCCCACTATTTTGAACGGAAAAGGTTTAAAAGATTGAATCACTCCGGCAAACTCCCTATCTTTGGGCTTAAAACAAAATATGAAATTTAAAGGCGTAATTTTTGATTTAGACGGCACACTAGTAAACTCATTAGAAGACATTTCAGACGCTATGAATACCGTTCTTCAAGAACTTCAATACCCAACTCATACCTATGATACGTATCAATATTTTATAGGAAGTGGTCTTCGCAATTTGGTTAGTAAAGCACTACCTATAACAAACAATAGCGAAACAGACATTCAAGACTGTTATGATAGAATGATTACAGTATACCGTCAAAACTGTACCCATAAAACAAATGCTTATGACGGAATTTTTGAATTGTTAGCTGAATTAAAATCACGCAACATCCCAATTAGCGTTTTCTCTAACAAAGCGGACGACCTAACCAAAGAAGTCTCAAATACCATTTTTCCCAACTATTTCGACCCTATTTTAGGCTTAACAACAGAAGCTCAAAAAAAACCAAACCCTTCAAAAGCCATTGAAATAAGTGAAAATTGGAACATCAAACCTGAAGAAACCTTATTTGTAGGTGATTCTGACATTGATATGCTCACAGCTACCAATGCCAATATGTATGCCGTTGGAGTGATTTGGGGCTATAGAACCAAAGAGGAATTACTTGCTGATGGTGCTCAACAAATTCTTAATTATCCTATGGAGTTAATTGCTTTATTTTGACAATAATTTTATCAAAAAAGTTATAAAAAAGTATTATATTTAACTTATCTAATATTCATATATTTCATACATTTTTTTTTATAAATCAATCTTTAATAATAGGTAAGTGAAAAAGACATTCGTTATATTATTATTATTATTAAACTCAATGTTTTGTATTTCACAAAAGTTGACGATACTAGTACCTGAAAATCATTTTAGAATAGACGAAACGAATTTATTAATTCTTTCACATCTTAAAGATGTTGAATCTTACAATGACTTATCTAATTATGAAGAAATCACCTTAAGCTTGAATCAAGTTGAATATCATTTCAATACAAAACCAAATTATTTAGGTTTTAAAGATTCATATCAAGTCAGTAACTCTTCAATTCAATTTGTTTTATACTTCACACAATTACCTATTATTTCGATAGATACCCAAAATAATATTATTGATGAGCCAAAGGTACATGCAAACTTTATTTATGCTGATAGTGAACAAGTATTAACATCGGATATTGGAATAGAAATAAGAGGAGCTTCATCACAAGGATATCCCAAAAAAACATACGATCTAGAATTTTGGGAAGACAATACTGGTCAAGAAACAAAAAATGTCAAATTTGGAAATCTAAGATCTGATGATGACTGGATATTAGACGCTCTATACAATGAACCATTACGATTAAGAAGCTATATAGCCAATAAAATATGGCTAGATATGCACACACCTCATTATATCAATAGCGAATCTAATGCAAAAGCAGGAGCTGATGTTAATTATGTTGAAATGTTTTTAAATGGAATCTACAATGGTATTTATAACATATCGGAACAAATAGATCAAAAACAATTAAAACTAAAAAGTTATAATGGAACTATTAGAGGTGAACTCTACAAAGGTATTTCTTGGGGAGCTTCAACATTCGAAAGTCTTCCTAGCTATAATAACAGTAGTAGAATTTGGGGTGGATATGAAATGAAATCACCCAATGATGATGAAACTACAGATTGGGAAAATTTATACCAATTTACAAACTTTGTATTAAATTCATCGAACTCCGATTTTAATGATAATATTTGGAATAAATTTAATTATGATAATTATACGGATTATTTTATTTTTTTAAATTTGCTCAGAGCAGCAGATAATACGGGTAAAAACATTTATCTAGCTAAATATACAACAAACGGTTCTTACTTTTATATCCCTTGGGATCTAGACGGATGTTTTGGAACCATATACAACGGAACCAATCAAAACATTACAAATGACATATTGACAAATGGATTGTTCGATAGAGTCATAAAACTAAACCCTAACAATTATTCAAATACGATTTCTAGTAAATGGTTTGAATATAGAAATACTATTTTAAAAGAAAATAACCTAATTAGTAAAATTGAAAACCAATACCAGTATCTTTTAGATAATAAAATTTACGAGAGAGAAAAATTAATATACTCAAACTATTCTTTCGGGCAACAAGATGTAACTTATATGATTGATTGGTTATATAATCGACTATCGTTTTTAGATACCTATTTTGGAGGTTTGTTATCTACTAAAGATATTGAAACACATAAAACAAATAACTTTGTATACCCAAATCCTACAAATGATAGAATATATTTAAGTACAACAAACCAAACAACAGAAAACGCATACAAAATATACAACACATCTGGTGAATTAATTGACAGTGGAATTGCAACATCCAATTACATTTCAATTGAAAAATTGATTATTGGAAATTATTTTTTAATAATAAACAACCAAACACATAAATTCATAGTTGAATAACTTTTTACTTTCCTTGGATAATTAAGCTTGTATTTTTTAATTTAAAAGAATACCCTTTTTAATAAAAAAATTACTGCCAACTAAACCATTATTTATTCCCAAAAAACACTCAAAAAGCGATTTAAAATGAAAATCGTATCTTTATAGGAAGCGCTAGACAAAAATCTAGCTTCAAAAAAGACTTTTATACTTTTAAAACAACTTAATTATCAGTGTTTTAAAATCAAAAAGTTTAACTGAGTACTAACTTAAAAGTAATTCCTATGAAAAAATTAAATTTAGAAGTAATCGAAAGCAATTATAATAAAATTGAAGATATTAGTAATTCTTGCGCTAGTTTGATGCAAAAAATAGGACAGCTACAAGTGGATTTATTCAACAATCCTGATGCTAAACTTGAGAAATTCCTAGGAACTATCAACTCAGCCTTGCACGATGTTCACGAGCAATTAGTTGAAGTAACTCACACTTACAATGAAGAGAAACTTATTCCTGCCAAAGGACAAGAAGCCTTTAATTCCGCTGAGGAAGAATTAAGCGAAGAAACAAATTAATAGATAACTTAACAACTACACCAGTCACTTGATTGGTGTTTTTTTTTTTGGAGCAGATGAATCCATTTTCACAATCAACCTCCCTCCTGCTCTCGCCTTTATCTCTACGTTACGAGGGCTCCATCAGGGCTCAACAACAACATTCTAAGGTAATAATTCCGCCTTGATCTCCTCTAGTGTTTTATTGGTATAAACTAATTCCTCAATAATCTGCTTTCTCAATACATCTAAATCTTCGTAATCAAAATATTTAGCCCAAGAGGACAATTGTTGTAAATTCCTGATTTGTTTTATTTTTTTGGTGGTTTCAAAACTGGTTCGTAGAATAGCTTTACCATCATAATCCGGATTGTTTTTATGTTCATAATTAACCGTATTCGATAGGTAATCTACTTTTAAGTAATAAATTTTATCTTCGGCATTATCTGGATAAAATTCCTCCCACAAGGCAAATCCTAATTTTTTCTTTGAGTCCGTAGCAGGTACCATCGGAATTAAACGCCATTTACTATTAGCCAATCTCCCCCAGTGATTGGAATAGCGATACATACCTTCTTTTGTATAATAATAGGAACTACCCGCTTTACTTTGAAATTGTGCTTGCCATCCTTTAATAAGATTCACATCCACTTCCTTAAAGGCACAAAAAGTATTCTTGAATGAATTAGGACTAGGTCTAAATATTTTTTCCATAAGCAAATATAACAAGAATACCCAAAATCAAAAATACCACCTTATAATTGATTAACTTTGCACTTTAATATATATAAGATGACAAAAGCTTCAGACAGCAGAATATTACAAAAAGGCCTTTATACCGGAATTATTGAAAAAGACGAAAACAACAACTTTTTTTGTGGTGCCTATCTTTTAGATTACAAAATGGTTGTAGCAAAACACGCTCTAGGTGACTTAGTAACCATAAAATCAGTAATCGAAAACCCAAGCGATATTAGCCATAACAAATATCCAAAAAAGTCAAAAAACTTTGACAAAGCCAACTTAAAGCCTGAGCAATAATCAAAATAGACAACAGTTCTAAAGGTATTATTACTCTTTTTTTAATATTTTTTATAAGTGAACCAAAAACTTAAAAAAAAGTGTACCTTTGCAAAAAAATTGTTGATTTTGAAATCAAACAGTAATGATTTCATCATAAAAGACAAGTAGTTACCTTATTTATGAAAAAAATAGTTGAATACCGCAAACTGCTAAATGTAGATAAAACAGCAACGCTAAAAGACCTTAAAACAATTTATCGCAACGCGATGAAAGAATCACATCCTGATAAATTTTCAGGTGATGAGGAAGGCTTAAAAGCTGCAGAAGAAAATAGTAAAAGCATTATTGAAGCCTACCACTTTTTGGTAAGCATCAATCCTGAGACAATTAAAGCTAATTTACCAGAATACAACGAGACTATTACAACAACTACAATCACAGATTATAAATTTGTTGAAGGTAGATTAATTGTAAATTTCTCTAATGGTAGTGTTTATGAGTACATCAGTGTACCAAAAGCAACCTATATTAAAATGGTGAATGCTGATTCTCCAGGTCGTTTTGCAAAAAGACACATTTTCAATGCGTTCCCATACAGAAAAACAATCAATCAAGATTAATTCGTTTTTTTGAACAAAATAAAGAGAGGTTGTCCAAATAAATTGGACAACCTCTTTTGATTTATATCAACATGAACTTGAAGTCAATTTCAAGCACAAAGGATTTTGAAACAAAAAATATAAATCCAGTCAATGTCTTCCTAAAGACTCGACAATATTTCTTTTCTCTTTATTTTTCCGTTAGGCGTTTCTATTAATTTTGGACAGAAATAAATTTCTTTAGGCTTTTCATATTTATCCAAGACGTCAAAAACAGAAGTATTGAAATCATATTTGTCGCCTTCTAGTACAAGAACTAATTTTTCACCTAAAGTTTCATCAGGAATTCCACCAATAAAAAATCGTGCATTGATAGAGTGCGCTATTTTTTCTTCTATTAATTCTGGAATCATTTTGATACCACCACTATTCACCACATTATCAATTCGACCAAGAAAAATAAATTGTTTGTCATTTAATATCTCAACCAAATCATTAGTTACAATTTTCTCTTCAGAAATTTTAGGTGCATCAATTACTAAACATTTTTTATCATTTTGCGAAATAGTGATATTGGGCAAAATCGTAAAGGCTTTTTCCCCAATTTTCTTAGCTGCAATATGAGTCATCGTTTCGGTCATTCCGTATGTTTCATAAACTTTTGTGTTTATTTTTAACAAACTCTTCTCTACCTCTTTACTTAAATGAGCTCCACCTACAATAAGTTTTTTAACATTCCTCAATCCTGCCAAAGAATTTTTAGCTTGTAAAGGAACCATAGCAACAAAATCATATTGAGTTTCATTTCTTTCTAATGGAGTTGCCGTAGGGGCAACTAAATCAATATCTAATCCCAAAATAAAACTTCGTACCAACATCATTTTTCCAGCAATAAAACGCGTTGGTAAACAATACAACGCTTTATCCCCTGGCTTCAACTCAAAGAAATCTCCGGTAGCCAATGCAGAATTGACCATCGTTTGTTTTTTTGTTCTTAATATCTTCGGAACACCAGTCGTACCCGAAGTTTGTAAATCGATATAAGGTTTATTATCAAACCAATCTAGTAAAAAATCCCCAATAGATTTTTCGAACTCATCCCCTTCTTTTATCAAAGAATAAGCCACAGTAATCAGATCTTTTTTGTTCAGATAAACTCCGTTCAATCGAAATCGATTGTGAACATTTTTGTAAGTAATACTCTTCATTGTAGTTAGTTGTGTATATGTTATTCTTATTCTAGTTATTTAATTGTTCCTGTTAATTTTTCAGTCCAATTATTCCATTTGTATTTAATACTAAAAACTAATAAAAGCAATGGATAAATAATAAAGACTGGAATTATGATATCAAACCCTACTATAGGTTCAGATACATCTTTTAAAATAGAATGAGTTTGAAAAGCAGACCAATCAGAAGTTACTAATAGCGCACTAACCAAATTATTGGCTGCATGAAAACCTAAAGCCAACTCCATACCCTCATCCATCAAGGTAATAATTCCTAAAAACAAACCAGTACCTATATAATAAACAAAAATGATATTCCCCATTTTACTAACTTCTGGATTTGCAAGATGCATTCCCCCAAAAATTATTGATGTCATAAGTAAAGGAAACCACTTATTTCGTGCTAAATTAGCAAAACCTTGCATCAAATACCCTCTAAACACATATTCTTCAACAGTAGTCTGGATAGGTATCAAAATTGAGCCTATAAAAACTAATACTAAAAAAGGAACTAAATTAAAATTAATCTCATAGTTCTCTGGATTTAAAAAATACGTCAAAAGCGTGATTCCAATTGTAAATAAAGACCATATTACAAACGAAAAAACAACTCTTTTCCAATCAATCGATTTTCTAGCAGTTGTAACTGAAAGTAGACTTTGCCTATGTACAAACTTGACAATAAAATATATCCCAACTAAGGTAAAAAGTGACGGAATTAAAATCAAAAACAAAGTTAGATTTGGCTCAAAAAAATGCATCAACTCATAATTATCTGAAGGATACTTTCTTCCATTTATAAATATCTCATAAAAAACACCTACCAGCAATGGAAGTTGACCAATAAAAGAAATTGCAATAATCAATAAAGAGCCAATAATGTATTTCCCAAAATTATTCTCTACTTTTATGCCTTGTTCCAGAAACATCTAATTCATATTTAATTTCGTACTAAGATAAGACTTCAATTCTTATTTATTGCTGAACAAAATCGTTTTTTTATTATTAAATTCCTTATTGAACTTTAATCCTTTTAGTTTTATTCAAATCCTTATTATGATTCAAATTTATCACAACCCAAGATGCGGAAAATCAAGAAACTGTTTGGCTTTTGTCGAAGATAAAAAGCTTGATTTTGAAATAATCAAATATTTAGACACACCTCCTTCAAAAGAAGAATTGACAGAACTGTTAAAAAAATTACAAATAAAACCCATCGAGTTAGTTCGTCAAAAAGAAAAAATATGGATTGAAAACTATAAAAATCAATCACTTACTGACGATGATATTATTAAAATTTTATCTACTCATCCTATTTTAATTGAAAGACCTATTGTTATCTCTGGAGACATGGCAATAATTGGCAGGGAAATTGATAAACTAAATTCTTTTATTTAAAAAAATTAACAAAAGATTACAATTAAAGAATTAAACCTAATCCCTATTCTGCATTCAAAAAAGAATAGTTTAAACAAAAAAAAATGCGTCTTCAATTCAATCACACTTTAGCTCTCTTTGCCCTCTTTTTCATTCTAAACGGAACGGCACAACAAAAGCCCATTTTAAAAGAAAAAATTAAAATTTCTGGAACTGTGATTGAAAAAACTACTAAACAAGCATTGGAATATGCTACAATTACCTTTTCAAATCCTAAAAACCCAAAAGCTTTTGCTGGTGGAATCACAAATGCTAAAGGAGATTTTGATATTGAAATATATCCAGGAATGTACAATATCAAAGTAGAATTTATTTCGTTTAAACCAATCGAACTTCAACAACGTTTACTTCAAAAAAGTACTTCCCTAGGGACTATTGCTTTAATTGAAGATGCTGCACAACTGAACGAGGTAGTAGTCATTGCACAAAAATCATCTGTCGAAATTAAATTAGACAAAAAAATATACAATGTAGGTCAGGACATGACCGTAAAAGGAGGAACTGCTAGCGATGTTCTCAACAACGTTCCTTCGGTTGCGGTTGATACTGACGGTACAGTAAGCCTTAGAGGAAATGAGAACGTACGCATCTTAATTGACGGAAGACCTACCAACGTAACCAACATCAATGATGCTTTAAGAACCATTTCATCAGATGCCCTAGACAAAGTAGAAGTAATTACCAATCCATCTGCCCGTTACGATGCTGAGGGTGGAGCTGGTATAATCAACATTGTACTAAAAAAAGGAAAAAATAATGGACTGAACGGTTCAGTTGTTGCAACGATAGGAAACCCTAAAAATTTGGATTTCAATTCAAATATTAACTACAAAACGAATCATTATAATCTTTTCACAACACTAGGGTACAATAATAGTGACTCTCCAGGAAATACTAAAACAAATACCAATTATTTAAATGAGGATGGCTCATTAGAGAAGATTATCAACGAAAAAAACACCCGTAATCGTTATAGAGATGGCTACAATGGCACAGTAGGTATAGACCTTTTTATGACACCCTCGATTACATGGACTAATGCAATCAGATATAGAAAACAAGATGGTGTCAACCCTGAAAATGTGAACTTTTACAATTATGAAAATAATGATTTCTATATTCGAAACAGATACAATGACCAAATCTCTATTGATGAAGATTTCCAATACAACACCAATTTTACAAAAAAATTCAAAAAAGACGGACATAAATTGACCTTTGATTTTTCAACTTCAAACAACAAAGACATTGACGATTCCATCATTACAGATCAAATAATTGATGCTCCGAGTAGTAAATTTCAAGAATTCACAACCAGTTTCAGAAGAGATGTAAGTCAATTAATCCAAACGGATTATGTGCTCCCAATTGGAGAAAATAGTCAATTTGAAATAGGATATAAAGGACAATTCAAAGTCTTAACAACCGACTACAAAGTAGGTGAAATTGGAACAGATGGAAGTTTTATATCTAATCCTAATTACAGTAATATATTTGAATATAAAGAAAAAATCAATGCGCTTTACACACAGTTTGGCTCTAAAATAGATAAGCTTTCTTATTTACTAGGAATTCGATTTGAGGATTCAGATATAGATATCAACCTACTTAGCCCCGTAAATTTCAATACTAAAAAATACAATAACTTTTTCCCAAGTGCTTTTTTAACTTACGAGTTATCAGATGAAACTAGTTTGTCTCTTAATTATAGCAAAAGAATATCGAGACCAAGCTCTAGATACATCAACCCTTTTTCTAACTATTCAAGTAATGTGAATATTTTTCAAGGAAACCCCGATTTGAACCCTTCTTTTACTGATGTTTATGAACTCGCTTATATGAGCAAAATTGGTAAAGCGACACTAACATCTTCTATTTACTACAACTACAGTACATCAGTTTTTCAATTCATTAGAAGACCAAACGGAGATATTGTCGAAACAGAAGTGGATGGTAATATTACAGAAACACCCGTAATTTTAATCACTCCAATCAACTTAGCAAAAGAAAATCGTTATGGCTTTGAATTTAATTTAAATTATTCTCCATTCAAATGGTGGAGATTGAATAACAATTTTAACTTATTCAAGAGTATCACAACTGGTGATTACACCTACACTGATATTAATGACGTTGAAGTTACTCAAAATTTTGATCGAACAGCCTTAAGTTGGTTTACAAGACTTTCGTCAAAAGTAACCTTACCTTACAAAATCGATTGGCAAACTAATGCCATGTATTATGCTCCTAAAAACAGTCCACAAGGTAAATATTTAGATATGTATATCATTAGCTTGGCTTTTAGTAAAGATGTATTAAAAGAAAAAGCTACTATTTCTTTAAATGTAAGTGATCTTTTTAATTCGGGAAAAAGAAGATTCAAAACTTACATACCAGGAGTTATCGATTCATATACTGAACTACAATTTAGACAACGACAAATCAACCTTTCATTCACTTATCGCTTCAACAAGAAAAAAGGAGAAAATGAAAAAGGAGGAAGACAAAATAATGAAAACCGAGATGGCGGTGATTTTGCAGAATAAAAAAAAGGACTCGAAAATCGAGTCCTTTTTTATTTTAAATCAAATTAAGTCTTAAAGTGATTCTTGCTTTTTAGCTTTCTTTTCTTTGTATCTTTCCCATAAAGCTCCACCAATCCAATATTGAACGAAACCAACTAAGAAAAACATTAACCAAAATCCTATAGTAAGAATGGTTAAGAAAAGTAAAAAGCCTAAGTACTGTGAAAATTCAAACATGTTTTCCGGAATTTTTGAATGTAGCCACAAATATAGGTTTAAAATCTTTTCGTAACAATAAAAAGCAAATCAATTTATATAAAAAATAATAATCCGTATTTTTGAATAGCTATTTTACTCATTTGTACGCATTCAATTCAAAAAAATATTAATCTTTTTAAATACTCCTATTATGAAATTTAGAATTGAAAAAGATACCCTAGGAGAAGTAAAGGTTCCCGCCGACAAATATTGGGGAGCACAAACAGAACGTTCACGTGCTAATTTTAAAATTGGTAATCCTGCTTCTATGCCCATAGAGATTATTATGGGATTTGCTTATTTAAAAAAAGCAGCTGCATACACCAATTGTGATTTAGGAGTTTTAGCCATCAAAAAAAGAGATGCTATTGCAACCGTCTGTGATGAAATATTAGCAGGGAAATTAAAAAGTCAATTCCCTCTGGTTATTTGGCAAACAGGCTCAGGTACTCAAAGCAATATGAATGTAAATGAAGTTATTGCTAATCGAGCACAGGTACTCCAAGAACTTAAAATTGGCGACGACATTACCTTTATTAAAGCCAATGACGATGTAAATCAATCACAGTCATCTAATGACACCTTCCCCACTGCCATGCACATTGCCGCTTATAAAAAAGTGGTTGAACATACCATCCCTGCTATTGAACAACTAAAAAAGACACTCCACAACAAAGCGTCCAAATTTAAAGATGTAGTAAAAATTGGCCGCACACACCTTATGGATGCTACACCGCTTACATTAGGACAAGAACTTTCAGGATATGTTTCACAACTCGACCATGGGTTAAAAGCCTTAAAAAATAGCCTGCCCCATTTATCTGAAATTGCATTAGGTGGTACTGCTGTAGGAACTGGATTAAACACACCAGAAGGTTATGACAAAAAAGTAGCTGAATATATTGCCCTTTTTACAGGTCATCCATTTAAAACTGCCAAAAATAAATTTGAAGCCCTAGCCGCTCATGATGCATTGGTAGAATCCCATGGTGCTTTGAAACAATTAGCCGTTTCTTTAAACAAAATTGCCAATGATATTCGAATGTTAGCTTCAGGACCTCGTTCTGGAATTGGCGAAATTTTGATACCCGAAAACGAACCCGGTTCCTCAATTATGCCCGGAAAAGTAAATCCAACACAATGCGAAGCCTTGACTATGGTTTGTGCACAGGTAATGGGTAATGATGTTGCGATTACAATTGGAGGCATGCAAGGACAATATGAATTAAATGTCTTTAAACCCATGATTGCAGCCAACTTTCTGCAATCAGCACAACTGCTAGGCGATGCTTGCCGTTCTTTTGATATTCATTGTGCACAAGGAATCGAACCCAATTACAAACGCATCAAAGAATTAGTTAACAACTCTTTAATGTTAGTCACAGCTTTAAACCCTAAAATAGGCTATTATAAAGCTGCCGAAATTGCTCAAACGGCTCACAAAAACGGCACAACTCTTAAAGAAGAAGCCATTCGATTGGGGTATCTAACGGCTGAAGAGTTTGATTTATGGGTCAAACCAGAGGATATGGTTTAAGAAATGCACTTATTTTCAACAAAATAGCTTTTTTAAAACCATTTAAGAAATTTAAGAACACATAAGCTTTGTCTATAAAAATTTAAAACATATAAGTCATATAAGCTTTCATTGGGTGTATTGTTTATTTTGAACACAGATTAAAGAAATTAAAAATTAATCAAAATTGTTTCATCGTAAAACATTGGACTAGTTCATACTTAAATGCTCTTTAATTTCTTAAATGGTTTTAAAAAGCATTTGGTTAAAAACTTATATGGCTTATATGTAAAAAAAAACTTAGTGAACCTTTGTGTCTCCTTAGTGCTCTTTGTGTTTAAACCTTAAATCCTAGCCATGAATAGTCTCCCCTTTACCGTAATTAGCTATAATAGATTCCTCATAAGCCAACCACTCTCTCCAACGTTTTTCAACATCGATTCCTTGACCATATTTTCGAGCATAGGTAATAAAAGTCGTATAATGTCCTGCTTCACTTTCCATCAATTCTCTATAAAACACCGCTAGTTCTTCGTCTTGAATATTCTCTGAAAGCACTTTAAAACGCTCACAACTTCTAGCTTCAATCATAGCCGAGAACAACAAACGCTCTACTAATCCTGAGACTCTACTTCCGTCACTACTACGCTTCATATACAAATACAACTCATTCACATAATCATCTTTACGCTCTCGACCTAGTTTCAGCCCTCTTTTAATAATGAGATTATGAACTTGTTCGAAATGGTCGATTTCTTCTTTGGCCAAAGCCAATAAATCTTTAACTAAATCTTGATGCTCAGAATTATTCGTAATAATTGTAATGGCATTAGTTGCAGCTTTTTGTTCACACCAAGCGTGATCCGTTAGGATTTCTTCAATGTTCTTCTCTACAATATTAACCCATCTTGGGTCTGTTGGTAATTGCAATCGTAATACACCCATGATTTTTTTGTTTAATTTTAAAAAAGTTTCAAGTTTCAGGTTTCAGGTTTTTCTAAAAAAAAAGCTTAAAGTTTTGCAATGACTTTCGGCAATCACAAAACTTTAAACTTTAAACATGAAACTTTTTAAACCTAAATGTTTAGAAAACGAAAATCGCTCTTTCGCTCATCATTTCGTTTACTTCTTCAGCTACTGCTTCGATAACTGCTTCGTTAGTATGATTTGTCAATACTTTGTCAATCATAGCTACGATAGTTTCCATATCATCTTCTACTAATCCACGAGTAGTTATAGCAGCAGTTCCTACACGAATACCAGATGTAACAAATGGAGATTTGTCATCAAATGGAACCATGTTTTTATTTACTGTGATTTCAGCTTTAACCAACGCATTTTCAGCATCTTTACCAGAAATCCCTTTGTTTCTCAAGTCAATCAACATCATGTGGTTGTCAGTACCTCCAGAGATAATATCATACCCTCTTTTTACAAAAGCATCAGCCATAGCATTAGCATTTTTTTGCAATTGACGAGCGTAAGTAAAGAACTCATCTTGTAAAGCTTCACCAAAAGCTACCGCTTTAGCAGCGATGATGTGCATCAAAGGACCTCCTTGATTTCCAGGGAAAACAGCTAAGTCTAATAATGAAGACATCATTCTGATATCTCCTTTTGGAGTTTTCAATCCCCATGGGTTTTCAAAATCTTTACCCATCAATATCAAACCACCTCTTGGTCCACGTAATGTTTTGTGAGTTGTTGTAGTAACTACATGACAATGAGGAATTGGATCATTCAATAAACCTTTAGCAATAAGACCTGCTGGATGAGAAATATCAGCCATCAAAATAGCACCTACACTATCAGCTATTTCTCTAAAACGAGCAAAATCCATATCACGTGAGTAAGCCGAAGCTCCTGCGATGATTAATTTTGGTTGCTCTTTAGTAGCAATTTCTTGTATTTTATCGTAGTTCAAACGACCTGTTTCTTTTTCAACACCATAAAAAACTGGGTTGTAAACACGTCCTGAAAAGTTAACTGGTGAACCGTGAGTTAAGTGACCTCCGTGAGATAAATCAAAACCTAAAATTTTGTCACCTGGCTGTAAACAAGCGTGAAAAACAGAAGCATTTGCTTGAGAACCTGAATGTGGTTGAACATTAGCATAAGCTGCTCCAAACAATTCTTTAGCTCTATCAATTGCAATTTGCTCTACGATATCAACAACTTCGCAACCACCATAATATCTTTTTCCTGGATACCCCTCGGCATATTTATTAGTCAAAACTGAACCAGCAGCTTCGATAACTTCGTCACTAACAAAGTTCTCAGAGGCAATAAGTTCTAATCCGTGTATTTGTCTATCTTGTTCTTCAAGAATAAGGTCAAAAATTTGTTTGTCGCGTTGCATTTCTATCAATTTAGTTAATTTGACGCAAAAATACAAAAAAACGTTTGTGAAATAGCTAGATTATGATATATTTGATATAATAATTTTCACAAAATAATCTCAATATGCCAATATTCGCTAACGATACTAAAAGAAAATCTTGGTTGTCAGTTTCTGAAAACAGTGATTTTCCAATTCAAAACATTCCTTTCGGCGTTTTCTTAACAAAAGAAAACATTGTTACCGTTGGAACTAGAATTGGTGATTACGCTATAGATTTAGGAGCTTTACAGCAAATGAATTACTTTTCAGGCATTGATTTGACTGATGACATGTTCATGCAGGATACTTTGAATGATTTTATTTCTGATGGAAAAAAAACTTGGCGATTAGTTCGCAATCGTATTGCTGATATTTTTGACGAAAAAAACCCAAAATTACGTGATAATGAAAAACACAAAGACATTGTCATCTTTAATATAGCGGATGTTGAAATGCAGCTTCCTGTTTTAATTGGAGACTATACTGATTTCTACTCAAGCAAAGAGCATGCAACCAATGTTGGAACTATGATACGCGATGCTGAGAATGCACTTTTACCTAATTGGCTTCATATTCCTGTAGGTTATCACGGCAGAAGTTCAACTATTATCCCTTCAGGTATTCCTGTTCACAGACCTATAGGACAAACTTTACCACATGGTGAAAACTCTCCTGTTTTCGGACCATCACGATGTGTGGATTTTGAATTAGAAACCGCTTTTATTACTACCGATGCAAATATTATGGGAGAAATGATTCCTATAAATGAGGCTGAAGATTACATTTTCGGAATGGTGATACTAAATGATTGGAGTACTAGAGATATTCAAAAATGGGAATACATGCCATTAGGCCCCTTTTTATCTAAGAATTTTGCTACTTCTATTTCTCCTTGGATTGTGACTATGGATGCGCTAGAACCTTTTAGAACCGCTAGTCCAAAACAAAATCCAAGTCCACTACCTTATTTGCAACAAAAAGGAAAACACTCCTTCGACATTCAACTTGAAGTAGCTATCCAACCTGAAGATAATGAAACACCTACAATAGTTACCAAATCCAATTTCAAACACCTGTATTGGACGATGAATCAACAACTAACACACCACACCTCAAATGGATGTAGAGTGAACTCAGGTGACATGATGGGCTCTGGAACCATTTCTGGTCCTACAAAAGAAAGCTATGGCTCAATGTTAGAGTTAACTTGGGGCGGAAAAGAACCAATAAAATTAAACGACGGTTCAGAACGCAAATTTATTAACGATAACGATACGGTAATTATGACAGGATTTTGTAAAAATAGTCAAGTAAGAATCGGATTTGGAGAAGTTTCATCTAAATTACTTCCACCTTTTGTTAGAAAATAATTAATCCACAAATTGATTCCATATTTGAATAGCCTCGAAGGCTTCTTTCACATCGTGAACTCTTAGTATTTTAGCTCCTTTTGTTAAAGCTATGGTATTCAACACCGTTGTTCCATTCAATGCTTCTGCTGGACTATTTTCTAATAGTTTGTAAATCATGGATTTTCTGGAAACACCTGTTAGGATAGGCAAATCAAGCATTTGAAACAGCTCTAATTTTCGAAGCACCTCATAATTTTGTGCCAATGTTTTAGCGAAACCAAATCCAGTATCAATAATTAAATCATTAATCCCAAAACTACGAGCCATACTAACACGTTCAGAGAAATAGAACAACATTTCTTTGACAATATCCTCGTATTCAGTCATAGTTTGCATCGTTTGTGGCGTACCCCGCATATGCATCATGATATAAGGAACATTGTACTTCGCAACGGTTTCAAACATCTTATCATCTAACTTTCCAGCCGATACATCATTAATAATGGCAGCACCATTTTCGATTGCAATCTTTGCTACTTCGCTTCTAAAAGTATCTATTGAAAGAAATGCATCTGGAAACCTATTCAATATCAAATCAATAACTGGAACGATACGATCAATTTCTTCCGATTCCGAAACAAACTCAGCATTAGGTTTACTAGAATAAGCCCCAACATCAATAAATGTAGCACCATCACTCAGCATTTTTTCGACTTGGGAAAGTATTTCTGATTCGTTCTTGTATTTCCCTCCATCAAAAAATGAATTGGGCGTAACATTCAAAATTCCCATTACTTTTGGAATCTCTAAATCAATTAAGTGTCCTTTACAGTTTATTGTCATTGTTTTGCTATTGAATTTTGTAATGCTTTTTTTCACGAATTTCAAAAAATTAAACGAATAATTAGGCCTTATTAAATTTCACTAGCCTCCTTAAAGAAAATAAACAGCTTAATTCAAGTTTAACCCCATATAATTTGTTAGAATTCGTGGAAATCGTGTCTAACCCTTTTTCATCTGTTTCTACACCTTTCAATCCAAAAAAAAAGTTATTTTTGTGACAAATATACATCAATAATGAAGAATACTTCTCAAGAATACGATTCGGTTATGGCAATTTGCCGTGACTTATTCAACAATAAAATGAAAGATTATGGAAGTGCATGGCGTATTTTACGTTTGCCTTCATTAACCGATCAAATATTCATCAAAGCACAGCGCATTCGAAGCTTACAAGAAAACGAAGTCCGTAAAGTTGACGAGGACGAAACTAGCGAATTCATCGGAATTATTAACTATTCCATCATGGCTTTAATTCAGTTAGAATTAGGTGTAGTCGATCAACCTGATTTAAACCTTGAACAAGCAACCCAATTGTATGATGCAAAAGCTACGCTAACAAAAGAACTAATGGAAGCAAAAAATCACGATTATGGTGAAGCTTGGCGTGATATGCGTGTAAGTTCCTTAACCGATTTGATTTTACAAAAACTTCTTAGAGTAAAACAAATTGAAGACAACAAAGGAAAAACATTAGTTTCTGAAGGTATTGATGCCAATTATCAAGATATGATAAACTACTCTGTTTTCGCATTAATTTTAATGGGTTTCAAAAAATAATACAAAGGCATACATTATAATGAAAAACGTACTTACTCAATTCTCTAGACTATTTGTTGGAATTTTATTTATTATTTCAGGATTAATAAAACTCAATGACCCGCTTGGTTTCTCCTATAAACTTGCAGAATATTTTAGTGAGCCTGTCTTCAATATGCCTATTTTTATTCCTTATGCATTAGCTATTGCGTTATTTGTGGTTATTCTTGAAGTTGTTTTAGGTGTATTGCTCTTAATTGGTTACAAATCCAAATGTACTATCGGGATTTTACTAATTATGATTATTAAATTTACTTTTTTGACTTTTTACTCCGCTTATTATGATGTAGTGAAGGACTGCGGCTGTTTTGGTGATGCGTTGCATTTAACGCCTTGGCAATCGTTTACTAAGGATATTGTTTTACTGTTTTTCATTCTGATTTTAGCTTTTAATTACAAACTTGTAAAACCACTATTTAATTCTAAAACACAAAACATACTAGCTATTACCAGTTTCATAGCTGCCGCTTTTATGGGATATTGGGTATTAAATCACTTACCTATAATCGATTTCAGACCTTATAAAGTAGGCACCAACATTCAAAAAGGAATGGAGATTCCTGAAGGCGCACCAAAATCAGTAGTAGAAATGATTTTTATCTACAATGTAAACGGAGTTGATAAAGAATTCACTGAAAATGACCTAATGAACATTCCTGAGGGAGCAACATTTGTAGATCGAAAAGACAAAGTAATTAGTGAAGGCTACATTCCTCCTATCCATGATTTTACGATGGATAAAGATGGTTCTGACTACAAAGAAGAATTACTTGAAGAACCAAAACTATTGGTATTTGTGGCTTATGATTTACCAAACGCTTCAAAAGAAGGGTTAGAAAAACTAAACGAACTACAAAAAACTGCTATTCAAAAGGGATACAAAGTAATTGGTATGACAGCCTCAACTCCTGAACAAATTGCAACTGCACAAAAACAATATGGATTTGGATTTGACTTTTACTTCTGTGATGCAACTACTTTAAAAACTATAGAAAGAGCGAATCCAAGTATTGTAATTTTAAACCAAGGGACGATTATACAAAAAGTACATTATAACGATAGTGACAGTTTAAAATTGTAGATTTTTAGTCGAAAACGCTTTCAGTTTGACAAATATTCAATAAAACAATCAACTATTACGTTTTCACAAACAAATCATTAGATAATATTTGATTTTATTGTAAAAAACATCTAAAATAGCCAAAAATATCATTAGTTTAAGATGGCAATCCTTATAGTTTACCTAACTTTGCTAAAATTCATTTTATGAAAAAAATTGCCTCCTTTTTATTCTTGATTGTTCTTTTTTCATGTTCCAATACCAATAAAGAAAAAACAAGTTTTACAAAAGAAGCTTTAACAGAAACACTACTGACTCTGGATGAAAACCAAGTCACTTTTGAATCTATTTTAAAAGAAAATGAAGGAAAAACGACTGTAATAGAGGTTTGGGCTTCTTGGTGTGGGGATTGTATTCGTGCCATGCCTAATTTAAAAGAGTTACAATCTGAACATTCTGATGTGAATTATGTTTTTATCTCCATGGATAAATCAGTCGATGCCTGGAAATACGGTATCGCAAAACACAGACTAAAAGGAAGTCACTATATGGCTAACGACCAAATGAAAGGAAAATTTGCCAATGCTATTGATTTAGATTGGATTCCTAGATATATCATTATCGATAAAACAGGCAAAATAGTTTTATATCGAGCCATTGAAAAAGATTTTGATCTAATCAACAAAACAATAAAAAAACTAAAATAAAAAAAAGAAAACTAATTATAACATTTATTAAAATGAGAAAAAAAATTGTTGCTGGAAACTGGAAAATGCATAAAAATGCAACTCAAACTGCTGAATTATTAAATGAATTAATTGCAAAAGTACCTGCTAACACAACTGCTCAAGTAATAGTTGCTCCTACATTTGTAAACTTAGCTGCTGCTGTAAACCAATTGAGTTCAACTAATATAACTGTTGCTGCACAAAACGTTCACCAAGCTGAAGGTGGAGCATTTACAGGTGAAATCACTGCTGATATGTTGAAAAGCGTTGGTGTAAACACTGTAATCTTAGGACACTCTGAGCGCAGAGCTATCTTTCACGAAAGTGATGCTTTGATTGCCGAAAAAGTAAATACAGCTTTGAAACATGATATGACAGTTATCTTCTGTTTTGGTGAAGAATTGAAAGACCGTCAAGATAAACAACACTTTAATGTTGTTGAAAACCAATTGCGTGATGGTTTATTCCAAATCGACAAAGCATCTTGGTCAAATGTAGTCTTAGCATACGAACCGGTTTGGGCTATTGGTACAGGTGAAACTGCATCTCCAGAACAAGCACAAGAAATGCACGAATTTATCAGAGAAATTGTTCGTAAATCATTTGGTGCTGATGTAGCTGATAATGTAACTATCCTTTACGGTGGAAGCGTGAAACCTGATAACGCAGTTGAAATTTTCTCTAAACCAGACGTTGATGGTGGACTAATTGGTGGTGCAGCCTTAAAATCTGATGACTTTTTGGCGATTATAAACGCTATCTAATTTTTTTAGATTCCATATATATTGAAAGCGGTAGTTTATTCTATCGCTTTTTTTTATATAAACAATTAAGTTATTTTTAAACCAATTAAGAAATTTAAGAACAGTTAAGATTTGAAGTGAAAAAATTTTAAACATATAAGTCATATAACTTTATTAAAGTATTTGTTAAGAAGAAACACAGATTAGAGAAATTAAAGAAATTTATACAGACTTTATATTGTAACATTTGCATTCAGCATAAAGAAAATCCTCTGCTTATATGCTCTTATATTTCTTAAATGGTTTAAAAAATCAGTAGATAAAAAGACTTATAAGACTTATATGTTTAAAAACGTTATCAGTGTTTGAAAGATATTCTGTTAAACATAACAACACACTATCAAAGTTTATCCTACCTTTGCAAAAAAATAAAGAATGTCAAATATTTATATAGGGTATCATTTTGCTATTACGCCAAAAGACACCAATAATACAGAAGAAGCAAAACAACTTGCTTCAGAAATCTTAATCGCCGAGCTAGGAGAAACAGCTTTTGAAAGCTTTACTGAAACCGAAACGGGTGTTTCGGCCTTTGTTCAAAAGGATTTATGGGATGAACAGATTTTGGAGAACATTCAAATCTTACACTCAGAAGAATTTTCAATTAATCATACTTTTGAAGAAATTGAACAAGTTAACTGGAATGAAGAATGGGAAAAGAACTTCGAACCTATTGATGTAGATGGAAAATGCCATGTTCGAGCTCCTTTTCACCCTAAAACAGATGCTGAATTTGATATAGTGATTGAACCAAAAATGAGTTTCGGAACGGGACATCATGAAACAACACATATGATGATAAAGCACTTGTTAGAAATTGAGGTTGATGGATTAAAAACACTAGACATGGGGTGTGGGACAGCAATACTTGCTATCCTTGCTGAAATGAAAGGAGCTCAGCCAATCGACGCTATTGATATTGATAATTGGTGCTATTTGAATTCTATCGAAAATGCCGAACGCAACAATTGCAAGCAGATTACCGTTTATGAAGGAGAAGCTTCACTTTTAAAAGACAAAAAATACGATTTAATTATTGCAAATATTAACCGTAATATTTTGTTGAACGATATGCAAGCTTATGTAGATTGCTTAAATCCAAAAGGAACTTTATTAGTTAGTGGTTTCTACAGTGAAGACATCCCTTATATTGATGCTTCATGTACAGAAAAAGGTTTAACATATGTTAAAAAATTCGAAAGAAACAACTGGGTATCATTAAAATACGTAAATTAGTTAATCTATTTTATTAATCATAAGTACAAAAACCAAATCAAATGAGTACTAAAGAAAAAATAAGAGAACGAGTTAGCCTAATGGAAGTCCCTTCCTTAAACAACGAAATTGTTGTTTATAATGACGATGTAAATACTTTTGATCACGTTATTGACACTTTAATTCGTGTATGTGATCACACCCCTGAACAAGCAGAACAATGTTCACTTATCGTTCATTATAATGGAAAATGCACTGTAAAAACTGGAGCATTGGACAAATTAAAACCTCAATGTATCCAACTCTTGGAAGCAGGAATAAGTGCTGAGATAATTTAAAAAATCCTTTTAAATTTAAACAAAAAAAGCATTCGCCTTAGGTGAATGCTTTTTTACTTTAACATCATTAATCATATTAATGTGGCAACTTGTCTTTAATAAGACCGTATAAATAAGTTCCTATTATCGCACCTATTAATACAATCCCAATAGTATAAAAACCAGCTCCTAACAAAATAAAAATTGGACCTGGACATGAACCAACAAGTCCCCAACCTAGTCCAAAAATTAAACCACCTATCCAGTAACGGTAATTCCCATCTTCTTTATTTGGGATTTCAATAGGCAATCCATCAACATCTTTAATGTTTTTTCTTTTAATCAACTGAATCCCTATAGCGCCAGTAAGAATTGCAACCATAATAATACCATACATATGAAATGATTGAAACTGAAACATTTCATAAATTCGATACCAAGAAACAGCTTCAGACTTGGTTAATACAATTCCGAATACAAAACCAACAATTAAATATTTTAATACTTTCATACCTTAAAAAATTAATGGGAATAATAAATGAACCATAATTAATCCTCCTATAAAAAATCCAATAACAGCTTTCAAAGAAGGAAACTGCATATTACTCAACCCTGAAATTGCATGACCTGAAGTACAGCCTCCAGCATATCGTGATCCAAAACCAATTAAAATTCCTCCAATTAATAAAATCAAAATCATCTGAGGATTCTCAAAAGTTTGATTCCCAAAAAGCGCTTGTGGAACTAATTCTCCATTTGGAGCATCAATCCCTAAACTGCCAAGTTGCTCAATTGTCTTAGGGTTAATAGCTACATTTGAGGCGTCACTCATATAGTTAACAGCTACATAACCACCAATCATTGAACCTAAAACAACGACCAAATTCCATCGTTGTGCCTTCCAATCAAATTCAAAAAAACTAGTATGTTTCCCTGCACCAATCATTGCACACATTGTTCGGAGGTTTGACGACATTCCAAAACTTTTTCCAAAATAGAGTAAACAAAGCATAATCATGCCTATCAAAAAACCCGATACATACCAAGGCCATGTTTGAAAAATTAAATCCATATCAATTATTTTATTTGTACAAAGATAAGTTAGTTTAAAACTTCTGAATGTGAGAAATGTTACATTTGAAGAATTGCTTTCACTCAAAATTATAAAATTCTTATAATGCTAAGAATTAAAGTTCTCATTATATTTGTACTTAATAAAACCGTTACAATATTTATAACATTTTAAATATTGCTATACTTTGTCCCAATGAAAAAAAACATTCTTTTCTTATTCCTTTCGATTTTTACTATTTCATGTGTAAGTACTAGATCAACATTAAAAAACATTGATGATAATGCTCCCACTCCAAGGCTTAATTCACAAAATACTTTTGTAATTACAGAATACAGTTCAGATAAAAAATATGGTTACGATAAAGATTACCCTATAAATGTATTTTTTTTAAACACCAATAACGACACAATTAATGCTAGCCGTTTTTTGAATGCCTTGGCCGGCCCTAAGGGAGAAAAAATAACCTATACTAAACTAGAAAGCTGTTGTCCTTTCCCAACTAAACACAGCTCAATGGGAGCTGGATTCTTAGATGTTTATGAACTTAAATGGGATGGGCAAAAAAAACCAATTATATTATATATGAATATTTATGAAAAAGGATATCTGAAGGTTCCTATGGGGCTAACAGTAAAAAAAAGCCTGTAAATCAAAATGCCTGAACTAAATAAAAAGTTAATTCCAAGAAGTAAATCGTAAATCCTAACTACATTTGCACTTTCAAAAAAACATTTAAAATATGAACATCGAACAAATTCCTCAAATCAAACATACAACTAGTGGTAACTTTTTTTTATTAGCTGGTCCTTGTGCCATTGAAGGCGAAGAAATGGCAATGAAAATTGCAGAAAAACTAGTAGGCATTACCGATAAACTTGAAATCCCTTATGTTTTTAAAGGTTCATTCAAAAAAGCCAATCGTTCTAGAATTGATAGTTTCTCAGGAATTGGAGATGAAAAAGCTTTAAAAATATTGCGTAAAGTATCCGAAACTTTTCATATCCCTACAGTTACAGATATCCATACAAACGAAGATGCTGATATGGCTGCTCAATATGTTGATGTATTGCAAATACCTGCTTTTTTAGTACGTCAAACCGATTTAGTCGTAGCTGCTGCCAATACAGGAAAAGTAGTAAACTTGAAAAAAGGACAATTCATGAGTCCAGAAAGTATGAAACATGCTGTTCAAAAAGTATTGGATTGCAACAACCAAAACGTAATGGTGACTGATAGAGGAACTATGTTTGGTTACCAAGACATGATTGTTGACTATAGAGGAATCCCTACTATGCAACAATATGCTACTACAGTGCTTGATGTAACACACTCTTTACAACAACCAAATCAAACCGCAGGAGTTACAGGTGGACGTCCAGATATGATTGAAACTGTAGCTAAAGCAGGTATTGCTGTTGGTGTAGATGGAATTTTTATCGAAACTCATTTTGATCCAGCTAATGCTAAAAGTGATGGTGCTAACATGTTGCATTTAGATTATTTCGAAGCCTTGATGACAAAACTTGTTGCCATCAGACAAACTGTGAATTCATTTTAATTCTTTCCATTTTGAAAAACATTGTTTTATTCACTGCTCTTATAGGGCTATTCGCTTTCAATTCAATTGTAGCTCAAGATCAAAATCAAAAATACACCTCAAACAACAAAGGTAAGTTCTTTGTATCGTGGGGTGGAAATAGAGAAAGTTATTCAAAATCTGATGTTACTTTTAGAGGTAAAGACTATAACTTCACAATAGCTGATATGCAAGCTATAGACAAACCTAAAGGCTGGCATATTGATTATATAAATCCTGGCAGAATGACTATCCCACAAACTAATTTTAGAATGGGATACTTCATCAATGATCATTATAGTCTTGCTATAGGTGTTGACCATATGAAATATGTAATGACACAAAATCAAACGGCCAATATTTCGGGAACCATTGCAACTGGAAGTATTTATGATGGAAATTACAACAATACACCCACAGTTTTAACAACAGATTTTTTGATGTATGAACACACAGATGGATTGAACTACGTTAATACTGAAATTTCAAGATTTGATGATGTCTCAAGATTATTTAAAATCTCAAATACAGATAAAATCCAAATTAATTTTACAAATGGAATTGGTTTTGGGTTATTATATCCAAAAACAAATACTACCCTATTAGGCAAAGAACGCCATGATGATTTTCATGTATCCGGATATGGAACATCTATTAAATCAGGACTAAACATCACTTTTTTCAAACATTTCTTTATTCAAGGAGAGTTAAAAGGTGGATATATAAACATGCAAGATATTCGTACTACTAAAAGTACTGATGATTCTGCTTCTCAAGATTTTTTCTTTTTTCAAAGAATTATTGCCTTAGGAGGAATATTTAGCATATAAATATTCAGAACTTATTGTAAAACATCCTTTTTAATATCAAAAAGGATGTTTTAAATAAGAAATTATACGTAAATTAGTATCCTCAATTTAAATCTAATTTTATTGACAAAATAAATCACTAAGGATGAGGATGAAAAGAATGATGCGTATTATTAAAAACACATCAAACACTAATTTTTACACCGAAGCTAAATTTGAAGATTTTTTTAATCATTCACCTGATTTGTTATGTGTTGCTGGGTATGACGGTTATTTCAAAAAAATTAACCCTGCAGTCTCAAAATTATTAGAATATACAAACGAAGAATTATTAGCCAAACCTATTAATCATTTTGTATACCAAGAAGACAAAACCACTACTATATCTGCAAGAAACTCAATAAAAGATAGAAACCCATTAATCGATTTTGAAAATAGGTATCTAACTAAGAGCGGTCGAATTGTATGGCTATTATGGACCTCTGTTCCAATAGAAAATGACCGTCTTATTTTTGCAATTGCAAAAAACATCACTTATAAAAAAAAGCTTGAAGAAGAACGAAATTTACATTTGGCCGAACTAACCAAATTAAATACTGAATTTAAACAATTGACCTATACTGCAACTCATGATTTAAGGTCACCTGTAAACAATTTAATATCCATTTTTGAATTATTAGAAACAGACAAAATTGAAGATGCAGAAACATTGGAATATCTTTCAATTATCAAGGAAACAACCAATAATTTAAAAAAAACCTTAAACGAATATATTACTGTATTAGACAAAAAAAACAAAGACAATTCATTAATTGAGCCTCTAAATTTTAAAATTATTTTAGAGGAGGTTCTTTTGTCAATTAGTTCTTTTATTCAAAATTCTAAAACTACTATTAATATTGATTTTTCTGAGCTTGAAATTATCAATTTCAATAAAACCTATTTAAAAAGTATTTTTTTAAATTTGATAACAAATTCTATCAAATACTCAAAACCAAATAATTTACCCATAATTTCTATTTATACCACCATTAGTGATGGCAAAAAAAAATTAATCATTTCAGATAACGGTATTGGGTTTGACATGAAAAAAGTGGGGTCTAGGATTTTTGGATTACACCAAAAATTTAACAAAAACGAAGATAGTAACGGTATTGGATTATATCTCGTTAATAACCATGTAACAAATCTAGGAGGACAAATTACCGTTGAAAGCGAATTAAATGAGGGAGCTACATTTACAATAACCTTTAAAGATTAATTGCATTTTACAACTACTAAAGCTTCATTTTTTTTTGAAATTCGTCAATGTTATTCGAATACCATAACAAATAACTTCTAAAATCATGACGCCTCTAGCTAAAAAATCGAACCAAAAAGACAAATCAATTTCATTCCTCGAAATTCTACAATATATAGTACTAACCTCTTTGATTCTTTATTTTGGTAAAATACTTTTTATTCCACTTAGTTTTTCATTATTAATTAGTTTCATCCTATATCCAATTTGCAAATGGATGGAAAAAAAAGGAATAAGTCATATTATTGCTATTTGTATTTCATTATTTAGCGTCTTCTTTTTTGTTATTTCTATTTTGTACATTCTCTTTTTACAGCTCAGTGCCTTTTCAAAAGAATGGATTTCATTCAAATCAAAACTTTGGGAAGCATTCAATCAGTTGAGTTTATTTATGACTGATTCTTTTCAGATTAGTTTAGAAGAACAATTACTATTTTTTAAAAACATCGTGAACAATTCTGGAAATCAAACCTTTTCAATAGTTCAAAACATTTTATATTCCTCTTCTGAATTTCTATTTTTCATCATAATTATCCCCATCTTTTCAGGGCTTATATTATATCACCGACAATTACTTACTAATGCTCTCTATCATTTATTCCCTTCAAATAAAAAAGAATTAATTTATGAAATCTTAACTGAAACTATAAATGCCTATTATAATTTCATTAAAGGTATGGCGTTAGTTTACCTCATAGTAGGAATATTAAATAGTATTGGACTAGCAATTGTTGGTGTACCGCACCCTATTGTATTTGGATTTATAGCCTCCCTACTTACGTTCATACCTTATGTGGGAATATTAATTTCATCTTTAGTCCCTATTGCTATAACTTGGATCACTTATAATTCTATCTGGTACCCTATCGGTGTAATATTAGTTTTTGTCATTGTGCAAATACTAGAAGCTTATATTATCTTCCCTTTCGCTGTTGGAAGACGTCTTAAGATTAACACACTCATAATCATAATTATGATTACTGTTGGAGGTATTATATGGGGAGCAGCTGGCATGATACTATTCATCCCATTTATAAGTATTATCAAACTTATAGCTGACCGAACTGTACAATTAAAAACATTAGCTATACTTTTGGGCGAGGGTAAGTATGAAAAAGAACTAAAATAACAACTCAATCCCTTTATTTACCTACTTTATTTTTATCTAAAACTTTTTTTACTAGCCTTTTTTTATAGTATTTATTGTTACTTTAGTAAAATAAAGTATTATATAAAAAGTAGTCAGTCTACTCGATTATAAAAACGAAAAAATAGCAATTCAAAACAATCAATCGCATCTTAAATTATTCCAAATGAAAATAGCACTTTTTACAAATGAATTTCCACCAAATATCTACGGAGGAGCAGGTGTACATATTGACTTTCTTAGCCAAGAACTTTTAAAATTAGGAGAAGTCGAAGTACGATGCTTTGGAGACCAAAATGAAAAAAAAGAAAACATTAATGTTTGTGGAATTAATTCGTGCCTTACTAATATGGTTGACGAAAATAATTCTCATATAAAAATGTTTCACAATCTGAGTCGAAATGTTGAAATGTCTCAAGCAACACCTCAAGCAGACATCATTCATTGTCACACTTGGTACACCCATCTTGCAGGAGTATTAACTAGAGAATTACTCCAAGTTCCATTGATTTTAACAACCCATAGCTTAGAAACACATCGTCCATGGAAAGTTGAACAACTTGGCAATGGTTATTTCCTTTCTAGATGGATTGAAAATAGCGCTTATAACACTGCTGAT